>JAHEMR010000034.1 GCA_024643545.1 Crocinitomicaceae bacterium | reverse complement strand
ATCATTCAATGCCAAAATAAAAGCTTTTAGAGCACAATTTAGAGGAGTTCGAAATGTTGATTTTTTTCTTTTTAGATTAACCCAAATTTATGCCTAGTCCCCAGGTTTTGGTCTTGATCCCTTTTTGAAATGAATTTCAAACACGTTTAAAACAAAAAAAGCCCACTTCTTTCGAAGTGGACTTTTGTTTGTGATCCCGCTGGGATTCGAACCCAGGGCCCATACATTAAAAGTGTATTGCTCTACCAGCTGAGCTACGGAATCATTTAATTCGGGTGCAAAGATATGATTATTCTTTTGTTATCACAACATTATTGCAGTAAATTTGAAATTAAATTGTGAAAAAAAACCAATAGGCTGATTTTCAAGTAAAAATAAGATTTTGAAGGGTATGGTTTTTTTAGTGGGGATGATGGGTGCTGGGAAAACGAGTCTTGCAAAGACTTTGGCTAAGCAAAGTGGACTTCCATATTTCGATACGGATGCGTACATTAAGGTTCAGACAGGAAAATCAATTTCAGAAATTTTTAATACCAAAGGAGAGGCTGCTTTTCGTAAAATGGAAGAGGAGTGTTTTTACACGTTAACTCCGAAAGCGAAATGGATCTCAACTGGAGGTGGATTCCCCTGTTATAACGACCTGATGGTGAAAATGAAAAAACTCGGAACAGTGGTTTATTTGAAATTGACACCCGAAGAATTAAATAGCCGAATCCAAAGTTATGCGAATAGGCCCCTGTTGCAAACGAGTCAACCATTAAATGAATTAACACGACTGTTAAACGAACGAGCGGAAATTTATGAGATGGCAGATTTCGTGATCAACGGAAATCAATCCACAACCAATTTAGTGAAAGAATTCCAAGATCTTGGATTAATATAAATCCTTTCTAAATCCAACATTGAAGATAAAGAAGAGGTTTGATAATAAACCACTGCTGATGGCTGTTTGATTGCTTGCTTGACCTAACAGAACGTATTGTCCACTCAAATCTGCATACATCGTTCCAATTGCAGGAAAAGTATATTTAACTCCTGCCTGAAGCCCTAAGGCGATGCTTAAAACGGTTCCCTCACGTTCTTCACTTGGACTTAAGGAATAATTATTTTGCCAATCGATCGAACCGGAGGCATCATATTTAGAATAGTTATTTTTTACCTTGTTCACAATGATCATGAAATTCGTTCCTGAATATCCGGAAAAACCATAATCGTAATCATTCCCAATGTAACGACGCGTTCCTCCTTCAAAGATGGAATAATTCGTCGATCGATTATAGTTAACAATGAGGTTGTACGGATTCGTATTCATGTTGTTCGCCGTTACAGATGTTGAAAGGCTTGTAGGTTCACTCACCGGAAAATAATAACTAAAACGACCATAAATGGATTGATCAGTCGCTCTTGGTATTTCCACACCCAAATGTAAATTGGTAAAGCCTTTTGTCGCTCCAAATCCTTTTAAAAAACCTGTTCCACCATCAAAGCTGACCTGTGAAAATGAACATAAAGAAGCTAAAAAAAGAAAGCTTGTAAGAATGAGTGATTTCATAGTGTTTTTTTTAAGGAAGATACTTCGGACAATCTTTTTCGTGAGCACCTTCTAATTTCCCAATGCTGAATAAAAATTCTTTTACAATTTCCGTCCCAACAAATTTAAAGTTCTTTTTGAAGAGTTTAACCCAATCTTCGTTATTTTTTGTTTCCGAGGAGTCAATCCATGCAAAAAAGGACCCGAATTCTTTTCTTAACGCAACAACTTGTTGTGCATTGTATATCACGGCTTCAATTTTTTTTCGATGACGTATAATTCCTTTGTCGTTCATGAGTCGCTCGATATCCACTTCGGAATAAAGTGCAATCTTTTCAAAATTATAGTAGTCAAAGGCACGTTCAAATTCCCTCTCTCGTTTGAGAATGATGTCCCAGCTTAATCCAGCTTGATTTATTTCTAATATGAGGCGTCCAAAAAGTGCGAAATCATCGGAAATTTTCACCCCATATTTCGTGTCGTGATATTCACGATGGATGTTGCCTGGTGGTAGTTTTCGACAATATTCACAATAGCTCATGAACAATTTTTTAATGGATGATAAAAATACGCGATTTTTCTCTTAAATTTGTTCTAACCATGAACAAAAAACAGTACTTCTTTTCGTTTGTTTTAGCAACAATGTCTTTCATTGCTGCGCGTTCTTTGCAAAAAGTTGGAGTGGAAAATTACTACGTCAAAAAAGCAACGAACTTTCAAAAAGAAGATGGGTATTTCGACTTGCAGCACCCGAATTCTGTGCAAACACTTCCAATGGGAGTCCAACCGTTTTCAGATGTAACCTTATTAGATTCTACTCATTTAATTGGATTAGATGAAAAAAACGGTTCGCTTTTCATGTATGACATGGATGCAAATAGTGTTTCTCCATTTTTATCTTGGGACTTAGGTTCGAAAATCTGCAACGTTTCAACAGTTGATTCTACACTATTGTTGGTGGACGATGCAAAACACATTCACTTTCTACATGCTCCCTACGATCAAGCTTCATTAACAACTTTAAATTTGGAAAATGAGCAGTTTGAAGCGACAAGTGTTTGTTTTCACCAGGAATCACACCGCTTATTTTTGATGTCGTCAAATGAAGAACGAACGGAGGGATATAGCAGTAGTTCTGTATACGCTTACAACTTAAATCAACGAAAACTAAATACGCAACCGCTCTTTTCTATTTCCGGTGAGGATATTGAAGCGTTTGCTATTCAAAATAAGTTAATTGCGCCTCATTCGGATTTAAGCATTTCCGATGACACCTTGGAATCAATGAATTTCACACCATCCGCCATTGCTGTTCATCCAAAAACCAACGAAATCTATGTCCTATCTCGCGTAGATCATTCACTCGTTGTTTTTAATCAGTTTGGCGAGATAGTCAACTTTACTACTCTTGATAAAACGATGTTTTCAAATCCATCTGCTATGACGTTTAAAAAGAACGGAGACTTAGTGATTACGGATGGAAACATGATGAATCCAACAGTGATTCAAGTGAAATGGAATAAGTTGTTCCAGTCGAAAGCTGGTCACGGATTAATCTTCGGAAGGTAAAATCCACTTTCTACAAAATGGACCTTCATTGAAGAGTAGGTCAACCATCGATAAATTAGGACTAAATGCTTTGTCGTAAGAAAAAACTTGCTGATAGTCTTCCTGTTCCCATTGATCATGTTTTAAATAAGCGTTTTTCGATTGATCACCGCTAATTCCTTCGAACGACTCAGTGTATTGAATGGAAAGTGGCTTGTCCAAAACAGTTTCCATTAATCTCAAGCATCGTGCATTCTTTTCCCATAAAAACACATCGTTTGCAAAAATGATTTCTTTCATTTCAAACGCATAATCATCATAATACGGAGCGAGTGCATATGCGCTGGTAATTGCTCGCCAATGATCATTTTTCCATGTTCCTGAATGGTCGATTTTGACTTCGTTCATAGGAATTTTACGTCCACTTTCATGTAGGGTGGGAATGCTAAGACGAAGGATTCCATTTGCTGTTAAGATTTCACAACGCGTACGAATGGTCTGCTTTTGGAAATGTTCGTGCATTTCAATTCGCGCTTCTTTATCGTGAAAGAAAGAACGCAGGTAAGCAATTGACGGAAAATAGGCTGTTGGAAAAACAGACATCAATCAATCATCTTCATGATTCGATTCCAACGGATTCCCATGTAAGCGCTTTTAGAGAACCAGACAAGCGAAGCTCTACCAACAATGTGATCTTCCGGCACAAATCCCCATACGCGTGAATCTGCGGAATTGTAGCGATTGTCTCCCATTAGCCAGTAATAATTAAGTCCAAAAGTATACGATGTTACTTTTTTTCCATCAATGAAAATTCCAGCTTTCGTTTCTTTTAATTGATGTCCTTCGTAAGCTGTAATAATTCGTCGGTACCAAGGTATATTTACTGCTGTCAACTTGATTTTTTGTCCTTTACGTGGTACCCTGAACTCTTGGAAGTCTGTAGGTGTGTTGTTTACATTAAAGTCTTTCGGAAAGTAACTGAGGTTTGCGATACGCTCCATTGATGTTGGCGTGTATCCTTTTTTATGACGGTATGCCGGCATTAAATACGTGGAAAGTTTGATATGGAAGTCTTTTTCAATGCGTGCTTTTTCACTTTTTGTCAAAGTTAATGTATACACGTCGGCCTCTCTGGATTCGAAATCAGTGCGTGTTCCATCAGGAGCATTTTCTAATCCATATCGCGCCATCATTTCACTTGCGGATGGAAATTGAACTTTGGATTTTTCAATGGTGTATTTCAAGCATTGCCCGGGTGTTATTTTGGATGGTTTTCCATTCACGTACAATACTGAATTCTCAACACGCAACACATCACCTGGGAGTCCAACGCAACGCTTAATGTAGTTTTCTCTTTTATCAACTGGTCTAAAGGTAAGTCCACCATGTTTCTCCGGTAATCCAACGTGGTTTTCAGGACCACCAGGGAATTCTCCAGCGGCCAATTTTGCGCGTGCTTTCTTTTTCCATTGCTCATGTGTTTCAATGAATAGACTGTACATCTGTGAACCGATGGTACTGTCAATTTTTTCAGAGGAAACTTTCTGTTGTTGCATCATGTTCCTCATTTGAATCACCTTGGATTGAATTTCTTCAGAGGATTCGAATAGGTAACGTGCCTCTTCATTCACAATTCCATGGTAATCGTGTCCCATGAGTCCGTTCGGTGTGCGTGGATCGACAATCGCCGTATCACCAGAAGGATAATTAAATACAACGACATCGTTGCGGTTGATTTTTCGGTAACCAGGAAGTCTCGTGTATGTTCCTTTTTCAAAAGTCGTATAGGATTTAATGTTGACGAAAGGAACAATGTTGTGCACCAATGGATAAGATAGGGGAGTCACCGGAACTTTTGGACCGTATGCTAATTTGTTTACAAACAAAAAGTCTCCAACCAACATGGTTTTCTCCATCGATCCTGTTGGAATTTGAAAAGGTTCAAATACATACGTGCGTATGACACTTGCAGCGACGAGTGCCCATAAAAATGAATCTCCCCATTCTTTTACGCGTGTTTTTTCTCCTGGCTTATCCCGGCTAACCATATCTAATGCCAACGCAAGAATGTGTCCAATTACAGGCAAACACATGAACAAAACAATGTGATCCCCCCATTTTCTAATTTCAACTTCGCGAGAATTAGACCAGTTGGTTTCATTTCCAAAAGTAGCTTCTGAATTGGCAATCTTAGCCATGATTAAATAAGGAAAGAAAATTCCTTGAAGTGTATCCGTGAATGAAAAATAACCGAATCGACGAATGTAGCTCACGTTTGCGACCATCCACATGGCTAAATGTACACCTGGAAATACCAGTAAAAGCGACCACCATGGTTTGTTGGATGTCATTTTGAACACAACGAAATAATTGTATCCCGGAATCAATGCTTCCCAAGACTTATGTCCAGCTTTCGGAAAACTCTTCCACCACATCGCTAAATATGGGTGAACTAAAATCAATAGGTAGAAATAGAAAAAACTCATAATATCTTTAGTTTAAAACGTCCTTCATGGTAAATATGCCTTCTTTTCCAAGTAGAAATTCGGCGGCTAATACGGCTCCTAATGCAAAGCCGGTACGGTTATGTGCAATGTGTTCGATTCGGATGGTGTCTACAGAAGAAACGTAGCTTACTTCATGCGTTCCTGGAACATTTGGTTCGCGCACGGCATTGATGGAAATGCTATTTTCCGTTTCATGTTCCGTCGCTAATTGCCAATCGGTGTATTGATGGTGAGCGGAAATAATGTCATTTGCCAAACTTACAGCTGTGCCACTTGGTGCATCTAATTTTTGGACGTGGTGAATTTCTTCCATGCTAACCTGGTATTCCCGATGCTTATTCATGATCTCGGCTAATTTCCGGTTGATTTCAAAGAAGATGTTTACACCAACACTGAAATTACTAGCATGCAATAGGGAACCATTTAATTCAGTAACCAATTGATTGACTTTCGGTAAATCGTTTTGCCAAGCAGTGGTACCAACAACAACTGGTGTATGGTTTTTCATGCAGGTTTCCATGTGTTGTACTGCAAGATCGGGTTGGGTAAATTCAATCGCTACATCGACTTCTTCCCAATTAACTTCTTGGATGGGATGTTCACGGTTTACACGTGCGGTAATTTCATGTCCGCGCTCTACAGCAATGGCTTCAATCGCTTTCCCCATTTTTCCGTACCCAATTAATCCAATCTTCATGGTAACAAAAATACGTTTTTCACTTTAACGAAACTGCAAACTGAGGTGAATTCCTGCGGAAGTTGGTCCAAACAGTGTTGGACTAGCCTGAATGGTGAGTTGGTCGCTAACATCGAAATGTAAAAAATGAGCTTCCACACCAGCTTCAGCAATTTGAATAAAATAAACGGCTGCACAACCAAGAATGGACATATCTCTTTTGTTTAGGTAGGATTGATACAAACTTAAAACAGCTTGATCGTCGTATAATTCCCACTTGGGATTTAATGCCGCAACATTGTCCATACGGTTTTGGTATTCTAACTTCAAGGACTTTTGCGTTTGATTGTTGACAGTTAAAAAATAACCAGTTGCTCCAAGTCCGGCATAAATGAGCGGAACTTTCCAAAAGGCATGTTTTGGTCCATTTTCACGGTGCATGCTATTATAAACCTGCCCCGCACCTGGTACCACAGCCGATAGCAACATCACTTTTTTAAATTCCGGCAAGCTGTCTCGCTTTACCAAAAGCGGTTGAGTCCAACCTGAAAGGTGGATGCATAAAAGGAATAAGAAAAGGAAACGAAACATTATTTATTCAAAAGTGCCATTACTCGGTTCAATTCAGCTTCTGATTTGAAATGAACCTGAACTTTTCCTTTTCCAGCGTCAGACTTATCGATGGTCACTTTCGTTCCCAATTTATCGCTCAGAAAAGAAGCGAAAACTGATTCGGTAGATGTCAAGCTTACTTTTTCACTTTTAGCTTTTGTTGGAGTAGTGGAAGTAGTTGGTTTCACCAATTGTTCAACTGCTCTCACCGAAAGTGAATCATCAATGATTTGTTGATAAGCCTTTAATTGTTCGCTTTCATTGGCAATGCTCAATAAAGCACGTGCATGCCCCATACTAATTACTTGATCACGTACCCCGGCTTGAATTACAGCAGGTAATTTCAACAAACGAATATGGTTTGCTATGTGTGACCTTGACTTCGCAACTTTTTCACTCAATTGCTCTTGTGTCAATTTGCATTCGTCAATCAGTCGTTCGTAGGAAATGGCTACTTCGATGGCATTTAAATCCTCACGTTGAATATTTTCAACTAAGGCCATTTCCAACATGGTTTGGTCATTCGCAATACGAATATACGCCGGAACTTCTTTTAGTCCAGCGAGTTGGGAAGCACGAAAACGACGTTCACCGGAAATCAATTGGTATCGGTCTCTTCCGAGTTTTCGAACGGTCAATGGTTGAATAATTCCATGAGTCAAAATAGACAAACGCAATTCTTCCAATGCATCTTTTTCAAAATGTGTTCGTGGATTGAATGGATTTGCTTCGATCAATTGAATATCAATCATCGAAACGGATCCAACAGTTGCTCCACTCATCGAAGTGATGTCTGTATCCGAGTTTTGTAATAAGGCACTTAACCCACGTCCTAATGCGGGCTGCTTTTTCGAATTAGAGCTCATGATCAATCTCAATTATTTTATCGTCGTTGCCAATTTTGGTTAAATCGTTTTTCTGTAACAATTCGCGGGCAAAGTTAAGGTAATTTATAGATCCTTTTGAGGAAGCATCGTGCATGATTACCGTGGTTCCATGGCTCGAAGCTTCGCTCAGAGTTGTGTTTCGGTGGATGACCGTATCGAATACCAATTCTTGAAAATGTGTTTTCACTTCGTCCACCACTTGATTTGCCAAACGCAATCGGGTGTCATACATGGTTAAGACCATTCCTTCGATTTCTAGTTCGGGATTCAATCGTCCTTGCACAATTTTTATCGTATTCAACAACTTACTTAATCCTTCAAGCGCAAAGTACTCACACTGAACAGGAATCATCACGGAATCAGCTGCAACAAGGGAATTGACGGTAATCAATCCAAGTGAAGGAGAGCAGTCGATCAAAATAAAATCATAATCATCTTTCACCTTTTCCAAGGTGTTTTTTAACAAATACTCTCGATTTGGAAGGTTAATCATTTCTAATTCAGCTCCCACCAAATCTAAATGAGAAGGAAGGATGTCTAAATTGGGATTATTGGTAGATAAAATTACATCCCTAGGATGTAGTCCGTTTACTAAGCAGTCATAGATGTTCTTGACATTTTTAGGGTCGAAGCCTGTTCCCGACGTTGAATTTGCCTGTGGGTCGGCATCGATAATCAACGTTTTATACTCAAGCACACCCAAACATCCACCTAAATTTATAGTCGTTGTTGTTTTTCCAACTCCACCTTTCTGGTTCGCTATCGCAATTATTTTTCCCATTCGATTTTTCTGAATCATAAAATTACGAGTTGTAGCCTTTGGTTTCACAATTTCCAGCAGGAACTTATTAACCAAACACCATTTTTTTAACTTTTCTGGCTCACTCAAGGATGTTTTGATCGAAATGTAAAGAAGTTGTTTTGGATATTCGTATCTTTGATTAGATTTTAACTTGAATGCCATGAATAAGATTCACCTTCGTATTGGTGGTGCCAAAGACAATCAATTAGTCATTGAGTCCGTTGACATCGCCCCTTACCATTTAGAGTTGTTTTGTGATTCATCGGGAAACGTTTTTATCACGGACCTAAATTCCGAACAAGGAACGTTCGTGAACAATAGACGATTGAATGGTTTTCAGTTATTAAAAAGGGGAGACCGCGTGCGTTTTGGTCAGAATTACACCTTTTCTTGGGAGGAATTTATCCCGGCTCAATCCAATAATTCCACTGAAGTACGGAAGGAAAGAAAAGTAGAAACGGAACACGTTAATGTGCCACCTAAAAAACAGGTAAGCGCATCAAATTCCCCATCCGTGAATAATATGCAATTGTATGTGATTTATGCGTGTATTATCTTTCTTGTTATCCTATTGTCACTTTATTTATAGGACTTTTAAACGTCCATTCATCACGTTTTGAGTCAATAGGCAACTAAATTTGAAAAATCAAGAAGAAATTTCTGTAAAAAATGGTTGCATTCAGAAAAAATTACTAATATTGCACCCCGTTTCTGTTTGAACGGCAAAAAAATTGTGAAATGAGCATTATCAGAGAAATTCAAAAAGAACTAACAGTAGCAAACCAATTGCCTGTTTTCGGTGCGGGAGATACCGTAATCGTTGCTTATAAAATTGTTGAGGGTAACAAAGAACGTATCCAGCAGTTTCAAGGAGTTGTTTTACAACGTCGTGGAAACGGTGCAACAGAGACCTTTACAGTACGTAAAATGTCAGGAAACATCGGTGTTGAACGTATTTTCCCAGTGAACTCTC
This sequence comes from Crocinitomicaceae bacterium, assembly GCA_024643545.1. GTDB lineage: Bacteria > Bacteroidota > Bacteroidia > Flavobacteriales_D > Crocinitomicaceae > UBA952. The sequence goes on along the minus strand of JAHEMR010000034.1, from coordinate 162,734 downwards.
CATTTATCGATGGAGTTACGATCGTGAAAAGAGGTGCGGTACGTAGAGCACGTATTTTCTACTTCCGTGAGCGTACTGGTAAATCTGCACGTATCCGTGAGAAAAAGAAATTTACTGCATAAGTTGCAGAAAAATATACAGAAGGGGATTCATCGAATCCCCTTTTTTTATGCCTGGTTTTTTCAATGCTGTTAGATTAATCGCTGTCGAAAGATTGCAAATCAATCGGTGCACAGGTGTCTCAGGTTTTGGAAGTATTTCTTGAGTTCGAATCCAGCGAGATAGGAACAGGACAATGTCTTGCAGAATTTTAATCCTGTATAGCTTATCGGTCGTTGTCGTTACAAAATGGGATGAAAAATAAAGTCAATCAACAATTTCGAACTCCGTTCGACGATTCTTCGCTCTGCTTTCGGCATCTACATTGGCCACTCGAGGCATACTTTCTCCAAAACCACTAGCGGTCATGCGTTCTTCCGATACACCTTGTTCGATTAAATAACGCTTCACGTCATCTGCACGTGATTGTGAAAGTTGAAGATTGCTTTCTTCGTTTCCTAAATCATCCGTGTGACCGTTTATGCGAATGTTCAATTGTGGATTAATTAGTAAATATTTCGCAAAGCCATTCAAAATGACTTTTGCACTTTTACTTAATTCATACGAATCTGTTGTATATAAGATGTCCGCAATCGTATACGGTTTTCCAGCAACCAAACTGTCTACTTGCATCGGTTTGACTTTTACATGACGTTGACTTTTGTCCTGCAATTGTTCGCTGCTCACCGTTTGCGCTTGAAACGCAAAATTTTCTTTGTTTACGGAAATAGTGATGTCCTGTTTTTGATCAACCTTTACAACAGTAGCGTATTTTCCATCCGCTGCATTGACTTTGAAATTGACTGTTTCTCCTGTGTCATTGTAGGTGATGTCTATACGCGCATCGCTAACGGGTTTTCCAGACTCATCTTTTAATTCTCCTTTTAGAATGACAACTTCTTTCGGCCGCGCGGCATCGTATAAATCAAATGCGTAAATGTTCCAATCTCCATCTTTGGCACTTGAAAAATAGGCTACTTTTCCATTTGTTGACACAAATAATCCGAGTTCATCTTGAGGGGAGTTGATGGGGTATCCAATGTTCTTTGGCTCAGTCCATTTGTCACCTTCCTTACGAATGTAGAAAATGTCCAATCCTCCAAGTCCTTTGCGTGTTTTTGTACTTGTCGATACAAAGTACAGTGTTTCTCCATCTTGGTGAAAAAATGGACTCTTGTCTTTTGCTGCAGTATTCACTACATCGAATGGTTTTGCCACGCCCCATGTTCCGTCTGCTTGTTTTTCGGAATAATAAATGTCATTATCCCTCGATCCTTTGCGCAAGGTTGCAAAGAACAACAGTTTACCATCTGCAGACAAAGAAGGTTGTGCTTCCCATCCATCACTTGTATTGATTTTTGGACCCATATTTACCAACGGTGTCCATTTGAAATCGTTTCCGCCGCGTCCACTGCGAGTGTAGCTTGTGGTATACAAATCACAATTCAAATAGTCTTTGTTGTAGACTTTCTCTACTTTACACGCACAAATAATCATTTCACGGTTATCTACAGATAAGGATGCTGTTCCATAATTGTAAAATGTACCGTTGTTAAAGGGTTGTGGTAGGGGAGTCCCCGCGCTATAAAGCACATCCGTCGCACCCCGTTCTGATATGGTGAATTCTTCGCGGATGTTCGTTGCAATATCACCTAGATTCGTTCGATCTACCTTGCGCGAGTAAAAAAGTAAATCATTATCCGGAGAAATCATTGGAAAGTACTCATCGGACTCTGAACTAACACCACCCACTTTTTTTGGGACAAATGGAACAGGATTTTCAACGAGTTCTTTTTGAAACTTGATGTCGTCTACAATGGATTGTATTTCTACTTTTTGGGCAGTATAGTTTTCCGAAAGTCCTGAGTGATTTATGCTGTCAAAAACTAAAAATTTTTCCAAGAATGAAAGTGCTTTTTCATCCTCACTATAATTATATAAAACCTTTCCACAATAATAGTAACAATCAGAATGGAAGCTTTCACATTTTTGAATCGTGGTTTGATAAAATAAAACAGCCTTTTTTAATAGTGTTTCACCCTCAGCGGAATTCTGGTCTGATTTTAATTTAAAAATCGCCTGCTGGTAACACAATTGTGCATAGTAATAATAACTTTCAGCATGATTCGGATACTTACGTATCAACTCACCAAATTGCGTTGTTTGACTGTTAAAGTCTGATGCAGCCAGTGCTTCTGTCAGCAATTTATGAATTTTCTTATCTCCGGTACCACAAGGGTCATCTTGAGACCAAATGGTTGATGTTAGCCCAAGTACAAGAATGAAAAAGAAACGTAATTTTTGCGGCATGAATGATTAATGTGCTTTTTTGAATGTGCTAATTTGCTAATTACTTAATTTGCTAATGTTTTCGTGTCTATTTTAGTTTGTGACCTTGCCAATCTTTTCGCACGTAAAATCGATGTCTTTGGAAGAAACATCAAGATGCGTAACGAAGCGCAACATTCCTGGTCCGAAAGCCATGGCTTGAATCCCGAAGGACATAAACTGTGCCAAGATTTCGTCTCGTTTTGCTGCATTTTTCAATTGTACGACAACAATGTTCGTTTCCACACCAAGAACGCTATCTACCCAATTTTGTTTCAAAAAAGTTGCTTCAAGTTGCTTGGCATGACGGTGGTCTTCCACCAAACGTTCACGGTTGTGTGTTAATGCGTATAGTCCGCCGGCCGCGATGATTCCTGCTTGACGCATACCTCCACCCATTACTTTGCGAACACGTCGTGCTTTGTGTATAAAATCACGCGTTCCAACAAGTACGGATCCAACGGGCGCACCGAGTCCTTTAGACAAGCAAATACTGATCGAGTCGAATGCGGCACCGTATTCTTGAGGATTAACCTGATTTACAGCTAACGCATTGCACACCCGAGCCCCGTCAAGGTGAAGTGGGAGTCCAAGTTTATCGCAAAGTGCTTTAATTTCCAAAACTTGCTTAAAATCGTACACCGCTCCACCACCACGGTTGGCGGTGTCTTCAAGTGAGATAAGTTGCGTCAACGGAAAATGGACATCCAAGGGTGGATTAATCCATTGTTCAATTGTCTGTGCATCGATGCGTCCACGCTCTCCTTTTAGTAGTCGAACAGAAGCTCCACTGTTTTTCGCGATGCCACCACCTTCGTATTTGTAGATGTGACTTTCTTCGTGGCAAATCACTTCTCCGCCTGGTTGCACATGTACATTGATTGCAATTTGATTGGTTTGTGTTCCTGAAGAACAAAAAAGTCCAGCTTCTTTCCCAAATAGCTCAGCTGCGTATCGTTCCAAGGCAATAATACTCGGGTCTTCCCCAAAAACATCGTCCCCAACCTCCGCGGAAAACATCGCTTCCTTCATGGCTGCGCTTGGTTTTGTCACGGTATCACTTCGAAAATCAATCATTCCTATTATTTTTAACAAAAATAAGGAAAATGGAAAGTGAAATCAGTATTGCCATCGTTTGTTTATTAGGATCTTTTGCGACCTTTTTTTCAGGCTTCGGACTCGGGACGATTTTACTGCCTGTTTTCAGTCTGTATTTTCCAATTGAACTCGCGATTTTGGCTACGGCCCTCGTTCATTTTGCGAACAACATCTTCAAAATGTCGTTAATGGCGAAGCATTTGGATTTATCCCTTTTCAAGCGATTTGGCATTACTGCATTTATTGGAGCGCTTATTGGTGCGAGTGTGTTGTCCTTTGTTGGACACGCTGGATTCATGTATGCATCGCCTATTTGGGATGGAAAGTCAGTGACATTTGTGTCCTTTTTCGTCGGATTGTTGATGGTGTTCTTCGTTGTTTTTGAGTGGAAGTCCATTCGCTTCCCATTTTCACAATCGCCTTTTTTTCTTCCACTCGGAGGATTCTTAAGTGGGTTTTTCGGCGGTTTCTCCGGACACCAAGGCGCATTGAGGTCGGCGTTTTTATCAAAGATCACACTCGATAAACAATTATTCGTTGCGACGAGTGCCTTAATTTCCTTGTTAATTGATGTGTCAAGAATTACGATTTACAGTGGCTCCACCGATTGGGGACAATTGAATCTTCGCTACCTTGTGATTGGTGGACTTTCCGCTTTTGCAGGATCCCTGTTAGGGAAAAGGTATTTGAACAAAGTATCCTATGCCTTTATTAAGTGGATGGTTGGACTGTTTTTAACTTTGATGAGTTTGCTTATTTTGACAGGTGGAATTTAATTCCCCTCTGACTTTTCATCGCTTACTTCCGCGGCTTTTTTCGGTTCACCTTTTTTTGGTTTTTCGACCTTTTTAAATAGTTCCGTCTTCACACCAAATTGATCGATGCTGAATTCTTCCAGTTTTTCGCTTTTGTTTGTGTACGTCGCTTGGTATTTCAGTTTTCCATCGGGATAGTATTCCACGTGTTTTCCTGTCGGAAGATTATTTTGGTAAAAAGCTTGTTGAAGCAGCATTCCTTTTTCATCCATTGTTTTAAATTCCCCATTTTTGAGTCCCATGGACCAATTCTCGATGTGTGCTTCTTTTCCACTTTCGTAATAATAAGTCCATTTACCATCTTTTTTACCTTGTTTGTAATTCAAACGCATTTCCACTTTTCCAGAATCGGTATAGGTGATGTGAGCCCCATCTTGGAGTCCAGCTTTGTAATAAACCAATTTCCCGAGTTTCGAACCGATGTAATAAAACTTTTGAACGCCATCCATTAAGTTGTTTTTATAGGTATGCAACTCAATCGTGTCATTTAATTCATTGTCGTCGAACAAGATATAGGTTCCTTGTAGTTGATTGTTCACGTGATTGATCTCACGTTCCTTACGTCCTGATTCAAAGTAAACGGTACTTTTTCCATTTAATTTCCCCATGGAATACGCTTGAATCGATTGTCGGCAACCAGAATCAAAATAAGAAGTATCGATTCCATCGCGGTATCCATCTACAATGTTCAAAGATTCCTCTAAATTTCCATTGCGATGACAGGTAGCGCATTTTCCAGTGTAAGGTGTCGCGTAGTCACGTTTGAGCACGTACTTATTTTTCTGTTCATCGAAGGCAAGGAAGTCGTAACAATTTTTTACGTTTTTAACATCACATTTACGAATGGTATTCCCGCATGGACTTACCTCTTGGCTGTAAAGTGTAGCGCCCAAAAACAGTGTAAAAAGGAAAGAGTAAAATTTCATCGGAGTAAGGTTTGATTCTCGTTTAAAGGTACAATAAAATTGATTTGGGTCTTTCATTCTGAAAAACTGGACCATGCGCGACACACCATTTTGTAAGGAATAAATAATTATCTTTAGATTAAATGTTACAGACATTGAATTTGATTTTTATATCGGTTGATTCGATCAACGTTAGAATCGGACTCGTTTCGCGTTTAATCGCATGAACATATACATGAACATATGAATAAATTATACGCAATTATTTTTGCTTGCTTACCTTTGTTAACCTTTTCTTGTCAATCTTCAACAAAAGACGATTCAATTGAAGAAATGGATGAGTATGGAGTTGTGTCATATACCGACAGTACGTATATATTTGTTTACAAGACAAGAAATGATGTGATAGAGGTCGGGTATAAAAATCAACGTAAAACTTTTCATTGTAATAAATCAGTTCAAAGAAAAATCATCGATTTTTTTAATTTTCAATTTGAAAGAAAAAACATGGTGATTCCAAAACCTATTACAATTTTCCATGGAAATAGTGTATTTATCATGATGCTTTATCATGGAGATCAATTTACCTTAAATTATGGTGGGATTACGAAAAACAGTGAGGTGTCCGAAAAATTCGATGAGCTAATAAAGTTTCTTAAAGCGGAGAAAATTCTCAATCAAGATTGGGGCATTACCGATAAAAACTAGTGCTGTTTACGTTTGAGAAATTTTTGTTGCAAAAAACGCGCATGAATAAAAAAGAATAATATGTCAGAATCCTTCTATTATTACCAAAAAGTTGATTTTTTGGTTCACGAAGACATCGACGATGGTTTGCGTTTGCTATTGAGGTGTATTTTACCCTTTACTTTGCCGATTATATTTCTACTTGTCTTTGTCTTTCAAGAAATTACTCTGTTACTTCTGGGTATTGTCGTGCCAATTTTATTGGGGATTTGGGAACGGTTTTTTAATAAAACAATCGATCAAGGAGAGATTGTTTTTTATGATGACCGAATTAAGATTACGTCGAAGAACTTCAATATGGAGGGGTCCTATGATCAATTCAAGGACATGAGAATAGTCATCAATGAGTACGAAGGCCAAAAAACTGGTCGTTATTCCTCGTCCTTAGGGTACAACAACCGAATGAATTTCACGTATGAGTCAGAGCCTTACGAATTTGAAGTGATATTACTCAGAAGAAACATTGAGTATATTTACGAAAATCGGGCGAAATGGAATAGGCAATTCGGGGTAAAGATCACCTTGAAGAATTACACCGATTGGCGTTTTCTTCGATTTTTTGTTCGTTATTATTCTTGAGAACGTTATTTTAAAGGGAAATCATTCCAAATCTATAAATCCCTACGCCAATTTCAAAATCGCTTCCTTCATTTTTTCCGGAATTTCGATCGTCGTCTGTGTTTTGGAGTTGAATCCAACTAAAACGGATGAACCTCTCGTGACCTGCTGGTCGTTTACCGTGATTTCGTAGCCTAAGGTGAAGCTTTTGTTTCCAAGATGAATCAAGGACAACTTCACGTAGGGAACGTCGTTTAAAACGATGGGTTTCAAATATTCGACTTCGTTTTTCACTAAAACCACGCCTTCTTCCATCCAATTCCATTCATTACCGACCAATTCGGCAAAATAATGCATGCGTGCGATTTCGAAATAGGTGAGGTAAATGGCATTGTTCACATGTCCAAGGATGTCAAGGTCTGTCAGGCGAACGAAAATGCGTGCTGGAGAAATCATTTGTCGAGTTTTTGGTATTCAGAGTTGTTGGAGATAAATTCTGGGACGATCTTTTTCATTTGGCGGACAATCGCTTCGTTTTCTTGTTGAACAGATAAATCGATGAGCGTTTGGATAGATGCCAACTGTTCGTTGTTTTCAAGGCGTGTTTTGGCAATGAGGATTTTCATGTGATGTGTAGGCATCGTATTTTCTTCGTTGGCCAACAATTCCTCGTATAATTTTTCTCCCGGACGCAAGCCCGTAAATGTTATTTCGATGTCCTTACCGAGTTCTAGTCCGGACAACTGAATCATTTTTTTCGCTAAATCGACGATTTTAACGGATTTCCCCATCTCAAAGACAAAGATTTCTCCGCCTTTACCCATTGTTGCTGCTTCCAACACCAATTGACACGCTTCTGGAATCGTCATGAAGAATCGGGTGATGCGTTCGTCGGTGATGGTAACTGGACCACCATTTTCAATTTGTTTTTGGAATAGGGGAATGACTGAACCATTTGATCCAAGGACATTTCCAAATCGCGTGGTGATGAACTGAGTTTTTTCTTGCTCGTTCATTTTTTGCACGTAGATTTCCGCTATGCGTTTAGATGCGCCCATCACATTGGTTGGATTCACGGCTTTATCCGTGGAGATCATGATGAATTTCTTTACACCAAATTGAATGGATAGGTCGGAAAGTATTTTGGTCCCTTTGACATTCGTTTGAATCGCTTCAGCGGGATTCAATTCCATCATGGGTACATGTTTGTATGCGGCGGCATGAAAAACGATTTCCGGTTGAAAATGGTGAAACAATTTGTGCATGCGCTCCTCATTCGAAATATCACCAATTACTACGTCGAATGATAGGGTAGGGAATTGTTGGTTGAGTACAAACTGTAAATCATACATGGGTGATTCAGCTTGATCTAATAAAATGATTTTCTTTGGTTGATAGCGTGCAATTTGATCAACAAGTCCACTCCCAATTGATCCTGCGGCGCCAGTCACTAGAATTATCGAAGAACTCAATTCGTTCATCAATTCATCGTTTTTAATTTCGATGACTTCACGTCCCAATAAATCTTCTATTCTGATTTTTTTCAATTGTTTGGAACTAAATGTCCCATTAATCCAACTTTTTGGATTAGGTACCTTTTGAACTTCCATCTTCAAGGCAATTGCCTCGTCTAGCACAGCTTGAAGTTTATCTCCGTTTGGATTTTGGATGGCAACAATTAAGGTTTTTGCTTGAAATTCCTCTTTGAGTTTCGTTAACTGTTTCGTGCTGTAAACCTTGATTCCTTCGATGCGTGAACCGCTTAATTTTTCGTTGTCATCAATGAACGCAACCCCAATTTGGTGATTTCGCGTATCCTTTTCAAGCGTTCTTTTTGTAATCAATCCAGAAACGCCGGCTCCGTATATAATGACGGATTCTTGAATCCCTTTGCCTTTAATGGATTCTAAATAAAGTAATTTGATGATAAATCTTCCGCCTACAACAAATAAAACACTAGCAAGAAATTCAATAATTAAAACGGACATTGGAAACAAAAAGTATCCGTCGAAATAGTAATATCGAATTAATCCACCGATTAAAAAGAATATGGTACAACTTAATTCAGCAATAAAAATCCGCTTCAAGTCTTCGGTGGATGTATACCTAACTAGACCTTTCTGAATTTGAAAGAATAGAAAAAACAGCAATTTAACTAGGATAAAAAGCCATAGTGATTTCGATAAAATTTCCCACTCAGATTGAATCAAAGAAAAATCCGCTTTGAGGTCAAAGCGGATTAAATAGGCAAATGCAAGTGCACATAGATGGATGAATAAGTCTAGAAAAGTGACCACCCATCTTGGCGTATTTTGTTTCAGTTTAAGCACACGCAAAGATAGCGATTGTTATGGATTACTATTGGCGAACCAATGTAACATTTCCATGTTTTTTAATTTCGTTACCTCCGTTTGAAACAGCATTGACAATGTAGAAATAAACGCCTTCTAACACGTCATCTTGTGCTTCATCTTTTCCGTCCCACATGAACGCAGGATTGTCGTATTCTCTAACCACTTGTCCCCATCTGTTTAAAATGGTGCAATTAAATGTTTTGATTCCACCAAAGAATAACAATTGGAAATAATCGTTTTCTCCGTCATTATTTGGAGTGAATACATTCGGTAATTCAAGGTCACAGAAATAGAAATCAATCGTTGCCGTATCGATGGAAACACCACACATGTTGGAAGCAGTAACAATGTAATTTCCAGATTCCGTCACGCTAATAGTGGATGTAGTTGCACCTGTTGACCAAACATACGCTGTATTTTGTGGTTGTAAAATGGCGGCCAGTACTTGTGTTTCTCCAATACACAAGGTGGTGTCGAGTACCCTGGTATATGGATCGGCTACAAACGTTAATTCAAACGTTTCACTGAAGTTACATACACTATCCGTCAAGGTAATAGAATAAATCCCTGCAGTATCTGCAACAATTGTTGGGTTCTGTCCAGCTGCATTCGAGAAATTAACCAAAGGTGAATTTGAAGTCCAATTAGTTCCTGTGTAGGACAACACACCGTTAATTTGTAAGGTTAAATTACAAAGAACCGTATCTTGAAGTGGTGCAACTGGCGCCGGAATTGAATCTACAGTGATTGTAACGCTGTCCACACAACCAATTTGATCCACAACAAGTAAGGAGTAATCTCCGCTTTGAAGTCCTGTAAATGTTCCGTTCGCGTTAAAAGAAACCAAGGTTGGACCTTGATAAAGCACGAAGGAGTAAGGCGTGACTCCGAGTGATGTTGTCGAAGTAACTACACCATCTGAAAGACTACAAAACTCAAGCGTAGAACTGACATTGTCAATGTTTGGATTTGTTGAAGGGAAAATTTCAATTGATTCCGTATCGAAACAACCATTTTGATCTAGAACCTTTATTGGATATACCCCAGGAGCCAAATTAATGAAGTTGGACACCGCAGCATAAGTCGATCCATTGTCGATGCTATATTGGAAGATTGGAGTACCACCCACCACATCAAAGTCAATTGTACCATTGTCTAACCCACAAGTGGTGGTGACTGACGTTAAATTGGTGATTTGAAGTGAGTCGACACCATCTAAAATGGCAATCATGGTATCGGAACAGTTGTTTTGGTCCACCATAATTACGGTGTAGGAAGCGGTATCTAAATTTGTAAAGTTGCCATTTGGTTGAAACGTAGCTCCAATAGAATAGGTATATCCACCTGCACCTCCTGAAGATGTAGCTGTTAAACTTCCATTAACGCTACCACAGGTTGGGTTGACGGTTGTAACGGAATCAATTTGAGGGTAGCTGACAGAAACGGTTACGGTGTCATAACACGTATTAATACTGTCTGTCATCATTACGATGTAAGAAGTCGTTCCGGTTGGACTAACTGGAGTTGGATCGTTTCCGGTGTAAACACCTGCTCCATAAGAATAATTATCGTGTAACCAAGTGATGTTATAATTCGGTGCAGTTGCTGTAATCATAATGTTATCAAGTCCCCAATGGTCATATGGTGCACCCGAAACGGCTAATTGTGTCCATCTAAATTGTGTAGCTGTTGTTTGTGCAGCTGCAGGAATTGGCAAACAGTAATTTTGCCAAGAAGTCATTAATGGATCGTATCCACCTAGTGGACTCCAATACTGTATTGTTGTCCATGAAAGTCCAGCATTCGTAGAATATTGCACATAGACACCTTCACTTGCTAAATCGGGACCTTCACATGGGGAAGCTTGCGCTTGGATTGCATAACGCATGTCAAAACAAACTTGTCCACCAGAAGAAACATCCAATGGAATAGTAGTCATTTCACGCGGAGCAACGGATTGATCTCCCATCCACATGAAGTCGGTTCCATCTAATGAAGGAACGCCACAGGTATTATTTGCAATTGTGACAACTTGTGAAAATAACCAACCAACAGGTTGGCCACTATTAAAGTTTTCTCCGAAAGCAACTTGACTTGTTCCGCTACCGGAGACACTTAGAATTGTTGAGCCGTTACAAGGGATTACTGTGTTTTGTGCACTCGCAACAACGGTACATTGTGCTTGAATTGTTTGTGCTGTTCCAATGAGTAATGCGATTGAAACAAGTAGTGAGTTTAATTTCATGGGGATTATTTTACGACCACGTTTTTGATGTTAAAATCTGTTAACGTAGTTTTCGTCAAATGCGCTGGCATATGGTGAAAAATAGTTAATCCGAAGTGAGTGCGGTCTAAACATTCACCAACCAATACTTCTTTTGGTTGTAAAATTTGGGTATATGTATATTCTTCATGGTCGCATGTTGCACATACACCATCATAGAATAATTCAAAACTATACGTTACCGTTTTAACGGAGTTAGATTCGTTTTCAATTGTCAATTGAATCAGGTCGGATTCGTAACCTTCAGCAGGAATGTTGCAATTGATTTGTTTTGTACTGATTTTTATTCCGTTAGATTCGATGTTTTTTTGAGCGTTCAATCCAAATCCCAAAAAACAAACGGCAATAATAGATAGGTTTAATTTCATTATAGGTACATTAAAATTTCACATCGTTTGACGCAACATTACACCTTTAAGTTGCATCTTTGGTAAAAATAGTAGAAAAAAATTAAAAATGCTCGAAATCGAACGCAAGTATTTGATAGAATCGGTGGATTGGAAAAGTGAAATCATTCAATCTGTTACGAATATAAAACAAGCTTATCTATTTGAGGATCAGGACAAATCTGTTCGAATTCGTGTTCGCTCTAATCAGGCTTTTTTGACGATTAAGATGGGAAAAGGAGTAACAAGAAATGAATTCGAGTATTTAATTCCCGTGAACGATGCGGAAGAAATGATTGAAAAAGCCGCGTTATTGTGCTTAGAAAAGGACCGTTATGTCATTCATCACAAAGGGTGTGATTGGGAAATTGATGTCTTCAAAGGAAAGTATCAAGGATTGGTTCTAGCAGAAATAGAATTAGCGAATGAAAACGACGAAATCGAACTGCCTTCATGGATTGGGGAAGAGGTGACGAATGATCCAGCCTATTTGAATGTGAATCTGTTCAAAGGATTATAGGTCCATTTCCTCAGAATAAAGATCTGATTCCAATAAATCAACAACCACTAATCCTAAGAATACATTAAAATAAAATCGGAATTGTTCGTTGTCTTTGACGATTGGCCATTTGCTTTCGTCGGAACAAATTTCAGAAAATTCTCTTCTCATAATTTTCTTTCGGTACTTTTCGATAATCAATTCGTCTTCCCAAAATTCTTCTTCAATGAGGTAAACAGCAGGTTCAGCCTGTGAGCTTAGAAACAGTTCTTCGTCACTATTTTGTGTCGCCCATTGTTGAAAGTTTTCCGTTGGAAAAATGACGATTTGACCTCGATTTAAAATATTCATATTTCTGGAATGAGAATTAATTTATTTTTTTCCAATTTATACCAAAGAGCATCTTTATTCTTTACTTGGTGACAAATGTAGATGAATTTCACTTTTTTCTCTGTTCGTTGAATAAACTTTATCCATTTTAACGGATCAATTTTGTCATCACTTTTAATCACATGTATGCTTTGGTTGGTGCAGGCAAAAAAGATGTGTTTTGGGAAAATATTCAATCTGCTGTAAATGCGCACAGCTGAATTTCGCTGGCAAAACTCTTTGTCAAACCAATTATAAAAGTTGTTTTTAACATTGGAAGAGTCAATTTTAAAACGTGCGAATTGATGTTTGTAGGTGTGATTGTTTGAATCTGTGAAACACCACATTGCAGATTCCACATAATTGAACTCATGAAAAAAGAATCGATTTGAATCGCTTTCAATCAATTGAAATTTAAAATCTACCGAGTCTTGATTGTAAATTGCTAAAACGGAGTCTTTCCAATGATCAATTGGCGTGACAAGCTTCTTTTCTCTGTAAGCAGACTTCGAGCGAATGTGATCTAAATCCTTCATCTTTCCTGATTTATTTTCAGAGCATGATAACAATAGGAGTAAGGATAGAATGAAAGTTAGGCGATTTGACATCGTAAATTGTATTTTTTCAATTTTATCAAGATGATTTTCTGTAAATTTGAACAAAATTATGCAAAATGAAAAATTTCTTTTTACTTCTTTCTTTAGCTACCGTTTTAATCTCATGTGGTGTTAAAGTTCCTTACACTACTCAAATTCGCGACGAATTCACGTTGGATTCTGATGAGAAAATGCGTCAAGTTCAGTTTTATACGTCACATACGATTATTTTGAACCAAGAGAAAAGAGATGATAGTCAAAACACCACTCAAAACGGTACGTTAGTAGCTAGTTCAAGTAGTGAGCGTGAAAGCATCGTTATTCCTGGAATGACGAAATGTATTTTTGAAGGATTTGGTCCAAAAGGAGAGGTGCAAGTGCGCTTTGAAGTAGGTGACGGTAAGATCTTAACGTTTGCAACGAAAACTGAAGGAAGTTCGGTGAAACGATATTATTTTGATGCAGATTGGAACAGTCAAGGTGGACCAAAAATTAAGTATGGAGAGAATACGTACAAGATTGATCTATTGCGCGGAGCTCCGCGATCAGCACATCTTTTAGTTGTGAAAAAACGCCTTCAAAAAACAAAACGCAAAGAACGTGTCGTTCGTGGATTGAAAGTTTAATTTCACATCCATACTTCTTCCATTCGCACAAATCATCATCCAATTTTATTGGAACAAAAACGTAACGCATGCCACAAATTGCTTTCAACAGAGAGGGATTCTCAGATGAAGAATTAAAAGGAATTTACCTTAAATTGGTTCGTCCACGACTCATTGAGGAAAAAATGCTCATTTTACTGCGTCAAGGAAAAATTACAAAGTGGTTTTCTGGTTGGGGACAAGAAGGAATTTCTGTTGGATGCGCTTACGCCATGAACGAAGATGAATACATTCTTCCGATGCACAGAAATCTTGGGGTTTTTACAACACGGGAAATCCCATTAAATCGCTTGTTTTCTCAATTTCAAGGGAAGTTAAATGGATATACAAAAGGACGTGATCGAAGTTTCCATTTTGGAACACAAGATCACAAACTAGTTGGGATGATATCTCACTTAGGTCCACAATTAGGAATTGCCGATGGAATCGCCCTTGCCAATAAAATTACAAAGAATCAAAAGTCAACCATCGTATTCACTGGCGATGGCGGCGCTTCAGAAGGAGATTTTCATGAATCATTGAATGTAGCCGCAGTTTGGGATCTTCCAGTGATTTTTGCAGTGGAAAACAATTGTTGGGGACTTTCAACACCATCTGTTGAACAATTTAGATGTAAACAATTCATCGATAAAGGAATTGGCTACGGAATGAATGCCGTTCAGGTGGATGGAAATAATATCCTGGAGGTCATTCGTACGGTTCGCAAAATAAACGACGAAATCCGCATCGATCCAAAACCTTATTTGTTGGAATTGATGACTTTCCGCATGCGTGGACATGAGGAATCTTCCGGTACGAAATATTACCCAGAAGGACTTCAAGATCAATGGGAGACAAAAGACCCTGTTTCAAATTACGAAGCATATTTATGTGAGCTTGGTTTACTGACCGAAAGCGAAATACAAAGCATCAAAGAACGCATCAAAGAAGAAATTCAACATGGTTTTGATGAAGCGAATGCAGAACCAGCAATTGAAGCAAATCAGGATACAGAAGTAAATGATTTGTTCGCTCCGCACATTCAACAATTGATTGAAGCTACCGGACAAAAAGAAGAAAAACGATTTATTGATGCCATTCAGGATGCACTTACGCAATCAATGGAAAAGTACGAAGGTCTTGTGTTGATGGGACAGGATATTGCTGAGTACGGTGGAGCATTTAAAGTGACAGAAGGATTGGTTGAAAAGTTTGGTAAGGACCGAGTTCGCAATACGCCTTTGTGTGAGTCTGCGATTATCGGAACAGGATTAGGTTTGTCAATCTCAGGCATGAAAGCGATGGTGGAAATGCAATTCGCAGATTTTGTAACCTGCGGATTCAATCAAATCATCAATAATTTGGCTAAAATGCATTGGCGTTGGGGACAAAATGCTGACGTTGTAGTGCGTATGCCTACGGGTGCAGGTACTGCAGCTGGACCATTTCACTCACAAAGTAATGAAGCGTGGTTCTTTCACACACCGGGATTAAAAATACTTTATCCGTCCACACCATACGATGCAAAAGGATTGTTAAATGCGGCATTTGAGGATCCCAATCCAGTATTGTTTTTTGAACATAAATTTTTGTACCGTAGCTTGAAAGAAGAGATTCCAACGGAGTATTATACTGTTGAAATTGGTAAAGCGCGCACAGTAACTTCAGGTTCAGATTTAACGATTATTACCTACGGATTAGGCGTTCATTGGGCGACTGAAACAATGGCTAAACACTCGGATATATCAGCAGAAATCATTGACCTTCGAAGTTTGATGCCATTGGATAAAGAAGCTATTTTTCAAGCAGCTAATAAAACAGGTAAAGTGATTGTTTTGCATGAGGACTGCCTAACAGGAGGAATCGGAGGTGAATTAGTAGCTTTGATTACTGAAAATTGTTTTGAGCACTTGGATGCGCCGGTTTTACGTGTTGCTTCATTGGATACACCCGTTCCATTTGCGGTCTCGTTGGAAAAACAGTTTTTGGCATCTGAACGTTTGGAAGAAGCCATTAATCGCTTAATGAAGTACTAAATTGATTTGAAGAATCGCTCTACATTAAAATCATTTGCACCTCTCGCATGGGTGTGGATTTGCTTGAGCATCTATCGGATTTTTCTGGTTGTATCGAATATTAAAAAGTTTCCGCAATTTCATTCATCAGACTATTTGATAGGGACTTGGTTCGATTTAATCACCATTGCATTATTCTATTTTCCATTTATCATCCTGACTTACTTCCCAGTTCCAAGTTCATGGGAGAAAGGTCGCACCTGGATAAAAATACCGGTATTTTTCACCACGACCTTTTTAATTTTTGTTTTTAATGCATGGGATGTTGCCTACTTTTCATACACGGCAAAGCGAACGAGTTTTGATTATTTCGTATACATGTTGACCAATACCGAAACCTCCAATCTTGCAGGTGATTTCATTTTAGAATTTTGGTGGTTGATCGTGTTCTTTGTCCTCAGTTTTTGGTTTATAGGACGTAGTTTCCTTAAGGTGAAAGACTTGTACATTGATTGGAAAAGAAAAGTGCATTGGGTTGCATTTGTCCTGATTCTGGGATTAAGCGTATTAATTGGACGTGGTGGTTTTCAATTAAAACCCGTCGGAATCATCGAAGCAACGAATTACAGTAGTCTTGAAAATGCACCAGCTGTCTTGAATACCGCTTTTACCTTGGTGAAAACGTGGAATATGAAAGGAGTTGAGGAAAAGCACTATTTTGAGGAAGCGCAATTGAATGCTATTTTTAATCCCGTTCAGTCAACAAATCCGCAGCAATTTTTACCGAAAGGAACGAACGTTTGTTTTATCCTATTAGAAAGTTTTGGCACGATGTACTGTGGTCCAAATAGTCCTGAAAGTTATACGCCGTTCTTAGATTCTATACTGAGTAAATCCATGTTTTTTGAGGATGCGATTGCCAATTCCCGCACATCAATGGATGCTGTTCCGTCTGTGGTTTCATCAATTCCAGCATACACGAACGAATCGTTTATTTTATCTTCCTATAGTTCGAATCAATTTCAAGGACTTCCTTCTATCTTGAAAAAGGATGGTTATTTTTCCGCTTTCTTTCATGGGGCAAGTAACGGTTCTATGCGCTTTGATGGGTTTACTTCTGCAGCAGGATTTGATCGTTATTATGGACGAAATGAATACCCGAATCCTGAACACTTTGATGGTAATTGGGGAATTGAAGACCACCACATGCTTTCTTTTGCTGCGGAAGAAATGAGCAGGTTTAAAACACCTTTTTTCTCGATGATTTTTACTTTGTCCTCCCATCATCCGTATACCATTCCTATGGAATTTAAATCCAAGGTAAAGCATGGTCCAGAGCCACTTTGCGCAACAATTTCGTATGTCGACTTGGCCTTGAAGCAATTTTGGGAAAAAGCGCAGAAACAAGCGTGGTTCAAAAATACCTTGTTTGTTTTTTGTGCTGACCATGTTGGTCCAACCCAACGTGAAGATCGACATTCTTTGAATTGGACCTATCGCATTCCTATTGGTTTTTACCATGCTTCCATGAAGCTTCCAGCGGTCAAAAAAGGCAGGGTATTTCAGCAAATTGACATTATGCCTACAATACTAGATTTATTAGGCTTAAGAACTGATTACTATTCATTTGGATCATCCTACTTTAATCATAAGTTAATGCCGAAAATGGTGTGTGAACAAGGAAATTTAATTTCATTCGATTTGGATAAAAATGGTTTGTCGAATACGGTTTGGAATGAGCAAATGAATGGGAAGCGAAGTTCTCACGAGCAACTCATTATCACCCAAATGAAAGCAATGTATCAACATTACACGCATGATTTAATTGCAAATCGAATGACCCCAAATCAAAAAAAGCGTTAATTACAAGGTGTTTTCCTTCGTTGAACCCTTCTCCGTTTTGAAGTATTTTAGCTACCTTTGACATTCAATTAAAGTAGCTATGGCACAGAAATACGTAACGAGGGAAGAGGATTATTCGAAATGGTATAATGAATTGGTTTACCGTGCTGATTTAGCGGAACATTCAGATGTTCGTGGATGCATGGTGATCAAGCCCTATGGTTATGCGATTTGGGAAAAAATGCGTGACATCTTGGATGTGAAATTCAAGGAAACTGGCCACTCGAATGCGTATTTCCCCTTGTTTATTCCAAAGTCTTATTTGAGTAAAGAGGCAAGCCACGTGGACGGTTTCGCAAAAGAATGTGCAGTCGTTACACATTACCGTTTGAAAAATGCCGAGGACGGAAGTGGCGTAATTGTTGACCCAGACTCTAAATTAGAGGAGGAGTTGATCGTTCGCCCAACATCTGAAACGATTATATGGAATTCTTACAAAAACTGGATTCAATCTTACCGTGATTTACCAATTCTCATCAACCAATGGGCGAATGTTGTGCGTTGGGAAATGAAGACTCGATTGTTTTTACGTACGACCGAGTTTCTTTGGCAAGAAGGACACACAGCACATGCTACAAAAGCGGAGGCAATTGCGGAAACGGAACAAATGTTAGATGTTTACGAAGACTTTGCGGAAAACTATATGTCCATGCCTGTCATCAAAGGAAGAAAAACAGCAAATGAGCGTTTTGCAGGTGCGGATGATACCTTATGTATTGAAGCGATGATGCAGGATGGAAAAGCGTTACAAGCAGGAACCTCTCATTTCTTAGGTCAAAATTTCGCCAAAGCATTTGAAGTGAAATTTGCCGATAAAGAAGGGAAATTGGATTATGTTTGGGCGACATCTTGGGGTGTTTCAACTCGTTTGATGGGTGCATTAATCATGACGCATTCAGATGACGAAGGACTTGTCTTGCCACCTGCTTTAGCGCCTATTCAAGTGGTTGCTGTTCCAATTTACCGCACGGATGAAGAGTTAGCAGCAATATCAGAGAAAATGGCTGAATTGGCGACGAAATTGAAAGCAAAAGGAATTTCCTTTAAATACGATGATGATGAAAACCGTCGTCCGGGATGGAAATTCGCTGAATACGAGTCGAAAGGAGTTCCTGTGCGCGTAGCAATGGGTCCAAGAGATTTGGAAAACGGAAAAGCTGAAATCGCACGTCGTGACAACAAAACGAAGGAAGTTGTTGATTTTGATGGACTCGAAAATTACATTGAGCAATTGTTGGCGGACATCCAATCGAATTTATTGGCGCGAGCAAAAGCCTTCCGTAAAGATAATACACGTGAAATTGATTCTTACGAAGAATTTAAAAAAGAAATCGATAAAGGTGGGTTCTTCTTGGCACATTGGGATGGAACTCCTGAAACGGAAGAACGAATCAAAGAAGAGACGAAAGCTACCATTCGTTGTATTCCTTTAGATCGCAAAGAGGAAGCGGGTGTATGTATGGTTACAGGAAAACCTTCTGCCGGACGCGTAATTTTCGCAAAAGCTTATTGATTTGTCGGTATTTCGCTTTCAGCAATTCGATGTTGTTCAATCGAAAAATCCGCTAAAAGTCGGGACAGATAGTATGTTGTTGGGGGCATTTATTGATGCGTCCACTGCTGTTCGTGCCCAAGATATCGGTGCGGGAACTGGTGTGCTTACATTAATGGTCCTTCAAAATAATCCTTCATTAATTGTTGATGCGATCGAAATCCACCAGGAAGCGGCGGAAGAATGTGCGTTTAACTTGAAGCAAAGTTCATGGGCAGAGCAAGCGAGCGTATATCCACAAGATTTTTTGACATTTCAACCAGAGGAGAAGTATGATTTAATTTTTAGTAATCCTCCTTTTTATGTGGACGGACTAAAATCAGGTGTGGAAAGCATTGATCAAGCGAAACACATCACGCGGGAATTATTGGCGCAATTTATTGCGAAAACAGCGCGGATTTTGAAAGAATTTGGTCGGTTTTATGTGATCATTCCAGGAAATCAAGTTGATTATTTGTGTGGAATCGCCAATGCAAATCAGTTGCAGCTTGCAGAACGAATTGACATCCATGCTACAGAAGTGAAATTAAATAGCCGTGCAATTCTCGTTTTTTCCAAACATGTTAAATCCTTGAAACAATCTGAATTAACAGTGAGATCAATCGATGGAAACTATACTTCCGAATACATTTCCTTGACGAAAAAGTATCATTTCAACGATTTATCCGGTAAAATTTAGTGTTTCTTCCAGTTTTGAATGGAGGTGTTCAATCCAAGTGAGTGAACGGAACCAGCTTTTGAATAAAACTGAACGCCATAATCAAGGTTAAATTTTTTCAATTTTAAGGACATTCCCATGGAGAATCCTGCAAGTCCAGGGTGGTCAATTAATTTCATTTGTTGTCGACGCATGAAGTTAAAACCACCGCGTAATTGAAAGGATTTAGAGGCGTAAAGTTCAACTTGAAAGTTAACATGGTGAGCGATTTTTGTCCCAACGGAAGGAGTGTAAATCGGAATGGTATCACCCGTTAATGGGTCATACGTTGGAACAGCTAAAGGATCTAAGTAGACGTTATTGAGTTTGTTCAATTGATATCCCTGTAGTCCAAATCGAAAAGGAGCATGTTTTAGTTTGTAACTTAGACCAGCTTGAACATCCAAGGGAAGTTTCGAATGGCTGTCGCTTGTAAAATCTTTTAAAAGTATTCCTGCATTTTTGACTAGAAATGTAGCGCACAATTGTTTGTTGGGATGAAGAAGGATTCCACTAAAGCTTCCGGTTAATCCAAATGCGCTGTAACGATACATGTGTGAACCGAGTAAGGATACACTCGCGCCGATGCTCATCACTTCGTTTATTTTTCGACTATAACTTGTCCCAATGGCATATTCAGCACCGCTAAAAGTTCCGATCGCATTACCAATCTCATCGGTCTCAACAAATTGACCCATGCTAAAATAACGGATGCTGGGAGCAAATGTCCCGAGTTTCGTATGCAGCGCATAATTTACGTTTCCATATGTAACACCTGCTGGATATTTCCCGAATGAATATTGAACTTGTCCGTTCATTTTCTCATTCAATAAGGCTGGATTATCTAGAGCCAGCCCGAGGTCATTATCGTAAACACTGATTAATCCATTTCCGGATCCTGCATTTCTTGCCGAACTTGCTGCATTTAAAAATTGAAACGTCGTAGTACCTAAATTATACTGTCCAAAACTTACAATCGGCAGAAACAAAAGTGTAACGAATAATTTAAACATGGCTTTACAACGAAAAAAAACGAAATTAATTGTGAATTTAAGTTATAAATTCAATTCCTTTGTCAAAAAAGTTTTTGATTTTCCAATAATTAATAAATTTTGGACTGATTTTTGTTTCCGGGGATAAATATGGATACTACAAGACATACCATCGTTTATAATGAGTTGATGCAACAGCATGGAACTTTTTTTAAGCAGGTGATGCGCAAGAGTATTCCGAGTAATGAAATTCCGGACACGTTTCAAGAATTCTCCATTCATTTTTTTCAACTCATCATTGATCGTTATGACGCTCAACCGGAGCTTTTTGCTTCCTACGGATGGTTGAAAACGATTACACATCACTTTTGCATCTCTGAAATCCGCAAGCGGGAGTCGAAAAAAAATCAGGTATGGAAAAATACAACATCCGAAAAAGTAATCGTTGAAGTAGCGCCTGTTTATGATCAAGAGGAGCTGATTTCACAACTTTTCGAAGCAGTAATTGGATCCGTTAACAAACGTGATGCATTGGTGCTTAAAATGAAGTATTGTTACGATAAACCATCTAAGTATATTTCGGAAAAGATGGGGATCAAGCACGTTGATGTTTATATTGCCCGAATCAAGGAAAAGGTACGACGTCAAACCGGAAATGTGGACCTAAACGATTGGTTAAATAGCAAGTCTTAAAAATCGATGTGACGCTCCTTTTTGTCTGGATAAATGTCTTCAATTTTCACTAAAATTCCTGTCTCCTCTACATTTCCGAAATCTGGATTTAAGGCTGTGTCGAAGGTCATCATCGTTGGCGATAAATTCATGTAAATATTCATCAATGGTGGGATAAATTCACCGTGTTCACGTGTAAATGTGTTTAAAATTTTAAACGCTTCTTTGTAGTCCATCCCCATGATTAATTCATCGAAAATGGCCGGATCACTTTCTATTTGGAGTGGATAATAAGCTTTCATGAGACCACTTTTATCGGGAAAAAAGCGGTGTAAAAAGAACAGTAAGAAATCACGGCAAGCCACGTTGTAATTTTGGTACATGGTCACTTTACCAAAGAAGTACTCGATTTCAGGATTGAATCGAATTAATGCGCCTAATCCATCCCAAATATTGTCAAGGGCAAAAAGTCCTTTTCTCGGATTGTTACTCGGTTGAAAATCCGGTTGTACCCAGCTTCGTCCAAGCTCTATCGTTGTTGGAAGGTAATCGGTGATGAACGTTGAATTAAAATCGAAATAATGAGTGGTTGATAAGTGTATCGTTCCTTCTTTATCAATCGCTTCACTGCATTTTTTAAAGCGGTAGCCTCCAATAATCGCTTCGTCTTCCACGGACCATACAATCAATTGTTCATATGCAAATTCGCCTAAGTCATATTCATCAAGGTCTATGGATTCTCCCGTACCACCTCCAGCAGCACGAAAGGTAACTTCGCGCAAACGTCCAATTTCTTCAAGCACATTCGGTGCATTATGGCAATTGACGACATAAATCTCATTTTCACCTTTACGTGTGACGCGCAGAAAGCGCTCTGCATTTAATTCAGCTTTCAATAATTCAGCTGATACAGCTTCTCTGATGGGTTTCATTTGTCGCTTTTTAATTGATACACGATTGATTTAAACCAATTTGCAGCTTCTAAATCATCCATTTCTGGATGGATGTCCTTGCCCATAATTGGTTCACCAACCGTATAGGTGATGATTTTGTTTTTTTGTTTTAACATTTCATCCGCTAAATAAAACATTTCGATGTTTGCCTTGATTCCAAGAAATGATCGAAGTTTAAATAAACGGTAAAAGAATGGGGAAAGTTGTCCTCCAATATGAATAGGTACAATAGGACGATTAAACGCTCTTCCGTAGGTAATGAATGTTTTTTTCCATTCACTATCTTGAATGATTCCCTCATGAATGCGGCTAACCATCCCTGAAGGAAAAATGCACAACGCTTGGTCTTCTTGAAAAGCAGCTTTGATGCGTTCACGAGCAGACAAACCTAATTTTCCGTGTTTATTGATTCCAACAAAATAGGTGTTCAAGTTTTCAATGTTGGTTAAGATGTCGTTGACAATAAATTTCAAATCTTTTCGGTGGTTTTTCAATGCCACAATCAATGCCATCGCATCAACGCCACCTAGTGGATGGTTCATTGCTATGATAATCGGACCAGTTTTTGGAATCCTTTCGATGTGTTTGATGTCGAATTTGAAATGAAAATAATTTACAGCAGCTTCACAGAATTCAAGTCCCTCTAGTTCGCCATGTGCTTGAATAAAAGCATTTAATTCCTTCTCATGAAGAGTTTTACGCAGGTAACGCAGGACAAATCCAGGTAAAAATCGCAATAATTTTGGATTCTTACTTCGGATTAATTCTTTTATGTCAATTGCATTGGGTGCTTGCACGATTCGAAATTACAATTTTTCACGCGTTTAGACATCTGTTAAGATTGGGAATTATTCACAATTACGTGATTAGAATTCAAATTCGAAGGACATTCCGTCAAAGAGGATGGAAACGTTTTCAGGAAGCTGAGTTAAAATATCCTCGTGTTTTCCAAAAAGGTGGGAAATGTGGGTAAGATAAGCTTGTTTTGGTTGTATATCGGCAATAAAAGCTAAAGCTTCTTCTAAATTGAAATGTGAGATGTGAGGGAATTTATGCAACGCATTCACTATTAGGATGTCCACATTTTTAATCTTTTCACGTTCTTCAATTGTCACTGTTTTGGCATCGGTGATGTATGCAAAGTTTCCTATTCGAAAGCCTAATACCGGTAATTTGTAGTGCATGACTTCGATCGGTACTACTTGAATTCCATCCAACATAAATGGATTTTTGTCAATGGAAATTACATTCAATTTTGGTACACCCGGATAATCTTTTGAATCGAAAATGTAATGAAACTCTCGCCGAAGAGCAATGTCCACATTTTGAGAACAATACACATTCATCGGTTTCTGGGAGAAAAAATTGAAGGCACGTACATCGTCAAGTCCGGCAACGTGGTCCTTGTGCTCATGTGTGAATAAAATGCCATCGAGACGTGTTATCTTTTCACGGAGCATTTGATACCTAAAATCAGGTCCGGCATCCACACAATAATTTGACCCATTCATTTCCAATAAAATTGAAGCGCGAAGTCTATTGTCTTTTGGGTCATTAGATTGACACACCTCACAATCACATGCAATCATCGGGATTCCTTGTGATGTACCTGATCCTAAAATACGAACGTTTCCAATCATAAAATAAAGGTACTATAAACTGACAATTCGGTGTTGCTTATCCTTGCGTAAGAACAAATTAATGATTGATTTATTGTCACGGTTTTCAGATGCCAATTCAATATACCTCATCCAATGTTGGGGTTCTTTTCCATGAAAATGAAAGGGTGCAAATCCATAACCTTTATAGGTTCCACGGTCAATCCAAATGAGACTTTTTTCTCCTTTGTTTCGGCCTTTGTCAATGATGAAGAATGAATTCCCTTTGAAGTTGATGTGTTCTAGAAAATCATTGATGCGCTGGTTATACTCCGCTGGACTTTCTTCCTGAATACAGGCACCTTTACACTCTTTAATGGTGTAATGAAAACAAGCAGATTGAGTAGGGTAGAGGTGACATAATTTTTGACACAGTTCAAACTTCTGCACCAAATGACTTAAGTAATCGCTTCCTTCTTTTTTGGTGCTAAACTGAATAATGGCTTGTTCTTCTTTTTTCGCTAAGGAGGAAACATGGAGTTGAACGTAGCCATTTTCATCCACCTCATCAAAGATTCCAAATGGGAAAAAACTTTTTCTCAATTTACGGTTGTAAATCGGTTGGTGTTTTTTAATCAGTTCAGATTCCAAAAGCATCGCGATTAACTCACTTCCAGTTAGCTCGTGTTCGATTCGACAAATGTCTTGAATCATTTTCAGTCCTTTCGCTGTTTTAGTATTGCGTAGGTGCTGCTCAATTCGCTTTTTTATGTTGATGCTTTTTCCGATGTAAATCAGTTGATTGAATTCATTGTACAATAAGTAAACACCTGTTTTAGTGGGAAGATTATCGATCACATCTAAACTCAAGTTGGGATGAATCGACTTTGGATTCAACTCTTGTTGAATAAAGGTACTTAGGTTATTGGGGTCCTTGTGAAAGATCAAATGGAAGAGTTCTGTTGTTGCTTTTGCATCTCCATCTGCTCGGTGTCGAGCGTTGTTATCAATACCAATCTCTCGGCATAATTTCCCTAAACTATAGCTCGCATGTCCAGGAATAACATATCGAGATGCGCGAACAGTACACATATGCGGAAGACGAAAATCGAAACCTAGTCGTCTAAATTCACTTCGGAACATTCCGTAATCGAATGCGACATTGTGAGCCACAAAAACGCAGTCTTTTGTGAATTCAATGATTTCCTTTGCTAACTCATAGAATTTTGGCGCATCTGCAACCATGGAATCGGTAATTCCGGTCAAGCGAACGATGAATTCGGGGATGGATTGTTCCGGGTTGACAAGTGAAACAAAGGAATCAATTACTTTTTCACCATCGTATTTGTACATCGCTAGTTCAGTGATTTTGGAGTCTTTGGTACTTCCTCCTGTTGTTTCCACATCGACAATGACAAAATTCATGAGTGCGAAGTTAGGAAAAGGTTTGAATTTCGAATTTGATGTCGCAAGGTATTTTATGTATTTTTGAAAAAAAAAGAACAAGATGAAATTGATTACGAGTATTTTATTCTCTTTTGTGTCCTTGATCGCCATGGCACAAAGTAACTTGACTATTTTCAATAATGGTGGACAACAATTCTATGCGATTTTGAATGGAATTAAACAAAATTCCCAACCTCAAACGAATGTGTACATCTCTGGAATTAAAAACGGAGGTTATTCCTTGAAGATTATTTTCGCAGATGGTAAAACAGCGGATGTAGATAAGAATTTATTTATTGATGCTCCAAGTGATATCACAACGCGCATCACCTTTAAAAAAGGAAAAGGAAAATTGCAATTGGTAAGTTTAGTTGCAACCGAAGGTGTTGTTATTCCCGGAGCAGTTGTTTACCGTCCAACGGATTCAGCGGTTTATTCAGACGCAGTGGTTCAAACAACGACTGTACAAACGACGACAACACAAACAACAAATGGTTCCACTAATTCCAATGTTCAAACACCAACAAACGGAAACGTGAACATGAATGTGAATGCAAATGCAAATGGGATGAATCAACAAACGATGAACCCAAATGCGAATGTGAACATGAATGTAAATACAACTGGAATGACTCAAACGCAGACGACACAATCTGGAAATGTTGGAATGAATGTCAATGTGAATGCTACAGGGTCTGGAATGAATCAAACACAATCCACTCAAAACCAAAACGCAAACTTCAATATGAATGTGTCCGGAAATGGAATGGATCCAAACATGCAAAATGGCAGTGTCGGAATTAGCATCAATGTTTCAGGAATGGATCCAAATATGCAAAACGGAAATATGGGGGTTAACATGAATGTTACGGGTATGGAGCAACAGCAAGTGAATCCAAATGCCAATGTAAACATGAATGTCAATGCAACCGGAATGAATCAAGTGGTAACACCTTCGAACAATGCAAACATCAATATGAATGTGAATGCAAACGGAATGCAAACCCAAAACTCATATGGAAACAATGGGAACGTTCAAATGAATGTGAATGCGAATGGAATGAACACACAGCAAACTACGGGACAAACAACCATTACGACAACCACTACTACAACGACAACCAATTCTGGTGGAAATGTTAATTATCAAACGAACAATCAACAAAACCAAGTAAACACACAAGCTAATGTCAACACTTCAGGAGCTTTAATAGCTTGTAACCGAACGTTAAATAATCTTCCGACTTTTTTAGAAGAATTGAAAGATCAAAGTTTTGAAGATGATCGACTTGAAGCGGTGAAGTTGGCATTAAAAAACACATGTTTAAACACAGAACAAGCGGGTAAAATCATTGAGTTATTTACATTCGATGAGAACAAATTAGAAGTAGCGAAGTTTTTATCTGATCGTTTAATTGACCGTGAAAATGCAACAGCCTTAGCAAAATTCATGTCTTTTGATTCGAGTAAAATGGAATATAGAAAGTACGTAGCTAGTCATTAAAATTGAATCAATTTGATATAAAAAAGTCCCTGACGGTTCCGTCAGAGACTTTTTCGTTTAGAATAAATTTCTTTTAGATATTAATTTCTTGGTCTTTTGAGTGACGAATCTTATAGTCAAAGTCTATGACTTTGTTTTCCTTTGGTTTCAGGTTAAAACTCCATTCAATGACTCCGGTTCGTTCGTTCAAGCGTCCTTTCGCTAAATTGGCAGATTCGATCGTGATGTCTGTGTTCTGCGTAATTGGAATTTGGTCTTGAATGACGATGTCAATTGGACTTGATTTGCTGTTTCGGACTTCAATGGAGTAAGCAAAGGTTCGTTCGCGTTTATCCTGAATGACTTTGTCCTTGCATTCTTTTTTCAAAAGCGTTCTTTTTACTACAATGTTTGGATCTTTACCTAAGGATAAATTCAAGGTGTCTTCCATGCGTGTTGGATCAATGTACGTTTCACCGATGTAGGATCCGTCAAAGAAAATATTCGCTTTTGCTGGGATTAACTGAAGTTCATCCAATTTGGTCATCTGAGCAACCAAGTAAACTCCTGGGTCCATTTTTGGAACTGCGTAATATTTAAAGCTTGTCGCTAAGTCTGATTGTTTGATAAGTACCATGTGTTGGTCATTATTGGATGGAATTGAATAAGGAAGGTCGATTTTAAATTCGGCCGCAATCAGCATCTGAACAACGGTGGTGAAGTTTGCTGCAGTTAATGCCTCTCCTAGGTCCTTTTGCGTAAAAGAGTATCCCATGTTCATGGCTTGTGTGTTGATCATTCCCGCATTTGTTCCAGAACATACCGCGACTTCTTGTAACTTTCTACCATATGCCGCTTGATAATCGATGTACCATGGATTCAATTCTGGTTTTGTTTTGTTGGCATATGGATTATTTGTAGAAATATTCAAGCGGATATCGTTCCAGTCTAAGCCAGAATTTTGGTGAACTTGCGCTTTGTAGGTTAAGTTGATTTTTCCTGTCGACGAATCGCTGCGTAAATCATAGAGTGGGGTCCAGCCGGCTTGTGAAACAACATAAGAAAAACTCAATTTCCCAGTCACCACCTCATTGGATGAAAGTGTAATGACAACGCGAGGTATTGCTTTGTTGTTTTCAACATTCAAACCATTTCCATTTTGGTAATTTCGCAATTCTTCTAAGCGCGCTTCCATTTCTTTCTTTGCATTCACTTTCGTTGCCTTTTTGCGCTGTAATACAAGCAGTTTTTTGTTGATTTCGTTCATTTTCAAGGCGTAGTAGTCTACTGCGGATTTCAATAATTGTATGGAATCGTTTACTTTTCCAGTGCCTTTCATCGAGCCATTGTTGCTGATGATGTATTTCGTTGCGTTCAACACACCGATTTCATCATCAATTTCTTGGATGTCGAATGCCCAAGAACTCAGGGAGTCCTCTAACACAGAAATACTGCGTCTGATTTTTAAAGGAACACCATCTTCCGTCACTTGTGTAGGTTGCGGATAGTACAACACGTATTTGGAATCTAATATCACCACATTCCCAGTTGCTTTCACTTGAATGCTTTTTGGATCGATGTATGGACTTATTCCTTCAATACTCACTTCGGTTACGCCGACTTTTGCGGTGTAATTTGCTTTGTGATGTAATTGTGCTCCTTGTGAATAAACGGTTACCTCAGAAAGTGTTGCTTTCACTAGGTCTTTTTCGGTGGCTAACGCTTTCCAACTGAAAGTAGCTAATGCCGTAAATAAGAAGATTCTTTTCATGTCTCAATTTTTCCTTGCTTACATCCGTCTTTTGAAAAGGTTCATTTCAACTTTGATTTAACGTGTACATGCCCAATTCCTCCTTAAACTTCTTACCTTTGTGCTATGAAATTCAAGGACTATTCCCTTATTGATGAAATCAAAGACCAACTTGACATCCTTGGATTCAAGCGTCCAACAGATATTCAACACCGTGCGATTAAACCCATTTTAGATGGCGAAGATGTCATGGCTGTTGCCCAAACCGGAACTGGAAAAACGGCAGCATTCGTTATTCCGATGTTGCATAAATTTGCAACAAAGAAAAGGGGTGCCTATAAAGGTATACGTGGTTTAGTACTTGTGCCAACGAGGGAATTAGCGAAGCAAATCTCGGAGGTAGTTGTTCAAATTGGTGCAAAAACCCCGGTGAGTGTCCTTGGACTTTACGGTGGTGTGGAACAGGAAAAACAAATCGCAAAGCTAAAAAGTGGATTAGATATCTTGGTGTCGACACCTGGACGTATGTTTGATTTGATCGCACAAGGATTCATTGATATTACAAAATTGGAAGTCCTTGTTTTGGATGAGGCAGATTTAATGTTGGACCTTGGTTTCACGAAGGATATTCACGATGTGATAAAGAAAATCCCGAAAAATCGTCAAACCTTGTTTTTCACTGCGACAATTTCCAAAAAGATCAAGTCTTTAGCATACGATGTGGTGAAAGACGCTATTCGTATTCAAGTATCTCCAAAGAATCCAGTTTCAAAAAATGTCACGCATGCGGTTGCATTCATTGAAATGGACGACAAGCGATTCTTCTTAGAGAACATGATTAAAGAATATCCAGAATTTAAATTCTTGGTATTCGTTCGAACAAAAGTTCGTGCGGAACGAGTTGTTTCGGCAATGGAACGCGTAGGAGTGAAGGCCGAAGCATTGCATGGTGGAAAAGAACAAGAAGATCGTTTTGCTATTTTGGACCGTTTTCGTTCCACTGAAAATCAAGTCTTGATTACCACAGATGTGGCGTGTAGAGGCATTGATATTCCAAACATGGATTATGTAATTAACTACGATTTACCCGATTCTCCAGAGAATTATGTCCACCGATGCGGTAGAACGGGACGTGGTCAACAAACCGGACAAGCTTTGTCCTTTTGTAGTGAAGAA
This sequence comes from Crocinitomicaceae bacterium, assembly GCA_024643545.1. Classification (GTDB taxonomy): domain Bacteria; phylum Bacteroidota; class Bacteroidia; order Flavobacteriales_D; family Crocinitomicaceae; genus UBA952. The sequence goes on along the minus strand of JAHEMR010000034.1, from coordinate 132,816 downwards.
GAAGTGAAGCTACTCGATGCAATTGAAGCATATACAGGAGAAGAAATCTTGCGTTACGATATCGACAATAAAGATTATATGTCGATTATTGAAGATACGGAAGATTTAAATTACAATTGGAAAAAACTAATTGCAGATTTTTCTGACCCGGATGAATGGACAGATAAATAATCTTTGAATTTTAAGATTCTATCCTTATTTTTGAGAAACCCAAAAAATGTACTCATGAAAAAGTTAACCTTACTTCTTTTCTTATTTATTGGATTAGCATCTAACGCACAAACAAAAACGATTAATGGCGTGAAATTCCCATTGACCGAAAAAGTCGGTAAAAATGAACTTGTGTTAAACGGGGGTGGGCTTCGAGAGAAATATTGGATGGACTTATATGTCGCAGCCCTTTACCTAGAATCCAAGACCAGCGATGCAAGTAAAGTCATTTATGGTACGGAAGAGATGGCGATTCACATCAAAATTATTTCTAGTAGTGTGACGCGCGAACGTTTCATTGAATCAGTCAACGAAGGATTTGCAAACGCAACATCCAAAGCGTCGGCAGAGGATAAAAAGAAATTCATCGCCTTCTTTTCGGAAGAAATTAAAAATGGTGACATTATCCATATTGACTATACGCCTGAAAAAGGAACGAAAGTGACAAAAAATGGGGTTGTCAAGGGGACGATTCCTGGTTACGATTTCAAGAAAGCATTGTTTTCCATTTGGCTTGGATCTAAACCAGCAGATGAGAATTTGAAAAAAGGAATGTTAGGAAAAGGATAGGATTTCATTCAATAAAACTCGTTTAAAAGACATCTTCTGGTGTCTTTTTTTGTTTTTATAAAGCGCTATTTTCAATTTGTGACATATATCACCTTTTGATTGAAATAGGTACTTTATCTTTGTACTGTTATTAAACTGAATCAGATGAAAATCGAACAAATTTATACAGGATGTTTGGCGCAAGGCGCTTACTATATTGTCAGTGGAAATGAAGCTGCAATCATTGATCCTTTGCGTGAGGTAACACCTTATTTGCAACGATTGCAAGAAGATGGTGTAACGTTGAAATACATTTTTGAAACGCATTTTCACGCAGATTTTGTTTCAGGACATATAGATTTGAGCAAGAATACCGGTGCACCAATTGTTTACGGTCCAACCGCTGTTCCGGCATTTGACGCAATCGTTGCCGAAGACGCGCAAATTTTCGAAGTAGGTTCCATTAAAATAAAAGTATTGCATACACCAGGACATACGATGGAAAGTACGTGTTATCTTTTGATGGATGAGCATGGAAAAGATCATTCATTGTTCTCCGGTGATACCTTATTCCTTGGAGATGTTGGTCGACCAGATTTAGCTCAAAAAGCAGCAGACATGACACAGGATCAGTTGGCTGGACTTCTTTACGAAAGTTTGATGACGAAAATAATGCCGTTGTCGGATGATGTAACCGTTTATCCTGCACACGGTGCCGGATCCGCTTGTGGTAAAAACATGATGAAAGAAACGGTTGATTCTTTAGGCAATCAAAAGAAAATGAACTACGCCTTAAATCAACCAAACAAAGAAGCATTTATCGCTGCTGTCACAGACGGTTTACTGGCGCCACCAGCTTATTTTGGTTTCAACGTTGCCATGAATAAAGGTGGTTACGACAGCTTTGATGAGGTGAAATTGCGTGCCATGAATCCATTATCACCAGAAGCGTTTGAATTGGTTGCAGACTCAAAAGGAGCAATGATTTTAGATACACGCCCGGCAGGAGAATTCTATAAAGGATTTGTTCCAAATTCGATTAACATTGGGATCAAAGGTGATTTTGCACCTTGGGTTGGAGCCTTGATCGGTGATGTGAAACAAGAATTATTACTTGTCACAGAACCAGGAATGGAAGAAGAAGTGATTACACGCTTGAGTCGAGTTGGATTTGATCACGTAGTTGGATATTTATCCGGTGGATTCTCCGCATGGAAAGAAGCTGACAAAGAAACAGATCGGGTAAACCGCATTAGTACGGAGGAATTCGCTTCTCAATTTGATGCGGAAAAATCAGTTGTTGTCGATGTGCGAAAAGAAACTGAATACGCTGCAGAACATGTTTCGGATGCCTACAGTAAACCATTGGCTTATATCAACGAATGGACCAAAGACATCAATCCAGACGAACATTTCTTTATGCATTGTCAAGGTGGATACCGTAGCATGATTGCAGCGAGTATTTTACAAGCAAGGGGTTACCGAAACTTCACGGAAGTAGATGGTGGATTCGCTGCGATTTCCAAAACAGCGATTCCTACGACAGATTTCATCTGTCAGAGCAAAGTCTTAAAGTAAGTGGAGATTTTCGGTTATGTTTCGGCGGTTCTAATCGGACTCATACTCGGGTTAATTGGTGGGGGAGGTTCGATTTTAACGGTTCCAGTTTTGGTTTATTTGTTTCACATTCAACCTGAATTAGGAACGGCCTATTCACTGTTCATCGTTGGGACAACAAGTTTTATTGGTGTAATACCTAAATGGAAGCAAGCGGAAGTTGATTTGCGAACGGCTTTTCTATTTGGACTTCCATCGTTGCTAACCGTTTTTAGTACGCGGAAATGGGTTTTACCAACAGTTCCGGATGTGATTTTTTCTTCCGAAATGCTTCTTTTGACTAAGTCAAATGCAATGTTGCTACTGTTTGCACTACTCATGCTTTTTGCAGCATTCAAGATGGTAAGAGGTGCCTCAGAAAAAGAACAAGTACACCAAGACTTTAGTTGGAAAAATTATCCATTGATGATTCAAGGTGCAATCGTTGGAATACTCACCGGACTCGTAGGTGTTGGTGGTGGATTCCTGATTGTTCCCGCTTTAGTCATGTATAGCAAATTGTCCATGAAAAGAGCCATTGGAACGTCATTACTCATTATTTCAGTGAATTCGTTGGTTGGATTCACAGGAGATTTATGGACGCAAGGATCAAGTATGGATTGGTCTTTTTTAGTCTTTATTAGTGTATTAGCGGTTGCGGGTATTTTAATTGGAAGCCAAGTCGCTAAAAAAATGAAAACAATAATTCTTCGGAAAGCATTTGCATGGTTTGTTTTTGCCATGGGGACCTTTATTTTCGTAAAAGAAATTTATTCAATTTTAAACTAATTGTCATGAAAGCAGAATTTTGGAATGAACGGTATAAAGAAGCTGTTTTTGCATACGGATTGGTTGCCAATGATTTTTTACAAGAACAGTCTTTTCCTGCAGGATCAAAGATTCTTTGTTTAGCAGAGGGAGAAGGTCGAAACGGTGTGTTTTTGGCAGAACAAGGTCATGACGTTACTTGTGTGGATTATTCCGAAGAAGGGATTCGGAAAATGTCCCAATTGGCAGAAATGAAAGGTGTGGTCATTCATCCCATATGCGCGGATTTGAATGAATTTGATTTTCAAGTGAATACTTGGGATGGAATTGTGATCATTTTTGGACATTTACCAACCGCTTTGCGCGAAAAAGTTCATGGACAATTTTACAAAGCATTAAAGCCAGGAGGGAAATTGGTTTTAGAAGCTTACCATAAAAGTCAGATGGACTATAAAACAGGAGGGCCCATGACAGAAACAATGTTGTATTCCGATGAAGAATTGCGATCTGATTTTCATGAATTTGAGCACCTAAAAATAACTCAATTGGAACGAGAAGTTCATGAAGGTGAATACCATTTTGGAAAAGCAGCCGTTATTCAAGTGATTGCGGTAAAATAGGTTTGTCAACTACCGAACTTTCTATTATTCTCTTTTGTTGAACTTTCTTACGTTTGCGTTGTACCAGAAGACAATGAGCAGATTTTGTTTCCATTTCCTATTGATTCTATCCATTACTTGGAAACCTATCATCCATGCGCAAGAAAATTGCACCTTCAATACCTACAACAAAAAAGGAAGTAATTATGTCTTTTCAACCTATTACGAATCAGACATGAAAACACCCTTAGAGGGGAAATGTGAGTCCTTTATTGAGGGTAGATTATACGAACGACGCGAATTTAAAAACGGTCATTTAATTTCAGAAGAAGCCAATTTTCAAGATGGAAAGCCACGTGTAATTTTAAAACGATTTGAATCACGTGCAGACGGATTGATAGCGGAACTCAAAACATATTGGGAAAATGGTCAGCCTGCGATGTATTGTAGGTATTATTTGGATGAAACAGGTCGACGTTGCATGCAACAAACGGATTATCACCTCAATGGAAAGAAGCGCTTTGTACAATCATATGCTTTTGTTCGCTTGAGTGAAATCAGTAAATACGAAATCGAGGATCATCCGCCTCACACGGTCGATGACGAAGGCTATACCTATCTCACCGTTCAATTTGGTGACGAGGAAAATTATTCAGAGGAAGGTGTGCTCATCAGCCGATTCCACCACAAATTAATCTTGAATGAATTCTCTCGCGATGCATCTAAAGATGGTCCGTTTACAGAGTATCATCAAAATGGACAAGTAAAAACCAAAGGATACTATAAGGACGGAAATCCAGATGGACATTGGATTGGCTACAATTACCTTGGGATGAAAAATGTAGATTTGACTTACAAGGACAATTTGCTTCAAGGATACTATCGCACGTGGTATGACAATGGACAATTGAGTACAGAAGATTTTTACGATGTGACTTCGAATCATCCCTTTCAACCTTCCAAAAAAGTATGGAAGGAAGATGGGAAACTTTTGGTTTTATTAGAATTGGATAAAATGGGTGATGGACGGATACAACAATGGAATGAACAGGGAATTTTGTTGTATGAAAACGATATTATAGGAAACGACTATAAAAAAGCCATCGAAAAAGAATGGTATGCGAATGGGAAAATAAAAAAGATTGAAAATCACTTACCGAATGTGGATACTTCCTATGTTTCCTTCTTTGCAAACGGACAACAAGAAAAGATACACTTTGTAGATCGCACAAATCGTGAAAATCCATCGAATATTCAACAAGAGTGGTATCCTGATGGAACACTTGCCTTGGAAGTCATTACGGAATCCTCCGATTCCACACATTCCTTCACACTGCGAAACTACTATGCAAATGGAAATTTGAATACACAAATTATTCAAAAAGACCGTGAACGAATCGAGGAGTGGTATACTTCCAATGGAATCAAAATAAGAAGTCGCCAAACAGTGGATGGAAAACTGGAAGGTCCCTATCGGGAATTCGATAGTTTGGGTAATGTGCTTGTTTCGTATTCCTATGCAAAAGGATTAAGAAACGGAACCTGTCGTCGCTACAATTCAAAACAAGAATTAATTTACTCACAAGAATACCTGAATGGTTGTTTGATTCCTTCCAAAACGGATCTAAATAATAATCGTAAACTTTCAATACTTTGTGGAAGCGAGCGTTCAAACGTTTATGGATTGGCACATCGTCAATTTTTTAATTCAGGAGTGGAACATTATTCCAAGGAAAAAATCGATTCCCTGGCTCAATGGTATTCGTATATCATGGATTTCACTCCATTTAACAGCTTTGACTTTCAATCTTTAGATGTTGGACAGCAATTCATGAAGGTGCATTTTCCAGTGGCAGCTTTCCCCAGATTGATGGACGGAGATACGACCAATCCGCGCAATAAGGAGTTTTTCGAAGCATTGAAGAAACTCGGATGGAGTCGACCGTATTTGGAAATCGTGAATGGTGAATATGTTGGAAAAATCTTGCTTGACGGACTTTATTCTTATGCTGTATTCAGTAGTTATTTTCCAAACCTTCAATCTTGGATGGAATTTGGCTATACAAAGGATAACCCACGAAATCGGGATATCGATTTTGGATGGAAACGGACGAATCGTCCGAATGTCACTGCTATTTCCCATGAAAATGCTTGTTTGATGCGTGCATCCATGACGATTCCAGCAGGAAACATTCCATTGTTAATTTACGCCGACGGGGAAGTGGAAGTAGAAAATCAACTCTTTTCGACCGAAGATTTATTAAAAGATAATAACCAAATGATACATGAAATTGGCTGGGATTAAAATAGTATTGTTACTCACAAGTATCTTGTTATCGGTTAAGAGTTATGCAGATTTACGCTTGCCTGAATTGGCGATGGAACTTATTTTGAAGAAAAACATACATCAAAACCGTGAAATCATCCAATTTGAAGTCAAATTCACGAATCAAACAGATCGAAGCTTATCGATATTGCTTCCCGGGACTCAAAATAAAGGAAAGCGCCTTCTTCAATTACAGGTGTTTTCGGTGAATAATGCCTCAAATTTTTATACAAAGGTTTTTGAAAATCCGATGGAATTGGAAATGGACACTTCCTTCGTTGGTTCAGTTTATTTTAAGCGTTTGGAACCTCAGGAATCAGTCTGTATTCCCTTATTTGTCAACGACACAGCAAATGCGCGAAAAAACATTCTTTCCAATTATTCTTTCCCTGATTTTGAAAACGGGTCGTATCAGGTCATTGCATACTACAATCAATTTGAGGAATCTTTAGCTCCCTATGCTTTTCAAGCGTACGATGACCACGGACGCACCATTGAGGACAGTTTGAATCCTGAGCGGATGCAGATTGACGCTTGGGGAGTTTATAGTAATTACGTGGAATTAAACATAAATTCTGTTGTAACTAATGCAATCGAGACACCTATTTGTTCCAAACAGTGTCGCTTTTGTCGCCACATTGAAAAGGAACAATGGAAAAGGGTGAGAAAGGACATCATTCACCGGGTTGACACTATTGCAGGGCACCAGCATGTGCGTTTTCTGTTTCATGGTCCAGATGCTGTTTTGAGTTCACTTCCAAGCTATTATTCACGGCAGATTGTTTTTGACACGCAAAATGGTTTGAAATACAAATATTTGATTTGGCAAATTGGAAAAATCCATCGATTCCGAAGTTTTATCCATCGTTGCTGTTATTGGATGTTCCGTTGGAATGCACCCGTGCGCACATCCTCCACGAAATACTTTCACTTAATCGCTTTGAAATAGGCAACTACCTAGTGATCTGTTCGTTTGCAAAATAGAAATTATTAAGTTTGTACAAATTCAATCAACACATGAAAAGAAATTTACTTAAAACAATGTTTTTGGGACTAAGTCTTTTGTTCTTAGCTCAATTTTCGAATGCACAATTAGCCATCACACCAGCAAGTGGACCAAATGTTTGTGACGGAACAGCTGCCATTTCTAATCCTTCTCAAGTGATTCAATCGTCCATTACTTGGTACGGAAACGGTGCGATTGTTGCATCGAATACCTATCAAATTGGGAATTTGTGTCCAGGAAATTACGGTGTGTATTACAACCAAAGTAATCCAGCAGGTGGAATTGATTCCATGAATGCATCTTTCATCATTTTAGGTGGTGGACCGAATCCATGTGCGAATTTCAATGTAACTTTAACAACAACGCCTTGTTCGACGGTGAGTTCAAATGATGGGTCTATTTTGACCACTGTTACTGGTGGAACTGCACCATATACTTTCCTTTGGAGTACAGCTAATACACTTCAAAATCTTTACAACCTGATTCCCGGCTTCAATTATTGTGTGAACGTTGTAGATATGAATGGATGTCAAATGAACGTGTGTGATTCCATGACCGTTTCTGGAGCAAATACAGGTGATACCTTAATCGTAAACAATGCAAATTGTGGTCCGGTGGCAATTGGAAACTTTGTTCAGCAATACGAAGATTGCAATTTTGATTTCAATGCGTGTACTTCTGCTTCGATGACGTCTTCAAACATGATTGGCGTTGATACGTTGCAAACAGTTTGGACATTCGTTGATTCCAATAATGTAACTATCGGAACATATACGATTTACTACTACATCCCAAATGGGATGGGGAATGGTTGTGTGAATCTTGAATTCATCCTTTATTGTCCAATTAAATCGACCAACATCAAAACCATTGTCGTAAATGACGCTGCACAACTTAGCGGATTAAACGAATTGGTGAAAAATCCATTTACGGTATTGAATCCAATGGGTTCCGAATTAACTGTTCAATTTGACGAAGTAACTTCGGGAACAATTAAGTTGTTAAACATGGCTGGACAAGTGGTGAAAACACAAGCATTACAGTCGGTGAAACAATTTTCCATCGCGACCGCGAATGTACCTGCTGGAACGTACTTTTTCCAATTGGAAGTTGGTTCAACTGTTTACACGCAAAAAGTGATGAAATAGGATTAACTCCGCAAGATATCATAAACCCTGGCGATACTGTCAGGGTTTTTTTTGCTCAATATTTTAAGGATAAGACTCAAAGAATTGCACTAATTTTGCTTTGTGAAGAATAAAATTATTTCTGGTTTATTACTGTTGACTTTTTTCGTGCTGTTAACGCCACGAAATTGGTGGCATGAATGTGATCACAAACAATATTCGACAAGCACGTTGAATGAAAGTCATTTCGATGATGGTTCTTGTAAAATCTGTGATATCGACCTTGGATTTTTCACTGTTCCATCCATTCTTTTTTTTCGTTCAGTAAAACCTTCGATTACAACAGAAGTTTTAGCAGAACTTTTGGATAAAGAGAGCTCAACTCATCTATCTTTTTCCCTTCGCGGCCCGCCTCAAAACGCTTAATATTTGTTGGATGCACGATTGACAAAAGTCAATTAGTGGAGATTCATTTACCTGGACTTTGCGATCCCTTTAACTCGTTCGTTATTGATCCTATAAACAACTCACATCCATCGGTTTATCCAAAAATGAAATTTTCCTTCTGCTCAAGACAGGAAAACCATTCGTCGGAGTATTTATTCAGTGTCTTAGAAGATATTATACATGAAATTTATTGCATTACTCGTTGCGTTTGTTGCCTTGTCAACCACCGCACAAAAAGAACTATCAGGCTACGTTAAAAGTAAGTTAACGAACCTTCCGATTGCCAACGCGCGCATACAAATAGAAGAAACAGGGGAGACCTCCTTTTCAAATGAAAGTGGGGCATTTATCTTCTTTGGAAATTATCCAAAAATCATTCATTTACATGTTGCGGCTGTTGAATTTGAATCAAAAGTTTTGTTCCTGACCGAATCAGCACAAGCACTAGGACGACAATACCTCATTGGAAGCCTTGAAGTTTATCTGTCCGAAAGACACTTGGATTTGGAGGAAATTACCGTTTCATCAGGAATCAATGTTCAAAAAAACAATAGTCCGTTTCTCATTGAAACCCGAAAGTTATCTGATTTGAACGGAATTGCCACGCTGAATATGGGGGAGGCTTTGGCAAAGATTCCAGGTGTTTATCAGTCGAATATTGGTAATGGGATTTCAAAACCGGTCATTCGAGGATTACAGGGAATTCGCGTGGTCAGTTTGTTAAATGGCATGCGCATGGAAGGTCAGCAATGGGGTGGAGATCATGGAATGGGAATTTCTGAAGTCGGAATTGGATCTGTTGAGGTGATTAAAGGTCCAGCTTCATTACTCTACGGCGCGGATGCTTTGGGAGGTGTGTTGTATTATTCAGACGAATCCTACGCTTCGGTGAATTCGGAATCCGTAAAGGTTCAGTCAATTTACAATAGCAATACGGATGGAGGGACGCTTCGAATGCTGTACAAACAATCCAATCAGAAATTTCGGTTTTTAATAGGAGGAAGTTATGCCAATCATGCAGATTTTCAGCTGCCAAATCAGAAATTCGCTCAGAATTCAAGGTTCAATGAATCGGTGTTGAAAGCTGCTCTTTCTTGGAATGGTAAAAATAAGGTTCATCACCTCCGTTATTCGTTTAATCATGTGATGAGCGGATTACCTGGGGATAGTCACGATTCCATTATTCATCCACTCGAATTTCAATCAAACATCCAAGGTCGAAATCAAATGATTCCAGCTCAATTTTTTGATAATCATTACCTCTCCTTTGAAAACAAATGGTTTTTAGAAAAAAATGAAATGTCCCTTTTGATCGGTCAAACCTTGAATCAATTGACAGAATACGATGAGGAAGTTACTTTTCCAGGTATACAAATGCGTTTGTGGAATTCGTTGTATACCGCTAAATGGACGCATACTTTTAGTGAAAACTTAAAAGTAGTCAATGGAATACAAGGAATGTTTCAAAACAACGTCAATGGACTTGCTGCAACGGAACAATTATTGCCAAATTCTCTTTCATTTGACAATGGACTTTTCTCGATGTGGATGTATTCCATGGGGCCTTGGAATTTTCAAGCCGGATTAAGGTATGACCTTCGGCAAATTAAAACATTAGAGGTATTTAATGGGAAACAACTCATTTCAAAGAAATATGGAAGTCCAAATGCATCCATTGGCGCCATTTATTCTTCCGACAAGTTTACCTTTAGAACGAATGTTTCAACGGGATATCGAGCGCCACATCCGTCAGAACTGTTAGCAGATGGCTTTCACCACGGTGCCTTGCGCTATGAAATTGGCGATGAACAATTACGTCCAGAAAGAGCGAGCCAATTGGACTTAAGTTTTGAAGTGAAAAAAGATCACTTTGTTATCGTTGTGAATCCATTTTTGAATAACATTCAACAATTTATTTACTTGCAACCGATGGATTCTATGGTGTCTAATTTGCCGGTATTTGAATACAAACAGTTGAACAGCGTTTTATTTTACGGAAGTGATATCGGATTGCATTATCATCCTCATTTCGCCCATGATTTGCACATTGAAACAACGTATTCTTATTTGAATGTATCTACGAAATCAGACAGTAGTATTTCCATGATTCCTCCAGGACGCCTCATGATGAGTCTTCGTTACCAATTGAATTTTGGCAAAAAACTTCAAGTGAAGGACGTGCTTATGCAATACACGTTTATGAATGCACAAAACAGAGTTGCTTTTAACGAAACCGCAAGTCCGGCTTACCAATTGCTAGATGCTTCCATGCAATTAAAATGGAATGGTAAAGCACCTTTTGAAGTACAAATTGGATGTCGAAACATTTTTAATTCAACGTACATCGACCATCTTTCTCGTCTCAAGAATATTTCGATGCCAAGTCCTGGTAGAACAATCTACATTAGTCTGAATTTCAACATCAATCGAACGATCAAAAAGGAAAAAGCCTAAAATATCGCACTGTTTTTAAGTTGAAACTCTGCGCTCAATATACAGGTTGTTGTATTGATTTGATACGTTAAGAAATTTCGATCCCGAATGGAAGAAGTAGTCCCGCTAGTCCATCTTGACTAAATTTCGCTCCTTTCATTCGGTTATTCGATGGGTCAATGATGTATCCTTGCGCACCTGAAAAATCTGACTTTTCAAGGTTACTCATGAGGAAAACGGAACCGGTTAAGTTGCAGCCGTCAAATGAGACGCTTTCTAAACTGGCTTCCGTAAAATCTACTTCAATTAGGCGTGAATTAGAGAAGCTTGATCCTTTCAATGGACATTGGTAAAAGAAGGAATAGTCTAAGGTACAGGACTCAAAAGTGCATTTTAATCCATATGGATTGCAATCTTCAAAGTGAATTCCCATCAACTTACAGTCACGAAAGTATGCATCGCGAAAAGAGGTTTTTTTGCTACGAATGGAACTTAAGTCACAATTGATGAATTCGCAATCAACAAATGTAAAGTTGGATAAATCAGCGCCGTTCAATTGGCAAGATTGGAATACGCAATTCTCGTATTCCGCTGTTTTCATATCAGCAAAGTTTAATCCTTCAAACGTTTGATCGGTAATATAGTCCATTAGTGTAAGCGTTGGATGAGTACATAGTGATCAAAATCAATGCGAATCATGAAAACATCGGGATTTTGGGCGAAGGTAATTGTGCCGTCAGAATTAACCGTGTATGAAACTGGGATTTGTTGCCCAGCAAGGTTTAGTGCTTCAATGTTCGTTACCTCGAATAGTCTTGTTTGACAAACGAAATCACCTTGTTCATTTTGATACAGGTACGGCCATTGAGTCGTGATACCGTCTAATGAAACCGTATTCACGGTAATTTGTTGTTGAACCGTATCGATTCCACATGCGCCACTTGCAAACAAAGTTACTGTATAAGTACCTGGAGTATAGGTGTGTGTTGGATTTTGTCCAAATCCGAAGGAGCTACCATCCCCAAAGTCCCAAACAAGGTTTCCAGGTGAACTTGTCGTTGCTGCGAAAAGCACATCGTACTGATTGACTCCAGCAACAAAGGAAGCACTGAACAATGAATCATGGTGTACCAATTTCCATGTTGGAATACTGTCCAAAACACTATTGCTTGCTACCAATTGGAGGATTGCACAGGTTTGAGGATTTAATCCAGCAGTGTAACTCGCGCCTAAACAGGACTTTTGAAAAAGGGAACTGTAAAAGGTACACGCCGCCAAATATGATCCTTCTAGGCTAGGGTGGGAGCCATCTCCTGCATAAAGGTTGATGGCAGGATAAAAATCACGCACGTATTTCCACGCCACTCCAACGGGAGAAACGGAAGCATTTGTGGAATCAGCAATTCGTAAGTAGGCGTTGCGCAAACGCTCATTCATTTTATCAAAAGTATTGATGGAATCCCACTGCGGATCTCCAACTTGTCTTCCCCAAGTCATGTAATAATTCACTTGCGAACAAGCGTTTGAGGCATACACGCTATCGGAAAGTTGTTGCGCATAAGGCAATGTTTGTTGGTTCACTTGGTCATAGGGAAAACTGGGTTCTTGGCTTTGTCCTTGTAAGACGACAAAATCCCATGGATTTGAATGAATTTTATCATACGTAACAGCGTCGGTTGTGTGCGACTGAAAAGTGAATCCACCATTCATTTTACTGTCCATGAGCATGTGGTCACCCATTGATTCTGTTAAATCTTGTACCATTTGTGGTAAATTATTCACGCTCAAATAACTATTACCAATAAAAAGAACGGAAATGCTGTCTTGTGTCCAGGATAGTTGAATCATCAAAACAAACAGGATACTTGCTACTAATTTCATGAGACGAATTTACGGATTTTTTGGATGAGCGTTCATTGCATAGACCATTGGGATTTTATTCACTAAGTGTTTCACTTGAAAACGATTGGGTTCTACTTCGGTTAAGACATTTAGAAAATCATCAAGCGAAAAAGTGCCGTTAATTATCGTTCCAAGAAATAAAAGAAAAATTTAAGTCCTAGATTCTTTTGATCAAGTCTTTTTAATTGATCAATACTGTATTTCTGCATTCCAATGCTTGCTCTGTTTTTTTCAACTTGTTTAATTCCTTCGGTATTGGAATCATCTATTCTTGTTTGAATGTCTTTCCGCGGATCAAATCCCAAAATATTGTAATAGGCGTCGCTAACTAATCGCGTACATTTTTCGTTTGGATTGGATGCCTGTTGGTTCCAAGCAATACTTGTTTCATGTAAGAGTCCATATTCAATCGGTTGCATGTAACCATTCATCACTGCATCGAAAAGAAATTTCTGGTAATTTGGAAAGGAACAGGAAGAATGAAGCAGAACAGAAAATGAATATTTGGAAACGAGTCCATATTCTATTGGAATTGAATTTGTTGAGCCAAAAAGTTGTTTTTCCTCTGCTGCATATGGATCAACATGTCCATAACGACGCATAAAATCGTCAAAAACAGAGTCCGTTGCGATTCCAATCAGGTTTTCATTCGGAAAGATTCCTTTGGATAAATATTCCTGCTTTAAATAGTCTCGAAAAGAATCTTCAAATTGATTGAATTGCGCTATTTTTTTGGAATCTTTTCCCATGATAAATTTCAAACTGTCGCTCATAAAACACTTCTGATAAATCGTATCGCGTGCAGCCGCATCGAATGTTGGTTTCTTACATTGTTGGAATACTTTAACCACTTCCGGGTAAACAGAAGTTGTTTCTATCTTCTGAAAGATTGGTGCTGACTTTAACGCTGTAAATGGAAGTCCTAATTCAAAAGCACGTTTTAAATAAAGCACTACTTTTTTCTCGTCTTTGAGATAATACGCTATTTGCGCAGCGATGTATGCGTCCTTCGCGAAATATTGTGCTTTCGTGCGAAACGCTTTTTGATATTCTTTAAAACACTGAGCATCGTGGTTCAACACAAACAATTCTTCCGCTTGATTCACATGCAGGTAGTAATCCATTTGTTGTGCAAAGAGAGAATTTGCAAAGAAAAAGACGATTGTAATAATTTTCATATCTCGAATTTACGGATTTTTTGGATGAGCGGTCATTGCGTACACCATTGGGATTTTATTCACTAAGTGTTTCACTTGAAAACGATTGGGTTCTTCTTCGATCAGGTTATTCAAGCAGTCATAAGGGGAGAAGGGATACTCTGAAAAATGGTCAATGGTCAATCCTGCACGTTGCAAGGCTTGATACACTTCACTTAATCCATGATTCCAGGTAATGGTTGTGTCGGTTATTTCCAATGATTTGTCCGCATAGGAACCCGAAACTTCTTCAATGATTGGATCTTCTTGAAAGTAATTATAGGCAACATGTGTAAAATTGTCATCGAACATCCAAACAACTGGATGAAAGTCAACGAAAATGAGTTTTCCATTCGGTTTCAAAAAGTGTGCGATGACATCTGCCCATTTCGATACATCAGGTAGCCAGCCAATTGTTCCGTAGGTTGTATAAACAAAGTCAAATTTTTCTTGAAGATGTTCTGGAGCACTGTAAACGTCACAGCAAATAAATTCCGCATCAATGGACAATTCCGCTGCGAGATTTTTGGCTTCGTCAATGGCTTTGTCTGAAAAATCGATTCCCGTTACCTGTGCGCCCATGCGAGCGAGTGAAAGTGTATCTTGACCAAAGTGACATTGCAAATGCAAAACGCTTTTTCCTTTAAGGTCTCCTAAAAGTGCTAATTCGATTTCTTTCAAGGAACTTTTTCCTGCTCGAAAGGCATCCATTTCATAAAAATCGGATGTTAAATGTCCTGAGACACGGTTGTTCCAGTTCGTTCGGTTTAAGTCAAGGTATTTTTCTTCCATAAAGTAAAAATAAGGGATTGTTCAGTTGTAGCTTGTTTCATTTCTGTTAAAAACACAAAAAAAAGTTTGGTTCTTTTAATTCAGAACCAAAAGAACATTGTACCTTTGCACCCGAAATGAGACAAGTATGATTGAATTAAGTTCGGAACAATTAGAAATCATTCAGAAAATGAGTGTTTTTCAGGTAAGAGCGGGGATGCCACCAACGGAGTCCCGAATTCTTGCTTTACTCTTGGTTTCTGACCGCACGGAATTGACATTCGATGAAATTCGCGAAACCTTGAATACGAGTAAAAGCG
This sequence comes from Crocinitomicaceae bacterium, assembly GCA_024643545.1. GTDB lineage: Bacteria > Bacteroidota > Bacteroidia > Flavobacteriales_D > Crocinitomicaceae > UBA952. Next base: position 117,566 of record JAHEMR010000034.1, on the reverse strand, counting down.
CAGTAAGTACCGCGTTAAACACCTTGGTTTTACGTAATAAAGTAGAGTCAATTACCATTCCCGGCGATCGCAAACGGTATTTTAAACATCAATTAAAAAATTGGAATTCGAACGCTAAGGACGGTTTGCATAAGCTCTTGAGCGTAAATGAATTGCTAAAAGAAATTTTAGCAGTACGAACGAGCAAAACAGAGGATTTTAACCAAGATTTGCGAAATGTCATTTCGTTTATTGATTTCATGCAAGTGGAATTGGTTCAAGTTTTTGATAAATGGAATAAGCAACAATACATAGAAAACAACTAGGAAATGAAACACAAATTCTCCCAAGTAAAACGGTTTACACTGACACTCATTTGTGCCTTTTTTGGCGCTTTGGTTTACGGTCAACAAGGGACATCGTTTACGCTGCAAGATGCCGTTGTATACGGTGTCGCACATCAAGTAAACATCCAAAAATCCAAATTGGAATTGGATAAAAACGAACAACGATTTAATGAAGCCTTTGCTTTGTATTTACCTCAAGTCCGTGCATCGGGAGGTGTAAACAATAACCTGAAGTTGGCGACAAACATTATTCCTGGAGCCGTTTTTGGTCAGCCCGGACAAGATGTAGCGGTGAAATTCGGTACAAAGTATACGGTGAATGGATTCATTGATGCTTCCCAAGTGATATACGATCAGTCACTCATTACTGGGTTGAGCGCGAACAAAGAATTGCAAACCATTACGCAATTATCAGTGAACAAAAGCGAAGAACAAGTCATATTCGATGTTGCCATCGCTTATTACAATGTGCAGTTAATTGGACTTCAAAAGGAGATTGTTTTGGCCAATGTGAAAAAACTAGATAGTTTATTGAAAATCACCAAAGTTCAATTGGATCTTGGTTTTGCTAAGCAATTAGACTACGACAAATTGAAAGTGAACCGCACAAATTTGGAAACTGAATTGAGCAATATTGAATTGAATTACCAGCAACAATTGGTGTACTTGAAATACGTGATGGCGTATCCGTTGGATGAAACCATTCAACTTTCTACCAATATTGAACAGGAAAAAGTGGCATCTTCCATTGCAACCAAAATGGACGTGACAACTAACCTCGATTTTCAAATCTTGATGGCACAACGCCGTATGAACACAATCAATATCAATCAATTGAAGGCAGGGTATTTACCAAGTTTGTCTTTGGGTTTTCGTTATGGATACCAAGCACAACGAAATCAATTGGATTTTTTGAGCAGTGCAACGACTTGGTATCCAAACGCTGTACTGTCCATTAATATGAACGTGCCCATTTTTGATGGATTTACCAAGCATGCTAAAATTCAACAATTGAGTATTCAACAAAAACAAAGCTTGTTGGATGAGGAACAACTCAAAAACACCTTGAATTTTCAACTTAAAAACATGGAAACGAAGTTGAATGTCAGTTTGGGAGCAATGGAAACACAACGCAATAACTTACAATTGGCGGAAGCAATCTATCAAACGACCATGTTACAGTACCAATCAGGAATTATCAGCACTGCAGAATTATTGAATGCTGAAACAAGCTTAAAGGAAGCACAAACCAATTATTTGCGATCTGTTGCCCAAATCCGAATGGCGGAGTTGGAAGCATTAAAAGCAGCAGGAAACATTAAGTCAATTATTAAATAGTCAATCCCATGAAAAAAATCAGAAAAATAGCCGTCCCAACCATCATTTCCATTCTTTTAATCGCAGTTGTCGCTTGGAAATTATCTAGTAACAAAAAGGTTATGGAGGAAAAAGCGTCCATTGCTGAAACAAAAACAGTAATATTTCCAGTGACGATTGTACAAGCAAAAGCTCAATTATTGAATCAATTGATTGAGGTGAACGGTGTATTTAATCCAAATCATTCATTGAATTTCTTGTCTGAGCAATCTGGGCGAATCGTTCAAGTCTCTATTCGTGAAGGGCAAGCAGTTACCAAAGGACAACAAATCGCTAAAATCGATGATGAGCAATTGTTGATTGATTTGGATCTAGCGAATGCGACTTGGGAAAAAGCGAAATCAGACTTAACGAAATTCGAAGGCATGTTTGCGGGAAATGCAGCTACCAAGCAGCAAATTGAAGACCTGAAAATGCAAGTAAAAAGTGCTGAAGCACGTTTAGCAACCTTGAAACGTCAACTAATAGCAACAAAAATTGTTTCTCCTATTTCAGGTGTCGTTAATAAATTGTCCTTGGAGGTAGGATCATTTGTTTCACCTGGAGCGAGCATCGCTGAAATATTGGATATTTCCAGTTTGAAAATGAAAGCCTCTTTGTTGGATCGCGATGTGGTACGATTTAAAGTTGGACAAAACATCAGTGTGAAACCAGATTTGTATCCAATGTCACCGCGAAATGGTAAAATCACCTACATCGCTTCGAAAGCGGATGCCTCCAGAAATTATTCGGTGGAAATTGAACTAGCCAATAGTGCAAAAGAACCGTTGAAGGCTGGAATGACGGGTGTTGTTTCTTTTGAGATGTCTGAGGAACGTCAAGCAATGATGTTGCCAATCCAGTGTATCGTTGGTGGATTACAAGATCCACAAGTATATGTGATTGTCAACAATGTTGCTGTTAAACGCAGCATTCAAACGGGTTACATACAGGGAGATTATGTAGAAGTGTTGGGTGGATTAACGAAAGCAGATGCGGTTGTTCGTACAGGACAATTGAACATTGCGGATGGATCGAAAGTTGAAATCATTAAATAAGAAAGTCCATGTCAATTACGGAATTAGCGATAAAAAGACCATCACTCATCGTGGTGATCTTCTCAGTATTAGGATTTCTTGGTCTACTCAGTTATTCAAAGCTGAATTACGAGTTAATGCCCAAGTTTTCCATTCCTGTGGTGAGTGTCACAACAGTTTATCCGGGTGCATCGCCAACCGAGGTAGAGAACTCAGTGACGAAAGTGTTGGAAGATGCCTTGTCCAATTTGGAAAATTTGGATGAGATTAAATCTACTTCCATGGAAGGTGTTTCCTCGGTGGTATTGATGTTGAAACCAGATTCCGATGCGAATCAGGCGATCCAAGATGCACAGCGCAAAGTAAATGCGATTCTTTCGCGCTTACCAGATGATGTGCAATCTCCATCCTTGGGGAAATTCTCTTTTGATGAAGCGCCAATCATGCGTCTGGGTGTAACGGCAAAAATGCCGCCTAGTGAATTGTATTCTTTGGTAAAAGATGAAATCAAACCGTTACTTGGTCGTGTCAAAGGAGCCGCACAAATCTCAATAGTTGGTGGTGAAGAACGCATGATTAACATCAACATTAATCGACGTCAAGCGGAATTGTACAATTTGTCCATTTTACAAATTAGTCAAGCGGTGAAGAATGCGAATTTGGAGTTTCCTACTGGAAAATTGACCAATGATAACACGCAAACGGTCATCAAGTTAAAAGGGAAATACCAATCCCTTGACGACATTCGTAACTTGCCCGTTGGAATCGATAAAAATACAGGTTCCAAGATTCGTTTGTTTGAGGTGGCAACAATTCTTGATGGAACGAAAGAAATTAAAACCTTTAGTCGTATTAACGGAAGAAATTCAATTGGCTTATTAATCATTAAGCAAAACGATGCCAATGCCGTTGAGTTAAGTAAACTCGTGAAAAAGGAAATCAAGAACCTCGAAACGACTTACAAAGCGAAAAACTTAACTTTTGATATTGCTTCGGATTCATCCGATTTTACCTTAGCTGCTGCCAATGCAGTAATGTATGACCTAGGACTAGCGATTTTTATTGTGGCACTTTGTATGTTGTTGTTCTTGCATAGCATTCGAAATGCACTAATTGTCATGATTGCGATTCCGGCTTCGTTGATTTCGGTATTCGTTGCCATGTTCTTGTTGGGCTATTCTTTGAACTTAATGACGTTGTTAGCGATTTCATTAGTTGTGGGAATCCTTGTAGATGACTCGATTGTGGTCTTAGAAAACATTTACAGACACCTTGAGCTCGGACAAGATCGAATAACTGCGTCCATCAAAGGACGAAAAGAAATCGGATTCACTGCACTAGGAATTACCTTGGTGGACGTCGTGGTTTTCTTGCCGTTAACACTTGTTGGTGGGATAATATCAAACTTGCTATCGCAATTCTCCGTGGTGATTGTATTGTCCACCTTGATGAGTTTATTTGTTTCTTTTACCTTAACGCCGCTTTTAGCTTCTCGCATGGCGCGCAAAGAAGAAATCACGAATAAAACATTGTTCGGACGTTTTATTCTGCTATTTGAACGATTTATTACGAATCTTACCGATACGTACGGACACATTTTAGCTTACGCGCTTGGAAAAAAACGGTACGTGATACTTGGGACTATTGTCGTGGTGATAGCTTCCTTCATGTTGGTTGGAAAAGGCTACATTGGAACGGAATTCGTGAGTCAAGGAGATACAAGCGAGTTTATCGTGAACCTTGAACTAGCGCAGAACGCAACCTTAGCGCAAACAAATGATGCCGTGCAAAAAGCAGAAGAGCATTTATTCAAAAATGCAGATGTTAAAAATGTTTTTTCAAGTATTGGAACGGCATCGAACGCAATCGGAGGAAGTAATTCAACCAACAATAAAGCGGAAATAAACGTCAAACTTGTTCCGCGTGAACAACGGGAAGTGGAGTCAAGCATCTACGCACAATACATGAAATTGGAGTTGGAGAAAATCCTTCCTGGTGTAAAGGTCAGTTCTGCCGCGGTGAGTATTACTGGTGGAGCCAATCAAGCGCCTGTTCAAATGGCAGTTACCGGAAATGATTTGAATCAAAATTTCCAAATCACGAACGAATTAATCGATAAATTGAAGTCCATCAAAGGAACCGCGGAGGTGAAAATGTCTATTGAGACAGGAAATCCAGAGATTAGCGTGGACATCAACCGAGAGAAAATGGCGGAACTTGGATTAAGTATGGATGTGGTAGGGATGACCATGCAAGCAGCATTTTCAGGTAACAGCAAAGCATCGTACACTGACAAAGGAAAAGATTACGATATCAATGTAATGTACGACAATTTTGACCGCAGAAACGAAGGTGATTTGGCAGGTTTGATTTTTATCAATAACCGCGGAGAAAACATCCGCTTGGACCAGTTTGCATCTATTGGTAGGTCAACAGGTTCAACGAAATTGGAGCGCAAAAACCGGGTGCCGTCCATTACGATTTCATCGCAAGTTTTAGGTGTTTCTAGTGGGACAGTAACTGGTGAAATGACCAAATTCATGAAAAAGAAAAACTATCCAAGTTCGGTAGTGGTGAGTTTCGAAGGTAACTCGAAAAACATGGGTGAGGCTTTCGCGAATTTAGGATTTGCCTTGATAGCTTCGATTTTGTTCGTGTATTTGATCATGGTTGCATTGTACGATTCCTATGTGTATCCATTCGTTGTCTTGTTCTCGATTCCGGTGGCAGTAGTTGGAGCTTTATTGGCGCTGGCTTTATCGATGCAACCCTTGAGTATATTCTCGATGTTGGGAATGATTATGTTGATTGGACTCGTTGCTAAGAATGCCATCTTGATTGTCGATTTTGCGAATCAATTGAAAGCAGAAGGTAGAAATACTGTTGAAGCATTGATTGCTTCCGGAAAAACGCGTTTGCGTCCAATCTTGATGACGACTCTTTCCATGATTACGGGTATGATGCCCATTGCCATGGCGCATGGTCCAGGAGCTGAATGGAAAAGTGGTCTGGCTTGGGTATTGATTGGCGGATTGACGAGTTCAATGATTTTAACACTTGTCGTAGTTCCATCGGTTTACATGATTTTCGATGTATTCAAAAGGGACATCAAAAACAAAGAAGGAAAAGCGCAATTGAAAATTATTCGCAAAGAAGGATTAGATGTCGCAGCTATGTTGAAAGAGCACAGCGCGCATTAGACTGATTTACTTGGATATTTTCCAAACTTGAGGAAGTCCTTTGTGGTCGTATGAAAGTACGTTCGCTGAGGACTTTTTCAATTTATAATGTGCAGATGAACCAAGTGCTGTGACGTTCTTTTTACCACTTAAGTTTAATTGATTGACTGGAAGTTCCACAAACATTACTTCGAAATCAACAGGAATAAAAATCGCAAAGAGTTCCAATTGGTTGTTCTCCGTGAAGACCCATGTTCCTTGTTCGGTTTTTACTTCATAAGGTGCAACCGGATGCGTTCCGTAAATCGCTGTACCATTTTCGTTCATCCAATTGCCAATTTCAGCGAGACGTTGATAAGCAATGGGATCCCATTCACCTTGCGCATTTGGCGCGATGTTGAGCAAGTAATTCCCACCGCGTGAAACGATCAAACAAAGATTTTCCAAAATTTTCGCGGTGGATTTGTACTGATCATTCGGTACGTAACTCCAACTGTTCGCCATTGTCATGCAAGATTCCCACGGATAGGGAAGGGGTTTCGCAGGAATTTGTTGCTCCGGAGTTAAGTAATTTTGATTTGCACCTTCCACAGCTCGATCCACCACGATTAATCCCGGTTGTAATTTTCGTGCCTCCGCAACCAAAGAATCCATTTTGATGTCTTGATTCACAGGTTTGTATCCCCAGCGAGGCGAAGTTGCGGTCATTGGTTGCACCCAACCACCATCGAGCCAAAGTAAATCGATTTTACCATAATCTTTCATCAATTCCAAGATTTGATTGTGGGTGAATTGCACAAACCCAGCCCATTTTTTAGGTTTCTTGGTTAGGTCATAATTTGGATTTCGGTCGTAGGGAGGAAAAGTCGGATCCCAATAGTCGTCGCTGCTCCAATCCGGTTTGCTGAAATACGCGCCAATCCAAAGTCCTTCCTTGCGAAAGGCATCGAATACTTTTAAGGCAATATTTGCATTCGGATTTGTGGAATATGGACATTTTTCATTTGCGACGGTGTATTCTGTAAATTGTGAGTCAAACATACAGAATCCATCGTGGTGTTTGGTTGTAAAAACCATGTATTTCATTCCTGCATCCTTCGCTGCTTTCGCCCATTTTTCCGGTTGGAATTGAACAGGATTAAAAGTCGTTTGTAGGTTTTCATAGTTTTTCACGTAACCGAAATAATCGTTTTTGTAGGGTCCACGTCGGATGCACCAATCTTCATCCTCCGGACAAATGCTCCAAGATTCCACGACGCCCAATTGGGAATAGGTTCCCCAGTGCATTAATAGTCCAAATTTGAAGTCCTGCCACGTTTCTAGTTTCGCTTGAACGAGCGGATCAGAAGGAGGGAAGTAATGCTGTTCGTGTTCTTGTGCTTGGACGTTCATCCAAAGTAAACTAGAAAGAATAAGTGTAACGTATGTTTTCATTTAGTGAATTTCAATTTCATCGATAAATAACCAACCATTTCCATCGACACCGCGCCATTTAGGCAATGCTCCCGGATTAATGACCTGAATATGTATAAAGCGTCCTGCGGTTTTACTTGGAAGCGTTAATTGCAGTGGATACGTCCCCGCAGGAAGTTGTTTTCCTGCATCTGGATTTTCAATCGATGCTTGAAAGGAATTTGATGCATCAAGATCGGTCAAATTCGTTGCAATTCGTACGTTCAAACTTTTCGGACCAACAATCCAAGCGGAGTTGTTTTCTAAAAAGTTCAGGCGAATGTTCGAAATAGAATCTACTTTTCCAAGGTCAATGATGAGTTCCGCATTTCGTCCTTGCCATCCCTGCCAATTGTATTGATAGTCTGTGGTCCCTTTAATGCCATTTATCAAGGGTTGTCCACTCATGAAAGTCAGGGAATCAATAGAACTTCCGTCGGTTTTCTTTGCGCCATCTTGGTAGGCACTATTTGGAATGTTGAGGTATTTCAAAGTTCCATTCGAAGCCAAGTGCTTCACCTTTCCGTTTTTCCAATAATCACGCGTGATCTGCTCATATTCCTTTGGACTCAATTTGATTTCGTGTAAAAGTTTCGGTCCATTTTTAAGTGCTAGTCGAACAAAGTCGGTAAGCATTTGATCGTATGGATTGTCCGTAGAATAGAAATACCAGTCTTTGCCGGCATCTGGCGATTTTGAAATTTCCAGGGATGCATAGCGCATGCTTTGTTGCGCCATGTCAAGTCGTTCCAATTGTTTTTCTGTAAGTCCTTCCAGATTTTTCGCTTTTTGAAACATGTTATGGTACCAATGAAGGTTTTCAGGAGACAAATATCCCTTAATGTGCGTCATTGGAGGTTCATACAAGGTAAGTGCTTTCCCACTTTTTTGCAATTCACTTACTTCTTGATTAAGGATTTCTTTAACGATGGGTCCGGCAGCACCGTAGTAGTTCGATAAAAAGTTATCCATCAACGTGTTCGCGTCTATGTACGGATCCCACATCCATTTGGAAATAAGGAAGCAGCGCAATTCTTGCATTTCAGAAGAAGAATTATTGTATCCTTGTTCAAAGAGCATGTTGACGCCATATTTCTTAAAAAGTTGGATGTTTTCTTGCAGTGTTGGCCAATTGGGGAATGGCATGACCATGTGAGAGAAGTTGATGACATAATCCCAAATGAGGATATTCTGACTGATTTTCGCCCAATCGGATAGGTCTTTTTCAAATCCGGTACCGGTTAGTGATTTCGCTCTATTTTCCTCAATCGTACAAAGCATGATGTTCACGTTTGGAAGTGGTTTAGTCACTTTTGGTGCTGTGCGGGAATATTGATAGGCTAAGGTGGAAATGACTTTATCCGGAAAGAGTTTCGCTATTTCATTGACAAAACGAATGATGGAACCGGAATGTGACCCTTCTTCTTCGTCGATGTGAGCACACTTTTCGCATTCGCAAAAGTTGTAATTGTCCATTTGACTGACACTCCAATATTTTTCATTGGGATGTTTGTTTACTTCTAGTTGAAGTGCGTTGCTCACATGAGAAAGTACTTCTGGATTACTCAAGCAAAGTTGGTCCTTCATTCGAATGCCATTGCGTAAAGCATAGTATTCCGGATGTTTCTCAAAATAGGTTTCAGGTGGTAATAATCGGTGTAAAGTATGCACCCAAAGTCCCCAGCCTGGATGTCTTTCAAAGCTTCCTGTTCCTTGTTCATCCGTTAAAAAGAAGGATTCTGCGTAGCCCGCACGTCGCGCTTCACCGTAGAAAACCTCACGGTATTCGAATGCTGGGACTTGTTCATATACTGTAAATGGTAAGGGTTTGATGCGTTCCAATTTTGGAATAAACGTTTCTTCGGCACTATAAAAGCGAATACCGAACGAATGCTCAAGTGTGTAGTAAATGGCGTGTTCAATGGCTTGTTCGGTTGCGCCGTAAAAAACAAGGTTTTTTCGATCTGCTATTACCCCGAATCCGTCCGAGCCCCATTCTTTTGTTCGCTTGAAAATTTGGTCGTTGGGAAGCTCGAAATGAAACTTGAAGTCCGTTTCAAAACCTGTGATTTCCCGAAGGTAAAATTCAAGCGTGGTATTTAAAGAGGGGTAGTAAACTTCTTGAGAGAATGAACTGAATGACTGGAAAAGAAACGCAAACAAGACCAGTATTTTTGTATAAGATTTAATTATGGCATATTCGCCATAATTAAAATCTGGATTATATACGGTCTCCCAAACTCCAAGGTATTCAATGGTATTTCTATTTCTTAACCAGTCTGCAATAAAAAAATCACCATCTTTTGCCTTTAACATTTCCGTTAGAGATATGAATTCATTTTCCTTTTCGGAAATTACCGTAATTTCCTTTCCTTCCACATTGATTTTTTTGTTTTTTGGCATGATGATCTGAATTATAATGAAGTTTTAAGCGTTTGAAAATTTAAAACGTCATAAATTAGAATATCGTAAGTTTTCGTTGTGATTTCCATTACTTCCGTTTAATGAAAACCACCTTTTCCTCGATAGAGTTTCAAGGGTGTTTTTAGTTTTATTTTGATGACAGAAATCTCTGGATCCAATGAAGAAATGGGCACGTCCATATAAATTGTTCCAGGTACAAAGCTCCAATCAATTTTACCGACAATTTTATAGGGAACGTTCGTTTTCGTTCCGAGAATGGTGATGCTTTCAATGTCGGAAAATAATCCTTTCAGTTGAACATTTACTTTGAGATTAGAACTGGAGACTGGCGCTGTTGTCGTCATTGTTCCATACTTCAATTCTTTTGTTGCTTGATTTGTTGTGTCAACGCCGATTGAAGGTAGAAAGAGGTAAATGGACATTGAGTCCTTGGAAAGGGAAGAGTTGCCGTGAAAATGTCCAGCGGGAAGTCCAGCAATGGTGCCATAAATGGCATCTTTGTGTTTGGAGGTCCAACGTCCCAACGCTTTCAATAAGTTTACTTGTTCTGTTGGAATGGTTCCGTCTGCTTTTGGACCGATGTCCAACAATAAATTTCCGCCCATGCCAATGCATTCGGTGAATATTTGCAGGACTTCATTCACTGTTTTCATGTTGTGGTCCTTCGGGCGATAGCCCCAATTGTCATTGCTTGTCAAACAAAGTTCCCAGGTGTTTCTGTCAGGATGAACAATCGGCATATTCTGCTCTGGAGTATCATAGTCTCCGTAGGACTTTAACCTTCCGTTCAAGATCGCATTCGGATTACTCGTATGAATGATTTGGTCGATTTTTGCTGCCTGCCATTCCGATTCCGAATGTTCCCAGTCACCATCAAACCAATATAAATCGGGTTTAAATTGCTGATTGATTTCAAGGATTTGTCCATGCATGAAGGATAGAAAACGATTCCAACGAACGCTGTCATTTTTGATTTGATAACGGTTGTAGTCTTTCAGGAAAGTTGGGTAATCATCGTGAGACCAGTCCAACAACGAATAATACGCTCCAAATTTAAGACCTTCTTTGCGGACCGCTTCAACAAATGGCTGCATTAAGTCTTGTTTAGCAGGAGTTTGATGCACGACACTTAAAGGTAATTTTTCATTCCACAAAAAATCTTTGCTGTATTTCATTGAAAGGGAGGGAAGTGCTTCTTTTAATTCAGACTCGGTTGTTCTCGGTGTTTTTAATTTTGTGTCCCACAATGCTACGCCATCGTGGTGTTGGGTCGTCATAACCGTATATTGAGCGCCACTTTCCTTGATTAATTCCGCCCATTCTTCCGGGTGATAGTTCTCCGCTTTGAATCCAAGTAACTGTGACATATACGATGGATACGGAACACCTTTATTGTGAAAAGCCCAACTTTCAGATGTACCATCCACCGCGTAAATTCCCCAGTGGATAAAGATTCCTAATTTGGCGTCAGAAAACCATTGAAGTGAATCAGATTCCTTGGCTTTTTGCGCCAACGATGCCTTGTAGCACAGGCCAATAAATAGTAAAAGCACCAGTTTTTTCATGCTGTGAAGTTACAAATTCTGTACTGAATCCCCATGAAACAACTTCAAAGTACTTGCATCTGAATCCACTAACTTGATTACTTAACAATTTTATCATGTACTTAGTCGATTAAATTCAGTTAGTTCAATTACTTTTGTATTGAAATTTTGTTTTGAACTCCTTGAGGTGAACGAGCTGTTAGCACCGAAACCAAAACAAGATTGAATGTCGACTATTGACAATGAATAAAGTATTAATTCTGAGTGTGTTGTTGTTTTTGTTTCAAGGATTTGAAGCACAACAATTAATAATTAATGAAGTTTCTCAAGGAACGGGTTCAAGTGAATATGTGGAATTTGTGGTGATTGGTACACCAACCTGTGTTACTCCAGTTCCAAGTTTGGACTTACGCAAAGTCATTATTGATGACAACAATGGATATTTCGCAGCAGGTTCGGGAACAGGTATTGCAGGAGGAGCTGTTCGTTTTGCGAACATACCATTTTGGCAAAGTATTCCACAAGGAACATACATTGTGATTTACAATGATGCAAGTCCAAATGCAAGTTTACCACCGGATGACAACACAATGGCTGATGGAAATTGCCGTTTGGTGATTCCAGCTAACTCTATGCTGTTGGAAAAAACAACGTTGAGTCCAACCACTACGAATCAAGCATATCCGCCAGATGCCAATTGGTCAGTTGGTGGATCTTGGTCACCGTTGGCCATGTCAAATACGGATGATTCATTTCAAGTTCCGAATATTCCATCCACCGGAGTTCCTTTTCACAGTGTGAGTTGGGGAAATAATACGAATAATGCCATTGTATACTTTGCTGGCTCCGCAGCTGGAAAAGTATTTTCCTTCACGAATACAACATCCAACGATTGGAATTTAGTTACAAACTGGACAAGTGCTGACGTTGCCACTGGACAAACACCCGGAATGGCGAATAATGCGGCAAATGATGCATGGATTGGAAGCATGAATCCACTTTGTAGTGTGAATCCAGGCATGACAGTTACTTCTGTAATTGCTAATGAAACGTGTCTCAATGTATGCGATGGATCCATTCAGACTTCCGTAACGAACGGACTTGCTCCTTACACCTATAGTTGGTCAAACGGAGCAACGACAAGTACACTTGCGAATGTTTGTCCGGGAAACTATACCGTTACAGTTACAGGAGCCAACGGATGTTCCGTGATTGAAACATTTACTGTGACTGCAGGAACACAAGGAGCCAATGCGGCCATTTCTCCAGCAGGACCGTTTACGAATCAAGATGCTGTGCAACAAATTCAAGCAGTGAATGGGGGAGGAGTTTGGACTTCGACTTGCGGTACATGTTTATCCCCATCGGGAGTATTTAATCCACAAACAGCAGGAGTAGGAACGTGGCAAGTATGTTATCAACTCGGGTCAGGTGCGTGTGCAGATACACAATGTGTTTCCATCGTAGTAATGAATGGATGCACGCCTCAAACAACGACAGAATCCATTACGATTTGTCCGGGTGATTCAGCATTGATTAATGGAAATTGGGAGAACGTGCCGGGACAATATTCTGCAGCTTTTCAGGACATCAATCAATGTGATAGTACGCACATTGCAAACTTGAGTTTTTATTCAATTTCACCATTAACTGAAAATGTCACCTTGTGCGAGTTCGACTCCGTTCTTGTTTTCAATCAGTGGGTTTTTAGTGCGCAGACTTTGACACAAATAGAGCAAAATGCAAATGGGTGTGACTATCTACATACGGTGAATGTGCACATGGAAACGTGCATCATTGAACCCTCTGTTATATACATTCCAAACGTATTCACGCCGAATGGCGATATGGTCAACGACACCTTTGAAATCATCATACAAAACGGAAAAGTCGAACGTGGATGGATTTTCAATCGTTGGGGCAACGTAGTTTGTACCTTTTCACCGACACAATTGAAGTGGGATGGTAAAGACGAGCGAACAGGAATCCCTGTTTTAGATGGCGTGTATACGTATATGTTGTATTTCAATCCTGGTAACACCGTCAAAGAATTGTACCAAGGATTTGTAACCGTTATTAAATAATTAGTTTCAGGTATCTGTGATGGATACAAATATCATCTCGAAATTCCTTGTATCTTTGCAATCAATGGGGCCGACCTTGGATTTGACAGCGATAGCGGTAGTCAAGTGTCAGCATGCAGAGGGTTGAGGTGAACCTCTTAAATATCTTGTCTCGAACAATAATTGACAACACGTCATACGCACTTGCTGCTTAATTAGCTGAATGTTAATTGGCTTAATCCGACTGAAGCACAGTAGGTTGGACAAGTACTTTCGGTAGATCGTCGCCTAATCGATTTACCACTCGAAAGTTCATCCCATTAGGCTAGTGTTTGCGACGGTACTAAGCAAATGCGAAATTCAGTACCTAAGTTCAGGTTTTGGGTGTTCTTGTCCGTGCCTGGATCGAAAATCAACCGAGGAATAAGCATGTAGAAAGCTTGAAAACTCGTCGTTTGGACGAGGGTTCGAACCCCTCCGGCTCCACTCTGATCAAAAAGCTACTCCATAGGAGTGGCTTTTTTTGTTGGTAAAAATGAGGACTCGTCCTCAAATTTGTGAAAACAAAAAAAGACAAAATCGCCTTGCGATGAAGCTTTTTGATCCACTGCACGTTTGATCCAGGGGAAAGCGTCAGCTAACCCCTCCGGCTCCACCTTCGCTCGCCTTCGTTTTTGAGTATCAAAAACGAAGGCGAGCTTTTTTATTTAATCCATTTCCAAAACTTAAATCTTTTCACTTTCGGCGAGCTACGGCGGACCCGTCCACCTGGGTAGTAACGTATATTTTGAGTTTCAAAAACGAAGGCGAGTTAAGACGGACCTGTTAATAGTTTCAATATATTATTTTCTTGAAATTCTCGTTTCATGGATATGTATTATGTTTATCAACTTAGATGTGCAAATGGAAGTCCTTATACTGGCTGTACAAATAATCTTGATGCAAGGCTAGAACGACATGCGAAAGGATATGTGTTTTCAACGAAAGATAAACTTCCAAATGAGTTAGAAATGTATGTTGCTTTTAATGATAAAAATAAAGTATTCGCATTTGAGATCCATTCCGAATAAATTCTTTGAAAATTCCAAATCTTACTATTTCAAAATGGACACATGTCCAGTAACGGATCGGTGATCATCGTTTTTCTTTAACTTGAAATCGATTTTCCAAACATAAATCCCATCTTGAACCAAGCCTTGATTAACCTTGTATGTTCCATCCCAACCAACGTGTAAATCATAGGATTCAAAGATGATTTCTCCCCAACGATCGAAGATACTTAAGTGGTAACTGGATTCATCAATTCCAGATGAGAATATCGGTAAAAAAACCTGATTGAATTGATCTCCATCTGGTGTAAAGGAATTCGGAACGTAGAAAGTCAAATCTTCTTCATAAATTACGGTTAAACTATATTCCGACGTGCATCCGAGTAGGGAGGTAGCCGTTAATGTAACCGAATAATCACCACCGTTTACAACATATTGATGAGATGGACTAACCTCGACTGACTGTTCCGCATCACCAAAGTCCCAGAGGTAAGAAGTGGCACCCGATGAAAGATTGAAAAAATGAACCGTTGAGTTGTCCGGGTTTATCATGTTTGGATTGGCAGAAAATAGCGCAATCGGATTGTTTTCAATGCAAATGTATTGACTGGCATTCACACTTGCAGAACAACCGTTTAAAGTTGACGTTAATGCAACATCATAGCATCCTGGTTGACTAAATGTATAACTTGGATTACATCCAATTAATATTTGTCCATTACTTAGGGTCCACAAACAGGCATTCGGATCTCCGTTGGAAGTCCCGGTGAAATTCACGGTTAACGGGGCACAACCAATCAACGTGTCTGCTGTGAATGAGACGGTCGGAAGTGGATTTACACTGACTAAGCTCGTATCAGCCAAACTTGGACAATTATTCACAATGTAAACAACCGAATAGGAACTAGAACTAGTTGGTGCGACATTTATGGAAGAAGTTGTTTCTCCGTTCGGACTCCATAAGTATGTTCCTCCTGGTAAATTCACAACGCTTGCAATGGTGCCGCTTGAGCCAGTACAAATGGTTATCGGACTAACATCAATAATCGGAATTGGATTAATGACAATGAGTGATGCTCCATTCACCGCGTTTGTACAATTCAAATCCACAACGGAAGTAAGTAGGTAATTTCCTGCAGATTGACCTAGTGTGAAAGAGGAGTTTGCTGTTGAAATTGGCGTTTGATTTACGCCATTAATTTGATAGGACAAAGTCCAAGGTCCAGCTCCTGTGAAATTTACGGTTACCGGTGTTACGTTTTGACCTTGACAATATGTTCCGCCACCTGAAATGGATGCAGAAGGAGGATTCGCATTAAGTTGAGTAAGGGAAATACTCGCTGTTGGCGATGAACAACCATTGCTCGAAATTGACAATGTAATGGTGCTTGTTGCATTCACAGTGATTGATTGAGAAGTTTGTCCAGTACTCCAAATATTTCCAGTTGGATAATTTGAACTCAAGGTAACTGAACCACCATTGCAAAATGTCAATGGTCCTGAAGGGGTAATAATCGGTGCCGCTAATGGCGATATGACAGTAATTTGGATGTTTGCTGTAGAGCTGCAAGCACCGGCTGTTGTGGTAACGACATAACTGACCACTTGATTGCTCGTCGTATTGTTTGTGAGGATGTCTTGAATCGAATTTGAATTGGTGTTTGCGGTTGTTTCACCAGAGATTGATCCATTATTGATGGCGTGCCAAGTAAAGGTTGCTGGAATGTTACTAGTCAAGTTGATGTTTGTGTTTTGTTGATTGCAAATGGTGTCTGTCAAAGCATTCGTTAAAATTGGATTGGGATTTATCGTTAGGTTGATGGTGTCAGTTACCGTTTGACAGCCATTCGTGACATTTACCCAATATGTTCCCGTTTGAGTCGCATTGATAGAATTAGTGGTTGCTTGATTACTCCATAAGTAAGTGATTCCTGTAGCTGTTGGGGAAATTGTCGGAGTTATTGTAAAACCTGATCCTGTCCCTAAACAAATGGTGGTGTCATTAGGTAAATGAACAAAAATTCCAGAAGAAGAGAGTACTGGAATGATCGTATCCACTACAACACAACACGTAATTGGATTTGAAACATACACGAAAAGTGTGTCCGAATTGTATGCGGTTGTCGTATTTCCAATATCACCGTTTGACCATGTGTATGTTGGGTTAGCTACGGTAGTTACAGACGCAGTTATTACCGAGGAATCACAATTGGAATTTTGAGAAAAGGTAACGGTTGCATTACAAGGAGAAATGTATGTGTATTGTATCGGTGTTGGTTGAATGGTTAAGTTCAGTAGATCTGAAGGCAAGTTTACATTCAATACATTGGAGAATGGCGGGAAAATATTCGTTGTAGCGGTTACGGGCGTAATTGTCAAGCATCCTTGAGGGTCCTCTAGATTGTCGTTCAACACGATTTGAGCAATGTCACGGCTGTTTGCATTTGTCGTGAAATAGGAACCAGGAATGTAATGTTTACCGTTTTTATAATTACTAGATCCCCCGCAATTGACAGGACCACTTATGTGTCCCATATTTCCCGTCCCAAGACTGATCAATTTTCCCGTTTGAAAAACACCTGTTTTGCTCGTTTTGACTGCGAACATTTTGGAATTGTTTTGGTTAAGATTCGCGTAGCCATAGAAAACGTAGCTATTCGGTGTGATGTTTAAGCCACGTCCGACCTCTGTTGAAACACCACTTAAGTCGTATTCCTTGCACCAGGAGACATTTCCATTTAAATCCGTTTTTATCAAACTTGCTTTAAAATCCGTACATCCGATACAGTTGTCATCACCATATTGTAGCACTACAAGTGAATCAGGACCGTCGTATTCAATGCTTAATCCATAAAATCGATTGTCTCCAGAAGTAGCGGTATTAAACTCTAGATACTTTTGTAAAAAGATGGTTCCAAGGTCATTTATCCCTAACAGAAATGAACGCATGTTTGTCGTTGTTGCATTAACGTAGGAACGTCCAGTCAAAAACATTTGTCCATTGACCATTTCTGTTGATGAGCAAAAGTCATCGATGTAATCAATCCCAAATCCTGGGAATGTTATTCCAATAGCGCTTGTTTGCCATATAATGCTGCCATTTGCACTCGAAACGGCCATGACTTTCCCATTATACCCGGCTGCATTGTTCATTTGTGAACCAGAAGCAAAGTATTTTCCATTGGCATATTTCACACTTGAGAAATAAGTGTTGCTCACAGATTCTGATTTGACCCAATAGGTTGCCCCTGTAGTGGCATTGAGTTTGAAAAGTAAACTACCTTCAATCGAAGTGCCGGTTTTCAACCACCCACATCCAAATATGGTATCTCCTATAATATCAATGTATGAAACGTCAGATGAAAAACCAGAGGCAACGGTGTTTAATTGCCTACTCCACACAATCGCATTGTTTACGTCACGTTTGAAAATCCAAGAATCATTGTTGCTGGTTGCGCCGAAATACACGTTTCCAGCATTGTCGGCACATACGCCATAAGGATATTCATTCACTGTCGGACTTCCAATAATGGAAGAAGATTGTGAAAAAACAAGAGCTGGACAAAAAATTAATATCCAATAAATCAAAACTTTTTTCATGCGCGAAAAAGGTAGAATAGTTTGATACTTAGATGTAAATTTAAATGTAATTTCATTAAAACAGATCAAGAATTATGAAAACCGAGTGATGAAGTTCCGGGTTATTGTGAATTATTATCGTAACAAGGTAATATGTCCATGTTTTGAAATTTCGACACCTCCATTCGTTTCAGCATTAACAATGTAAAAATAAACACCTTCCAACATGTCATCTTGATTTTCATTTTTCCCATCCCACATGAATGCAGGATTGTCATATTCTCTTATGACTTGTCCCCATCTATTTAAAATAGTGCAATGAAAATTTTTGAGTTCACCAAAGAAAAGGAGTTGAAAATAATCGTTTTCTCCGTCATTATTTGGTGTGAGTACATTTGGTATTTCGAGGTCACAGGAAGAAAATACTACCGTAGCCGTGTCTATATAAACGCCGCAGATGTTTGAAGCAGTCACAATGTAATTTCCAGATGACGTCACATTAATAGAAGAAGTTGTAGCGCCGGTTGACCACAGATAAGCTGTATTTTGTGGTTGTTGAAGTGCTGTAATTAATTGTGTTTCTCCAATGCATAAATTCGTATCGAGCACTTGTGTATATGGATTTTCCGCAATCGTTAATTGGAAGGTTTCACTAAAGTTACACACGCTATCCGTCAAGGTAATGGAATAAATTCCTGTTGTATCCGCAATAATCGTTGGATTTTGTCCGGTAGCATCGGAGAAATGAATCAAAGGTGAATTTGCTGTCCAATTGGTTCCAGTGTAAGACAAGACTCCATTTATTTGCAGTGTTAAGTCACAAACAATCGCATCTTGAAGTGGCGCAATTGGCGCTGGAATTGAATCTACTGTCAAAGTAACACTGTCCGCGCACCCAATTTGATCAACGACTAATAGTGAGTATTCCCCACTTTGAAGACCATTAAAGTTTCCAGTTGCATTAGAAGCAACCAATGTTGAACCCTGGAATAGTAAATAAGAATAAGGAATTGTCCCTAAAGATGTTGATGAAGTGATCCCCCCATCTGAAAGACTGCAAAATTCAAGAGTTGAGTTAAAATTGTCAATGTTTGGGTTGGTTGCTACGCAAATAAATTGACTTTCATTAACACTTGCAGCACAACCATTTAAAGTCGACGTTAATGCAACATCATAGCACCCCGTTTGAGTAAAGGTATAACTTGGATTACAACCATTTAAGGTCTGACCATTACTTAATGTCCATGAACATGCATTCGGATCTCCATTCGAAGTCCCCGTGAAGTTTACGGTTAACGGAGCGCAACCAATTAATGTATCTGCTGTGAAGGAAATAATTGGAAGAGGATTGATAACAATCAACGATGCACCATTCACCGCGTTGGTGCAATTTAAATCCACTACTGATGTAAGTAGGTAATTTCCTGCTGATTGACCTAGTGTGAAAGAGGCGTTTGCTGTTGAAATTGGCGTTTGATTCACGCCATTAATTTGATAGGACAAAGTCCAAGGTCCAGCTCCTGTGAAGTTTACGGTGACCGGTGTAATGTTTTGACCTTGACAAAATGTCCCGCCACCGGAAATGGATGCTGTGGGTAAGCTGACGTTTAGTTCGTTAATTGAAATACTCGCTGATGGAGATGAACAACCATTGATGGTCCCTGTCAGTGTAATAGTGCTTGTTGCATTCACCGTGATTGATTGAGAAGTTTGTCCAGTACTCCAAATATTTCCAGTTGGATAATTTGAACTCAAGGTTACTGAACCTCCATTGCAGAATGTTAGAGGTCCTGAAGCAGTGATGATTGGCGCAGGTAATGCTGGCAAAACCGTTATTTGCATGGTAGCTGTCGAACTACAACCACTAGCTGTCGAACTCACTACATAACTCACTATTTGAGGACTTAAAGTATTGTTTATCAGTATGTCTTGAATCGAATTTGAATTCGTGTTCGCGGTTGTTTCACCAGAGATTAATCCATTATTGATGGCGTGCCAGGTAAATGTCGAGGCAATATTACTTGTCAAAGTTATGTTTGTATTTTGCTGATTACAAATGGTATCTGACAAAGTATTGGTTAAAACGGGTATAGGATGAATGGTAAGGTGTATGGTGTCAGTTACCGTTTGACAACCGTTTGAAACACTAACCCAATATGTTCCAGATTGATTAACACTAAGGGAGTTGTTTTGACTCGAATTACTCCATTGATAAGTCAATGTCCCTCCGTTCAAAGGCACACTTGGAGTTAAGGTAAATGAATTATTTTGGCCTAAACAAAGTGTCGTATCATTTGGTAAATGAACAAAAAGTCCGGAATTGGAGAGTACAGGGATAATGGTGTCCACAATGACGCAACACGTAATTGGATTAGAAACATACACGAAAAGAGTGTCTGTATTGAATGCGGTTGTCGTATTTCCAATGGTGCCATTTGACCAAGTGTAGGTAGGATTATTAATTGTTGTAACAGCAGCGGTAATCACTGAAGAATTACAGTTTGAATTTTGGGTAAATGTGACATTTGCACTACAAGGTGATATGAAGGGGTATTGAATAGGTGTTGGCTGAATGGTCAAGTTAATTACATCTGAAGGCAAGTTTACATTCAATACATTCGAAAAAGGCGGGAAAATATTCGTAGTCGCCGTAACGGGTGTAATGGTTAGGCATCCTTGAGGGTCCTCAAGATTGTCATTCAATACAATTTGTGCAATATCTCGGCTGTTTGTATTTGTGGTAAAATACGCTCCTGGAATGTAGTGCTTGTTATTTTTGTAATTGCTCGATCCTCCGCAGTTGACTGGACCACTTATGTGTCCTAAGTTTCCAGTTCCAAGACTGATCAATTTTCCCGTTTGAAAAACCCCAGTTTTACTTGTTTTCACGGCGAACATTTTGGAGTTGTTTTGGTTAAGATTCGCGTAGCCGTAGAAAACGTAACTATTCGGTGTGATGTTTAAGCCACGTCCGACTTCTAGTGAAATTCCATTTAAATCATACTCTTTGCACCAAGATACATTGCCATTTAAATCCGTTTTTATGAGGCTTGCTTTGTTGTCTGTGCATCCACTGCAGTTATCATCACCGTATTGCAGCACTACCAATGAATCTGGACCATCAAATTCGATACTGATTCCATAAAAACGAGAATCGCCTGTATTTGCAGTGTTAAATTCTAAATATTTCTGTAAAAAGATGGTTCCAAGGTCATTTATTCCTAAAAGTATTGTGCGCATATTGTTTGGTGTTGCACTCACATAAGACCTTCCAGTGATAAACATTTGGCCATTAACCATTTCAGTTGAAGAATAAAAATCATCGATATAATCAACTCCAAATCCTGGGAACGTTATTCCAATTGCGCTAGTTTGCCATATAATGTTGCCATTTGCACTCGAAACGGCCATGACTTTTCCATTATAACCTGCTGCATTGTTCATTTGGGTACCCGTGGCGAAGTACTTACCATTGGCATATTTTACACTCGTGAAATAGGTGTTACTTACAGATTCTGATTTGACCCAATAGGTTGCCCCGGTAGTGGCATTGAGTTTGAAAAGTAAACCTCCTTCGATTGTAGTGCCAGTTTTTAACCAACCACACCCAAAGATAGTATCACCAATAATATCGATGTATGAAATATCAGAAGAAAACCCCGATGCGATCGTATTCAATTTCCTACTCCATACTATCGCGCTGTTCACATCACGTTTGAACACCCATGATTCATTATTACTCGTTGCTCCGAAATAGACATTTCCGGTATTGTCCGCGCATATGCCATATGGATACTCATTCAAAGATGTACTTCCGATAATTGAAGATGATTGTGAAAACACAAAGAATGGACTGCAAAAAAGAACCCAACTTAAAAAAAAGTCTTTCATAAAGACAGAGCAATTAACGTTATGATCATCAGATGTAAAATTAGTGATAATTGCATATGCTTTGTAAAAATGAGTCTTGAACTAGTATATGTTCTATTATCCTTGGTTTTTCTCTATCATTCTAACTATTTTCGTAACTTCAAATAAATGAAGCCCAAATTGACCAACGAAAACCGTTCTCCAGCAGAATTTACCGAGCATTTTATTAACCAAACCAATCAGTCCATTTTCTTAACGGGTAAAGCCGGAACAGGGAAAACGACTTTGCTTCGAAAAATCATTGCTTCTACGCATAAAAATGCCGTGATCGTGGCCCCAACTGGAATCGCTGCCTTGAATGCAGGCGGTGTCACCATTCATTCCTTTTTTCAATTGCCTTTTTCAGGATTTATTCCTGAATTTGGGGTAAATCCAAGCTATACGAATTCCGTGAAGTTCGAAACGAAGGATACGCTCATGCGTCATTTTTCCATGAATAAAACGCGCTTGAAAATCATCCGAAACATTGAACTATTAATCATTGATGAAGTCAGTATGCTTCGTGCGGATTTATTGGACGCCATGGATTGGACCTTGCGAAATATTCGCCGTGTACATGAACCATTTGGTGGTGTTCAAGTTTTGTTTATTGGTGACTTACTTCAACTTCCTCCTGTTGTGAAGCAAGAGGAATGGCAGGTGTTGAGCGCTTTTTATGATGGTGTTTTCTTTTTTCATGCCAAAGTATTGAAGGAAATTCAGCCACTTTACATAGAACTGACCACAATTTACCGTCAACAAGACCAAGACTTTATTCAGGTCTTGAATAACCTCCGCAACAACAAAATTACCCCCGAAGATGTCGAGGTATTGAATAAATACGTTCAGCCTGATTTCGATTCTTCTAAAAACGAGGGATACATCACGCTTACCACCCATAATTCTAAAGCGGATGAAATGAATGCAAAGGCACTTCAAGCTTTAAGTGGAAAGAAATATTCCTACTCCGCAGAGATAACGGGCGAATACCCAAAACACTTATTTCCACTTGAGGAAAACTTGGAATTAAAAGTCGGTGCGCAAGTCATGTTCGTTAAAAACGATTTAACGCTCGATAAAAATTATTATAACGGAAAAATGGGACGTATAAAGTCCCTCAGTGATCAGGAAATCACCGTATTTTTTCCAGAGGAAAACAAAACGATTGTTGTCGAGAAGTTTGAATGGAATAATATGCGTTACGCAATTAACGATGCAACGGGTGAGGTGAAAGAGGAAATCCTTGGGACATTCGTACATTATCCATTGAAATTAGCGTGGGCGATTACCGTGCACAAAAGTCAAGGATTAACCTTCGAAAAAGCGGTATTGGATGTTTCGGATGTTTTTGCTCCCGGACAAGCGTATGTCGCATTATCTCGATTGCGTTCCCTAGATGGATTGGTGCTGTTGAAACAAATGCGCATGAATGGACTTTCAAATGACCAACAAGTGGTTGCGTTCAGTCAAAACAAAGCGGATGAGGAGCTTCTTCCGCGCTACCTTGAGCAAAGCACAAAGCACTATCTATTAGCTTCTTTAAAACAAGCGTTTGACTGGTACGATTTAAGTTCGAAGTGGGGGAGTCAAGATGCGAGTCACAAGATTGTTGGTGTAAAGAGCGAAAAAGGAAAGAACAAGACTTGGATGAATCACCAAAATCAAGTAATTCAGTCCACCATGGAACCGGCCCGAAAATTTTGTCGCCAGATGGAGATGTTGGTAAACCAAGAAAAATTTGATCCAGTATTTCTAAATGAACGCGTTCAAGCAGCCTATCACTATTTTTTCAAACTATTGGATGATGTGCTAACGACAAACTTGAGAAAAATAGCCGAATTAAGCCGTGTCAGAAAGACCAAACAATATGCAGAAGAATTGGAGGAGTTAGATGACTTGCTGACCGAAACGATACTTCGTATGAAGAAAGCGCGATTGCTTATAGAAGCAGTAGCTGCTGGAAAGGAGATTACAAAAGCAGTGGTTTGGAATCAAGAAATTGCACAATACAAAATCGGTAAAATAGCTACAATCAAACAAGAATTGAAACAAATCCCAACGCTGTTAGATGATCCAGATGAGGAGGATGTGATTTTTACTAAATCCAGTAAAAAGTTAAACCCACCAAAAAAGGAAAAAAAATCCACGTACGAAATTACCCTGGAATTGTTGGAGTCTGGAAAAGATGCTGACGAGATTGCGCGTGAAAGACAATTGTCCGCGCAAACCATTGCTAGTCATTTTGCCTTCCTTATACGTTCAGAGCAAATTGAATTAAGTGATGTCATGTCGCCAAAACGCATAAACGAGTTAGCGACAATCTTTGATGGATTTGAAGGAACTTCTTTAGCTCCTTTAAAGGAGAAATTAGGAAATAAAGTCACATGGGACGAGTTGAAATTGTATCAAGCTCATACCATGGTCTAATTCTTCAGGAGAATAATTGGTTGTTGAGCTTCTGCAATTTTCACCAAGTAGGAACCAGTAGCAAAGGATTCTATGGAGATCTGTGTTTTCAGACCAGCCAATCGACCATTCATAACCAAACGACCTTGTTGATCATAAATGGAAAATGTTCTGCCTTCGAAACCTTCTGCTTGAATCGTGATTTGATCGGAACTTGGATTCGGGTAAACACTAATGTCTGCGCTTGAATTTTCTAGTATTCCAACGTCTGAAAGGGTTACACACGCACTCATTACTTCGCAATTCCCTTGTGTAATGATAACAGCGTAATTTCCATTGTCCGTCGCTGTGAAAAATTGATTCACTGCCCCTGGTATCGGTGCATTATTCGCGTCGCAATCGACCCATTGATAGGTTGTGCCTTGAATCGTTGTGTTGGCAGAAAGTGTCATGCCAGAAACGGAGGTGGAAGCGTCAATGTTTTGGATCGTTAACTGCAAGAATTCAGTGGTGCAGTTCGTTGTATTACCTTGATAAACTCCAGATGTTGTATAGGTATTTCCATTCCATACATAATCGGAACAAGACTGAACCGTTAACGTGTCATTGGTGTTCGTTGTAATTGTTAGGTCTAAATAGCTTGTAACGCAATTGCTGGTCGGACCAGGGTAAATGCCGGAACTTGTGTAGTTTGTTCCATTCCAAAGGTAGGAGCCACAGGCAGAAGCAATAGTTGTGTCATTTGTACTCGGAGTAATCGTTAAATCAAGTGTTTCTGTTACGCAATTGACAACTGGACTTGTGTAAATGCCGGAACTTGTATATGTTGTTCCATTCCAGGTGTATGATCCACATTCGGTAACACTCAAATTATGAACCGTAATAGGTGAAATGGTCAGGTTTAAATACGATGTGACACAGTTTACTGTTGGACCAACGTAGATTCCACTGTTGGAATAGGTATTTCCATTCCAAGAATAGGAACCGCACGTGTTTACCGTCAGTGTATCTTGGACAGGGGAAGTGATGGTTAAATTCAGTGTTACAAGAGAGTCTCCACCGGAAACATTTGTCAATAAATACGTTGCTGTATTGTTATTGGATGTATACGTTACATTGTTGATCCACGTGTAGGAATTACATGCCGTGACTACAGCTGTTCCTGTATTGTTGTTGTTGGTGGATACACTTTGTGCATAGATCTTGGATCCTCCTGTTGCTTTTGTCTCAATGAAGGTCGCGACAACTTTTCCATTCGTTGATTTTGAGAAATGGATCCGTTTTTTACTTGCGGAAAATGTTCCCATTGGTTTGGTTTCATAGGTCCATGCGAATGATCCGCTTGCGTCGAGCATGCATGCATGTAATGTTGTTGGTGTTGCACCATTATCTAAGCCACTTTTTAGTAAGAATACAGGAAGTCCATTTACTATCATCAAATCTCCGGAATTCACTTTCCAAGATCCAATTGGGTAAATAACTTTTGCGGTATCAGTAAATTGGCGGTCACCAGTTACTTTGTCAAATTTTTGGATGTATACACCGTAGGTACTCTGACCTGAATTCGTGTAGTTGCAAATCGACCAGACATAAGGTGAGCCGGTACTGAATGCGACTTTGGTGTCCATTTCGTTTCGTGTGGTCGTGATATCAAAATCTTTTCCGTTTATTCCCCAAGGAAGAGTTCCATCGGGATTGATGCGTTGTAAATAAGAGTCAAAATGTGTTCCAGTGGCTGCTTTGTAACCGTAATACACATTATTTCCATCTTGGGTTGCACTGTACGAAGTGTTCCAAGAAGTAGACTTATTTGAAAGTTGAACAGGATTGGTCCACAATGGAAGTCCCATAGAGCTGTATTTCTGCGCCCAAAGGGTCGAATTAATTCCAAAGGAAATCACGTGAAAGACTAATAAAAACTCATTGTTTGATAATTCGAATAAATCTCCAGGCGATTTGCCATTCGTTGCACCGTTGCTTACTTGCTGAGCGACTGTCCAGATTGGTGTGCCGGTTGCACTATACTTTTGAAGCATTGTTTGATTATTGGCATTCCAAGCAATAACCGCTTCACCGGTGGATAACGGTAAAATGGTAACGACATAACCGGCACCTAAATTGATTCCGTTTGTTCCCCAAAGGTGATTTCCATTGATGTCTAATTTGAACGCAAATCCAATTCCACCATTTGTTCCTGTTGCACCAATGTATACATTTTCATTTTGATCAACAGCCATCTTCATGATTGCCGTAGATGTACTCATGGACATGTTGTTGCTGACCAATACGCCATCCGGACCTAGTTGTTTAACACCTTGATCGTTCAATACTTGCATGCGTAATTCATAATTTATTGGTGCATTTACAACCTTCCAAAATACGGAAACAGTCTTCCCATTAACCGTGCCTAAAACCTTCATGTCATCTGAATTCGATGTCGCAACTTCCGTATTAACATCGGTTAAAGGAGTCCATTGTGCTTGCAAGGATACGTTTGCAAGAATAAAAATGATGAATAGCTTGATTTTCATTTTGTTATTTTTTTCTAAAGGTAAGTAAATTCATTTTTGTTCACTTTATTATTTTTCAGAATGCAACTTATCAAAAAGTCAGGCGTCTGAAAAACGAACTAAAATCTCCTACAATGAAAAAAATACTATTTTCCATTTTCACCCTAATCTCCAGTTTTTATTCCCTTTTTGGGCAAGTTAATTCCATCAACTTAATGTACAATTCCATCCCTGGAATTGGTTGTCATTCCAATATGTCTGTTTGCACAACAACTGGCGCACTGCCTGAATCAGGCGCGCAAATTTCGGTGGATTGGATGGATGGAAATACGGAGAATATGACAGTGTTCTCTGCACCAAATAGCCAAAATTGTTACATTTTCGAACACGATTACAGTCAAGCGGGAATTTATAACGCTTTAGTTACGGTAACTAGTGGGACATCCGGACAGCCTGCTGGAAGTTCAACCATTGAATGGGTCATTACAAATACAAGTAATTGTGGGTTTTTTAATGTGATTTCCATGTTGAATCCAACAGCTACTTTTCTTCAAAATGTTCCCTATGATGTGACAAATAACGTAGGTGTCACCACAACAATTTACCCACAAAATTCATTTGGCAATGCCTATTACACGGAGTTGGATGTTGCGGCAACACCTTATACTGTTGGCATTAGTGATTCATGGTTGCAAAATCACGGATACATTCAAACATCTGCTGATTTCACGATTAATTCCTTTGATGCAACTGGACATGCTTTAGGTGTTCCAATGAACATGACCTTGGAATGTGCAGGAAATGGCTTAACTCCGGACCTTGAAATTTCATCCGCTGCTGCATTTCAGTTTTTGGCGCCACTGCAACATGGAAATGTAAGTGTGCAAGTGTGTAATGTTTCCTGTGGGAATTATGCGAATAGTGTCATCAAAATAGCGATTCCTTCTGGTGTGACTCCTGATTTGACCTCTTTACCGAATGCGACTTTTGCAAATGATACAGTTACGATTTTGGAAGCCTATTTATCTGGATGTCAAATGTATTATTTCCCTTGTTCTTTTGCAGGAAACACGCCTGCGGGAACCTTGTTTAACTTTTTCGCGTCAGTTTCTGCGCAAGGAGAGCTAGATGTGCAATTTAACAATGCTGCATTCGCTGCAACCGTATTAAATTCATATGATCCGAATGATAAACAATGTCAGTTGCCAACCTACATTCAACCGGATGTGCAAGAAAACATGCAATATACCGTTCGTTTTCAAAATGACGGGAATTATCCTGCTTTGAATGTCGTGGTTCGCGATACGCTTTCGACTAATTTGGATTTGTCTACTTTTCGATTTGTAGGCTCAAAACATCCCGTAAGTTATTCCGTAGATCCGATTACGAGAGAAGCAGTTTTCCGATTTAGTGGAATTCAATTACTGCCATCTGTTGATAGTTTGGAAGGAAGTCAAGGGTACTTCACTTACGAAATCAAGGAGCTACCTAATTTGACGTTAAATTCGGAAATAAAAAATACTGCCTATATCTACTTTGATTTTAATCCGGCAATCATTACAAATACAACGTTGAACATCAATGGATATGTTGGACTTTCATCACCTGTTCAAGGAAATATTGAATTGTACCCGAATCCTTCAATTGGAGAATTAACTATTAACGGAATGGAAGAAGGGGAAGTCGTTATTTATTCCCTTACAGGCCAGAAAATGCTTGAGCAACCGTACGCAAAAGGACAAGTGCTCGATTTGTCAAAATTAGAAGCTGGAATGTATGTCGTTTACGGTAATTCTTTAATCGGTGATTTTGTTGAGAAGTTGACTTTGATCAAATAGCTTGATCTAGTCAATACAAAACATTTACGTTTCAAATTCATCCAGTTGATCATAAAATAATGCTTTGGAAATTGCGTTAGGTTAGAGATAATCAGCAACGACAAAACATGAAAAACGAATTGATGTTGTATCGATCCGATACATTGAATGAATCCATCGAAGTCAAAATTGAGGACGAAACGGTTTGATTGTCTCAGCAACAAATGTCAAGACTATTCAAGCAAACAAATCAAAATATTAGTTTACATATTAATAATTGCTTCAAGGAGAGTGAATTAGGTAAAAATGCAACTGTCAAGGATTACTTGACAGTTCAAAACGAAGGAGGCAGAAAAGTTAAAAGGAGAATTGAATTTTATAATCTCGATGTAGTTATTTCTGTGGGTTATCGCGTAAAATCAGTTCAAGGAACTCATTTTCGAATTTGGGCAAACCGAATATTGAAGGACTATTTACTTAAAGGTTACGCATTAAACAATCGAATGAATCGTTTGGAAGATAATGTGGAAACAATTTCAAAAAAGATGCATGAAATAGATTTACAAATTCAATCGGCATCCTTACCAATTCAAGGAGTATTTTTTGAAGGGCAAGTTTTTGATGCGTATGCTTTTTCGTAGCAAATAATTAGATCAGCGAAAGAACAAATTATCTTGATTGATAATTACTTTGATGAGAGTACGCTGATTCATTTGTCAAAAAAAAAGAAATCTGTTAAGGTTATATTGCTATCAAAGTTTATAACGAAATCAATACGTTTAGATCTTTCAAAAGCCAATGAGCAATATGGTGAAATAAAGTGGATTTCTTTTGACCGAAGTCATGATCGGTTTTAATTATTGACGGAAAAAAGATATACCATTTAGGAGCATCTCTAAAAGATTTAGGGAAAAAATGGATTGCTTTCTTAGAATTAAATACAATAACCTTGAGTGAAATATTAGATTCAATAAATCAAGTCATTAGAAATAGAGCTAATGAATTGTAGCTTATCATGATTCGCGTCATTTCTTTCCGTAACTTTGCGCAAAATTTTCCCCATGACTTTTCGTGACTTAAACTTAAAGAAACCACTTTGGAATGCCTTAGATGATTTAGGCTACACAACGCCAACAACCATTCAAGCAGCAAGTTTCAACGTGATGATGTCTGGAAAAGATACCATTGGTATAGCCCAAACAGGAACGGGGAAAACATTAGCTTACATTCTTCCATGTTTGTGCATGTGGAAATTTTCCAAAGAGCCACATCCACAGATTCTCATCATTGTTCCAACGCGTGAGTTAGTTGCTCAAGTAGTTCGTGAAGTTGAAAAGTTAACGCCATATATGAACGTTGCCGTTGGTGGTGTTTATGGTGGGACGAACATGAATACCCAAGCAGCAATGGTTCTTCAAGGATTAGATGTCCTTGTTGGAACTCCTGGTAGAATTCTCGATTTGGCGGCTAATGGATCACTGCAATTAAAGCACGCGAAGAAAGTTGTCATCGATGAGGTAGATGAAACCTTAAGTTTAGGATTTCGCGCGCAGCTCTTGCGAATATTTGAATTCTTGCCAGTAAAACGCCAAAATATGGTGTTCTCTGCGACCTTATCGGAAGAAGTCTCTGATTTTCTAGATGCAAACTTCACTGTTCCCGTGCGCGTAGAAGCAGCACGTTCCGGTACGGCACTCGCACAAATTGATCAAATTGGATACCGAGTTCCAAACTTTTTGTCGAAGGTTCAGATGCTACATCATTTACTTGAAAATACGGTAGATTCCTCCAAAGTATTGGTTTTCGTGCAATCGAGAGTACTCGCTGATATGCTATTTGAAGAGGTGGAAACGTACTTGCAAAACGAAGTTGGGGTGATTCACTCGAATAAAGCGCAAAACTTCCGTTTTAACAGTGTTCAAAATTTCCAAACAGGTGTTTTTCGCGTATTGATTGCTACCGATCTTATTGCACGCGGTATTGATGTTACCGATGTTACGCATGTCATCAATTTCGATATCCCGGAGATTCCAGAAAATTACATTCACCGCATTGGTCGAACAGGACGTGCAGATAAAAAGGGTGTGGCGATTACCTTTGTCAGTGAGAAGGATGCAGATGCGTTATCAAAAATTGAATTGTTAATGCAACGGGAGCTTTCATTTACGGATGTGCCAAGCGAAGTGGAAATGACCGATGAATTATTGGAATTCGAAAAACCAGTTACTCAAATCCCGGGAAAACTTTTGAAACTTGCCAAGCGAGAGGTTGGACCAGCATTCCATGAAAAGAAAGCCAAAAACAAAAAGGTAAATGTCCGTTATGACCATAAAAAGGCGATGATGGATAAATACGGGAAACCGAAAAGAAAACGAAACTAAATAAACAAATCGTTTTTTTCCTGCATAAGAATAAATGTTCTTAGTATGTGATTGTGTTTTTAAATACTTGTCACAATTTTTATCTGAATAAATTCGAATACTAAAAGATTTTCGTCAGACTTTTGGATGTAAAACAGGCCTTAAAATCCGTTATTTTTACTTTCGAAATAATTAGTGTAAGTTTGTGTAAACATGTTTGATAGGCATAAATGGATTCTATGAAGTATATGTTTTTTAGTTGAAAAACGTTTATTAAAAACTTCAAAGAACCCCTAATTACCCTAAATAACGAAGAAAATTGCTATGATTTTTAAAAAATACACCAATCGATTATTTACTCATTTTATATTCATATTTCAATTATTATTTATTTCGTCAGTTGTACTAAGTCAAAAAGCTTGGGAAGAACCGTTTGAAGTTACCCAATTGAATCGATTTTCAAAGGGTAAATTTAGTGGCTATTTTCAATTAGATAATTTCACGAAAAACGAAAAAAAGAGTGCTGAAAAAGCGAGGTATCAGATTTTATATCAGCTCATATATAGGGGCGTTCAAGAAAACACCAATCTTCGATTAGCTCAGATAAAACCGGTGCCATTTATTGAACCTTCAGCATTAGAATTAAAGGAAGGTGTAAGTGAAATTTCCAAGTTTATTGAACTTCAAGGTCAAGAAGCAATTGTGAGCATCGTTTATGCAGGCAAAGATCAATCACCAAATAAGGACCATGTTTCATGGTTTATTGATGTTGACATGAAGAAATTAGCTGATTTACTTGAGGCTTCTCATTTGAAAAAGAACATCAATTCATTTTTTGGTTATAAACTAAAAGCCATTTATTGTCCAATATTTATAACTGAAGAGGGTTTCTCCCAAATTGTAAATGAATCCAGTTTTCGGTCAAGGTACCTTGAAGAATTCAATCTTTTGAAAAGTGAATATGGGGAACAGTTTGAATGGATCAGTTTAATCGATTTCTCCAAGGAAATTAAGTTGGCCATGAAGGAGAACGGTCTATTAAAAAGGGAAACCTTGAATCAGCTAATCGTTCGAACATTGAAGGTTGATCTTCAAGTAGATTTCAAGTCAACTAAAGTTTCCTCGGGTATGGCGGATCAATGCAATTTAGTGTTTACAGACGCATTTGATTTTAGCGAAGTAGGTTTCACCAAACCGCTTAATTTGGTAGGAGGATTAAATCAAACAACCTTGGTTTCCGGATACTTAACGAACCGAAGCGATGTATTCAATGAAGTGATTCAGTTGTCAAATACGATTTATACTCATTTTTATGAAAGAGATTCGAGGGGTAAAGAATATATGGTTCGTATTTCTATTAATCCAAGGTTAAATAAAAACTTTAGCGATGTTGTTTTGATAGAAAACGAAAAATATTCCTTGGAAGAGATCAGTGAAGAAATTGTGTCAATGTTCTCAAATAACTCATCCTTTTATAAACCAGGTAAGGAAAATAGTTATCGTTTTAACTATGGCAAGCCTGGCTCAAAATTAATTTGTAATGATTTCGAATTCCAGGCTGCATTGAATAAAAAAATGAAGGAAAAGTCTGGTTATCAGATTGATTTTGAGTTTTTCGGCAACAATACATTCAATATTATCTTGACTGATTTAACTATAAAAGAACGTCAAGTGAAGATGATTGAAGATTTTGAACAGACTAGACGTTTAAACACACAGAATGAATATGAAGCCTATCTCAATAAATACCCAGATTCTGATAAAGTGTTAGAGGTAGAAGCCTTGCTTCAAAAATTAGTTAAAAATGAACGAAATAATAAATTTGAATTAGCAAAATCTGAAAATACCCTAAATGCCTATCGAACGTTCTTAATGTCCTTTACTGGGGAGGACAAATACGAAGATTCACTGTATTTGGAAGCGTCGAGTAATTACAATGAGTTGTTTAATCAATTAGTTGAATCAAAAGCATTAAACACAACTGACTTATTGTCTGTACTCAAGGATGGATTAATTAATGGCGATGAAATCATCGTCTTAGATCCCCTTTACGAAAGTACATTACCGCCAAATTGGAAGGGTATTAGTTCCCTTTCAGAAATCAATCGCGTTATTTCGGAATTACATGCGTTTTGTCGTAAAATAGGTTATGGTTTGGACCAAAGTTTATTCACGAAATTAACTTTGTCAACTGAGGAATTTGATGAACAACATTGGACAGGGTACAACCTTAGGGTTAGTCACTTTTTAAACGGTGATGTAATTCCTCAAGCAATAACTCCAGAAGAATGGGCGCAAGCTACTAGTTCGCGCCAACCAGCTTGGTGTTATTTCGAGAACGACTCAATGAATTTTTACGAGAAAGGAAAGCTTTATAATTATTATGCATTAACTGATCCACGAGGAATTTTACCTGAAGGGTACCGCATACCATCAACCAAAGATTATGAAAGATTGGCCGTTTTTTGCGGTGGAGTGAACGTTGCAGCAAACAGTTTAAAGTGTCCTTATTCTTGGGGAGAAGAAAATGAAGACGATGAATTTGGAACGAATGCTTATTTTGGATTAATTCCACTTGGTTTTAGAGACCAACGTGGTTTTCTCGCGGGCGAAGATATCGCTGCTTTTTGGACATCGAATAAGTCTAGTTCTGGAGATAAAGCCGCATTTGTTTCCTTTTCAAAGGGTAAAAAAGAGATGATCCTTGGTGGAGAGTCAAACATGGGGACAGGATTAGCGGTTAAAATGATTAAGAATGAATACAATGAAGATCAAGGACCAGAAGATTATTCATTGACAATGGGTCAATTGGCATTGATTAGGGATAACTTAATTCTAAAGGAGTACGGTCTTTTGAAAAAATACGATGAAGTAGCTCCATTTTTAAGAAAACAATTAACAAAGGAATTGGGAGTCCCGGAAAGCTATGCAGACGATATAGATGCCGAGAATTTGAATCTTTTGTTTAAACGGTTTTTCGAAAACGATGAAGTCATGAAAAATGGTATTTATTTAAGTTATTTCATGGATTACGAAAATATTTCTTGTCTTCAGGGAGATGGATATGGAGGAGTGATGGAAGATAAAATCGGTTTTGTCAACAACGTTCAGAATTACATTTTATATGAAGATGGGTCTTTTTATAAAGGAGAAATGAAAGAATCTGTCCCAAGTGGTTCTGGCGTATTTGTGATCCTTGAGGATAATGAGTTTGGTGAAGCTGGTCGCTACGAAGGACAGTTCGAAGATGGGTATTTAACCAACGGAAAAATTACGTTCAAAAACAAAAATGTATATGTTGGTCAATGTGATGGAAATAGACCAAATGGGACAGGTAAAATGACCTTGGCATCTGGAAAAATTTTAGACGGTGATTTTAAGGATGGCGAATTCATAAAACCTTTTGTTTGTAAACAAGTGAAAATAGGTGATAAAATTTGGATGGCTGAGAATTTGAATGTGGATCATTTTCGAAATGGGGATGAAATTCCAGAAGCTAGAACCATTGCAGAATGGAGAAGTGGAAATCCAGCGTGGTGCTACTATAATAATGATCCAACGACAGCCGCTAAATATGGAAAATTATACAACGCAGCAGCATTGAATGATCCAAGAGGATTGGCTCCGGAAGGATGGCACATTCCGAGCCACATAGAATTTGATCAATTGGTGAAGGACGCACAACCGAAAGTAAAACAGTTGGAACAGAAAATTGAGAACGCAAAAAATCAAGGAATAGATTATAGCGATACTCAAAGTGCACTTTTTAGAATGTTATCAAATGATGATAACAGTAAACAAGTTGCCACATACACGTTACGCAGTACAACGGGATGGGGAAAAGAAAACGGCACCAATCTTTTCGGTTTCAATGCTTTTCCTAGTAAATTTAGATCTGAAGATGGCACTTTCTACATGAACGATGTTGACACGAAGTTTTGGACAAGTTCAAGACGCTCTAGCAATGGGGTAGTTTCATCATATATTAGCTACAGTTTATTCACCATTCCAATGTTCTATATGTATAGTGAATACCGATATGTATATACCGATGGTCCAATAACGGATGAATATTTAAACAACGTTGGAATGGCCGTGCGTTGCGTGAAAAATTAACTTAAAAAAAAACTAAATCATGAAAACACTTCAATTCGTAATCGTTTCAATGCTGATCGTCTCTTGTGGACAAAATGCTAATCCAGAAAAAAAGAAAAACACGTCAGAACAAAAGGTGGAAAAAGCAACACCAAAAGTGGAAGAGGTGAGGGATAAAATGCCTGTATTCTCCTCTTTCTGGGCTGAGCTATTTAAAGTGGATAATGAATTGAAATTCAAACAAAATACCACGGAAGAAAGAAGGTGTGATGAAAATGGTGAAATGCTTGTGTCAGAAGATGGAGAAATTGAACCTGATTACGTAGTAGATAAATCATCCATGAACATCTGGGTTAAGGTGGTGAAAGTTGAGAAAAACGCCAATGGAATTTGGGTAGCTACGATGAAATCAAATGACCCAAGTTTTCCTTTAAAATGGTACACAGATGAGAAATCGCTTTGGCATGATGAAATGGTGATGCATTTTCCCGCTAACCCAAAATCATTCTCTAAAAATGTAAATGGTCAGGAAGTTGAAATTGATTTTGATCAATCAACACAATCTTGGACATATAGTGAATATATTGGTGACGCAGTTTACATACTTTCTTTTCACAAAGTGTTCGGATTGAAAGGTATTTCCTTGGTTTACGATGGCGCATGTGATACGAAAGAAATTACGCTTAAGAAAAAATAAATAACACCAATATTTACTCCAAATGAAAATTATTTTCTATTTCTTTTGCCTGTTAGTATCCGTGCAAGATGTTTCAGCACAACAGTTTACGGATGCTAAGATGAATGAATTCGTTTTGATGGATACAGGTGAAAATGGTCTCTATGAGGTCTTTGTGAATCCAATGCATTTCAATTGTGAATGCGAGGCTCCCTTAAGTTTTTTGTTTACATCCACTGCTCCGAATAAATACTTTTCAAAGGATAAAAACATTGCAATTGTTGTGAGTGGTAAAAAAGCAACGGTTACCGTAAAGGATGCAAAGGACTGCTGTATTTTGAGAGCGGGTGTTTATACTCTTGATTAAGTTTAGAGTTGTCAATTTTTAGTTTTGTTTTAGAATTCGGGATGGTTCTTAGTTTTAAATGAGAAATATGCAAGTAAATTTCTTTCAAGCGTTTTATAGGAATTTGGTGTACAGTTTTCTGTGTTTTTCTTTCTATGCGTGTCAAACTGGAGAAAAACCATCTGAAGGAAATCAAGAAATCCAAAAGCAACAATCTGAATTTCATACGGACTTCCAAACAGCTCAATTTGAGACGCAGTTCTCGGAGGTGAAGTGCTTTATGAATGGTGATTCCATTTTACACGCTCAAAATGCCATTGAATGGAAAAAAGCCTGTAACGATAAAAAACCAGCTTGGTGCTATGCCGATGAGAAAAATAAAAATGGCCTTCTTTACAATTATTATGCGCTTTCGGATAAACGGGGAATCATTCCAAACCCGAAGAAACTAACGCTTAAGATAGCCGAAAAATTGAAGAATGAATTGGTGCATCGTAAAAAAGAATGGACTCTCGAATTTGTTGACAAAAGTTATGTGCAACGAGCGTTTAATGGTCGGAATTACAATTTAAAGTTTGTGCAATTTTGGATCTTTGATGAAGAACATTTGTCCGATAATCAGGCCCAAATTATGGTTTGGGATTTGAAATTAAAGAAATTTACCATCGAATTGGCAAGTGTAAATAATGGTTACCGAATTTGGTTATTAAAATGAGAGAAATGAAATTTTTAGTATTAACAGCATTTATTTGCCTAAGCTATCTTTTGCAATCACAAGTGGTTCATATCCAAATTGGACAAAAGTCGAAAGGTTCAAATGAGGTCACTTTGGAACTTGTGAATCGTTTTCAGCATAATTATGCAAAGCCCTCGAATGAAAATGACTCATTTGATGAGTCGATTAACTCTCCTAAATCCGTGAACTATAGTTTGGATGGGGAAAAATTCTATGTCCAATCTTTGGAAGGATGTAAAACGGTTGTTTATAACGCTAAAACAAAAAAGAAGATTAAAACGATCGAACATTCATTCGATGCCTCCAATCAAAACCTATTTAAAAACAATGAAACAACAGTTTTTGATTATAAATACAACCGCACGCTTGCGAATTATAATATTTTTCAAGGAAAACCAGTAGAAAGCTGCTTTTCACACAATGGAAAGTATTTGTGGGTAACCTATTACCGCAGAGATTATGATAGCAATGCGGAATGTCCGTCTGCCCTTGCGATAATTGACACCGAAAAAGATGAAATCGTTCGTGTAATGCCCACCGGACCGCTTCCTAAAATGATTGCTTGCTCACTAGATAATAAATTTATCGCGGTTACCCATTGGGGAGATAACACCCTTGGGATCATCAATATTGAAAGTGAAAATCCGATGGATTTCTATTACCACAAACACCTCGTTGTGGATTATCAAATGAAATTGGATTTTGGTGCAGGACATGTCAATCGGGACAGTGAATGTGGCTATTGTTTGAGGGGGACAGTTTTTACTCCGGATGGTGATTTTCTTTTGGTTGGGAAAATGGGAGGGGCAGCAGGAATTGCTGTTTTTGATGCGAAAACCTATGAGTTTTTAGGAACAATTAAAGGAATGCAATCGAATGTCCGTCACTTGGTGATCAACGGTGAATTTCTATACCTCAGCGCTAATACTCCTGGAATGGTTCAAAAATGTTCTTGGCGCGCATTCGTCAAAAGTCGGGTGCAAAATGAAGGAAAAGAAGTCGCTTTTAATGAGTTTGAAACCGTTTCCGTTGGATCCGGAGCGCGCACAATTGTTACTACATCCGATGGGAAATACCTCTTCGCTGCTGTCAATAATGGATCAAAGATTGTATGTGTGCGCACACGGGATATGAAGGTTGTAACTGAAATTCCTGCGGATTCCTATCCGGTCGGAATGGACATTTCAAGTGATGACAAAGAACTAATTGTCACAGCTCAAGGAAAAGAAAATGGAGGAGGGAATTCTGTCATGGTTTTTAAAATAACATTCGAATAAATGAGAAATTCAATGAAGTATACATCGATCATTTGTATGCTATCTTGTGTGATTGCAGTTCTGTACGCTTGTGAGACATCGAAAAAAAGTAAGAAAACGAAAAAATCCGCAGCCAAAGTCGAAACTGTCTACTTACTTGAAGTTGAAAGTCCGAATGAATTTCATGCGAGTTTAAAAACGGAAGTTCAAAAAGGACAGAAAATAGAAGGTAAGGAACTTGTTACTTTTGATACATTGGATACAGTGGGTCGAACATGGGAATTTAAAATAAGTGTGCCAGGAAAATTTGAATTTGACACCACATTTCAAATTAGAAACAAAAAACAATTTAAAAAAACATTCGCTTATTTGTTTTACAAGGTTCCTTTTCAACGGCCAAAAAATGCGACGTATAATTATGTGAATAACGAATTTAAGCCGATTGAAGCGATCGAAGGAAATCAGTTGGATACAGCCATGCTAACGGATGCTTTACTTAAATCAATTGCTTCTGAAGATGCGGAACTGAAAATGGATCGCATACGGTTTTATAAAAAGCCCAAATATCATTTATCCGATGAGACGACTAAACAAGGATTAATTGCCTTGAAGAAAAGTTTATCTGCAAAAATCACGCTTCAATTTAAGAATGAGAATGTGGTCATCGATAAAAAAACTTTTGCCAATTGGTTGATATTAGATTCCAATATGAGGGTGAATTTAAATTCATCCAAATCAATTGCTTTCGTGAGAGATTTAGCCACGAAATACGATGAGATCATTCCAAGTGTGACAATCACAAGTTCAAAAGGAGAAACGAAAACCATTAGGGGAGGGGACATAGGTCTTCGTTTAAATGTGTACAAAGAGTTAATGAAAATTATTGGTAGCGTTCGTAATGCGGAAGAGGTATCGCGTGAACCATCTTATGGAATGAAAGGACTTCCTGCTGGAGTTTTTGATTCAAATAAAACCTATGTGGAAATTAGTATTGCGGATCAAAAATTGTGGTATTATAAAAATGGTGTTTTGATTATAGAAAGTGCAGTTGTAACGGGGTGTCCAAAATTAGGTCACGCAACGCCGGTAGGTGCTTATTATGTCAAGTATATGGAAACGAATGCAGAACTAAAAGGACCTGGATATTCTGCTCATGTGCGCTATTGGATGCCATTTAATAATGGAATTGGATTGCACGATGCTCGTTGGAGAAACAAATTTGGAAATGCACTCTATTTAGCCGATGGCTCTCATGGCTGCATCAATTTACCTTTGGCAACCGCTCAAACAATTTATCAACACATTACACCTGGCACTATTGTGCTTTGTTATTAGACAAAAAAAAAGAACCGAATTCGGTTCTTTTTTTTGAAACATTTCCCGAATTTTATTCTCCAGGGTAATCTACTACCTCTAAATCATGAAGGTCTAACCATCCAGCTGTCACTTTATCTGCAGCGGGGTTGTAGAACTCAACATAACCGTAGCCATTTCTTGTTTTTAAGACAACAGTTTGGTCACCATTTACAAGGAATTTTTTAGTTGTTGCCTCATCGTTTGGATTGGAATGAAAATAAGATCGTTGCGTAACGATAACGACATCCGAATAATCTGGAAATTGTCTTTCCAATTTAGCACGCTCAACCGTTTTTTCACGTTGAATCATCTCTTCTTCAGCGGCAAGTTGTTCTTCTTTTAGACGGTTTGCTTCATCTAGTTTTTCTTGTGCTTGTTTTTCTAATTCTTGTGCTTTTTTCAGGCTAGCGTCATCAACTTTAGTACCGCTATCACTACAGGAATTGAAACTTGCCATTGCGAAAGCAAAACAAATAAAAAGTAATATTTTTTTCATGGTTTAAATTTTTAATGAAATTAGGATTTTTTTTTATACCATGAAATGATTACGAACAAAAATCAGTTTGACTCAAGTTTATTTATTTGCTGCACTTGTCAGATTTAACTGTTGAATTGACATCATGGTTTTTAGGAACGTTTCTTGTGAAAATCGACCAAGACCATTTTTACGGGACATTTTTGCCAGCTCCATCCATTTTGGATCGGTGGTTTCCATTTTGCTTCGAATGTAATACCCTTTGCTTTCTAAGAACAGTGTTCTGTTTTTATTCGTTCTTATTCCATCGAAACGAACAGAAATTGCCTCAGACCCGGATTCTGTTGCGATGTACGATTTATCATTCGTGCTTAAGGCCTGAAGGTTGCTCTCGTTTCCACTCACAAAGGATGGTTGGATCGTTTGAATTTCGAATTCTTTTTGCTTGGTGAAATCCATCGCCACATAATCTAAATCCCAAAATTTAAATCCGCTTTGCAACCTAATTTCGATGGTCGGTTCAGTTAACAGTTTTTCGTCAATCGGTATAACAATGGATTGATCACTAACGTTTCCAACCGGTTGAATGGTTTCCACTTCAATCCATTTGTTTTTCTTTTTCACATAAACAACCAAAGGAATGCCACCCTTTTTAAGCGCTTGTTGTTGTTGTTCTGCCGTTTTATTTGAATTTGATTCAAGCCATTCCTTTTGGTAGGACCCCAGATTTTCTAGAAATTTTTGGTGAATGTATCCTGACCATTCTGAGTTTTTCAGGTTCAAGATTAGTTTTGCGTTTGAAGCGTCGGAAGGTTTTTTAAAGGATAATAGGGTACTTACAAGTCCGTTTTTGGTTCGAGTGTCAAAACTAAAATACGATTCGTCATCCATTGCGATGCTTTCTAATTGATCTATGTTCTCTTGATCAACGGTATGAATAGGCTTTGTTGGAGAACTAATGCTATACAGTTTTCCATTCTTGTCTGTCATTACCTCAAAGGAAGGGTCATGGTATGCTACTTTTAATCCGAGTAGATTAGTGAATTGTTTTTCGTTTTCCTCATTTTTAATTTGCATGAAAATGGAAGCATTATCTGGATAGAAATCTTGCAATGTTTTGTAATCAAAACGTTCTATTTTA
This sequence comes from Crocinitomicaceae bacterium, assembly GCA_024643545.1. Lineage (GTDB taxonomy): Bacteria > Bacteroidota > Bacteroidia > Flavobacteriales_D > Crocinitomicaceae > UBA952. Next base: position 76,474 of record JAHEMR010000034.1, on the reverse strand, counting down.
TCACTTAATGCACCGGTAAAAAGCGTGTTCGTGAATTCAAATGTGTCACCATTTTGAACATAGACATGAGGACAATTACACGCAATTGCAAGTAAAATTAAAAGGATTAAAGAACCGCCCAAAACGACTGTTGCAAAAATCGTTCCGGCACTTCTTGTTTTTTTGAAAAATGCAACTTGATCAATCGCTTTTAAATCAATACTTATTCTTTGCTCATTCTTGACAACATTTTTGCAATAGAGATGTATTTGATGAATATGCTCATTCCAAGCATAGCCCGGATTATTTAAGGAATCCCCACCTAATTGAAGTGTGTCAATTTTTAATTGTTCCTGAGCGGCCTTATACCTTGCTTCATTTACTTTATTTTGATCAAAGTACATTTGATGGGAATATTTGCTCTGAATCAGATGAAAGAAAGATAATTCCGCTTGATTTATTGGGATCAATGTTCCTTCAAGCACATTGTTTACGATTTTTACATTTGATAATTGAAGCAATTCATCTGTGCTATGTACAAAAACCACGGTATTTTCTTGTGTGATTTCGGACATGAGTTTTTGATCCCTAGCATATGACACAGTGCCCAATTTATAATAGGTTCCACAGCTAGAGATGATTCCGGCTAACCAGATGAAACAAATGCATGTCATAAAGGATTTCGATCGGATAAATTTCATGTTCATAAATTAAAGTTTTGGTTAAGCAAGATTTTCGACAATTTCACATCCTTCTAGTCTCATTTCTGCAATCGATTGTTCATGTCGATCATCTAAAATATGTGTTTTTTTATTTCGGCAATACGGACATGCATTCATATAGCCATCAGTATCAATGTATAAGTACTTGGAGCCACCTCCGGCACAACCTATGGTACGTTGTTGGTATCCAGGATAGATAAGAATGGGGAGGTGTTTGAATTCTTTTTTCGTGTTTACTTCAAGAAAGAAATCATCAAGTATGTCGAGTTCAAATGGTCGTAGCATCACATCCTTTCCTTGGTAGTTTCCGATGGATCGTGGTTCTAAAAACTCCACAAAAGCTGCTCCGTGTTCATTCGCGAATTTCATGTAATTCAATAAATGTTCGCGTTGGCAGAATTCCCTTGTGACACAGACGATAAAAGTCAATACTAGTTTTGCTTCTACGGCACTTTTTGCTGCTTCCATTGCCCATGAAAAAACTTTGTCGTTTCTACGAAATGCATTGTGTTTTTCTGGAAGGTAATGATCAATGCTTAATAAAACGGAGGTAAGTCCTGCATCTTTTAATGCAAAGGCATTTTCACGGTTCAATTTGAATCCGGAGGTATAAATGGCAAAATCACTTGTTTTTTTCGCTGATTTAAGCAATGTCAACAGATCCGCCAATCTGCTCATGGGCTCTCCTCCTGCGAATTGAATCATTGGAACCCCTGCACTTTGTAATTTGGAAATGATTTTGAGGTGGTCTTCTAAAGTCAAGGTTTCTTTTTGATTTAAAATGTCACCTTCGAAGCAATGTTCACAGTTGAGTGGGCATTTTTTTGTCAATGCAATTTGAACCACGGACTGCTGTTCCAAAAGGGTATTCGGTAAATTCAAGGATTTTCTCGCTTCCATTTCCATAGGAATGAAGAAGTAGGGGGAGGGAAATCCACTTACATTGCAATTCATGTAAACCTTTCCATCTACTTTGGCGAGTTTGGGAATTTTTTGTCCAATTGTGAAACGTGATTTAAAAGCAGCGATTCCCTTCAATACCTTAAAAAAGGTTTTAGGATTTTTGTAACGCGTATAAAGAAATGCCATCAACCCCAATTTTATGCTTAATTCAGTCACAAACTTTTGGAATCCAAAAATTAAATGTGGGTTTTTGTAATTATTTGACATAACTTACTTTGTTTACGGTGAGTTGATTAACTCATTCATTTCAAAATTAGCAGTTTTTTTAACGCGCGTAAAATTGAAAATTAAAAGTCAAACTTAATCAGTTGCGAATTCCGCAAATTAAATGGCGGTTTATTTAATTTATCTGAAATAAGTTGCTTATTTTTCCATTCAACGCATCCTTTCTATATTTGCATCGTCAAAAAGACACATTTTCTAAAAAGTAAAACAAATGAAGTTCACATTATCCCTTATTCTAACCTGTTTTGTAGGCCTTGTATTTGGTCAATCGGTTAAATCAGAAGACATCACGTATACGTATGTTAAATTACCAACGAATCCAATTCAACCAAAAGTAGAGAATTACTATTCTGTGATTACCTCTTCTGCAGAAGGTGAAAACGCGAAATTGATGGCTCAATTCGAAGCAGACAAAGCGCGTGCGGAGGCGGATTACCAACGTGAACTTGCTGATTATCCAGCAAAAGTAAAAGCTGCGGATGATAAATATGCGAAAGAAATGGAAGTGTATAACGCAAAGTCCACAGCAACGAAAGTGATTGAAAAACAATTGTTGAACGAAAATACGAAGCCCGTAAAAGATTACGTTGCGCAACCATACCGTAGAACGATTTCACAACCAGTTTTGAAATCAAGCTACGATTATCCTTCATTAGCGGCAACTTATTTGGTGTTAGACGGATTTACAAAAGCACAAGTAAATGCACTTTCTTACGCTGTAAATATTGAAGGATTCGAAAATTCTCAGCCGTCCATCAAATCGGAAGCAAAAGATGAAGTGTCCGTTAAAGATGGTGTAAGAACCACGTACAAAGTAACGTATTACTGGATTGAATTCACGTACCGCATGCCAATGTCTGTTCGTGTTGCTGGATTGAATAATCAAGAAATTTTTTACGTTGCTCCTGCTGAACTTTCAGCGTTTAAAACGTACAAATCATCTTCTTCTAAAACGGCTCCTTCCTCAGATTTTACCATGTTAGTTAAATCTACAGAAGAGAATTTATTAAAGGAAAATCTGAAATTCATAAATCATTTGGTTAACGACCGCATTGGGTATGAAGTAACTTCTCGCGCGACGTCATTGGATTATGTGAAATCTAAAAACGATGCACACGCTGACGTGATGGAAGCATATAACAACGCGACTATTGGCCTAAAAACATTGACGACAAATGAAACATTGGCAAAACAAAAGTTGACTGCTGCTGTTGATGCGTTTAAAGTGATTTTAACAGAATCAGATGTATATGACAAAAAAGCGCGCATTGATAAAGATGTGACTGTTGCTATTTACTTTGATCTTTTAGAGTGTTACTTCGCTTTGAGAAATACAGCAGATGCTGAAGCAACATTAAAGTCATTAGGTCAGTTGGATCTTTCTAACCGCGATAGGAAACAAAAAGAAAAAATGGATGAATTGTTTTTGGATTTGACCCTTCGTAAAGCTGCGAATGGATTGTAATCTAACCTCAAACGATTTTGAAAAGGCTTGTGATTCACAAGCCTTTTTTTTGTTCCCAAAAACAAACAAAAATTAAACAAGCGTTTAATTTTTACGTCGATTTAAACAATTGTTTAAAATAAGTGTTTAAATTTGCAACGCTTAAAATAACAATGAAAAAAGACGTCAGTACGGAACAAAAAATCAAGGATGCCGCCCGCAAGGTATTCATGACGAAAGGATTTTCGGGGTGTACAACACGTGAAATCGCCAAATCAGTTGGCATCAATGTTGCGTTACTCAATTACTATTTCCGATCCAAAGGGAAATTGTTTGAATTAATTCTAGAAGCAGCGCTTTCTGATTTCATAGAAAGCATGGTGTACGTTTTTAAACAAGACCTGGCTTTAGAGGATAAAACCCGCTTACTCATTGACAAAGAATTTGAGTTTTTGCGCAAGCATCCTGAACTACCATTATTTATTCACGCCGGACTGAATCAAGAATCCGATGCCGAACTTGATCAATCAAATTTCCTGGGACGGCTTCACCAGACAGGAATCTTTGAAGAATGCGAAAAAGCGCAAGAAGCGGGAAGCATGCGTAAAGTGAACATGATTAATGTGACGTTGTTATTCATGTCGAACTGTCATTTTCCGATCATGAGTAAAAAACTCATCTGTGGAATATACCAAATTGATGCCAAAGAACATGAAGCTCGTTTAATAGAGCATCAAGAAATAGTCAAAGAAATGTTGATTAATTATTTATTTCCTAATACCAATAAACATGTGTAAATCGTTTAAAATCGCAGGTCTATTTTTGGTGCTTTTTCACCTGAATACTTCACGTGCTCAAGTACTTGATCTACCCACTTGCATTCAAATGGCTGATACAGCCAACCTTCAAATTCGAAATGCGAATTTAGATGTTCTGATAAACGAACGTCAACGTGAGGCTTATTTGTCTTCACGTATGCCACAATTAAATTTCAATGCGGATTATAAATACAACGCTGTTATTCCAGGTCAGATCATTCCAGCATCTGCTTTTGGTGGACCAGCAGGAGTTTATAATACGGTGAAGTTTGGTGTGCCTTTCGTTCTGTCTAATAATTTACAGTTGACGCAAATTTTGTTTAATTCTCAAGTGAATTATGGATTAGCCGCATTGAAAATTAATACGGAGCTCGTTGGAACACAGCGCGATATTGCGATACAAGAGGTTCGTTACCAAGTATCAAATACGTTTTTCTTGCTTCAAGGGATCAAACAGCAATTGGTGTTTATTGATGCGAATATTGCACACACCCGTGTCATTTTGAAAAACATGGAGTCTTCTTTGGCTCAAGGTGTCATCATCCCAACAGAAGTAGATAAGATTAAGATAAACGAGTTGAGTTTGATGAATTCAAAATCAAACTTATTGGCTACGAAGGATCAATTGGAAAACCTGATGCGTATATTAATTGGTTTTCCTTCTGGGAAGGAATTGCTACTGACGGAAGATGCAATGGTTCAGAAAACCATTTTAAAAGAAGCTTCACCAAATTTACTGCAATTGAATTTGGTTGAGTCCCAACGTAAACTCAACGAGGAAGAGGGAAAAGGAATTCGAATGAGTTATTTGCCAAACGTTAATTTTTATGGGATTTACAATTATAATGTCAATTTAAAACCGCAAGATGATTTCAGAACGGGAATCCCAGGTGCATTTCTCGGACTTCGTTTAGATTGGAACTTGTTTTCTGGATTGGAACGTGTGAACAAAGCGAAATTGAATCAATTGAATTTGGAGAAAATTGACAACCAATATGAATTGCTAAACCAACAGTTGAACTATGCGATTTCAACGAATAAACGTCAAATCACCGTAAAATCAGAATCGCTAGATTTAAGTAAAGAGCAACTTCGTTTAGCAGAAAATGTATATGCGAATGCAAATGTAAAGTTCAAGGAAGGATTAATCAGTTCGAACGATTTAATTATGGCTGAAACTGGACTAGAACAGGCGCAATCAAACGTAATTTCTTCGTACATACAATTGCGTCAAGCTGAATTAGAATACCTCAAATCAATTGGAAACATCAAATAACAAAAAGTAAAATGAAACGAATTATCTCCATTTCAGTAGTTGCCATTGTGGTTATTGCTTTAATCATTGTCAAATTATTCAGTAATAAAAAAGCAGCTGAAGAAAAAATATTTATTTACGATGCGAAACAAGCCATTCTTGTTGAAGCTGAACATCCAACAACGCACACATTTGATCGCTCCATGAGTTTTCTGGGGACATTCGAAGCAAACCACCAAAATAACATTGCTTCCGATGGTTCTGGAAAATTAGTCGAGTTATTAGTTAAGGAAGGTGATGTCGTTGGAAAAGGTCAGGTTTTGGCTCGTTTGGACAACGAATTGACACAGTTGCAAATTGAAAACGCAAAATTGAACATCGAACAATTGAAAAATGACAATATTCGTTTTTCTAACCTGCGAAAAGACCAAGCGGTTTCAGCAATGGAGGCGGAGAAGATGGAGTTGGCTTTAAAGTCTGCTGAAGTTCAATTGAAACAATTGCAAAAGCAATTGAAAAGCTCGAGTGTTGTTGCTCCGTTTAGTGGGGTAGTAACAAAAAAACTTGTTGACTTAGGTTCCATGGTGATGCCGGGTACGCCAATCGTTGAATTGACGGATATTTCAACGCTTAAATTGACGATTTCTGTTCCAGAGCGTGATGTGATGAAATTTAAGAAAGGACAAAAAGTTGTTGCCAACGCAGATATTTATGGTCGTGATGAATTTAATGGAAGCGTGAGCATGATTGCTGTTCAAGCGGATGGATCACACAATTTCAAAATTCAAACAACCATTCAAAACACTGGAGTCAATAAAATCATGGCAGGAATGTATGGTTCGGTTTCATTGGAAAATTCAACGAGTGTTACTACGCTTGCCGTTTCAAGAAAAGCATTGGTGGGGTCATCTAAAAATCCACAAGTATACGTTGTGAGAAATGGCAAGTCAATTTTAACATCTTTCTCAGCTGGAACTTCAGATGGCGAATACATCGAAGTCGTTTCTGGATTGTCGAAAAGCGACGTAGTGGTTGTCAAAGGTCAGGTGAATTTAGAGAATAATTCAAATGTTAAATTGTCTAAGTAAGCAGGTATGACACTCACAGAACTATCGATCAAACGTCCATCGTTTATCATTGTAATTTTTACCATTTTAATCGGCGGTGGACTCATCAGTTATAATCAACTATCTTATGAGCTCCTTCCAGATTTCTCTCCACCCTTACTGACGGTAACAACAACTTATCCCGGAGCTTCACCGGCAACTGTAGAGACGCAAGTTTCGAAGCCATTGGAAGATGCCTTAAGTGGTATTGAAAACATCAATGAGGTCACGTCATTCTCTTTAGATAATGCATCACTTTTGTTGCTGGAATTTAAAGCATCTGCGAATATTGATAAATCCCTTGAGGATGCACAGCGGAAAATCAACAATATTTTAAGCAACTTACCAGAAGGCGCTCAAACACCGGTTATTGCGAAAATCGAACCGAATGCATCGCCTGTATTGCAAGTGAGTGCGGTTGCGTCGAATATGTCCGAACGTGATTTGATGGAATTAATGGATGACCAAATCCTTCCACAGATTAAACAAACAAAAGGAGTAGCAGAGGTGCAAGTTATCGGTGGTGAACGCCGTGCTTTTCGCATTAATGTCGATAAAGATAAATTGAAACGGTACGGATTATCGTTAACAACAATCAATCAAGTTATTGCTTCCGCGAATGTGGAGTTTCCAACCGGTAAAGTCAAAGGTGAAGGTGAACAAATGACGGTTCGTTTAGCGGGAAAATACCAAAGTATTTCGGACATCGAAAATTTAATTCTCTATGCGAAGGGGACTTCAAGTGTCAAACTGAAAGATGTTGCTGAAGTCGTGGATGCAAGCGATGATCAAATTGCTGTTTCTCGATTGAATGGAGTAAATGGTATCGGACTTCGATTAAAAAAACAGAGTGACGCCAATGCCGTTGAAATGTCTAAAGCTACGAAAGAACGTTTCGGAATCCTGGAAGAAAAATACAAGAAAGAAGGTTTGAAATTCACCATTGCAACAGATACGTCTCGTCCGACAGTGGAGTCCGTAGATGCGGTTATTCATGACCTTGAATTAGCGATTATTCTTGTTGCTGCAGTCATGTTATTGTTCTTACACAGCATGAGAAATGCGGTTATTGTATTGGTTTCGATTCCGGCTTCGTTGATTTCAACGTTTGTTGCGATGTATCTACTTGGCTATACCTTGAACTTGATGACCTTGCTTGCCATGTCACTTGTTATCGGAATCCTTGTAGACGACTCGATTGTGGTATTAGAGAACATTTACCGTCACTTACAAATGGGCAAGAAACGTCGTCAAGCGGCATTGGATGGTCGAAATGAAATTGGATTCACAGCGCTTGCGATTACCTTGGTGGATGTCGTGGTATTTTCGCCGGTCGTATTTATTGAAGGGACCATTTCTGATATTTTACACCAATTCTCCATCGTAGTAGTAGTTTCAACATTGATGTCCTTGTTTGTTTGCTTTACCTTAACGCCATGGTTGGCTTCTCGTTTTGCGAAAGAAGTGGAGCTCAATCCGAAAAAACCGTTTCAAGCATTTTTACTTTGGTTTGAACGTCGCGTGACCATTTTTACGGATCAATATGTGAAGTTAGTTGGGTGGTCCTTACGCCATAAGTTAATAATGGCAGGGGTGATTATTGGATTGTTTATTGCCAGTTTTTCGACAATGGGATTGGGAATAGTTGGACAGGAGTTTGTTGCACAAGGAGATCAAGGTAAGTTTATGATCAAGTTGAAATACGACAAGAGTACAACCTTTGAAGAGAACAATGCGATTACATTGCAAATCGAGCAATTTTTATTGGCGCAAAAGGACGTCATAGAAACGGTATTCGCAAATGTCGGTGGACCAAGTTCAGGGATGGGAGCAACGTCTTTTGGTTCTGAAAATCGTTCTGAAATTACCGTGAAGATGAAGCCTGGGATGCAAAAAAAGTATCCGACGTTGAAGTACATGGATGAAATCAGCAAGAAAATAAAAACTCAGCATGCGGGAATAGAAGTGAAAGCCTTGAACATCGGAATGGTTGAGTCAGAAGAGGCACCCATTGAAATATTTCTTTCTTCTGATGATAATGAACTCTTAATCAAGGAGGCAAGGAGGTTAAAATCCTATTTGCTTACAATTAAAGGAGCAAAAGACCCAGCGATTTCTACTGATGACATCACGCCGGAGATTCGAATTGAATTGAACCGAGAAAAGATGGGGCAACTTGGACTACCAATTGCTGTTGTTGGGATGCAACTTCAAAATGCATTAGCAGGAAATGACGATAGTCAATTCGATGTGAAAGGGCATGAATACGATATCCGTGTGATGGTAGATGCATTCGATCGAAAAAACGTGGATGACATTAAAAACATGTCCTTTAATACCTCAGATGGCAAGCAAGTTCAATTAGGAGAGTTCGCAGAAGTATCTGTAGAAAATGGAAATGGAACATTAGAACGAAAAAACCGAATTTCAAATACGACATTGCGTTGTTGGGTTTTGGGTACAGCAGCAGGAAATGTTTCTAAAGAAATCGAGAAGTATTTAGAGAAAAATCCGCTAGATGAAAATGTTCGTTTGACTTGGGGTGGTGAAATTAAACGTCAAAAAGAATCGATGGGAGCACTAGGAACCGCGATGGGCATTGGTTTGATACTCGTTTACCTTATCATGGTTGCGTTATATGACAATTTCGTGTACCCATTTGTGGTCTTGTTCTCCATTTTAGTATCCCTAATCGGAGCAATTTTAGCATTGGCTTTGAGTTCATCAAACATGGGAATCTTTACTATGTTAGGAATGCTGATGCTCCTGGGACTCGTCGCCAAGAATGCCATTTTGATTGTGGATTTCACCAATCACTTGAAGGAAACAGGAATGTCAACCTATACAGCCTTGTTATCATCGGTGAAAGAGCGTATGCGTCCAATTTTAATGACAACCATCGCCATGGTAGTGGGAATGATTCCAATTGCAACAGCAACTGGTTCAGGTGCCGAATGGAAAAATGGACTCGCATGGATTTTAATTGGTGGCTTGACAAGTTCTATGTTCTTGACGATCATTGTTGTACCGATGATGTATTATACGGTCGATCGCATTCAAGATAAAATTCGCGCTAGAACGAAAAAACTAATTGTCGAAACGGAAGAATAATTGGTCATGATTGAAAGTTCGTTTTAGCTCAACTGAAACGAACTTTCATCATCCATTAGACATTTCGTTAATTGGCACATTGGTTAATGAGCACATTCGTCAATAATCAACTTCTTCGTTTGTTTTATTCCGTTATTATTGATGCAAATAAAGTAGGTTCCACTTGGGAAATCACCCAATTCAAATAGGTTAGTGGACTGGTTTATTTTTGAAGTCGTCATGATTCTCCCACTTAAATCCAAAAGTTCCACTGTTGCTCCAATCATTTTTTCTTCAACGTCAATGTGAATGATATCCCTTGTGGGATTTGGATAAATCATCCATTGTCCAATTTCAAATTCCGCGATGGAAACGGAAAGTTGAAAATCACTGGTCCCGAAGCTACATCCATATGCATCAGTGACTTGAACACTGTAGGTTCCATTCGTTGGCGGTGTAATCGTATCATTATTTTGGTTTGGAAGCACTGCGCCGTCTAAAATCCATTCAATGGTTGAAGCTACGGGGTAATTTGATAGGACCAATTCGTTTGCAGAATTCAAGGCAATACTCGGTGAGATGAACGGATTGCAATAAACAGCCGTTAAAGTGTCAGAGAAACTCACGCATCCAGAAGAATTTATTGCTACAACTGAATAAATCCCACTGTTATAAACGATATGACTTGCATTTGTAGCACCAGAAATTGGACTTCCATTAAAATACCATTGATTTGCGCAGCCCAAATTCAGTGTTGTCAAGGTGTGATTTGCTTGGTCAAAAGAAATGGTTGGCATTTGTGGATATCCATATACATGAACGGTGTCCTGAGCAACAATCGTCGGACTTGGGTAAATGATTTGATGATTAATCGTGTAGTTGAAATTAGCTGTTCCAGCTCCACATCCGTTACACCCATTAAAGTTCAAGGTATGACTTCCCATGAAATCATCAGTGCCAAAATACGATTCTCCAAAACTTTCATCGGCTTCCCAAATTTCAATGGTATATGTCTGTTGTGGATTTAGATTGATACTGGTGTTCCATTGAACAGGTGGATTTTGATCACCAATAATACTAGATTGATATATTTGAATGCCATTTTGAAATAATTTAAAATAGGCATCCGCATTTTCATAGGAAGGAAAAGAGTTTCCATAATTGCTCATGGTGTTGATGTTCACATTCGTCAAGGTGTAAACATCTGTTGTGTCAATAGTATTCCAAGCGGTGTAATATACCAGGTAGTCTCCTGGAATCGTATATACTTGCGGAACTGGATTCTCACTTAATGAAATGTTGCCGTTTCCAAAATTCCAATAGTAGGAAAGCATCCCTGGATGATTATTGGTGAAATCAACTGTGATTGGTGCGCATCCGGAAGAGCCGGTCATATCAAAACCGTTGTTTGAAACGTTTGTTGTGCTTGGGAGGACTTCCATTAATAGTTGAAAGGTAATTGGGTATCCCTGGATAATTGTGAGGTCGGCAATTACTGTCACTTCGACGTTGTATTGTCCAGCGAGTAGGGGAGTTCCACTAATGTGAACACAGCCATATTGACTTATTTGTGGATTGTAATCGCAATTGTTTGCGAGGTTGTTACACTGCCAAGTTAGTCCGACTGGAAGCGATACTGATAAAAGGTGAAAATTCGTAAAATTATATCCCATCGTATCGGTAGGCATGACAAAAGTAATGTCTGAACCATAGGTCTGTCCAACAGTTCCCGGAAGGAGTGTGTCTGGGTAAATTCCAGGAGAAGTTTGGCCAAAGTCGATGTTGCAAATTTGTGCGTGAAATGAAAGTATCGAACAAGTAAAAAGAAAAGCAAGTAGGTTTTTCATGATGAATGGATTAGGTTCATCGAAATTAGATACAAACCCAATCAACACCAAGCCAAACAGCTGTAGCAGTCGAATTTAAACGGATATAGTCGTTGAAAATGCGCTCTTATGCGCGTGGACCTAGTTCAATCAATTCAAGGTCATGAATACGATCACCCGAAATGCAAAAGCGTAAAATAGTCTTTACTTTATGAAATCCTTTATATCCACATGCGCCCGGATTCATCCATAACATGTTGAATTTTGGGTCCATTTGAACAAGTGTAATATGGGAATGCCCGCAAATGAATAATTGAGGCGCTCCGTTCTTCATTAATTCGGCATATGCAGGATTCGCATATTTCCCAGGTCGACCGGCGATATGGGTAATGAGCACAGAAACCCCTTCAACTTGAAATCTCAGAAATTCTTTCGTATCCTTTCGGATGTTGTGGTCATCGATGTTTCCCCAAACAGCTCTTGTGGGTTTGAAAGATCGTAATTCATCTAACGCCTCGAGTGTCCCAATATCTCCCGCATGCCAGATTTCATCTACATCTGCGAAATGTTTTTTGATTTTTGGATCGATAAATCCATGGGTATCAGATAGTAATCCAATTTTTTTCACTTGAGATAAATTTTCATTTCAAAAGTAAGAAAGATTCTAATGTTAGCAACTTTTTATCAAATTATTAAATATTCGATCAATTGTAATAAATATTCGATGAAAAGCAATCAATGTTTTTCATCGGGTTGTTTGTTTTCAACATTTTTGAGTAACACTTTTTTATGATGTAAATTTAGCAACCAAAACTTTATTTGTACCAATTTTATACATTATGGAACAATTTTATTCTCCTATGAAAACAATGACTAGAAAAATGAAAGCAATTTCTCGTTTTTTCAATGTTTTCAAAATTAAAAATCAAAAGAAACCTTCATTTTTGATCGCCATTTCTGTCGTTGCGATAGTTGTGAACATGATGAACGTGGTATTTGGTCAGATTTCAATACCTTATAACGAAAACTTTTCATCTATTACAGTTGCTAATGGTTTTCCAACAGTGACTGGTGGGGCTTGGGCGCGTTCTGGTACTACAACATTACAGCCTACGTACATTGCAAACCAAACAACCTACAATAGGTCAGGGAATGCAGATACAAAATTCATGTCGTTTAGATACGGTCAAACTGCAGGCAATGTATATACTGTAGGTCCTTTCAATTTGACAGCGGGTGTTACATACAATTCTAGAGTTTTGTACAAGGCTGATGGGATTGCTGGATTTGGTCCTTTAAGTTTAACCTATGGTACAGCTGCAACTCTAGCTGCTCAAACAAATACAATTGCATCTGTTCCAGCAAATATTACGAATGCAAATTATGCTGATTTAAACGGGAACTTTACGGTTCCTACTACGGGAGCTTATTATATAGGTATCAGATGTGTTGCATCTAGTGCGCCTTGGTATCTAACAGTAGATGATTTTTCCTTAATAACTGTAGTTCCATGTTCTGGAACACCAACACCTGGTAATACGGTCGCTACACCTGCGGCAGTACCTCCTTCTACGACAACAACTCTAACACTTCAGAATGCAACTCCAGGTACTGGACTTATATACCAGTGGCAATCTGGACCAAGTTCAACAGGTCCTTGGACTAATGTTGGAACAAGTTCACCAACTTTTTCTCCAACGATTACGGCACCAACATGGTTCAGATGTGTAGTTTATTGTGGTGTGAATGCTGGGACATCTAATCCTACATTAGTTGATTTCGGGCCATGTGTTCCAACAAGTTCTTCCTCATATTATTTAACTAATGTCACAACAACTGGAGGTATTACGAATTTCACTAATCCCACGGGACTAAGTGCAGGTGGGTATGGAAGTTATTACAATTCTGTAGCTGTTTCCCAATACCCGGGAATGAGTTTTAATGTAACTTTAAATTCTATCTACAGTTCCGATTACTTTCATTTATGGGTAGATTGGAACAATGATTATGATTTTGCTGATGCTGGTGAGGCTATTTTTCTTGGTTCGAGTTACATTGCTAGTGCTAATATTACGGTGAACATCCCGGCTGGTCAAACACCAGGTGACTATCGCATGAGATGTGCAAATGGTTATTTCGGTGCTCAGTCGTCCTGTGGACCTTCGACCTCGGCAGAATATGAAGATTATAAAATAACAGTAGTTGCACCTCCTCCTTGTGCCGGTACCCCTACTCCGGGTAATACTGTTGCAAGTGTTACATCTTGTCCTCCGGGAACATCGATAAATCTCTCTTTACAAACACCTACCATTGGTACTGGTGTTACGTATCAATGGCAAAGTGCTCCAAGTTCAACAGGACCTTGGACAAATGTTGGTGCTTCAGCAGCGACATTATCTCAGGTAATCAGTGCAAATATTTGGTATCGATGTATTGTTGCTTGTTCAGCTGGTACAACAGGGACCTCTAATCCAGTACAAATTACCTTAGGGCAATGTGTTCCTACAGGATTTACAACATCATCTTCCTATTATATCTCTAACTTTACAACTACAGGTGGTGTATCAAATATTACGAATGCATCTGTGGCCTCTGCTTCAGGTGGTTATTCAAATTTTTCAAATTTGATCTGTTCTCAAGTGACGGGAGCTAACATTACCTTTAATATCACACCAAATTTAGGGACACATTACTTCTATATTTGGGTCGATTGGAATGATGACTACGATTTCCTTGATGCCAATGAGGCAGTTTATACTGGAACAGGATATTTAGCAAATCTTTCTTTACTATATACGATACCAGGTTCTGTTGCACCTGGAAATCATAGAGTGCGTATCGCAAACAATTATATTGGAACAATTGCTAGTTCTTGTGGTCCAGCAACTTATGGTGAATTTGAGGATTACACCATTCTCGTGATTCCACCTCCAACTTCTCCAGCAATCAATGCTGCTGCTTACACGACTTGTGCGGCGGGTGTTTCATTGATTCCGGTTACAGCACCACAAGCTAATGAAATATTCTACTGGCAAACATCAGCAACAGGTACGGCAACAACAAATAATGCAAATCCATATGTTGTTTATGGAAATGGTACATATTATTTACGTGCCTACAATTCACTTTACAATCTCTGGGCTACAGCTTCAACGTCTATTGTTGTTTCTGCATTCCCTACAGTAACTCCTCCGACTGCGATCATCGTGAGTTCACCGAGTTGTCCGTCTGCATCTTTGACAATGGGTGCTGCTCCTTCAGGAACGAACTATTACTGGCAAGGAACGAATTCAGCAGGATTCTCTACGACAAGCAATGCGACCGCAGCATATACTGCTTCCACAACAGGAACATATTATGTTCGTGCGAAAGACGCGAATGATTGTTGGTCTGATAACACATCTTCTTTGGTAACAATTTATACCTCTCCAAATGCAACGGCGAACTTTGTCGCTCCAACAACATGTGGGACAAATGGTCAAATCGTATTTAATGTACAAGGTTCAGGTACGGTCTTCTTAAGTGACTTTGGTACCAATACATTACCAGCAGGTACTGTGTCAGCTGGAAATGATTTCAATCCAAGTGTGAATGGACGCATGCAGTTGACTTCACCTGCAGGTAGTAAAAACGGTGGTGTTGTGATTCCTAACAATACTGGAATTGCTTCTAATGATTTCCAGATTGATTTCGACTTTGTGACGATATCAGCTGGTGTTGCTGCGGCAGATGGATTTAGCTATAGCTACGGACCGGATGTAGTGGCTTTACCGAATCAAACTGCGGTTCAAACTGCCTTGGGTGCTGCACCAGCGACAGGTGTTGCAACACTTTGTCCTGAAAATGGATCAGGTACAGGATTGAAATTAGCATTTGACGCCTATTCAAATACAGGTGGTTGTCCAGTAGCAAACGGTGCTGCTGCCTCAGGACCAAATACATCCGTAGGTAACTCTCCAGGAGTTTATTTAATGTATAACTCGACAAGTTTACACCAAGGTTCTTCATGTCCAGGTGTACTTTATTATTCAAATAACACCACATGGGCTGCTTCAGGGATTGCAGGGAACGTTACATCAACTCACGTGACCATTAAAATCAATGCTGCAGGAGCAGTATCAATGTGGCAAAATGGTGTACAAGTGGTAAACAACGTATCTTTAGGAGCAGGTTACCTTGCTGCTGATAAGAGTACATGGAAACATGCATTTACTGCGCGTACAGGTGGACTTTACGAAGGACACTACATCGATAACTTAGATATTCACTACAACTTATATGAATATTCAATTGACAATGGTGCTACATGGACAACTCAAAATCCAATTCCAGTTCCAATTGGAATGTACCAAACAAAAGTGCGTTACGCTGGCGTGACAAACGGATGTGAGACTGCAGCTACAATTGGATTAGCATCAAACGGTGGTGTAAACGTTGGAACTTCATTAATCAACGGTTCGCCAACAGCTAATATTTGTTCAGGAACGAACTTTACAGTAATGACAGCTAACTTGCCAAATGCAGGTGGAGGGTTTACATACCAATGGCAGTCTTCAACAAATAACGGAGCAACGTGGACAAACGTAGGTACGCTTATGATTGCTTACATTGATCTTACAACATCTGCTACTCAAAACACACTTTACCGTTTACAAGTTATTTGTCCAACAGTGACAACGTACTCATCGGTAGCATCTGTAACAATTTTCCAAACGCCATCTTTTACTTTATCAGCAAGTAACAATGGTATTTGGTGTGATAACTATACAGGGGCTCAAACAGTAACAGCTTCGAATTCAGGCATTACCTATGCTTGGTCTCCGGCAGCATCATTAAGTGCAGCTACTGGTCAAACAGTTACCTCCACAATTCCAGCTGGAACGCAGGCAACGTATACGGTTGTTGGAACCAACGTAGCAGGATGTGCATCGACACAATCTATTTCTGTTGGTTTACCTTATATCAACGTAACATCGAATGTTTCGAACTTCTGTGGTTCAGGTGGTGCTGCAGTTTTAACTGCAACAACAAATGCCGGAGCAAATGCATCGTTTACCTGGTCTAACTTAAGTCCAACAACTGCGACAATGACTCCAAATGGAGCTACCGCTAACGTAAACATTACAGCGACGTCTAACTTCCAAGTTTCAATTGCTTCTTACAATGGAAATGCTGGTTGTGCTTCAGTTGGTAACTTCTCATTGGGTGTTTATCCATTACCTTCTGCAACCGTTACAACTACTGCATCGGGAGTGTGTCCTGGTACTTCAGCGGTGATTAACTCTGGATTAAGTAGTGGTAACTTCTCTGCTGTTTGTACTCCGTATGTGAATTACGCTGCACCTTCAAATGCAACTTATCTAGCGAATACAGGTATTGCTCAAGTGGCTCTAGCTTCTGGTTCATTGGATGATGGTGGATGGAGTGGAATTCCATTAGGATTCAACTTTAACTTCTTCGGTACAACCTATAATTCAATTAATGTTGGTACAAATGGTGTTCTTCAGTTCGGAGCATACAACGCAACGGCATTAGGTGATTTTACCATTGGTGCTTTGCCTAACACGGTGGATCCACTTGGTGCGATTTACATCTGTGCGAATGACCTTGTAGAATACAATACAAACAACTATGTTCGTTACTGGACTGACGGATTCGCTCCAAATCGTAGATTTATTATTGAATATTATGCAAGTCAATTTGGTAATGCAGCGAATAATGTTCGTGCAAAAGCAGTTCTATACGAAACTATTGGTGTTGTGGATATTCAAGGAATTGAAATCATGTCCACGAATTCCAAATCAATTGGTGTTAACAACGCAACAGGTACAGTAGGAGCAGCTGCTCCAAATTGTCCTGCAAATACGCCAAATTATTGGTCAGGACAAACAGCAACAATTCCTGCAGCTTCTCCGCAAGCTTGGAGATTTACGCCGCCGGCGAATTACTCAACGGTTTGGACTGCTACTGCAGGTGGAACACCAATCGTTGTTGCGAGTGGAACTAACATCTTTAGTTTGAACGTCGCACCAACAGTAACAACAAACTACTCTATTTCTTATACAAACCAAACAACGGGATGTACAAATGCACCAGGTTCAGCACAAGTAACCATGGCCGTATTAGGTGTAGTTGCTCCTTCTGGGGTGAACGCATTGACATCAAATGCGCTTGTTTGTCCGAATGATCCATTTACGTTGTCTACAAACTATACAGGTATTGTAGACGGATTAACTTACCAATGGCAAAGTGCACCTTCAGCAACGGGCCCTTGGACTGATATCTTTGGTGCTACGGCAAGTACAAGTGTACAAAACATGACGGCTACAACATACTACCGTTGTAACATCCAGTCTTGTGGTGGTACAGCGGTTCCTACAGCTGCAGTTCTAGTTACATACAACACAAACTGTATAGCTGTACCTGCAACTGGAAACAATTCAATTACGACATGTAGTGGGGTTATTTTCGATAATGGTGGATTGAATGGAAATTATGCAGCAAGCAGCAATGGATATACGGTGATTTATCCTTCAACTCCAGGTTACATGGTTCAAATTCAAGGATCTCAAGTGACAGAATCTTCATATGATTACTTGCAGATTTATAATGGAGTTGGTACTGCGGGAACTCAAATGTATAACTTCTCTGGAACAGCGAATGTTGGACCGTTTACATCAACTACAGGTCCATTGACGGTGAATTTCTATGCCGATCCTTCGGTGCAATATGCTGGATTCTCTTTAACTTCAACGTGTATTCCGCCAACGCCTGCCGTTACTTCGAATATTTCAAATGGAAACATTTGCATTGGAAGCCCGATCACAATGACCGCAGCAATTACAGTTCCTGGAACAGTATATTGGTTCGCTGGTGGATGTGCAACGACGGGTCAAGTTGGAACGGGATTATCATTAACGGTATCACCGACGACTACAACAACTTATTATGCGCGTCTTTTTGATGGATCAATCTGGTCAAATTGTAGCTCTTATACAGTTGTGGTAAATACGTACCCAATTGTGAATGCAGGTCTTGACGTGAATTTATGTAATAATACCACTACACAATTAAATGGTACGGTTACAAACGCTACCGCTCCAGGAACTTTCACACAAACATATTCTGGTTCGGGAACGGATAACACGAACTTCTTCATTGGTGGTGTAACGACAGGTGCTCCTGCAGGTGCAGTAATAACATCGATTACCTATACAGCGAATATCGGTATTTACTGTGCTTTATATAACTGGTATAGCTGGGGATTATACGTGAATGGAACATATGTTACCGCTGGTTGTGATGGAACATTTACTTACAATGGATTGAATGGATTGCCAGCGAATGGTCAATTAATTCAAATTAGTTCAATCGATAATGATGCATTTGGTGATTTTGTTACCATGGGATTAACCGTGACAGTGAATTATTCTTACGGAGCTTCCACAGTAGTATGGACTCCTTCAACTGGATTAAGTTCTACAACAATCCTGAATCCGGTGGCTGGTCCTACAACTACGACAAACTACACGATGTCTGTAACATCTGCGCAAGGTTGTACTTCAACAGATCAAGTACTGGTAACAGTTATTCCGGCACCTGCAAATGGTCCAATAACTGGTCCAACATCAGTTTGTGCGGGTAGTACAGTTAACTTCAGTAACTCTGTTGCTGGTGGAACATGGTCAAGTTCAAATGCATCTGTGGTGAACATGAATAGTTCAAATGGATCAGGAGTTGGTTCAACTGCTGGTACGGCGACGATTTCATACACAACAAATGGTGCGAATGGTTGTACAACCACTACAACAGCGAACTTAGCAGTAGTGGCACTTCCAGTTGCAACAATCACAGCGAATGGTCCAACAGCATTTTGTCAAGGTGGATCCGTTACGTTAACGGCTAGTCCAGCGGCATCTTACTTATGGAATAACAATGCGACAACTCAGTCCATTACAGTTTCTACAAGCGGTAGTTATTCTGTGGAAATTACAAATGCGTCCGGATGTACATCGGCTATTTCAGCACCTACTGTTGTAACAGTGAATGCTCTACCGGTTGCTGCCATCGCAGCGAATGGTTCAACGGTATTCTGTCAAGGTGGTAGTGTTGACTTAACAGCTACGGGAGGATCGACTTATGTGTGGTCAAACACGTTAACTGGTTCAACATTATCTGCGAATACTTCAGGAAACTACTTTGTAACTGTAACAAATGCGAATGGATGTCAAGCAGTATCAAATACAGTATCAGTAACTGTGAATCCGGCACCGGTTGCTGCGATTACAGCGAACGGACCAACAACATTCTGTCAAGGAAATACGGTTGTGTTAACAGCAGCAGGAAATGGTGCAATTGTTTGGACAAATAACCAAACTTCACCATCCATCACAGTTTCTGCTTCAGGAAGTTACGGATATACTATTACAGGAGCGAATGGTTGTTCATCAACGGCAACTCCGACGGTTGTATCTGTTGCAACATTACCGGTTGTGCCGGCGATTACTGGAGCAAACAACGTTTGTTTAGGTGCTTCAACATTATACGCTAACACGGTTACAGGTGGAACATGGTCAAGTTCAAATACAGCGATTGCAGCAGTTGATGCCTTGGGTACTGTTTCATCAGCATCAGTTGGTTCAGCAACAATTTCTTACCAAGTTGGATTAAATGGTTGTGCAACAACAGTTACGAAAGTAATCAACGTTCAAGCTACTCCAGTTGCAACAATCTCTGCTATTGGATCAACTAGCTTCTGTCAAGGTGCGAACGTAACATTGGTGTCATCTCCAGGTGCATCTTACCTCTGGTCAAATAACGCAACGTCTCAAAACGTAACGTTAAGTACAGCTGGACCTATCACGGTTCAAGTGACCGGAACAAACGGATGTTCTGCAACTTCAGCACCGCAAACAATCACTGTGAATCCACTTCCAGTATTGGATCCAATTGCTGGAGCGAGTCTTGTATGTGTTGGTTCAACAGGAACAATTACAAATACAACTGCAGGTGGATCTTGGTCTAGTGCCAATGCAAACGTAGCAGTCGTGAATGCATTGACAGGTTTGGTATCAGGAAATACAGCTGGAACAGCAAACATGACGTATTCATATACAAATGCAAACGGTTGTTCAGCGGCTGTAAGTGCACCAGTTGTTGTTCAGGCATTACCAAATGCTGCAACAACAGTAGCTGGTTCCACAGTATTCTGTCAAGGTGGATCAGTAACTATTTCTGCTCCAACAGCAGCATCTTACTTATGGACTCCAAGTGGAGCAACCACACAGTCAATTTCTGCGACAGCGGGTGGTACATATTCAGTTCAAGTAACCAATGGTGCTTGTTCTGCTACATCACCGGTAACTGTGGTAACGGTACATGCTTTACCAACAGCTTCAATAGCGAGTACTTCAACGAGTATTTGTCAAGGTGGTTCTGTTACATTAACAGCAGCACCGGCAACATTATATGCTTGGACAAACGGTGCAACAACACAAAGCATCACTGTAACAGCTGCAGGAAACTACGGATTAACTGTTTCAAATGTTTATGGATGTACAAGCACTGCGGCTCCGTTAGCAATCAACGTAAGTTCATTGCCAACTTCATACATTTCTGCGGCAGGTCCAACAACCTTCTGTAATGGAAATAGCGTTGTCTTGTCTGCAAATGCAGGAACATCTTACGTATGGTCTAATGGTGCAACTACACAAAACATAACAGCAACTACTGCAGGTCTATATTTTGTGACGATTACAAATGCTGCGGGTTGTTCATCTGTTTCAAATGAAATCAGTGTAACGACACAACAAGCATTCGGAGCTACAGCAACAGCGGTAGGACCAACAGCAGTTTGTTCTGGTGCGTATGTTACCTTGGTAGCATCCCCTGGATCATCTTACCTCTGGTCAAATGGTGCCACAACACAAGGTATCAATGCGGGTGTGAATGGAAACTATAGTGTTACTGTTACTAATGCATTGGGTTGTACATCAACATCAGCAGTTGTTCCGGTATCTATTTTACCAGCGCCGACAGCAGGTATCACAACAAGTGGTGCAACTACATTCTGTGAAGGTGGTTCAGTTGTATTAACTGGTACAGGTGGTAACACATACATTTGGAACTCTAATTACAACGGATCAACAATTACAGCAACACAAGCGGGAACATATGTCGTAACAGCTTACGCTGCGAACGGATGTTCAGATGCTGCCGAAGTAGTTGTGAACGTGAACGAAGTTCCTTCAGGATCATTGATTCTTGATGGTAATACTGTTCTTTGTCCAGGTGAATCATTGGTTATCTCTGCACAACCAAACAACACGTATTCTTGGAGTAACACTGCGACAACGCAATCAATTACAGTTACAAGTCCTGGAACATATTCAGCAGTATTAACTGGATTGAACGGATGTACATCGAACTCTGATGTTGTAACGGTAACAGCTGGGGCAGCAACTTCAAGTACGATTAATGCGACTGCTTATAGTAGTTATGTGTTGAATGAAGTGATTTACACGCAATCAGGTACGTACACACAAACAATGTTGAATGCAGCTGGTTGTGATAGTACAATTACCTTGAACTTGACATTAACAGTTGGTATCGAAGAAGGAAGCATCGCAGATGTGAAATTATATCCGAATCCAACAAGTGAGTCATTTACTATTCAAACTTCTGCGCCAGTTTATGGTACCTTCAGTATTGTAGATGCACAAGGTAAAATAGTATTTGCGGGTGAGATGACAGGTACAGAAACGAGTGTAAACATCTCTAGCGTAGCAAGAGGAATTTACTACCTACGTATTCCTGAAATGTCTGAACCACTTCGAGTAGTTAAAAACTAAAACGTGTAAACGTTAATCAAAGCCCTGACGGAATCGTCAGGGCTTTTTTTATGCCATGAAATTACCAATCCACTACGAACGGATTTAAATCCATTGAGGTGGAGTTTTCAGTGCAATAAACCTGGTAGAATGAAATTCAATAGGTAGACATTCGGCCGAATGATACGTTCGAACAACGAGTGCAAGAGGAAGCACTGCTACAAGTAGTGAATCAAATGTAATTTAGAAATTGAAGTTCCTTAATTGGGTATGAATCAAGTTGAACTTGTTCGAAAAACGTAGAAGTGGTTTAATCTTCTAAAATGGTCAAATTGGCAAAGCGCAATAATACCGTTTTGCTTCCGTGATGCGGAAAGAAAATGGTTGCTTTTTTATCTGCACCCGATCCTTCCATCTTCGTTACTTTTCCTTTTCCGAAACGATCGTGTTCAACGTTATAGCCAACTTTAATGTCTAGTTCTCCTGATTTATTGGTTGGATTCGTTTGCGAGACTTCTTTCAAGGAACGCAAAGGTTGCCCCGAATTGCTTCCCATTGGTTTATTAAGGCCACCTGAGAACGGACGCTCGGTAAATCCACCACCCATCATAGACCGACCTCCTGCAGGACGATTTCGTTGTTCGAAAGATAAATAATTGGCATCGATTTCATCAATGAAGCGACTTGGTTCGCACACGACAGGTTGACCCCATGTAAAGCGGGAACTTGCATAGGAAAGCAAACAGGATTCCATTCCGCGTGTTAATGCGACATAAAAAAGACGTCTTTCTTCTTCTAGTTCCGAACGTGAATTTAATGCCATGAGTGAGGGAAATAAATTCTCCTCTAATCCAACAATGAAGATGTGAGGGAATTCTAGACCTTTACTCGAGTGTATGGTCATCATGGAAACGTGATTGCGTTCTTCACCTTTGTCCTCATCTGCATCTGTTAATAAAGCAACTTCGATCATGAAGTCAGACAGCGATTTAAAATCATCGTCTTCGGAAGATTTTGTAAATTCCTGAATACCGGCTAAAAGTTCTTCGATGTTTTGAAGTCTTTCAACTTCTTCTGGACCCTTTTCTTTTTCACTTAGCAATTCACGCATGATACCGGATGATTTCGCAATGCGATCGGCAAGATCAAAGGCATTCAGTTTGTTCAACTCTGCGCTAAAACTTTGAATCATCGTAACGAACTCGTAGATTTTTGCTTTCGTTCCTTGGTTGACATCTGTTGGATAGGCATTGAAATCATTCATGACATCCCACATGGTAACGTTGTAACGGTTGGCAGAGATAATGATGTTCTCTAAACTCGTTTTTCCAATCCCTCGTTTGGGGTAATTGATAATGCGTTTCATCGCCTCTTCATCCTTCGGATTGGCAGTTAAACGAAAGTAGGCGAGAAGGTCTTTGATTTCTTTTCGCTGGTAGAAGGAAAGTCCACCATAAATGCGGTAAGGAACGTTCAGTTTTCTCAAAGCCTCCTCAAAAGCACGTGATTGTTTGTTCGTACGGTATAAAATAGCGAAATCATTGAACGTCGAGCTTTGACTTTGTTTCAAGTCAAAAATGGCGTTTGCAATGGTACGTCCTTCTTCGTTATCCGTTAATGAACGAACGACTTTTATTTTTCCGCCTTCTTGGTTATCTGTCCAAACGTTTTTAAAGATTTGATCTTTGTTTTTCTTGATTACGCTATTTGCAGCTTCGACAATTGTTTTTGTACTTCGGTAATTTTGCTCCAATTTATACAGCGCGAAATCCGGATAGTCTTTTCGGAAATTCAAAATGTTTTGAATGTTCGCTCCTCGGAAGGAGTAAATACTTTGTGCATCATCTCCAACAACACAGATGTTTTGATATGCTGCAGCTAGTTTTTTGACAATTAAGTACTGTGCGTAATTAGTATCTTGGTACTCATCCACCAATATGTATTGAAACTTCTGTTGGTAGTAGTGGAGGACATCTGGAAAGTCTCGAAGAAGGACATTCGTGTAATAGAGTAAGTCATCAAAATCCATTGCGCCAGCTTTCTGACAACGATTTGCATAGGATTGATAAATACGACCGATTTCTGGCCGACGAGTTTGCTTGTCTTCTAGTTGAATTTCTTCGTTTCCTTGGTATGCTTCAGGAGAAACCAAGTTGTTTTTCGCTGCTGAAATCCGTCCGAATACTTGGTTTACTTTATATGTTTTATCATCCAAATTAAATTCCTTGATGATATCCTTGATGAGACTTTTTGAGTCTTGCGTGTCGTAAATTGTAAAATTATTTGGGAAACCGATTCGGTCTGCATTGAAGCGGAGTAATTTAGAGAAAACCGAGTGAAAGGTTCCCATGGAAATGTTTTTCGCTTCGCCACCCCCAACAATCTTACCGATGCGCTCTGTCATTTCACGAGCTGCTTTATTGGTAAAAGTCAAAGCAAGTATATTGAAAGGATCAATTCCTTGTTCCATCATGTACGCAATTCGGTAGGTGAGTACCCTCGTTTTTCCGGATCCAGCACCCGCAATAACCATGGTTGCACCATAGATGTGTTCAACTGCTACGCGTTGACTGTCGTTCAGTTCGTCAAGATAAGACATGTAAAAATGATTTTCTTTTCAAAAGTATATATTAGGTAGAACATGTGGTGTCTGATCTTCATCATTTTCACTGAAGTTTTAAACAGAGGGGTGCAATGCAAATGAAATCAACGGAAATGATGTAATTTTGTAGGCCAATTACCAGAAATGAAAGTATACCATAATTCATCCTGTTCAAAAAGTCGCTTGTGTGTGGAATTTCTAACACAAGAAAAGCATGATTTTGAGGTGGTTAATTATATGAAGAATCCTTTATCCAAAGCTGAATTACAAGGCTTATTGGCTAGATTGGAGTTAAAGCCATCCGAACTAGTTCGTCGAAATGAAGTGCTTTTTAAAGAAGCGAAAAAAGTAGGTGTGTTAACAGAAGATGAAATTCTTCAGTTAATGCTAGAACATCCGAAACTAATTGAACGACCAATCGTAGAAGTGAACGGCAAAGCGGTTTTGGCTCGACCAATTGAAAATCTAGAGTCATTTTTACAAATTGAATTGAATAGAATTACACGCTAATGAGAACGAAATACATTGATCTAATCGAACAAACATTTGATTTTCCTCAAAATGAGTTTAATCTGCGTGAAGACCGCTTGTTTTTCCATGGGATAGACTTAATGCGCTTAATCAATGAGTATGGCACGCCTTTGAAGTTCAATTATTTACCTCAAGTTTCGAATAACATTCAACGTGCGAAAGGTTGGTTCCGTGAAGCGATCATGAACTTAGGCTATACGGGAAAATACCATTATTCGTATTGTACAAAAAGCAATCACTTTTCCTTCGTGCTCGATGAAGTGTTGAAAAACGATGTTCACATCGAAACGTCTTCTGCCTTTGATATCGATATCGTTCGAAATTTGATGGATACAGGAAAATTGGAGAAAGGACGATATGTTATTTGTAATGGATACAAGCCGGAATTGTATTTGAATAACATCGCGCAATTGATTGAAGAAGACCACTTGAAAGTGATTCCCGTTGTCGATAACATCGATGAATTAAAACGATTGATTGCCATTACGACGAAAGAATTAAACATAGGCATACGTATTGCATCGGAAGAGGAACCAAAGTTTGAGTTTTATACCTCAAGACTTGGAATTCGTTACCGTGAAATTGTTCCTTTTTACAAGGCGATTTTAAAAGAAAATCCGAGAGTACGTGTGAAAATGCTTCACTTCTTTATCAACACAGGAATCAATGATACAGCGTATTATTGGAACGAGTTGACGAAATGTTTACGCGTTTATTCAGATTTAAAGAAACTTTGTCCTGAATTAGATTCATTGAATATTGGCGGTGGATTCCCAATTAAAAAATCGTTGGCCTTTGATTTTGATTATGCTTACATGGTGCGTGAAATCCTGACACAGGTGAAACGTGTATGTAATGACAACGAAATTCCTGAACCGAATATTTTTACGGAGTTTGGATCCTTTACAGTAGGAGAGAGCGGTGGGGCTATTTTTAGTGTCCTTCATCAAAAGCAGCAAAACGACCGTGAAAAATGGAACATGATTGATTCTTCTTTCATGACAAACTTACCTGATACATGGGCGATCAATCAGCGTTTTATCATGTTGCCCATCAATCGTTGGAACGAAGATTACGAACGTGTGCTTTTAGGCGGCTTGACCTGTGATAGTGATGATTACTACAATTCAGAACAGCATTCGAATGCGATTTATCTTCCGAAGTTCGATCGAAACAATGTATTGTACATTGGATTCTTTAACACAGGGGCGTACCAAGAAACAATTGGTGGTTTCGGTGGACTCAAGCACTGTTTGATTCCAGAGCCAAAACACATCTTGATTCGCCGCGATGAAAACGGTTCAATTCAAACAGAGGTTTTCAGTCAAGAACAAACTGCTCAAGATTATTTGAAAATATTAGGCTATTAAAATTTACATAAGCTTTTAAGCGCTATATTTGCGGACAATTGTGAAAGAGGAATGAAAGCAGAGACAATCTTTTTATTAACGGGAAACAAATTTTCAAATGCGATTTCAGCATGGGCGACGTCTCGTGCTAGTGAAGTTATTCAAGTTTCGGATAAACTCACAGACTTTTTTGACAAAACGGATAGCTTGTTGATTTTCAATCAAAATCAGGAGTTAACACAAGAAATTCAAGAGATTAAAAAAGCCTACGACAAACAGCAAAAGCCTGTTCATAAAATTGATATCAACGGAACACTAATGGTAGGTGTTGCGAATTTAGATTTATGGGTGGAAACAAATAAATGCCGCCGAATTTTGGTATTAGGAAGTGAAGAACTCGTTGCGAATATCAATTTAGAACGCTATTCGAACAGTTAATTTAACTTTTTGAAAATAGATTTAAAGTCCTGACGCAATCGTTAGGACTTTTTTTTTGCTAGTTTCTTAAAGTTGTGCCACACTCTTTTTCAAGTTGGGATTGAATTTTCGACATGCATTGATCAATTTCCTGATCGGTGAGTGTTCGGTCTCCATCTTGAAGTGTGAAGGATAACGCATAGGATTTTTTCCCTGAATCAAGGTTTTTCCCTTCGTAAACATCAAATAATCCAACTGATTTTAGCAGTTTCTTGTCCGCTTGAATGGCTGTTTGACGCAAATCTGTAAATTTCACGTGCTTATCTACGAGAAGTGAGAAATCACGTCGAATGGCAAAGGATTTGGGTAATTCAGAATACTCAATTTTAACGCGATTCAATAGATCCATTAATTGATCCCATTGAATAACTGCATAGTACACTGGATTTTTAATTCCAAAAGCGTTAAGTTGTTCTGATGTTGCCCATCCACATTCTGTAATGGTCTTTTTATGCAATTCAATGCTTTGTCCATCGGAAAATAAGGCATTCTTCAGTTCTTTTTCTTGGAGTTGTCCTCCGAATCCTAAACGTTCCAATAAACCTAGCACAACGGCTTTCATTTGATAGTAGGAAACAAGTGTTTCTTTTCCTTTTTCAGGTGTTAACCAGTTATCTGAATGTGTTTGTCCGGTCATGCAAACGATTAGCTGTGATGATTCCGCGTATCCGCTTGCATATTTCGCATACGTTTTTCCAAATTCAAACAGGCGTAGATTTGGAGACTGACGGTTTTGGTTTCGCTCAATGTTTTCGAGAATGCCAAAAAGCAAAGACTGACGCATCACATCTAAATCTTGACTCAATGGGTTTAACATGCGAACCGAATGATCATCTTGAAGTTGCCCCATACCTAATTGACTCGCATAAGTGCTTTTGGTCAAAGAGTTGTTCATGACTTCAGAAAACCCTTTTCCAACCAATAACTCAGAAATGCTTCGTTGTAATTGATCTTTATTGATTTTCGGAGAAATCGGTAAGGATAAATTCCATTTTTCAGGAATCGGTACAAGGTTAAATCCGTAAATGCGAAGAATTTCTTCGATGACATCAGCTTCCCTTGTCACATCAACTCGATAGGAGGGTATTTCAATGTTGATTTCATCCCCATTTTCCTGTAAAACCTGGATATCTAGGTTGTCTAAAATGGTAAAAATTGATTCTTTATCTATTTCACATCCAATAAGTTGATTTACTCTACTTAAATGAATAGTTATCTTTTTATTACTTGGCATGTTTCCAATCCAATCAATCATCTCCATGCCCACCTGTCCGCCAGCAATTTCTTGGATTAACTGTACACAACGTTGCAAGGCATAGATCGTCAAAGCTGGATCAACGCCACGTTCAAAACGGAAACTTGCATCTGTATTTAGTCCATGTAAACGCGCTGTTTTACGAATATTCACGGCATCGAACAAAGCAGATTCAATGAATATCGATGTTGTTTCATTCGAAACTCCTGAAGAGTCACCCCCTAAAACTCCTGCGATGCAAAGCGCTTGTTCTCCGTTCGTAATCAACAATTCAGAACCGTTAAAGGTACGCTCCACCTTATCCAAGGTCACTAGTTTTTCTCCAGCATGTGCAGAACGAACAACGACATTGCCTTTCAGTGCTTTTGCGTCGAAAATATGCAAAGGCGTTCCCAATTCACGCATGACGTAATTACTAATGTCAACAAGGTTATTAATGGGATTTAGTCCAACAGAACGCAGGGCTTTTTGTAGCCATTCTGGTGAAGGGGCAACTTGCACATTTTCCATGCTAACACCGCAATAGCGCAAACAATCTTCTTGGTTTTCTATTTGAATGTCAATGTTTAAATTGCCAGTGGCTGTTAGTTCTTTTACAGCGGGCCATTGTATGGATAGCTTGGATTTCTGATGGAAATTCAAGGCTGCTTTAATGTCTCTAGCAACACCAATGTGTCCCATGGCATCTGCACGATTTGGAGTTAATCCAATTTCAATTTGAAAATCATCCGATAAATCGAAGTATGCGCTTGCCGGTATTCCAATCTCTGTATCTTCCGGAAGGACAATGATTCCTGCATGTGAATGCCCAATTCCTAATTCGTCTTCTGCGCAAAGCATCCCAAAGGATTCTACACCTCGAATTTTTGCTTTTTTGATGTGAAATGCTTCCCCTGGATTTGGGTACAAGGTAGTTCCAACGGTAGCAACAACTACTTTTTGTCCTGCAGCCACATTCGGTGCGCCACAAACAATTTGTAATTCTTCCGTGCCAATGTGGACAGTGGTGACGTTCAATTTATCGGCGTCTGGATGTTTTTCACATGTCAAAACATGTCCGATGACAACACCTTGGAGTCCACCTTCAATGGCTTCTATTTTCTCAATGCTCTCTACTTCTAGTCCGGTATCCGTGAGTATTTTTCCGAGTTCTTCTGGACTTAAGTCAGTTTGAATGTATTTTTTTAACCAGTTATATGAAACTTTCATGCCTTGTGTATGCCTTTATTTACAATATGTTGACTTCGCGTTCCAAAGTCACTCCGAACTTGGATTCTATGTCCAAAATAATTTGCGAAGATAAGTCATAGATTTGATTTCCTGTACTTCCTCCATAATTCACTAAAACCAATGCCTGCAATGTATGTACGCCATAAGTATCGATTTTTTTTCCCTTCCATCCCGCTTTTTCAATCAACCATCCCGCGGCTAATTTCCCATGATGTTCATCAACCGGATAAAATGGGACCTCCGGGTAATTCAATTTGATTGCATCGTAAACAGCATTCTCAACGATTGGATTTTTAAAGAAACTCCCTGCATTTCCTATTACTTTTGGGTCTGGAAGTTTAGATTGACGAATGGCAATCACCGCGTTGCTGACATCGCGAATACTCGGTTGCTCAATCCCAAGTTTTTCTAATTCGGAGGAAATCGCACCGTAAGATGTGTTCACGACAGCATTTTTCTTTAGTCGGAAAGATACGCTACAGATAACATATTGTCCTTTGAAATGATGTTTGAACACACTTTCACGATAGCCAAAAGCGCATGCTTCCTTGTTAAATGTGTGAATCTCTCCACTTTCGATGTGGTAAGCTGATAGTGATTCGAAACAATCTTTGATTTCAACCCCATATGCGCCAATGTTTTGCATTGGACTCGCACCAACACTCCCAGGAATTAAACTCAAATTTTCGAGTCCACTGAGGTTCAGTTCGATGCACTTCATAACAAAATTATGCCATGTTTCTCCAGCACCAGATTCAATGATTGCGTCATCTTCAGTTTCTGTAATCACTCGAATGCCACAGAGTTCGTTTTTCAAAACAAGTCCATGAAAATCTTTTGTAAGCAGCAAGTTACTGCCTCCTCCTAAGATCAATAAAGGCTCATTCTGATGTTCTGAAAGTACCGTTTGAAGCTCCTCAATGGAAGAAAACGTAGCAAAACGATCTGCTTTGACGGAAATGCCAAAGGTATTGAATGGTTTGAGGTCGAAATTTGTTTGAATCATTGGTCCCAAAGTTAAGAATTTTCGGGAATTAAGCGTTTGGAGTCCAAGGAGAATTTTGGGTAAAACACAATCCTAAACCATGCGTTTATTTGGAAGGTTCGAAGTAGCCTCGGTCCCCTGGTTTAATTTCATGAAACCATTGATAATACAATAAATGGTGACTTTTAATAAATCCTTTTTTGCTTTTTGGCCAGGAGGACGGAATGTAAATTCTACCGCCTTTTGAATAGGGGATACTGTCAATTCCAGGAATTGCGACTTGAGGAGCAATTCCGTCTTGGTAACAAATGGGATCTGATTCTTTATCGTCAGCTCTTGATCCATATTGCCAAACTTCTTCGAAGTAGTTCCAATCACGTCCTTGAGCACTGGCATTTTCGGGGGAGAGAATCAGCATTTTCCCAAAGCTTATTTTGGACTTCAATGCGTCAATCATTCCAAGTGAATAAGCATAGCCCATACTATGGCTGACAATATCGATTTTTACCTGATCAAGTGAAATGCCTTTCTCATGAAAATAGTTTAATAGGTTTTCTCCGGCAATTTGACCATGAGTTACCCGCAATTGAAATCCTTCTGGATTGGGGCGTTTGTTGAGTACCCATCTGCTGCGCTTCGAAATCCAACAAAACCGAGAGAGAAAATAGGCTTTTGCGAAATTTAGTTCTGTTCGGTGTTGTGATGTGCCAACTGGATGATGTCCGTCGAAATATATGGGTTTAACCCCAGGGAAACGTTTGATAATCGTATCGTCAATGGCATACCAGTATCCCGTCGGATCTTTTTCGTGTAAACGGTTATCTGTGGTTTCATGATTGGCTTTTGGACCGCGGTTTCCATTGATGAAAATTAAAAAACGGTAGCTTGTATCTGTTGGAATCATTTGTCCAAAAATTGAAAATTGGCAACTTAAAAAGAGGACGATCGTGAGGTGTTTATTTCCCATACTGATAAAATAGTCCACCGGCGAATGGAGTCCATAAACACGCACGTTTGTGGCATGCTTTTAATCCACGGTTAATCCATGAATTGCACGTCAAAATCATGCTGTAACGGTTATGAGCGGCATAAAAAGCATCGTTACCGCTGACTACTTTTTTGTTTTTTGCTGGAAGGTAAACGGTTTTCCCATCTTTATTCCTCACTAATTGTTTTTTAATGTAATGGACCAATTCACGGTATTGTTTTTTCGATAAATACAATTGAATCACAGGTCTGTCACTAAGGATTTCATAATGATAGGTGGCGTGAACAGCAGATGCTCCAAGGCCAGTCATCGCAGAAACGGCAGTTTTCACCGTTAAGTCTGCCC
The DNA here is from genome assembly GCA_024643545.1 of Crocinitomicaceae bacterium. GTDB lineage: Bacteria > Bacteroidota > Bacteroidia > Flavobacteriales_D > Crocinitomicaceae > UBA952. The sequence goes on along the minus strand of JAHEMR010000034.1, from coordinate 44,455 downwards.
ATTCAGGTGTGTTCATGTAGAAATTTTGATCACCCCATCCAATCGCGATAAGTTTGGTCGTGGAATCATTGAATCCTGTATTGCTTCTAGGAAATTCTTTGCTCCAATCAGTGATGTTGTTTTTGATGGGTAGTACAAAATCGGTGTGTACACCCGACTTCATCAAATAGATTTTAACGGATGATTTTGGGTCATTTTTTCCTTCAACTGTGATGCGAGAAAGTATGAAGGAAAGCACAAAATAAATGAGTAAGTAAGAAAAGAGAAGGATTGAAAACCATTTTAAAAAAGTACTTAACACTTTCCCAATCGTCCTGAGCAGTGTTTTTAATCGTTCGTTCTTTTCTTTTTTCATAGAATTCAAAAAATGTTTCTAACAAAGTTAATCTTTCTGCGCGTTCATCGAATGTAGTTAGTATTTTTGTTTCGATCATTCAAATTTCTGTTCATGAAAAAATATTTCTTTTTAATTATAAGCATTTTACCTTTTTTATCTTTTGGTCAATTTGACCCATCTGAGCGCAGTACATCTCAGAAGTTTGACGAAGTAATGGACAATATTCTTCGTTTTTATGTTGATCCCGTAAATGGAAAAGAGCTGACGGAAGAGGCAATTATTGCCATGTTAGAGAAATTAGATCCACACTCAACTTATATTCCTGCGGAGGAATTAAACGAAGCTCAATCCAGTATTAATGGAAGTTTTGTTGGGATTGGAATTCGTTTTCAAATCATGAAAGATACCTTGCATGTTGTTGCGACAATTCCCGGTGGACCTTCTGAAAAATTGGGTATCCTTCCTGGAGATCAAATTATTTCTGTCGATGCGGTAAACATAGCAGGTGTTGGATTGAAAAATCAAGATGTTCGATCAAAATTAATGGGCGAACTCGGGACAAAGGTGAAAATTACGGTGCGTAGAAAAGGAAATAAAATTTTGGAATATACCGTGACAAGAGATAAAATTCCTGTTTATTCCGTTGACGCATCTTACATGATTGATCAAGAAACAGGATACATCAAATTGAATAGTTTTTCGCGCACAACAATGGATGAAGTGTTAAAAGCAATGACCGACTTGAAAGCGCAAGGAATGAAAAACTTGATTTTCGATTTACAAGGAAACGGTGGTGGATTGTTGGATGCAGCTCATAAGTTAGCCGATGAATTTCTTTCTGGAGATAAATTAGTGGTGTATTCAGAAGGTCGTGCACAACCACGTAGTAACCTACGCGCCGGAAAAAAAGGATTGTTTGAATCCGGAAAATTGATCTTGTTAACAGACGAATACAGTGCTAGTGCAAGTGAAATTCTTTCGGGTTCCATTCAAGATTGGGACCGTGGGTTAATCGTTGGTAGAAGAACTTATGGTAAAGGTCTTGTTCAACGTCCGATGCCGCTTTCAGATGGATCAGAAATTCGATTAACCATTGCGCGCTATTACACGCCAACTGGACGTTTTATTCAGAAACCATACGATGATACAGAAACGTACCGTAAAGACATCACACAGCGCTTTTTGAATGGAGAGTTTATTCATGCAGATTCCATTAAAATGCCAGATTCGTTGAAATTCGAGACCTTGAAAACACATCGTACTGTTTACGGTGGAGGTGGAATCATGCCAGACTTTTTTGTTCCATTAGATACAACTGAGAATTCGAAGTATTTTGGTGAGTTGGTTCAAGGAGGACATTTGAATAATTACTCCTTTAATTTTGTTAATTCGCAACGTGCCGTTTTAAAAGCACAATATCCAAGTTTTGAAGCATTCAAACGTTCATTCAATTGTGATCAAGCGTTTATGGATTCCTTTTTTGCATTCGTTCAAAAAGAAGATCCTGAATTGAAATTTGACGAGGCGGGATATAAAACTAGTGAACACTTGATCAAGCTTCGCTTAAAATCCATCATTGCACAAGACCTTTGGGGTGCCAATGAAATGTTCCAGATTTACAATGAATCCAATGAAATTCTTCAACGTGCAATCGAAATTTTAAAGAACAAAGAATACGATAAAGTGAAATTGGATTAATCTCAATCAATTTCTAACCTTTAAATTTGCCTTAATAAATACAAATTCAATGTCAGACGATAAAAAAATCATATTCTCCATGGTGGGAGTTTCCAAAACAACTCCACTTGGCAAGCAAATCATCAAAAACATTTATTTATCCTTTTACTATGGCGCTAAAATTGGCATCATCGGATTAAATGGATCCGGTAAATCAACGGTAATGAAAATCATTGCGGGTTTAGATCCGTCGTATCAAGGGGATGTTGTTTTTTCACCGGGATATACAGTTGGCTATTTGGCACAAGAGCCTGAACTTGATTTAACCAAGACAGTTAAAGAGGTGGTCATGGAAGGTGCGCAAGAAACGGTTGATGCCTTAAAGGAATACGAAGAAATCAATGCGTCATTTATGGATGAAGAAATCCTAAATGATCCAGATAAAATGGATAAGTTAATTGCTCGTCAAGGGCAAGTGTCTGATAAAATCGATGCCTTAGACGCATGGGAATTGGATACAAAACTTGAGCGCGCCATGGATGCTTTGCGTTGTCCACCTGATGATCAATTGATCGGAACACTTTCTGGAGGAGAAAAACGCCGTGTTGCACTGTGTCGTTTATTGCTTCAGAATCCAGATATTCTTCTATTGGATGAGCCAACCAACCACTTAGATGCAGAATCAATTGATTGGTTAGAACAACATTTACAACAATACAAAGGAACGGTAATCGCCGTAACCCACGACCGTTATTTCTTAGATAACGTCGCAGGTTGGATCCTTGAGCTGGACCGTGGAGAAGGAATTCCATGGAAAGGAAACTACTCATCTTGGTTAGAGCAAAAAGGAAACCGCTTGAAGGAGGAGGAAAAATCAGAATCCAAACGTCAAAAGATGTTAGCTCGCGAGTTGGAGTGGGTGCGCATGAATCCAAAAGCACGACAAGCGAAAAGTAAAGCTCGTTTACAGAACTATGACAAAATGCTTTCAGAAGATGCACGTGAAAAAGAAGCTGTTTTGGAAATTCCGATTCCGAATGGACCACGTTTAGGTAACAATGTCATCGATGCGATTCATGTTGGGAAATCTTTCGGTGATAAAATGTTGTACGATGATTTGAATTTCAAATTGCCACCTGCAGGAATTGTTGGAATCATTGGTCCAAATGGTGCAGGGAAAACAACAATTTTCAAAATGATCATGAATGAATTGAATGTCGATCATGGAGAATTTACCGTGGGTGAAACAGTTAAAATTGGCTACGTAGATCAAACCCACAAGGACATACATCCAGACAAAACGGTCTTCGATGTCGTTTCAAATGGCTTGGAGTACGTTGAAATCGGAAACCAGAAAATCAATTCACGGGCTTACCTTGGAAAGTTCAATTTCATTGGTGCAGATCAAAACAAGAAAGTAGGAATTCTCTCAGGTGGGGAACGAAACCGACTACACCTTGCCATGACTTTGAAAACGGAAGCAAACGTTCTTTTATTAGATGAGCCTACCAACGACATTGATGTAAATACACTTCGTGCACTTGAAGAAGGAATCGAAAACTTCGCAGGATGTGCGGTGGTTATTTCTCACGACCGCTGGTTCTTGGACCGTATTTGTACACATATCCTCGCGTTCGAAGGTGATTCACAAGTTTATTGGTTCGAAGGAAGTTACTCAGAATACGAAGAAAACCGACGTAAACGCCTTGGCGACGCTGGACCAAAACGCATCCGTTACCGAAGCTTGAATTAATTTCTTCAAACATTTTAATTTCAGTCATTGGGTAATTTTGATTTAGTTAATCACAAATTCTCCCAAAATGCTTGTCGTTGTGAAAGTGTGCATCTAAATCTGCAAATTCCTTCAGTAGTTCTGTTGTCGGAGGAACCGCTTGAAGTTTACTGAGGTCTGGTTGACCAGCATCAACCCATGCAGTGTACCAAATGCAGCCAACTGCTAAAATGGCGGCTTTCAGTCTTCGTTCAACCATTCCGTTCAAGCGTTGATGATACGCATCACAAAATTCTTTCGAGTAAACGGAAATTGTGGTGTTTCCCCGTTGTTCGTAGCTGTATTTTCGATCAGCAGGAAATTCCTTGGTCAATTCTTTCTCCATGCGTAAAACAGAATCGAGGGCTAGATGAGAGGCACGAACAGCTTCCCAAGCTAGGTCTTGTACATTGGAAACATACTTTATTTTTCCTACGAAATAATCATAGTCCTCGGAATTGATTTCAACCAGCCGACTTTCCCATAATCCATGTATTCCTCGTTGGCCTGTTAATTGCCCATTGTAATTCTCAGTTGTATGTAACGGTACATGTGCATCTCCAATGTAATGTCCAATATCCGCAGAATATTTCAAGATTAAATCGACGTTTTTCGTTTCAAACGCTTTTTGTAATCGGTATTTCATTTGAACAATATGCCATGGAACGATGCCATAGGCTTGTAGGGTGTCCTCCGTATATTTTTCTACCGCATCCTTCCAACGACGGGGAATAACCTCAAATGGATTCTCGCCGCTTTTGTAATAGTGATCAAGATCGATGTAATGACATTGCGCTTCTCCTTCAATCGCATATCGCCGTTTATCAGGATCTACTGCATGGTCCGTAAGAAATTCAATGTGTTCTTTGTAAAAACCAAACATCGAAGCGGGTAGGGTGAATACCGCAATGCGATTGATGCGTTTGTGTCCAAAAAATCCCCATGTGAGTTTGTCAGCTTTTCGGGTACTGCTTTGCAACAGTATACTTAAGAGTATAACGGATAATAGGAATCTATAATTGAACCAATTTACCATCTTTAAGAATCGGAATAACTGCAGTTTGATTTGGTGTTAGGCAATATTTAATGTCCTCATTCAAATTCAAGTTTTTCAATCGACGACGATGAGAACTTGATTTTAAGTAACCTAAATAATTATCCTTTGCAGATAAATATAAGTATTTTGCAGCAATACTTGAATCCTCTTCGGAGGTGAATTTACCGGAAGAAATTAAAAAGTCTGATATTGCTCCTGCACAAATGGTATCCTCTAAATTGAACTTGTCTTGCCATCCCGAACACAAGCAAAGTATGTTTTTTTCTTGTTTCACCAGCCATTCACTAAGGTAATTCAAGTTGAGGAATGAACCGACAACAACGATTTCTGCGTCTTTCGCAACATCAAGAGATTTTGTTCCATTTGTGGTAGTAAGAACTACTTCTTGTCCTTTAAAGTCTTCACGCATGTATGAAAAAGGTGAATTCCCGAAATCAAATCCTTCCACAATTTGACCTTTGCGTTCCGCTCCAGCCAAATAACCTTTCTTTTTGTATTCCCAGGCCTCTTCAACGGTTGGAACAGGAATAATGGATTTTATTCCGTTGGCAAAAGCAGCGCAAATGGCCGAAGTTGCCCGTAGTACATCAATTACGACAACAATTTCGTATTCTCCTTTGAAATATTCGTATTCTCCAGGGGTGAAGCAAACTTCTATGCGGTTTCTTTCTTTCATAACGTGGGCAAAGGTAAGAATTGTTTTTATTCTGCATAAAAAAAGGGAGCCAAGGCTCCCTTCTTCAAATTATTTTGTCTAATTAGAATCTCCATCCAATACGAACCGCACCATGTGCAGCACCGATACTCGTGAATGATTCTTTGTATGCAGGCTCATAACCAGCAACTGCACCACCAACTGTTACAACGCCTGCATCGTAGCTTACACTTGATTTAGAAAAATTCATTTCCAAACCAACATATAAGTTTTCTGCAATGTAATAGTCAAATCCAGCTCCAAGACTTACGCCAAAAGTTGAATACCCACCTGTAACTGTTGCGTTTAATCCACTTACGTAAGATGTACCGTCAGAATTAGTCCATGTTTCATCATATTTCCCTCCACCTAAGTTTACACCTAAAGCAAAGTATGGTGACATTTTCTCTGTTCCGGCTAAGTGATACTCTGCTCCAAGTTGAAGGTTGTACGCACCTCTTTTGATTTCTTTGGTACCGGTTGCACCTGTACCATTTGCATTTTGATAATACGTATGAGATTCTGAACTTGGTGTTGGAGTTCCATCACCGAAACCTAATTGGAAACGACCAGCAATCTGATCTGTTGCGAAATAACGCAAACGGAGCGTTGGCGCGTTCCAATTCATTCCATTTGTAGCATCATAATTAACTAATCCTTCTAAAGAGAATGGATTGTCAGTTGTTGCTTTTTGTGCGAACATTGTTCCTGACAACGTTAATGCACTTACAAAAATCATAAACTTTTTCATAGTTGTTTGTTTTAAAGTTTGAGCTAACTTACGCTGAATATCAACATATTGTTTCAGAAAAAGACAAACATTTACCTGTTTAAAAGTTTAGAATGAGTGATGTGTTTTTAATTTTTCTCTTGACGCAACTGCTGTTCATAAAGGTCGAAATAGGTTCCTTTTTGCTTCATCAAGGAATCATGATTTCCACTTTCAATGACTTGACCATGGTTGATAACGATGATTTTTGTCGCATTTCGAATGGTCGAAATACGGTGACTAATGATAATGGTTGTCCGATTTTCTTTCCCATTTTCAAGGTTTCTTAAAATGATTTCCTCGGTTTCGGTATCAACTGCAGATAGGCAATCATCCAAAATTAACAACTTCGGATTTTTCAATAACGCACGGGCGATACTGATGCGCTGTTTTTGTCCACCACTCAAGTTGACACCCCGTTCACCAAGTAACGTATCAAATCCATCGGGGAATCCTTGGATGTTGTGGTAAACATGTGTCATTTCACAAGCTGCGATTAATTCTTCGTCACTAGGTGTACGATCATTGACACCAAATTGTAAGTTTTCACGAATGGTATCGGAAAATAAAAAGACATCCTGCGGGACAATCCCAGTTTGATCGCGCAACGCGTGTAGGTTGATGGATGGTAATGCTTTTCCGTCAATCAATATTTCACCTTTTTCTGGGTCATATTGACGCATTAACAAGGAACTAATTGTTGATTTCCCACTTCCCGTATGTCCCACAATGGCAAGTGTTTCTCCTTTGTTAACTTGGAATGACACATCGGAAACTGCACATATGTTTGTAACTGGATATTCAAAACAAACCTTGTTAAATGCGATACTTCCACGAAAATCAAATTCCCCCGTTTCTGTATTTATAATTTTGGGTTTCGTTAATAGGAATTCATTAATTCGTTTTTGAGATGCAGAAGCGCGCTGTATGATGCTAGATACCCAGCCCAAACTAGCGAATGGCCACGTAAGGCTGTTGACGAACATGATAAAGGCAACGATACTACCAATAGAAATACGTTCCGCCTTTGGACCAGTGAAAGATAAAATCCCACCATAATACACGGCAATCAAGATGCTAATGCCAATTAAAAACATGATGGTTGGGATGAAAAACGCGTTAACTAGCACCAAGCGCATGCTTTGTTTTTTGTAATTTTCTGCGCTTTCACCTAATTTTTCTTCCGTTTCTTTTTCTCGGTTGTATGCTTTAATAATTCGAATTCCCGAGAACGTTTCCTGTGCAAGGGTGGATAACAGGGATTGTTCTTTTTGAACCAATGCACTCATAGCGTTCATGCGTGAGGAAACGCGGTAAATCAAAATTGACATGATCGGAAGTGGAATCAATACATAGAGTGTCAATGATGGACTAATCCGAATCATCTGTGTTACGATTAAGGTAAATGCAATGATCAAGTTGATGATGTACATGATTCCGGGACCGAGATACATCCGAACTAATCCGACGTCTTCTGAAATACGGTTCATTAAATCCCCCGTTGAATTTCGCTTAAAGAACCCTTGATCAAGCGTTTGGTAATGGGCGTAGATTTCGTTTTTGAGATCGAATTCAATGTAACGGGACATTACAATGATCGTTTGGCGCATCAGAAACAAAAAGAATCCTTTCGCCAAGGATAATAACATGTAGAATCCTCCCAATTGAAACGCTAACCAAAGAAAGTCATTCGGTTTGGCCTCCGATAGATTTGTCTGAAATTGATCAATGGCATTCTTGAAATAAATAGGCATTTGAACGCCATAATAATTACTCACAATGGTAAAAAAGATCCCAAAAAGTAGGCGCCATTTATATTTTAGGAAATATTTATTTAAGTATTGAAGAGACTTCATGTTTTATTTTCTAATTTTGCCAGCGTTGAATAGCGTTACAAAAGTAACCATTCATCTGATTAGTTAACGAACTCAAGCAAAAACATGTCTGATTTGACAGTTACTTCTTTAACAGATTTGCAATCAAATCCTGTTATCCAACAAATGTCCTCTTTAGGACACGAACAAATCCTATTTTGTAATGATCACGCAACTGGCTTAAAAGCAATCATCGCTGTGCATAACACGGTTTTGGGTCCTGCGTTAGGTGGAACCCGAATGTGGATGTACAACAATGAAATGGAAGCATTGAATGATGTTTTGCGTCTTTCACGTGGGATGACCTACAAAAATGCCATTTCAGGTTTGAACCTAGGTGGGGGAAAGGCAGTGATTATCGGGGATTCTAAAACCCAAAAATCTGAAGCGCTTTTCCGTCGTTTTGGTCAATTCGTAAATGGACTTGCAGGAAAATACATCACTGCTGAAGATGTGGGAATTTCTCCATCGGACATGCAATGGGTAAGTGAAGAAACAAATTATGTGGTTGGTTTACCTGGTAAAAGCGGTGATCCATCTCCCGTAACTGCATTCGGAGTTTACATGGGAATGAAAGCTGCTGCAAAAATGCAATACGGCTCAGATGACCTAAGTGGAAAAACGATTGCTGTTCAAGGTGTTGGACACGTGGGTGAATACTTGGTTTCTCATTTAGCGAAAGAAAACGCGAATGTATTCATTACGGATATCAATCAAGAAGCATTGAAACGTGTTTCGGAAAAATACGGAGCGACAATTGTTGAGCCAAATGCGATTTACGATGTCAAAATGGACATTTACGCGCCTTGTGCACTTGGAGCAACGGTAAACGACGACACATTGTCTCGCCTTTCTTGTTCTGTTATTGCAGGAGCAGCGAACAATCAATTGAAAGATGAGAAAATTCATGGCTTAGAAGTGATGAAACGAGGAATCGTTTATGCACCTGATTTTGCCATCAATGCAGGTGGTGTTATCAATTGTTTCTCTGAAGTAGAAGGGTTGACCCTTGACTGGGCTCATCAAAAAGCGGAAGAAATTTACGGAACGATCTACAATATTGTGAAACGTTCACAAGACGAAGGTGTTCCTACGTATCAGATTGCGAATAAAATGGCTGAAGAACGTGTTCAGTCCAAAGGAAGTTTGAATCTGTAAAAAACCAGAATGCTTAATAGAAGACACTTACGAATTAAAGTACTCCAAATTCTTTATGCTTTTTTTCAAAGCGAAGAGGAAAGTATCCTAAAGGCGGAAAAAGAACTGCTTTCGGCTGTGGAGCGTATGTACGACATGTACTTATTCATGATCATGACGCTACCAGAGTTGAAACGCGCAGCGCAAAACCGCATGGATGAGCATAAAAAGAAAATGCGTCCAACGGAAGAGGACTTGAATCCAAACATGAAATTCGTGAACAATAAATTGATCGAAGCAATTGAATCTTCTTATGAATTAACGAAGCTAAGCGAAATTCGCAAGGTCAATTGGTTGGGAGCGGAAAGTCAAGAAATTTTCAGAAAAGTATTTCTTGTGATTTTAGAATCGGAAGTTTACTTTGAACACATGAACAATGATTCGGAAGGTATTGAAGAAGACATGGCCTTTGCTTTACAATTGTTCAAAGCTGAAATTGCTAATTCGGATTTAATTCAATACTTCTTTGATGAGAAAAGCATTTATTGGGCAGATGATTTAGATCTTTGTTGCTCAATGGCAATGAAAACGATGAAGTCTTGGAAGGAAGGAAAAGCATTTGAAGTGCTTCCACTTTACAAGGAAAACGACGATGAAAAAGAATTCATAGTCAACTTGCTGCGTAAAACCATTCAAATGAATGAGGAAAACGAAGCGTTAATTGATGAGTTCGCTCAAAATTGGGATTTAGATCGCATCGCGAAAATGGATATCTTATTACTAAAAATGGGATTGACAGAATTGCAAACGTGCAGTAGCATTCCGACGAAAGTGACCTTGAATGAATACATTGAGATTTCTAAGTTTTACAGTACACCGAAAAGTAATTTGTTTATTAATGGTGTCCTAGATAAAGCGATTGTTCAATTGACGAAAGATAAAAAGATCGTTAAAATTGGACGTGGATTAATTACTTAATACCCTACAAATGAAAAAGATTGCATTAGTTATTGGAATTGGATTTTTGTTTGCTTGTGGTGACGATCAAGCATTGCAAGTTGGACAAAAAACAACAATGGAAGTCGAAACGGTATTCGATGCAGGAACAGTTGTCAAAGGTGAAGTCATCAATGCAAAGTTTAAAGTGACAAATACAGGGGAATATCCATTGGTAATTGGTGATGTGACTCCTTCGTGTTCATGTACTGTAGCGGAAGAGCCAGAGGATCCAATCCAACCAGGAGAATCAAGTGAAATTATTGCTCAAGTGAAAACAGACAACTTGAGTTCGAAAAGAATCCAAAAAATGATTACAGTGATGGCGAATACGGAGCCAAACGTGACCGTTTTGGAGATAAAAGGTAAAATACGTTAATAAATAAAAAACAAAAATTATGGGCGGCGGACAAGGAATGTCAAGTATATTGATGTTAGGACTTATGGTTCTAGTATTCTATTTTTTCATGATCAGACCACAAATGAAAAAACAAAAGGAATTGAAGAAATTCCGTGAAGGATTAAAGGCTGGAGATAAAATTGTTTCCATCGGTGGTATCCACGGTAAAATTTTAGAAGTGACGGATTCAACAGTTTTGATTCAATCAGAAGGAACGAAATTGCGTTTAGAGAAATCAGCGGTTTCTCAAGCGATGGAGGATACACTTCAAGCGAAGTAAATTAAACTGAAACACATTGAAAGGAGGGCGTTTGCTCTCCTTTTTTTATTTGATCAATTTCATTTTAAGCACTTTTCCTTTGGGACATGAAATATATAAGTATCTTTTATCAGTGCACATAGATAATCCATTCTCCTTGGATAAAGATTGCCAAGTCGTTCCGTGATCTGTGGAAAAGTCAATACCGTTTGTTCCGCAAGCATAGTATACACCATTTGCAAATATCACGCAAGAGCGATATCCTGAAGGAGGATTTTTCGATGCTGTCCAACTTAATCCACCATCGATTGAATAAAAGCAGGTGTTAATAGATTCATTCGGTCTGGTGTAATCACCTCCAACAGTAACTAATTCTTTGCGGTTTTTATATGCGAGTGAATAGGCTCCACAAGTTTTACAGGACTCAAACGGAATCTCTGTTGACTTCCATTTTTCTCCTAAATCGGAACTCCAGATAAACCAAGATGTTTCACCGCCACTGATGAAAATAAAATCGCCATCGATGAGGTGATTCGTGGTTCCACTTGCAGCGTATGCAGCTTCGTTCGCTTGACTAAATACCTTTCCCGGACAAGCCTCCCAGGATTCCCCAAAGTTTTGTGTTCGAAATAAAGCAAAGTCGCCATCCACAGGATCACCAATAATAAATCCAATGCTGTCTTGCAGCGCAATGCCATCTAGGAAAACAGGTTTTCCATGATGAGAAAAGTTCAATAAGCTATCTTCTTTTCCATCCCATTTTTCGCGAAGGACATGTGATTCATCGTTGCTCTGCATGAAAAACAAATAGTGTTCATTTTTATCCGCATCGCGAATTTCTTTGATGAGGTGTCGCGTTGATGGTAGGTACATGGAAACTGGTTTCTTTAGGTTCTTTGAAACCAAAACGTATTTACCTTCATTCGTGCCGATAAGAATTTCGTTTTTCGAAAAGTTCTGAATACTTCGTGCGTGGATGGTTGAATTTCCATATTGCAGTACTTCTATTTTTGGTGCTCCACCAAATAGAAACAACACGGAAAGTGAAAGCAAAATTTTCATAGCAGTTTAGCGGTATTTTTTTTCAAACTTGGACTTCTGTTCGATTTTTAGAAGTTCCAAATCTTCAGGCATGGAACGTTTCCATCGTTTATGGGACCACAGCCAATGGCAAGGTTCATCCATAATGCTCTTTTCAAGCAGGTGAACATGCTGTTCTGTTAAGTGTCCATAAGGCAAGCTTCGAGCATCCGTTGTTAAAACAGTGAATTCAATGCTGTATTGACCACGCTTGGCTTTTTTCACATCGAAATAGACTACATTCAAATCTACTTCATTGGCCATTTGTTCTACACCAAAAAGGATAGGAGTAGGCTGGTTAAGGAATTCCATCCAGTAGCTTTTTCGAGAATCAGCAGGAGCTTGATCACTCAAGACCAACACGGAAATTGTTTTTTTTAAATTAAAAATCGATTTATACGTTTGCGCATTTACAACGGTTAGTCCAAAACGTTGGCGTCGTTCGGTGAGTTTTTTGTCCCAAAAGCCATTGCTCAAAGGCATCCCAATTCCATACGAATGATTTGGAACCAATAAAGCTTGAGCCGTGATAAACCATTCCCAGTTGTTGAAGTGTCCGGCCACAAATAAGGTAGATTTTTTACTTTTCTCTAATTCTACCAATACTTCAGGATTAAGCACCTTCATTCGACGCAATAATTCTTCTTTAGATATGCTTAAGTTTTTAATGCTTTCAATGAGTAAGTCGGAAAAGTGACGATAGAATCCTCTCACAAGTACTGCATGATCTTTTGAGTTTAAGTCAGGAAAAGACTTTTTGATGTTACTTTGGACCACTTTTTTTCGGTAAGGAAGGATGCTAATGAACAGTAAAAAAAGCAAATCACTGATTCTGAAAAGAATCCACAAGGGTAGGAGTGATAATGGGTAAACCACGCAATAATACAGAATGGCTGACATCATTTTTTGTATTTATCCTTCCATAAATTGGAAATCGTCTGTGCGATTTCCTGTTCCTTTGAACTACTTCCAGCTTGAAAGAAATTGGTTCCGGCTATTTCACTTGGTAAAAATTCTTGTTCCGCAAAATTCCCAGGGAAGTCATGGCTGTATAAATAGTTTTCTCCGTATCCAAGTTGTTTCATTAATGCAGTTGGTGCATTTCGCAAGGGAAGAGGAATGTCCAAATTCCCCGTTTGCTGAACCAATTGTTGTGCTTTATTGATGGCCATGTATCCGGCATTTCCTTTCGGAGATGATGCCAAATAAATCGTGCACTCTGCAAGAATAATTCTCGATTCCGGCCAACCTACGCTTTCAACGGCTTGAAAACATGCATTTGCTAGTAATAAGGCATTTGGATTTGCTAATCCAATGTCTTCGGTTGCAGAAATCAATAACCTTCTCGCAATAAATTTTGGGTCCTCGCCGCCTTCGACCATGCGTGCTAACCAATAAATCGCCGCGTTTGGATCACTTCCACGAATGGATTTTATGAAAGCAGATATGATGTCGTAATGTTGTTCGCCGTCCTTGTCATAACGTGAAAGGCTTTGTTGCGCATTTTGAAGGACGATTTCATCGGTAATTTCAATCGCTGTTTGACCTTGGAAAGTACCAATGATGATCTCGAATACATTGAGTAATTTACGTGCGTCACCTCCTGAAATAGCTAATAAACTATTGGTTTCAGTCAGTGTAATTTTTTTCTTATTTAAAACAGAATCCTGATTAATGGCACGATCGAGGAGATGAAGCAAATCTTCCTTGGTGTGTTCTTTTAGTACATATGTCTGACAACGACTCAGTAGGGCGGAGATTACTTCAAAAGATGGATTCTCTGTTGTTGCACCGATGAGGGTAATCACTCCTTTCTCAACAGCGCCCAAAAGTGAGTCCTGCTGTGCTTTGCTAAAGCGATGAATCTCATCAATAAACAAAATCGTTCCTTTGGCTTGAAACATCCCGCCGTTTTCCACGCGGTTAATGACTTCACGCACATCTTTTACACCGGATGAAATAGCGGATAATGTATGAATTGGACGATTTAAATGCTTGGCAATTAACTGTGCTAGTGTGGTTTTTCCGACTCCTGGAGGACCCCAGAAAATCATCGAAGGAATGACTCCAGCGTCTAATGCACGTCTTAATGCGGCACCTTCCGCCAATAAATGCGCCTGTCCGATGTATTCATCGAGCGTTGTTGGTCGCATGCGTTCAGCAAGTGGAGCATTCATCATCCTTCAAAGTTAAGGTATTCCTAGCAAATATTCTATGCTTCCAAGTCAAAGAAACTCTTTCCTCACAAGTAAACTATGAAACAATTCTCTTAACTTTGTTTTATGTTAAACGGAAAGAAAATCTGTATCGTTCTGCCGGCATACAATGCGGCTGAAACATTAGAAATGACTTACGCTGAAATCCCATTTGATATCGTGGATGAAGTCGTATTAGTCGATGACGCTAGTAAAGACAACACCAGTGAGGTAGGACAAAGGCTTGGAATCAAGCATATTGTACGTCACGAGCAAAACCGTGGATACGGTGGGAATCAAAAGTCATGCTACGACAAAGCCTTAAGTTTAGGTGCGGACATCATCATCATGTTGCATCCAGATTATCAGTACACGCCAAAATTAATTCATGCTATATCGGGAATCATTGCTTATGATGTGTATCCTGTAGTACTTGGGTCCAGAATTTTAGGAAAAGGCGCGTTAAAAGGAGGGATGCCCATGTATAAATACGTTGCTAATCGCTTTTTAACCTTGTTTCAAAATATTTTGATGTCACAAAAGTTATCGGAATACCATTCTGGATACCGTGCATTCTCCAAGGAGATTTTTACCAAAATCAACATCGAAGCGAATTCAGATGATTTCATCTTCGATAATCAAATGTTGGCGCAAATTTTCTTTGCTGGATTTGAAATAGGAGAGGTGACTTGTCCAACAAAGTATTTTGAAGAAGCTTCATCGATTAATTTTGCACGTTCAACAACCTACGGACTTGGAGTTTTATGGACATCTATGAAATACCGTTTGGCGAAATGGAAAATCTATACGGCAATCGAATTCAAACAGAAGTAGTCGAATTCAGTTTGCGAGGAATTTATATCTTTGATTAAAATAATAAATATGGGATTACTAGCTAATAAAATTGTGTTGATTACAGGAGCTTCACGTGGAATCGGGAAAGCTATTGCAGAAGAATGTGTTCGTCAAGGTGCAACAGTTGCTTTTACGTACTTGTCATCAGAAGAAAAAGCGCGCGCTTTGGAAGTTGAATTGACGGCAAACGGTGGAAAAGCAAAAGGTTTCCGTTCGGATGCTTCTAATTTTGATCAAGCACAACAATTAGTAGATGATGTCGTTGCTGAATTCGGAACGGTGGATGTGTTAGTAAACAACGCAGGAATCACACGTGATACTTTATTGATGCGTATGACGGAAGAACAATGGGACGAAGTGATCAATACCAATTTGAAATCAGCATTCAATTTAACGAAAGCAGTACAAAAACCAATGTTGAAAGCACGTTCAGGATCCATTATCAATATGTCTTCTGTTGTCGGCGTAAAAGGTAATGCTGGACAAGCAAACTATGCAGCTTCAAAAGCAGGTTTGATCGGATTCACGAAATCCATCGCAGCTGAATTAGGTTCTCGTAACATCCGTTGTAACGCGATTGCACCAGGATTCATTGAAACAGAAATGACAGATGCGTTGAATCCAGAAGTGGTTCAAACGTGGAGAAATAGCATTCCGTTAAAACGAGGTGGACAACCAATTGACGTAGCGAATGCAACAGTTTTCCTTGCGTCAGATATGTCCGCTTACATCACAGGACAAACACTACACGTTTGTGGTGGAATGTTAATGTAATCTTATGAATATTCGCCCAAGACGCAACCGAAAAAGTAGTGCCATTCGCCATATGGTGGAGGAAACGAAACTCGGAGTAGAAAACTTAATTTATCCCATCTTTTTGAAGGATGGAAAAAACATCAAAGAAGAAGTTTCTTCCTTGCCGAATAACTTTCGTTGGTCAATTGATAAACTATTGCCGGAAATCGAGGAGTGCATGAATCTAGGAATTCATACCTTCGACATCTTTCCCGCTGTAGATGAATCCTTGAAAGATCAAGTCGCAAGTTACAGTTACGCAAGTGATAATTTCTATTTGGAAGCGATTCGTCAAATCAAAGCGCGATTCCCGGAATCAGTTGTGATGAGTGACGTAGCTATGGATCCATATTCTTCAGATGGACACGATGGACTTGTTGTTGATGGAAAGATTGTGAACGATGAAACCTTGCCGATTTTAGCCAAAATGTCTGTTGCACAAGCGCAAGCGGGTGTAGATATTATCGGCCCTTCTGATATGATGGATGGACGTGTTGGTGTTATTCGTGAAGCACTTGACGGCGCTGGATATACGGATGTAAGCATTATGTCATATACAGCGAAATATGCCAGTGCGTTTTATGGTCCTTTTCGTGATGCGTTGAATTCCGCACCAAAATCAGGAGATAAAAAAACCTATCAAATGAATCCAGCCAATCAACGAGAAGCCTTATTGGAAGCGCAATTGGATTTTGAAGAAGGAGCGGACATGTTGATGGTGAAACCTGCTTTATGTTATTTGGACATCATCCATATTTTAAAAGAACAATTTCCAATTCCAATTACAGCTTACAATGTCAGTGGTGAATGCGCGATGGTTCATGCCGCCGCACAAAATGGCTGGTTGAATTATGATCTTGCTGTGTACGAAATGCTTTTGAGTATTCGTCGCGCAGGTGCAGATGGAATCTTAACGTATTTCGCGAAAGATTTCGCGCAAATGCTTCGAAAATAATCGTTTTATGTCAGAATATACCATTCATTTGGATTACATCGAATTATTTGAATTCGAGAACATTATCAATGCTAACTTAAAGGTAACTTTATCCTCAGAGGCGAAAGCAGCTGTCGAGAAATGCCGCGCCTATTTGGATCAAAAAATGCACGGTTCTGATGCTTTGATTTACGGAATCAACACAGGATTTGGTTCGCTATGTGACACGGCAATTTCGTCCAATGACCTAGAAGCTTTACAGCGTAATCTAGTGCTATCGCATGCTTGTGGAACAGGTGAGGAGGTTCCTCATGAATTAGTGAAGCGCATGTTACTCTTGAAGGTTTTTGGACTTTCTAAAGGAAATTCGGGTGTGCAATTGGCAACCGTTGAACGCTTATTATTTTTCTTTAACGAGGGGATTTATCCAGTGGTTTACCAGCAGGGAAGTTTAGGTGCGTCAGGGGATTTAGCTCCTTTAGCTCATTTGTGTCTGCCTTTACTTGGCGAAGGAGAAGTGGACTACCAAGGAAAACGGTATTCCGGTGCTGAAATCAATGCGAAATTTGGATTAGCACCAATTGTGTTGCAATCGAAAGAAGGATTGGCCTTGTTAAATGGAACCCAATTTATGTCCGCTTATGCGAGTTACGCGGTAAAAGAAGCACAATCCTTATGGGATAAATGGATTTTGGTTGCGGGAATGTCTTTGGATGCCTTCGATGGAAGATTAAATCCCTTTCAATCGAATGTGAATGTCATTCGCAACCAACACGGACAAATTCAGATGGCCGAAGCCATGCGTGAGTTAATGTCCACCAGTGAAATCATTGCACAAGAAAAGAAACACGTTCAGGATCCATATTCTTTCCGTTGTATACCGCAAGTTCATGGTGCGACAAAAGACACCATCGATCATTGTGCAAGAATCGTGGAACGCGAAATGAATGCAGTGACGGATAATCCAACGGTTTTTCCAGATACAGATGAAGTTGTTTCAGCAGGAAATTTTCATGGTCAACCTTTGGCCTTAATCATGGATTTTTTGGCAATTGCGATGGCGGAAATGGGCAGTATTTCTGAGCGAAGAGTCTATAAATTGATTTCTGGAACACGAGGCTTACCTGCATTTTTAGTGGCGAATCCAGGATTGAATTCCGGAATGATGATTTCTCAATATACGTGTGCATCGATTGTGAGTCAAAACAAGCAATTGTGTACGCCAGCATCCGTAGATACGATTGATTCCAGCAACGGACAAGAAGATCACGTAAGTATGGGTGCGAATGCCGCGACAAAATTGTATCGAGTGATTCAAAATTGTCAAACCATTTTAGGAATTGAATTAATGCATGCAGCTCAGGGATTGGATTTTCGACGTCCACTTAAGAGTTCAGAACGCATTGAAAAAATACATGCGGAATTCAGAAAGGAAGTTCCGTTCTTATTGGAGGATCGCTATTTATCCCGCGACATGAAACTTGCACGTAACTTTGGATTGAAAAACTGGTAATTATGGAAGAATTTGAACAAGTATTGGAAGGAAATGAAATCCCAAAAAGACCGAAATTTCTATTGATTATTTCCATCATGTCTTTTGTGAATATTGGAGTGTCTATCCTAACTTCTGTATTTGGAGCATTAGGAGGAAAACCTAGTTCAGAAGAATTAGAAGCAGCGAAACTTCAATTCGCAGATTCGCAAGAAAAACTTGATGTGTTGGCGAAAAGTGAAAAAGTTGACCTGTCCTACTGGTCTGAAGTCCTCACAAAATTGGAGAAGATGTCCGATAATATGTTTGCGAATTTCGTGGCCTACAACGGATTAATTTTACTCATTTCGGTATTTGCACTCATTGCAGTCTACCTAATGTTTATCGGACGCAAAATTGGATTCCATTTTTACATTGGCTATTGCTTTTTGTATGTCATCCAAAGTTATTTCTTCACCACGCCAAGCGATGTTCCAACCTTTGTCATCGTATTAAATACACTTTACGGTGGAAGCTGGGTTTTTCTCTACGCGCGCAATTTAAAATGGATGAAATAATGATCACTCTGCCGCAGCGAAAAACAATTAGCAAATTAGTCCAATAACCAACTAGCACATTAGCACATTGAACAATTAGCACATTAGCACATTAGGTAATTAGCACATTAGTCCATTAGCAAATTAGCACATTAAAAAACCTTCCCTGGATTCAAAATTCCTTTCGGGTCAAAGACTTTTTTGATGTTTCTCATCAGTTCCAAAGCGACCTCCGGAAAGGCAAGATCCATGTAGGATTTCTGAACGAGTCCAATGCCGTGTTCGCCTGAAATCGTTCCACCCAGTTTGATCACTTCCGAAAATAATTCGCGAATTGCAATGGGTAATTCTTTATTCCATTTCTCATCGCTTAATTCCCCTTTGATGATGTTTACGTGCAAATTTCCATCGCCAGCATGACCATAGCAAACGGAGTAAAAACCGTATTTCTTTCCGATTTCTTTAACATGGAAAAGCAATTGCGGTAGGGCGTAGCGTGGAACAACGGTATCTTCTTCTTTGTAGATGGACTGCGCTTTCACCGCTTCACCTGCTTTTCGGCGCAAACTCCATAGTGTGTTCTTTTGTGCTTCGGAATCTGCGAATAGAATTTCGTCTGTTTCGAATCCTTCAAGAACGCCAAGAATTTTCTCGCATTCCTGCATCAACTGATCTGGATCGAAACCATCCACTTCGATGATCAAATGTGCTTGGTGATTGTCCGCTACGGGAATCGATGTTTCACCCGTGAAGGCTTGCGTCCATGTCAATGCGTCCCGCTCCATGAACTCTAATCCGCTTGGTGTAATTCCAGCTTGGAAAATTGCAGCTACTGCTTCGCAGGCTTTTTGTGCATCGAAAAAAGGAACCAACATTAATAAATCATGCGTGGGATGCGGAATCAACTTCATTACGATTTTCGTAATGATGCCCAAAGTCCCCTCTGATCCGACGATAAGTTGCGTTAAGTTATAACCAGTGGCGTTTTTTAGTACATTGGCTCCTGTCCAAATGATTTCACCTGTTGGCAACACGATTTCTAAATTCAACACGTAATCCTTGGTCACACCGTACTTTACCGCTTTTGGTCCACCGGAATTTTCGGAAACATTACCGCCAATAAAACAAGATCCTTTACTCGCTGGATCTGGTGGATAAAACAATCCTTTTTCCTTTACCGCGTCTTGCAATACTTGCGTAATGACACCTGGTTCAGTGATGACTTGATGGTTTTTTTCGTCGATTTCTAAGATTCGGTTGAATCGCTCCATGGATAATAGAACTCCGCCGTGTATGGGTAAAGCGCCACCACTTAATCCAGTTCGCGCTCCTGCAGGTGTTACTGGAATTCCTTCTTGGTGACAATACGCCATGATTTTGGAAATTTCTTCCGGTGTTCCAGGACGTAAAACAACACTTGGGGGAAAGGATAAATCCTCCGTTTCATCATGTCCGTAATTCACGCGTTGTTCTTCACTAAATAAGGCATTAGAACCGAGTAATTCTGTGAAAAAATGAATGTCCGCTTCGGAAACTGCATGAAAAGGATATGTGCTCATTTGTGTCTTTGTTGATCCTACGAACTTAGGAATAATTCGCTTTCCCACCACCGATTACGATCATTTTTTCAGCCTAATTGGAACGTTCCACATGGATAAAACAATTCCATTTCGGTAGTCCAACTTTCTGCTTTTTCAATTACCTTTGGTAAAAGATTAAAATTCATGTCAAAAGAAGTATACTTGGTAGATGGTGTTCGCACGCCGATTGGGAGTTTTGGAGGAAGTTTATCACCTGTTCGCGCAGATGATTTAGCCGCAATTGTATTGAAAGCATTGGTGGAAAGACATCCAAGTTTGGATCAAACGAAAATTGAAGATGTCATCCTTGGTTGTGCCAATCAGGCGGGTGAAGATAACCGAAATGTAGCGAGAATGGCTGCGTTGTTGGCTGGACTTCCACAAGAAGTTGCTGGAGAGACAGTGAATCGACTTTGTGCTTCAGGATTGGCGGCAGCAGTTAACGCTGGACGAGCAATGAAAGATGGAGCCGGGGATTTGTATATCGCAGGTGGTGTCGAACACATGACTCGCGGACCTTGGGTAATTTCAAAAACAAGTAGCGCATTTGGTCGCGATGCACAAATGTTCGATTCTTCTTTCGGATGGCGTTTTATCAATCCAAAAATGGAGGCAATTTATGGCGTAGATTCCATGGGGATGACCGCTGAAAATTTAGCTGAGAAATTTCAAATAAGCCGCGAAGATCAAGATGCATTCGCATGCTGGTCTCAAGAAAAAACCGCAAAAGCAACAGCAAGTGGATATTTTGAAGGTGAAATCATTCCGGTTTCAATTCCACAACGCAAAGGAGAGCCTCAAGTTATATCGAAAGATGAATTTTCTCGTCCATCGACGAGCATTGAAAGTTTAGCTGGATTGCGTCCCGCATTTAAAAAGGACGGAACCGTAACTGCTGGAAATGCATCCGGTTTGAACGATGGAGCAGCAGCTTTATTAATGGCAAGTGCAGATGGGTTGAAAAACCATGGATTAACTCCAATGGCGCGAATGGTTTCGGCAGCAGTAGCCGGAGTAGAACCGCGCATCATGGGAATTGGTCCAGTGGAAGCAACGCAGAAAGCATTGAGTCGTGCTGGATTAACCTTGGATCAAATGGATATCATCGAAATCAACGAAGCATTTGCCGCACAAGTTTTAGCGTGTACACGTAGCTTGGGATTGGATGACCATGATCCACGCATCAATCCAATGGGAGGAGCAATCTCTTTGGGGCATCCACTAGGAATGTCTGGAGCAAGATTACTTTTGACTGCAGCAAGACAATTAAAAGCAACGAACAAACGTTATGCACTGGTGACCATGTGCATTGGCGTTGGACAAGGATATGCGGCGGTAATCGAACGAGCTTAAGATGAGAAAACTACTATTATTTTGCCTGATAATTGGTGTTTATTCCTGTAAAAAGGAGGGGACCTCATGGAATGTCGACCTAGAAGCACCTCTGGTTCACGATACGCTTTCACTAAAAAACTGGGTCAATGATTCCTCCCTTACCGAAACAAATGGGGAGATTCAGGTTAATTTAACCAGAACATTATTAGACATCGGCTTTTCTGAATTAATCAAAATCCCTGATACATCCGTCGTACAACTTTTCTCACCGATTATCACTTTGAGTAACATTCCTCCGGGAACGACGTTCGTGAATGCCGTAGAAGAACATACATTTGACTTAGATGACATTCAGTTGAAGTCAATACGAGTGAAAGATGGTCGTGTCAAAGTAAAAGTATTCAATCCGCTGGGGACTAAAGTTTTGTTTAAAGTGCAAATGCCTGGAGTTACCCAAAATGGGGTGATGTTTGAACAAAATTACAGCGTGGACGCAGGTTCAGTAGCCAGTCCAACAGTAAAAGAAGAGTTACTCGATTTAACCAACTACCAAATTGACCTACGTGGATTGAGTGGATTGGAATACAACATTCTACAAACGAAATTGACCTTAACAACAGATCCAAATGGTGCGCCTGTTTCCATCAGCTCTGCATATGATTTTAAATTTGAAGCGAGTTTAACGGATATCAAAGTAGATTATGCAAAAGGATATTTCGGATCGAAAGTCTTCTCCGATGTCGCCGACTTCAATATTGATTTCATGGGTAAAATCACAGAAGGAACCTTGGATTTACCACAAACTGCATTGCAAATAACGGTTGAAAATGGAATTAAAGTTCCTATTCGCGGGCAACTTCATTACTTAAAAAATACCAATGAATTGGGAAATACCGTTTCGTTGACTTCGCCAGAAATTGGTCCGAGTTTTTACATTTCTCCCGCTGTGGGATCATGGTCCTCGCTTCAATCCAATGCACAGCAACTCTCCTTTAATTCAAGTAATTCAAACCTAGAATCGTTTCTAGAAAATCTTGGCGCTTCAAATCAAGCTTCCTATGAAGTACAATTAAATCCTTGGGGAAATATTTCCGCAGGAAACGATGAAGCTTTTCCAAATAGTCGAATTAAAGTAAAGGCGAGTGCACAATTACCGTTGAAACTTGGATTTAATGGACTTACCTTGCGTGATACCTTTGACATCAACTTCAAGCAAAATGATAACAAGACTCATGTCGAATCAGGATTGATTTATTTGGATGTCAGCAACGCTTTTCCTTTCAGTTGTGATCCAGTGTTGTATTTGATGACCGAAGATGGTCAGATTCTTCACACTTTGATTGGAAGTAGTCAAATTTCTTCTTGCGAAATGGCTGCCATCGATCCCTTGGATGGGTTAAAAAAACAGCCCTCCCATATTGAGTTTTTACTTGAAAAAGACGTACTTGCTGATTTAGGTGTTATGAAGAAAATCATAGTAGAAGCACGCTTCGATTCACCAAATACATCCACGGGACTTAGTGAGCCAAAGCAAGTTCAAGCGAAAGCTTTCTTATCCTTTAAACTTCGGATGAAATTGAACACAAAAGTAGTCCTATGAGAAATCTAATTAGTCTGTTCTTTTTGCTTGGTAGCGCCAACCTTTTTGGACAAAACATGTTACCGATTATTAAGGATACGGTGGGTCAGCGCAGCGGATCCATCACGCTTACATCGAATGGTGATTACGCGTCGAATGCCATTGGAAAGAACATTGTGCAATCGTTTTTTTATGGAGGAAACATCGATCAAGACATGAAGAATGCGAGCATTGAACGCCTTCAAAATATCAATCAGTTCGGTCTGGATATGAATGCAGAGTTGTCGTTCCGGTCAAAAGGAGATTTGACAAAAAATGAAAATAGTCCGTTTTATAACCACGGATATTCCATTCAAGCTGGATATCATCAATTTTCATCCATCATGTTTTCAAGAGATGCTTTTCGCTATGCATTCGAGGGAAACGGATTGTTCTTAGGAGATACGGCCGATCTTTCTGGAACGCGTTTTCAGTCTATGGGATACTCGAAAATTGGATTTGGCATATTTAATCGTTCTACCAATAACGCTCTAACACTTAACTTGATTTCCTTGAATCAATTTGCTTCCGGAAATATGCAGAAAGCAACCATCTACCAAGATGTACAGAATGACACCATTAACATGGATTATTCAGGAGACTTTACTTTTTCAAGGGGATCCGGATTTTCAAAAGGATTTGGACTTTCATTTGATATCGATTACCGAATTCAGACAAACGAAAATGACCGTGAGATGTCCTTTCAGTTACTGGCTAAAAACATTGGGTTTATCATTCCAACACATCCAATGTCACGCTATTCTGCAGATTCATCTTTTCAGTACACAGGCTTTAATTTGAATCAAATTGTACAACAAAATTTCATGAATACGATTCAATTAGCTGATACCCTTGGAATTGAAAAAGGCACAGTGAAAAGAGCCCTTTTGTTACCTGGTTTCATTCAGTTTTCCAAATTGGTCGATATGCAAGCAATTCAACGCATTCAAAGTTTCTACGGAGCGCGTATGTTTCTTTCGCAAAACTACATTCCATATTTCTTTGCAGGCGTTCATGGCAAAGTGACCAAACATTGGTCCACAGGACTAAGCGCTTCCTACGGTGGATTTTCCCGCTTAAAATGGGGGATGTACTCTAGCTTTCAATTCTCCAACTGGAACATTGGGGTAGCAAGTGAAAATTTATTCAGTAAAACAGGTGAATCCATAATTCTACAAGTAAAATGCGCATTTTAATCACGCTCCTTAGTTTGATTTTTGTTGTTTCCAATTCTTGGTCCCAACAATTCTTTTACAAACTGTATTCGGGTAATGGATTTGACAAAGGGGAGGATATCATTGAAACATCCGATTCTTGTTACCTCGTAGCTGGTAGTTCAGGAAGTTGGGGAGGAAACGCACAAGCATTCCTCATGAAAATTGACTCAATGGGAAATTTCATGTGGAGTCAGCCATACGGTGGGTCGGAATCTGAAGAGTCCGTGGCTGTAATGGAGCGACCTGGAAGTGGGTTTTATATCGCTGGAATATCGAATTCATCAAGCCAAGGAAACTTCGATGCGATGTTGATTAAAACAGACCTAAACGGGAATCAAGAGTGGATGAAAACCTATGCGAATCCTGCGTGGGATCGTATCACGGATGCTATCATGACGAAAGATACCGGAATTGTCATGGTCGGATACCGTCAATCATTATTAGGTTCTGCAACAGACATGTTACTGATTCGCATGAATAAAGATGGAGATACCTTGTGGACAAAAACAATTGGGACAATTGGTGAGGATCAAGCAACTTCAGTGACGCGATTCCAAGATTCCTTATACATTGTTGTAGGTGATATGTTCGTTCCCGATTCAAACTTGGTGAAAGGATGCATGATTACTTTCAACGATCAAGGAACGATCCTTTCTCAAATCATGATTGGACCAAAATCAGGTTCCTACCATCTATCGGACATAGCGCTTGGCGAAGATAAGTACTATGTTGTTGGATATAGATTGGTTAATGAACAAAATCATGATAATTACATGCGCATAATGGATTTAAATGCTGTCATGCAAAGCCAATATACGGAAGCGGATAATTCTCCAACTTCCATCTCCGATTCGCAATTTGAACAAGTCGTATTTATGCCAGATCCGACCTACATGCTTTCCATTTGTTTTCAATACCGAAATTTGACGAATACTCAATTTTCCTATGATTTAAATAATGGATTATATGATGCGGCTAATGCATATTGGATGGGCTTACCAACAACCGTGATCATTAATGAAGGAATAGATCAATGCAATGAAATGACTGTTACCCGCGATGGAGGCTTTATTTCTGTTGGATTTAATTCCATTGTAAATGATGGACAAAATGCATTAAATGGTGGGAGCAATATTTATGTAATGAAATATCATCCTAGTCATACCCAAGCCTTGTTGACAGATACCGTGTTTACCTTGAATCAATTGGTGGAAATCATCGAATTAAATCAAACCATTCTCGAATTGACGATGTACCCGAATCCAACTTCGAATGAGTTGCATATCCGTTTGAGTGAGCAGGTTAGCGGAGATTACTTCGTAAGCGATTTAATGGGTAAAAGACTTTTTACAGGGAAGTTAGCTTCCAACTTTACGATAGAAACCGATAGTTGGAATAAAGGAGTTTACTTCTTAAACATAGGACAGCATTCCTTCAAGTTTATCAAAGAATAGCGCTTATTTTTTAGCCCGACGATCCAACTCTTTTATAATGAGTGAAAGTTCGCGTCCGGTTTGACCAGCGACGGAAGTGTTTTCATCCGCACGTCTCAATAAATAGGGTAGCACTTCTTTTACAGGTCCGAATGGAACGTATTTAGCGACGTGGTAATTGGCATGTGCTACGTTGTAAGAGATGTGATCACTCATACCCAACAACTGTGCAAAATAGAATTGCTCGCTTTGCGGATCGATGTTCGCTTCCTGCATTAATTGCATTAACAAAGCGGAACTATCCTCGTTGTGTGTTCCTGCGCAAAGGGAAAAAACGTCACGGTTTTCTAAAATGATTTTTAATCCTTCGTTGTAATCTTTGTCTGTGTCGGCTTTCGTTGCTTGAATCGGAGATGGATATCCTTTTTCGGCTGCACGTGCACGTTCTTTTTCCATGTAGGCGCCACGAACCAACTTTATTCCATATTTGACCTTGTTTTCTTTCGCTAATACAAGACAATCCTGTAAAAAAGCCAAACGGTCGTGACGGTACATTTGAAGTGTGTTGAATACGATGCACTTTTCGGTGTTGTATTTCAACATCATGTCAAACGTCCATTGATCAATCGCATCTTGAATCCATGATTCCTCTGCGTCGATGAAAACAGCTGTTCCAGCTTCATGGGCTGCTTTACAAATACGGTCAATGCGAGAAACAATAACGTCAATTTCCGCTTTTTCACTAACACTTGGTGTATATCCTTTTGTTGAAGCTTTTTCAATTAAATCGTGACGACCAATACCAGTTACTTTAAATACGGCAAAAGGTATATGTGGATCATTGGCTGCGCGATGTATCGTTTGAATGATGATATTCACCGTTTGATCAAAATCTTCGTCGCTTGTTTTTCCCTCTACGGAATAATCTAATATGGTACCGATTCCGAATTTCCCTAAATCTGCAATCGTTCGGTCACATTCTGCAATCGTTTCCCCACCACAGAACTGACGGAAAATGGTCGCTTTGATTGGAGCAGAAATTGGAAGTCGCATTTTTAACGCCATGTTGGTTGCACCTTTTCCAAATTTCACGATGGAAGGAGAAGCGATGATGCGAAATAGCCAATATGCTCTTTTTAAGTCACGGTTAGATTTGCTTGAGAACGCAACTTCAGTGTTGTCGAATGATATCATATTCCAAATTTACATCGTTTTTTAGAATAGAAGTCATCTCGAAAGTTTAATTTTATCCCACGAATGAAAAGCATGAAAATCGAAGGAACATATTGTCAGTTAGAAATCGGGCCTATCACAAACGGTGGATTTCAAAATTTTTTGAAAGCGTTTGAAAATCAGCAGATTCTCATTTTAGTAGATGAAAACACACACGATTACTGCCTCGAATACCTACTTACAAGTTTTCCGGAATTGGAACGCGCCGAAATTATGCTTCTTCCTTGCGGTGAAGAAAACAAGGTCATGGAAGTGTGTTTTCAAGTATGGCAAGCCTTTACGGAATATGGTGTTGGACGCAAAGACCTCGTGATTAACCTTGGTGGTGGCGTCGTAACAGACATGGGTGGATTCATTGCTTCCATTTACAAACGTGGTTTGTCCTTCATACATGTGCCTACATCGCTATTGGCAATGGTGGATGCAGCCATCGGAGGAAAAAACGGCATTGATTTAAATGGCTACAAAAATCAATTGGGAACAATCACTCAACCAAACCGAGTGTTCATCGATACAGGCTTCTTGTCAACCTTACCAGCGGAAGAGATTTTCAATGGTTACGCCGAAATGTTGAAGCATGCCTTAATTGGTGATGCCGATTTATGGGAGCAAATCAAACACATTCAAAGCGAGGAGGAATTAATAAAAGAAGAAGTTGTCGTAAAATCAATTCGTGTAAAAACCGAAATCATTGAGCAAGATCCATTAGAAGGAGGCTTGCGCAAGAAATTGAATTTTGGACATACGATTGGACATGCGTTGGAATCCTATTTTCTTCAATCGACTGCAATTTCGCACGGACACGCCGTTGCTTTGGGCATGATTGCAGAATCATATCTTTCCATGAAACGTGGAATGTTGAGCAAGGAAGTGTATAAAGACATCGAGGAAACGATCATTCGTTCGTTCCCGATGATTTCCCTAAACGCTGATGATGTCTCCGTTGTGATTTCCTTGATGTATCAAGATAAAAAGAACATCGCTGGTGAAATTCGTTCCTGCTTATTAGAAGCGGTTGGAAGTTGTGTGTATGATCAAGCATTAAACGAAACCGAGATAGGGGAGTCCCTGTTTCATTTGACTTTGCTTTATAGCACGCAAATCAATTAACATAAAAAAAGTCCCCTGACAGATTCGTCAGGGGACTTTTAATTTATTCTATTTCGAATTCAATTAACGAATAATCGTCATTTCGTCAACAATGTGTTTCGCTCCGGCGTATTTGTCGATGATGAACAATACGTAACGGATATCTACGTTTATTGTTTTTTGCAATTTCGTATCGAAAATAACATCTCCAGCCATTGCTTCGATGTTTCCGTCGAATGCCAAACCGATCAATTCACCTTTTCCATTCAATACAGGAGAACCTGAGTTTCCACCTGTGATATCATTGTCAGTCAAGAAACAAACCGGCATGTAACCCGCTTTATCCGCGTATTCACCGAAATCTTTCTTGTCGTTTAATTCCATCAAACGTTTTGGTAAGTCAAACTCTTCGTCGTTTGGTTTGTATTTGTTGATCGCACCTTGAAGTGTTGTGTAATAGTTGAATTTCGCATCGTTGCGTTTGTCAGCAGGCAATGCACTCACGTTACCATATGTCAAACGTAACGTACTATTTGCATCTGGATATTGAATTGTACTCAATCCTGACTCACGAAGACCAGCAACCAATAATCGGTATGATTTTGTGAAATCATCAGTCATTTTGATTAATTCTTCCGATCGGAACATCAAGTGAGAAGTAATATCCGCAGACAATTTCATCAATGGATCGTTTGTGATTGCAGCTTCATTTGGAAGTTCCAAGAAAGCCAACATGCGTTCTTTTGAAGACAACAGGGACAATGTAAAAGCCGCTTTGATTTCATTTGAAACATTTCCGTCTTTGTACATTTCCTCCACTGAAGGAACCAATTTGTATCCTGCTTTTTGAGCGTACAAGTTTAATCCGTCGATCAATATGTCGATTTCAGCCGGAACGTATGTCAATTCAAAGAATTCATTAATTGCAGCCGTTAGACCAGCTTTCATTTCTGCACGTTTCGCAGCATCAGATTTTGCGTAGGCTTGAAGTTGTCCACCTAAAGAACGACTGATTCCTGCGTAATCTGAGAAACGGAAAACGATTTGTAAATAGTTGTCGTGACGAGATTTTTCGTTTGTCGCAGCATAGAATTTATTGATTGTTTCCACAACCGTTCCATACTTCGCAACATTTGCTGGTTTATTCGCCCACGCATTGAATTTCGCTTCGTTTTTCGCTTTGTCAGCAGCAGTTTGGAATTTTGTTAACGCGTCAATCATTCCTTGACGGTTTTTCCAGTAATTCGCAATGCGCGCATATTTAGATGCATAGTTTAAACGAACATTGTCGTCTTTGTCCATGTATTTTTTCATGGCATCCATACTTGATTTAGAAGCTTCTACCCAAGCTGGATAAGCGAATTTTACGTTTTGATCAATTCCACCAGCAGGCAACCAACGGTTTGTTCTTCCCGGGTAACCTAAAATCATCGCGAAATCACCATCTTTGATTCCTTTGATGTTCACCGGTAAGTGGTGTTTTGGATGTAAAGGGACGTTTGCTGTTGAATAGTCAGCTGGATTCCCGCTTGCATCAGCGTATACGCGGAACATCGAAAAGTCACCAGTGTGACGTGGCCATTCCCAGTTGTCTGTGTCCCCACCGAATTTACCAATGCTATTTGGAGGTGTTCCCACTAAACGAACATCTTTGAAATCTTGGTAAACGAAATAATAGTATTCATTTCCTTGGAAGAAAGAACGTACGCTTACGGTGTATTTTCCACCTTCGCTGTTTTCTTTTTCGATCAATGCGATTTCGTCTTTAATGACTTTCTCACGTTCAGTTTCCGTCATTTGATCGTTTACTTTTCCAAGGATTCGTTTGCTCACATCATCCATTCGAACGAAAAAGCGCACGTATAAAGATTTTGGTTTCATCTCCTCTTGACGATTCGCTGCCCAGAATCCATTGGTTAAGTAATCCTTTTCAGGTGTTGATAATTCTGCAATTGCATCGTAACCACAGTGGTGATTTGTTAAAATCAATCCGTCTTTGGAAATGATTTCAGCTGTACATCCACCGTTGAATTGAACAACTGCATCTTTTATCGAGGAATGGTTGATGCTGTAGATTTCTTCAGTCGTCAACTGCAATCCCAACTTCTCCATATCTCTGTGATTCAGACGTTCAATGAACATCAGGAACCACATTCCTTCGTCCGCACGAACGAAAAAGCCAACGAACAAAGCGATGGCTAAAAAAGTACTTTTTAAACGTGTATTCATTTGTATAGTTTTTTGAAGGGCTAATTTACGGATTTCAAGTCTAGTAAAAAAAAGGACTTTTCCACAATTTTTGGAGGGTGGAGTGAATATTAGATAGTGCTCATTGATTGGTTGGGAGCGAATTTAAAACAGAGAAAAACAATTGACACAAGTTTGTATTTCAACTCATAGAATAAACGCTAACATAATTGAATTCTCTAAATGAAATTCAACATCTAATCTAATTCGTATTTACTTCCCACTTGATCAAGCTTTTTCAATACGCTTAAATTGAAATCAGACATGTAAATCGGTCCCGATTTTACATTTCCAGTGAATGTTTCTACGTGTTTTTGTGGTAGAGATTTTTGTAATTGAATGGTGTAGTCTCCGCTGATTAAATTGTATGACTTGTCACAATGATCTGCTAGACTAATGCTGTATCCCATTTTATATCCGATCAACCTCAACTTCTTTGTTTTTCCCTCATATTTCAAGGATAAATACCGTCCAGTTGAAAAATCAGAAAAATAACCAACTTCTAACACGTTGTTTTTTGAAGTCAGTTGTACGGGAAAGGAATGTTGGGGTGCTTCGTTCACAAGTTTTAACTGAAAGCTTTTATCCTGACTACTTAAGTATACGATGAGTATACAATGTCTGAAATCATCGTTATAGTTAGCGATTAGGGCGGTGTCTGCTTGATTGTCCTTGTCTAAATCGAGTATAAGTCTCTTGATTTCCCGTCCATTAGCTGGACTTTCTGTCAATTCAGCATAATCCTTGGGAATCATACTTTTTACAAGACGCTTCTTAGTCGTTCCAATATGATTTTTGACTTGTGGTTCATTCAACTTTCTTTCATTCCCTTGTCCACAAGAAACGAGTAAAAGGAGAATAAAAAAATAAATAATAGCTTTCATGTCTTTTTAATATGTGCAACTGAAAAAGGTTTATTCTCCAACGCTTACGTTCAAATTCGGAAGTTCTACTTGAAGTTTTATTTTCGCTTTTAATGCACTAAAAACCCTTAGTAAGGTATCCATTGTTACGTTGCTTGCATTATTCTCAATGCGTGAAATTTGTGCTTTTTGAACACCAATGAGTTTTCCAAGTTCTTCCTGTGTCAAGTTTCGGTTTTGTCGTGTTTGCTTGATAGCCTTGCCAATTAGGTCCATTTGAAGTTCGTATTCAAATACGTCTCTTTCCAGGATTCCTTTTTTACCAATAAGTTTATCTTGTACTTCGTCCAACGTATAGGTTTTCATCTCTTTTTATTTTTAATTTGCTTTTCTTCTAAATATTGTGTCCTAATTCGAATTGCTTTCTGAATTTCATTTTCGGCAACTTTGCTTCTTTTTTAATAAATCCGTGAGTAGAAACAACCAAAGTGTTCACACTTGAAGTTTTGTCCCAAAATGCGAGGAGTCGGTATTGAATTCCTTGGTATAATGTTCGAAACTCTCAAATATCGTTGGAGAGTTTTTTAAAAAGTTCCGAGTCAATCTAAATTTGGGATTTACGAATATTGTAAAGGATCTTTTCATAATGTTTACGTTCCAAACTGCTTAAAAAGGTAAATGCCTCCTCTAGAAAAAGTATTTCAAAATGATTTTTCATTGAATACAATTATTTTCCAATTCAAATATATAAAAGTTACGTTAAAAGGAAACTATTTTTTCAAATGAAGTTCCCGTTTTTTAAATCGTTTTAATCAGGAAAATATTGTTTTGTCATGAATTTGTTTTGAAATATGTAAGTAGCGATTGGCAACATAAAAAGCCTTAGGTCTATTTCAACAGTTGCCTTGCTGTTTGAATGTCCGGTACAATGTGGGAGGAGTCCACGCCAATTTCCTTTAATTGTATCGTGTAAGTTGTCGCCCAAATAAGTTGCTTATTTCGTTTTATTAAACTTCTGAACAATGGATAAAACATCGTTCCCATGGATCCGAAATTAGTCTTATCGATGATGACTGATTGATTAGACGGAATATCATGAATGAATTTCGTTAATGCCTGTTCTTCACTAGAGGACAATGTCCCATAGATTCTAACCTCGTATGGTTTATCCCTGATTTTTTCACAAGGCAATCCAAAGTCAAAATATTGTTCCAATGATTCGAAATATTCTTGCGCATTCTTTTTTGTAAGTTTTCGTTTTGAAAGATCAAATACGGCCTCAACAATTTGATGCTCTTTGCTTCCCTTGTTAGGCGACGAAAAGTAAAATGAATTCTTATGGATGTCCTGTAAGTACGTGTTTTGAACACCAATTCCATCCAAGGCCATGGAACGATTTGATTTCATCTTCATCAATGAAATGGATCCAAGCTTGTGAAAGAAAAAGTTGAAATCAGACGCTGATAATACTGCACTGTCTGAAAAGCTAAAGTTTTCTGTCGTGTCGATGAAATTATAAACCGTTAGTTTAAGTTGTCCAATGTTGTTTTTTCTGCTGATGGATATCTGGCACGAATTGAAAAATGCTGGGCTGAATGTCGTGTGATATTCAAAATTAGAGGCTTCTACCGGAGTAGCCACATCCTTCGTAGTCTTGACGGAGCAATTTGTCAGGAGTCCAAGATATAAAAGGAAAGATAATCTGTTTAAAATCAAGCTGATTTTATTCATTTCTTCCACTTCATTTTGACTCCAACACTGAACATGAGCGACCTGCCTTGATTGATGTAGGTGTAATTTTCGCCGAAATGTCCATAATAAGTATCCTTCCAATGATCAGCGTAAAGTTCATTTTTGGAAAAAAGGATAAATTTCTGGTTGATTCGAAATTCGATCTGTATTCCGAGCAACCAACCGTAATTGCCTGAAGTTCGTACGAATCCACCTGCACTCGGACAAACCCGAAATTTATTACCAATGTTGAGTTTCAAATAGATGGGTTCCGTGAAGGTCGCATACGTTTTATCAAACAAGACAAATGGATCGGTATTGATGGAAAAGTAAGCGTGCTTCGGACGGAATTCGAAGTTTCCACCAACGGAATAATAGTTGCTGCCTTGACAGTGCCAATATCCGAGATTTAAACCCGCGTTGAATTCTTGAGAATGCGCGTTTAATGACATGGAAAGCAACAGGCAAATTGAGATGATTGTGCTGATTGCTTTATGAAAATAGGTGTCTAATTTTTTCATACATGATTCATTTAGATTTCTCAATTTCACAAATGGGGTAGTTTAATGTGCTAAGATTAAAATTCTTCCTCCTTAATTATCGCATCGATTTCAATTGATAATTTCGGTAAATGATTAGTAAGAATTGACCAAATATTCTCATCAGAAATGTTATCGTATGCATGAATCACTTGGTTTCTCAAACCAATAATTCCTTTAGCATTGCTAATTCGTTCTGTGAATTTTTCGTCTCGAGTTATGATGCGATTGATTGCTTCTCCGATTATTTCGAGATTTCTTTCAATGGCTCTTTTGAGCATTAAATTGTTCTGATATTCAAAAAAGTCCTTTTTTTCGTTTTTAAAAAAGCCATCAATTTCCTTAATGCTAATTTTAATATCGTAAAGCCATTTCAGAATTCGTTCATCCATAAATGAGTTCTTTGGATTTGTTTATGGAGTTGATTAAGATTGGGTTCCTGAGCGTTTGTTCTTCAACTAAATCAACTTCTCGACCTAATAGTTTTTCTAAATTTTCTTTGAAATCCATATAATTGTCAAAATAGGTTGAAATCTCTATGGCTTTAAATTTCACAAGAAAATCAATATCACTTTCTTTATTAAAGTTTGCGTTCAATATTGAACCAAATAGATACATCTTTTCAACGTTGTACAAAGTACAAAGTTTTTTCAAGTCCTCTATGTTTCGGTCAATGATACCCATAAAGTAAATTTAGGTAATAATTTCTAAAATGTAACTTTTTCGTTTTTCAAATTGTTCTACAAAAAAAAACTAACGCATGAAATCACTTCTACTAACATTCTTTTTGTTTGCCAGTCTTTCTTCTTGGTCGCAATCGTTTTACGGGTCTCTTTCCGGTGGATATCAATTTGGTGTAGGAAAGCAGAATATGGAACACCATTCTGTATCTGAATTTATTGATCCAAATACGCCATGGCCTTGGGAAAAGGTTGATTTGTCGCTTGGACAAGGTGTTTTGACGAATGGGATTATTGGATACGATTTGAATCAAAGTTATGGTTTAACGCTTTCTGGATCATATTTGTTTGGAGCTGAATTTTCATCAAAAACAAACAATAACTTGACGGTTGAACGAAAGCTATCAGCAAGTATGGTTCGCATCAATCCAAGTTTTAGAATGTACGTTAGCCAAAATAAATTTAGAACGTATGCAGACATTGGATTCATTCTTGGGATTGGAAAAATAAATTTCAACTTAAAAAATTCTACCGATGATGCAACGATTCTTGAATACAGTTATGTCTATGATGGTGGACTTTCCTATGGCGCAAGTGCACGTTTCGGAATGGAATATCAAGTATCCAAAAGACTAAGGGTTTTCAGCGATTTTCAGTTCATTAGTCAAGCATATGCACCTACGAACGGTCATTTGACCAAATATATCGTTAACAATCAAGACAATACTTCCACTCTTCAGCAAAGTCAAGGTAGCTCAGAAATCGTATTTGTTGATGCGATACAGTCGGATCCAAGCGTTTCTCCCTCTCCAAATGAGCCTCAAATAAGAGCAAAACATAGTTGCCCTTTTCACAGCTATGGATTGAATGTTGGAGTGAAGTATATTCTTTGGAATAAGGAAAAAGCAGGGACGATTATTAATTAACCGTTCAGCAGACAAGATAAACACTCAATCGCATGTAGTTTATAGGCCCAAATGGACAAACTCATAGCGAAAACGAATAGTATAATGAAACGTTGATGGTTCTTTCTCCGAATCAATTCGTTCAGACCAAACAAAAGCATCACTCCAGCTAGAATGTAATAGCTCGTTCCGAAAAAAGGACCGCTATTTATGTGGCTATTTGCTGTTTTTTGAACGAATGGAATGAGGAAAAAATAGGTGAGAAGGTTCATTAAAATGATAATGATTATCAGGTATGTTTCCTTTTTTTTCAATTTAGACTGAATCCTCATAATTGTTTCTTAAAATATAGGTTTAGTTGACCTCCTGCCACAATTGAATTTTATTTCCTTCTCCGTCTTTAATGTGAACGAATTTTCCGTAGTCAAAAGTTTCAATGCTGTCAACAATTGTCACTCCTTCTTTTTTTAACTCAATTACCAATGCTTCCAAATTATTTACACGGTAGTTAATCATAAAATCACCTTCAAAATAACTGGAATTTTCGGCAAAAGGAGTCCATTGTGTTTGGGCTTTATTTGATCCGTTTTTATGCTCATACCATTCAAACGTAGCCCCGTATGGATTCATGTCTAATCCAAGGTGATGTTGATACCAATCTCTTGTTGCTTTTGGGTTTTTACACTTGAAGAAAATACCTCCAATTCCTGTCACACGTGGTTTCGATTGATCCTTATTTTGTGTAGTCACCGATTTAAAAGCAAATCCAAGAAAAAAGGCAATCGCTAGGGAGATGCCCGTGAAAATAGTTTTTTTCATATCGATTGTTTCATTTATCACTTAAATTTTTTTTTGTTAATTGAGTGCCGAGCATTCTTCTACTTCTTATACAACAACTTCTTCATCCGACTCAAGGACTCCGGTAAGATTCCCAAATACGAAGCGATTTGATGCTGTGGAACCAATTGTTCGATGCCCGGATGACGTTGAATCAATTCTAAGAATCGCTGTTCGGCACTTGCTGAAATCGTCAAAAGAAATCGTTTTTGAAGGACAGCTAACGTTCGTTGAGCCATGATTCTGAAAAGTCGCTCCAAAGGTGGAACCTGGATAAATAACCACTCCAAATCATCCTTGCTGAAGGATAGCAAATAACTATCTTCCATTGCTTGGATGTTCATGTTCGTTTTTTCTTGACTGTGGAACGAAGCAATGTCTCCAACCCACCAATCCTTGAAGCCAAAATACAAAACGTGTTCGGAAGCTTTTTGATCAATGTAAAACACGCGAAATGTTCCTTCTACAATGAATCCCTGCGTGTAACATTCATCGCCTTCCCGCAAGAAAAATTCTTTTTTCTTCACCTTTTGCAAATGAAAACGGCTTTTAATTAAGTCCTCATGTTCAGGTTTAATACTGATTTTATCTTTGATGTAATCAATCAGTTGTTTGTGTGCAATTTCTTCTGTCATGACTTAATTTCTTGGGATGTTCATTCGAATGCGCCATTCTTTGGGGTGGGAATTATTAAATCGATTTCCTAAATGTTTGATGATGCCAATCTGTTGTCCTTCGTAGCTAAGCAAGGTGTATCCTTGTTTTCCTTCGAGAGGAAAGGTATCACCATGTAAATAATGTAAGGCTTCTTGTCTGTTTAATTCAATGTTTGGAATGTCTGGATGCAAGGAGAAGTTTAATGCTAATTCAATCTCTAACTGCCAACCTTTGCGTTGTTCGATGGCGATGTGTGTCCCGCGTTTCATCCACTTTAAGACATTGCTGATTTCGTCGTAATGCTGTACACAGAATTCCGTTGTTGCATAGATGTTTTCTTCTTCCTTAAAATAGACATGTGGGAAATCCGAATCGATTTTAAGTGTAATTTCAGTTTCGCTCAATGTTTGAATTCTACCCGATTTTCGCTTGTTTTGACCTGAAAATGACTTTTTTTGGAGTAAAACAGCGTAAAACCCTTCACTTTTGGCAATTCCAGGAATGAAGTGGTATCCGTATTCTTTGACATCCTGGGTGAGTCCATCAAAGAATGGGATGGGAACAATTTCTGCATCGTATTCTTCGAGAAAGGCAGCAATGCATTCTTCGTTTTCCGCTGGATTAAATGTACAGGTCGAGTAGAGTAGGTAGCCGTCTTCTTTCAAACTCGGCCAAACAGATTCCAATATATCTGATTGACGTACCGTACAATGAGCGGCACTTTCTAAACTCCATTCCAAGCGCGCATTTGGATCTTTTCGAAACATACCTTCGCCTGAACAAGGCGCATCGACCAATATAAAATCGAAGTAGGAGTGAAGCTTTTCAAAATCCGCCGGTGCGTTGTTGCTAACAAAGGTATTTGAGAAGCCCCATTTTGTCAGTGTTTCCGCTAGAATATAGGCTCGTGAACGAATGATTTCATTGGAAATCAACATTCCACGATTGTCTAAATAACTCGCTAATAACGTGCTTTTTCCTCCTGGAGCAGCACATAAGTCTAGTAAAATTGGGTTTTCTGGAAGTTCAATGCTGCGAATTATCGCATCAATGTACATGGATCCTGCTTCTTGTGGATAATAAGTACCGGCATGAAACAGTGGGTCCAAGGTAAAGGAGGGACGTTCTTTCAAATAGCGTCCATCCGAACACCAAGAAACAACTTCTTCGTTTTCAAACTGTTCAGATGGCTTTCTTGGATTTAAACGGATCGAAATAGGTGAATCGCTGTCTAGTGAGGAGAGCAAGGGTGTTTGTCCCAAGGGACCTGCTTCGATGCGGCTGATAAAATCTTTCGGAAGTGGAATCATGTCCTAAAATTACCGATTATTGTTGAATTTCGACACGAATTATTAGCTTAGATTCTGCATGAGCAATACTTCTTCGGTCAATGCGGTGTCCAATGCAAGAAATGATTTTTTCACTGTCACACAATACAAATCGAGCACTTTTTTCACTATTCGGAACGCGATCATCTTTTAATATGTCCGAGATAAGTTTAGACCCCGTTAATCCGATTGGTTGCATGCGATCTCCCTTTATCCATGGTCGAACATAGAGCTCTCCAACAATATTGGATTGATCTAAAAACAAAACGTTTTTGTCAAATTCAGTTGGGAGCACTGAAACGAAATTCGCTTGAAATGTAGGCGCAGCGATCGAAATCGGATTGGTCGAAACAAAGCGCAAGGAATCACGTTCTTTTACGATTCCCTGAAACGGACCATCAGTGACTTTCCAACTCAATCTTTTTCCTACTTCACCTTGTATAAATTCCGGAATTTTCTTTGCGAAAACAGCAGGTATCGATAGCTTTTTAAATACTTCAACTATTTTAAAATCAGCAACCTGAATAATTTTATCTAAAGTAATTGTTTGTTTTTTTCGAATGAAATCGGCAAGCCCTTCTATTTCCGCTTGATTATCTTTTAAGTTGGATTGAAAAACGCGTTGTATGATTTGAACGGAGTCGCGTAAGGTGGTGATTTCCTGTTCCAATGCTGGAATTAATTTCAATCGAAACAAGTTACGCAAGTACTTCGTGCTTTCATTACTGGAATCCTCACGCCAGTCTAGGTTTAATTCGTTGGAAAACTCTAAAAGTTCCTTGCGCGAATAGGGGAGAAGTGGACGTAGAATTCGTCCATTTTTCTCCAACATTCCTTGCAATCCGGAAAGACCAGAACCACGAAATAATTGAAGCCAAAACGTTTCGATTTGATCATCCTGATGCTGGGCAACCATTAATAAAGAATCCACTGTTTGATTTAAATGGGATTCAAAAAAATCGTAGCGTTCTTTTCGTGCGAGGTGTTGTAAGTTTCCACCTGATTGAAGTTTTTCTTTTAAATCAACGCGGTGAATATGAATTGGGATGGAATGTAACTGACAGTAGTTCTCCACAAACGCCTGATCTCCATCACTTTCTTCTCCGCGCAATTGAAAGTTAACGTGAAGAATGGTAATCGGAAGTGAAATGCTCCGACATAAGTCCAATAACAACATCGAATCGTGTCCGCCGCTTACTGCCAAAAAGTACTGTGAAGCGGGATGTTTTTCAACGAAGGATTGAATGTATGTCTGGAATTTATTCAGCATACATGCCGTTTAGGATTTTTTTGATTTTTGTTTGACATTCCTCGTATTCTTTTTCGGGATCAGAGAGAATGGTGATTGCTCCACCAACAGAACAGGATAGGTATTTTTTTTCAATGTTGTAAATCATGCTGCGAATGACCACGTTAAAATCGAAATCTCCGTTCGGACTGATGTAACCGATGGATCCAGAGTAGATTCCACGGTTAAAATCTTCGGCTTCATCGATGATTTTCATGGCTTCGACTTTTGGAGCTCCGGTCATGCTGCCCATTGGGAAACTTGCTTTCACGATATCCATGAATGGAATATTTTCTTCAACTTCACATTCCACAGTTGAGATCATTTGATGAACCGTTTCGAACGTATGAATGCTACAAAGTTCCGATACTTTCACCGTTCCTTTTTTTGCAATTCTTGAAAGGTCATTGCGAACGAGGTCAACGATCATGATGTTTTCGGATCGCTCTTTCGGGTCGGATTGCAATTGCTGTCTCAATTTTTCGTCTTCCAACGCATCTTTTCCACGTGCTGACGTGCCTTTAATCGGTTGAGAAAGGATGGTGTGTTTCGTTTTTTTCAAGTAGCGCTCTGGACTTCCGCAAAATACAACATGAGTGTCCGTCTGCAGAAAGGTTGAAAACGGTGCTTTGGTAATCTGATTCAGCTTAAAATAGGTATCCAAAGGGAAATCTAATGCAACATGCTCTGCATAATATTCTTGACAGTAATTCACTTCATAAATATCGCCTCGTTGAATGTGTTCTTTTAGCTTTTCGACTTGGGAGATGTATCGTTCTTTCGATGTTCGCGCTTTAAAATGATATGGGAACGAATGGAAATTGTGGTCAATTTCTTCTTCCATGAAATAGTCGAGAAACTGAAATGATTCTTCATCCTGCTCTCCCTGAAGGTATTCGAATTTCTCCTTTTCTAACTTGATGACAAAACGTGGGACCCAAAAGTGTGCAAGAGGGTACTCAAGTTGGTCGGTGTTTTTGGAGTTTAGGTCTTCGAATTCATTTTTTAATTCGTAGGAAAGTGAACCGAATAAGTACCTTCCTTTGTTTGACTCAATGTACTGTTGCAGTTGTTCAATTGCTTGTCCACTTTTAAGTAAAAACTCATTTTCAATTCCAAAGGATAAGATCCCTGTGCCGTCGTTACTGTTTAAAAAACAAATGTTTTTCCACTTTTTCATGGCGCAAAATTACAAGGAAATGTGCTTAATAAAACTTTAACACAAGAATCTTCAAACACTTTCGTTGTTAAGTTGTTACTTTTGCATGGATTCCTTAAAAGGAAATCAAATTGAACCCGTCAAATTAGTAAAATCCCTTCGCGGAATATGAAATTAGTACTCTCCATCCTTTTTAGTTGTTTATCCATTATTTCCTTCGCACAATCCAAAGTAACACTTAGTGGTTACATTACAGATTCGAATGACGGAGAGGCGATGACTGATGTAAAAATTTACATTCCATCATTGAAATTAGGGGCCATGTCTAATTCCTATGGTTTCTATTCCTTGACGGTTGCTCCAGGAAAGTATGCGGTTGAATTTCGTTCAATGGCTTATGGTGCTGAAGTGAGAGAAATTGATTTGTCAAAAAGTCAAGTGTTTTCAATTGAGTTGGGTACCAAAGTCAGCAATTCGAAGGAGGTAGTTGTCAACATGAAAAAGACAGAAAATGTGACATCCACGAAAATGGGTCAAATTGAATTACAAATGGACCAAATCAAAACCTTGCCAGCGTTCATGGGGGAGGTAGATGTCATTAAAACCATTCAGTTGCTTCCCGGTGTTTCTTCCGTTTCAGAAGGTGGACAAGGATTTTACGTGCGCGGTGGTGGTCCAGATCAGAATTTAGTTTTGCTTGACGAAGGAGTTGTTTATAACGCAGCCCACTTGTTTGGATTTTTCTCCGTGTTCAATGCGGATGCAGTGAAATCCGTGAACCTGATTAAAGGTGGGATGCCGGCAAATTTTGGAGGTAGAATGTCCTCCGTTCTTGAAGTCAATATGAACGAAGGAAACATGAAGAAATTAAAAGTAACCGGTG
Source organism: Crocinitomicaceae bacterium (assembly GCA_024643545.1). GTDB lineage: Bacteria > Bacteroidota > Bacteroidia > Flavobacteriales_D > Crocinitomicaceae > UBA952. The sequence continues at coordinate 2,975 of JAHEMR010000034.1, read as the reverse complement.
GAATTGGTGCAATTTCGTCGCGTTTGACTTTGGAAGGTCCAATTAAAAAAGACAAAGGTTCTTTTATTGTTTCAGCGCGTCGAACTTACATAGATGTCATCCTGAAAGCCGCCATATCAGATACTTCTCCTTTCGCAGGATCATCCTATTTCTTTTATGACTTTAATGCGAAGTTAAATTACAAACTGTCCGCAAAAGATCGGATTTACTTAAGCGGCTACTACGGAAAAGATGTCTTTAATTTCTCTGATAAAAAAGGAGGATTTGGAGCCAATATGCCATGGGGAAATGGAATTGCAGCCTTGAGGTGGAATCACTTATTTTCGGATAAATTGTTTATGAATTTGACATCCACCTTTTCAGATTATATGTTCAAATTTGGTTCCTCACAAGATGAGTTTCGATTTGAATTGGCTTCCGGAATTAGGGATGTGGGAGCGAAAGTCGATTTCTCCTATTTTCCAAATCCAACGCACCGAATCAAATGGGGCGCTGATTACAAATACCACACGTTTACGCCAACGAGTGTCACAGCTCAAAATGATACAGTTGTTTTTAATACCGGAGCAGCTCAGAAGTTGTATTCTCATGAAGCAGCCGCATATGTGTTGGATGAGTTTGATTTGAACGACCAAATACGTTTGAACGTCGGACTTCGCTATAGCGCCTTCGCGCATGTAGGTCCATTTACACGTTACATTAAAGGCGATGGTATCTACACTCAGGATACGACCATACAATACCATAAAGGCGATTTAATCAAGTTCTACAACGGACTCGAACCTCGTGTTTCCATGCGTTGGTTGTTACCAGACAATAGTTCAATCAAGGCTGGATATGCGTACAACTATCAATATGTTCACCTGACTTCCTTGAGCGCCGTTTCCCTACCGACAGACATTTGGTTTCCAACAACCGATAAAGCGAAGCCAGAACAGGGTTGGCAGGGTTCAGTAGGTTATTTTCGAAACTTTTTCAATGATAAATTCGAAAGCTCTGTGGAGGTTTATTACAAGGGGATGAAAAACCTTGTGGAATTTAAAGAAGGTGCGCTACCAGGAGATGACGTAAACGATAACACGGATAATTTATTGGTTTATGGTCAAGGATGGGCGTATGGGATTGAATTTTATTTCAAAAAATCGGTAGGACGATTTACGGGATGGATTGGGTATACATGGGCGAAGACTGAGCGCAAATTTCCAGACATAAATCAAGGCAATGTTTATCCCGCGAAGTATGACCGTAGACACGATTTGAGTGTTGTGGGAATGTATAAATTAAATGACCGCTGGACTTTCTCCGCAAGTTTTATTTATGCCACAGGAAATACCTTGACTTTGCCTAGTTCTTGGTACGTTCAAGAACAGAACCTACTTTTCAATTATGGACCGCGTAACTCTACTCGTATGGCGCCATATCACCGTTTGGATTTATCGGCAACTTTGTATAGTAAAGCGTATAAAACGAAAACAGATCCAGCGACTGGAAAGGAAATAGAAGTGAAGAAAAGATACCGAAGCAATTGGGCATTCTCCATCTATAATGTGTATAATCGCATGAATCCGTTCTTCTTGTATGTGGACAACGATGGTGATTTCCTCTCTGGTAATTTTAAACTGTCGGTTAAACAAGTATCCTTATTTCCAATAATACCAAGTGCAACATGGAATTTCGAATTTTAAGTAAACTAGTCGTTGGCATCGTCCTTGTATTGGGCGCTTCTTCGTGTACAAAGGAAGTCCAAATTGACATTCCCGGTTACAAAGATCAACTGGTAATTGATGGTAGCATTGAAACAGGTCAACCAGCGGTAGTCCTGTTGAGCAAGTCTAATAATGTTTATTCTGCCACCAACTTTCAAGCATACCTTGATGGCTTCGTTTCCGGAGCAACGGTGATTATTTCGAACGGTACTGAGACGGATACTTTAACGGAAATTTGCTCCGATAACCTTCCTCCGGGAACAGAACAAATTGCAGCGGCATTTTTTGGTTTACCGGTGGATGTGCTTGTGAACATGCACCTTTGTGCATATATTTCATTAAACATGATTGGGGAAGTTGGAAAAACGTATTCATTGAAAGTCATACACAATGGTTCCGAATATACTGCTGATACGCAAATTTACAGTCCGACACCTTTGGATTCACTCTATTGGAAACCTGAAGGTTCATTTGTGGATCGTGGTTATTCTTGGGCAAAATTAAGTGATCCTTCGGTGAGCGGTGATTCTTATGCGTGGCAGGTGAAATTGGCTGGGATGCCTAATTTTAAGCGCACATTCAATCCCTTTTTTAACGATAAATTCTTTAACGGAAAGACTTTTGATTTTGCGTATGAAAATCCAATGAGTTTTGATGATCCCATGGCAGATCCAGCATACAAAGGGTATTATAAACTGGGGGATACGGTGATCGTTAAGTTGTCTAAACTTGGCAGAAAGGAATATAATTTCTTTGAGAAAAAATACAATCAAATGTATTCTGGAGGCAATCCTTTTGCGACTCCTACAAATATTCCTACGAACATTCAAGGGGGTGCTCTTGGAATCTGGGTAGGATATTCTCCATGGTTCGATACGTTGGTTTGTCAGTAAGCGAACTTCTTTAACAAATACATGCAATTCTATTCTTTTTTGATGTAAGCCCTGACATCACTTGCTTCCTGTTACAAGTAATTTTAAACACTAAGGGGTAGGTGTCATCTATTTTTTTTTCTTCTCCTGTCGAGGTCCAATTGAAGTGTTGCCATTCTAGTTAAGATTGTGGTATCTAACAGGTCCAAAATGTGCATGCAAATTTGCAAGCAACACCCTTTTTTAGGTCAAAAACTGCCATTATTTGGCATTTTAGGGATCATAACCAAAAGTTGGGGAGGGATTTGAATATAATGCTGATTTTTGCATAAAAAAGACCCTTGGATAATTACCTTGACTTATTAAAACTGTTCTTGCCAGATATTTTGGTGGAACA
>JAHEMR010000013.1 GCA_024643545.1 Crocinitomicaceae bacterium | reverse complement strand
ATCATTCAATGCCAAAATAAAAGCTTTTAGAGCACAATTTAGAGGAGTTCGAAATGTTGATTTTTTTCTTTTTAGATTAACCCAAATTTATGCCTAGTCCCCAGGTTTTGGTCTTGATCCGGCTTTTTTCGTTTCCTTGCGCTTACGAAAACGTGGTTTTCGATGCGCTTGAAACAAAAAAAGCTCCTTCAACTGTCGTTGAAGGAGCTTTCATCAGAGTGATCCGCTCAGGATTCGAACCTGAGACCTACTGCTTAGAAGGCAGTTGCTCTATCCAGCTGAGCTAGCGGACCAATATTTTTTTCTCAGTTACTGCTTCTTGCAGTTGCTTCCGCCGTGGCGGACTGAGCTAGCGGACCATTTTTTTGTGGAAATACCACTTCATTGAATGAAAAAAGGGGGATGATTGCTCATCCCCCTCGTCGGGGCGGCAGGATTCGAACCTGCGACCTCCTGGTCCCAAACCAGGCGCGATGACCGGACTACGCTACGCCCCGAACGATTCATCTTCAATATCTATTGTTAAACTGAACGCTATCAGTTCCTCTTTCTTTCAGTGTAGGCTTTTAACTTGCTTCCACCGTTAGTGTTGTTGCGGTGGGAACGAGATTCGAACTCGTGGTACAGTTACCCGTACGACAGTTTAGCAAACTGTTGGTTTCAGCCACTCACCCATCCCACCAGTGTTCCATGAATGGATGGCAAAAGTACAAAAACAATCTGTTTTTGAAAGCTTTTTTTTAAAAAAATGTTAATTATAGGTAAAAATTCCTTTTTCAGAATGTATTGTCACCTGTTTTCCAGCATGTTGCTCTACGCGACCCACAATTTTTGCATCTACGCCAAACGATTTGGAAATTGCAATGATTTCTAACGCAAGTCCTTCAGGAACATATACTTCCATTCGATGACCCATATTAAATACTTTGTACATTTCTTGCCAAGGAGTTTGAGATTCTTCTTGAATCATCTTGAAAAGCGGTGGAATTGGGAACAAATTATCCTTAATCACGTGAACATCATTCACAAAATGCAAAACCTTTGTTTGTGCTCCACCCGAACAATGAACCATTCCATGAATGTTTGAACGATGCTTGGCTAAAATTTGCTGAATAATTGGCGCATAGGTTCTTGTCGGAGACAAAACCAATTTTCCTGCGTCTAATGGTGTTCCTTCTACTGGGTCTTGCAACTTCTTCGTTCCACTATATACCAAATCAGCTGGAATCGCGCCGTCAAAACTTTCTGGGAACTCAACTGCTAAGCTGTGGTCGAATACATCGTGACGCGCGCTTGTAAGGCCGTTACTGCCCATTCCTCCATTAAAGAAGGACTCATAGTTCGCCTGTCCGTCAGAAGCAAGTCCAACAATGACATCTCCCGCTTGAATGCGATGGTTTGAAACTACCTCATCACGTCTCATTCGGCACACGACCGTAGAATCAACAATAATTGTACGAACTAAATCACCTACATCAGCCGTTTCTCCACCTGTCGAGTGAATTTCGAGTCCGTATGAACGTAGTTCAGCTAATATCTCTTCTGTACCGTTGATGATTTCTGAAATCACTTCACCGGGGATTAAATTCTTATTGCGACCAATCGTTGATGAAAGCATGATTGGTCCGGTTGCACCCACGCACAATAAATCATCCAGGTTCATGATTAATGCATCTTGTGCAATTCCTTTCCAAACGGATATATCACCCGTTTTTTTCCAGTACATGTATGCAAGTGAGGATTTTGTCCCGGCACCATCTGCATGCATGACCAAGCAATAGTTTTCGTCGCCGGTTAAATAATCCGGAACAATTTTACAAAATGCTTGAGGAAATAATCCTTTATCAAGTTTCTTAATCGCGTTGTGAACATCTTCCTTTCCGGCAGAAACACCACGTTGCTGGTAACGATTATCGGACATAAGTTAATTTGTTAGCAAAGGTAGGAAATCCCATTAGTCTTCATTCGATGTCGCATCAAGATCTTTCAAAATTTTCTGAACATCTGCCTCCGTCTCGTGAAGTTTTACCTTGCATATTTTTATTAGTTCAGCGGCACGTTTGACCTTCAATGCTAATTCATCGACATTGATTTGACCGCTTTCCATGTGTTGAACAAGCTGTTGTAATTCTTCGTAGGCTTCTGTGTAGTTCATGGCACTGATTTATTTGAATCCACGTCTTTTCTTGATGGCTTCATATGCATCTTGGATGCGTTGGAATTTCTCTTTCGCTCCTTTTTGGTATTCTTCACCCATTTGAGCTACCTTGTCTGGGTGAAAAGAAATCGCCATTTTACGGTACGCTTTTTTCACTTCTTCATCAGTTGCCTGTTCTGTAATTCCTAAAATACGGTAATCAGAATCCACATTGCGGTAGAACATGTTTTTCACACTTTCGAAATCCACTGCAGACACTCCTAACATCGTCGCAATTTTAGCAATCGCGTTCATTTCTGCCGTTCCAACATCGCCATCCGCTTTCGCTATCCCAAATAAATAATGAATTAATTGGACGCGCACTTCGATGGGCATTCTCCCCCGAATATCGGTGCAAATTTGTTGAAGTGGAACTTGCCCTGTATCCAAAAATTGCTTCAGAATTTGCAAATGCTCACTGGTGAATCGACTTCCAAACTGATCCTTAAAGAACCGTTTAACATAATCCAATTCCACTTTCAGTACTTTGCCGTCCGCTTTCATCACAACTGCGGAAAGCGCCATCAACATGGTTGGAACATCGTAAAGCGAAGATTGTCTGCGGTAAAACTCAAATGGGTCTTGTCCGTTGGTTGCTTTATTCGCGCCGTTTTTAGTGTTATTCGTACCCAACTGATCCACCAAGGAACCAATAATGAATCCAATAATACCTAGTCCAATTTTTCGGGTAATCAAAAAGGCCCCGACGCCAAAAATCCACTTGTACAAAATCTCCGCTTTCTAAATTCTCTCCAAAACTACTTATTTAAGCAATATGTTCGATGTTTCGTTGAATGAATTGATCCAAAGCTTCTCCTTTTAACATTCCTTGAGCTAGAAGTGCCAAATCCACCAATTGCTTCGTTACTGCCTGTTTTTCATCGTCGCTCTTTTGCAACAAGGATCCAACTACTGGGTGATTCGAATTAACTGTCAAGTTATACATTTCAGGGAAAGCACCATAGAATCCGCCGCCACCCATGCGTTGTTGCTCCATCATTCTACGAATGAATTCCGGTTGAGTGATAATAATCGGTGCTTCACTGTCGCTCATGCTTTCAAATTGAATGGTGAATTTCTCTTTTACGACATTCGCTTCAAAAACAGGCTTCAATTTTTCTTCCTCCTCTTTCGATAATTTAGATGGAATTTCATCCGTTTTCTTGATTAATTTATCCAAAGAATCTGAATCAACACGAACAAAACTCACTTGATCTAAGCTTTGTTCCATTTTAGAGATCCAATGCGCAGCAAGTGGACCATCTAAGTGTAAAACATCGTATCCGCGGTCCTTTGCTTTTTTCACAAACGAGAATTGTTCCTCCGGATTACTTGTGTACAAAACAACCACTTTGTTGTCTTTGTCTGTCTGAAGCGCTTTGATTTTCTCTTGGTATTCTTCTAAAGTAAAGTACTCATTTTGGGTGTTTTTCACCAAGTTGAATTCTTTAGCTTTTTCTGCAAACTTATCTTCTGAGAGGATACCGTATTGAACGAAGATTTGCAAATCCTCCCACTTAGATTCGAAATCCTTGCGGTCTTTTTTAAACATTTCCGCCAATTTATCAGCCACCTTTTTCGTGATATGCGCTGATATTTTCTTTACATTGCTATCGCTTTGTAAATAAGAACGAGAAACATTAAGTGGAATATCTGGAGAATCGATGACACCGTGTAAAAGCGTTAAGAATTCCGGAACGATTTCCGCCACACTATCCGTGATGAAGACTTGATTACAGTATAAGTTAATCTTGTTTCGCTGAACCTCTACATTTTCCTTGATTTTTGGAAAATAGAGGATTCCAGTTAGGTTGAATGGGTAATCCACATTCAAGTGAATGTGAAACAAAGGCTCGTCGAATGTAGATGGATACAATTCACGGTAGAAATTTGCGTAATCTTCCGTACTCAAATCCACGGGTGCTTTTGTCCAAGCTGGAGAAACATTGTTCACTTGATTTGGTACTTCAATCGCAACGCGTTTCACCTTTCCATCTTCGTCTTTCTCTCCTTCAGGTGAGTCTACATATTCCGTTTTATTTCCAAAGAATACAGGAATTGGCAAGAATTTACAATACTTATTGATGATTCCTCCAATGCGTTCTTTCTCTAAGAATTCGATTGATTCTTCATTAATGAATAAAACGATGTCCGTACCACGAGATTCCTTTTCAATTTCGGTCAGTGTGTATTCCGGAGAACCGTTGCTTTCCCACTGAACAGCTTGAGATCCTTCGTGACGCGAAAGTGTTTTGATTTGAACGCGCTCCGCTACCATGAATGCCGAGTAGAATCCAAGTCCAAAGTGACCAATAATTTGCTCTGCCCCTTCTTTTCCTTTGTATTGTTGAACGAATTCCTCTGCTCCTGAAAAAGCGATTTGATTGATGTATTTATCGATTTCATCCGCTGTCATTCCAATGCCGCGGTCTCTAATCGTCAGTGTTTTTTCTTCTTTATTTAAAATCACTTCAACTTTCAAGTCACCTAAATCACCTTTAAATTCACCGCTCTTTGCCAGAACGTACATTTTCTGGGATGCATCTACCGCATTTGAAACCAATTCACGAAGAAAAATTTCGTGGTCAGAGTACAAGAATTTCTTGATAATCGGGAAAATGTTTTCCGTTTGTACGTTTATTTGTCCTGTTTTCATGATATAAATTTTGTTGCATTTATTGGTCAAGGAATATGCCAACGATCAAATTGTGACATTTTGACAAGATTTGATTCTGTTCCGTCATAAATTCACGGTCATTTGAAATAATTTGTCACTTTTGTAGCATGAAAGGATATGCATTTATAACTGGCGCGAGCTCCGGATTTGGAAAAGCCATTGCGGAAACATTAGCAAACGAAGGATATAACTTAGTCATTGCTGCACGTCGAACAGAGCGCTTAGAGGAACTAAAGTCGCTTTTAAGTCGATTAGCTATAGACATTCGCATCCTAACAATGGATGTTCGAAATGAAAACGAAGTGCAGCAAGCTGTTTCTTCTTTACCTCAAGTTGTTCAGGATCGCATTGAAATTTTAATCAATAACGCCGGACTTGCTGTTGGACGTGGTCCAATTGACCAAGGAATCTCTGATGACTGGGACCGTATGATTGACACCAATGTGAAAGGGCTGCTCTACGTGACAAAAGCTGTGGTTCCATTTTTAAAGAAACAACAACACGGCCACATTGTAAACATTGCGAGTATTGCGGGTAAGGAAGTTTATCCTGGAGGAAACGTTTACTGTGCAAGCAAACATGCTGTTGATGCATTATCGCGATCGATGCGTATTGATTTAGTTCAATATGGAATAAAAGTAACCAACATTGCACCTGGTGCTGCGGAAACAGAATTCTCCATTGTACGGTTTAAAGGAGATCAACAAACTGCTGATTCAGTATACGAAGGTTATGATGCTTTGCAAGCGCAAGACATCGCAGATAGTGTTTTATTTGCCGTTACGCGACCAGCGCATGTAAACATTAGTGACATTACTATTATGCCAACGGCACAAGCAAGTGCTACTATCGTTCACAAAAAGGATTAATTCCCTTCTGAATCTGTTGGCATTTCAGTTACTGGCGCAAGGGGCATTAAGTTCTGAATCAAATCATCGTAACGTTGTTTCAGACGCTTTTTCTCATCGGCCTTAGCGAAGGATTTCCCTTCCTCTAATTCCGCAATTTCCATATCCAGTGAATTCACCAACTCTAAGTAGTTTTGGATGTTAAATTGAACAGCTTGCTGTACCCAATACTTCATTAATTCGGATCCAACTTCATTGTAGTGAATATAAACGGCATGCGATTTTTCTTGAAGGTCAATGTTCATTCGGATGATGTAAACCGCATATGAAATCATTGCTTGAAGTGCTTTTTCTCCTTTTAAATCACTTTTATAAATCAATTCGTCAAAAAATGTATAATCGGATGAATCACCAAATTGAGCAAATACTTCAGAAAGGGTCATTTTCACAGCATCCGCTTTTTCATTTTTCATTCCACGTGCAATATTCAAGGCTGCTTTTTCGTCCAATTTTGCAAATGTTGCTAGTCCAGAAGAAATGGCATTATAGGATTTCTCTTTCTCGAAGAAAGATGTAAAAAAGAGTGTTGCTTCATCTACCTCCATAAGGTTCATTGCTGAAGCTGCCTCAGCGCGGACATCCGATTTCGGGTCAATTAACGCAAGTTCCTTCATGGCTGGTAAAAACGCTAAAGCTTCTTCCTTCGGCATTTTTTTAATCAGTTGAATTGCTTTTAAGCGAATGTTCCAAAATGGATCTTTCAACGCTTCTTTTAACACGCTTGCAACTTGTTCGTTATCCAAGTTTCCAACACGATTTAAAGCAGTTGCACGCGCTTTCCATCGTTTTGTATTGTAAAATTGGTGAATGAACTCATCCGTTGATTTTTCTTCAAACACTTTCCCCAGTAACATTTGAGCTTCATCGAAAAGTACATTTTTCAATGCGCCTTTGATTGGAAATTGAAAACTTTGAGTGACCGAGTCCACAATAATTCTTGTTGTTGTTTTTCCCGACTCATCCCAGATTGCGATATCTACAGGAAGTTTGTAAATTGGGAATTCGTTGTAATTCTGTGTTTGTTTTACCGTTAAGGTAAGGATGTTATTTGTAGGATTCACTTTGTGCGTTACCTCTAAGACTGGGTGTCCATTGTTTAAAAACCACTGGTCAAAGAACCAATTTAAATCTTCCCCTGAAACTTCTTCAAAAGCCATGCGAAGGTTGTGAACTTCCGCCGCTTTAAATTTATTCGTTGTTAAATAAAGATTTAAGCCTTTGAAAAAGGCGTCATCACCGAGGTAATTGCGAAGCATGTGAAGGATTCTTCCTCCTTTGTTGTAGGAGTGACCATCAAACATGTCCTCTTTGTCCGCATAGTCGTAGCGAATTAAATTGAAATAGCCGTTGTTTTCTGCTGAACCAAAGTATCCATCCGTTTCACTTTCCGCTTGGAAATCTGCTTCATCAATACCATAACGGTGTTCATCCCAAAGGTATTGAGAGTAGTTCGCGAAGGACTCATTTAAAGGTAAATTCGCCCATGATTCGCAGGTAACTAAATCACCGAACCAATGGTGGAACAATTCGTGAGCTATCGTCGATTGATCATTTGCATCCAATAATTCTCGGTCCGTTTTATAAACGTAATCTCCAAAAATTACAGCTCCAGTATTCTCCATTGCTCCGGAAACATAGTCTCTTACAACAATTTGCGAATATTTATCCCATGGATATTCTACCCCAAGTTTTTCTGAGAAGAAACGAATCATTTCTGGTGTCTCACCGAAGATTGCTTTTGCATCTTTTTCGTACGCAGGCTCAACAATGTAATTTACTTCCATTTTAGAACCATCTTTTCGCGTGTAGGAATCTGTTACCGTTTTGAATTCACCCACAGCCATCATAAATAAGTACGGCGCATGAGGTAAGTCTTGTTTCCAATGATCGGTTCTAGTTCCGTCAGCATTCTTTTTAGAGGAAATCAGTTTGCCATTCGCTAATGTCATGTATTTATCTTGAACAGTCATCAAGATTTCTTCCGTCGATTTTGCATTGGGAGCATCCACTGTTGGAAACCAAACGCTATTTGCTTCGGTTTCTCCTTGTGTCCAAATTTGCGGCATTTTAGTTTTATCCTCTCCTTTTGGATTAATAAAATAAAGTCCTTTATCCGATGTTATCGCTGCGCTTCCTCCAACTTTTCGTTCATCTGGTTTAGCAACATATTGAATTGATACATTGAACTTTTCGTCGCGTGTATATTTTCTGTCTAATTGAATGCGTAAATGAAGTGAATCTTTGTACGTGTAGTTCAATTTTTTATTATTCATCTCCACAGAAAGGATGTCCATCCCTTTTGCATCGAGAATAAGACTATCCGAAGTATAAAAATGCTGTTTCGCCGTTAGGATTTCTTTTCCATTCAAACGCGCATGTTCCCAATCAAAACTAACCTCTAAACGTGTGTGAACCAAATCTGTTAGTAAGGTGCGTGAAGGATTGTAAATACCTCTGACGTATGGATTTTCTTCTTCCATCATTAACTCATCAATCGACATTTCTTCTAATCCCTCTTCCGGCATCAACATTTCTTCATAACCTGGTGTTGGGTATTCTAATTCTTGAACAGAATCTTTTGACTGATGACAAGCCGTGATTAACAAAAATGTCGAAACGAAATAAGCGTATTTTAACATAGGAATATATTTTAGACAAAACTGCAGAAAATAAATGAATTTACCGAGAATCTTGCCCGGAAACAAACGCAAGAAATTCGCTTTCGTTACTTTTGCAAGAAAAAATGATGAATTCAATCGACACTTATAACTTCCAGGGTAAGCGTGCGTTGGTGCGCGTAGATTTCAATGTTCCGTTAGATAAGGAAACAATGGCTGTTACCGACGATAAGCGCATTCGTGCCGCCTTGCCTACGATTCAACATATTTTAAACGTTGGAGGAAGTGTCATTTTATTGTCCCATTTTGGTCGCCCGAAAGAAGGGCCAGAAGAGAAATTCTCGTTAAAACATATCTTGACTACAGTCGAGAAAAACATTGGTAAACCGGTTCGTTTTACACCTGATTGCATCGGACAAGATGCTATTGAACAAAGCGCACACTTAAAAAGTGGTGAAGTTCTTCTATTGGAAAACGTTCGTTTTTATACCGAAGAAACAAATGGAGATCTTGGATTCTCAGAAAAATTAGCAGCATTAGGTGATTGTTATGTGAACGATGCGTTTGGAGCGGCACATCGCGCACATGCAAGCACGACGCAAATCGCACAGTTTTTTCCAAACGATAAAATGGTTGGATTCTTGATGAAATCGGAGTTGGAAAGTGCACGAAAGGTGTTAAACGACGCAGAGCGTCCTTTCACTGCAATTGTCGGCGGAGCCAAAGTTTCGGATAAAGTACTCATCGTTGAGAACTTGTTGAACATTGCTGATCACATCATCATCGGTGGCGGGATGTCCTATACGTTCTACAAAGCACAAGGTGGTCACATTGGACAATCACTTTGCGAGGACGAACGATTAGAAACGTGCCGTGAGATTTTAACGAAAGCAAAAGAAAAAGGAGTACAAATTCACTTACCGGTTGATTCTACTATTGCTGATCGTTTTGCTGCAGATGCAACAACCGGCATTTGTTCCAGTAAGCAAATTCCAGATGGTTGGATGGGCTTGGATATCGGAACAGAGGCAGTGGCAGCTTTCCGTGAGGTATTGTTAGCGAGTAAAACCATTCTTTGGAACGGACCAATGGGCGTTTTCGAAATGGAAGCTTTCGAGAATGGAACAAAATCCCTTGCATTGGCAGTCGCTGAAGCAACGAAAAACGGCGCATTCAGTTTAATTGGCGGCGGCGATAGTGCTGCAGCCGTTCAAAAATTTGGCATGAGTGACCAAGTAAGCTACGTCAGCACGGGAGGTGGAGCGCTTCTGGAATATTTTGAAGGCAAAGTATTACCTGGGGTTCAGGCAATTGAAGATTAATTTGCTTTAACAACGTCGACTAAGCGATTGGAATATCCCGCTTCGTTGTCGTACCAACCTACAACTTTTACGAGTCCGTTAAATACCGTTGTCAATTCCGCATCGAAAAGACAGCTGTATGAACTTCCAATAACATCACATGAAACGATTGGGTCTTCGGTATAACCAAGGATTCCTTTCATGTCTGTTTCGCTTGCCTTCTTCATAGCGGCGTTAATTTGTTCAACCGTAACATTGGACTTCGTTACCAAGGTTAACTCAGTTACAGAACCATCTGTTACAGGAACGCGGAAACTTCCACCTGTAATTTTACCTTTCAAATCAGGAAAAATGCGCGTGATTGCTTTTGCTGCTCCTGTTGATGTTGGAATGATGCTATTTGCAGCAGCACGAGCACGACGTAAATCTTTGTGTGGGGCATCGTGTAAACGTTGATCAGAAGTGTAACTATGTACGGTAGAGATGTAAGCCACTTCAATGTCCATTAACGATTTCAACACTTTAACCATTGGAGCTGCGTTGTTCGTAGTACAAGAAGCATTTGAAATAACGGCATCACAAAAATCGACAGCGTCATCGTTTACGCCCATCACAACAGATGGAATATCTTCATCGCTCGCTGGAGCAGAAATAATGACATTTTTTGCGCCGCCAACTAGGTGTTTAGATGCTGCTTCTCGTGTTAAGAAAAGCCCCGTTGATTCCAATACTGTTTCAACGCCAAAATCAGACCAAGGAATTAATTCAGGGTTGCGTTCGCTGATGAATACAATTTTCTTACCATTGGAAAAAAGCAATTCGTTTCCATTGATTTCAAATGACAAAGAAAAATTTCCATGTACGGAGTCGTATTTCAACAAATGGGCAAGTGTCTTGACATCAGCAAGATCATTGACTAAAGCGACATCTACTTGGGGGTCAAGTAAAGCGATACGCGTGAAACAACGTCCTATTCGACCAAAACCATTTACACCAACCTTTTTCATTTTTCGAAGTATTAATACACACAAAATTACGCAACAGTCGCGAAATAAATAACAATTAAAAAGAAAAAGTGTTCAAATGACACTTTGAACACTTTTCTATTTGAATATCAATAAATTAACTAATTAAATGTATAGGTATGTCCGTTTACTGTTACCGTAAATGTTGCATCGCAGGTACCTGTTCCGTAATCGAGCACACGAACTGGATGACTCTGAGGAGTAATTTCCAGTGTTCCACTAACTGGGAAACCACAACCTACTTTAATGTGAACTGGAAAGGTAATGTTTGTGGTATATCCACCTCCTGAGGAAAACACACCAACCGCAGTTCCTGTGATGTCATATTCGTCGTCAAATCGATTCAATAACGTATTAAATCCATCGGTCCAAGTACGCACTCGAGTAGAAGTGTATGTCAATGTTTCGCCAGATGTTAAAGTTGCCACACCATTAATTTGAACATTAAAGTAAGGTTTTCCGGAAGCATTTAGCCCCATGTTCTCTACTGTTTTTGTTCCATCTATTTTGATGTCATTTACATAGTAGTCAACCGGTGTGTGAGTGATAATTGTACCTTGAGCATGGTAAAAACCTGTGAATGTTGTAATAATTTTTCCACGACGTGTTTTCCCGTCATTGCAATCGCAATTACTTGTACCGTAATCAACGGTTACCGTCTTAACGGAGCCAATTGTATCAATTGTGATGATGACATTACAGGCCGTTTTTTGCGTCAGCGGTTTATCTCCCGGATGACGTACAATCACGCCGCCATTTTTGTAGTAAACCATGTTTCCAGTGATGGCTTGATCAGAAATGTTTGTCATTTCATCAAATGCCGATTCCACCTTACTGTTTACGACAGCTGATTGATCTTTATCGTATCGGAATTTTCCGCAAGAACTTAAAACAAGTCCTAATCCAAATGTAATTACAAGTACTTTTTTCATAAATGAATTTTTAAAACCGTTTGATTAACACAAAAATCTTGCCGTTTATTACCTTATAAGTTCAATTTTGAACGAACATCCTTTTTAATGCCATCTTTGTGCAAGTAGATGTTGATGGTTTTGTATTTGAAATAGTTTTCGGAAACGTAAAGGTATCCTTTTGGATAGTTCGAAGTTCCCCAAGAATTTTTCACAAGGAAATAATTCACCCCATTTTGATCCGTGTACAATCCAACGATGTGCATTCCGTGATCATCTGTTGTTGTTTTGTTGTCATATGCTTCTTGACGTAGTTCTTGTGTGATGTTTAACTCTTTCGTCGGCTCTGTAAATGCATTAGACTTTCTTTCTGCCCCAGCGTTGTTAAAGTTTTTATCATCTTTTCCAACTACTTCTACACTTTTTGGATCAGCTGGCACGATTGCAATTCCATTGCGAAAACTAAATCCTTTCTCAGAAACATCAGCGCCCCATGCAACCGTATATCCATTTTTTAAAGCTTCTTTGGTTACTTCAACGAGGTCATTCATGCCAACGTTGTAGCTCTCACCCCAAGCCCAATTATCAGGAATTTCCAACATGCATTTTTTGTACATGTCATGATTGGTAAATGACGTTAACGAAACGTAATTATCCATATTCAATTGCAAGTATTCAGCAAATGTTTTTGGTGTGTAATTTTTTCCTTCCCAAGTAAACACTTTGACATTTTCACCTAAATATTTATCTAGAATTTTAGCGTACTCCTTTTTCCATGAATCAGAAACCCCTTCTGGAGCCCCAAGCTTTGTAATGGTATTTTGCATGATTTTGTCCAATTCAACAAACATTTCTGCATGGTTGTATGTCTCCGTATTGACTAATCCAGAATACATATTATAAGGGACAATTCCATATTTGCGGATTACGAGTGGAATGTCATGAAATGCTCCACCTTCGCCGAAATTGGTTTTTCCATCCATTCGAATGTACTTTTCTGCTTTCATTTCGTACGCTTTACGAACAACATACATTTCAGAAAGCACCAAATTTTTTGCTACACCCAAACGCATCAATTCTGATTCAAAGAAGGACATTCCAGAAAAAGACCAGCAAGTTCCAGTTTTTCCTTGGCTTTGAACAGGTGTTGCATCTAAATGCACCACTTTCTCAAACTTGTATTTACTTCCTTCCGCATTGGTAACTTGTGCCAATGACATTGTAGCGCCAAAGAATAATGGCAACAAAAATTTAATTGTTCTTTTCATGTGTAGATTTATAGTTTACAAATCCAACCTTCGATTCCTTTGGAATTAACTTTAGATTGAATTGCTTGAATTTCACTTTGATTGACCGCTGAACCTGCGCTCACACGGATAAGTGTTCCACCAGGAAGAATGTGCGCTGCGAATCCATCTGATTGAAGTTTTTGTACGAAGTTGTTCGCATTTCGCTCATCTGAAAAACAACCTACAATGTATTCGAAATTTGCTTTTTCAATTACTTGTTCAATTACCACTTGTTTCGGTTCGATCTGTTCAATTGTCGGAACTTCAACCGCAAAAACTGTTGATTCATCGTATTGATAAAGTCCTATTTCTCCTGGAGATGTTGCTCCTAATTGTTTTTCAATGCTTGCTTCATTGATCAATACTTTTTCAATTGGAGCCAATTGTTTTTCCGTATATCGTACCGTAATATTTCCACGTAATGGATTGAAATCCTTATAGGAGATGAGGCCTGAATGCAAAACATCTGTTTTCATTGGAATCCAAAACGAATAGAAAGCAAAAGGCAATAAACAAGCTGCCGCAGCATATTTCCAGAATTTCGTTGGGTTTTTTTGAATTGGCTCTTCTTTTGAAATTGGATTTAACTCAATAATAGGAGCTTCGTCCTGCACTAGATTTGGAACAAACGTTACATTCGATAGGCCATACGAACTCAACAGCAAATTAAAATGCCTGTCTTGTTCGAAGCGGACAATTCCATCCGTATCTTTAGAGAAGACCCCTAATTTCGGAATGCTCACTTGCTTTCCTTGTGCTAAATCAGCATTTAATTTCCCTGTGAAATCAGACAATTGACTTACTCCCTCTTGGTAATAAAGTCCATTCAAACGTGCATATTCCGCAACAAATAAACCATCGTCATTGATGAGGTTACGGTTAAAAAGCAATTGCTTATATGGTGCTTGAAGAATGCCTTTTTCGAAGTCAATTTGAGCCGAAATCGTTCTCGAAACAAATCCACCAAAATTAGGCAGTACCACACAGTTGTGGCGCAAAATTAGTTGACAAAGGACTTCTTCAAATGGAATCATTTACCAAATTTACAAAAGAAAGATTGAATTACAAAAACGGAATGACATTCTCTACATCCTCAGGGGTGTCGATATTGGGTGTTTCGATTGTTGTTTGAACTACTTTAATCGGAAATCCATGGTACATCCAGCGCAGTTGTTCCAATGATTCCATTTTCTCCAACGCTGTTGGTGTCAATTGACAAAGTTGGTTCAAGGTATTTGCTCGATATGCGTACAATCCAATGTGGCGCAGAAAAGGGTAATTCGACAAAAATTCACCTTTAAAATGATAGGTGTTCGGAACACAACTGCGACTAAAATAGAGGGCGTTTTCTTGGTGATCCAATACAATTTTGATTCGATTAGGATTCATCAAATCTGCTTCATCGCTTGTTGGAATTCCTAATGTAGCAATATGCACTTCAGGATTGCTAAATGCGCTCAAGAGTTGATCGAGTTGTAAAGGATTCACTAACGGTTCATCTCCTTGAATATTAATAACTACATCGAAACCAGGATTTAAGCGAGCTACTTCCGCGCAACGATCCGTTCCACTTTGATGAGACTCATCCGTCAAACATACATTTCCGCCGAAACGAAGTACCTCATCCACAATTCGTTGGTCATCGGTCGCAACTATAATTTGGGTTAACGAACTCGATTTTGCTGCGCCCTCATATACCCGTTGAATCATGGTTTTCCCTTTTAAATCAATCAAAGGTTTTCCTGGGAAACGCGATGATGCAAAACGAGCTGGGATGATGCCTAGTACTTTCATTAAAATTTCATTTGGAGTTGAGCGATGAAGTTTCTCGGAGGTTGAATATCCCCCGGTCTACTTGAATATTCCGCGTTAAATACATTGTTAACAATAAAACTCACTCGGAAATTGTCCGTGATTTTGTAAGCGATGCGCGCATCAAACACGAGGTTACCTTTGTTGTATTTTTGTCGGTATTCTTTGAGTCCTGGGAGGATGTAAACGGTACTATTTACTGCAGGATCCAAGTCTGATTCAAATACGCGATCAATGTTTTTCATGAAACTATTGTAGCGGGAAGAAACGCCAAAACTCCAATTCTTATAGTTTGCCTCAATATCAGCTTTTGCTAAATGCTTGAAACGGTATTTCAACATATTGGTTGTTGTGTCTGAATAGGTTGCTGTATATAGGGAGTTATTATTTAAACTGATGGGATTCATGTAGGTGTATCCAACGAGTGAAATCAATTCAACATTGCCTAATTTACCCATCGAATTGAAGGAGAAATCCAACCCTGAAATTCTTGCTTTCTCAACATTTTGTGCTTGGAATCCAACCCAATCGCTGACGTTGTAATTTCCACTTGTCAAGAAGGTAATGTCATCTTGACTCGGATTAATTGGATTCAATGGTTTTTGCGAAATCGGATTAAAATACACAAACGAGAATTCCATCATATTGCTGTATTGGTTCACAAAAGCAGCAAGGTCGATGAATCCTTTCCAAGAACCGATTTTCACACCTTGTTTGATGCCAATCTCACCTGCCCATCCAATTTCTGGTGTCAAATAGGGATTTGGGAAAATATTCAACGCGCCAACCGATGTTTGAGTATAGCGTTCTGCGACAGATGGATAACGAATTCCTTGTCCGAAAGAAGCACGTAAGTGTGTGAATTTTGCTGCTTGGTAATGAATTCCTGTTCGAAGTATCGGGTAGAACGGTATTTTGATGTTTTTCTTTTCCGAGATCATGAAATCCGTATCACCACTTTTTCCATCCATCTGAAAATATTCCAAACGTGCTCCTGCACTAAAGTCCCATTTCCCTTTATGCAATTCAAGTTGAGAGTATAGTGCAAGGTTTTCAGAAGTGTGATCGCCGAATAAATTTGATTTTACAACATTGTAAATGTTTGATGCACCAGATGTCAAGGTGCCACCATTTTTAAATTGCTTTTGAACGGAGTAATCAGCGAAATAAATCACTGCGCCGTTGCTTTGACTTGGATTATTAATGTTCCCATTATGTGCGTAATACACACGTGTTTTTAAGTGGTGTAAATTGTTCTTTTTATCGATGAATTTTACATAGGGATCAATAAACAAACGTTGTCCCAAGTTATAGGTTAATGTGGATGCTGCATTGCTTGTATCCGCCCCTCCGCTTGGAATATATCCCAATGAATCACTTTGCCAAATCAAAAAACTTCCCGTTTTCTGTGCTTGGTAATTGAATCCAAGTCCTGCTTTTAAGCGTGTAGCCGTTTTTGGACGAAAATAAATGGTTCCGCTCACACGTGCACGGTTCTCAATTTCCCCTTGACGGTAACCATCATTTTTAAATAAGGTGGTGGAAATGGTGTAGCCAGTATACCGATTCATTTTGGAGTGATAGGCTTCCACTTGTTGAAACATGGGAGACTTGTTCCACCATTTGAGACTTGCCCTTGCCGGATCGCCATAAATGCCATTTTGGATTTTGATTTTCGTTTCTGGAGTTGATTTCGGTTCTTTTTCCGCAAGGGCTATCACTCCATTTAAAGCTCCGCTGCCATATAAAACGGAAGAAGCTCCCTTCATTACCTCAATTTGCGCGGCTTGTTCCATTGGGATCGCGTTCCACTGTGTATCTCCTGCATAGCCAGAAAGCAAAGGCATTCCATTCCAAAGGAGCAAAACACGACTTCCTGTACCGTAGGCAAAACCAGATCCGCCTCGGATACTTACTTGCCCGTCCATGGTGTTCACACCTGGTGTTTGATCAACTGCTTGTTCTAAATCTGTTATTCCTTTATTGTCAATGAGTTGTGGTTTAATTATTTCCATTGAAACGGGAATTTCTTCAATCGCTTGTTTGCGTTTTCCCGCACTAACAACAACCGTTGTCTCGTCTTTCGTTCTTGGTTTTAAGAGAATTGTGATGGGTCCTACAGATTTGATTTCAATGGTATCATTGACAAATTGAATCATCGAAACACTAATTTTTACAGGATAAGTTGATGGGGACAAGGTAAATTCCCCTGCATAATTTGTTAGCGTTTTTTGTCCATCGGAGCAAATGACTTTTACATTTTGTAATGCTTGATTGTCTTCAGAACTCAAAACGGTTCCGGTAACTTGACCTTGAACGAATAGTGTGATCAAGGTAAAAAATGATGCAAAAACTAATTTATTCATAATTTGTAGTAGGATGTGAAAATAACGAATTCGAGAGGAATTTCGTGCATTCTGCTAGAAATTAAATGTCGTACTGAAGCTGAAGGGTGAAATTTCTGGGAGCTTGAAGGTCCCCTGGACGCGAAGCATATTCTGCATTTAAAAAGTTATTGGCAATAAAATTGAACTTAACTCCTTTTTTTACCTCATAACTTAATCTCGCATCAAACACAAAAACTCCTTTGTTAAATTGTTGACGGTATTGTTGCATTCCAACTAACAATTCTGTACCCAAAACACCAACTTCAAAAGCCCTGTCAATATTTTTCATATAGCTATTGTAGCGCATGGAACCACCGACACTCCATTTTTTATACGTTGCTTGAATGTCCGCTTTTGCCAAATGATTGAAACGGTATTTCAACATATTTGTAGAGGTATCGGAGAAGGAAGCTCTATAAATAGGATCATTGTTTAAACTAATTGGATTCATGTAAGTGTAACCAATTAAGGAAACCAATTCTACATTACCAATTTTACCTGAACTATTAAAAGAAATCTCAAGGCCAGTAATTCTCGCTTTTTCAGCATTCTGTGCTTGAAAACCGACCCAATTGTAAAAGTAATTAATCGCATTTGGATCATTTGTCTGAAGGAAGGCCATTGTATCTGGTTTATAAACTCCAAAGGAAAATTCCGTCATATTGCTATATTGATTCACGAATCCAGCGACATCAATCATTCCCATCCATTTTCCAAACTTGAGGATTTGCTTCCAACCAATTTCACTGTTCCAACCTGTCTCCGAACGCAAATCCGGATTTCTGAAAATACGAACGCTTCCTACCGATGCAGAGACGTAACGTTCAGCTACAGAAGGGAAGCGGATGCCTTGTCCAAAGGATGCGCGTAAATGCGACGCTTTGTTGATCGCATAATGTGTTCCCAAGCGAAAAATCGGGTAAACCGGTGACGTAAATTTATCTGAAATCACTAATTGCGTCTCAGGTTTAGCTTGATCAAGCTTACAGTATTCCAAACGCAGTCCGGCTGTCAAATCGAGCTTTTTCAGCTTCGTTTCTACTTGTTGATACAAGGCCAAATTGTTGCTTAAATGATTGTCAAACACGTAACTTGTCACTTTATTGGTCATGTTCATGAACCCTGATATGAGATTCGTATTTCCGATTTTTTTCTGGATGTTGTAATCAGCGTAATACATTTCTGCAAATGACGCATCATAAACCTTGTCTGAATTTCCCGTTGTGACCAAGTAATACCGCGTGCGCAAGTAATGTTTGTTGTCATGCTTATCGATGAATTTCACATATGGATCAACGTTCAAACGAATGGCACGTTGACGGCTCAAGGTATTTTCCAAGGCTTGGTAGCCCATTGAGTCGTTTTTCCAGAGAATAAAAACTCCTTTATCTTGCCATTGAAATTGGTAACTCATTCCCAATTTCATTTTCGCATATTTCTTTGGAAAGTAGTAAACGGATCCATTGATGCGAGCACGTTTCTCATCGTTTCCCTCACGGTATCCTTCATCAATGAGTCCGTTGATTCCGATGGTATATCCAAATTTTCCTTTCGATTTGCCGTAATAAATATCCAATAGATGGTTTGTTGGATTTCTGTTCCACCACCTCATTGAACTTCGTTTTGGGTCACCATAAACCCCCGACTGGTACTTCATTGTTAATTGTCCCTCAGGCTTCGCTTCTTTTTCCGTTAATGAAATGATTCCATTCAATGCCCCGCTTCCATACAGCACCGAGGAAGCTCCTTTTAAGATCTCAATTTGCGAGGCTTGTTCCATGGGTACGGCATTCCATTTGACATCTCCGACATCAGGAGAAAGCATCGGTACACCATTCCAAAGTAACATGACACGACTTCCTGCTCCGTATGCATATCCGCCTCCACCTCGAATACTCACTTGTCCGTCCATGGTAAAAACGCCAGGACTTTGATTGACTGCCTGTTCGAGATTCGTAAATCCTTTGTTTGCAATTAACGCTGGTTTTAAAATCTCAATAGAAATAGGGATTTCTTCGATGTTTTGGTTTCGTTTTCCGGAGGTGACAACGACCGTTTTGACATCTTGAGAAAGCATGGATAATTGCATTGTCACATATTCCCTCTGTTGAATTCGCATGGAATCTAATTCATATCCTTTTTTCTGGAAATAAAGGGTGACAGGTAATTTTTGCACAAGAATTGTAAAGGTCCCATATGCGTTCGTTTCTACCTTTTCATTTTCAGAAGACTTCACCGAAACCTGAGGGATTACAACTTTTGATTCTTTGTCAATTACTACACCGGTTATTTGCGCGAAAATGTTTCCCTGAAGCGTAAAAAAAAAGAGGAAAAAGTAATTTTTCATGCTGGAAAGCCTGATGTTTTTTATTAACTTAATGTTACGAATCTAATCATTTTTTTGAATTTTATGTCACTTGAACTTTACAAAATCGCCCTTGGACAACTGAATGGTATTGGTCCTTCAAGAGCCACTCGAATCCTTGGGAAATTAGCTTGTCTGAACGATCTATTCACGCAAAACGACCGAGAATTACACCTGCAAACCGGCGTTGCGTATTCGATTTTAAAAGAGATGAATCGGGAAGGTGCCTTACAAATAGCTGAAAAACAACTCGTGTTTAATGAGCGGAATAAAATTCAATCTCATTTTTTTATGGATGAAGATTATCCGAGGCGTCTGCGGCAATGTGCAGATGCGCCAATTATCCTATTTTCAAAAGGACTCTCCCATTTAAATCAGCCGAATGTCGTTTCGATTGTTGGAACAAGGAATCAAACCGAATATGGACGTAAACTCGTTGAAGAATTACTTGAAACAATCCAATCAACTGAATTAACAGTTGTCAGTGGACTTGCTTATGGAGTAGACATCCATGTTCATGAGACATGTGTGAACAAAGGAATTTTCAATATTGGAGTTTTTGGACATAGTTTAGATCGGATTTATCCATACCAACATCGAAAAGTTGCGGAAAGAATGCTGGAAAACGGAGGATGGATTAGTGAATTCATCGTTGGTACAAAACCAGACCGCATGAACTTCCCCATGAGGAATCGGATCATTGCTGGGATGTCAGATGCAATAATTGTGGTCGAAAGTAAGACAAAAGGTGGGTCCATCATCACTGCGGAACTTGGGAATGATTACAACAGGGACGTTTTTGCGTTTCCAGGCAGCGTTCACCAAGAACAATCCGAGGGCTGTAATTGGTTAATTCAAAAACAGAAAGCGCATTTAATCCAAAATGGAGCAGATTTTTTAACGTTCATGAATTGGCAGTTGGAAATGCCTAAAAAACAACTCGAATTGTTTCCTGAATTAGAAGCCAGTGAATTAAAGGTGTTCCAAATTTTAGTTGAATTAAAAGAAGCGCATATTGATGTTATCGCAATGAAATCCGGATTTAGCACCTCCCAATTGAACGTGCTATTGTTTCAATTAGAGATGAAAAATATTGTGCAATCGGGATCAGGGAAACGTTATTCCTTACAATTTAAACATTGCGCTTAAATGAGGAATGAAAATGGAGAGCCCAACGATGAAAGCGAAAATACTCGCAATCAACACCGCACCTGCTGCAATGTCTTTAATTTGTTTGATTTTCTCGTTGTATTCCATCGTGTAGACATCAGCCAATAATTCAATACTCGTGTTTATTGCCTCGAGTGTGAAAACGAAAGCACTTGCGCCTATGATCCAAAGCCATTCGAATCGATTCAAATCAACTACGAATCCTGCCACTAAAACCAAAGAGAAAACGACTAATTGAATTCGAGCATTTCGGCTTTCAAAAAATAGTTCTCGAATTCCAATAATGGCAATTTTCACTGCCGAAAAAAAGTTTGTGTTTTTCATCGTTTTGAAATTAGTTAAAAAAATAAAAATGACGTAATTTTGCAGACACGTTCATTTAAATAAACTTATAAAGAAAGGTGGAGGGACTGGCCCTACGAAACCTTGGCAACCTGCCTTCATGGAAAAGGTGCCAAATCCGATTCCTGATTATGGAAAAAGATAAGTTGAAACAACCGTTGTTTCCGACACATTTCTTTGTTATTACACGCACATGAAAAGCGCATTAGAAACAGCATTAGCCACACGCATTTTAGTATTAGACGGAGCCATGGGGACCATGATTCAACGGCACGATTTGGAAGAATTCGACTTTCGTGAAGGTGCATTTGAAAAACATGATAAACCGTTGAAAGGAAACAATGACCTCCTCTCCATCACCAGACCTGAAATCATTAAAGACATACATCGACAGTACTTGCAAGCTGGAGCGGACATCGTTGAAACAAATACGTTCTCTGGAACGACCATTGCTCAAGCAGATTACGGACTTGAGGACGCTGTTTATGCCATTAACTTCGAAAGCGCGAAAATCGCCAAAGAAGTGTGTGCTGAATTTACAGACCGAACAAGATTCGTTGCTGGATCTATTGGGCCTACGAATCGCACGGCTTCCATTTCTCCAGATGTCAATGATCCTGGATTTAGAGCTGTAAGCTTCGATGATCTTGTTCTTGCCTATAAGCAGCAAGTCAATGCATTGATCGATGGAGGAGTTGATCTTCTACTCGTTGAAACCATTTTTGATACACTCAATGCAAAAGCAGCACTTTTTGCCATTGATGAGGTTTACGACGAACGACAAGTAAAACTTCCGATCATGGTTTCAGGAACAATTACAGATCAAAGTGGACGAACCTTAACCGGACAAACAACCGAAGCATTTTTAATTTCCTTATCCCATATGCCTTTGCTATCCATTGGATTAAATTGTGCCTTGGGGGCATCAATGATGCGTCCATATTTGCAAATTTTAAATGAAAAATCAACGTTCGCAGTCAGTGCCCATCCAAATGCCGGACTACCAAATGAATTCGGACAATACGAAGAAAGTCCACAAATGATGGCAAATCAAATCAAGACTTTTCTCGACGAAGGGTTAGTCAATATAATTGGTGGTTGCTGCGGAACAACACCGGAACACATTAAAGCAATTGCGGACATCGCGAAAAATTACGCACCTCGCCAAATAAACTTAGCATAACCCACTTTTCCTCAAAAAAATGTCAAATTCATTGAAATTATCCGGACTCGAACCACTCATTGTAAATGCGGAAAGCAACTTTATCAATATTGGTGAACGCACCAATGTGACCGGGTCACGGGCTTTTTTGCGCATGATTCAGGAAGGAGATTATGAAGCAGCCATTGCTGTTGCTCGCGAGCAAGTAGAAGGTGGCGCACAAATTATTGACATCAACATGGATGAAGGAATGATCGATGGAAAGGAAGCCATGATTCGTTTCTTAAACCTCATCGCGGCAGAACCAGATATTGCACGCGTTCCAATTATGATCGATAGTTCGAAGTGGGAAATCATCGAGGCCGGATTAAAATGCGTTCAAGGGAAGGGAATTGTCAATTCAATTTCATTGAAAGAAGGTGAAGAAAAATTCATTGAACAAGCAAAAAAAATAAAGCGATATGGCGCGGCAGTCATCGTCATGGCTTTTGACGAAAATGGTCAAGCGGATAGTTACGAACGCCGAATTGAGATCTGCCAACGATCTTACACTATTCTTACCGAAGTGGTGCTTTTCCCTAAAGATGACATCATTTTTGACCCAAATATCTTTCCTGTCGCAACAGGAATGGAAGAACACAATAACAATGCACTAGACTTTTTCAAAGCCACAAAGTGGATTCGTACGAACCTACCTGGTGCGCATGTCAGTGGAGGTGTTTCAAATGTCTCCTTTTCATTTCGTGGAAATAATAAAGTGCGCGAAGCCATGCATTCTGCTTTCTTGTATCATGCGATTGCACATGGCATGGATATGGGGATTGTAAATCCAAGTATGCTGGAAGTTTACAGTGACATTGAGCCACAACTATTAGAATATGTTGAGGATGTTCTATTGAATCGTCGTCCAGATGCAACTGAGCGTTTATTGGAATTAGCTGAAACGGTTAAAGGCGATGGAAAGAAAAAAGAAATCGATTTAAGTTGGAGAAATGCACCCGTCAAAGAACGCTTATCTTATGCATTAGTAAAGGGACTAGTGGAATTCATCGACGAGGACGTAGAAGAATGTCGTCACTTATTTGAACGACCTATCGAAGTGATTGAGGGACCATTGATGGACGGTATGAATACCGTTGGTGATTTGTTTGGAAGTGGTAAAATGTTCCTTCCTCAAGTAGTGAAGTCAGCACGTGTCATGAAAAAAGCAGTAGCGTACTTACTACCATACATCGAAGCAGAAAAAGACGGAAAGAGTTCCTACGCCGGAAAAATATTAATGGCCACTGTAAAAGGGGACGTTCACGATATTGGAAAAAATATTGTGGGTGTCGTTCTTGCTTGTAACAACTATGAAGTAATTGACATTGGTGTCATGGTTCCAGCTGAAAAAATCATTCAAACCGCGATTGAGGAAAAAGTTGATGTCATTGGTTTAAGTGGCCTCATTACGCCAAGTTTGGACGAGATGGTTCACATGGCAAAGGAAATGGAACGAGCAGGATTGAGTATTCCATTACTGATAGGTGGAGCAACAACTTCTAAAGTTCACACAGCGGTGAAAATCGATCAGTTTTACAACGCTGGACAAGCAGTCCATGTGCTTGACGCTTCGAGGTCCGTTACGGTTGTTGAAAGTTTACTTGGCGCGAAAAAAGATGCTTTCATTATACAATTGAAAGAAGAATACCAACGATTAAGAGAACACCATGAAAAGCACCGCGCAGCAAAAGAATTATTATCCATATCAGATGCGCGATTAAATAAATCTACACTTGATTTTTCTGAATCAAACATTGCTGTTCCAAAGAAACTGGGAACGCATGAATTGGAAGTTTCACTGGATATATTGGTTCCATATATTGACTGGACACCATTCTTTCAGACTTGGGAATTACACGGGAAATTTCCTGCAATTTTGAGCGATAAAATCGTTGGTGCAGAAGCAACAAATCTATTCGAAGATGCACAAAAGATGTTAGGTGACATCGTGCGTCATTCATGGGTAAAAGCAAAAGCAATCTTTGGACTTTTTCCAGCAAATAGCATTGGAGACGACATTGAAATCACGGATTCTTGTTCCACTGAAGAACACTTATTCATACAACGTACACTGAGGCAACAAACAAAAAAAGCACTCGGACAGTCGAATATTGCCTTATCAGATTTTATTGCACCCAAAGTAAGTGGCATACAGGATTACATTGGAGCATTTGTTGTGACAACAGGTATTGGACTTGATGAACACGTAGAGAGATTTGAAAAAGATCATGACGATTACAGCTCCATCATGGTGAAAGCATTAGCCGATCGCTTAGCGGAAGCGCTGGCAGAGTATTTACATCACCTTGTTCGAACCGATTATTGGGGATATGAAACCATTGACGCTTTTTCAAATGAAGAATTAATTCAAGAAAAATACCGCGGCATTCGTCCAGCACCGGGATATCCTGCGTGTCCGGATCATTTGGAGAAGTTGACCATCTTCAATTTGTTGAACGCAACAGACTCCATTGGTGTTTCCTTAACAGAAAGTTTAGCAATGACTCCTGCTTCATCCGTGAGTGGCTGGTATTTTGCGCACCCAGATGCGAAGTACTTTGGTTTAGGGAAAATTACCGAGGAACAAGTGCGAGACCTTGCTTTGCGAAAAAATGAGGATTTCGATTCCATTTCGCGTTGGTACTCATCTATTTTGGTTTAATTCGCTTCGTTTTCGAAAATTGAATCAATTAAATGTGGCCCTTGAAGCGCGGCTTGAACAGCCAGTTCATCGCAACGTTCATTTTCAGGATGACCAGCGTGACCTTTCACCCAAACAAATTTCAATTTAAAACGGCTATGTGATTTTAAGTAGCGTAACCAAAGGTCTTTGTTTTTTTTGTCTTTAAAGTCCTTTTTTACCCAACCAAAAACCCATCCTTTGGTAATGGAATCGATGACATACTTGGAATCAGAATAAACGGTTACTGGGTATTTGTCAGATTTGATTTTCTCCAAAGCCGCACAAACCGCCATTAGTTCCATGCGGTTATTTGTGGTTTTTCTAAATCCTTGGGCCAACTCTTTTCGTTGGTGACCAAAAATAAGAATGGCACCGTACCCACCTGGACCAGGATTTCCGCGCGAAGAACCGTCTGTATAAACTTTTATTTCTGACATTATTTTTTGTGGTATTTCCAATGAAGTGATTTCCCCTCTTTTAGGTTCTCCAACATCGTTTTGATTCGTTTATTTTTAGTTTCTGACGTTTTAGAATCAAAAATCCAAGTAACATATTCTTTACGTTGTGATGGACTTAGTTGATCAAAACTGAGGCCTTCACTTTGAGCATTCAAAAAGAATTCAGGGTAATCTATGCTCGTTTTTTCAAGTGTTTCAAGATCTGGAGATTTTTTCTGAACAGTGACGCCTTTTTCCGATAATTCAATCGCCTGTTGAATATAGGCTATTAAGATTTCGCGCTTGGGTAATTGTGAGACATCTGTAATTTTACCTAAACTTCCCATCGCTGTTTTTCCAACCTGTTCTAAAATATGATGTGGATCCTGCATTTGAGAACCCAGCCAAAATCCAAAAGAACAATGGTGTTTAAACGCACTGAAGGAACAGATTATTTTGCCATTCAAGGTGTAATTTGGGAAACTCCACTTCCATGTTTCCTCTAATTCAGGATGTGCTTCCTGAACGATGGACCTCATTTCCTGTAGTATGGGACGTGCGAAATCAGCGGATTTTTCAATAAATGCATCGACACGAGAATCTTGAATCATGACTTATTTAGATTTTAAACGCTTGGGATTCTCACTCAAAAATGCGGTCCAAGAATCACCTTTTGTTTTATTGTGCTCCCCTATTCCATTGGAAAAATGATGACAAACAGCGGCTGCTAATCCATCCGTAGCATCCAAGTATTTCGGCATATCTTGAAAATTCAAAAGCTTTTGGAGCATGGCAGCCACTTGTTCTTTTGAAGCGGCACCACTTCCAGTGATGGATTGTTTGATTCTCCTTGGGGTGTACTCCTCAAATGGAATATTGTGATTCAAACAGGCTGCAATCGCGACACCCTGTGCACGTCCTAGTTTTAGCATCGATTGCACATTCTTCCCAAAAAAGGGTGCTTCAATCGCCATTTCATCAGGTTTGTATTCAGCGATAAGTCCGTTTAAACGATCAAGAATTCGTTTTAATTTATCTGGATGATTTGCCAATTTATTCAATTGAATAATGCCAAAATTAAGCATATGAAGTTGATTCTTCTTCACATGAATCAGTCCATAACCCATTACTGTCGTTCCGGGGTCAATACCAAGAATAATCTTGTCTTCCGTCATTTTATATCAATTCGGGTTTAAAGCTAATCAATGTTTAGATAAGGAGGCGTTCCGAAGGTAAATCGTTTATGGAATTAATTAGCAGAAGAAATATTATCTTCTTCCACCAAGGCATCACCACGCATGCGTAACAACAATTGTATCAGGGCAACGACATCTTTCTCACAATAAATACGAATCCGATCCAAATCGTTTTCCTCGTAATAAACACGTGCTACATCTGCTCCTGAAATATCATCTTTTGGTGTGGGAATTTTGAATACATGGCATAACAATGCCAATGAAGTAAATGCCTTATAATCTCCAAACTTCCATAACTCTAAAGTATCTAAATGGTTTATTTCCCATGGTTTTTTACCGGCAATATCCAAAATTCCAGGTAGAGAGATCCCATTAATCAACATGCGTCGACAGATATAGGGGATGTCAAACTCTTTCGAATTGTGTCCGCAAATCACATGATACGTTGTATTGTAATGTTCCTCTAATAACTTTTTAAATTGACGAAGAAGCGTTTCCTCATCATCGTGCGCGTAGGATTTTAAGCGAATTGTTTTCCCCGTAGATGTTTCGCGCACCATCCCGACCGAAATACACACAATTTTACCAAACTCCGAAAGAATTCCGCCTTTTTCATTGTAAATTGTATCGATGTTTTTTTCTGGACTAACCTGAAATCTATTCTTAGCGTAAAAAAGTTCTTGTCCTTTTTCATCCAGGTCTTGGTATTGGTAAATTTGAGGTACTGTTTCAATGTCTAAAAATAGCACCTTGTCAAATTGAATTCGTGATAGCATATTACGTGAATTTTACATGAATATAGTTCAAAATCTTGATTAATCGAAGTAAAAACGTCAAATTTGCTGAAATTGATACATGTCCGAGCAACTATTCATTTCAGGCCAAACCAAAAAGGAAAAATACGTCGAATTGCTTCCTCAAATTTATGCGTTGACCAAAACTGAATCCTCTTGGATTGCCAATTTAGCGAATACCTCAGCAGCATTGAAGGAAACGTTTGGATTCTTCTGGGTTGGATTTTATTTGGTGTCGGAAAATCAGCTTGTATTAGGTCCGTTTCAAGGACCCATTGCTTGTACACGAATTTCCATAGGAAAAGGTGTGTGTGGAACATCTTGGGAGCAAAAAAAGGCCATCCTCGTGTCGGATGTCGAACAGTTTCCTGGCCACATTGCTTGCAGTTCTTTATCCAAAAGTGAAGTTGTTATTCCACTGATGAAAGAGAACGAAGTGATTGGCGTGTTAGATGTAGATAGTGACCAACTGAATGATTTTGATGAGGTCGATGTCAAATATTTATCTGAACTTTGTACATGGCTCGTTTCCTTACATTAATTTGTCTTCTATTTCTTGTTTTTTCCTGCGGACAAATTGGAACAATATCCGGTGGGCCGAAAGATGAAATTGCACCTCAAATAACCTCCTCGAACTTAACGGACAAACAATTAAACTTTTCTGAAAAAGCCATTGAATTCACCTTCGATGAATACATCGAACTAAACAAAGCATCGGAGCAAATTGTCTTAGTACCCGCAGATTCAAAACTTCAAAGTACATTATCCAAAAGAACACTTCGCATAGCCTTTGACGATTCTTTGGAAAAAAACACAACGTATACCTTATATTTAAATGCTGCCGTTAAAGATGTAACTGAAGGAAATGATTCGCTTGTCAAATTTACCTTTTCTACAGGGCCAGTGATTGATTCACTATCCTTGAACCTTCGAATTTTTGACGCTTTTTCAAAAGAATGGTTACCGAAAGTGACGGTTGGACTTTATCCAAATTTTGACGATGAAAGCCCGCGGTACTTTACGCAAAGTCAAAAAGACGGACTTGCACACTTTGATGCTTTACGACCTGGAAATTATTTTGTGAAAGCATTTGTTGATGTCAATCAAGATATTCGTTGTCAGAAATTGGAGAAACAAGGATTTTTCATTGATCCTATTCAGTTGGACTTAGGAAAATCCGATACGCTTATATTACCTGTTTCCCTTCCTATTGCGGATGATAAAGTTAAAAATGCACGAATCATTCCTCCGGGAATCATTGGTGTACATGTACCGACAAATCTTGATGTAACGAACATCCAATTGAACGGACAAACGCGCGACATCAATCAATTAATCGGTATTGGGGAGGACAGTCTATTAGTTTCGATTGGCGAAGTGAATGACATTGATTTGCAACTCATTATTGCGGAGGATACGCTTCTTCTCCGAAACACACCGAAACAGCAAGCAGCGAAAATTGCCGTTCAATACAACGAAAAAGAGGGGATGCAAGATCGCTTTTTCCTGTCTTGTTCCGATTTCATTCAATGGATAGACAGCCGTAAAATGACATTGCGGAATATGGAAGACAGCAGTCTTGTCTCATTTGAGGTGGATTTCCTAGCTAATGCATTTGAAATACGACCAATGAAATCCGCAAAAAAATATCAATTAACCTTAGCAGAAGGTGCAATACTCGGAAAGACTGAAAATATCTCAGGTAAATTTCAAAAGGAAATTGAGTGGAAACAAGACCGGGATTTCGGTGATTTACGCATTCAATTAAATGATACAATTTCAGCAGGAATTATTTATGTCTTACAAAAAGACCAAGCAATTCGCACAGTCCTTTTTAGCGACACAAAACAAATTAATCTTCCCAATTTATTGCCGGGAGAATATACGTTTAAAATCATATTAGATCGCAATAAAAATGGAAAATGGGACCCGATTTTACCTGAATCTAAAACATTAGCCGAGCAAGTATTGTTATTTAAAGATCCTGTTAAAATAAGAGCGAATTGGGAAGTAGAAACCAATTTTGAAATTCAAAAAAATGAACGTTAAAAAAGAAATACACATGAAAAAAATTATTTTAAGTAGCCTTGTTTGCATCTCCATGTTTACACAAGCGCAAGTGCAAACGCCAAAAGCGAGTCCAGTAGCTAAAGTTGAGCAAAGAGCTGGACTTACCGACATTAGTATTAGCTATTCTCGTCCAGCAGTGAACGAACGTAAAATTTTTGGTGAACTCATCCCTTTCGGGGAAAGATGGCGCTTAGGAGCAAATGAAAATACCAAAATCAGGACGAATGATGAGTTGATTTTTGGGGCTGAGGTATTAAAAGCAGGTACTTATGCTGTTTTTGCAACACCAAATACAGATAGATGGGTGATTGATTTTTACACGGATACAACAAATTGGGGATTGCCTGAAAAATGGGACCCAACAAAAGTTGCTTTATCGGTAGTTGCAAAGGTGACTGTTTTTCCAATAAAAACGGAAAACTTAACAATTTCCATTGACAACCTAGAATTCAATAGTGCCGTGTTAAACATTACTTGGGATAATACACAAGCTTCTCTTCCTTTTTCCCTTAACACGAAAGAAAAGGTGGTTGAAAGCATTGAAAAAACACTTTCATCAAGTACCGTTACCGCAAACGATTATTATTCGGCAGCAAGCTATTATTTTACTGAGCAAATCGATTTAAAAAAGGCACTTGTTTGGTCTACCAAAGCAGTAGAAATGAAGGGGGAAAGTGCTTATTGGATGACAAGATTGAAAGCACAGTTGCAAGCCGCGAATGGCGATATCAAAGGAGCTTTGGCAACAGCAAAAATTTCTATCATTGCCGCAGAAAAAGATGGTGATCAAAACTATGTTAAAATGAATCAAAAATCCATGGAAGAGTGGAGTAAAAAGAAATAACATTGTTTCAAAAGTACCGATACCACATTTGGTTGCATGTCATCATTTTCATGTGGGGATTTACAGGGATTCTAGGTAAATTAATTCACCTTGACGCCATCATTATTGTTTGGTATCGTGTACTAATTGCCGCGATTTTTCTTTCCTTTTATTTTATCTGGATGAAGAAATCCTTCTCCTTTCCAATTAAACACGCTTGGAAAATTATTTTGGTGGGCATGATGGTAGCTGGACATTGGATGACCTTTTACTACAGCATTCAGCTTTCAACCGCTTCACTTGGGATTTTATGTCTATCCACCACAACTTTGCACGTGACGTGGCTAGAACCAATTGTTATGAAGCGTAAGTTTTCATGGATAGAATTCTTATTCGGACTTTTAGTCATTTTTGGAATTTACTTTGTTGCCCATGACTTCAGTGCACAAGAACGAACTGCATTGTACTTTGGATTGGCTTCCGCATTGCTTGCTGCCTTTTTCTCTGTTTTTAATGGCCGAATAGCCAAAGATGTTGAATCTGCATATATCACTTTATACGAACTCATTACAGGAATTGTCTTTATCAGTATTGTCCTTTGGTCTACCGGAAAATTGACCTATTCCATGCTTAAAATGACTACGTCTGATGCCCTTTGGCTTCTTTTTCTCGGAGTTGTTTGTACATCCTTTGCGTTTTTAATGACCATCGAAATCGTGAAAAAACTTGGCGCTTTTACTGTTTCTTTAAGCATAAATTTAGAACCAGTTTATACAATCATACTAGCGATTTTCATTCTGAACGAACACAAATTACTCAACGTGAACTTTTATATAGGTTCGATGGTTATCATTCTAGTTGTGATATCCAATGGGCTTTACAAGAATTGGCTGGATAAATCAGCCCTAAAACAAAAAAATACGGAAAATGGAATATACTAATCTTGGAAAATCCGGCTTACAAATTAGCCGTCTTTCATTGGGTTCATGGTTAACCTTTGGAAAACAAATTGGTGACGACGTTGCTGAAAGACTGATGGACATTGCTTATGAGAACGGCATCAATTTTTTTGACAACGCAGAAATATACGCGCATGGTAAGAGCGAAGAAGTGATGGGAGCCATCCTCAAAAAGAAAAACTGGTCACGCGATAGTTACATCGTAAGTAGTAAAGTATTCTTCGGAAATGGTGGTCAACTTCCAACACAAAAAGGCCTTAGTAGAAAACACATCTTCGAGGCATGTGAACAAGCCTTAAAACGTTTTCAATTAGATTACTTAGACCTGTATCTTTGCCACCGTCCAGACAAACAAACACCCATTGAAGAAACAGTTTGGTCTATGCATCAACTGATCATGCAAGGTAAAATTCTTTACTGGGGAACGTCTGAATGGAGCGCACAAGAGATTATGGAGGCTCACATGTTTGCCAAACAAAATCATTTAATCGGTCCAATCGTTGAGCAACCAGAATACAATATGTTCACCCGTAATAAAGTAGAAGTTGAGTTTTCCCAAATCTACAAAACAGTTGGATTAGGTACCACCATTTGGTCACCTTTGGCAAGCGGGATTTTAAGCGGAAAATACAACATGGACTTCCCAGAAGACACAAGACTTGGGATGGACGGACTCGAATGGTTAAAAGAAAAAAACCTCACAGAAGAGCGCATTGATGTCGTGAAAAAGCTGAGCACTTTGGCTTCGGATTTAGACATGACTTTACCCATTCTTGGGCTTGCCTGGTGTTTGAAAAATCCGAATGTGAGCACGGTGATTATAGGCGCAAGCAAAGAATACCAACTCATGGAAAACTTAAAATCACTTGATGCTAAAGAAAAATTAACAGCAGATGTGATGGGACAAATTGAATTGATTTTGAATAATGCACCAAAACATCCGGATCATTAACAAACAATTTTTAAAATTGGCTGTTACCCTCTTTAAATCATTAAATTTGCAAAGCAATTTTTCAGTAGCATGATCGAAACAGATATTATCATAATTGGAGCGGGTCCTGTTGGACTATTTACCGTGTTTGAGGCAGGACTTTTAAAGTTACGCTGTCATTTAATTGACTCTTTACCTCAGGCAGGTGGACAATGTTCAGAGATTTATCCTAAAAAACCCATTTACGATATTCCTGGATTTCCATCTGTATTAGCTGGTGAATTAATTGATAATTTAATGGAACAAGCAGCTCCGTTCAAACCTGGATTTACACTTGGTGAAGCAGCCGTTTCCATTGATAAAACAGCAGATGAGAAATTCATCGTTACGACTATCAAAGGGACTAAGCACCTTGCTCCGATCGTTATGATTGCAGGAGGACTTGGTGTTTTTGAACCAAGGAAACCACCTATTGACAACATCGTTGATTTTGAAGATAATGGTGTTGAATACATCATCAAAGATCCAAGCATTTACCAAGACAAAGTTTGTGTCATTGCTGGGGGTGGAGATTCCGCATTGGATTGGTCCATTTATTTAACCGAGCGTAAAATCGCTAAAAAAGTACACTTGGTACACCGTAGTAGCTCGTTCCGAGGACATTTAGATTCAGTCCAAAAAGTCATTGACATGGCTGGAACTGGTGAAATAAATTTGATTACTGAGGCAGAAGTAACGGGATTATCCGGATCGGGTAAACTAGAAAAAGTTCATGTAACACATCAAAAAGACGGTGAGTTAATCATTGATGCCGATCATTTCATTCCACTTTTCGGATTAAAACCAAGCCTTGGTCCAATTGGTGATTGGGGTCTAGAAATTGAGAAAAACGCGATTAAAGTGAATACCCTTGATTATTCAACGAATATTCCTGGAGTCTATGCGATTGGAGATGTGAATACCTACGAAAACAAATTGAAACTCATCCTTTGTGGATTCCATGAGGGTACATTAGCCGTTCAGTCTGCTTTTGCCCGCATTCATCCCGAGAAAAAGAATGTACTGAAATACACCACCGTTAACGGTGTTCAAGGATTCTAATAGGCTTTTAATTTTCCGTTGAATTAAGTAACTTTGTTCAGATGAATCGCTGGACCGTTAATTCCGTTGTAATACTTGGACTGGTTTCCATTTTTAGTATCCTTTTGGTGCAATTTGTATGGATGCGCAGTACGGTGGAAATGCAAGCCAAGAATATTGCGATACAAGAAAAAGAGGACAGTTTAAACCTTCGGGAATTTTCACAACAGGCCCATAGCGCCTTGCGGGAAGTTTTGGAGCAAATATCTCCCAAACATCCCGATCACACTGATTTATACGGAGCAATTAAACAAATAAAAAGCAATCATTTTACCGTTGATTTCAACGAAGAATTACAGCCTTTTTACCTTGAAACTCTTTTAAAAAAAGAACTTTATCATCAAAACATCCACCAAGATTTTGTCTATGGAATTTATGATTGTTTTACTGATTCTATTGTTTTGGGTAATCTCATTAAATTCACCAAAGATTCACTTTATGCTGATACGAAAAAAAGCTTACCTGGACTTACCCCTGAATCGTTAAACCTTACAAAAGATGGGCATTACTTTACGGTCTATTTCCCGAATGTCCAACCAAAGTCTATTGAATCAGCTTCGTTTGTTTCTCCTTGGGTATACCTAATTATTATCATCCTATTCGTTATTGTCTTTTTTGCCTTTAGTTTAGGCATCATCATTCGACAAAAAAAATTGTCTGAAGTCAAAACCGACTTCATTAACAACATGACACACGAATTAAAAACGCCGATTTCAACAATAAGTCTTTCGAGTGAAATGTTAATGCGCATGAATTTAGATGATGAAAATCAAGAGAAAATTCGAAAATATGCGAGCATCATTTTTAAGGAAAATAAACGCCTAGAAAATCAAGTGGAGCGTGTTTTAAATGTTGCAAAATTGGATAAGGAAAAAGTTATTTTGAATAAGGAGCTTTTCAATGTGCACGAACTATTAGACGAAGTCAAAGAGAATTTCGAGTTTAACCAAACCGAAATTGGTGGCACAATTACCCTGGATTGCAGCGCATTGGATCATCAAATTCAAGCCGATAGCGTTCATTTAACCAATGTTGTTTACAATTTACTCGATAACGCCATTAAATACTGCAATGGAAAGGCGATGATTCACATCCTAACAAAAAATGAACGAAACGGTTTGTTGATTGAAGTCAGTGACAACGGAATCGGAATTAAAAAAGAAAACATAAAGTTTATTTTTGATAAATTCTATCGGGTTCCAACAGGGAACATTCATGACGTCAAAGGATTTGGACTTGGGCTTTTCTATGTGAAATTAATCATCGAAGCACACAAGGGAAAAATTGAAGTTAAAAGTACCATTGGAAAAGGAACTACTTTTTCCATTTGGCTACCTCTTTCCTGATTTTTTACTGCGATTTAAGCAGACATCTGGCTGAGGAAAAATACCCTTTCTTACAATTGTCTTATTTTTTTTATTCAGAATAAATCGCTCAGCAATCTGTGTGTTGTCACGTTCCATTAGGAGAAGGACTTCATCTGTATTCGCGGATTTAGTAGCTGAGTAAATACCTTCGTAATTGCTATTTCCGATGGAAAGAAACAAACTGTCCTTGTCCAGTTTTACGATTAGTTTTGCCGGAGTAACCTCAAGCAGATCCTTTCCTATTAAGGCATTAAATTTTGGCATTTCACCCTGGTACTCCTTTAAATATTTTCGCTTTAAACGCACCGTTTGAGCGGAAACACTATTTGCGAAAAGAGTGAAAAAGGCAACTATTATGATCCATTTCATACACGAAAATACACATTTCCTTTGGAACGAAAGAATTGGATAAAGCAACGTAAATGGATTTTTTTTGACCTTCAAAACTAAAATTTTGGCTATTTTAGCGCTAATCTTCAAAGCCATGAAACAATACCACGATTTACTGCAACATATTCTCGATAACGGTGTCAAAAAAGAAGACCGAACTGGAACAGGAACAATATCGGTATTCGGATATCAAATGCGCTATAACCTTCAGGAAGGATTCCCTTGCTTAACAACAAAGAAACTTCATTTGCGCTCGATAATTCATGAGTTATTGTGGTTTCTAAAAGGCGATACGAACATCCAATACTTAAAAGAAAACAATGTTTCCATTTGGGATGAGTGGGCAGATGAAGCCGGTAATTTGGGTCCGGTTTATGGTTCTCAATGGCGATCTTGGCCAGCCGCAGATGGAAGACACATTGATCAAATTACGCAAGTTATTGACCAGATAAAAAACAATCCCGATTCAAGAAGAATCATTGTTTCAGCTTGGAATGTAGGTGAAATCGATAAAATGGCTTTGCCGCCATGTCATGCGTTTTTTCAATTCTATGTGGCCGATGGAAAATTAAGTTGCCAATTATACCAACGTAGTGCCGACACTTTTTTAGGTGTTCCTTTTAATATTGCTTCGTATGCGTTGTTAACCATGATGGTAGCGCAAGTTTGTGGTTTAGAAGCGGGTGACTTCGTACATACATTAGGTGATGCACACTTATATTCAAATCACATTGAACAAGCTCAATTACAATTGACGCGTGAATTTAGGACCTTACCAACAATGAAAATAAATCCAGAGGTGAAGAATTTATTTGACTTTACCTATGATGATTTTGAATTGTGCAATTACGATCCACACCCACACATTAAAGCCGCAGTAGCAATCTAATGAAGACCGCACTAATCGTCGCAATGGATTCCCAAAGAGGAATTGGAAAGAACAATGATTTAATGTGGCACTTACCGAAAGACATGAAGTTTTTCAAAGATACCACGCAGGGTCAAATTGTGGTAATGGGAAGAAAAAACTATGAAAGTATTCCTGAGAAATACCGACCACTTCCAAATCGTTTAAACGTTGTTTTAACCCGCAACAAAGACTTTAATGCACCAGATTGCTTGGTTTTTCACTCTTTAGAAGCGTGTTTAACCTACTTCAAAGAAGAAACGGAACGCACCGTTTTTATTATTGGTGGCGGAGAAATTTACCGAATGGCTTTGGCATCAAACATCATTGATGAAATGTTCATTACACACGTTGATCACCATTATGATGCGGAAACTTTTTTCACCGCATTCGATGAAAATATTTGGGAAAGTCAGGTTATTTTAGAACAAGAAAAAGATGCACAACACGAGGCTTCTTTTACTGTAAAGAAATACACGAAAAAGTCTTAAACTAAACTTAATTTCATTACAGAAATAAGTGCGGCTGTTTCGGTTCTCAACCTAAAATCACTTAAACTTACTGCCTGATAGCCATTTTGCAAGGCAAAATTCACCTCGTTCTCTGAAAAATCACCTTCCGGACCAATCAAAAATACTTTCGATTCTTCAATCGAATTCAAGTCAATCTTTTCTGCGGGATAACAATGACCAATAAATCCATTCGGATGATTCTGAACAAACGATTGAAACGAAACCAATTCAGTGATTTCTGGTAAGTAATACCGTTTTGATTGTTTCATCGCTGAAATCGCTATTTTTTCTAACCGATCTAATTTCAGTTGACCTCGTTCGTTATGGTCACATTTCAAAAAAGTCATTTTCGACAAACCGATTTCCGTTGCCTTTTCCATGAGCCATTCCAATCGATCCATGTTTTTTGTTGGGGCTAGAGCTAAATGAATTTCTTTCGCACTACGTGGATGAAATTCCGTTGAAAGAATGTGTAATGTGCATTTCTTTGGGTGGTCATCCTTAATTTCTGCTAGAACTGAAAGCCCTTTTCCGTTAAGCAATTCAACCCGTGAACCTTGCTTCAATCGCAAAACACGCACGCAATGTTTTGATTCATCCTCCGTTAGTGTATACTCTTGCGTTTTATCCGTTATTTCAGGTGCGTAAAACAAATGCATTAGTGTAAGATTTGGTAGGTTAATTCTTTTAATAATTCCCCTTGGGTCATACTGGCATTCCCAACACCTTTTGATTTTAAATCGAAGCGGTGAAGTAATTCAATTGCTGCTGCAAGCTTACGCGGATCATATTGGTTTTTTGCCTGAAGTAATTCACCTGCAACAAATGGGTGAACGCCAATTGCTTGCGCAACAGCTTCTCTAGATTTATTCGGCAAAAAATGTATGCGCATGATTTGAGAGAAAAACTTAAATAAGTTCGATATAATCACCGTCAAATCTGCTGCTTTTGGATTGTACTCAAAATACTGAATGATTTTAAACGCTTTTTCAGCGTTTCGTGCGGAAATCGCATTGATGAACTCAAAAACATTATAATCTTTTGAAATTCCAATATTCAATTCAATATGTGTTTCATCAATGGTTGTTCCAACGGGAAGTAGGATTGCCAATTTCTCCAATTCCTTCACAATTCTTCCTAAATCTGTTCCTAAAAATTCGGCAAGAAGCATGCTTCCCTTCGAATTTATTCCATATCCGGTAGATTTTACATATTGTTGAATCCAATCTGCCAATTGGTATTCACGTACCTTGTCTGACTTAAACACCGTTCCATTTTTCGCAAATGACTTCAGTACTTTTTTACGCGCATCGAAGGTTTTGTATTTATGACAAATTACGAAAATCGTTGTGTTAGATGGGTCTTCAGCATATTTTTCTAGTCCATCAATGTTTCGAAAATCCTGTGCCTCTTTTAAAACAACGAGGCGTCTTTCCGCCATCATTGGATAGGCTTTCAACTCACTAATTAAAGCTAATAGCTCTGTGTCTTTTCCGTAAAGTATGGTTTGATTAAAATCCCGCTCATGTTCTTCCATGGCATGTTCCATGATCGCATCAGAAAGTACATCAATAAAATATGCCTCCTCACCATGAAGGAAGTACATTTTTTCGAACTTCTTGTTTTTAATATCCTTAAGTAGGAGTTTATGATCCATTACTGATGTTTTTCCCAGATTTGACTCAATTCAACGAGCGAATCGACGGCCTTTTGCATGTCTTGAATGCTCACGTATTCATGTCGCGAGTGAATCGCCATTTCGCCTGTGAAAATATTCGGACAAGGTAAGCCCATAAAAGACAACCTAGATCCATCAGTTCCCCCACGAATAATCGCACGGTTTGGTTCAATTCCTGCTCTTTTCATGGATTCTACTGCGTAATCCGTAACAAAAGGTAAATCTTTTAGGATTTCCTTCATGTTTCGGTATTGTTCAAAAACCTCGAAATCGAAATGTGCTCCGGGATACTTTGAGGTAACCGTTTCAGCCATTTCCTTTAAGCGTTGTTCATAGTCGGCTAATTTTGACGTATCGTGGTCACGGATAATAAATTGCACCGTTGTTGACTCAAGTCCACCATCAATAGCAACTGGATGAACAAAACCCTCACGTCCGGAAGTGGTTTCAGGTGACCAAGTGTCTTTTGGCAACGATTCGATCAAGGACGCCGCTAATTTCATGGAGTGGACCATTTTATTTTTTGCGTATCCGGGATGTGCACTAATGCCATGAAAAGTTATTTTTACTGCATCGGCAGAAAAGGTTTCATCTTCAATGTCACCTAAGGGTCCACCATCTAACGTATATCCATAATCTGCATTTAATCGTTTCATGTCCAAATGCTCTACTCCTCTTCCAACTTCTTCGTCGGGGGTGAATAGAATGCGAATTGGTCCATGTTTTACATGGGGATTTTGCTGAATGTATTGAGCGAAGTCCATAATAATTGCCACGCCTGCTTTATCGTCCGCACCCAAAAGAGTTAATCCACTTGCGGTAATGATGTCATCTCCAATTTTGGATTCAAGGTATTTATGTTTCTCTATGGTAATAATTTGAGTAGGATCATCCGGAAGTACAATTGGTGCTCCTGAATACTTTCGGTGAACAATTGGTTTTACGTTTGTGCCACTGCAATCCGGAGCTGTATCCATGTGGGAACAAAAACAGATTGTTGGTAGGTCTTCTCGATCAGAATTTGAAGGAAGTGTAGCAAAAACATAGCCCCATTCATCCATTTCCGCATCGACGACCCCTAAATCTTGTAATTCTCGAACCAGTAATCGACCCAAATCTTTTTGTTTTTCAGATGATGGGAAACTTGTCGTGTTGGGATCTGCAGTGGTGTCTATTTGAACATAGCGTAAAAAACGCTCTTCAACGGAGTATGAATAAGACATAGTTTGTTTTATCCAAAAATAGGAAGAATCATCAAAAGATGGGACACGCTTAAGAAACTAATTCGCGCAATGTTTTCAACTCTTCGACCTTT
Source organism: Crocinitomicaceae bacterium (assembly GCA_024643545.1). GTDB lineage: Bacteria > Bacteroidota > Bacteroidia > Flavobacteriales_D > Crocinitomicaceae > UBA952. The sequence continues at coordinate 6,250 of JAHEMR010000013.1, read as the reverse complement.
TCAAAGTTTCCGACTTGTTGAAAGGATGCGATTAAATTAGTGAGCATGCGCTTAATCACCGATGTATTGGAACACGGTTCAAAATATTCTCGGTGATGGTTTAAATTTAAGCCATTTAGAAACTCCTTGATCTCGTTCGTATCGAAAATACTTCCTTTTGAAAATGCATTGATGTAAAATAATACTCCGAACTCATTTTGTTGGTTGATGGAGAAGCTAGAATATTTGGCGTCCATGTATGCTAAAACGAAGTGATTTGGTAAGTTTACTCCATAAATAGGCAAATCCAACGATTGCGCGATGATGCTATAGATCAAGCACAGACTAAGTGGATTCCCTTTTTTTGATTCAAGTACTGTATTGATATAGGAATTCACGGATGAATGAAAATTCTGATTATCCCCTTGAAAATGATGCAAACCAAAAAATACTTTGTTAAATATTTTTACTTGCTCATAAGCCGTTTGATGATCGTTTAATTCCAACCAAATATCGCGGCGGATCATTTGTAAAGATTCGTGAATTTTCGACTCGTCCAAACCTGGATATTGGTATTTGGCAACGATGATAGCTCCTTTGAGTAAGTCCTTTTCAGTTGATTGCACCCATTCTTCTAACTTTGATTTAACTTCATCAAATTGAATGTTGTGAATAATTGTTTCAATTCGGTTTTGAAAGAGAAGTCCATAGTATTCCGTTTCCCAAGAGTTTTCCAAGTATGGAATAGCTTCAGAGCCAATTTTCACTAATTGGTCACGCACATGTTCAAAGACGGACTCATCTGGGTCATCTATGAGTTGAACTAAAGCTTGAATGGACGAAGTGGCATGCATACGATGGCAAATATATTCCGTTGTGACTTGTCGAAATTCATAGATCCAGATCTTTATCAAAGGATAAATGTTAATTTTATGAAACTAATTCATAAAACACCCGTTAGAACTACTCAATTACTGAATTAACTTTGCTACAGGTTGATTTTAAAGAGGCTCTTTTGGGCCTCTTTTTTTTTATATTTGATAAAAACAAACCATGAGAATCAGTCCTTTTCTATTTTTTGTTCTGCTTATCGGAATATCATGCCGCACGAATCCTTGCAAGATGACGGCAAATGAGTTTGAACTAAAAGGAGCCTATTTAGGAAAAGTGCATATTTCAAAAAATGATGCTTGTCCAATTTACATTACGGTTGAAGGAGTTTTTAGCAAATCTAGCATTATCGAATTTCACACCGTATATCCAATCAATCTAGATCAAAAATTCAAAAAAGACGGAATGTACCTACAATTCAATTATACCCCAAGTCGTGCAATGAGTCCAGAAGGATGTGCTACAGATGCAGTTGTGAGTTTGGAAAATGTGGAGAAATCGAATGCTGATAAAGGTTTTAAATTCCAGTGAAATCGCGCACTAAGTAACTCAAGGCTTTTCCCACGATCAATGTATCTGTTTCAGAAACAGGTGCCGCTTCCGTTAAATTTAAATACGCAACCTGCTTTTGTGTTTTTACAAAAAGATGGGTGAATTTTCGAACTTGATCGAGCGTCCATCCACTTGGTGACAATGCGCTACTTGGCATGTAAGCAATGGAATCCATATCTATTTCGAGTCCAACTTGTGTATCCGTATGAAAATGACGGAGAATGTTAACGAGGTCCTCCATCAAATCTCTTTGTTGAAACAAATAGGATTCATAAAATGAATGGAAGATTTGATCATTTTTCAATGCCTCGAGAATAAAGGTATTGTTATACCCTTCGTGCAAACCTAGAACGGAATAATGTAGCAAGGTGCCTTCCGCTAAAGCTGTCGAAAACGAATTACCGCTGTGTCGAACCTCTGTTGACCTTAAATCTGCATGCGCATCAAGGTTGACTACAGCCAATTTTTTATTTTTTGCAGTCCAGCGCATGATGGCTAATGCATTATTATGTCCTCCTCCAATGAAAATTGGAATTTGACCTGGAGTAACAAACTTATTTAAAACCTGTTCTAAAAATTCATCCAGTTCAGAAACCTTATCACTTAATGAATGATTTGAATGATTTTCTAACTCAATAACTTCACCAAGGATGTAAAGTGAATTTTTCGGGTAACTATTATGGACTTGCATATTTAAAAACGCTTTAACAAACGCTGGAAAAGCAAATTGCGCACCTGTCCTGCCATTATTCGCAAGTGGACCACAGCATTCTCTAATACCAATGACTACATATTTTGCTTCAGAAATAGTTTGATTTAGTAAATAATCTCCGAGGCGTTCTTCACCGTTTCGAGGAGAATAACTTTTACGTATAATTGCGGCATCCCACGATAGAAAAGAAAAGGAAGAATTAATACTGTTCATGCTGGATCAGGTTTAACACAAATGTAGGTATTGGAATTGGTTTCATGGATTTAGCATCGACAAAAACAAGGGTTGTTTCAGCATCGTTTAGTAGCACTTCTTCTTCATTCCAAACTTCATATTGAAAAGTGATACGCGTTCCTTGAAGTTTAGTGATTTGCGTTCTAATATCCAAGATTTCATCATATCGCGCAGCCTGTTTGTATCGAACGTGGAATTCAGTTACTGGTAATAAAATTCCATTTTCCTCTAGATTTTTATAAACAATTCCTAATTCTCGGAGCGCTTCAACGCGAGCGACCTCAAAATATTGTGCATAATTTCCATAATAACAGAACCCCATTTTATCTGTTTCGCTGTATCGAACACGAAGTTTTGTTGAAAACCTTTTATTGGCATTTTTTTGATCCATGGAACGAAGTTAAAAAAACAGGAGAATCTTTTGTTAAATGGATTAATAAATCTTAAATTAGCTATGACTTCAGGATTAATTTTAGATTACTAAAAATAATTCTTTACATGTAAAATAAATTAAATAATCAAGGGGTATTTGATTTTTTTTTTAACTTTTTTATGTAAATATTTGTCCTCTCTTTAATTCAAGGAAAAGTTCGGAGTTTCTCCCTCCATTTGAATGCAAGTGTAAATAAGATTATGTTAAAAACTATGAGTATAAGTCACGAAGCGGCATGGGATGCCTGTTTGAAAGTTATAAAAGATAATATTTCACTACAAGCGTTTAAAACTTGGTTCGAACCAATTATTCCAACCAAGCTTGAGAATAGTGTTTTGACTATTCAAGTGCCTTCTCATTTCTTTTATGAATGGTTGGAGCAACATTACATTGTCTTGCTAAGAAAGGTTGTTAAAAAAGAACTTGGGACTGACGGTAGTTTAGAGTACAGTATTGTAATGGAAAACAATTCTCGTACGTCAAATCCATACACAGTGAAAATTCCAGCGAATCAATCAAGTAATTTGAAAAATACGCCTGTGAATCTTCCAATAAACATGAATGAGAAGCAGATTCGCAATCCATTTATCATTCCTGGATTAAAGAAAGTTAATATAGAATCTAATTTAATTCCAAACTTCACCTTCGAAAATTTCGTGGAAGGCGAATGTAACCGACTGGCAAGAGCATCCGGATACGCTGTATCCAATAAACCAGGAGGAACCGCGTTTAATCCACTGTTATTATACGGAGGAGTTGGACTTGGTAAAACACACCTTGCTCACGCCATTGGAATTACCATTAAAGATAACTTCCCAAATAAAACGGTACTATATGTACAATCTGAGAAGTTTGCTCATCAATTTATTGATGCAATTAAAAATCAAACAACAAACGACTTCGTTCATTTTTATCAAATGATCGATGTGTTAATCATTGACGATGTACAATTCTTTGCTGGAAAAGAACGTACGCAAGATGTTTTCTTCTCCATCTTTAATCACCTTCATCAAAATGGAAAACAGATTGTCTTAACATCCGACAAAGCACCTGTTGAAATGCAAGGAATGGAGCAACGTTTGCTTTCCCGTTTCAAATGGGGTCTATCCGCAGATTTAGGAACACCTGATTTAGAAACACGTATCGCCATATTAGAAAAGAAAATGTACGGCAGTGGTATTGAATTACCAAGAGAAGTAGTTGAGTACCTTGCTTATTCGATCAATACGAACGTAAGAGAAATTGAAGGTGCGTTAAATACCCTTCTTGCTCAGGCATCGTTAAACAAAAAAGCGATTACGCTTGAGTTAGCGAAACAAATGGTCGATAAGTTTGTCCGAAGCACAGCGCGTGAAGTATCCATTGAATACATTCAGAAAGTAGTTTGTGACTATTTCGATTTACCGATTGAAATGTTAAAATCGAAAACACGTAAACGTGAAGTAGTACAAGCAAGACAAATTTCCATGTACTTTTCTAAGAAAATGACTAAGTCATCTCTTGCAAATATTGGTGCACATTGTGGAGGTAAAGATCACGCCACAGTTTTGCATGCGTGTAGAACAGTTGTTAATCTTTCTGAAACAGATAAGCAATTCCGTCACTATTTAGAAGAATTAGAGAAAAAACTAACGATTCAATAAGTACATTTTACGTCTCAAAATCACTTCATGACACGCATACTCATGGTATGTTTAGGTAATATCTGTAGGTCTCCAATGGCCGATGGATTGTTACGCCGTAAAGTAAAGGAAGAAAATCTTAACGTATTCGTAGATTCAGCTGGTACAGCAAATTATCATGTAGGAAAACGTCCAGATAAAAGGATGTGCGATACCGCAAAACAAAATTTGACAAGCATTGATGAATTACGTGCGCGGCAATTCACAGTTGAAGACTTTAATTCCTTTGATAAAATATATGCAATGGATGAAGAAAATTATAAAAACATCCTGCGTTTAGCGAAAACTCAAAGTGACACACAGAAGGTTGAACTCATACTCAATGAGCTATATCTAAATGAAAATAGAGGAGTTCCCGATCCTTATTATGGAACGGAAGCCGACTTTCAAGAAGTATATACATTATTAGATCACGCCACAGATGTGGTAATAAGCAAAATAAAAAATGGCACAATTAGGTAACATCTATTTAATACCCAACACATTAGGAGGAGAATCTGTCACAGATATTTTACCTGCAGATGTTCAGAAAATTGCAACAAGTTTACGTTATTTTGCGGTGGAAGAAATTAAATCCGCCAGACGTCTTCTTCGTAAAATGGACCGAACTTTTCCAATAGATGATTCTCAATTTTTCATCATCAATAAACATACGAAAGAATCTGAATTGATGAAAATACTTTTAATTTTAATTAAAGGTGAGAACATCGGTATTATTTCTGAAGCTGGATGTCCTGGGGTTGCTGATCCCGGAGCAGAACTTGTTGCGTTGGCTCATTCTCAAAACATTAAAATCGTACCATTAGTTGGACCATCTTCCATATTATTGGCCTTAATGGCTAGTGGTTTCTCTGGACAAGAATTTACGTTCCATGGTTATTTACCCAGAGAACGTAAGGATCGAATCAAAAAATTAAAAGATTTCGAAATGGACACAAAAAGAAGTGGAAAAACCCACATCTTTATGGATACACCATTTAGAAATATGCATGTGCTTGAAGATATGTTAAATGACTTGGGTGATAGTACTCAATTATGTATTGCTTCTAATGTGACGTTACTCACGGAACAAATTAGAACTAAAACAGTAAAGGATTGGCGAGAAAAAGCCTATGACATTGGCAAAATCCCAGCAATATTCTTAATAGGAACAGGACAATAAATTAAAAGCCACCGAATAGGTGGTTTTTTTATGTCCAATATAAAATACATGATTGATTGCTTGCTTAAAATTAAATAACTTAACGCATCTATTCTCTTAAAATAATCCCTTGAAACTGAAAAAGAACGTCTCTAGATTCGTCTAAATCAAGACATATGTCCTGTTGACCACATATATGTGAAATATGAGCAGTCCTTTTTTCAGTAATTACAATATTATTTGATTGAAAAATCAATAATCGACCTAATATGAATAAATATTTGAAACGATGTGCGATAAGCTTGAATAAAATCTAGCGGAGCGTGGTTACTATGTTTGGGTTTCCGATAGAAAAATAGGTCATAAAAACCCATACGATTCTGACGAATGTCGGGGTTTTAAAATCGGCGTCTCACGAGGATTCGTGATTACTCTCCCCGCAATTTATGATTTCTTAGTGGAAGACAGAAAATAATGGGCATAAAAAAACCCCGACGATTCTGAAGAATGTCGGGGTTTTAAAATCGGCGTCTCACGAGGATTCGTGATTACTCTCCCAGCAATTTATGATTTCTTAGTGGAAGACAGAAAATAATGGGCATAAAAAAACCCCGACGATTCTGAAG
>JAHEMR010000016.1:6956-9093 GCA_024643545.1 Crocinitomicaceae bacterium | reverse complement strand
ACGACTTGCAGAGTGATGGTGAATACACCGTAACGATGAAAGCGGTTGTACGTCAGACCGGTTGCGAATGCTCAAAGACCAAGAAGATTGTGATGAACCGCGCAGCGGTGAAAGATTTGCAATCAGTAGGTGTGGCAGTTTATCCTAACCCAACGGCTGGCGACATCAAAGTGGCTACCACAGAAACCTTCGGCGCGATGATCACAGTAAACGTGATGAGCATTGAAGGCAAAATGGTAAGCACACGCACAGTTGCCAACGAAGGTGTGATGGTGTTGAACACCGACGGATTGAGCAACGGGGTTTACTTGGTACAGGTTATGTCAGGCGACAAGCAAGTAACCAAGAAGATTACTGTTCAGAAGTAAGTTGGCGTTACCAGGTTGACTTCGGTTAACTGGTTAACTAAGTAACTTAATGATATTTTAAAAGCGGAGGGCGCCTATGGGCGCCCTCCGCTTTTTGTATTGTTTTGGCATTGAGTACCCCAATCCGCTATGATAGGTTTTTGCTATTTTGTAGTGATTGACTATTGAAATTAGTAATAACTACTATAAAAATTGTATATTGCAACCCAAAATATCATACCATATGAACCAAAATTACTTTCATTTCATCAAGAACTGCAAAAAGATTGCTGTAGGAGTCCTACTGGCAATTGGATCGGTGGGGACCGTTTCTGCGCAGTTGAGTGGCTCGTACACGATTGACCCGTCGGCCGCTTCGTCATCAACCAACTACACGTCTTTTGCGGCGTTTGTAACTGCTTTGAACACCAGTGGTGTGAGTGGAGCGGTTACTGCTACAATAAAGGGAAGTGAAAACGTTACCAATAACATTCAATTTGGTAACATTTCGGGTGTGTCATCAACAAACACTATCACCATTGATGGGGGAGGATTTACCTATAAGAGTTCTGTTGCGAACGTAATGGGTGGTGTTGCTTCTGCAAGTAATGCTGAAGTTATTCGTTTTTCTGGTACTGATTACGTGACCATCAAGAACTACATCATCGAGAATACCAATACTTCCACCAACGGCAGAATTATCCGTTTTGAAGCAGATGTTAACGGTAACAGCTCGGACTACAACAATATCGTTGGTTGTACATTGCAGTTTTCTGGAAGAACTACGGGTTCAACATCTGCAGGTGCCTACGTGGTTTTTGGAAACTCATTGTCAGCAACCATCACTACACCATCAGTGAACATGGGTCGTTACAACGTAATCAAGAGCAACTTGATGCGCACGACGAACTCGAATAGCCCTGGTCCAGCCTTCGGTATATGTGAAAATGAATCTAGTTCTACCTATACAGGAACTGTTACAGGGAATGAATTTGTGAGTAACAAAATTGAGAACTTTTACTACTATGGTGTTTACATGCGTTATACCCATGGCGATAAAGTAGAGGGGAATGACATTTCCCGTGCGAATTCAACATCCAACAATGCTTACTCATATTTGTATGGTGTTTATTCTTTCTACGGTTATGCAATCAGCGTGGTAAAGAACCGCATTCATGATTTGCCCTTCGTAGGAGCAAGTAGTACTGCTGGTGCCTATTATATTTATGGAATTTCTATGAACTACTCATACAATAGCAGTTCTCAGAATTCCATTGTTGCTTCAAATAGAATTGAAAATAACAAATGTTATTACTATTTCTACGGTATCAACTTGAGTAGAAACTACAGTATGGAAGTTTCCAAGAATGAGATCGTAAATAACTACAACTATTTGTATTATTTCTATGCATTGAATGCAAGTTATGATGATAATGCAAAATACTTGAATAACCGCATTGATAGTAATGATAACGGGGGTTACTATTTCTACGGAATGCAGATTGCCTACCCAAGTGGCACCAATAACCTGTGCAATGATAACAGAATCACCTACAACAAGAACAATAGCAGTGGTTCTGGATACGGAATGTATGGTATTTACATGTACAACTACAGTGGAAATGCTAACTGGAAAATTGACCGTAATTCCATTACTTACAATGAAGCGTTGGGTTATACATACTCTTCGTTTTATGGTATTTATATGTACTACTACATCAGTGGCACAGCGTCTTCTAACTTGATCGCTCAGAATGCGATGAATGGATATGATTATTGTGTTTATTTCT
>JAHEMR010000016.1:0-6856 GCA_024643545.1 Crocinitomicaceae bacterium | reverse complement strand
TTGGGTTATACATACTCTTCGTTTTATGGTATTTATATGTACTACTACATCAGTGGCACAGCGTCTTCTAACTTGATCGCTCAGAATGCGATGAATGGATATGATTATTGTGTTTATTTCTACACGCCTTCAGCTGCGTACAAGAAGAGCTTCTATCAAAATACCATTCAAATGAGCAATGCGCGTTCAAGTTATGCGTACTCAGATCACAATGGTTTTTATGGTGGTAACTACGGTGGAACCGAATTGATCGGAAACATTTTAATGTTAACCAATTCATACTCTTGTTCTCAGATGTATATATATGGACAATCTACCGGTTTGGTGATTGACAACAATTCATACTTCGATTCATTAAACTCAGATAATTTCTGGTACAACCCCAATGGTTCTGGATCAAACTTTGGTGGTTGGATGAACACAACCTTGCCTGGTAAGGGTGAGAAATTTTTGAACCATCGCTTCAAAGACATGAGCAAAATGGATTATCGCTCTGATGCTTTTGAAAACCAAAACAACGTTGCTGAAAACACTTTGGTTCAAAACGATATCAATTTGAAGACGCGTAACAAGGTAAAGAATGACCGCGGTGCTATGGAAAGTTTCATGGATTTAGAGTTGGTTCGTTCCGCGATTAATTTGCCAGCTGTAATTTGTTCAGGTTACGAAGCTTCTGGTAAGTTGACCATCAGAAATAAATATATCGATACTGCATACAATTTTAACATTGCCTACAGCATCAATGGTGGTAAGCCGGTAACTGCGCTGGTGACCAATCGTATTTTAGCTGGTGATACTGCTGTTGTATCTTTTAATACCAATATCCGATTTGATGCACCTGGTGATGTTACATTGAAGGTATTCATTCAGCTACCTGATGACAATACTGCCAATGATACATTGACTTACGCAACCAAAGTGTTGCCTGCTCCTGGCGGAAGTGCTTGGTCATACAGTACTAAATCTACCAAGGCTTTGTATCAATATGGTAAAATATTTGATGTTACAATCGCTAATGAGCCTATAATCTACGATTTTACTGCGCCACGTGCTTACACTAACAGTGGATATGGTACAGATTGGACTGCATCGAGCTATGTACTTACCGATGGCGGTCGTACCATTACTGGTTCTTCTGTAGTAGGTGCTTCAAGTTCTGCGAATGCGGAATTGGCTTTCATGACCACTGATTCTACGTTGGAAGATAGCTTTGTAACAGTATGCATGAAATTTACCGATTTGAACAATGGTTGTGATACTATCATCAAGCGCCGTGTGTTGATTTATCCTAGCATAAAGCCAAACTTTGTAGTTCCTGCGAAGATTTGTGATGGTGATGCAATTTTGTTTGAAAACCGCAGCACCGTAAAGTCTGGTTCAATGGATTTCTTCTGGAATTTCGGAACGGGTAATGCAGCTGACACTTCAAATGCTCCGGAGCCTGTATTCCAATACAGCGGTTCTGGAAAATACAAGGTGACTTTGACTGCCAGAACTATGCCTTACGGCTTTGTATTTAGTAAAACCATTGATGTTGATGTCAACGCCATCCCTACAATTGCATTTGACAAAGCCAATGCATGTTTGGGTCAAGATTTGATCTTTACAAATAAAACTACACCTTCAACTGCGAAGATGACTTGGGATTTCGGTAACGGAGCAACTGCAACTACAACCGATGCAAAATACAAATACAGCAAAGCGGGTACTTACTTGGTGACATTAAGTGCCGATTTGAATGGTTGTGTAGCCAAGTTGACACAAAAAGTGTATCAGTTTGAAAAGCCAGTGGCCAAGTTTGCTTTGACAGCAGGTGCCTGTGACAATGATAAGTTTACTTTCGAAAACCAATCTACCATTGGTAGCGGTTTGTTGGGTACCAAATGGAACTTTGACGATAACGGTAGCGTGAGCACTGATTATAGCCCAGACTATACGTTCTCACAGTCAGGTAAGAAAAACGTTAAGTTGATTGCCTCTTCAGAATTTGGTTGCTTGGATTCTATCGTAAAAGTGATCGAAGTCCGTGAGTCGCCCAAAGCAGGATTTACCAACACCCCTGCATGTTCTTTAACGCCTACTGAATTCACGAATACCACTGCTGATGTAGCTGGTGCAGTAGCTAATTATGCTTGGACTTTCGGTGACGGTACTAAGAGCAGCACCAAATCTCCATCAAAGAATTGGAGTAACTTAGGTCCAAAGAAAGTAACATTGTTAGTGACTTTGGATAATGGTTGTAAAGCTGAAGTGAGCAAAGACCTGAATGTATTGACTCAGCCAAAAGCAAACTTTAGTGCGACAGATGTGTGTGCAGGTGATCAAGTTGTATTCGTAAACAACACCACATGGCCTCAAGGGGATATTAGCTACAATTGGGATTTTGGTGACAACACCTACTCAAACAACAGCGATCCTTCGAAGTTGTATAACATCGTACAAACTACGAGCTACAACGTAACCCTTTACGCATACATTGCAGGTGGATGTGCCGATTCAATTACACAGCGTGTGACTGTGAACGAAGCACCCCGTACTTGTGATTTCCAGTCTGCCCCTGATTATGCACACAGCTACTACGGTATTCGCGTAGAGCCAGTGAATGCTTCAGGAGTTGCTGGAGGACAGAATAACGTGGACTACACTTGGATCTTTGCTACCGGTGGTACTTTGAAGTCGAAAGATGTAAATGCCGCAGTGAGCTATGACTTACAGTTTGATGGTGAGTATGACGTAACCATGAAGGCCGTTGTACGTCAGACCGGATGCGAATGTTCTAAAACCAAAAAGGTGTTGATGAACCGTGCAGCGGTAAAAGATTTGCAGACAGTAGGTGTGGCAGTTTATCCTAACCCAACGGCTGGCGACATCAAGGTGGCTACCACAGAAACCTTCGGCGCAATGATCACAGTAAACGTGATGAGTATTGAAGGCAAGATGGTAAGCTCTCGCACAGTTGCCAACGAAGGTGTGATGGTATTGAACACCGATGGATTGAGCAACGGGGTTTACTTGGTACAGGTTATGTCAGGTGACAAGCAAGTAACCAAGAAGATTACTGTTCAGAAGTAATTGAAATTTTCCATAAGTCAAAAAGAGGGGCTGCCAACGGCAGCCCCTCTTTTTTGTGTATTGACAGGGGTTTTCAGACTTGAATTGGTTTCAAATTTTAAATTGTCATGGATTTGTCATATGGAAATTATGAATATTCATAATTCTGAATATATTTGTACTTGACTAAAGTTAATCATAATCGCAACGCAATGGTTTTGAGTTTGATGGCTCGTTATTTGTGGTTGTGTTAAAGTTTATTTTAGTCAATCATAAAGCAGAAAAACCAAAAATAACCATATGAAAAAACACTACAAAAGTTCGGCCAACGGCTTTTTCACAAAAGTGAAAGCGCTGTTGATTCTCCTGTGTGTAACTGGGATTGTTCAGGCACAGTTGAGTGGAAATTACACCATTGATGCTACCAAAACTACAGGTGGTACCAACTATGCTACTTGGTCGGCATTTGCAACGGCCATTGGTACAAGTGGGGTAAGTGGTGCTGTGAAAGTAACCGTGATGAACGACGAGACAACATCCTCGACCATCACTTTAAATGCCATTTCCGGAGCAAGTTCAACCAATACTATTACCATCGATGGTAATGGTCTGAAATTGATTAGCTCTTCAACCTACGAAGCGATTGCCATGAATGGTCCTGATTATGTTACATTGACAAACTTGACCATTCAGAAAACAGGTTCGGGAACAGCACAAATGGGTATTCGTTTTTACAACAATGCGGACTACAACACCGTAAATGCTTGTAACATTGAATACACTGCTTTATCAAGTTCTTCGACATCCTCCGGTGCATACATTGCTTTTGCTTCATCTCAGACATCTTTAACATCGACATCCTCAACAAATAACGGTTCGTACAACACGGTGAAGGGGTGCTTGATGCGTACCACCAATTCAAATAGCCCTGGTCCGGCCTTTGGAATTATAGATCAGCAGAGCAATAGTTCTTATTACTATGCGGCAAACAACAATACGTTTGAAGGAAATAAAATTGAGAATTTTTACTATTACGGTATTTACAATCGATATACCAATGGTGAGCAATTTATAAACAACGATATCAGCCGAAAGAACGCTTCAAGTAGTTCTACTACCAGTACAACGATGTTTGGAATGTATAGTTACTATACTTACGGTACCGGTCGATCTACAGCTTACAAAGGAAACAATGTACATGATTTGCCTTATGCTGGTGCCAGTGCCAATTCAACTACGAATTACATCAACACCTACTACGGCTTCTATGGGTATTACAACTATGGTACAGCAACCTATCCGTTTGTGTACGATAAGAATACGCAACGTAATATTCGTGCTTATTCACAGTTTTACCACATGTATTTGTACTATGCGTATGTATTGGATATGACGAATAACTGGGTGGATAATTGCGAAAGTTATTCAAGCAGTACAAATTATATGCACTACATGTATTATTGCTACGATCGCAACATTGTGGGCAATAAATTCACCAATAACAAAATCAACTCTAATGGATCTAGTGGATTCCATTATATGTTCTACACTTGGTATAATTACAATTCATACCGTTCTGTGAATTTGTTTGAGGACAACTTGATTGATAGTAACTCATCAGGTGGTTATTGGTACACGTGGTATGGTTACTACAATGGACAGCAGCGAATCGCGCGCAATCAGTTGACCAATAATAGTTCAGGGTTAACCTACGGTTTGTTTTATGGATTTTTGTTTTATTACAGTAATAACTTGTCTGTATACAGCAACTTAATTGCCAATAATTATGGTTATTCTGGCGTATATGCTTTCTATTCATACAATTACAGTTCTGGTTACAAATTGGATGTACGTAATAATACCTTGCATATTCGTCCATCATCTTACACGTATTTCTTTGTTTACGGCTATCTGTTCCAAGAGATGTATTCTGAAGTTCGGTTTGCAGGAAATATTTTAGACGCAGAATTAAGCTATTATGGCTATCCTATTTGGTTGAACAATACTGCGGCAACAGCTCCAAATAATATGAAAGAAATTGAAAGCAATTCTTTCCTTGTAAAGGGAAGTGGAACACAGGTTTGGGGTGTAGGACAAACCCAATACAATAGTTGGAATGGATTCAAGGGCGATAAGTATGTCGCGGTAACAAATAACATGACGGATCCTCAATGGGCGGATGCTGCGAAAACGAATTTCAAATCGAACAGTTTTGAAACACAGAACAATGTGGTTCCGAGCGTGAATGTATCGAATGATTTACCCAAGGCCACTCGAAATACCATTAAACATGACCGTGGCGCCATTGAAAGTTACATGGATATTGAAGCTGTCAAGACGGATATGACATTGGCATCTAGCGTTTGTGCGGGACATGAAGTAACCCCTGATATCACAATATATAACAAATTTGTTGATACAATATATAGCTTTAACGTAGCTTATAGCATTAACGATAAAGCTACCAAGGAACCTGTGAAAACTAGGATTTTGCCCGGTGATAGCTTGAAGTACGTGTTCTCTGCGCCCATGAATTTGGCCATTGCTGGACAAACTACAGTTAAGTTATATTTGGATATTCCGGATGATAACACGAAGAACGATTCGTTCACGTTTACCACTTTGGTTAAGCCAGCCCCAGGTGGAGGATACTATGAGTTCTCAACCAAGACTACTACACCAAACACGGCTTTGTACCAACGTGGCAAGCCTTATGATATTACAGTTTTGAATCAGCCAGTAATTTATGATGTACAAGCGCCACGTATCTACAGCAACAGTACTTATGGTACTTCACTGCCAAATGATTGGTACGCATCTGTGCAAGCGTACACAGCATCTGGTAAGGCAGTTTCTGGTGCGACATTAACTGCGCCAAGCGGATCGACCAACTTGGAAGTTCAATTCCAAACTTCAGACGCAACCTTGGAAGATAGTTTATTAACCTTGGTGCTAAAAGTGACCGACAACAACAATGGTTGTGATACCTTTATTAAGCGCAAGGTGTTGATTTATCCATCCATTACTCCTGATTTTGTATATCCCTCTAAGATCTGCGATGCCGATGCAGTATTGTTTGGTAATACATCGAAAGTAAATTCTGGCTCTATGGAGTTTTTCTGGAACTTTGGTACAGGTAGTGCTGCGGATACGTCAAATGCCCCTGAGCCTGTATTCCAATTCCCTAAGTCTGGTAAGTACACTGTGACCTTAACTGCGAAAACAGTACCTTACGGTTTTGTATTTACTAAGTCGTACGATGTTGATGTAAACGCAATTCCTTCAGTTGCCTTCGATAAAGCCAATGCATGTTTGGGTCAGGATTTGGTATTCACCAACAAGACCAACCCCTTGACGGCTAAAATGTCTTGGGATTTCGGAAATGGTGCAACTGCAACCACCACCGATGCCAAATACAAGTACAGCAAGGCCGGTACTTACAACGTAACCTTGAGCGCCGACTTGAATGGTTGTGTAGCCAAATTGACTCAGAAGGTGTATCAGTTTGAGAAGCCCGTAGCGAAATTCACCCAGAAGAGTGGTTCTTGCGATAATGATGAATATGAATTCTCTAACCAAACTACCATTGGTAGTGGGTTGGTGGGTAGCTTCTGGAACTTTGATGACAACGGTAGCGTAAGTACCGACGAGTCACCTAAGTATAACTTCTCAAAGCCTGGTAACAAGAATGTTAAGTTGGTAGCGATGTCTGAATTCGGCTGTAAAGATTCTATGGTTAAGTCTGTAGAAGTTCGTGAATCTCCTAAGGCAGGCTTCACCAACACACCAGCATGTTCATTGACAC
>JAHEMR010000023.1:5920-9461 GCA_024643545.1 Crocinitomicaceae bacterium | reverse complement strand
GTTTATCGCTACGAGAACAAAGGTGATCTCACACCGATAGATTCAGCGACTTCAGAAAATTCAATTGCATCAGACAATGAGCAAATCATTCCTGCTTGGGGGATCTCTGTTCAGATTTATCAAAACAAATACTACTTCCCAAGCGGAACAGGAAACTTGGCTGGTAAGACAACGGACATGATTGAGTCCTCGATTGACTTTGCAGATTCATCCAAACGATGGTTGTTTGGAGTGATGGACGATGATGCCTACTTCCCAACCAACTGGATTCGTTCAGGTGATTATTCACCAAACAGCACAGTTGGAGATGCAGGATACGAGTGTTTACCAGATGGTCCAACTTATTTGAATCCTTGTAACTACCCAGATGAAACGGGTGTTGATCCAAAACAAGCATACGAGAGTATTTTGGAAGGAATTATTGCGCCACATCGTTTGGTTGGACATCAAGCGGATTACATGCCGTTGGCATATTATGGAAACTATTCAGCGTCTAGTAAACAAAATGCATCGGTGAGTTTCTTGCCAAGTGTGAACATCGTTATTACTTCGGATAAGAGCAAATGGACACGTGTGCCAGTCATCGAACTTGGACGCAGTGCAGGCTTGAACATTGGTGGTTGTGCTCCAGGTGCGATGCGCAAGAGTCCGAGTGTGGACAAAAACGGAAATCCAGATGGATCAGGAACAACAGGTTTGGGCTGGTTCCCGGGATATGCCATTGATGTAGAATCAGGAGCACGCTTGTACATGGCCTTTGGAGAAAACTCTTTCTTAGGAGGAGAGAATGGCGCGGACATGCTTTGGAATCCAACAGATCGCTTGGTGAGCAATGTAGGAACACCATTGATGGGTGGAATGCATCCAGTGTATGTGTTTAGTTACAAACAAAAAACCATCAATGGATTTAGTAATGGATTTGACTTCCCAGCGTACATTCCATCGGAAGGAGAAAACAATGCTACTAATTTCTTGTACAACAAATGGTTGACAGTAGAAGGAAATGACAACACAGCGAAACGCGAATTGTATGGAAGCATGACATGGATATCCTATCCAATGTTGCGCTTCGGACAAAGTTTATTGGCTTGTGATGTAACAATTAAATTGCGCATCAACAAAGAGTACAAAAACTATGTTGGATCCGGAGAAAACGGAGGAAAACCAATGTACGGATGGTCCATGGATGACATTGCAACGAAGGTTGGTTCGAAAGACCAATTGAAAGAAGCGTTAGCTATGATTAATGTGGTTCCGAATCCATACCTCGCTTTCTCAGAGTATGAACGTAACAAGCTCGATAACCGTGTGAAAATCACCAACCTTCCTGAACGATGTACCATTAAAATTTACACGGCAAACGGAAAATTAGTGAAAACCATAAAAAAGGACAATCCATTGACGTTCCAAGACTGGACACTCACGAATCACGCGGATATTCCCGTTGCTGGAGGAATGTACTTGATTCACATAGAGGTTCCGAATGTTGGAGAACGGGTGTTGAAAGCCTTCATCGCCATGCGCATGGTGGACCTTCAAAATATTTAACGACTCATTAACAAGATTGACGTAATTTCACCTTGCTTTTAGCGTAACTTTGCTTCAAATTCTTCAACATGAAAGCACTTTTCACCCTACTTTTCGCAAGCCTAAACACGTTACTTTTCGCACAAGCGTATACCTTACCCGCATTACCATACAGTTACAGCAGTTACGAACCTTACGTAGATGCGCAAACCATGGAAATTCATCACAGCAAGCACCACCAAGCCTATGTGACTAATTTGAACAAAGCGTTGGCAGGGACGAAATTGGAGACGCTGAGCATGAACCAACTATTAATGGATATCAGTTTTCGTTCCGATGCGATTCGAAACAACGCCGGAGGACACTATAATCACAGTTTATTCTGGGAGATTCTTGCTCCAAAAGACAAGCAAACTGGTGTGATTCAAGCATCCTTTGAAGCAGCCGTTAAAGTACAATACGGAAATTTGGATTCGTTAAAAAAAGCATTGACGCAAGCAGCAAGTACCCGTTTCGGTTCGGGATGGGCTTGGTTAATTGTGACGCCGGATAAAAAATTAATGGTGACGAGCACAGGGAATCAAGATAATCCAATTATGGATGTAGCAAAAGACCGCGGTATTCCGATCTTAGGAATCGACGTTTGGGAGCATGCCTATTACTTAAAATACCAAAACAAACGTGCGGATTATTTAAGCGGAATTTTCAACCTCATCGATTGGGGAATCGTTTCGGAGAAATACAACAAAGCACTTGTCGATCCATTATTGAGCGAAATTGAAAAAGACAATTGGATGTCCTTGAAAGATTTCCATAAAGTAATGGCACAAACCTTTCATCCATGTGAAGAAGGAAATTTCGTTCCCCTCCGTACCCGTTCTGGTGAACTTTTAGCAAAAGCAATACTGCTGAGTGCATCAAAACCTCCCGTTTCAAAAGATAAACCTTCTGTCCATAAAGCATTGGAGAATTTAGAGGAGCAGTGTGAGAAAATCTACGAATTAGTTGAGAAAAATGCGAAAGACGAAGTATTGTTAAAAGAAATGACCAAAGCACACGACCTTTTCCATCAAGTGGAAGAACTTTGCCACGATTAAGTACTTGATTCAACTTCTTAACGATTTCATCATCCTATAAACTAAACCTTTCGGGCGTATTTCCGTATCTTTGGCAAAAAGTAGGGCGTGCGTTTCGAACTGACCAAGGAATTTATCGAATTGCTGCGAACCAAAATCGCAGAACAAGATTTATCTTGGATTCATGAAAACGTCCTAGAACTTCACCACGCAGAAGTTGCCGAGATTCTCGATACCTTAACGAATGATGAAGCAAAGTACATCTATTTCTTAGTTGATGAAGACACGCAGGCCGACATCCTCATGGAGTTGGACGAGGACATTCGCGATCGATTTTTAGCGTCCCTTTCTTCGAAAGAAATTGCCGATCAGCTTGAAAATTTGGATTCAGATGATGCAGCGGATATCCTTGGTGAATTAACAGAAGAGAAAATTCGCGAAGTCATTTCTCAGATGGAAGATGACGAAGCCGCAGAAGACATTGTTGATCTCTTAAATTACGACGATGATACAGCCGGTGGACTCATGCAGAAAGAGTTTTTTCAGGCACACGTTTCGTGGCCAGTGAATCGCGCCATCGTTGAATTGCGCAAGCAAGCTGAAGACGTTGAAAAAGTGTACAATATTTTTGTGGTAGATGAGCAAGATCGCTTGTTGGGGGTATTGTCCTTAAAAAGATTATTGTTCGCGAATGCCAAAACAAAAATTGCGGACATTTATCAATCCAAAAAAATCATTTCTGTCAAGGCGAGCGATTCCGCGGAAGTTGTTGCGATGGTAATGGAAAAATACGATTTAGTTTCTGTCCCTGTAGTAGATTATCAGAATAAACTCGTTGGACGCATTACGCTGGATGACGTTGTCGACTACATCAAAGAAGAAGCGGACAAAGACTTCCAAATGGCCACTGGTATTACCGACAGCGTGGATTACAATGC
>JAHEMR010000023.1:0-5820 GCA_024643545.1 Crocinitomicaceae bacterium | reverse complement strand
CTTGAGTAATCAGAACTTTTCATTACTTTTGCACTCCACAATGTACCTGGAGAGGTGTCCGAGTGGTTGAAGGAGCACGCCTGGAAAGTGTGTATAGGCCTAAAGCTTATCGCGGGTTCGAATCCCGCTCTCTCCGCCAAAGAACTAAAAAGCTAGCCGTTAGGCTGGCTTTTTTTGTTTTCACCCGCGTCAAAAGCTTGCTTTTGTAAGCAAAGTGAAACAAAAAAATGCCAAAGCTGCATCGCAGCTTAGCTTTTCAGTTCTTTGAAGCGACACCACAAAACCGGGTTCACGAGCGCTAGCGAGTAATCCTTGGATAATGTGCTAATTTTTAATGTGCCAATGTGCTCCTTCAAAAACACAATTACCCTTGGGTTGAGCAAAGCGAAACCTTGTTCAAAAAAGCCAAAGAGCGCAGCGAATCCCACCTTGAGCGCAACGAAAGAACCCTAAATCATCAAAGTGAGCAAAGCGAACAAAAAAAACCTATAAGCAAAGCGAACGAAAAAAGGTTGAGCAAAGCGAAACCTCTTTCAAAACGAGCGCGAAGAGCAAAGCGAAACCTCTATCAAATTCCACTATTCAAGCACTACTAGAATGCATCTATTTCACCAACAATCAAATTCGACACCGCTCGCCAAACACCATGCAATTATTAATAAATTACCTCATTTTGTTAATATCATTCATTGGTAGAACTGTCGGTTCTAAATGTCAATGATTAACTTTGCTTTTATGCGCAATCTCATTGCTTTTTTACGTCGATTTCGAATTTTTTTGGTCTTTGCATTCTTGCAGGTCATTTCACTTTTGATTTATGTACAGTTTTTAAGTTTCCCGCGCAGTCAATATTTGACAACTGCATCCAATGTAACAGCGAAAGTACTCACCTGGGAAAACGACGTCACCAAGCATTTCGATTTGAGTAAAAACAATTGGGCGCTGCAACGCGAAAACATTCGTTTGCGTCAACGTTTACCTGAATTCATGTATACTTTGAGTACAACAAAAGTAAAAGTTGAGGATACCGTTTTTGAGCAGCAGTATACGTATATTCCCGGGGAAGTCATCAATTCCTCAGTAACGCGAAGAAATAATTATTTCACATTGAATATTGGTAGTAAGCAAGGTGTGAAAAGAGATATGGGAGTTTTCTCCGACAAAGGCGTTGTGGGAATTGTACACAATGTAAGTGAGCATTATTGTGTGGTAAAATCTGTTCTGACAGAGGACATTAACATCGATGTGATTATTGAACCCATTCACATTGAAGGAATTTTGAAATGGGACGGTCACGATGCGCGAAGAGGCTCCATTGACGGAATATCAAATGACTTACGTATTAAAAAATGGTCAAGGGTTGTCACAAGAGGTGGGTCCGGCATTTTCCCGAAAGGAATTCCAGTTGGAAAAGTGGAAAGTATCAAGCCCATTGAAGGGGAATCCTTATGGGATGTTGTCATTCGTTACTCCGAAGATTACCGCACCCTTCAACGCGTTTATGTAGTGAAAAACCTGATGATTGAAGAACAAAAAGCCTTGGAAGGATTGATTCCGCCGGATAAAGAGGAGGACCTTTTACAATGAGTAACTTAACAAAAAATATCATTCGTTTCATCGTGTTTGTTATTCTCCAAGCATTGATTTTCAATCAATTGGAAATTGGATTTGGCATTCACTTAATGGTACATCCATTATTTATCATGTTGCTTCCTTTTGAAATGGGAGTCATCTCACTAATGGGATTGGCTTTTTTAATGGGGATTATCATTGACATTTTCTCCAACACTTATGGACTTCACGCTTCGTCTTTGGTGATGATGGCTTATTTTCGTCCGATTGTATTCAAATTCTATGGTCCACGTGAAGGATACGATCCATTGAAAGAACCTTCCGTATTTGACATGGGAAATCGTTGGTTTACCTTGGTGTTTGGATACCTATTGCTCATTCACCACTTTTGGTATTTCTTGGTGGAAATATTTCAATTCAACCAATTTCTCTTTATCCTTCAAAAAACGGTCTTCAGTATCATTCCATCGTTCTTCATTTGCCTGTTACTTCAAAGTTTCTTGATTAAAAAATCGAAAACGAAATGAATTTTGACATTCGACGTTATGTGATTTTGTCTTTCATCATTTTGGTGGGATTCCTTTACACATTTCGACTTTTTTACATGCAGGTGATCGATGACACATGGACCCTTCGCGCACATGAAGTGGCAGAAAAACGTGTTGAAATCACTCCGCCAAGAGGAGTTGTCTTTGATCGAAACGGGATGAAAATCGTATCCAATCGCACCTACTTTAACCTCATGATGGTCGAAGATGAAATCAAGCATTTGGATACTGCTGCGTTTGCTAAACTTATTGGTTGGACGGTTGAAGACGTTCGGAATCGCTTTAAAGAGATTGTAAAAGGTGAAGGAACCTACTACAATAAAATCACTAAAAAAAGAACGTCTAATTACCAAAAAATCCGGAAGTATCCTTTCCTAAAAGAATTAACCTTGGAGGAGATTTCGCGCATTGCACCTCACTTAGAAAATTTCCCTGGATTCCAAGAGAAAGTGACGAGTATGCGGAACTATCCATTTAAAAGTGGCGCAAATATCATGGGCTACTTATCAGAAGTCAACCGCGAAGAAGTAGAAGCTGATCGCTTTTACCGTCCGGGAGATAATATTGGTCGTTCCGGTATTGAAAAATTCTATGAAA
Source organism: Crocinitomicaceae bacterium (assembly GCA_024643545.1). Lineage (GTDB taxonomy): Bacteria > Bacteroidota > Bacteroidia > Flavobacteriales_D > Crocinitomicaceae > UBA952. The sequence continues at coordinate 3,103 of JAHEMR010000023.1, read as the reverse complement.
CAGAATTGCGCGGTAGAAAAGGAATCAAGTACATTGTAACTTCTGCACTGAATAATGCTATTGAACCATTTGCGGATGGAAAATATGACACCACAGCACGTCAAGCAGATCCATTGAAGCTAGGGATGGACATGATCATTCAGTCCTATGGAGAAAAGCTCATGCAAAACAAAAAAGGTTGTATTGTGGCGATTGAACCTTCTACTGGCGAGATCCTTGCGATGGTTTCTGCTCCATCCTATGACCCCAATCTACTCGTTGGAAAACAAAACATCAGTAAAAATTACCCGAAATTGGCCTTGGATAAAAACATGCCCTTGTTTCCACGTCCATTGCAAGCAGAATATCCTCCAGGATCGATTTTCAAGTTAGTGCAATCCTTAATTGGCATGCAAGAAGGCGTGATCACAGAAAATTCTGGCTTCCCATGTGATAAGAGTATGGTTGGATGTCACAACCACCCTTCCGCTCGCAATGTGGCAGAGGCCGTGCAGTATTCGTGTAATCCGTACTACTACGCTGTGGTACGTCGCATCATTCAACAAGGAAAGAAAAAGGGAATTTTTGCAGATGCGGAATATGGACTCAACAAATGGCATCGCTACATGAATAGTTTCGGACTAGGAAAAACGCTAGATGCAGATGTTTCTGGACAACGTCCGGGATTAATTCCGGATGCGAAGTATTATGATAAATGGTACGGACATCATCAATGGGCATTCTCGACGATTCGATCCATTTCCATTGGACAAGGAGAAGTAAAATTAACGCCTTTGCATATGGCGAACATTGCCGCCATTATCGCCAATAAAGGATGGTATTATGTCCCCCATTTTGTAAAATCCATTGGCCGCAAAGGTCCTTTGGCACTTTACCGAACGAAAAAATATACAATGGTTCATTCACGTCACTTTGCTCCAGTTATTGAAGGAATGCGCCGTGTTGTTAATGAAAATGGTGGTACTGCTCGCATGGCGCGTTTAGAGCACATCATGATTTGTGGTAAAACCGGTACTGTTCAAAATCCGCATGGTGAGGATCACTCTGTATTCATCGCGTTCGCACCAATGTACAAACCGAAAATTGCCATTGCAGTATTCGTGGAGAACGCTGGATTCGGTGGGACATGGGCCGCGCCAATTGCCAGTTTGATGATTGAAAAATACTTGAAACGCAAAATTTCCGACAAGGAAAAAGAGAAACGTATTTTGGAAGCAAAATTGGCCTACATTTCAAATCAAGGAGAATGAGAAAAGAAGAAAGTTTAGTTGCACATTTGGACTGGCCGCTTTTCATCTCCTTCATGGTGATGTTGATCACCGGTTTGGCCACCTTATATTCGGTGGCATATTCAGAATTGCATCCAGCCATCTATGACGTTTCGATGATGTACGGAAAACAATTGATTTGGGTCCTTGTTTCTTTGTTCCTTGGACTGATGGTCTTTTTGATTGACTCAGACATTTATCGGCGCTTTGCTTTTCCCATTTATGGCTTTACCCTACTCCTATTAATCATTGTACTCTTTATGCCGGCTGTCCATGGAGCACGAGCTTGGATTGGTATTGGGACAATGGGGATTCAACCTGCGGAATTTGCGAAAATCTCAACAGCCCTCTTGCTTGCAAAATACATCAGCGGAATTAGTGTAAAACAACAAAGTATAAGCAGTGTCATGACCGCTAGCGCCATTCTACTCGTTCCAATGGCCCTCATTTTACTCCAACCTGATGCCGGAACATTTGTGGTGTTTACTTCCTTTTTATTTGTCATGTACCGCGAAGGATTGACTTTTGACCCCATCATTTTGAGTTTTGTAAATAGTATTCCTGGTGTTCGTTTCAAAGAGACATGGGTGGGAAGTCACTTTATTCCCATTCTCTTTGTTATGATTTTTATCAGTGTCATTACGTTGTTATTGAACTCCGTTAAACTGGATTTCTTCTTCTTGCCTTTCACTGTTTCTGGTTCCATTGGTGTCATTTTCACGCTACTGATATTTTCAGTTTTATCCATCTTGTTTCTGCAACGCTTTTCAGCAAAAAGAGAGCGGTCTCGAGGAACAGTCATCATAGTCCTAGGATTCATTTTAACAAGTGGATTGTCCTTCGTAGTAGATAACGGTTTCAATAGTTTAGCGACACACCAAAAGGACCGTATTGAATTATTTTTAGGACTACGCGAGGATCCGAATGGAAAAGATTACAACCGAAATCGCGCGATGGCAGCCGTTGGTTCGGGTGGACTCATCGGCAAAGGATACATGAAGGCTTCTGTTTCGAGTGTGGAAAGTAACCACGTTCCAGAAAGTGAAACCGATTTCATCTTTTGTCCCTTCGCGGAAGAATGGGGGTTTTTAGGCATCCTGTTCTTTTTCGGTGTGTATCTGTTTATGTTGATTCGGATCATACTTATTGCGGAGCGACAACGCTCGATATTTAATCGGGTATACGCTTATTGCGTGGGAATGATCCTATTTTACCATTTCGCCATAAACATTGGAATGAACATCGGTTTTGCTCCGGTTATTGGAATTCCTCTTCCTTTCTTTAGTTATGGAGGATCCTCCATGATGTCCTTTTGTATGATGATGTTCATCTTGCTGAAATTGGATAGTCAACGTAAAGATGTTTTAAGATAATTGTCGCTAATTTTGATTTATGAAAAATAAGGAACCAAAAATGTCTGCAGAAGAAACAAAAAAGTTCACCAAAATCTTTTGGGGACTTTCCTTGATTCCATTTGTATTGGTAACTGCGCTTTTATTATTGCAGTCGGAAGATTCATTGCCCTCCATGGCAAGTTTGGATAACCCACCTGAATTGCAAGCATCCCTCATCATTGCGAAAAAAAGTGTGAAGGAAGACACAGTCATCGGACGTTTTTGGGCAGTGAATCGCACCAGTGTCAAATACCGTGAAATTTCACCTTATGTGTTCGACGCTTTAATCTCAACAGAGGATGAACGTTTTTATAGCCATTCTGGTGTCGATTTCAAAGGACTTGTTCGTTCGTTTGCCAGTCTTGGACGCAAAGGAGGAGCATCTACCATTACCCAACAACTTGCGAAACTCATATACACCCTAAGACAACGTCAACTTGC
>JAHEMR010000011.1 GCA_024643545.1 Crocinitomicaceae bacterium | reverse complement strand
GAAGCATGGTTTGTTGTTAAGGTCACACCTGCACAGTTATCCGTAGCGGTAGGTGCAGTCCAAGTAACGGTTGCGTTACAAGAACCTGTTGTGTTACCAACCGTGATGTTCGCTGGAATACCTGCGATTACTGGAGCCGAGTTATCGACAACGGTAATGATTTGTGTCGCAGTAGCAGTATTGGCATGTCCATCCGTTGCCGTCCAAGTAACGGTTGTGTTACCTAATGGGAAGGTAGCAGGCGCATTGTTTGTCACCGTTACCACTGTACAGTTGTCAGTCGCTATTGGATTACCAAGGTTTGCAATAACAGCTTGACAGTTTGCATTTGCATTGACTGTTAAGTTAGCCGGAGCAACGATTGTTGGATTGGTGTTATCAACTACTGTTACCACTTGTGTCGCTGTTGCGGTGTTACCAGCATTATCAGTAACTGTCCAAGTAACCGTTGTGTTACCTAATGGGAAGGTACCAGGTGCATTGTTTGTCACAGAAGCCACACCACAGTTATCAGCTGTTGTAGGCGTACCCAATGTTACACCAAAGGCATTACATGAAGCGTTCGCACTCACCGTTACAGCCGCTGGCGCAGTGATGGTTGGATTTTGTGTATCGTTTACAGTTACCGTGAAGCTTGCAGTTGTTGTATGCCCTGCAGCATCTGTTGCGGTGTAAGTAACAGTTGTTGTACCTAAACTAAATACAGATCCTGAAGCATGGTTTGTTGTTAAGGTCACACCTGCACAGTTATCCGTAGCGGTAGGTGCAGTCCAAGTAACAGTTGCGTTACAAGAACCTGTTGTGTTACCAACCGTGATGTTCGCTGGAATACCTGCGATCACTGGAGCCGAGTTATCGACAACGGTAATGATTTGTGTCGCAGTAGCAGTATTGGCATGTCCATCCGTTGCCGTCCAAGTAACGGTTGTGTTACCTAATGGGAAGGTAGCAGGCGCATTGTTTGTCACCGTTACCACTGTACAGTTGTCAGTCGCTATTGGATTACCAAGGTTTGCAATAACAGCTTGACAGTTTGCATTTGCATTGACTGTTAAGTTAGCCGGAGCAACGATTGTTGGATTGGTGTTATCAACTACTGTTACCACTTGTGTCGCTGTTGCGGTGTTACCAGCATTATCAGTAACTGTCCAAGTAACGGTTGTTGCACCGATAGGGAAGGTAGCAGGTGCATTGTTTGTCACAGAAGCCACACCACAGTTATCAGCTGTTGTAGGCGTACCCAATGTCACACCAAAGGCATTACATGAAGCGTTCGCACTCACTGTTACAGCCACTGGCGCAGTGATGGTTGGATTTTGTGTATCGTTTACAGTTACCGTGAAGCTCGCAGTTGTTGTATGCCCTGCAGCATCTGTTGCGGTGTAAGTAACGGTTGTTGTACCTAAACTAAATACAGATCCTGAAGCATGGTTTGTTGTTAAGGTCACACCTGCACAGTTATCCGTAGCGGTAGGTGCAGTCCAAGTAACAGTTGCGTTACAAGAACCTGTTGTGTTACCAACCGTGATGTTCGCTGGAATACCTGCGATCACAGGAGCCGCAATATCAACAACGGTGATGATTTGTGTCGCAGTAGCAGTGCTACCATTCGCATCTGTTGCCGTCCAAGTAACGGTTGTGTTACCTAATGGGAACGTAGCAGGAGCGTTGTTGGTAACAGCGACTGTTCCGCAATCTACGTTGGCAAGTGGTGTTCCTAAACTCGGGATAATGGCTTGGCAATTGGCGTTTGCTGATACCGTCATCGCTGCTGGGGCAGTAATGGATACATTCGGATTCAGTTGAATACTGTTTACCGCTAATTGATCAGAAATGGTTCCGTAATAGATGACCGTACTTGATGCTGTTACGCTAAATGCACCAAAAGCTGTGGCAGATTGTGCCACACGAATGTATACAACGGTAGGTTGAACATTAAACGAAATAGGCGTAATGCTGATTGAATTCGAAAAAGGACCTTGAGGGATTAAAGATATTTCAAAGTTTGCAGGTGCATTTACAGTAAGCGCTTGAGTCAGATTCGTAGCTTGAACTGAGAAACTTTGAACCGCACTTGCTGATCCAACACACCATTCAAACGGAGACATATTTCCGGTTAAGGTAATGTCAGATTTTGCTTGAGCAATCATGAAGCGTTTGTTGGTAAGTACGCCTTCAAAGCCTGAGAAAATCAAGGTATTATTAAATTCATCTACCGAAGTGTTTGCGTCGGATAGTTGTACCCAATCTCCAAGAGCTGAATCGAACATGAATAAACGTTTCACAGGAATTTGAGTTGGTTCCAATTCATTCCCCCAATTGAATATAATATTATGGACATCTGTCGTGGCAGTAGAAGTTTTGGAAATAGTCCATTCAACAGGAATGTCGTTAAAACCAGTATGTGCTGTTTGATTCAGTCCAACATTGTAGGTTGCCGTGGCATTTGAGTTTTGAATGCTCAAATCTGCTAATACGTTTGTTGCTGCGTAATTGACGTCCATATAGTAATTCGCAATTTGCGTATTACCAACATTTCGTATTTCCAAACGGGCATTAGGGTTTGTAACCAAAACTCTGCGGCTGTAGGGCGAAACATTGTATGGTGAATTTCCTTGTTCTATGGAAAATACGTTCGTTCCAGTTCCAGCTAAACGGAATCCATTAGCTGAAGAGATCGTTGTTCCTGGTTTGACATAGATTACCTCATTGCCTTTCGAGGTAAGGCTTTGTCCAAATAGGAGGGTAGGTGATAGAAAAAGTAACGCGATTAATTTTTTCATTTTATTTATTATTGACCGAGGTAAACAAACATGTTAACAATTAAGCTTTTTGGAGCTATGTTGATGGGCGAGGCTGATCCACCAGAGGAAACACTCACTGTATGTGTGTGTCCTGCGTCTGTGGAAGAAGTAGTTGAAGGAATATCCACGGAATGGATATGATCTCCAGCGTAATTCACACTTAAGTTATGGTAATGGTTACCGCTATCATAAATGGATAAAGCGTATGGATTTGTCCAAACATTCAGCTCACCATACGAGAAGTCCGTATTAATAACCGTACTGTAACCATTTGAAAGCACCAATCCAAGTCCGCCTTGACCGCCACCTGCATTGGAACCATGGGAGTGATTTCCTTGCCAGTCCGTTGTTCCTGAATGGTTATGGTTTCCATTCGTTGTAGTGTTTACGCTTGCTGGATCTGTTGTGTGGCTGTGAGATCCTGAAGTTGCCGCTGTTCCTGTAAAGGTTGCAACGGGCAAATTTGCTTGCGTTAAAGTTGTTGTATTCGCACCGACAACTGATCCAAGTGTTCCTGTATTTTGCACGGGATAAGCACTAGTAGCATTTGGTAAATTTGTTGTGAATCCAAGAGAAATAGCAACAGCTTGTTGATTTGAACTTAAGGTGTTAATTGCTCTACCATCCAATTTGATCCATCCGGAATGATCAGCAGCTTGGAAACCAGATTTCATATCGCCATATGTTGATTCAGAAACGGTGTTAATCCAAAGTGCACCATTATAGTACCATAAGGAGTTGGTGTTTGTATCAAAAACATATAATCCCGCAGCAGGTGAAGCGATACTCGTACGTTGTGCACTTGTCAAACGTGGGAATAAAATTCCTCGGTTGTTTGATTGAACTTCGAGCATTGCCGAATTATCCGGTGTATTTGTTCCGATGCCGACCTGTGCATGAACGTACGTGCTAACTATAAATAGAAGCGGATAGAGTAATTTTTTCATAAATGAGAAATTACAAGCCTAGGTAAATGAACATGTTTACGGAAAAGCTTCTTGGAGCGATATTTATTGGTGTTGCAGATCCTCCTGAGGAAACAGAAACGGTGTGGGTATGAGCGCCGGCGTTATTTGTTGTAATGTTGTGATTATGGTTTCCACTGTTGTATAAGGAAATACCTGTGTATGAAGCATTTATATTTCCCCATGTACGGTAACCTGCACTGTCACCGGTAAATCCTGGAGGATTTCCACCACTGTTGTTAAAATCGTCATTGGTTGTCCATTGTGTATGTGTATGACCTGGGTCATATACGTTGTGTGAGTGTGTACCTTGAAAATCTGTTGTTCCTCCATGAGCGTGATCACCAGCACTTGCGGCTGTTCCTGTAAAAGTGGCAACCGGTAAATTTGCTTGTGTTAAAGTAGCTGTATTTGCGCCAGATACACTCGCCATTGCGGTTCCATTTTGAACCAAATAGGAGTTCGTTGCATTTGGTAAAGTTCCACTGATACCAAAGGAAGCTGCAACTGCCTGCTGACTTGTACTCAAGGTATTCATTGCGCGTCCATCTAATTTCACCCAACCTTCATGGTCAGCGGTTTGAATTCCAGATTTTATATCTCCGTATTTTGCTTGTGCAGCATAATTGACCCAAAAATCACCGTTAAAAAACCATAGCGAGTTTGTACTGGTATCAAAAACATGGAGGCCGGTTGCAGGTGAGGCTATACCGGTGCGTTGTACGGTTGTCATTCGGGGGAATAACACTCCTTTACTCGTTGATTGTACTTCGAGCATCGCGGTATTGTCAGGTGTATTGGTTCCAATTCCTACTTGTGCACTTAATTGAATGCTTGTTGATAATAATAGAAAACAAATAATTTTTTTCATAATGAAGTAATTAAAATCCTAAATAAATAAACATGTTTACTGAAAGGCTTTTCGGGGCTATGTTAATTGCTGTTGCTGTCCCCCCAGATGCTACTGATACGGTGTGTGTGTGATTCCCATCGGTACTTGATGTAGTAGATGGAATATCTACGGTATGCGCATGATTTCCATTGATTGATGAAGTTGTGGATGGAATGTCTACTGTGTGTGTATGGTTTCCATTCGTTGTTGTATTGAACCAGTTATTCCAACTGCGATCCGTTGTTGCAGCTGAGTTTTCACCGGCATGTCCATCCCCCGGATCGAATGCTCCATTGTCTGAATTCAAACGTCTCCCGATTGAGTGCGCATGATCGCCGTTTGTTGTAGTTGAAACAACAGCTGGATCAGTATCGTGGGAATGATTCCCATTTGTACTCGAGCTTACAGAAGCAGGATCAACCGTGTGAGCATGTGCACCAGCTGATGCAGCGTTTCCGGTAAAATTAACATTTGGAAGATTAGCTTGAGTAAGCGTTGTCGTATTTGAACCAGAAACAGCTCCCATACTTGAACCATTTTGAACGAGGTAAGCATTGTTTGCGTTTGGTAAATTTCCAGAGAATCCCAAAGAACTAGCAATGGCTTGTTGTGCAGTGGATAGTGTAGAAATAGCACGACCATCCAATAGAACCCATCCAGCATGATCTGCCGTTTGAACTCCGGATTTCACGTCGCCGAATGATTCCTGTGCTAAACGATTCCATGAGGATCCTCCGTAAAGGTAAAAACCGCTAAGTCCATCCGTTTGATAAATCAATAATCCTGTTTGTGGTGCAGTAATTCCATTGCGTTGAGCCTGTGTCATGCGAGGAGTTAGTAAACCACGATTGGTAGAATTAACTTCCAACATCGCTGAATTATCCGGGGTATTTGTTCCTATTCCAACTTGTGCTGAAACAGTGAAGCATATAAACATTAAAGGAGCAAGGAAGAGATTTTTCATTTGGTATTTGATGCAATAGTAATTACCTAGTTTTCTGATTTTTAAACAAATTTATTTCCGCAATTAATGCAAAAAAAACGCAAAAGTAGGGCTTTCTTTTTGTTTCTCCATGATAACTAGGATATTTATCTATGAACAATTAGTTAAATTTAAAAGTCAAAATTGTTAGTTAAAGCATGGATTTGTTCCCAATCAATGAATCATTCAAACGATAAAAGCAAATTGTATAAGAAGTAATTCTTCTGAAGAATCTTACTAAATCCATTTCAAAAGCATACTTAAACAGCAGTTAAGAAGTGTTTTTTTTGAAATTCCCTTCAATCATTTGCCTTATTCTTCAAGATACTTTCGGCAATTTTTCGACGCAAAGACGATTCCTTCCTCATGGGGAAAGGCAATCATGTACTTATGGATAAATAGGTTGCCCGTTTTTGTGAACTTTTGTTCCATTAAGGAAGCATCCAATTCTTCGTTTGTTAATTTCGTTTTCGTGAAGAAAAATCGGCGTGGTGTAGGAGAAATGGAATCCGCTTGATGCAGTTTACCCCCATAAATGTGGTGAACGTTCACATCTAAAATCGCTTCTGGACATTTGGCGAAAAAGTAAAATTCGGGATTTGATTCATCCAATCGGTAATGCCGCTCTCCCTGTCCAAAATCAACTTCACGTTTCATGAAAATTAAGTACTCGCAGAGTTGGTCGAGGTAATAAAAGGTTTGATCGGGCTTGGACATGGTCAAAGGTACTGTTTTAAAATAGTTGGGCCGTTCTCAAAGCACAAATCTCAATCCTAAGAAACAGCAGGTTAATTCAATCAGTATTCAACTTTTAATTGGTGTTTTCTTGATTGTTTTTCTGAATCGTAATTAAGTCCGCAATGATAAACGCAGGCTCCTCTTGTTCTGTTAAAAGTTTCTGAAATGCCCAGTAAATATCTTTTGAAATGTGGTAGTGTCGACTTAAGTGGTATTCAATTTTCACCGGATAAACAGCGTAAAATGATACCTCGTTTTGGTAGGTGAAAAGTACAATTTGCCGATTGACATCCACGACGACTTTACCGAAGGTTAATAAATTGTTGAAGTGAGCTGCTAAAACGAAAAGATCCGTTGTTTTTTCTTTCGGAAAGGAGTGAAGGATACATGATTCAAAATGTACGTCTTCCTGAGTTAAAATGTACCGATAATAGGCATCGGTGTTTTCGGCAATTTGAAACGTTGATTCGATGTAATTTTCTTGCTCATAAACTCCATGACGCCATTGGTTTTCTACATGAAGATGAATTAATTTTTGCCAAACACGTGTTTTTTGTTGCAGGAGATCTAGGTATAATCCGTTTGTTTCTTCAGGCAATTCAAACGATGGAGGCCTTGTTTCCTCCAGTTTTGATTCCGTATTTTTTTTTCTTCGGTTTTCTCTCACGCGACTGATCAAGGCTAAAACGCCAAGTAGGGGCAAGAGTGCATAAGCGCTATTTTCCATGCTATTAAATACTGTATTTTAGTTGTTAATTATCGGTTCAAAAAATCCCGATTCGTTCAATTTTTAAATCGTTTTCAACAAGAATTTTCAAGTTATCCAAGAGGAGCTTGGAATTTATTTGAGTTCACTTATCACTTTATCAAAAGATACATGGCAAACGATCGGAGCAGCAAACAAAAAATCCTCCATTTGCGGTCCGCAACAAATGTTATGCACCATGAAATACCGATTTGTTCTAGGAACTTTTACATTCGTCACAACCCCTACATGTCCGCGGGCAATGTCCCAGAAAACAATGTCGCCTGGACGATAATCTGCCGCGTTATTCGTTACTAAAACAGTCACTTTTTTTCGTTTGAAGTAGGTGATTAAATTCACGCAACGTCGGTGGTCAATGTTGTGATCGGCACGCGTAATGCGGTAGGCGTTTGCATTAGCAAGGACATCTTCGTGCACCAATTTTTGTAAATCAATTCCAATAGTACGCAGTCCGCGAATGGGAACATCCACACAAACACCTTTATTTGCTGGAACGTCTCCGTTTGGATAGCTCAACGTAAAATAACTTGGGTCATACGTCACATCTTGCGTACTTTGCCAACGCACATGTTCTACAAATTTGAGTAGATTAGGGTTGTCGATGATGCTGTCTTCCTCGTATCCGTCAGAAGTAATTTCAGCTTTCTCAACGTGTTTAATTTGAGTCGTATGAACCTCCTTTTGATCCGTGATTTCCTTCCAAGAGAAGAAGCCCAAAATCAAGGTTAGTCCAAGTAAAAGAAGTGTTTTTTTCATGTTTTGAATATTCGTGTGTTTAAGTTGGAATAATATGTATCAATTCTCGATTCAAGCGAATCTTATGCGTTCCTTCCGGAGTAGCCATGATGCTGTAATCTTCGAATTGTTGACTTCCGACTGCCTGACGAAACTTTGAGCGAATACGCGCCATGACTTCGTTCATGTTGTTATCGGTTACATCCGTTAAACGTTCAATCGCTTCATCAATTAATTGGTTGGATGCTTGCTGACTCAACATCGCATAGTAGGACCTTAATTCCACTTGGTGATCGATTAAATGACTTCGCATAATTCCCTCTGGATGATGGAGGTAGAGTAGGAATAGCGCTTTTTCCTTTGGATTCAAATTAATTTCTAAATCGCCTAAATCGGTGAGGAAAATCCGTTTACTTAAACCCCTTATTTCCATTCGGCTATTTTCCATCAATAAACTAGATCGTTGACGGAACAATAAGTTCTCTCGTAAGCCATCCATGATGGTAAACAGCTGACGGGCATGACTGCGGTTCACATCGCGGTTTGTTAGTACGTTCATGCAATCTTCACATAAATCACCGGTGCGCATTTTGAGGATAATTTGCGGTTTTTTCACACAGAAGTCCATCATGCAGCCACGCGGTTCTTTGTGCAATGCGTTCAGCGTTTCGACTTGTGAGCGAAACATCATGCTGCGCAATATCCAAGCTGCTACCTCATACGCAATCGGGAAACGGCTGTCTAAATCATTTCCAAAATAGTAGGACCAATTGTTTGTTTGAATAAAGTAGTTCTTTAATGATTCATCGTAGCTTCCAAACCAATTGTGTTCATTCGATTCGTTGGTTAAGAGCATTACATGGTCTTCCTTACTGATGTTGTTGTTTTTGCGAAAATCTTTGCAAATCCCAAAAAGTTGCTTCCACGTATGTACTTTTTCTTTGTGTGGAAAGGAGATACTATAGTTTGCTGTTTTGTTATTTTCTATACTTAATTTGGCTAAGCGAGGTTGTTCTTTTTTTTCAAACTCCCATTCTGTATCGTATGTTTTAAATTTTTCTGAATCAGGAAGGATAATTGGTTCTGAAGGTACAAATTCAATACTACCTCGGTGTTTACGAAGCAAGTTGATCACATTATTGAAATCCTCTAGTGGATAACCTGATGCTCGAATGAGATGTACCTTCATGGCCTTGTTTTTTTTAAAAAGTATCTGTGTTTCTTCGGTCCTTCTTGCTAAAGATATCGAAAATGTCTCGTTTTAAATGCCCTTTTGATTTTTCACTCGCATATGCCTTAATTCCGTCACTCACTTCATCCATGAATCCTGCATAAGAAGATTTACTAAAGTTCATGACGTTTTCCTTTCGAATATTAAGCATATGTGAGGTGTGGATGGCATCAAAGTCCGCGCCAAGGAAACTAAATGTCCATTTTCCGGTTTCGTCTAATTCCTTGATTAAGTGTGCTACATCATGGTAGGAGTACATTCTTGATGCATTTTCATGTCCATCGGTGATGATAATTAATACAACTGACATTTTGTCCTCCGCAATGTCTTTACCATACCGTTGTTTGATGCTGTAAATCGATTTTCCAATTCCGTCGAGAAGTGCTGTTGTTCCATTTGGGATATACGTCTCGGTGGATAAATCCTTAATTTGTCCGACATCGTTGGATTGAATGAGGTCAATCACGTCGTGGTTAAAAAAGGTTAGCGAGCACAAGTACGTCTGATCTACATGCGTTTGTTTGAGCTCTTGAATGGTTTTCAATTGCGTGTTAAATCCTGCGATTGTCTGGGACTCCATGCCTGACATCGATCCACTTTGGTCAACGATAAAGTGGTAAAGTGTTGTTTTGTTTTTCATAATTGTTGTTTTAAATTGTTTGACAAATATTTCTTCTTTTTTCACCGCTTTCCTCATTTCTGCAAGCTTGCAAGGAAGCTGTTTTATCCTCGGTATTGACGGAACTTTGCAGTCAAATTCATTCATTGTTTCACTAAAACCACTCGCCAATGAAAAAAAGAAGCAAACGTATTTTAACCTTCTACACGGACCAGCAAGTATGTTTCGAAAACATCCAAACGGCATCCATATCCAAATCGCCACTCAAACCTCATTTACTCATGCAGCGCATGAAAAAGAAAGGACTCACCAGCGCATTTCGACTACAATCAAATTTTCAGCCTTTCACCAAAGCGGACTTTGAATTAGCACACACAGAAACCTACGTTCACAATGTCTTTCATGGTGTAGGAAATTATCGCTCTAATTCCCTGCCATGGTCCAAAAATTTAGTTCATAGCGTTGGTTACACAAACGCATCCTTGTACGAAGCGAAAAAACATGCGCTTCTTCACCCACAGACCGTTTGTTTTGCTCCGGTTTCGGGAATGCATCATGCGCAACCAGAGCGTGGATGTGGATTCTGTACCTTCTCCGGACAAGTTATTTCCGCCATCAAACTCTACGAATCGTTCGGTGTGAGTGGCGCTTATTTTGATCTCGACGGTCATTTTGGAAATAGCATCGAAGATTCACGCAGTTTCAATCCAATCATCAATTTAGCCATCCCGAAAGGATGTAACATCAATCCGACCGGCACAAATGAATCTTATGTAGCCACTTTTCAAAAAGGTTTGGACCATGTTGGAGCGCTTATTAAAGTGGGGAAACTCCATTATGTAGTCTTTGCGCATGGAGCTGATTCACACGAGGACGATGACATCGGTGGTGGCTGTGACACCAAACATTGGCTTCAATGTGCGCAACTTTTCTCTGATTGGGTGAATGCAATCTCCGTTGAAATTGGCAAACCCTTACCTGTTACCCTGGCTTTATTCGGTGGCTATCGTTACGATAATTACGAAGCGGTGCTTGATCTCCATTTAAAATCCCTTCTGACATGTGCCCGAATCATTTGTGAAAATCCACAGCGCGAAACGCTCTTTATTCCAAAGAAAACCAACTCGCGTCCGAGTTGGCTGGAGGATGACGTGGCTTAACCGATTTCAATCTCAAACACATCCCGATTTCCTGCCAAGCATCGGTCGTGAATTTCTCCGACAATAGGCCCCATAAACTCTTCGACAAAGGGTTCTAGTAACTCAAAGCAACGGTCGAATCTTCCTACAAAGCGGTTTAGTTCTGCGCAGAATATGGTGGAACCTTCATCTTCCTCGATTAAGTTCAATAAAGCATCAATGTTCTCCCGATAGTCTAAGTCCTCGTTTAAGTTTTCACGTAGAATCGTACCATCCAGCAATTGTTTGTGGTATGCCCACAATAACAAATAACGCAAGTGTTTTTCGTCTTCTTCATCCCTTTGAACATTCATGAATAGTGCGTCTTTGATGCTTTCTTGATCTAATTCAAGCGCTGAATTTATTTCGAGCTGGTCTCCAAAAACAGGGTTTTTGGTTTCGTTAGGAGTGAAATCGTCATCGTACAAAGCGGTGAAAGGAATCCCAACGGTGCCTTCAACTTTTGTTTCGTCGTCCAGCCAAAAAGTGCAGTCGCAACGTTCACATTTGGAAATACGTGGATAGGATGGCATCATCGGTGCGTCGATGCGTAAATCGGAAAATTGGGTCGCCCCGAAAGTGTTGCCGCTCATGATACTGCGGTTTGACACGCGCAATTGGCAGTCTGGACAAGCGTAAACATAGGTAGGTCCTGGGATCATTTTCAAAGTATTATTGGACAATTAAAATTAAAATAAATCAAAACCTCTGTTAGTGGGATCTATGTATACACGTTTCGTCAAGTGTCGAAATTTGAATTGTGTTTTGAAATTCGAACATTCAAACAAATCGGTGATTTCACCTTTGTCGAGGTCAAAAAGTAGGTTCATGTAGCGCTTGCTGTTGTTTCCAATAAACAGGTACCCCGATTTCTCCTTGTAGCAATCGCCACAGCGTCCTTCTACCGCATTCAAAAACGTGTCGCCGTTTAACTTGAAGTCATTCATGACGCGTTCGAGTTTTAAAAGAAATTCGTTTCTGTGAAAATCTTGGTAAGTGATTTTGTCATCGAGCAGGTTGTAGAGCATGTCGATGTCCATGCTTTGAATAAAGTACCGTACCGCATCCGCAAGTGTACGCAGGGGAGGGTAGGACTGTTGTTCCTGGGGAATTGTTTTGTGTTCGTTCATATTAATCTTTTTTATAAGATGCCATGATATAGGTCATAAACTGATTCAGTTTCAAAGGTTTTTTCGTTAGGATGAAACCCGTGTCGCGTTGTCCTTTAGAATCTAGTTCTTTCATTTTTGCCAATAACGCGTGCGCAAACAATGAGTCGAATTTACCTGTGGAGATCAATGTAATTTTGTTGGTTAAGCGGTTGATGTAAAGCGTGTACAATTCTCCGATCATGTAGCTTGACTCTCTGTGGTAATCCCGTTCAATTCGAATACAGATCCATTTTTTTGGTAGTAGGATCGGTTGGAAAATAAAATCGAAATGACCATTTTTAAGTAAGTATTTGTCTTTTGGTGCATCTGAATCCATCATATAAACAAGTTGAACCTGTAGTTTCATCTGCATTAGTTTTGATGGATGAATGTTTCAATGCTTTTAATCACCCTTTTCGGAAAGCGCAAACGGATGATTTTCCCGTTCTTAAATTGAAAAGCTATTCGAATCACCAATTCATTGAATTCCTTCCGCGGTGCTGACCCAAATTCAAATTGATCCACGTCCGGATGTGTAAAGGGATCCGTTTCCATGAAGCGAAATTCAATCACGTGTTCACCTGGAAACTCGTCCATGCTGTACCCATCTTTGAACTCCGGCCACAATCGGTTGCCAATTTTATGTTCGGAAAAAAGGAACTTGTGAAAATGAGCTAATGCACGCGTTTTATTCATGCGTTTAAAGAAGACCCCTTTTGGATCTAGTAACTCCTCCAGCTGCTCAAAATTCCCTGCTAAAAAAGAATAGCGGAATTGATTTAAGGCGAACTCGTTTTTCTTCTGTTCTTCAGTGGTGATCTTAGAGATTTCTTGTAGCATGCTTTCGGATGTTTTGTTGGTTGCACTTCTTTAGGCAAAGGCTATGCCAAGAATTAAAACCCATTAAAAGCAGTAAAAAACAATTAAAAAGGTATCAAAAAGTGAAAAAGATATCAAAAAGAGCTATAATTTGATTTATTGTATAAAATCGGATTTTTCCGCTTAAATCCGTATCTTAGTGGTAGTATGAATCCCGCTAATATCATTCACAAGTCAAGCTTATTCAAGGCCTTTGATCTGTTCATTTCCGGTCAAATTGATGACATTGAAATCGGAACAACCAAAGGATTGATGCACATCCATCACTATCTATTTGATGGATTGTATGATTTCGCTGGAAAGATGCGAAGTGTCAATATCTCGAAAGGTGGATTTCGTTTTGCAACGGTTCTATATTTGAAAGAAATCCTTGCGAAAATTGACGAAATGCCGGAAGGAACAGTCGATGAAATTCTCGAGAAGTACGTGGAAATGAACATCGCTCATCCGTTTATGGAAGGAAACGGACGCACCATGCGTATTTGGCTAGATTTACTATTGAAAGCACGCTTAAAACAAGTCGTAGATTGGCAACACATCGATAAATTCCAGTATCTACAAGCCATGGAACGAAGTCCAATCAATGATTTGGAATTGAAAACCTTACTGAAAGCTCACTTAAGTTCAGATATTTCAAACCGTGAGTTGATCTTCAAAGGAATCGAACAATCTTATTATTACGAGGGATACGAGAAGACGGACGAGGATTAATTTCCTTCCGTTTTGATTCCATACTTCTCCATCTTTGCAACCAATGTATTAATCGCCCAACCAATCGCGAGTGCGGTTTGACGTTTATTTCCTTTAAAGTGTTTTAACACGCGGATGATGTGCTCTTTTTCGATGTGCTCCATGTTCATCGGTTGATCCGAAGGCGCTTGCTTGAGTCGTTTGGGAAGGACCTCCGCCGATACCGATTCTTCGTTGAAGACGTAGAGCCGTGAGATGATGTTTTCCAACTGGCGAACATTCCCCGGATACGAATAATTCAAGAGGATTTCCAATGCTTCTTTTTCCAGTTGCAATTTCTTTGGTCGGTGTAATTCCTTCTTTTTCTGCGTGAGGAAATGCTCAATCATTCCTTTGATGTCGGCTTTCCCACGCTCGGATAGGGTAGGTAGGTCGAGTTCCACAACAGATAAACGGTAATAAAGGTCCCAGCGGAATTTCCCCTCTTCGCAGCGTTTTTGTAGGTTTTGGTTGGTAGCAGCGATCACTCGGACATTCACTTTCTTCGCTTTTCCTCCCAGAGGCATGATTTCCTTCTCCTGTAACGCACGCAATAGCACCTGTTGCATGTAGGGAGAAATGTCGCCAATTTCATCGAGGAAAATGGTTCCTTTGTCCGCCAGCTCGAATAAGCCAGGGGTGTCCTTGTCTGCTCCCGTGAAGGCGCCCTTTTTGTAGCCAAATAAGCGGGACTCCAATAAGGTATCGCTAAATGCGGAACAGTTCACCGTCACGTAGGCCTGCTCGTTGCGAATGGAATTTCGGTGGATGTACTTCGCTAAATTTTCCTTTCCGGTTCCACTGGCACCGAGAATCAAGACCGTGACACCATCCACCTGTGCTACTTTCGCCGCATTCTCGTAAATCTTCTTGATGGTCGGTGTGATGAAGTAATCGTCTCCCGTATTCTTCTGAATTTCCTCCTGATGGTACATTGCCGTCACCGGAAGCGAGGACTTTTCAAAGGCAATCTTGATCAATTCTGGTTTATCCTTCGTTCTCGTGTGACGCGCCTCCCGCATCTGATATAAGGTTGTATTCAAGTTCAAGGACAAATGGCTCAAGTACCACACCACCTGCATGGCCGGACTCCCCGGCGACACAAAGATATCGAGCTTGTCCTCCCGTAATTCAATCAAAAATGGATTCACCTTTCCCTGAATCTCTCGATGGTCAATTGGATCCTGGATTCCCATGTAGCGCAATTCAATCATTCGCTCAGGATACGTTCGTCTTAAATAATTCACCAACAATTCCGAACGTGTATCATCGCCACTCGCCGCCGAAAGCAAGATGTGTCGTTCCGACTTGTAAAAATACTTATGGTAATTCGCCGTTGGACCCGTTTCCAGTACCTGTCCAGCGTCAAAGTCATTCGTATTGGCAATCCAAGAGATGAGTGTTTTCATGTATCAGAAATTGATATACGAATGTACGAAATGAGATAAATAGATTGTTACTTGTCGATAAGTATTCGTATGATTGCTGGAATAATCATTCAGCGGCTGTGAATTCTATTCATTCAACCAAAATTCTAATTTTCGGTTAATTGAAAATAAATTTGAAAACGGTAATTCAAGGTAATTTAGATTTATTCACATGTATGATTTCAACTTCCGGAAATTAGGCACCAATGATTTAGTAAGTCCCGTCAACCGTCGCAATAACATAAGCTCCGCTGCTCGTTTGTTGAGCGACTACTTTTCCATCGCGAATAATCTTTACCGTCACTGTTCCATTGTCTGTATTGTTTTGGGCGGACATATACAACCAACGTGTTCCTGTTTGTTTCCATGTGTATGCCCATCCACTTCCCACATTTGAATACTGCACAGTTCCGCTCGGCGCTCCTTCGCAGGTAATACTATAGTCACCAGCCGTTCCGCTTACTTCATATTTGTAGTCTGACTGCATCGATTCTTTGGTACATCCTGTGATAGCCATCCATAAAAGTGATAAGGCAATAAGTGTTTTGATGTTTAATTTCATGGTCGTTACATTTTTGCTTTTGCTTGTGCAAGCAATTCGTACAACGTAGTTAAGTCAGCACTTTCAAGCCAAACATAACTTTTACTATCATATTTTTCTAGTTTTAGATAACATGACCAAGCTCCTTTGCTTGTAAAGCATCCACCCTCAAATCCACCACGACTTCTGTAATATACTTCTGTATAATTGACAGGAATGGTCAGCATAACTTTATCTTGCATTAACTTGATAGACTTCATAAGTCCATCAATTTCATCGACATCAAGAATGGCAACCTTTGTATCCGTAGAGTAGGTAGTTGCAACATCGTATTCAAATTTTAATGCGTTGGTTTTTGTGTTCGATATCAGATCAGTATAAAACAGTACCTGAACTTTGGCTTTTTTCACAATTCCAATTTCAATGAATTCTTTTTGCATTAATGTTCCCGATTTTGCAGAAAATACTTCTGCATTACTTTGTTCTTTTTCTTTTGCAGGAGCTTGAGCATAACTTTGAAGTGAGAACATACCCGTTGCAATTACAATCATTAATTTTTTTTTATACATTTTTTATTTTTTGATGAATTATGAAACAAACTTCCCCATTTCCTCCGACAACCCAAGTCAAAACACAAGCCATACCAAAATTCCCCTGACAACTAAGGTCAATAACTTGTGTAATCTGAAGAAAAAGGGTTTGAATGTGGCTTCGAGGTACAGAAAGACAAATTCAATTGCTTTTTTATTGAAGGCGAGCAGGTGACATGATCCCTCAACCAACACAAAAACTCACTTCACCTCATATCCCAGTATCGGATAATACCCTTCGGGTGTTTCCACGTTGATGATTATTTCACCAGAATTGTAAGGGGTGAAATTCAGTACATAGGAAGTTTCTTTTTTCTCAAATGGAATCCAATCTCCAAGTTCATCGACCAAGTAAAAATGTAAATCTTCGTTGGATTTAAGTTCAATCGTAATGCGTTCCTTTAGTTTGAGTGTGCGTATTTTAGGTGCACTGATAATTTGAAATGGAAGAGCTACAGAGTGTATTTCAGGAAGCTTGAAGGCCTTTTTTGTTTTCACTTGTGTCAATAATTCATCCGCTGAAAAAAGACCATATTGAAATACTATTGGTTGGAATTGAGGTAGGCGTTCGAATTCTGCCAAACTGATGGTTTGAGGCAGGAAATTCTGATAAGGAACCTCGGACAAGTGAGTGAAAATGGAATGTTTCGGGTCGACATTAAACCACTGTTCATCAAACTTTTTGGTAGACTGCAAGCGACCTCTGCTGTCTTCAGATCCCGATCCTTGTCCCCAAGTGGCATCGTAGATTTTCCAAACACCATCAATTTTTACGGCGTTCCAGGCGTGATTTGATTCATCAAATGAATCGCCTTCCGTGTAACCATAGCCTTTCGCATAACCCGAAACGGTCACCGCTTCAATACCCGTTTTGATTGCAATTTCTGTAAATAAATTCGCGAATCCGGCGCAAACTGCCAAACGCGTTCTCAACACATTTTCTGCTGAGTTATCACCAAAATCCCCAGAGTTGAAGGATTCATCGTCGTAAGAAACGTTATCCGTCATCCAAACATAAACGGCACGCGCTTTTTCTAAATCCGTTCGTGCTGAACGATTGATGTAGAACGCAATATCTTCGATGCTGTTTTCCGAAGCTGCAGGACAACGACGCATGTACGCATCAATGACATTAAAAGGAGAGCGTTGGGTTTGACTTTGTGCGGCATCCACCAAACTTGGGAAAGCGAACAATAGGAGGAAGAAAGATTTCATAGGCGACCTTTTTTAGTACAATGCAAAAAAATGAAAATGGTAACAGTTTTAAATTGGATCAATACACAAAGTGACTAAAAATGACTAAAGTTATTAAAAAAGCGGGGTCAACTTTCCTTTCGCAACTTACCGTGAAAACAGATCCAATTAACCGTAAATTCACGGTAAATTCTGTCTTTAAAAACAAGTTCTGTCAACTTCAAAAAATTCTCACTACTTAATAAACGGCGTCAGCTCCGCCTTGATTTTATCGTATTCTTCCTGTGTGATTAATCCTAAATCAAGTTTGTCTTTCGCTTTTTTCAACGCGGTAAGTGCTTCGTCGCTGGACATCCCAAAGGATTTCACTTCACCGACTGTGATGGCATCTTCGATGTTTAAAAAGTAGTTGTCTACACCGGTCATCCCTTTGGTTTGAAAACTCACTTTATAACCGGATCTAGAGGTGCCACCAACTCTGATTTTCTTGATTTCAGCTGATGTATTGATAGCTTCTGCACCAACCACATAGACTGTTCCGGCGATGTCCATTTTTTGGATGGTGACAAATTTTCCATTCGTTCCGGAAGGATTACCAAACTCGATCTTATCTCCAATCTTATACACACTTCCGTCTTTTGAAACATAACTTTCGTGTTGTCCTTTGGTGATGAGACCTTTTTGAACATCATCATATTTCACTTCTTGTCCAATAGACATGAATGAAAGGAATGTTAAGGTTATTCCTACGGTTACATTTTTCAACTTTTTCATTTTTAATTTTTTAGAGGTTACTTTCAAATGTTGATTCATATTAACCCCCAAACCTCCCCATTTCCTCCGACAACCCAAGTCAAAACACAAGCCATACTAAAATTCCCCTGACAACTCAGGTCAATAAGTTTTTTCATGCCTTTTTTCACATCAAATGATTTAAAATAGAACAAAATATTGTTTTAAAAAGATACAATTGCTAATTTTGATAAAAGGGAACAGAGGCAATACCCATTGAACATGAAAACAAAACAATCACAAAAAGAATTAGGTCAGCGTATTTCCCAATTACGCAAGCGAAAAGGTTTGTCCCAAGAGGACTTGGCTTTACGTGTACAAATGTCAAGGCCATCTTTAGCGCAAATTGAGTTGGGTAATCGAGGGATCGATGTTCAGGAATTTCAACGGTTCGCGCAGGTCTTGGAATTTTCCTTGGATGATTTTGTATCCAAAGATTTTCAAGCATTAGCAGTGGAAAGCCTGGCGGATAATGATGCTACACCGCAAATCCAAGAACGTATTTCTGTTCCGAAACTACAGGTTTCTAAATTCAAGCAGGTCTTACTTTACATCTTGGAACGCTGTGCAGGAAAGCCAAATGTTGGTGAAACGGTACTTTATAAGTTGCTCTACTTTTCCGACTTCAATTATTACGAACTGTATGAAGAACAATTAACGGGGGCGAAATACCGAAAACTCCCTTATGGACCCGTTCCTCAAAAATTGGATCAAATCATTGAACAAATGAAGGTAGATGGTCAACTTGAGCGCATCAAAACAACGTATCATGGCTTTCCTCAAACAAGGTATTTTCCTTTGGAGAAAGCAGATTTACGCACGTTTAAAGCCAGTGAAAAAGAAGTGATTGACCGAGTAATTGAACAAATGAGTGATTGGTCTGCTTCCGCCATTAGTGATTATTCCCATAAGGACATTCCTTGGCTTGCGACAAAAGAAGGGGAGGAGATTAACTACGAATTGGCCTTCTATCGCGAAGCTCCTTTTTCCGTGCGCAATTATGACGAAAGGGGGGAAGAATGAACTTTGATGAATTGAGCGAATTTCAAAAAGACCTGAAGCTCCTACTTAAAAAATACCGAACGCTCCATGATGACCTGAACATCGTTAAAAAAGTATTGCTGATTGCACCGGATGAAAGACCGCCTTTTAGTTTTCGAATCGACCAACTGGGAATTAAAACCTGTGTCATAAAAGTTCGAAAAATTGCTTGTAAATCACTCAAAGGAAAGGGAGTCAACTCAGGACTTCGCTTGGTATATGCCTATTTTCCAGATGAGCAAAAAATCACATTCGTCGAATTGTACCATAAAAACGACAAAGACAACGAAGATCGAAACCGAATTTTGGTGAATTTCTCATAGATTTTTTTGAATTCAAGCGAAGTTCCACTGTAGAATTTTGCATCAAAACACAAGCCATACTAAAATTCCCCTGACAACTCAGGTCAATAACTTGTGTAATCTGTAGAAAAAGGGGTTATTTGCTCAAAAATGACCTCATGTCAAACCAACGAAAGATACTTCGTGTATTGCAATTTATTTCGTACTTGGAGCAGAAACCACCCAAAGCGGTGCAGCACCTGGCGGAAATGTTAGAAACCACGGAACGAACGGTTTACCGCTATTTGGACCTCATTCGGGAATGTGGCTTCGACTTACAGAAGGACAAATTCAACCGCTTTTTTATTGAAGGCGAGCAGGGGACAGGGGTACGCTTTACCTCCGAAGAAGCCGCTTTTCTGAAGCAGTTGATCCTTACTACAGGAAAACAGAATAAACTCAAGGATTCCTTAATCAGTAAGATTTACTTGGCTTCGGATATGCAAATTTCGGCCGCTCATTTGGTGAATGCCAAAAACGGACTCATCGTGGAACGACTCGCACAAGCCATGGCGAACAAAGAACAAGTGATCCTCAAGCGCTACCATTCCATCAACACCGAAAGCATTTCAGACCGCGTGGTGGAACCCTTTGGCTTCACGGACAATTACCACACCGTCATGGCGTTTGAACCTTCTTCACAGAAAAATAAAACCTACCACCTCGACCGCATCACCTCCGTGGAATTCAACAACTTTCCCTTTGCCCACGAAGAAAAACACGAACAGCAAATTCCCGATGCCTTTGGCTTCAGTTTCTCCGGCGAAAAATACCAGGTGGACTTAGATCTCACCTTAAAGAATTACCTTCTGCTCAAAAACGAATATCCGATGGTGATTCCGTTTGTGAAATTCAACGCCGCGAAAGACCTCTATGAATTAAGAGTTGAGGTGAATAATATGGAGCCGGTAAGGAGGTTTGAAAAAGGTATAATTAATTGAAATAAAAACACCTGTATTTTCTCAATTAATATTTATCTTCACTCCAATGAAAAAAGTAAACGTAGTTGCAGCAGTAATTGAGGATAATGGAGAATTTCTTTGTGTTCAAAGAGGCCCCAATAAATATGAATACATCTCCGAGAAATTTGAATTTCCTGGAGGTAAAATTGAAGAAGGAGAAACACTTGAAATGACAATCATTCGTGAAATTCAAGAGGAACTTAAAATGAAAATTTTACCTATAGAACAACTTCCGACTGTCGAACATACCTATCCAGATTTTCAACTCACGATGCATGTATTTCGCTGTTCGTGCGAATCGAGAATTTTAGAACTTACAGAACATATCTCATTTTCATGGCTCACAAAAGAAGAATTAGGATCATTGGATTGGGCTGCTGCGGATATTCCGATAGTTGAACACTTACTATCAATTTAATTCTATGGAAGCACTAAAACTTGCCATTCAAAATGCGGTTACAACAGGCTTTGTAGATGATCAATTTGAATCGTTCTCGGATTATCGTCCGAGTATCCTTACCAATGAACCCATACTAAATGAGAAGGTACTTTCAACCATATTGGATGAGCTTCGAACGTGTGAATCCTTTTTCCTTTCGGTTGCATTTATTACATCTGGTGGAGTTGCTTCTTTATTTGGGGCCCTTTTGGATTTAGAATCAAAAGAAAAACCTATAAAAGGAAAGATTTTAGTCTCCGAGTATTTGAATTTTACGGAACCTGAGGCGCTTCGTAAATTGATGCAGTTAACGAATGTTGAATTGAAAATTGCCACAAATTCGGACTTTCATTCGAAAGGTTTCCTTTTCACGCACAAGTCTTATTACACTATTATAATCGGTAGCAGTAACATTACACATGGAGCACTCACGAAAAACAAAGAATGGAATTTAAAAGTTACTGCACATAAGGACAGTGAGCTTTTTAAGAATACAATTATTGAATTCGAAAACGTATTTCAACAAGCACAGAATGTTACTAAAGAATATTTGGAAAAATATGCCTTTGTCTATAATTCTGAACGAAAATTAAGGCAAGGACTGCGTAATGCAATTCTGGAAGTCAATGATAAAATGATTCAACCAAATGAAATGCAAATTCAGGCGATTGAAAACTTAAATAAACTGAGAAAAGCTGGAAAGGATAAGGCGTTATTAGTTTCGGCAACGGGAACGGGAAAGACCTATTTATCTGCATTTGACGTAGCTCAATTAAAGCCAAAACGCATGCTTTTTTTGGTTCACAGAAAAAATATTGCTCAAAAGGCAATGGAGAGTTATGCAACAATTATTTCGAATAAAAAGGATTTTGGTCTTTATTCTGGCTCAACAAAAAACATGAACGCGGATTATATTTTTTCAACCGTTCAAACTTTCAGTAGAGATGAGCATTTGGGAAAATTTAACACTGATTATTTTGATTATATCGTAATAGATGAAACGCACAGAGCCAGTGCGAATAGTTATCAAAAAATAATGAATCATTTCAATCCGAAGTTTCTGTTGGGAATGACCGCAACACCGGAGAGAACGGATGGCTTGGATATTTTTGCATTATTCGATTACAACATAGCATCGGAAATAAGATTGCATGATGCCTTAGCGAATGACATGTTAGTTCCCTTTCATTATTATGGAATTTCAGACATCATTGTCGATGGAAAATCATTAGACGAAAATGCAACGGTAAATGAATTAAACCGAGCAGATAGGGTCAATCATATTTTACAAAATATCAATTTATTTGGAACGGATGATGGTGTGAAACGAGGATTAATATTTTGCTCAAGACAAGAAGAATGTATTTTTCTTTCACATGAGTTCAACGTTAGAGGTTTTCGAACTATCGCGTTAACGGGCAGTTCTTCGGAAGATGAACGCTCTAGAGCAATTGATCTGTTGGAAACAGATGATTTTGAAATTAAGTTAGACTACATTTTTACAGTTGATATTTTTAATGAAGGAATCGATATACCTCGAGTGAATCAAATTGTGATGTTAAGACCTACGCAATCAGCAATTGTTTTTGTTCAGCAATTAGGAAGGGGATTGCGAAAAAGAGAAGGAAAATCATATGTTACTGTAATTGATTTTATCGGCAATTACCAAAACAATTTTTTAGTACCAATTGCCTTATTTGGAGATAAAACATATGTAAAAGATAATCTTAGAAAACTGGTTCACAGGCCAGAGAAATCGATTATTGGAGCATCCACCATTTATTTCGATCGAATTGTAAAAGAGAAAATATTTCACTCGATTGATACCGGAAAACTTCAAGAAAAAAGGAGACTTGTGGAGGATTATAAAATCCTTAAAGGGAAAATTGGTCGCGTCCCATCAATGATTGATTTTTTAGAACATGGAGAACGTGATCCATTCCAATACATTACCCATTACAATTCATACTATGCATTTTTATTGGGAATGAAAGAATCAATTTCTCTTACCAGTGAACATGAGGATCAGCTTATTGCATTTCTATCAAAAGAAATATTAAATCCAGTTCGTTTTTTGGAAATTCATTTGATAAAAACCATTTTGACCCTAAGACAAATTTCGATTGAAGAATATCAAGAGCTTTATTTAAAAGAGACTTCTATTTCTCTTGAAATAGAAACTTTGAATCACGCATTACATGTCATGAATGGTCTTTTCCATACGATTTCGGTAAAAAAAGAAATGGTGAAAATAGGTAGTCATCGGAACTACGAAATCGTATTAATTGAAAATGATGTACTGAAAATAGGCCGAACATTATCTGATTTAATCGAAAAATTGGATATCAAATCCTACTTGTTGGATCTGTGTGAATATTCTTTTAGAACAATGATTTCGAATGGACCAGATTTTGCGAACAATGATTTTAGTTTAAATAATCGCTATTCTAGAAAAGATGTATTTAGAATTCTTCAGTGGGAAGTTAATCCAATTGCCCAAAATGTAGGAGGATACATGGTTCGTAAAAATAAAGCAGATTGTGCTATTTTCGTCAATTATCATAAAGACGATGATATTTCTGCATCCACAAAATACCATGATCGATTTATCTCGAGAAATGAATTTATTTGGATGTCAAAAAGTAAAAGAAAGTTAAATTCCCCCGATGTCCACTTGATTTTATCTCAAAAGGAACATGAAATGCGTTTACCATTGTTTGTCAAGAAAAATAATTCAGAAGGTGTAGAGTTTTACTATTTAGGGAATTCAAAAGTTCTAAAAGAAACAGCAGTAGAAATTTCAATGCCTGATGATTCTGGAAAGTCTGTTTCTGTTGTAGAAATGAATTTTATTCTAGAAAGTCCAGTTGAAAAATCACTGTATGACTATTTGGTGAATTCGGATTAGAAGAATTTAAATTTAAGACTTACAACACGAAACATTCCTTTCTATGCCAATCAAGATTCTCAATTGATGGATAAAAATGAATGTTTGTTGGTAAAATGATTTGTTTCCCGTCAAATTGTTTTAATGAAAAAGGAGAGTCATTTTCTTTGATTGCCGGTGAAACACGGATAATGTATTCTGAATTAATGGTAATTAGACCTCGATCAAAGGCACGATGAATATTTGGTGATAATGAGATTCCATTTGTTATCGTATCATCCTTTGAAATGGCAAAGGGGACAATGTGACAAGCATCAACTAGTTGAGCGTTTGTCGAAGACTCAATGCGCATTCCTGAAATTGCACAATGATAATTATAGATTTTTGGAATTTCTTTTTTAAAGATTCCTCCTCTCACGAAAATCTCCTCCTCAAACTGTTCTTGTGGCAAAGATTCTTTTAATTCCTTGATACGGCTTGAATAAACGGCACGGTTATCATTCAACATTTGGGTTTCGAGTTGATCATAAACGTTGTAATCTTTCGAATAGAAATTTGTTCTCGTTTCATGAAAATACGTTTCTAGAATTTGATCAACAAAGAATCCGTTTTGAATCGGGTCAATAATTAAACGGAAGAATTCTTTATCAAGTTCTGCAAATGCGATTGATTCTTTTAAAGCATTTAAACTTTTTATAGAGTGAGAACTTGTTAATGGAATATTCATTCCAATATTTGTAATTAATCGCCAGAACGGTTCACTTCTCATGTGAAAAAAGGGAAGTGAAAAATTAGGGGAATGTTGCGTAATAACCAGTTTTGACCAATTGGATTTAAACTCAAGTACTAATTCAGGAGTAATCTCAATTTGATTTGAAGTAATGTCTCCTTTTCGAATTAATTCGAAAATGGATAATAATAAAATAGGTTTATGTGGAGCACCACCATTTGAAGCAGATCTCTTTAATTTTTTAATTTGATGAAGGTATTTTTGTAGCGATTCTTCTTCCATGTCGAGATATGATTGAAATCTAATTTGTTCTGGTAATGTTCCCCCTCAACCACTCCTGCGTCTCCGCATCACTGCTCCAAATAAAACATCCTTTCATTCCACGTGTCATCAGTGTGCGGTAGGTGTTTTTGATAATGGCATTTGCCATTTCTTGTCCTTTTTGTGGGTTCGATTTTAGAAGTGATTTAATTCCATGGATGCTTTTATCGCTTGAAGCTCGTTTTTCGGGTTGACACAACCATTGACCGTTTCGAATCACAAGGTCTGGTCCCATGAACACGCCAATGTAATCGACTTCTAGACCTTGACAGGTGTGAATGCATCCGATTTGTTCAACTGATGCCGGACTCACTATCCAAAGCATTCCATCTTGGGTTAAATTCCATTGTTTTCCAAAATTGAATTCGGGAACGACAATGTCCATGGCTCTTGGATCCTTCTTGGAATTCCAGGGCCAACAATATCCCGCAACCATGCGCGCACGATTTCGTTCTTTGTTTCTTTGAAGAATTTCTTCGTACAATTCCACAGGACTTGAACACACACGAAACTCGTAATTGAGTTCTTTTATATCTGTGTTTGCTGTTTCTCGGATGCCTAAAAGTTGATCTAGGAAAGCCATGTATCCATCACTACCGTTACACCTGAACTGACTAGAAAGTTTGAGGTGATGAATTTCCGCTCCTGAATAAAGCGCCCATTTTTCAATTTCCGCACTTGATCCAATGTCTTTCATGGTAACACGCTGGTCTTCGTCTAAAAAGAAAACGGAACATCTTGCTGCTTCAATGATTTCCATGACTTGATTTTGACCAAGATTTGAAAACATACCGCTTTTCTCATTTAAACGATGTGCCTCGTCTACGATTAAAGCATCAAATTGATTTTTTTCTGCTTGGATGTAAGATCCGGAGCCTTTGAATAAATTATTGACCCATGATTTTGTGCGTATTCCTGTTAGTTTACTCGCGTAAACATCACGAGGGGCACTGTTCTTACTGACATATTGCACCAATTTCTGCTGACTGGTTAAATTGGCGGTCAATTGAATTGCAACTACGGATTTTCCGGTTCCTGGTCCACCTTCTACAATCACCACTTGTTTGGAACTCGGACTTGCTTTCGAAATGAGCTGAGCAATGCGTTCGTAAACGACTTTTTGATCATCAATCATTACGAATTCTTCGTTTCCTTCGATCATTCGGGCAATGGCATCTGCAATTCCTTTCGATGGACGAATTTTCCCATGTTCTATCTGATACATGACATTTCGATAGTCACCAAACTTGACATGTTGCTTAATGAATTCCGAAAGTTTTAAGACATCATTTTTTGCAAATAACGGTGCTTTATCTATGTAATTTTGATAAAAGCTTCCCGTCATCGGACTAGGATCCTCGCAATTGTGTAAAAATGCACAAGCTTGTAGTTGAATGTTTTCATCTTCAACAGCCGAATTGAATCCTTCCAACAATGCAGCATAGCTCCATGCTTGATAACTTGGATGACTTACATCTCGTACCGCACCTCCGACATAGGTTTTAACCACACCATCAAGGTCGGTTGAAAGTGCTGTTTCCCATTGTTTCAATTCAATGATGACGGCGCAATCACGCCTATCCTCCGTTTGTCCGGTGATGATGAAGTCGATGCGTTTGCTCGTATTTGGAACTTGACATTCAATACTGATTTTCGCGTCACCTGGTATGGCCGAATCATCCAGTACATTTCGCATGTACATCATGGAGTTTTTCCAAGAATTCACTTCACTTTTCGAGGTGTCGCGTCCTAAGTTTTTGATGAAATTATCGTGGATGATGTATTCAATTTTACTCTCGCGAACCTGCGACATGAACGTGTCCTTGTTCTCTTGGTAGACAATCATAATTCAGTATACTTCTGAGCGTTTCCTTTGGATTTTTCTACAGGATATTTTTCAGAATTACGCTGGATTTTATCCAATACAATCTCGCTGACATTTAACTGATGTTTCTCAGCAAGTAATAGGGCGTAAGCAAAAACATCCGCCAATTCCTCTTTGATGCGTTGAATATCCACTTGTTCGGATTCCTTGACATCTTTCCATAGGAACAATTCATTTAATTCGGCTGCTTCAATGGATAAAGCAATAGCTAAGTTTTTACTATCGTGAAATTGTTTCCAATCGCGTTCATCACGAAATTTCACTAAGGCTTCCATTAAGGTATTGATGTCGCTCATATTCTTTTGAAAGACTAAAGGTGCGAAAAAGATTTGAAATTGGGATTTATTCTGGTGTTAGAATAGGATATTGACCTGAGTTGTCAGGGGAATTTGAGATCAAAAGTTGGATTGACCTAGGTTGTCAATTGTACTATTCATTTTTGTGGAAATTAAAATTTACTAAAGATGAATATGCACAAACTAACTTTTATCCCTTTTCTTTCCATAGCCTTGTTGTTTAATGCTTGTGGGGAATCACCGAAAACGACCGAAGAGATCACGAATCAAGGTATTGTAGTCATTGAGAATGGCAAAGGTGAAAAAGATTCGGTTTCGTATCAATGCGTTGGTTGTAAAGAGCTCGTAAAATCGAAGAAATTGTTCGATAAAATTATGAATGAAGCCTCTGAGTTAACAAAAAATGGATTGAACTTCCCATTAAGTTACCTTCCGAAATCAATGGAGATCAGTATAATTAAAGAAGAATCACTGGTGGATGTTGAGAACAATAAAAAGATGGAGGACATCATGCAAGTTATTTCAGAAATTAAATACATCGCTAAAAACGCTTATGGCAATGAATTAGAAGGTGAATCCATTCAGTCCTTTTATTTGCAGGGGGAGAAAATAGTGGATATTGCAGATAAAATTAAATTACCGAAACTTCAGTTTGAAGCTGGATTTATTAACCGCACCTTGAGTGGGCAAGAAGGAACGGAAGATTTCATTGAATTTACGCCGCAAAAAGATAAAAGCATCATTTTGAAAACCAGTTTAAGTTGTGTGGCAGAAGGTGCCGTATTTCAAATCAATCTAGAAAACGGTGAGAAAATAGAGTTGAACAGTTGGAATGATTTTAATTGTGATGGTGTTTCCTATTTTCGTTGGTTTAGCGAAAAACAAATCGAATTGTTGAAATCAAGCAACATCATTGACCTTTACTTCTACAGTGATGGGGAATCAGTTATGGTGAACATCCCTAAAAATCAGCGCGATTATTTTAGTCAATTGTTTTTGTTGTATTAAGACCATTTATTATCATTTAAAACCCAATTGTAAATGAAAAAATCCCTTCAAGACATCAAAGACTTAAGCAAAGCTGGAAAGTCCTTTCATTTAATTTTAAACGCAGAAGATTATACTTTTCTAGAATTGCTCGACATGGCAAAAATCTCGGGATTAATCAGATGGAAATTTACCTTCAAAAACGCCGCGATATTAAGTGTGTCTGAGCTTCAGGAATTGCTTACCCATGCAGATGACAATGCTTTGACTTTTGATTTTTGTTAAGCATACATGTTTAAATCCCCCACAATCCTTCCTGTCGTTCTCCGATTCATTTAAATCAGTTGAAATTGGAAACGAAATAATTTAAATATTCATTGAGTTTGGTGGACAGGTAATAGGGCAGGTTCATCAAAAAGTACTTTTTACCACTTTTTGTTGAATGTTCTTCGATGCTAAACTTACCTGCGTACATTCGAACAGCATATGGATGGTCTGATGCTTCGATAAATTGATGCAGTGATTTTAGTTTACCTTCTCTACCTGATTTTATCTCAATGGGAATAACCATTTTGTTGAATTGAACAACAAGGTCTACTTCAGCTGAAGATTGGGTTTTTTCGCGAACCCAAAATATCGGTTTTACTGCTTTTAGGGTATTTATTGACATTAATTCCTGTGCAATTAAATGTGGAATGATTGCTCCTTTGTACGCATGATTCAGATCTTCCATCGCAAGCATTTCAGCTTGAATGTTCAATTCATAATTAAGGAGTCCAGTGTCTAGAAATTGAAGTCTTGGCGCTTTTTTAAGATCAGGTAGAATAGGAAGTGATGTATCCGTTGTTGGGTAAATGAGTTGGATTACCTTGGCGTCATCAAGATTTCGAAATGCTTCACCGATTTCCCTTGAACGGTAATTCGAATTCCCGAAATTTTGAAACTTAATGCGTGAATCCAAACCCAGATGAGCAGTAGACATGATGTGTCTGATGATTCGAGCTTCTGAATTATTGGCTGCATATTTAACAACATCCTCTTTGTACGATTCCCAGATACTTTCGTAAATGGAAGTCAAATCAGCTATACTCTGTGATTTAACATATTTCCTAACAACTTCTGGCATACCGCCAATAATGGCGTATCGATTGAATAAATCTAATAAAGTTTGATGTGCAACTTCATTGATGGGAATTGTATTTAGCTGCTCCAGGGCGGCAGTTTTTTTATTGGCGCCAAGGAATTCAGGAAAATTTATTGGAAACATATACAACATATTTACCCTTCCCACTGGAAAACTATTCACTTTTCGCATCGTGTGTTCGAGTAGTGATCCTGCAGCAACTACATGAATGTTCGGTTCTTTCTCATAGAAATAACGCAACATGGCTATCGCCTCTGGAGATTCCTGAATTTCATCTATAAAAATAAGTGTTTCTTGTTTTTCGGAAATTGAAATATTATGTGAAATAAACAATGATTCAACGATGTTCTTTACATGGTCGAAATCTGTAAAAACCCTTTTGTCTACGGAAATTTCTAAGTTAAGCAGGATCTTATTTTTGTAGCTTTTTGCAAATTGATGAATAAGCGTCGTTTTTCCAACCTGTCTAGCTCCTCTTAAAATCAATGGCTTCCTATCTGAAGTGGTTTTCCAGTTCAATAGTTCTTTTAATACGTGTCTTTCTATGTTCATTCTTCATTCATATGAAGGTCAAATGTAACAAAACAAGGGTAAAAAAACAAAATATTTGTAACAAAACAAGGGTAATATTTGCTAAAAATGTAACAAAACAAGGGTAAAAAAACAAGATATTTGTAACAAAACAAGGGTAAAATATCTAAAAAATGTAACAAAACAAGGGTAAAATGTATTTGAGCAATTATGAAACGCATCGAGCCTCCTTAGTTGACGAAGTACCCTATTGTACCCTGAAATTCCTTCTCAAAGGTTACTGAAATTTGTCCCTTAACTCTTGATCTGAGTCCTTGTATTTATTTCGAAGTCCTAAGCTAATCAAGAGAATGATGACGATGAGGTAAAGGATGAAAGCGAATACGATTCCGAGGATACTGTACAATAAAATAGACCAAATAGACATCGTTTGTGTAAAATTTTTAGATCATTTATTTCAGTTGAAAGTTACTTAAAAAAAGTAATCTAGATGGATTTTAGTGTGAACACCTGTTAAAAATGGCAGTGCTGTCAACGCTTTCGACGCATGCTGTAACCAATCCAACAGTCCGCCATTATCAAAATGAAGCTTCTCTTTTACTCACCCTCTAATACACACTGCTATGAAAAAGTTACTTGTCATCTGTTTGATATGGACCAACTGGGCAAATGCTCAGTGGAAGTTCATGCAACGTTTCGAAGAGTTCGGAAAGGGAAATTTTTATTTATTCACAGTCAGGGAAGTGGATGTCAAACGACACGTTTCTGAAATCTTAAACGCAAACAACTTGAAGGGTGAAGTGGATTTTAAAAAGGGCGCGAACTTATTCTTGAATGTTACCATCGAAGATCCCCAAAATAGTGAATTTGTGTACATCATTCATTGCATCAGTGGCAGCAAGAATAATGTTCCAGGTTACCATGTGTTTTGTTACTATATGGAAAACCGTTACCGTTATTTCTACGATGTCTCTGAGCCAGATGCACGTATTTCTGTCCTTTATGATCCAAGTATCATGGATGTTTCACCAAATAGAACGAAGAAAAAGAACTAATAAGCACTTAAAATCAATGCACATGAAAACGAACCTCATTTTAGTCGGATTTCTATGGGTTATGGGAAGTCCACTGTTTGCTCAGTATCAATTCCAATTGATGGAAGATAATTACATTCAAGTCGGAGCTGGAAATTATTTCATCCACTTAGACAAGGAAGCTGAAGTGAAAAAAACGGTCCTTTCGGTGATTAAATCCCACCGTTTTCCTTCCGAGAACTTAATCTTCAACAAAGGAAAAAACCTCTATTTCGCTGCGTATTTTGTGAATCCATCAGACGATCGCTTCATGTATGTGGTCCATGCGAAACGCGCTCGAGAAGGCTACGACCTCTATTTCTTGTATTGCACGAATACCTTAACCCATCATTTCGAATACACGGAAGGCAAGGATTTGTACAGCTTGAAATACGACCCAGAAGTAAACAAAAGTTTGGTGATGAGTAGTTTGGAGGCAGTGTTGGTGGAGGAGTAGGTAATTTCAAAATCATGACTTCCATTCAATTTCAAAGTGATCATTTATGAAATAATTGATAATTTGAATTGGACCGACATAGTATGAGTTGTTTTTCAAAGCGAATTGAAACGAGTTAATGCTCAGCAGAGCTAGCAGCTCCTGCGCCAAGCATCCGTTTCAGAAGCTGAAGAAAACCCTTTGCTTGAAGATTGATTATGATTTTTAAAAGCGATCTGCAAAGGGAAACGAATACGGAGTCTTGATTTTTTTGCTAACTTTTTGGATCAAGCCAAAAAGTGGAAGGAAAAATGAAAAATGAAAAATGAAAAACCATGGTCAATTCTTGGGTTTGGTATCATCAACAACCCGAAAAACTTTTCACTGCGCTCCTTCAACCAAGAATAAATGACTATTTTTCCACTTGCGATTGGTGAATGAGACAAAGCTTTTTTTTGTTGGTTTTGCTGAAGAGAAAACAATCGGTTACAAACATTTTTCAAACAGCATTCCGTGAGTCAAATTACAACCAGCACCTTTTTCAAGGTAGAAACGTTCTCAAACAAATGGTGGGCCTTCAAACAAATGCAGCTTGGGAAGCAACATTTAAACACCGTTGCTGGACTCACTTTTCACAAAATTTTAGGTTCCGGAGCTAAAAACGGTTTTAGTGCTGTTCCAAATTTCGGGACTTACGTGCTCTTTTGTGTGTGGGAATCGGAGCGCCATGCGGATGATTTTTTTCAACAATATCCTTTCTTTACTGAATACAAAAACCGAAGCAGCGAGCAGTTTACGGCGTATTTACATTCCGTGGAAGCACATGGACTTTGGGACGGAATCCAACCGTTTCAGAAAAGCGCACAACTGGATCCAGAAAAACCGATTGTCGTTTTAACCAGGGCGCGTATCCGTTTTCGGAAATTGTGGTCCTTTTGGAGTAGGGTAGGTTCCGTGAGTCAAAGTTTGGAAGGCTATAATGGACTCGCCTTGTCGATTGGCATCGGTGAATGGCCCTTGATACAGCAAGCGACTATCAGCATCTGGAAAACGCAGAAAGAAATGATGGATTATGCCTACACAAACACCAAGCATCGAGAAGTGGTCACAATGACCAGAAAACTAAACTGGTACAAGGAAGAAATGTTCGCTCGATTTGTCCCGTATCGCTTTGAGGGAAGCTGGGATGGGAAAAATGCCGTTGATTTACTTTAGTGCGAAAATAAAACGATCACTTTTCTTCAAAGGGCTTGTTCTGTTCCTCTTTTGGACACACCTAAAAAAGGTTGTAATTTTACCCTATGAAATTCATTTTGACCACTTTCGCGTGTTTTGTATTCGGTATTTCGATGGCACAAACCACCGTTTCCATTGATGGAGATTCTTTAGTGGGATTCGCTAAAAAGCAATTGGGCGTTACCTATAAATATGGCACCTCCAATCCTGGGAAATCATTTGATTGCTCTGGATTTACCAGTTACGTTTACCGCTCATTCGGAATAAACAGTCCAAGAATGTCTAGTGAGTTCATCAACTTCGGAACGAAAGTCGAGCTCAACGAATGTAAAAAAGGAGACTGTCTGGTTTTCACCGGAACAAATGTGTCCGATCGTCGTCCCGGACACGTAGGCATCGTGGTCGAAAATACGGATGGAAAAATCAAATTCATTCATTGCTCTAGCGCAAAAAGCCATTACGGCGTGGTGATTTCTGACCTTACCAATACAAACTACGCCAAACGCGTATTAGAGGTGAGAAGGGTGTTGGAGTAGCTAGGCAAATCTGTTGAACTTTTCTTTTCTTCGTTGCATTCGAAATCCAATCAAAACCTAAAACCATGGAGTGTGAGGACATAATCTCCATAAAATCACTAAAAAGGTGTGATTTTGGTGATTAGAGTAAAAGCGAATTATTTCTTTCGCACCGTAAACAGGAAATTGATTTTGTAAAAGATTCAAACGGACAAATCACCTCTTTTGAGTTTAAATGGCAAAGCAAGGGTAAAGCGAAATTCCCAGCTGTTTTCTTGAAAGATAACAACGCTATTGTCCAAGTGATCGACAAAGAAAATTTCCGGTAATTTGTGAGATTTGAACGATAAAGGATGATTCCGGGATAGGAACGTTCATTTCAAATCCGTCCACGGTTCCGTCCCCTCTTCCAAAATGGACAAAAAGTCTATAAAAAACAAAACCCTCAAGATAGTTGATACATCTCGAGGGTCTCTATTTCCTACAGCCATATAGGACGTGTCTTTAACGAAGCGTTTGCGGTCTGGACGGGACTCGAACCCGCGACCCCCTGCGTGACAGGCAGGTATTCTAACCAACTGAACTACCAAACCAATTTCTTTCACTTGCGTGAGCAACAACAGTTGCTTCAGAATTGTGTAATGCTTTCGTTAAAGCGGATTCAAAAGTACGACTTTTTTATAGAAATACAAGCGTTCCTTGTAAAAAAATCAAATTATTTCAATTTTACCAGTCTTCAGAACTGATGAAAACTGTTCCTCGAAAATAAGCAACGCGCATACCTTCCTGATTTTGAATCTCTACCACGTATACTCCAGTGCGTTTTCCTCGGTGCGATTCTGTACAAGTTGCCGTTAACACATCGCCTAATTTTACTTTTTTTATGTGCGCAATGTTTGTGTCCACACTGAAACAATGAACCCCATACGCGTTCGAAGCAAATGCCAATGCTGAGTCTGCTAGGGAGTAAGTAATTCCCCCGTGTGCAATTCCGAAGCCGTTGGTCATTTGTGAGGTGACTGTGCAACGGAGGACACAAAATCCCTTTTCAATTTCCAATAGTTCCATGCCCAACAAGTGACTGAAAGCATCCTGTTGCAACATCGTTTCGACGATTTCTCTTGGTGTTTTCATCCTACAAATCGCTGAAGGAAAATGATTCTCCCAAACGAATGCCTTTTTCAGTTTCCATTAAGGTACAGCATTCATTGACGGAATCGTGCTCTAAGAACAATACGAAATCATTGGCAGCCGCATGTTTCAAGAATTTCGTTTTTTCATCCAAGGTCAACAATGGACGCGTGTCATAGCCCATCACATAGGGTAGGGGAATGTGTCCCGTACTCGGAAGTAAGTCCGCCATGAAAACAATCGTTTTTCCTTTGTACTGAATCTGTGGAATCATCATGCTCTCGGTATGTCCATCAACAAATAAAACATCCATTCCAGGAAGCGCTTGCGTGGTAAAATCACCAGTGCGCTCGATGAATTTCAATTGTCCACTTTCTTGAATTGGGAGAATGTTCTCGGCTAAAAACGACGCCTTCTCACGCGCATTCGGTTCAACAGCCCATTGCCAATGTTTTTCTGTGCTCCAATAAGTTGCGTTTGGAAAAACCGTTCGGTATCCCGTTTTGGTATCGTTCCATGCAACGGCTCCTCCGCAATGATCGAAATGTAAATGCGTCAAGAAAACATCGGTAATGTCATTGGCGTGAAATCCTAATTTCGCAAGGTTTCCGTGCAATGAATCGTTCCCATACATGTAATAATGTGAGAAGAACTTTTCACTTTGCTTGTCTCCAATTCCTGTATCGACTAAAATCAAGCGATTTCCATCTTCGATGAGCAATGATCGCATCGCCCAAGAACACATGTTGTTTTGATCTGCTGGATTCGTTTTTTCCCACAACGTTTTCGGAACAACGCCAAACATGGCGCCTCCATCAAGTTTGAAAAATCCGGTATTTAATACGTGTAATTTCATGCGTTATGTCCTCTCCTTAATTTTTCTTTTTCTCTACCATCGCGGAAATACTCAACACTTCCATTTTTGGGTCTGTATTCGCAATGACGGTAACGGTTTTGTTTTGTTGTCCCAATTGCGTTTCCTTCGGATGGAAGACAACCGTAATTTCGTCACTTTTCCCCGGTAATATTGGTTTCTCTGGCTTTGAAGGTGTTGTACAGCCACAACTTGCGGATACTTTTTCAATGATTAAAGGCTTTTTCCCGGTATTTGTCACCCGGAATGTTGTCTTGTTGTCGCTGTCTGCAGGAACCTTTCCATAATCGTGACTCGTTTTATCAAAGGACATCGTCGTCATATTTGCTAATTCTTCTGCTCGTTGACGCTGTTCTTCTTTTTCTACATCGGATAAGGATTCACGCAATTCACGAACAGATTCATCTGTTGCAACAATGCTTTGTGGCTCTTCAGTTTTTGTTGATTTTTCTTGATTGTTACAAGAAGCACATACGACCACGGATAAAATAAAAATAAAGCGGTATTTCATGGTGAATTATTTTTTTTCAAAAGTAGTTAGAATTCACCTCCAAAGAGATAGTGTATGGAAAGTTGAGGATAAAAAAAAACAGGCAATAAGCCTGTTTTTCTTTTTGATGTGATTGAAAGATTTTATTTCACGATACATTTTTCAAGGAACACGTTATCTCCTTTCGTTTTTCCTAAAGCTTTTTCAAGGTCACTAACTCCTCCAATTAATCCTTGTACGTATCCACGAATCGTAACCACTTGTCCATTTTTAAGATCGATATATCTTTCTTTATGTTCTTTATTGTTTATTTCTCCCAATACACATTGTATTCCTCCGCCAAACGAAGATCCATGCAAAATATATTGTATATCCCCGTAGCTTGATTTTCCAAAATCATCGATTCTTCCAGTTACTTCAACCAATTTTCCTTTGTATTTCTCGTCAGCTGAAATTTCATTTTCTGAAAATGCTTTGGATAATTCACCATCACTAACAATAATTGCCTTTTTGTTTAAAGTAATTTCATAGTCAGAGGATTTTTCTTGATCTACCGTAAATTGAAATTCATCATAATCCACATTCCCCGAACCAATAATTGTTCCCTTCGGATCAATTAACTGGTAAGCAACAAATACTTCATTTGAAAGATTAATACTCTCTTTTTTCGGTAATTTCAATTTTAAATTGTTTTTGTTGAATTTTTGCTGACCCAGTTTAATCGTTGTATCCAGAATACAACTTTCTAAATTTTTCTCTTCTAATTCTTTGAAATTATACTTTAAACTATACCAGCTATCATTTTCAAACATGATAATGCGTGCAGAATATCCATTGTAAAGTTTTTTGTTTTTTGAAGTGATTATATTCTCATTACTGTCAAGTAAATTTAAATCGATCAAGTAATTAGCATCGACTAATTTTCCCGATACCTTTGATAAAGTATAAACTTTTGTTGGTTCGTCACTTGAAAAGCAGGAGCGGATCAATGAAAAAAGAACGAGAAAAATAATAGTTGTTGTTAAAATACTTTTAAAAGAATAACTTTTTTTGACTTCGGGTTTATTTTCCATGGGTATCATAGGTTTATGTAGTTAATACAATCTTAATTTGAAATAAGTATTTGTGAATAGTTTTTTATTAGAATTAACATATTTCATTTCAAGTTTTAATTCATCACAGAACAAAAATAATTAAAAATTTTAAAAACGGAATATATTCCGCATTAAAGGTCTTTACAATGAGCAATTTCGCTGAATGGACGACGCCTTGACGATTAAGTTGTGTAAGTATATTAATGAACATTTCCGACCTAATTATAAGTCAAACCGAGATTTTGCTTTGTCATGTGGTATTGATGAAAAAACTGTGAGACTCATTCAGCAAGAAAATTATAATCTATCCGTAAAACTTTTGAAACAAATTTGTGAGGCTCAAAATGTAAAAATGAGCCAAGTTTTACAGGCAATAAATGAATAATTACTAGAATTATTTTGGTGAGGATTAATTCTTCCGATTTACATCAGTAAATGAGAAGCTTAGCTTTCTTGTATTATGAGAGGAAAGTTCGGTCGCTTTGCTCAGCGGTGTATTTTATTCGCTTTGCTTATGGGTGAGTTTTATTCGCTTTGCTCATGGGCAGTTTAATTCGCGTTGCTAATGGATTTGGTTGAAAGGTTGGCGGCGTTCGCTTTGCTCACGCCTTTGTTTCATTCGCGTTGCTCATGGATGGATTTATTCGGTTGATCAATTTTCTAAGATAGGGGATTACCTCCCTGTCGGTCGGTGAACCAGTCGTGGGCGACGTGTAGTGGATCAAAAGCACTTCCTCGCTTCGCTCGGACGGCACTTTTTTATTTTTCACCTCGCTCATCCGCGAGCGGATGGACTCGTGGGAAAATAAAAAAGCACCTGTTCTGACGAACAAGTGCTTTTGATCAGAGTGCCCACGACTGGATTCGAACCAGCACACCTAATGGCACCACCCCCTCAAGATGGCATGTCTACCAATTTCACCACGTGGGCATACGTGAAGTGCTAAAATAGCCGTCGCAAAGATACATTTTTTATTAAAAAAGATCCTTCTAAAAAATCTTTGTCAAAAAAAGTAAAATTCCATTGGTCATGTTATGTTAACGTGAATATTTTTCACTTAACTTCACCGAAAATTTGCCCGAATGTCACATACTACTACTCAGAAAATTAGTTTTGCTGGTTTACTTATCACCCTTGGAATCGTTTTTGGTGATATAGGTACCTCGCCTTTGTACGTGTTTCAAGCGATTACAGGCGGTGGAAAACACATCTCGGAACCGTTTATTTTAGGAGCCTTATCGAGCGTGATCTGGACCTTGATTTTATTGGCGACGGTGAAGTACATTTATTTTGCACTTAACGCTGATAATAAAGGAGAGGGTGGAATTTTTGCCCTTTTTGCCTTATTGAAAGAGAAAAATGTGAAGTGGATCATCATTCCTGCATTGATTGGTTGTGCAACCCTAATGGCGGATGGATTTATTACGCCAGCCATCTCAATTTCTTCCGCTGTGGAGGGAGTGAACAATATCTTCCCGGATATGCCGGTCATTCCGATTGTCATCGGAATCATCGTAATGTTATTTGTGATTCAACAGTTCGGAACAGCAGCAATCGGTAAAATGTTTGGTCCGGTGATGCTTATTTGGTTCGCCTTTTTAGGTTATTTGGGCTTCATCAATGTCACTCAAAATTGGGAAGTACTGCAAGCGTTTAATCCTTATTGGGCTTACAATCTTGTCGCAAATGTAGATGGTGGATTCGCTGTTCTCGGTTCCGTTTTCCTTTGTACAACTGGAGCAGAAGCATTATATTCCGATTTAGGTCACTGCGGAAAAGGAAACATTCGTTTAAGTTGGAGCGTCGTTTCTGGCCTTTTAGTATTGAATTACTTGGGTCAAGCAGCCCTTTGCCTCAAACCAGGATTTCAGTTGGCAGGAAGCAATACGGTATTCTACTCGATGGTTCCTAGTTACATGATGCCATTCGCAGTTGTAATTGCAACGATGTCTACCATTATTGCTTCTCAAGCCTTAATTACGGGGGTATTTACCTTAATGAATGAAGCAATCAAATTGAAATTATGGACTAATTTACGTGTGAAATACCCATCTGATCACCAAGGTCAAATCTATATTCCATTCATCAACTGGTTTCTTATGGCAGGATGTTTATTGGTGATTGCGATCTTTAAAAAATCCAGTGAGATGGAGCATTCATACGGATTAGCGATTACTGTGAACATGGTGATGACATCCATCTTAATGGCGATGTTATTGTTTATTCGCTACCCAAGATGGCGCGTGGCAACGGGAATTATCTTTTCTGTGTTCTTAGCAATAGAGTTCATCTTCTTGTTGTCAAATCTTGGTAAAATCATTTCCGGTGGATGGTTTACTTTGATTCTTTCAATCACGTTTTTCATCCTGTTATACCTGTACTATAAAGCGAAACAACTTCGGTCAAACATTACGGAATACGTTCCAATGCGCAATGTGATTCCATTGTTGGAAGCAGTTCAGGCAGATCCTGGAATTGTCTACGAAGCGACAAACTTGGTCTTCCCAACTCGAAGTAATTCCCCGAATAAACTCGATCTTACCGTGTTCCATTCCATGTTCAAAAAGAAACCGCGTAAAGCGGGAATCGTTTGGTTCTTACACTTGGATATTCTGAACGAACCTTGGGGTGTACATTACTCAGTGAATGAAATCGTGGACAAAAAATGTTACTACGTTAGCTTGCAATTGGGATTCAAAGAAGAGCACCGCATCGAATACATGATGCGTAAAATCTACTGTAAAATGATCGAAAAAGGTGAGTTTAAGGGCGAAAGTGTCTTTGAATCCATCCGTGGAAAAATTGAGGAGGTTGACTTCAAGTTCATTGTATTGAATTCACGTGTTTCAACGGACAATCATTTGACTGCTTTCCAACGTCTTTGCG
Organism: Crocinitomicaceae bacterium; assembly: GCA_024643545.1. Classification (GTDB taxonomy): domain Bacteria; phylum Bacteroidota; class Bacteroidia; order Flavobacteriales_D; family Crocinitomicaceae; genus UBA952. The sequence continues at coordinate 9,055 of JAHEMR010000011.1, read as the reverse complement.
TGAAAGCGTACCGCTTCGTGAAATCAACTGGTTTGAAACCTGCAGAGGACTTTGGTTTGGATAAAACGAATGTTTACGTGGATTTCATTCCGATTTCTGTAACGAAACAAGTGGACCAAGATATGACGGAGGATTTTGAAAATTACTCGCAGAAAATCTACAAGGTTTCGTCGAAATAATTCAAGTCTTTCCCAAAGGTTTCCGATAACCGCGAAATGCTGTAAAACGCAAGCGATATAAAAAAGACACCTACAATCAATGCGGACCATCCGTCGTTGATCCCTGTACTTACCAGCAATCCAAAGAAGAGCACCACAATGTTCACTGAACCTCTGACAAGATTCGGAATGGTATTGGCTGCCGTAGAACGAATGTTGGTGCCAAATTGTTCTGCCGCTATCGTAACGAAAATTGCCCAATAGCCTGTTCCGGCTCCCAATAAGAAACACATGAAATAATAGGTATTTTCCGTGATGTTGTAGTCGTGCATCAACAAGAAAATCAAGACACACACCAGCGAGAATCCCAAATACAATTGAACAACCTTCTTTCTGCTTTTGAGTACTTGACTCAAGATTCCAGAAATTAAATCACCAACGGAAAGTCCGATGTATGCATACATAACTGCTAATCCGTTCGAGATGTCATACACACCTAGAAAAGGTCCAAAGTTGTCTTTGGAATTCATAATCAACAATCCAATCACATACCAAATCGGAATGCCAATTGCCACACAGTGTAAGTATTTGATGAGGTTTTGTCGCTGAAAGAAGATCAATTTTAAATTTCCTTTCTGAATCCCCTTGTCTTCATGCATGGACTGAAAATAAGCGGACTCCAAGGTTCCAATGCGCAAAAACAAGAGTAAAATCCCCATGGATCCACCAACTACATAGGCTACTTGCCAATTGTGTAGCGCAATTCCGAAAACGCGTTCAATTCCTGCAGCAATCCACGCGCCCTCTGATCCAACCAACGAAGCAACAACTGCTCCTAACGCACCAAAGGTCACAATGATCATCGTTCCATACCCACGTTTTTCCTTGGACATCATTTCTGATACCAAGGTAATTCCCGCGCCGAGTTCTCCCGCAAGTCCAATACCTGCAATCACACGTATGATAGCATATGTGGTAACATCCGTCACGAAGGCATTCAATAGATTCGCAACAGAGTAGAGTAGGATCGATCCAAAAAGCACCTTCAATCTTCCGCGTTTATCCCCTAAAATCCCCCAAAGGATTCCACCAAATAACATACCCAACATTTGCATGTTAAACAGGAATTTCCCGGTAGCTGCAATCGATTGTTCACTGGCATTCACCATAATGTCGCCAAGACTTTCTGCTTTCACTACACCAAATAAAACCAGGTCGTAGATATCAACGAAATAACCAAGTGCGGCAACAATAATGAGGAAAATAATCTTTCGGTCGATGGGTTTAACGGCTTTATTCATGCAACGAATTTAATTTATTTTTTGAAAGATATGCGTCTTGCAGACTTTGGGATTGCTATCTTCCATACTGTATCCCGTTTAAAACGTGTATCTTTGCACTCAATAAAAGTATAATGGCACATAAATCAGGATTTGTTAACATCGTAGGAAGCCCAAATGTCGGGAAATCAACGTTGATGAATCAATTAGTTGGAGAAAAAGTATCCATCGTTACTTCCAAAGCGCAAACAACACGTCACCGAATATTGGGAATTGTAAACGATGAAGATTACCAAATCGTTTTCTCTGATACACCAGGTGTGGTGAACGCGGCATACAAGTTGCACGAAAACATGATGGATTATGTGAACTCCTCTATTCGTGATGCCGATGTTTTATTGTTTATTACTGATACACTTGAGAATAACATGAATCACGTCGAAACCCTTGAACGAATCAAGCGTTTGGAGGTTCCGGTTCTTTGTCTGATCAATAAAATCGATAAATCGAATCAAGAAAAATTAGTGGAACGTGTGACCTATTGGAAAGAACAACTTCCGAAAGCGAAAATATTCCCCATTTCTGCTTTGCATAACTTTAACATTGATAACGTTTGGGCGGAAATTCTCGAATTAATGCCCGAAAATCCAGCTTACTACGAGAAAGATGAAATTTCTGATCGTCCGATGCGTTTCTTCATTTCGGAAATTATTCGCGAGAAAATTTTCATGCATTGCCAAAAGGAAATTCCTTACAGTACGCAAATTGAAATTGAAGAATTCAAAGAGGAAGCAGGGATCACCCGAATTCGTGCCCACATCATCGTTGAACGCGATTCGCAAAAAGGAATCATTATCGGTAAAGGTGGTGAAATGTTACAGCGCATTGGCCGTGCAGCACGTCAGGACATGGAAAAGTTTCTCGATAAGAAAGTATTCTTGGAAAACTTCGTGAAGGTGGATAAAGATTGGCGCACATCAGCAGACAAGCTAAAAAAGTACGGATATTAATATCCTTTAATTAAGAAAAAAACATGAGTAATATCGTAGCAATCGTTGGACGTCCAAATGTCGGGAAATCAACGCTTTTCAATCGTTTAACGGAATCCCGTGATGCCATTGTGAAGGAAGTAAGTGGCGTAACGAGAGACAGAATCTATGGAAAGTCCGAATGGAATGGATACCAGTTTTCGGTTATCGATACCGGTGGATACGCAACTGTAAAAGAAGATATCTTTGAAGGAGAAATCCGCAAACAAGTGGAATTAGCGATTCAAGAGGCAACCGTGATAATTTTCATGGTGGATGTCATGACAGGAATCGTTGAAATGGATGAAATTGTGGCGAATTTGCTTCGTAAAAGCAAGAAGCCTTGTATGATTGCAGCCAACAAAGTGGATAACACTGACCGCGTTGGACTTTCTTCTGAATTCTACTCCTTTGGACTTGGCGAGGTATTCGACCTCAGTGCAACAAATGGTGGTGGAACCGGAGAGATCTTAGATAAATTAGTTACCTATTTCAATAAAGAAGATGAATCGATCCGCGAGGAAGATAGTTTGCCAAGAATTGCAATAGTTGGTCGTCCAAACGTTGGTAAATCATCCATGATTAACGCCTTCACCGGACAAGAACGAAACATTGTTACAGATATTTCTGGTACAACACGTGATTCGATTCACACACGTTACAAAGCATTTGGTTTCGATTTCCTTTTGATCGACACAGCTGGAATTCGCAAGAAAGCAAAAGTGACAGAAGACATCGAGTATTATTCTGTTTTACGCTCTGTTCGTACCATTGAAAACTCTGATGTATGTTTGTTTATGATGGACGCATCAGAAGGAATACAAAAACAAGATTTGAGTATCTTTTACATGATTGAAAAGAACTCAAAAGGAGTTGTTGTTTTAGTGAATAAATGGGATTTAGTGGAGAAAGACCACAATACCATGTTGGAATACGAAGCGAATTTACGTGAGCAATTAGCACCGTTTAATGACGTTCCAATTATTTTCACCTCGACATTAACAAAGCAACGCATTCACAAAGCTTTGGAAACGGCAATGCGCGTGAACGAGAACCGAACACGCAAAATCGCGACCCATGAGTTAAATGAAGTCATGCTTGAGGTCGTTGCGCAAACTCCACCACCTGCGGTAAAAGGAAAATACATCAAGATTAAATTTATTCAAATGTTGCCGACACATGCTCCAGCCTTTGCGGTCTTCTGTAATTTACCTCAATATGTTCCGGATTCCTACAAACGTTTCTTTGAAAATCGTTTGAGAGAGAAATTTGATTTTGAAGGAGTACCAGTTAAGATCTTCTTTAGAAAGAAATAACCAGCTTACGAATAACAAAAAAGGCGCTTATATTAAGCGCCTTTTTTAGTTTTATAAATCTCAAATCCTATCGAATCAAATTCAATTGACCTGTAACCACTTTGCGGTCGTCATTTTCTTTCGGTTCATATTGCATGCGCCATGTGTAAACACCTGCAGGTACTTTCGTTCCTAATAAACCATATGTTCCATCCCAAGATTGAGTAGCATCGTGTGTTTCCCAAATGATTTCACCCCAACGATCATAAACCGTTAAACTGAACGCAAATGGATCAAATCCTGTTGTAAAGATCGCTTGCCAAGTTTGGTTGTGTTCATCTTCATCTGGCGTAAACGTATTTGCCACGTAATAAATTGGATCGGCAATTACTGGAATAGAAATTGTGTACTCATCTGAACATCCAAGTGGTGTGTATGCTGTTAATGTTACTAAAAGGTTTTCAGTCACACCAATATACATGTGATTTGGATCTGATTCAGTTGAAGTGTAGGTGTCGTCAAAGTCCCATGTGTACGTTGTTCCTCCCACACTCGAGTTCATGAATTGAATCGCTTGTGTTGTTTCTGTTAAACTGCTGGGAACGGAGGAGAAGGATGCAAGTGGGTAGCTTTCCATGTAAATGTAATCATTGTACGTTGTTGTTTCAATACAACCAAATAAGTCGTATTCCAACGTAATGTCATGGTAACCACTTTGATCAAATTGGTAGCTTAAAGTGCTTCCTTGACCGATTTGAGTTCCTCCCCAATACCATGTGTAAATTGCTCCCAATACAGGTGGTGTCGATAAGGTAACATTTAATGGATTACATCCTGTCAAGGTATCCGCTACGAATTGTGGTGGAACCGAAGGAACGATGGTAATTGTCATGTCTATCGTATCCCCACATTGTCCAGCATCTGAACTAAACGTGTACGTAAAGATTCCAGGGATTGATGTGTCAATTAACGGTGGATTCCAAGTTCCTGTAATGGCTGGTACGTTGTTCGTTACCAAAGGCAGAACCGGGTTTGCATCATTTTGACACAACTGAGGAACTTGTGTTAATGCAGGAATGATTAATGGATCAACTGTAATCGGCATCGTATACGTTGAAGCACATTGACCAGGGTCTGGAGTAAAGGTATAGTTCACTGTTCCTGGCGTACCAGTAATTACAGTTGGACTATTCCAAGAACCAGTAATCAATGGTCCATTGATGAAGGGTGTCGTGTTTAATGCTGTTGTTGGGATCACTACGTTTGCTTCGTATTGACAAATTTGACCCATTTGATTGAAGTTGGGAGTTGTCAATGCATAAGTTACAATGTCCATTGAATTCGCCAAAGCACATTGACCAACAGTAGGAGTGAAAACATACGTTGCTGTTCCTGATACTGCAGTTGAGATCGTTGCCGGACTCCAAGTTCCAGTATACGCAATTGCGTTTGTAGAAGTCGCAGGAAGTGCAGTTGGCGTGTCACCAATACAGAATGGACTAATCTGATTAAAAGTTACTTGCTCATTTGGCAATATTTGAATGTTCATTGTTGCGGTATTCGCACAAATTCCAGTATTTGGTGTAAATGTATACGTTTGCGTACCAACTACCGCCGATGAAATCAAGGCTGGATTCCATGTTCCTTGAATTGCGGGAACATTGGTTGAAATCGTAGATAAATTAGGTACCGTTGCGTTTTGACACATTGGAGCAATTTGATTGAATGTAGGATTCACCGGGATATTGACAACGACAGTTGTTGTACTTGTTGAAATACATCCACCAGCATCGTATGTTAAAGTATAAACACCTGCGTTTGCAGCTGTACAGTTCGGTATCAATGGATTCTGCAACGTAGACGTGAATCCATTAGGACCTGCCCAAGAATAACTATTGGCACCACTTGTTGCATTTAATTGAATGGATTGTCCAACGCAATAAGGACCAGTATTTGAAGTTGTGATGGATACAGAACCAGCTGTAAATGTTATAGCTACAACGCCATTTCCAGGATTGTTACCTTGAGAACATGCTCCACCGGCTGGATTCAAGCTTGATCCGCCGCCGCCGCCGCCGCCGCCATTAGCACCAGTGCAACAATTGTCGCCACCGCCGCCACCGCCGCCATAAAGACCACCACCGCCACCGCCACCTGAAGCAGTAACGTAATAACCTCCATTTCCTCCATTACCGAGGGTTCCAGCAACACCTGGTTGGCCACCTCCCCAAGGAGGTCCGCCATTTCCACCTGCAGTTGCCGTACCACCGCCACCGCCAGTTCCAACGAATGGAGATCCAGCACCAGCCATTCCGGTAACACATCCACCGGCACCACCGACAGCATTGTATTGAGGGGAACAACCATTTTTTCCTCCGCCACCTCCGGCAACAACGATTCTATTCGCTAAAGCGTAAGGGGTTACACGAATATCAGAAGCACCGCCACCACCATAAGATTGATAAGTTACAGGTGCAGCAGCAAATCCATTTCCTCCACCATTCCAACCTCCTGTCGGTCCAGTAGGACATTGTCCAACATTAATTTGAAGAACTTGACCGGGGGTAACTGCAATGGATGGATTAATTACGGTTGCACCGAGTCCACCAGGTCCACCACCCTGCGCACCTTTCACAGAAACTTGGATGTTGTATACACAAGGTGGAACTGTCCATGTTTGGGCAGCCCCCGTGTAGTTAAACGTTACCGTTTGGGGTTGAGAAAATCCGTTATTAAAAAGAGAGATAAATAAGAGGAGAATAATGGTGTAAATATTCTTCATAGGTAATTGAGTAGTGGTTTGTGACAAATTTAATGCTTAAATTCTTTGTGAAAACGGCATTTGAACAAAAAGGTTGCTTTGTTTTTCCACATCGGTTAAAAATTTTAGCGTATTCGAAGTAGCGTGCCAGAATAGAGGGTAACCTCGTCGATTTTCTTCTTCTTTAGTTGTAATACCCAGGTGTAAATTCCGTCTTGAACGGGTTGGCCTTCATTGCCATACGTCCCATCCCATGCAGCGTTATAATCAAAACTTTCCCAAATTACCTCTCCCCAACGATCATAAATCACTAAATGATAATTGGATTGGTCAAAATTTTCGCTAATTGTTGGTTTCCATGTTGGATTAAATTCATCTGCATCTGGTGTAAAACAATTAGCAGCAAAAACAAAACTGCTTTCGATTAATGGTATTTGAACTTCAAAGGTGTCCGAACAACCTTGATTGAAGGCAACTAAGGTAAAAAGAAGAAATTCTTCATTGCTTGTGAGGTAGGATGGATGCTCATCGATTGAAAATTCTAAGTTATTGACTTGCCAAATATATGCCGATGCATTTATGCTATTGTTTTGAAAGTTAAGTGTTGCACCAATTAGGATACTGTCATTTGGAAGTACACTGAATTGTGCAATTGGTTGTTCAATTACTGAAATAGTAGCTGTTGCCGAGGATATGCATACACCAACAGTTGGAGTGAAAGTATACGTCGTTGTCACTTGGTTATTCAAAGCCGGACTCCATGTTCCTGTGATTCCATTCAGCGAACTAGTTGGCAAGGCCGTTAGATTTCCGCCCTGACAAATGGGACTCACCGCATTAAAAGTTGGAAGCACTGGCGCATTCACACTGATAATCAACGTGGTTGTAGTCGCACATTGTCCAGAAGTTGGAGTAAAAGTATAGGTCGTTGTCGCTTGGTTATTCAAAGCCGGACTCCAAGTTCCAGTGATTCCATTAAGCGAACTCGTTGGTAACGTAGTTAAATTTCCGCCCTGACAAATGGGACTCACCGCATTAAAAGTTGGAAGCACTGGCACATTCACACTGATAATCAACGTGGTTGTAGTCGCACATTGTCCAGAAGTTGGAGTAAAAGTATACGTCGTAGTTGCTTGGTTATTCAAAGCCGGACTCCATGTTCCTGTGATTCCATTCAGCGAACTAGTTGGCAAGGCCGTTAGATTTCCTCCCTGACAAATGGGACTCACAGGATCAAAGGTGGGAGTAATCGTGGGATTGACGCTGATGCTCAACGTTGTTGTAGTCGCACATTGTCCAGAAGTTGGAGTGAAAGTATAGGTCGTTGTTGCTTGGTTGTTCAATGCCGGACTCCACGTTCCAGTGATTCCATTCAGCGAACTAGTTGGTAAGGCCGTTAGATTTCCTCCCTGACAAATGGGACTCACCGCATTAAAAGTTGGAAGCATTTGTGCATTGACGCTGATACTCAACGTCGTTGATGTCGCACATTGTCCAAAAGTTGGAGTAAAAGTATACGTCGTTGTCACTTGGTTATTCAAAGCCGGACTCCACGTTCCGTTGATTCCATTCAGCGAACTAGTTGGCAAGGCCGTTAGATTTCCTCCCTGACAAATGGGACTCACCGCATTAAAAGTTGGAAGCACTGGAGCATTCACACTGATACTCAACGTCGTTGTAATCGCACATTGTCCAGAAGTTGGAGTAAAAATATAGGTCGTTGTCGCTTGGTTATTCAAAGCCGGACTCCATGTTCCTGTGATTCCATTCAGTGAACTCGTTGGCAAGGCTGTTAGATTTCCACCTTGACAAATGGGACTCACCGCATTAAAAGTTGGAAGCATTGGTGTATTGACGCTGATACTCAACGTCGTTGATGTCGCACATTGTCCAAAAGTTGGAGTGAAAGTGTAGGTCGTAGTCGCTTGGTTGTTCAATGCCGGACTCCACGTTCCTGTTATTCCATTCAGCGAACTAGTTGGCAAGGCCGTTAAATTTCCGCCTTGGCAAATGGGACTAACAGGATCAAAGGTGGGAGTAATCGTGGGATTGACGCTGATGCTCAACGTTGTTGTAGTCGCACATTGTCCAGAAGTTGGAGTAAAAGTGTAGGTAGTTGTCGCTTGGTTATTCAATGCCGGGCTCCACGATCCGGTGATTCCATTCAGCGAACTAGTTGGCAAGGCCGTTAGATTTCCTCCCTGACAAATGGGACTCACCGCATTAAAAGTTGGAAGCACTGGCGTATTCACACTGATAATCAACGTGGTTGTAGTCGCACATTGTCCAGAAGTTGGAGTAAAAGTATAGGTCGTTGTCGCTTGGTTATTCAAAGCCGGACTCCACGTTCCATTGATTCCATTCAGCGAACTAGTTGGCAAGGCCGTTAAATTTCCGCCTTGACAAATGGGGCTAACAGGATCAAATGTGGGAGTAATCGTGGGATTGACAAGTATGCTCAACGTCGTTGCAGTCGCACATTGTCCAGAAGTTGGAGTGAAAGTGTAGGTCGTTGTCGCTTGGTTGTTCAAGG
>JAHEMR010000003.1 GCA_024643545.1 Crocinitomicaceae bacterium | reverse complement strand
ACGAAATGTACATCTACGACCGTTGGGGAGAACTCGTGTTTTACAGCCAGGATCCCAAACAAGGTTGGGACGCTTCCCTCGCAGGCTTCGATGCGCCAGATGGTGTGTATTCGTATTTAGTCAAGTACAAAGAGTTGGGATACGTGAATAAATTTCAGGTGACGGGAAGTGTTGTGTTGATACGTTGATTTATTGTCGCAGCAGTACAACTGCAGCGTAACAGTATCAAATGAGCACAATTTTTATTGCACTATCGATTCATCGCCTCAATCAATCTATTTCCACATTGAAAATGTCCTTTTGGACATGATTTGTGTCCGTGTAGTCCGCAAGGTTTACAGTCCAAGTTTTTAACTTCAATCACATTCGAATCATCTGACAATGGTCCAAAACCGAATTCGGGAGTAGTGGAGCAAAAGAAGGCACTGACTGGAGCATTTCCTGCGGATGCAATGTGTAATGGACCTGAATCATTGACGAAATTTCGTTTGGCGTCCTTCATCAACGCCGCAGATTGCATCAGACTTAGTTTTCCGGCTAAATTATGAACGTTGTTGCGCTGACTGACCAATTTGATTCCTTCACAAAGTTCATGGTCTGCAGGACCTCCTAATAAATAAAACTGAACTCCTTCCTCATCAAATTTTTCCATCACATATTGCCAAATAGCGGGTGGAGCTTGTTTCGTAAACCAAACCGAGGCTGGTGCTAAACAAAAATAGGATTCGTTTTTCCATTGGGATACGAAGTCTATGTCCGCTTGACTTGGATACAATTGTGGTCTTCGCTGTGGATTTTCAACGAGGTCGGAAATAAGAGACAAATTTCGATCGACTTCATGTTTCCCATTTAGGATGGAATGCGTAAATCTTTTGGTGTATAAAAATGAAAATGGATTCTTTGAAAAACCTCTTGTTTCTTTTGCACCGGATAAAACGGTCATCAAGCCAGAAGAAGCAAAACGGTGAAGGTTCAAAACCAAATCGTATTTTTCTTTTCGAAAGTCCTTGATTAAATCAATCAGTGATTTTCTTTTTTGTGACTTATCAAAGATGAGTACTCGACGTAATTTGGGGTGTTCACTTAACAGGGCTTCATTTCCTTTTTTTAGGAGGAAGTCAATCTGTGCAGACGGAAATTTAATTGAAAGGGATTCAATCAGTGGTGTTGCCAAAATGACATCACCAAGAAATGCTGTTTGAATGATCAATATTTTCTTTGTCCCCATTACCTGATTAACGTCACATATCCTCTTTTCACAATCAACTCATCTGTTTGTGTCGTAATTTCTATTCGATACAAAAAGACATCATTGCTCGCGTCAAGTCCTGAACTGGAAATCTTTCCATCCCAACCCTTCGTTGGATCTGATGTTTCAAATACGATCTGACCCCAACGATCGATGATGTTAAATGTGTAGTTTTTTGGATCAGCATTCGAAACGACAGGATAAAAAATTGGATTTAATCCATCCGGAGTAAAGGCATTTGGCACAAAAACCAATGGGTCGTATGGAATACACACATCAATGGAGCGACTTGTTTCACTAAAATTGTAAGCATTCAGTCCTTCCACCGCTTCAATTCGGTAACACACTTCTCCGTTATTCCGCAAGTTAGAAACATCATCTGTAATGCTCAGTACATTATTTGGAACAATGGACATTGGTGTGGACTCAAAGGTTCCGTAGGTATTTCTGTAAACATGATACTCCATAACTGCACCGTCAAATAATTCATATGGGTTCCATTGAATCGTATTGATCATGTTGTATTGATCAGCTGTTCCTGTGACAAAAATGGTCTTATTCACGTTTGCATATGCACCTGGATTTCCGCAGCTGTCGATATACATTGTTCGGTATTCCCATGGTTGTAAACTTAGTTCCACATCTTCGTCCGTGAAATGAGCGACATTATTTACCACTGGTGCTCGTCCAATTTCCACAAAATTGCCAAGCGTATCTTTACGTTCAAATATTATTTCTGTAATTCCAACCGATGCATCCACATAATCGTATAACTCTACGTACTCACCATTGACAGTTGCCAACTTAAAATAATGGTATGCCGGAGCATTCGGTGTCGGGATGAGGAAACAACACGGATTTGAAAATGCGACATGTCCATTGGTAAGATTCGCTTTGATGAAAATACAATAAGATTGTCCTCGTGTTAATTGTGCTAAGAAATTCAAATTTGTCGTACTGCCTAAAAGAGTCCATTGGTTGTTGTTTTTGGACCAAATTTCATAGTTCGTAACTGTTGCTCCTCCATACAAACTCCAAGATAAATTTGCTTGTTCAGCACACATGTTAATGGTATAATTTGCCAGGATTGAGGTATGTACCAGTGCTTTCGCGGAAGTTTGAAAAGTTGGTGGATTCGCTGATGTAAAACAAGAATCAAAGGCAGCAACGGAATAGGAGAATGGACCAGGAGTATTCACTAGATAGGAATAATTCGTAGTTCCAATGCCATACACCGTATCCAATTCATATAAAAATCCATTCGCATCGAAGGTGTAAATCACATAGCCATAGGTGTCATCTTGTGCGTTTTGATTCCATAGAATGTTCATTTGGAAGGTGGTTGTGTCGTAGCCAACGGATGAAATGATCGGCATGTCTGGAGTAAACATGTCAGTCAGGTTATCACCCGGACGATTGGAGTTGAAGTTACACGTTGTGGTTGCTAAATTTACTCGGTATCGAATGAATTCATGGCATAAGTCGATCGTGTCGATGTAACTCGTTTGATTGTAAGGTACACTATCTAGAAAGTTGAAGAAATTCGTTGGGTATTCTCTGTAAATGTAAAAGTAACCATTGTAAGTTGGAAGTGGAGTAGGGCGTGGTTTGTTCCAATTTAGAACTGCAGTACCATTATTCGGATTAACGAGCGTTAGGAAAATATTCGAAACCGTATCGCTGTAGCGAAGCGTTCCACCATTGCAACCGGATTGAACGGCTAAATAGAATTCGTGGTGTGTGTAGATCGCTGGGACAATGAAACTATTCGCCGTGATGTCGGTTACGGTTCCAATTAAACCATTTTGGATTGAAAATATTTGATAAGAAACAAAAGCGTTATTGTTATTTGTGACTGGATTCCAGAAAATCGTTAAATCATCTGTGTTTGCCGTTTGAATGCAATTGATTTCAGGTGCATCAATGATTCCTGGATTCAACACGTGTATCGTGATTGTCGCATAGGAAACTTGAGGCACTTGACAGTAATCATCCTGCACGCGGAAAACGTAATTATAGGTCATTTGATCAACTGCATTTCCTTGTGCATCAGAGATGTGGTCACACGTGGTTTGCCAATTGAAATTGGTACTGATGGCACCTGTTCCGCTTAAGGGAAATCCGGTGTTTAAACTGGCACATGGCGCAATGCTGCAACCTGAACTAGAAGTAAAGTTTGTTCCATACATGGGGCCGGACCCGGTCATGGTTAGTGTTTGTGGACTGCCATCTTGCAGTAGGTCGCCGTCACTTGCGTTTAATGTAAAGGAAACTAAATCTCCTGCATTCACGGTGAGCTCAAAGGAATTCCCAGGGAATGGAGGCGTAATTACAGGTGGATTATTACCTCCGGAACAAGGCATAACCATTAATTGCATCTCGCGCTCAACTTCTGAAATCAGTACTCCTTGGCGATAGGATTGCACCAAAACTTTCACCACGTAGTTCCCGATGTTTACACAGGTAAAGGTTAATTCGCCTGAGACTGGATTTAAATTTGCTGGTATATTTGCTGGATTTAAACTTTGATTCGGTGTTGGATTTGTTGCACTGAAGCCAACTTCAAAAGGAACGGGAATCGGATCAAGCGGAGGATTGTAACTTGCTCCTTGAATGTTGTTGTAAGGAATTCCGAAAGAAAAAACCAAGGAATCTAGGTTTGGATCAACCGCGTTTCCGTTGAACGTATAGGGCGTTCCAGCACAACTTACAAAGTGTGGGTCTTGAAAAAAGACAGGAGAATCATCGGGAGAATCCAAGTGAAAAATTTTCGCGGCTAATGTTATCCCGTAATTCGCAGGATTCATCAAATTGGAAACGGTGTTGCTACGTGAAAAGTTTTCGTAGGTGAAAATCCACCCATTTGAAGGAGGAATTCCGGTCAATGATATGGGTGAACTGCGGTAAACCACTTTCTCAACTGCCCCTTGACCGTTTCCACCATTGCTTCCAGTCCCACAAATAAGTGGACCGGGAGAACCGGTTACAGGAGAACAAGTCGGGGAGATGTCTTGTCGAGAAACGAAATTTACGGTGATTGACGATATGTTAGGATTGTTCCAAACTTTTAATTGTTCTGATACTGGATTGACATCTGCACCATTGCAATCACGGTAAAAAATCAGTTCGAATTGATAATTCGTTCCCCCCAAATGTTTATAGCTGATTTCACCTCCCATGACATGGGAAGCAAATGTGTTTTGCCAAAGGAAAACAAATGAAAGCAGAAAAATAACTCTAAACATCAGTAAAACAACGGGAAAAGTCCGTATTTATTATAACGAAAGTTAACTCAATAAGTTGCTAGCCAACGCTAATTATTGACAAACTTTTCCAATCCAAGTGTTTACAAACCATTTCGCGGATTTCTTCGGCTTTAATTTCTTGTATTTTTTTGATGTATTTGTTGTAAAAAGACATGTCCATATCATGAAGTTCTACTCCTGAAAATAAATCCAACATGGCGTATGGTCCATCTGCTGCTTTGAGCAATTGTCCGAGTAGGTAACTTTTGACGAGTTCTAATTCTTCTTCTGGAACCAATTCCGTTTGAAGTCGTTCTAGTTCATTTTTCACCTCTTGAATCGTTGCCTCACGCACTTCTTTCGCAACTTCGGTGGCAATCATGAAGTACCCGAAATGGGTATTTTCCATCATGTAGGATCCAATTCCGTAAGTATATCCTTTGTCCTCGCGAATGTTACTCATTAGTCGACTTCCAAAATAATCTCCGAGAATGGTATTCATTACCGAGAAGGCAATGAAATCCGGATGTGTTTTGTTAAACATGATTTTTCCAATGCGGATGGCTGACTGCAAGGCATCGGTCTTTTCTTCGTGAACGATGTGTGTTTTACCAGTAAAGGAACAAGCCGATGGTTGGTATTCTTTGCCAGCAAAGTCCGCACAGGCAGCTTTAATCGCATGCATTTCTTCACTTGAAAGATCGCCTACTAAAAACACCTTAGCTAAACCGTTCAAATAATGTTTCTGATGAAAATCGATGAGTTTCGTTCGTTTCACTGTTGCGTAATCTCCCTGAGAAATTACCTGTGCATAGGGCGTTTCCTCAAAAAGGACTTGTTGTATTTTTCGTTGCGCTAGTACATTCACTTTTTGCAACTGTACTTTTAATTTTTCTTGTCGTTCATTGCAAATTTCTTGTACTTCTTTTTCCGGGAAAATGGCAGAAGTCATGGCCTCGTGAAAAATATCAAAAGCTTGTTTTAAGTAACTATTTAACGCGTATAAAGTAACGACTGCTTGCTCTTGAGAAACACTAACATCGTAATACGCGCCAACTGCATCAAGGGCATGTTGAATTTGAATCGCTGATTTATTCTTTGTTCCTGAAATTAAAAGTCCGGCAGTTAAGGAAGCTAAAATGGGCGTTTCAATGGTTGTTCCCGCATGGAAATGTAATTCCAATTTTGATGTTTCGTTTGCGATGTTATTTTTCCAGTACAAAGGAATCCCAGCATGAATTTCATACATCTCCGGGACAGAAAAATCAATGGATTTTATGGGTGTGAGCTTCGGGGCAACTTGACGATTAAGCATTTTTTTTCTTTTTAACTTTCAATAAAATACCATTTTTCTTGGCAAACAAGTGATTGGCAAATGTTCGGAGGTCTTCCGCATGAATCGACTGGTAGATTTCTTGTTCTTCGTTGATTCCGTTCGCATCTCCTAATAATTCAAAAAAGGACAAATTCATCGCACGGTTCAATAAACCTTGGTCTTGAAATGCACGCGCCGTTCGAAGTTTGATTTTTATTTGTTCCAATTCTTTCTTGGAAATCAAGGTCGTTTTATAGTGCGCAAGAATTTTCCAGATTTCTTTGTCAAGTTCAGCAAACGATTTTCCTTCGTTCAATTTTCCAGTAATGATAAATAATCCTTCATCCATTGATCCGGTGATGTAGGCATTGATTTCAGACACCAATTTTTGTTTCTTGATGAGGTCAACATACATTTTGGAGACTTTCTCGCGTCCCATGATGTCACTTAATAAATCAGCGAAGTAATACCCAGGATGTTTTCGTTCCGGCATTTTAAACGCATAATAAAAGGCGTCAGCAGGAACGTTTCGAACCAATGTTTTCGATTTAAATCGATCTTGTGCGGGTTCTAACGGAAGTATGCGCGCAGATTTCTTCGCTTTTGGAATGGAACCAAAAAAATGATGGACACGCTCTTTTACGTAATCCAACTCAAAGTTTCCAATGATACACAAAATGCAATTGGACGGATGGTAATGCTTTTTGAAAAACGCTTTCACGTCACTCATTTTCGCATCCTCAATGTGCTTGATTTCTTTCCCAATCGTTGCCCATTTGTAGGGATGTTTGGTATAGGCCAATGGACGCAATTCCAACCATACATCGCCGTATGGTTGATTCAAATAGCGTTGTTTGAATTCTTCAATCACAACGTTTCGTTGCACTTCCAAACTTTTATCTGTGAAGGCCAACGAAAGCATTCGGTCACTTTCTAACCAAAGTGCGGTGTCCAAATTATGGGCAGGTAGTACATCGTAATAATTTGTGATGTCATTGCTCGTAAACGCGTTGCTTTCTCCTCCAGCTGCTTGCAGTGGACCATCGAAATCGGGAATGTTCACTGATCCTCCAAACATCAAATGTTCAAATAAATGAGCAAATCCTGTTTTCTCTTCGCTTTCGTCTCGCGCACCGACATCGTACAATAAATTGACCACGGCCATTGGTGTAGACGCCTCTTTGTGGAATAAAACCGTTAAGCCATTTTCCAATTTAAATCGTTCAAAATGAATCATATATAGTTCTTTTGTTCCGTGAGTGCTTGGTGAAATTCCGTCATCATTTCTTTGACAATTTCTCCAGCGGGCATAATTTTTTTAATGAGTCCGGCGATTTGTCCTATTTCCAATTCACCTTCCACCAAATCTCCTTCGAACATGCCTTTTTTTGCACGACCTCGTCCGAGTATTTCGCTTAATTTTTCTTTATCAGCTCCGTCTTGATAGGCGGACTGTAGTTGTGTGTAAAATTCATTTTTCAATAAACGAACCGGTGTCAGTTCCTTTAAAGTGAGCATCGTGTCACCTTCTTCACTAGCGACGATGTACTGTTTAAAGTTTTCATGAGCACTACTTTCAATGGAGGTCACAAATCGACTTCCTACTTGCACAGCGTCTGCGCCGAGGTTCATCGCGGCTAACATCCCTCGTCCGGTTCCAATTCCACCTGCGGCGATTAATGGAATTTGAATGGCATCTTTAACCATTGGGATTAAACAAAATGTTGTTGTTTCGTCGCGTCCGTTGTGTCCACCAGCTTCAAATCCTTCAGCAACAATCGCATCAACACCTGCCTCTTGTGCTTTCAGGGCAAATTTCACACTTGAAACAACGTGTACGACTTTGATTCCATGATCGTGTAAATGTTTTGTCCATGTTTTTGGATTTCCAGCCGATGTAAAAACAACCGGAACCTTGTATTTGATGATTGTTTCAATATGTTTATCGATATCTGGGTAAAGCATGGGTAAATTTACAGCGAACGGTTTGTTTGTCGCTTCTTTACATTTTATAACCTGTTCTTCTAAAATCTCTGGATACATGGATCCAGATCCAATAATCCCGAGTCCACCAGCATTTGAGACAGCGGAAGCTAATTCCCATCCGGAACACCAAATCATTCCGGCTTGAATCAAAGGATATTGAATATCAAGTAGTTGACAAATACGGTTATGTGAGTTTGACATATTTCCTGTTTGAAGGACGAATTTAATGATTTCTAAAGGGATTCTCACACCCTAATTTCAATCTGACATGAAATGATTAAATTAGCATGAAATTACTCGATTTGAAAATGCGTTGCTTCTTTGTGTTTTTATTGTTCGCGTCACTCTTTCAAGTGTATGCGCAGGATGCACCTGAAGAATTGCCGCACAACGAAATACAATTCATTGAAAACAAAGGACAGTGGCCTTCAGTGGTACACTTTCAATCCGCTGTTTCAGGTGGAAAATTGTGGATTGGTGATAGTTCCATTCTATTTCAATTACAAGATTTATCTGATTTGCACAAAGCGCACTTCGATTTAAAAAGTATTGAAAATCCAAGTCTGAAATCAGCGTTAATTCAGCAAAAGTTTATAGGCTCCAATTCGGATAAAGTAAGATCATTAAAGGACCGTTCAGCACATTATTACAATTACTTTCTTGGAAATGATTCTACGAAATGGACGCATGATGTACACACATATTCCAAAGTGCATTACCAACATTTTTACTCCGATATTCATTTACTATGGGAGAGCGAGAAAAATGCCTTGAAGTATTCATTCCTTGTCGAGCCAGGAGCCGATCCAACAAAAATTCAATGGAACTATTCCGGTGAATATACATCCATTAAGATACGAGACGGCAGATTAGTACTGAAAACTACCATCGGTGAAATAATCGAACAGCGTCCAGTTGCCTATCAAATTATTGATGGAAAAAAGATCACTGTTTCTTGTGCATTTTCGGAACGAGAACACACCTATGCATATGAATTAGGAAAGTACAATAAAGAATTTCCTTTAGTGATTGATCCCGTTCTTGTATTTGCGACGTACAACGGATCCGTGTCGGATAATTTCGGAATGACGGCGACCTACGGAAATGATGGTTCTGCCTATTCTGCTGGTATGGTTTACGGAAACAACTTCCCAATTCCAAATGCCAATTCTTTTGACATTTCTCCGAATTTCACTTCCATTGCTGGATCCTATGGGATTACGGATGTCTTTGTTACCAAATATAGTCCGGATGGTACAAATATGCTTTGGTCTGCGTTTTTAGGTGGGGGAGATATGACCCAAGGAACGGAAACCGCGCATAGTCTCATCTGTGATTCACTCAATAATATTTACGTCTTTGGTGCCACATCAAGCACGAATTTCCCGACAACTCCTGGTGCATTTCAATCGACGCATGGTGGTGGAACAACAGGAGCAAATTTCTTATACAACGGTGTGTATTTTTCGGGACAAGGAACAGATATTTACATTTCTAAAATATCATCCAATGGACAAAATTTATTGGCGTCAACTTATGTGGGGGGCTCGGACAATGATGGTGTCAATTACCGATCAACTGCTTTGCCATACAATTCCGTTGCAGCGTATGATTCTTTAACCACGAATTACGGTGACCAATTTCGAGGTGAAATCATGTTGGATTCGCTCAACAACGTGTATATCGCGAGTTGTACCCGCTCGAATAATTTTCCAACTTTGAATGCATTTCAAGCAACAAAATCCGCCGGACAAGATGGTGTGATTTTTAAATTAAATCCTTCGTTTTCCAATTTACAGTTTTCGTCCTTTTACGGTGGAAACAATTCGGACGCTTGTTATTCTGTGAAGTTGGATACACTTGGTGCGATCGTCTTTGCAGGAGGAACCTGTTCGAATAACCTACTCGGAACAAGTGGGGCATACCAATCGAATTTCCTCGGTGGAAAAACCGATGGATTCGTAGTAAAATTGACTCCTTCTGGAACAAGTATACAGAAAGCAAGTTATATTGGTTCGGTGTATTACGATCAAGTTTTCTTCGTTGAAATCGATCGCTTGAATCAAATTTTCTTATTAGGACAATCAGTCGGCGGGACGTTTCCGGTTAACAATGCACCTTACTCGAATCCAGGAAGTAGTCAATTTATTTTGAAACTAAATCCAACCTTAACCACCAATCTAGCCTCCACGGTGATTGGGAATGGGAGTCCCTCAATAAATATTTCACCCGCGGCCTTTCTAGTAGATATTTGTGGAAACATGTACGTCTCTGGTTGGGGAGCGAACATTTTGCAATCCGTTCCGATTAGTGGGATGCCGATTTCACCAAATGCCTTTCAATCGACAACAACGGGGTTTGATTTTTACTTGATGGTGGTCCAAAATGACTTTTCAGGTTTACTCTATGGTTCGTACATTGGCGGTGCGCTGGCACATGAACACGTAGACGGAGGCACTTCACGTTTCGATAAAAATGGTGTTGTTTATCAATCTGTTTGTGGTGGATGTGGTGCGCACAGTGATTTCCCAACCTCCCCTGGAGCTTGGTCCTCGACAAACAATTCCTCCAACTGTAATAATTTGGTTTTCAAGTTCGATTTCCAACTCATTCCAAGTGCATCGTTTACAACAAATAACGTTTCTGGATGTACCGATTTAACGGTGAACTTTCAAAACACATCGACACAATTGGACTCCTATCTGTGGGATTTCGGTAATGGCGATACAACCAGTGTAATTTTTAATCCTTCAATTACATACACACAGGCAGGTACATACAACGTAAACTTATATGTCACCGATAGTGTTTGCTTATTAACGGATACCGCGCATATACAGGTCCTTGTTTTGGATTCCATTGAATTGAATGTGTTGGATACGATTAGTTTGTGTAGCTCGAATCCATTTTCACTCGTAGCTTTCCATAACGGTACTGGCGTACAATTCATCTGGTCACAATCACCCAATTTGACGAATCCATTGAATATTCCGAACGATTCTATTGCTGTAGTTTCCACTCCAGGTTGGTACTATATCGAAGTAAGCAATTCGTATTGCTCGAAGATGGACAGCGTCTTTTTGGCTTTTGATGTTCCGCTACAAGCATTCTTTTCCATCGATGATTCATTGGGTTGCGCACCTTTCACAGTGAGTCTAAACAATAGTTCGACTTTCACGACTGACTTTGTCTGGAATTTCGGAAACGGTTTGCAGGATTCAGTCAATTTTAATCCGTCAGTTACGTATACAAATCCAGGAACGTATCAAATTCAATTGAACATTTCAGACAGTATATGCTTGGGACAAGATTCCTATTCGATGACTGTTCAAGTTTCATCTCCTTTAGTGGTCAATCTTCCGGATTCCATTTTCTTATGTCAATCGATTGACACAACCTTGATTCCCAACATCACCGGTACAGCAACATCCTTTGTTTGGTCTAATTTTTCAGATTTCGGTGATACATTGAATACAGTGCTGCAAAATCCAAATCTATATTTGGTAGATCCACAAAATCAAAGCTATTATTTTCAGGCTGGAAATGGATACTGTTCGGTGACAGATAGCGTTTTTGTCTCTATTTTTAATGAAGTCGTTTCTATTCAGAGTCAAGACTCTATTTGTATAACGAGTGTTCTCCAATTACAAGCGTTAAACAATGGTTCAGGTTCGTTCAATTATGTTTGGTCGAGTCCAAATGTGGTGATTAGTCCGAATAATCAAGCGAACGCTCAATGTACTTTACCTAGTTCACAATACGTTTACTTGCAAGCAACTTCGCTACAAGGATGCGTTGTATTGGATTCACAATATGTCTATGTTTCCACGTTTAATTTCGGTAATGTTCTAGCAACTGCAAATCCAAACATCGTCATGCCCGGCGGATCAACGCAGTTAACAGGTATAGTACCTGCAAACGCCAGTTTTACTTGGAGTCCAACAACGAACATGCTCAACCCGAATTCCTTGTTGACAAATGTTTCACCAACTGCGACAACAACGTATACCTTGACAGCAACTGACGGAATTTGCACCAAATCGGACACTGCCATCGTTAAGGTTTATGAAATTGTATGTGACGAACCATATGTTTTTGTCCCGAATGCATTCACGCCAAATGGTGACAAAGAAAACGATGTGTTATATGTTCGCGGAATTTGGATTGAAAAATTTGTTTTGCGCATCTTTGACAGATGGGGAGAATTGGTATTTGAAACAACGGATCAATCCATTGGTTGGGATGGAACGTTTAAAGGGAAAAAATTGGATCCAGATGTATTTGACTACTACTTGGATGTAGATTGTTTAGGCGGTTTACACAACATAATTAAAGGAAATGTTACATTAATGAAATAACAAAATGGGAAAAATCATTCAAGCAAAATCAGAGAAGTTTTTAGCAAATTATTTAAATAATGCGAGTCCTACGGGATTCGAATCTGCCGGACAAAAAATGTGGTTGGACTACATTAAACCATTTGTGGATGAGTACATCACTGACAATTACGGTTCAGTCGCGGGTATTATCAATCCAGGTCAACCGTACAAAGTCGTAATTGAAGCACATGCGGATGAAATTTCATGGTTTGTTCATTACATCACGAAAGATGGATTTATCTATTTAAGAAGAAATGGTGGTTCTGATCACATGATTGCACCATCGAAACGTGTGAACATTCACACAGAAAAAGGTACAGTGAAAGCGGTATTTGGATGGCCAGCGATTCACATGCGTCAGCAGAAAGAAGAGACTCCGAGCATGAAAAACATTTTCTTGGACTGCGGATGTAATACCAAAGAAGAAGTGGAAGCACTAGGGGTTCATGTCGGTTGTGTTGCGACCTTTGAAGATGAATTCATGATTTTGAACAAGAACAAATACGTTGGACGCGCACTCGATAACCGCATGGGTGGATTCATGATTGCCGAAGTTGCACGGATGTTGAAAGATGCGAAAAAGAAGTTGCCATTTACCTTGTACATTGTGAATTCCGTCCAAGAAGAAATTGGTTTACGCGGAGCAGAAATGATGGCGAACCGCATCAAACCAGATTTGGCTTTAATAACTGATGTTTGTCACGACACAGGTACACCAATGGTGGATAAAATTGAAAATGGTGACCAGAAATCGGGTTCAGGACCTGTTTTAACTTATGGTCCGGCGGTTCAAAACAATTTCTTGAAACAAATCATCAAAGCAGCAGAGAAAAACAACATTCCATTCCAACGTGCGGCGGTTTCTCGTTCTACAGGAACAGATACAGATGCGTTTGCATATTCGAATGAGGGAGTAACGAGTGCCTTAATTTCTTTGCCTTTGCGTTACATGCATACCACAGTGGAGATGGTTCAAAAAGAGGATGTGGAAAATTGCATTCGATTAATATTCGAAACACTTTTAACGGTAAAAGCCGGACAAGACTTTAGGTATATCAAATAAATAGTAGAAAAAAATAAAGATGAGGTGAGGCTGTAAGGTCTTACCTCTTTTTAGATGAGTTCGACTTTTAAATCTTCGATAAGGAGTATGTCTCCTTTAACAAGCTTTGCTCTTCTTCTGGTTTCAATTTGTCCGTTGCGGTAAACAATGCCCGAATCTACAATGTGTTTGGCATGCCCTCCTGTTTCGGCAATTCCTAGTGCTTTCAGCAAGCCCATTAATTCAATGTATTCTCCGTTTACGGCAAATTGTTCCATTATTTTCCTTTTAATTCCATTGCTTTTAAAGTATTCATCATCAAAGATGCAATGGTCATTGGACCAACACCTCCAGGTACAGGGCTAATGAAGCTACATTTTGGTGCAACCTCCTCGAAGTTTACGTCTCCAACAAGTCTCCATCCGCGCTCGCGAGTCGCGTCATCCACACGAGTGGTTCCAACATCGATGATGACAGCTCCGGTTTTCACCATGTCCGCAGTAACGAAATTCGGTTGACCAATTGCTGCAATTAAAATGTCTGCTTGCAAACAAATTTCCTTTAGGTTTTCTGTGCGCGAATGTGCGAGTGTTACAGTGCAGTTCCCAGGGTTCGCATTTCGTCCTAGCATGATGGAAAGTGGCGTACCGACAATGTTACTTCGTCCGATGATCACACAGTTTTTTCCTTCTGTCTCGATGTTGTTTCGTTCAATCAAAGCCATGATTCCGGCTGGAGTAGCTGGCAAGAATCCCGGAAGATTTAAAATCATGTTTCCAAGATTACGTGGATGAAATCCATCAACGTCCTTCTTTGGATCAATTGCTTGGGTGATTTTTAATTCATCGATGTGCGCTGGTAAAGGCAATTGTACGATGAATCCATCGATGCTTTTGTCCTCATTTAATTGTCGTACTTTGTCTAGTAGAATCTCTTCTGGCACAGAAGAATCGTAGCGAATAAGCGTGCTTTCAAATCCAATTTGATCACAAGCACTCACTTTCGAATTGACGTAAGAAACAGATCCCCCGTCGTTACCAACAAGGACAGCTGCCAGGTGTGGAATTTTTTTTCCTTCTAATTTTCGCTGTTGAACTGCTTGTGCTAATTCGGCGCGAATTTGTGCTGCTGTTGCTTTACCGTCTAGGATTGTCATAAGAAAGTTTTTGCAAAGATAGGAAGAACATACATCCTGACCTAAATCAAGTTATCTTTGTAAAAAAGAAATGTATGAAGCGATTATTATTGATTGTTCTCTTTGGAATGTTAACCGTTCAAAGTCAGGCACAAATTGAAGGTACGGAATTAGGAATTGAAGCATATGGTGGTGGATCTCAACTAGGAGGAACCTTTGGTGGTGAGTTGAAATATGCGGTTAAACTTCCGAATAATTTGGTGGTTGGACCATCTTTTCGTTTACAGCGTTCATGGTCGAATTATTTGAGCAACCAGTCGCATTTCAATATTTATGGTGGAGGTGCTTTTGCTCATTTACGCATCCAAGAAAAGATTTTTGTCGGTACGGAATTTCAAATGCTGCATAGTCCATATAATTTTACCACGTTTCAAACGCAAGCAAAAAAATGGGCACCAACTTTATTTGTCGGCGGTGGATTTTATTTGAAATTGGCACCAAAAATCAATTTGAATTTAGCCTTGTTCTACGACCTAATAAATGCTCAAAATAGTCCGTTTAGAAGCGCGTACAATTTCAAAATGAAAAATCAAGCTGGACAAGTAGTGAAGATTTTGCCAATTATCTATCGTATTACATTATTCATCCCCTTAACAGATTAATTCATGAAAGTAGGAATTGTACTTTATCCAACGTACGGTGGAAGTGGGGTTGTAGCGACGGAGTTAGGTAAAGCACTAGCTGCAAAAGGACACGAAATCCATTTTATCACCTATTCTCAGCCGGTTCGTTTAGGCTCATTTCGTGAAAATATTTACTACCACGAAGTTTCCTTAACGGATTATCCACTTTTTGATTTTCAACCGTATGAAACGCAATTGGCAAGTAAAATGGTAGATGTGGTAAAACACGAAAAACTAGATATTTTACATGTTCACTATGCTATTCCTCACGCTTCCGCGGCGTTCATGGCACAGCAAATACTCAAAGCGCAAGGAATCAATATTCCATTTGTGACCACACTACACGGAACGGACATTACACTGGTTGGAAAAGATCCATCGTTCGAGCCGGTGATTACGTTTTGCATCAACCATTCAGATGCTGTCACAACGGTTTCTGAAAGTTTGAAAAGTGATACCTATGCACATTTTCAAGTGACCAGGGAAATTCATGTGATTCCAAATTTTGTTGTGGAAGATGCAGAAGACGAGCATTACACGGTGTATATGCGTCAAAAATATGCAAGCGATGGCGAGCGGATTCTTTGTCACATTTCCAATTTTCGTCCAGTTAAACGCGTTGATGACGTTTTGCGCATTTTTGCCAAAGTCAATGCTGTTTTACCTTCCAAGTTAATCTTGGTAGGGGATGGTCCGGACCGTTACAACTGTGAGCGTTTGTGTCGTGAATTAAACCTATGTGATCAAGTAATCTTCTTAGGAAAAGTTCGGGATACTTCCCACGTTTTAGAAATGGCGGATGTGTTTTTACTTCCTTCTGAAACAGAAAGTTTTGGACTTGCGGCTTTGGAAGCAATGGCAGTAAGTGTTCCAGTAATATCATCGAACACAGGTGGAATACCTGAAGTCAATATTCATGGGTATTCAGGGTATTTATCGGATGTTGGTGACATAGATGATATGGCAAAAAACACCATTGAATTATTGAAGCCAGAAAATCATCCAACATTCAAAAAACAAGCGAAATTGCGTTCCGAAGAATTTAGTTTGGCGCGAATTCTTCCGATGTATGAAGAATTATATCGTAATTTAGTCAAATAATACTTGCTAATATGTTGAAAATAGGCGTTTTATTATCTGGATGTGGTGTGTATGATGGTGCTGAAATCCAAGAAGCAGTTTTGAGTTTATTGGCCATTGATCAAATGGGTGCAGAGGCCGTTTGCATTGGGATTGATGCAGCGCAACACCACGTGGTAAATCACTTGAACGGTGAAGAAATGCCAGAGTCAAGAAACATGTTAATCGAAGCGGCACGAATCGCTAGAGGAAACATTAAAACGATATCAGAAATTGTTCCAGCGGACATCGATGCATTGGTAATTCCTGGTGGATTCGGGAGCGCGAAAAATTTCACAACTTGGGCCTTTGATGGACCAAATGGAAGCATCCGTGCGGATGTCAAATTATTACTTGTAAACCTTGTCAACATTGGGAAACCAATTGTTGCTTTGTGCGTGAGTCCGATTGTCTTGGCGAAAGCTTTTGAAGGATCATCCATTCAAGCTTCCATGACCATTGGTTCAAAACATGCAGCTTCTCCCTATGAAATCTCGGACTTTGAATCTGGACTTCAACAAACGGGAGTACAAACAACAGATTGCGCACTAGGAGCTGTTCATGTGGACGAGGAAAATAAAATCATTACAGCGCCATGTTACATGATGGATGCACGAATTTCCGAAATTCATGCGAACATTCAAGCTGCTTTCACCGCTTTAAATAAGCTGTTAAATGCCGAATGAAGAACGTCTGAACGATTGGTTCAAGGAACGGAAAGCCCGTTTCAATGAACGTCGTGCAGATGATTTATTTCAACGGATCTGTCAGCAGGACCGTGGCGCATTGAGTGCTGGAATCACCTTGATTGAAAGTAGTCGTCCAGCGGACCGCATCGAAGCAAATAAACTCTTACAACTTTGCCTTTCCCGAAAGAAGCAAGCTTGGCGCATCGGAATCACCGGTGTTCCCGGAGTAGGGAAGAGCACACTCATTGAATCCTTTGGAAATTTTGTTTTACAGCACAAAGCAAATTTAGCTGTTCTTGCCATTGATCCTTCCTCCAATGTTACGGGTGGAAGTATTCTTGGGGACAAAACGCGCATGGAAACATTGTCTACGAATGAGCGTGTGTTTATTCGTCCAACAGCTGCTGGGACAACCTTAGGTGGAGTAGCGCGACATACGCGCGAAGCGATCATTCTGTGTGAAGCTGCCGGATTTGAAGTCATTTTCATCGAAACAGTAGGGGTCGGACAATCAGAAACAATTGTTCACTCCATGGTCGACTTCTTCTTGTTACTCATGCTTGCAGGAGCAGGTGACGAGTTGCAGGGGATGAAACGCGGTATCATGGAAATGGCCGATGGAATGATCATCACCAAGTCGGATGGCGAGAACATTCAAAAGTCTCAATGGGCAAGAAGGGAATACGCGAATGCCTTGCATTTATTTCCCGCAAAGGAAAACGATTGGATCACGCAAGTTCATACATCGAGTAGCATGACGAAAGAAGGTTTCGAAGACATTTGGAAAAACATCGAATCCTTTTTCATTAAAATGAATCACAGCGGATGGCTCACGGAAAATCGAAAACGACAAGAAGTCGAAGTGTTAGAAGAAATGATGCGTTCACTGCTTCAAAGCGACTTTTTCTCAAATGAGCATTGGTTAGCGAAATACCATGAAATGGAATCCAAAGTAAAATCCGGCGAAATGTTGGCTTACCAAGCTGCGGAGGAATTGTTTCAGGATTTCAGGTCTAGTACTTCAACACTTTAAACGTCGACAATACTTCTTCGTTCCTTTGAACTCGCAGGATATACATCGCTGAGCGCATTTCGGGAATCGATACCGGTGTTTCTAATGCGGTATTGTTGATTGTTCCACGCGTGATTATTCGTCCGCTCAAATCATAGATTTCGTAGGTACAACCTGTCGCTTGCGTTTTGTTGTCGTGACTCAAAACAAACGTTCCATTCGATGGATTCGGTGCTACCGTGAAGTGAATATCTGGTCCATCTGGTGGAGGTGGAATTAATTTAAAAATCGCGGTGAAAAAGCCACTTGCGGCAGTGATGTTTGTCGTCAATGAATCTTGTAAAGTGTCGTTCACAAATGCAGTAGGAAGCCAATGAGAGAACGAGTATCCCGGTTTTGGGATTGCCGTCATGTTCACGGGAACGCCATCGAAATAGGTTCCATTCCAAGGGTAAGTAAAGGGTTGAATACTGTTTAATGCAATTTCCCCACCATTTTCTGGATATACGTCTAGGTTGACTTCGATTGTTTTTGCTAGGTTAAAGCCTGTTTTGAGGTTGTCAAAAACCACCTCATTTCGACATGCCAATTGATCTTGAAAAACAGCGTGGTTATTCACAAACGTTTGCATTTGTCCGGCAATGTTATTTGGATCTCCCCATCGCGCATATTCGTTGGGCATTTCAGTCACCATGGATTCGAAAAAAGTTTGCTCACGGGCCAACAACACCTCCGTTTGATAACTGGTGTTCATCAAATCAGCGAATCGATTGATAAAGTAATTTTTGAAATCCGTATTTTGAATGCTTTGCAGCCAAATGTTTATATATGGATTCCCGGTACTTTGCCCAAGCATGTAATTGATGTGATTATCGGTGCAGCTTGTCCATCCATTTGGTTGCATTGACAATTCCAAATCAATTAAGCCAAAGCGCCAGCGCCAATTGGTTTTATCTGATCGATATATTTTAATGTTGTTTCCGGGCCAATCGACATTCCCCATCCATGACTCCGCAATAATGTAATCGGTGTAGTGTTTTAAATCGAATAGTTGATCGGCATCACTCATGTAACTTGGCGCAAGTGGATTCAAGGCTTGAAAATCAGCGTATGTATCCCAGAAATGTGCGACATCGCCTTCCACGCTTCGTAAAACTAAATTATACCAATAACTTAGGGATAGTAATTCTAAAGAATCTTTATTCGCACCATCGTGAATTTCAAAATATTCTGAATTAAATTTCTCGCGAAGTTCATAAAGTCCAAAATAGGAACCATTGATATAAACACTTACTGGACGATATGCAGAATAATAATTCTTCGTCCCCTCACTCATCATGCGCACTTGACTTGCATCTTTGTAAGGCAAATTCAAGTATTGGTTACTGCCATTTCGCAGGTAAATTTCACTGTATTTTGTCCGGTCCGGACGATCCGGAATTAGTGGGTAATGAACAGGTGCTTGACCCAGACTTCCATGATCAAACGACAATCTAAAAGAATGCTGCGGTTGTGAACGACTTCCTCCTGCTCCTCCGTCCATGCGGATCGAAGTAAAGCGCTCGAAAACAAGTGGGTGTCCCACGCCTTCGTTCAAATAAACCGCATGTGCTGGTTTTACCCAATCCGTTGACCAATTATCAAATATTCCAGTTGAACCATATAAATTGCTCTGGTCGGTGGTCACTAATAAAATCGGCGTGCCATGACTGATGTTAAAAATATAGGTGCCAATTGTTTGCTGGCTTGGCAAATATCCACTATTAGGATCCAGTGGAAATACCTTTGCACGAATGACGGTTTTTTGATACACAAAAATAGAATCCGTGTAGCTTTGGGAACTAAAAGTAGGCTCTGAACCGTCTGTTGTGTACACTAATTTCGATGGTATCAGATTCGTGTGTGTCAATTTTAAGTAGAAGGCATTATTGTTTATTCCAGTTATTTTGGAAAGAATAGGTCGCGACAAACTATCGGAGTAAATAACGGAAGCATTGTTTGATGCTGCTGGTGAAGGCACGAGCCACTTGACAGTTGCTGATGCATCTGGACTTAATCCAACGGAAATATCTGTAGTTGGAGATTCGACGCGTAGGCTCGAAACCAATTGTTGTGAGGCATCAAACAAATAAACGGTTTCTCCACCGCCTCCTAATTTGAAATTGGTATGGTATAAATTCCCTTGAAGTGGTATAAATTCAGCTGTGAGTTCATTCATTTGCGTCGTATTCAAATGAAAATCAACATAGGTGTAATTTTCTCCATTCGTTGCTGCAACCTCAAATCCGATAGAATTGATCATTCCGGCTGTTAATCCTGAAGCACTTAACTCACTTGCTCTAATCAACATTTGATGTCGAGCACCCCAATACCAATTCCCAAACGGGGCTGGGTAATCGGTATTTCCGTTTTGAATTGTTCCTGTTCCGATGATGGTATTGTTCAATTTGATGTTTGGACGTTGGTAATACGTTGAAGCAATATTGGCAGAACATGCTGCAGGACTTCCATCCATAAAACTTCCAATAGTTGAAATGTAAGGGGTTGCAGTTTGCTTAAAAATTGAATTCTCTGTGTATTGTGCATTGTTATAGGAACATACGTTGATCACTACATTTGAAACACCGTCCCAATAAAAGGGTGTGACAAGTTGGTGTTGGCTCCAACCGGACTGAGGTGTGAAGTTTTGTTCTGAAACACCAAATTGAAAAGGAGTTGATCCAAAACGATTTTTCTGACTGCAAAATATTTGTTGGTAACCACCAGCTGGAATAATCAAGTTTGGCAAGACCCACATCGTTGGTTCTGTTAATTTGTCGGATAAGGCATATCCGTTTAAATTAATCGGAGCGGTTCCTGCATTGTACAATTCAATCCAGTCGCTTGCATCTCCGTTTTCATCACTTGAGGAAAGGTAATTTTTGTTACATCCTTCGTTAATGAAAACTTGTGAAAAGCCAATGTGATGAAGTAGTAAAAAACAAACAAGGAGATGTTTCATGTCAACAATCTTTATAGAAGAACCGAAGATAGTGAAATTAAATAAGTCCTTAATTTAAATCAACGTAAGTGACAATTAAAAAACTTCGAATCGAATAGTTTTTGTTTGTTCCTTGTCATGTATAATCCGTAGATAATAGACACCTGGAAAAACTCGATTTAAGTGAACTTCGTACGTAGCTGAACCTATCTCTAGTACTTCAAATGAAATGCTTCGTCCATAGGTGTCGAAAATGTCCCCAACTGTTCCATGTTCCATCGAGAGTTTGAAATGGCCATTATTTGGATTTGGATACAGGTTTTTTTCTCCGTCGGCCAGCGTCACTATTGACACCTGTGAATCAACTTGAAAGGTATCGATTGCCATACAACCTACTGCATCCGTTATTGTTACGTAATATTGTCCACCTGAAATTTGAGTGAGATCATTCGTGCTTTGTCCTGAATTCCAACTATACGTATAGGGTGATGTTGCTCCCGATACTCCCAAATTAATTCCACCATCCATTCCGAAAATTTCGGGAGAAATAGCGGCATTTATACTCCATGAAAAAGGTTCGTAAACCACGTTTTGAATCGAATAAATACAGCCTGATTGATCTTGTACAGAACAAATATAATTTCCTGCACCAATGCCCGTAATGTTGGGATCATTGACAGTGAAGTCAACCCAATTATAGGTATACGGCGCTTGTCCACCTTGCGCAATCAAATTAATGCCACCTGTTGTAGCACCAGGACAAGTTACTGCGCTAATCTGACTGCTAACACTGAAATCAGTAAGGTTTATTTGGAAACCAACCGTATCTTGACAATTAAGTCCATCGCTAACAATGCATTCAACGAAACCAGGACCAATTGTTTGAAGTGTATTCGTCGTTTCGGTGGAATTCATCCAAGTATAGTTATATGGTAAGACACCATTTGCGACTGAAATCTGTGCATATCCAGCTGCAGCTGAGTCACAAATAGTAGCCGTTCCGTTCATTTGCGCAGTCAAATTTGAAAGCGTAAAAACCGTATCTGAAAATGATTTGTGACAACCCAACGCATCCGTAATGGTGCAAGTATAAATTCCGTTACCCAGATTGGAAAGTGCATTTGTTGTTGAGGAATTCATCCAATTGAATTGGTAGGGAGGAAGTCCATTTGAAGGATTTAGCGTTATTTCACCGTTCGTATTTCCTGAACAGTCATTTTGTGTAGTCAGGAAGTTTGATTGAATGTTCGATTGACTTTGTACCGTAAATGTTTGAATGCTCGAACATCCCAGTAGGTCGATGGTAGTTACTTGAAATATACCCGGCATCAAATTAAGGATGGTACCTGAATTACCGATAGATGGAGTCCAAGTGTACGCATAATTACCGTTGCCGCCTTGTGCATGTATGGAAATAGAACCGTTGGAAGCGTCATGACAACTTGGTGAAATGATTGTGTCTAGAACGATTTGCAAAGGATTAGGCTGAGTTATTGTGGCATAAACATTTCCTTGACACCCATTTTGATCGGTGATTTGACAGGTGTAATTTCCAGCTGGAACATTTACTAATTGATTTGTATTTCCAAAAACAGGAGACCATGAATAAACATATCCGGGAGTACCACCCGTTGCAAGTATGCTTAATTGTCCGGTGGATGTGCCGTGACAATTGACAGGCGTGTTGGATAAAATGTTCCCATGTACAGCCGATGGTTGAGAAATGGGAACGACCACAGTACCTATACAGCCATTTGCGTCAACCACTTGACAGGCGTATTGACCTGCGGATAAATTTTGAATTGTATTTGTTCCATTTCCCATCGTGTTCCCAGGGGTCCAACTGTATGTCAATGTTCCAAATCCTCCGGTAGCCGAAATCTGAGCAGAACCATTTGAACCGTTGAAACAGGATACGGGAGTTTGATTCACAATCGAGACACTTGGTCCTGAACTGTTACTGATCCCAACACTTAACGTGCCGATGCAGTTGTTCTGATCAACTACCATCACTTGATAAGTACCTGCAAATAAATTACTTAATGTTGCAGTACTCCCAATGGATGGAGACCAACTATAGGTATAATTACCTGTTCCACCACTTGCCACCAAAGACAAAGCGCCATTATTTGAACCACAAGTAGCCGGTATGATCGAAGATGTCCCAACGGTAATGGCTGTCGGAGAAATAATTTGAACCACTTGATTCGTTATACACCCATTCACATCTTTCACTTGACAGGAATAAGTTCCAGCTGAAAGATTCGTCGCTAAATTACTTGTTCCACCTGAGGGACTCCAAGTGTACGAATACGGGGGAGCACCGCCAATTCCCGTAACTTGTGCTGATCCATTCGTTCCACCAAAACAAGAAACCGGAATCAGTGATGTGATGGACGCACTTAAAGTACTGGGTTGAACAATGGTGACGTTTGTTGACTGTTGACAGCCATTTATATCGCTCGTCGTACACGTGTATGTTCCTGCAGGGACATTACTCAATAACGATCCTGATGCCCCATTCGGACTCCATAAATAACTTAAATTCCCTGTTCCTCCCGAAGCGATTACGGTTGCACTCCCAGTCGAATTACCAAAACAAGCAACGTTAGAAATGGATAAAATTGAAGTGCTAATGGCTGGTGGATTGGCGATTTGGAAAGTTTGATTGACCGAACAATTATTTGCATCACTTATCTGACAAGCATATGTTCCAGCACTTAACATGGAAAGGGAATTTGTGGTACCGAGATTATTTGTCCAAGTGTAAGTGTAAGGAGCATTTCCACCAGTTGTCGAAAGACTTAAGGAGCCATTACTTCCTCCATAACAAGCGATTGGAGTCAAAGTTGAACTGACCGAAATTGGTGTGGGTTGATTCAGTACAATTTGTTGAGTGGATGAACAACCTAGCCCATCGGTCACTTGACAGGTGTAACTTCCAGCAGGTAAATTTGCCCATGCCGATGCATTTCCGAGCAAAGGACTCCAAGAATAAGTGTATTGTCCATTCCCCCCAGTAGCAGAAATACCAATCGATCCGTTCGAACTTCCGTTGCAAGATGGCTGACTGACAGATGAAACAGTTGCGATTACAGCCGATGATGCCATCACAATGGAAGCCATTTGTGGGGAGGTCGTACACAAGTTCGCATCAGAAAGTTGATAGGTGTAATTCCCGGGGCCTATATTGTTATTGAGCGCATTGTTATTAACCGTATTTGACCACGTAAAACTAAAATTCCCTGTTCCTCCAGTTGGTGAGAGTAATATGGAACCATTATTTATTCCGCAGCTAGCATGCGTGATACTGGAGCTCACTTGAATTGGTAAACAGGTTTTGAAAATGGGATCAATGTCAAGCGCAACTTGATATCCGAAGTTTTCAATGGGCGTCCAAACGCTGGCTCCATTTGGATTTTGATTCCACTTCATAAATGCTCGGTTAGCCTTGAAGTAATTCGTTGATGTTTGTAGTTTTATGTTTGCCGCATTTTCGATGACTCCGAAAAAATACGTACCAGGACTTAATGCAACTGTTCCACTTGAAATTGGAAGCGTGATAATTGCACCAGAAACGGAATTTGAAATAGAACTGGTATAGGTAGTTGTGGTTGCAATTGGAGACCCAGTTGGGATTCCATTGGAATTTGTTGCATAAATATCTACACGGATAGGTTGATTCGAAGGTGTTCCGATGGCTAGACCAATTTTTACAGAATCTAAGTAATCTGCCTGTCCTAATGTAAACGTTTGACCAATTACGCCATTGTCATAAGCACTTGTGGCATTATTTCCAATCCCGATTGTGCTAGTAACGCCGACATTTCGCGATAATTCTGATTTCGTTCTGGAAAAATAGGTGATGTATGAATTATTGGTTGGAATTTGGTCATTTACCGTATTAAACAAGTATTCAATGGAGTAATCACCAAGTGTTTGAATGTTGTAATTTGAAACGGTGAATGTATCCACTTGACCTGAAATCAAATTGTGTCCCAAACTTGTTGCAGAATAAATTAAATCGTTTGTTGCGACATTTTTAATGTTTACAGTCATGGTGACGTTGTACAAATTGTTTGTCCCTGAATTTTTTCCACAAGCCTTCAATGTTAGGTTATTTCCATTAACGGATTGACGCGTATGTATTTTTGTGAATTCACCTCCAGGATTTTGATGGCTCACATAGGATAAATCAATTGAGGGATTTGAACCGAATTTTGGGCGAATCATAAAAGCATAATTCACGCTGTAAGACTCAATTGGATTCCAAATTCCTGTACTATTCGTGCGAATGTAATTTGTGCCATTTGTAAAAATAGCCGCATCACAACCCATGGGATATGGTGAGCTCCCTAATTTATGGATGGAAAAAAGGTATGTCCCACTCGGTAAAGTCATGGGATTTGATAGGGTGTGCGTTTGCCACCCAACTCCAGTCGAAACGTTGTTTGGAGACGTGTATATTGGACTTATTTGAATGACGTTGTTGATGACAGGGTAAATTTCAACGAAATATTCTTGTAGTGTGGAAGCACTTTGCGTATAAAATTGAATCCCACTAACGACATCATTTCCTGTAATAGAGTAAATGACTCCTTGATCATATTCCGAACTGGAAGACCAATTAAATGCACTGCTGTACGTATCGTTATCCCTTGCAAAGTAATTAAAATCCACGCTGAGGTTTTGAGTGGAAATATCATTTGACGTTACACCATCGATTTGGGTTTGTGTTTTGATGTATTTAATAAGGTAGTTCTTGGAAACAGACAAATTCGGGAACCAAGTTCCACTGTTTATTGACTGTTGAGTACCAACACCTACATTCACCGGGACACTTGTCAATACTTGAATGGGTGTAGTTACATTTGGCAATTCGTAGATTTCCGTTGTTAAGGAAACATTGTTTATCGTACTTCCACTGTAGTTTTTAATGGTTGCGCCAAATGGGATCCCGTAGTTCGCTTGATTTAAAGGAATTTTTGTCAACCTATTTTTAAGGTAAATAATGCCAATGTCATTGTTGTTTGGCAAAGCTGAGTAACTGAAATTCCATGTAAAACCAGTACTTGACCAAGCATTATCCCATTCGAAGTAATACGTATTTCCGGCAGTCAAGATTAAATTGTCCACGCGTGAAGCAAATGAATTCGAGCCGGAAGAGATGCAACCACTAAAATCATCATTTGATCCAATAAGGGTTAAATTACCGCAACTCCCTGCCCAAATCCATAGGCGCGTATCTGATCCACCTCCACAAGAATTTATGGACAAATTTCCATTTGTTGCAGGAATAAATTTGTACCAATTGGCACCGCTTGCATCAATTTGTGAAGCTCCGGAGCCTGTAATTGCCGATGCTGTATAATTTCCTGGATTGACACTTGTTGCGTTTACACAAGTAGTTCCCTGTGCAAAAAGTTGAGCACATTCAATAAACAACAAAAAAGAAAACAGAATATACTTCATTTCAGTTTAATCTTCTCAAAGGTAATGAAAGCGTTCCTTAATGACATGAATGATATGTTAACCTGATGTGCAATCTAATTTTTAAGCAAAAAAAAACAGCACGCATGCTGTTTTTTTGAAATGTGTTAAAACACTATTATTTTACATACACACGTTGTGTTGTTTTTTCAATACCATTTGAAACAACTACTTGGTAAATACCAGTACTTAGCGCGTCAAATGAAACCGTGTTGTTTACATCGTTTAATTTCTCTGTTTTCAAGGTCTGTCCTGACATCGAAACAAAAGAAACATTTGCACCGATTAAATCCGGTGTTACGTTAATGCTCACATGTTCAGGTGTACCTACGATTGTCACTTTATCAGCTAATGAAATCATGTCCAAACCTGAATTGGCACCTTCACCGGCTAAAATTTGAGAATTTGCCGTGGACTGATAACCA
The DNA here is from genome assembly GCA_024643545.1 of Crocinitomicaceae bacterium. Taxonomy (GTDB): domain Bacteria; phylum Bacteroidota; class Bacteroidia; order Flavobacteriales_D; family Crocinitomicaceae; genus UBA952. Next base: position 163,044 of record JAHEMR010000003.1, on the reverse strand, counting down.
AATCCATGAAGGGTGATTTGCGATGCATTTGCATTAACAGAAAGTTCTACCCAACCATAGTAGGTATTAGCACCAGCTGTTAATTTCGCACCAATAAATTTGTTGGATTGATTTAAGAAATTACCTTGTTGAATAGGAAATTGTCCGAGTGCACCAGCGTCAACGAGTGCATCCAATCCAAGTGTTGCATTTGAGGAAGTTCCAAAATTTCCTGCTGCGGAAATTGGATCTCCATTGTTTAGAGCAGAAATTTGAAACGATGAAGAAGAACTTCCAGTTCCAGCTGCACCAACAACGGATACTCCAGTACTTAATTGCACACCTGCAATGGCACCTTCATATGTGAATTGAACACCCTGTGTGGATGACGCGCCACTTAAATGTTGAACAAAAAAGTTCAATTCTGGATTCGCATCGTTATTAAAATCCAATGAATAAGGTCCAGACAAAGAGTCTACAACTACATCTGGATTTAAATCCGTAGCTACCACCTGTGCATTCAAATTACTTTGTGCAACAAGCGCTCCTGCAACTGCTGTATATTGTTTTAATCTCGTTTTGTTTGTGGAAGAAAGAGTTTTCATTTGCTAAAATTTGGACTAAAAATAGTCATTTTCAGTTGATTTGTGAAATAATTGTTACTTTTTTAAGAAATTATCAAGTATAAATCCTTGTTCTTGTTTGTTTTGTTCAATTTCAGAATAATTCAAGTATAGAACTGTAAGATTCGCCTGACTTTCCATCCATGCTTCAATTTTTGCTTGCTCCTGTTCGAAATGCGTTAACTTTTTCATCGAAAGAACATCGGACATCGATTCCCCTTTTTGGTTTTTTGGACTTAAGTCCAGATCACTCTGAACATATAGGACTTTGTAGTGAAAATGATCGGGTAAAAAAGATAAGGAATGACTCGGGATAAAAACGATTTTATCACCGATATCTTCTAGCCAACGTGCATCCTGAAATAGATTTGCTGCTTGTTCTTTGCTGCCATTCTCCTCGTAAATAGAATAGCCCAATGATTTTATAAATGATAGAACCTTTGCTTGATCTTGGTCAACAGCCTCGGTGCAAATAATGCGTTCTCCTTTCATGAATTTCTCAAGCTGTTGTTCATGTAAGGACGCCTTTTGTTCGTCCTTCACGTTGTCTCGGTAAATTTCGAAAAGCCATTTGTGTGATTTAACGTTTTTGGGATTAATTCTAAGGTTCACCTCAAATGCTTGAATGGCATCTTCATATAATCCTTGACGGACAAGAGCCTCTCCTAAATGATAGTGTGCACGGTGGAAGAAAAAATCGTTATCTATAGCAATTAGAAACTCTTCAATGGCTAAATTCAATTCTCCACGTCTTAAAAAGCTAAGGCCAAGTCCATGGTGTGCGCGTGCATGTGCGTCATCAATATTCAAGGCACGAATGAATTGCTTTTCAGCGAGGTCATATTTTTTTCGTTGCAGGAAAATTTGTGCAATGTTCAAGGCCAATTGATAGTTGTATGGATTCTTTTCTTGAATCTTTAAAAGTTTTGGAAGGGATAAATGAGGTTTGTTCATCGCGAGAAGAATCAATCCTTCTAAATACTCCAAGAACATTGGTTCTTCCATTCCTAATTTATCATAGGCATCAGCTTTTTGAAGAGCAGTATTATTTTGTTCCTTTAATGAAGTCAAAATGTCCATAGACCTGCGGTACTGCCGTTTGGATAAATAAGCAAAAGCGAGTCTTTGTCCGTAACGTAGAATTTGACTCTCCGCATATATTCGTTCTAAAAGTTCAATGGCTGGAATGAATTTGCCTGCATTCAATAAATTTCGAGCAATGTAGTATTCGTTTTCACGTTTCGATTTTTCAACTTGTACTAATTTATCGTCATCCAACGCATCGATGTAACCAAGTTCCACCAGTTGCTGCAGTGCTTCTTGTGCGGCCCATGGATCTTCTCGAAGCAGCGAATCGTGCATGCCCGTTTCTCCTGGTACTGATTCCCATGAATCGATGAAATTTGTTTCCCGTGCTTCTTCAAAACACGCATGTGCAACTTTTCCTTCCATGTCCCTTCCAACGGGTAAAGCCATATGGTGCAAGAGGGTAGGAGTAATGTCCAATACACTTAATCCTGAAATTTGGCGTCCATCGTTTTTGATTCCTGGTCCAGCCATGACAAAAACACCATACGGACTGTGTTCAACTGCCGGTCCGGAAGGTTCTTTAGGAATATACAGTGGACGCTGGTGGTCACAATGAAAACCATGATCGGAGATTAATAAAACCGTTGTGTTCTCTTCGTCAATCAAGCTCATCATGCGTGCTAACATGCGGTCGTGGAGCATGTAGGCCGCTTCTACCACATGTTGGAAATCATTATAATCTTGCTCTGGAATTTCAGGTCTTCTTGGCGGGAAATAACGCATGGCAACATGTGAAAAGTGGTCGATAGCGTCGTGGTATATGGCCATGAAATCCCAGTCACTGTTCTCTAATAAATGGCAGCTAGCGCTGTGAATTGTTCCTGCATTTGCCATGTTTTTGATAACCATGGTTGTGCGTTGGTCCGAGCGCAATGGAATGTTATCCTTCAGATTCGGAATGAATGGAAGTACTTGGTTTAAGTTAATTTCATGCGGGTGGATGCGAAACTGCTTCATCGTTTCCATTAATTCCTCCGGATGAACAGTTCCTTTTGGCATTTCCCATTCTTCGTTTAATGGTTTTGTTGCCACTTGATACAAGTTAGAAACCATGACACCGTTTATTGGTTCAGCTGGATTACTTGGCCACCATGCGACCACGTTGCTTTTGTATCCTTCCTGATTCAATATGTTCCAAATGGCTTTTACTTTGCGAGAGGTAGAAGTAACTGGACGAAGGTTTTCACCGTCCGGAGTCGGTTCAATGAATCCACCAATACCATGGGTGTCTGCTCGAAATCCAGTAGCGATGCTTGTCCACAACATCGGTGAAAGCGGTGGGTCTAATGTTTGTAGTTTTCCGTGAACGCCACGGGACATAAGTCGTGCAAATGCCGGCATTTTACCTTGTTGGATAAGTGGCATAATGACTTTCCATTCTGCGGCATCCCATCCGATGACGAGTACTTTCTTTTTCTCACTCATGATTCTTTTCGATTGCGGTAAAGTGAGTCATCAATGACCGATTTCAATGCTTCTAAAGGGGTTTCCCATCCGCAGAATTCAATCAATCGTTCAAGACTTTTATCTGGGTTTTGCAGTAATTCTCGGTGCTGAATTTCGATAAATGGGATGTGGTTTCCAAGTAAAAATTGACGGCTTTTTTCAATGTGTAAAGTGTACATTGTTTTAAACTTTTCCTTTTGATCTTGTTGGTCTTTTCCGACCATTTTTTCTTGAGATTGAACCACTTCGTCTAAATCACGCAGCATGAAAACAACCCGGTATTCAAGAGAAAGGTCAATAAACGTAACTAATGGAGCCACAATTTTAATGGCTTTTCCATCAAGTTCCTTCAGGAATTGATTGTTTTTCACAATTCCCTTCACCGCTTCTAATTCGTAATATCCCTTTGGATTATTTTCGTCCTCGGTTCGAATTGCATCCGTTGCGATGTCAGCTTTTGCAGCCTTGAAAAGTTGCATCATCAAGGATGTTCCGGATCGAGGTATGCCAGTTATTAAAGTAATCACAGTATTTTTTGATAAGGTTAATCAAAAATAACAATAATCAATAGGACGAGAGGAAAGGCTGAAAACTAAATTGTTTTCAAGATGATTTTATTGCGGTGTAAGGTGATTTCACCTTTGATTTCCAATTGTTTTAATAACCTTGAAATCACCACTCTAGACGAATGAAGGTCGTCAGCAACTTGTTGATGTGTATGCAATATTTCCAATGAACCTAATAATTTCGCTTGGTCTCGAAGGTATTTTAGTAAACGTTGGTCCAAATTCATGAAGGCGATGGCGTCAATGGATTCCATTAATTCCATCATTCGCGTGTGGTAATTACTGATGATGTAGGTGCGCCAACTTTTGTATTGATCCATCCAAATTTCCATGAACTCGGCTGGAATCATGAGTAGGAGCGAAGGCTCCATCGAAGTCGCTTTGATTTGGCTATCTATTTTCTTTGTGCAACATTGCAGAGACATTGCACATGTGTCGCCACCTTCAATGTAATATAAGAGTATTTCTTCTCCATTTTCATTTTCACGAGAAACCTTGATTGAGCCCTCTATAACAATGGGAATTAATTGTAAATGATCTCCAACATGGACAATGATTTCATCTGTGGTTGTTTCGCGAACTTTGGCTTGTTTCGCCATTTCGGAGATTAATTCAGGCTCCAAAACATAACCTAATTGCCTTAGGAGCAAGAGCTCCTTATTTTGAAGGCTGAGCATATGATTTATATGAAATGAAAAAATTAGCCCAAATTATTTTGGATAATGCAAATAAATAAGGCGACAAAACAATCGTGAAAAAAGTGACTAGTCCAATTTGGGTCCAAGCACCAAAACTCGGAAACCATAAGTTACAAGATGTCCAGATCGTCACAAATAGAGCGACACCCAAAGCATAGGAAACATACATCGCACCATAGAAAAAACCGGGTTCCCTCTCGTATTTTAAATGACAAACATCACACTCTTGCCGAACATCTCCCATATGTTTTAAGTCATAAACGGATGAAACAAGAAATTTACCTTCGTGACATTGCGGGCAAGTGATTTTAGCGATACTGTAAAGTTTGGTTCCTTTTTTCATGATTAATGCAATTAAGATGAAACAAAAGTAACGCATTTAATTGCGCTAAAATGCAACTAATGTTACTAAAATCCAGAACTTGACGAAAATCATGTTTTGTCCGAAATGAGGTTTTTTTGTGACATGAATTATGACAAAAAGACACTGTTTTAGGCTGCAATTCTTTCATTTTGTCATTGGCGGGATGTTAAATGCGGATGGCACACAAATTGAGAATTGCAAAATCATCAAAATGAAAATATATTTAGAATGGGAAAAATAATTGGAATTGACTTAGGAACAACAAACTCGTGTGTTTCTGTCATGGAAGGAAATGAGCCAGTAGTAATTGCAAATTCAGAAGGTAAAAGAACAACACCATCTGTCGTTGCATTTGTTGAAGGTGGAGAACGTAAAGTGGGAGATCCTGCAAAACGTCAGGCAATCACAAATCCAACAAAAACAATCTACTCGATTAAACGATTCATGGGTTCAAGCTTTGACGAATCAAGTAGAGAAGTTTCTCGTGTGCCTTACCAAGTAGTAAAAGGTGACAACAATACACCGCGCGTAAAAATCGACGATCGTTTGTATTCGCCACAAGAAATTTCAGCGATGATCCTTCAGAAAATGAAGAAAACTGCTGAAGATTATTTAGGTCAAGAAGTAACAGAAGCAGTTGTAACTGTTCCGGCTTATTTTAATGATGCACAACGTCAAGCAACGAAAGAAGCAGGTGAAATCGCAGGATTAACAATCAAAAGAATCATCAATGAGCCAACTGCAGCAGCATTAGCATATGGATTAGATAAAAAAGGAATTGATCAAAAAATCGTTGTTTTCGATTTCGGTGGTGGAACACATGACGTTTCTGTACTAGAATTAGGCGACGGCGTATTCGAAGTATTAGCGACAGACGGAGATACACACTTAGGTGGTGACGACGTAGATGAAGCAATCATCGTTTGGTTGGCTGAAGAATTTAAAAATGACGAAGGACTTGACTTACGTAAAGATCCAATGGCACTTCAACGTTTGAAAGAAGCGGCAGAGAAAGCGAAAATCGAGTTGTCTTCAACGAATTCAACGGAGATCAACCTTCCTTACATCATGCCAGTTGATGGTGTTCCAAAACACTTAGTTAGAACATTGCAACGAGCTAAATTCGAGCAATTGATTTCAGAAATCGTTGAAAGAACAATCGCACCGTGTCGTTCTGCTTTGAAAAACGCAGGATTAACACCAAATGACATCAATGAAGTCATTCTTGTTGGTGGATCTACACGTATTCCAATCATCCAAGATGCTGTTCAACGTTTCTTCGGTAAAGCGCCTTCTAAAGGAGTGAATCCGGATGAAGTTGTTGCGGTAGGAGCGGCGATTCAAGGTGGTGTATTGACAGGTGAAGTGAAAGATGTCCTTTTATTAGACGTTATTCCGTTATCCTTAGGTATCGAAACAATGGGAGGTGTCTTAACGAAATTAATCGAAGCAAATACAACGATTCCTACGAAGAAATCAGAAGTATTCTCGACAGCTTCAGACAATCAACCATCAGTAGATATTCACGTGTTACAAGGTGAGCGTCCAATGGCAAATGACAACAAAACGTTGGGTCGTTTCCAATTGACCGACATTCCACCAGCGCAACGTGGAGTTCCTCAAATCGAGGTGACATTCGACATCGATGCGAACGGAATCATGAACATTTCAGCGAAAGATAAAGGAACTGGAAAACAACAATCGATTAAAATCGAAGCGTCTTCAGGTTTATCAGACGAAGAAATCCAACGCATGAAAGCAGAAGCGGAAGCAAATGCCGAATCGGACAACAAAAAACGTGAGGAAGTTGAAACAATCAATAAAGCAGATTCATTGATTTTCCAAACAGAGCGTCAAATGAAAGAATACGGAGATAAAATTCCAGCTGACAAAAAACAAGGAATAGAAGATGCCTTAACTGAATTGAAAGCTGAATTCGATGCACGTAACATTCAAAACCTTGAGCCAGCAATGGAAAAATTGAACAATGTATTCCAAGCAGCTTCTCAAGACATGTACAACGCAGCAAATGCAGACGGTGGAAACGCTGGTGATGCAGGAGCAGATCAATCAGCAGGTAACCCAAATGATGAGGTAACTGACGTTGATTTCGAAGAAGTAAAAGATAAATAAGGTCAAACTAGTTTGAATGTGAAAGGGCTGCCAATGGCAGCCCTTTTTGTTTTCTTCATAACCAAAGATTGATAAGTGGTCAATCCATTCTTTAGGCTACTCAGAAATAAATACCTTTTCTTTTGTCCCATCACTGTAAGAATAGATCAGAAGTCTATTCTTTTCTTCTAAGCATTCATTACCCATAAGATCCGTCATTTTTACTAATTTTCGATCACTTGGAATTTCTAGTGCTTCAATGTCAGCGATTTGAATATTCCATGTGCCCACAAATACAATAGTGTCCCCTTCAGGACACAAGAATTGCATTTCAAACTGATGGCATCCACTAACATTAATTGTTGCAGGTAAAAAATTATATTGAAGCCAAGCTTGTTGTTCAACACCGTTAGAATCTAGATATAATGGTGTAAAAAACACATCAAATTGTACATTTGGATTCGTATCAATCGTATCATCTATTAAATAAACTTGTACCCAATCTAGGTTTACTCCAAAAAATGAATCACATGGTGGTGGTGAAGTCCAACCTCCATCATACGTGAAAGTAATTGTATCAATCGGGTTTGAACATTGATGGGGAAACCCTGCTCCTGTTAAAATTGTGTCATGAATAACTGTTACCTGTGCGAACAGAGTACGTGTAATAGTTAGTAAAAAAAGCAATACTAGTTTTTTCATATGGTAATTAATTAGGGGTATGGTTCGGTTCATTGCTCAAAGAATGCATTATTCAATGTGCAATTGAATCGATTTCAGCTCAATAAACGCGAATAGTGCTACTTTAGGGGTGAGTCGATTTTAAAAAAGGTTAAGACGCTGGATAATCATTGATCTATTTACGTGATGGGTAGTTTAAACGCGCTTGATTTTTCCTATATTTGCTCATGCTATATTCTAAAAAACTCGAAAATGATAACAGTAAAGAATGGGTGGTCTTCATCCATGGTGCCGGAGGTAGTTCGAGTATTTGGCATAAACAAATCAAAACCTTTTCGGAAAAGTACAACCTGCTTCTCATCGATCTTCGTGGTCACGGGAAAAGCCAGATTGAAACAAAAAAGAAACGCTATTCCTTTAAATTGATTGCGCAAGACGTTATAGAAGTTATGCATGCGCATCAAATCGAAAGGGCTCATTTTGTTGGGGTTTCATTAGGGTCAATTGTGATCAAACAAATTGAACTACTCGAGCCTTCTTTGGTGAAATCAATGATTTTCGCTGGAGCAATTACGCGTTTGAATTTTAAATCGCGGTTACTATTAAAAATTGGACGTGCATTGAATCGATTAATTCCTCAAATGGGACTTTATCAGTTGTTTGCCCGAATCATGATGCCTAAGAAGAACCATGCTTCCTCACGTGAATTGTTCATCAATGAAGCACGTAAAATCGTTCGCAAAGAATTTAATCGCTGGTTCAAATTAACTTCACGATTGGCGCTGTATTTAATCGAATTGGAAAAGCAAACGGATAAAACGCCAACCTTGTTCATTATGGGAGCAGAAGATCACCTTTTTCTTGCGCCAGTAAAACGATTAGTGGAACAAAATCCTAGCTTAAATCTGAGTATTGTCCCGAATTGCGGACACGTTGTCAACTTCGAACAAGCAGAGACCTTCAATCACTTAAGTTTGAATTTTATTGACAAAGTTTCTGCTTAAACATGACTATTAACAATTTGAAATCATTTTGTTAAAAAACACTTCGTTAAAAAGTACACACCTTCATAGATTTGAACTAAATTTGTGCTCAATTTGCAGCGAACATCCGCTTCGAAGAAAAGTAAATTGAAATCCCTATGCCAAAAGATTTATCCATCAAATCGGTTCTGATCATCGGAAGCGGTCCAATCGTTATAGGTCAAGCTTGTGAGTTTGACTACGCCGGATCACAAGCAGCACGTTCATTGAGAGAAGAAGGAATTGAAGTGACCTTGATCAATTCAAATCCAGCAACAATTATGACCGACAAGGTTGTTGCCGATAATGTATATCTGCAACCATTGGAGCCAGAAAGTATTTTGGAAATCTTGAAAAATCACAAAATTGATGCCGTTCTTCCAACAATGGGGGGGCAAACAGCGTTGAACTTGTGTATCAAGTGTGATGAATTGGGTATTTGGGAACAGCATGGCGTTCGAATGATTGGTGTGGATATCGCTGCTATTGAAATCACCGAAAATCGCGAGGCTTTCCGTAACTTAATGTTGGAAATTGATGTGCCAATGGCTCCTCAAAAAACCGCAAAATCATTCTTGGAAGGAAAAGAAATTGCACAAGAATTTGGATTCCCGCTTTGCATTCGTCCTTCATATACCTTGGGTGGATCAGGTGCTTCTATTTTGCATGAACCTAAAGAATTTGACAACCTACTAGAACGCGGATTACAATTGTCCCCGATTCATGAGGTAATGATTGATAAAGCCTTACTTGGCTGGAAAGAATACGAATTGGAATTACTGCGCGATGCAAATGACAATGTAGTGATTATCTGTTCGATTGAAAACTTTGATCCAATGGGAATTCATACGGGAGATTCGATCACGGTCGCTCCTGCTATGACTTTGTCAGATACAACCTTCCAAAAAATGCGCGATATGTCCATCAAAATGATGCGTTCTATCGGTAATTTTGCGGGTGGATGTAATGTTCAGTTCGCTGTCTCTCCAGATGATGCGGAGGATATTATTGCGATTGAAATCAATCCACGTGTGTCTCGTTCGTCAGCTTTGGCATCCAAAGCAACGGGTTATCCGATTGCGAAAATTGCTTCGAAATTGGCGATTGGATACCACTTAGATGAATTGCAAAACCAAATCACGAAAACGACATCTGCTTTATTTGAGCCAACATTAGACTACGTAATTGTAAAGATTCCACGTTGGAACTTTAATAAATTCCCAGGTACAAATCGCCAACTTGGACTTCAAATGAAGTCGGTAGGTGAGGTAATGGGTATCGGACGTTCATTCCAAGAAGCGCTTCAAAAGGCGTGTCAATCTCTAGAGATTAACCGAAATGGATTAGGTGCGGATGGAAAAGAATTAACCAATCAAGATGAAATCTTACATTCGTTAGAGTTCGCAAGTTGGAACCGTTTATTCCATATCTACGATGCGATCAAATTGGGAATACCGTTTAAAAAAATTGTTGAGAAAACGAAAATTGATATTTGGTTCTTGAAACAAATCGAAGATTTAATCAAGTTAGAACGCAAAATTGAAAAACATCATTTAGGAAGCATTCCAAAAGAATTGCTTTTTGAAGCGAAACAAAAAGGATATGCGGACAGACAAGTAGCGCATTTGTTACGTTGTTTAGAGTCTGAAGTGTACACAAAACGTACCGAAATGGGCATCAAACGTGTCTACAAGTTAGTTGATACATGTGCTGCAGAGTTCGAAGCAAAAACTCCTTATTACTATTCGACGTTTGAATATGAAAACGAAAGCATCGTTTCAGACCGCAAGAAAGTTGTTGTCTTAGGTTCTGGTCCAAACCGCATTGGTCAAGGAATCGAATTCGATTATTCATGTGTTCACGGTGTATTGGCGGCGAAAGAATGTGGCTACGAAACCATCATGATCAACTGTAATCCAGAGACGGTTTCGACTGATTTCGATACAGCGGATAAATTGTATTTCGAACCAGTTTTCTGGGAGCATATTTACGACATCATCATGCACGAAAATCCAGTAGGGGTGATCGTTCAATTGGGTGGACAAACCGCTCTTAAATTAGCAGAAAAATTACAGCGATACGGAATTCGTATTCTCGGAACAAGTTATGAAGCGCTTGATTTAGCGGAAGACCGCGGACGTTTCTCTAAATTGTTGGAAGCGAATAACGTTCCTTTCCCACAATATGGTGTAGTGGAAAGTGCAGAACAAGCGTTGGAGTTATCCGATGAACTTGGATTCCCATTGTTGGTTCGTCCTTCCTACGTGTTAGGTGGACAAAAAATGAAAATTGTCATCAACAAAGAAGAATTGGAACACCATGTCGTTGACATCATTAATGAAATGGGGAATAACCAAATCTTATTGGACCACTTCTTAGGTGGAGCCATTGAAGCAGAGGCAGATGCCATTTGTGATGGGGAAAATGTGTACATTATTGGTATTATGCAACACATCGAGCCAGCGGGAATTCACTCCGGTGATTCATACGCTGTTTTACCTCCTTACAACTTGGGAGACTTCGTGATGACACAGATAGAAGACATTACGAAGAAAATTGCCATTGAATTGAAAACGGTTGGACTTTTGAATATTCAGTTTGCCATTAAGGATGACAAAGTGTACGTGATTGAAGCAAATCCACGTGCATCTCGAACAGTTCCATTTATTGCGAAAGCATACGACGAACCTTATGTGAATTACGCAACGAAAGTCATGTTGGGCGAGAAGAAAGTAACAGACTTCAATTTCCAACCTAGAAAAGAAGGATACGCGATAAAAATCCCTGTTTTCTCTTACGAGAAATTCCCGGATGTGAAAAAAGAGCTTGGTCCAGAGATGAAATCAACTGGTGAGGCAATTCGTTTTATCAAGGACTTAAAAGACCCGTTCTTTACCAAAATCTATTCGGAAAGAAATATGCACTTGTCGAGATAGGAAAACATCTCTATTGTTCGTGTTTGAGTTTATTTTCTTATTTGTCTGAATAATACAACAAGAAAAAAAAACTCACTGAATAGTAACTTACCAATCAGTAACTAACTATCAGGTAATAATTTGTATTTTTGTTTAAAATTGTTAAATGGAAAGCGAATTATCACCCTTCTTATTCGGTCGAACTGTCAGTAATTTAGGTTTTACGAATAGAGAACAGGACCTGGATAAATTGTATAAAAACCTTACACAAGGCATCAATACAATGCTCATTTCACCTCGACGATGGGGAAAATCTTCTTTAGTTGAAAAGATGATTTTGGAGTTACGAAGAAAAAATCCAGAAATTAAGGTAGTAAATTTAGATTTGTTTTCTGTTTCAACGGAGGAAGAATTTCTGGAAATGTTTGCGCGAGAAATAATTAAAGCATCATCCTCGGTTTGGCAGGAATGGATCCAGTCGGCAAAAGATTTTTTTAAGCAATTGACACCTATTCTTACCGTTGGTATTGATCCAATAAATGATTTTAGTTTGGGCTTTGATTGGAATCAGCTGAAAAAACACCGCTCTGAAATATTGGAGCTTCCTGAAAAATTGGCCATTGATAAAAAATGTCGTTTTGTCGTTTGTTTAGATGAGTTTCAGAATTTGGCAACCTTTAAAGACTTTGAATTTTTAGAAAAATCGATGCGGGCTATTTGGCAACGGCAAAAATCGGTCACCTATTGTTTGTATGGAAGTAAGCGTCATATGATGACGGACATTTTTAATAATCCATCAAAACCGTTTTATCGATTTGGTGACATTATGTTACTTCAAAAAATTAAACGTGAAAAATGGATTAGTTTCATTATCGAAAGTTTCGCAAAAACAAAAAAAGAAATTTCACCAAATCTAGCGGAATTGATTCCAACCTTGATGCAAGACCATTCGTGGTATGTCCAGCAGCTTGCTCATTACACGTGGCAAAAAACGAAGAGAAAAGCAACTAAAATGGAAGTTCAAATGGCCTTTTCAGAATTAATTGAAGCCAATTCACCATTGTATTTGCGTGAGGTCGAGGGATTGAGTTTGACACAATTAAATTTTTTAAAGGCTATTGCGAAAAAAGAAGAAAAGTTAAGCAGCATGGAGATCCTTCTCAAGTATCGATTAGGAACTTCTGCAAATGTGGTAAAAAACAAATCAATACTTTTAAAGGCTGATTTAATCGATGAATTTGATGGTAAATTGTCTTTTCTAGATCCAGCATTTGAATATTGGTTTTTGCGCCAGTACTTTAAACAAGAAAAAACCATCTAAACTTTCCTTTGAAAGGATCTCAATTTTCATTTTCAAAAACACGTTCTTGTTTTGAATCAAAATCCGTTCAAAAGGAAATTACATCATCCCCGTTAATTTCCTCTGTTTCGGCACACATTACAGTAAGGGATTCTGTATATTTGTCTTATGCAGAAGGTTGAGGACATCATGGCACCAATTCAGTCAGAATTGACGGCATTTGAAGCTTATTTTAAAGAATCAATGAGGTCTGACGTGGCCTTACTTGACAAAGTCACTCAATATGTTGTGAAACGAAAAGGAAAGCAAATGCGTCCGATGTTCGTTTTTCTAACTGCAAAAATGCTCGGTGAAATTAACCAAGTTACCTACGACGCGACAACCTTAGTTGAACTTTTACATACAGCAACACTCGTGCACGATGACGTGGTGGATGACGCCAATGAGCGAAGAGGATTCTTTTCGGTTAATGCACTTTGGAAAAATAAAATTGCTGTCCTTGTCGGTGATTACATGCTCTCAAGAATTCTTTTACTCTCTATTGAGAAAGAAAACCTGGCTTTATTAGAAGTAGTTGCGCGTGCTGTCCGCGAAATGAGTGAAGGTGAATTGCTGCAAATTGAAAAAGCGCGCGACTTGAACATCGACGAAGAAACGTATTTCGAAGTCATCCGTAAAAAGACCGCTTCACTTATTTCCACTTGCTGTGAAGCAGGAGCAATAAGCGTCCAAGCGACAGCTGAACAGCGTGAGAAAATGAGGAAGTTTGGTGAGCTAATTGGACTAGCCTTTCAAATCAAAGACGATATTTTCGATTACGGTACAGGGGAACACATCGGAAAACCTACCGGAATTGATATCCGTGAACAAAAAATGACGTTGCCTTTGATTTATGTCATGAATCATTCTCCTAGTGAAATTCGCAAGGAACTGATGTATATCATGAAGAATGAATTCGATGTATCCGCTCGAATCAAACGTGCCATTCAATTGGTGATTGAGTACGGTGGAATTCAATTCGCTACTCTAAAAATGGAGGCAATCGCACATGAAGCACTGGAATTATTGGAATCTTTCCCCGACAACGAAGCAAAAAATTCGTTAATAGGATTGGTACATTATACAATGAATAGAGAGAAATAATGAAAAACATACTTTTAATTACCTTATTTGCCTTGTTAACATTGAATGCCTGTTCGAATGCAGATTCGAAAAAAACGGTTGATTCAGGGAAAGAGGAAGTGCTTTATCAAATTAAAGACGGACAATTTACAGAATGGTATCCTGGGAAAAAACAAGTGAAGTTTGAAGGAAATGTCGATGTTAAAGGAAACCGGGATGGGAAATGGACATTCTATTCTGAAAAAGGAAACATGCTTTCTTTTACCTTCTATGAAAATGGAAAAAAAGAAGGTTATTCCATTGTAAAACATCCAAATGGACGAATTCACTACCATGGTGAATACCACAATGATCAAATGGTTGGTGTATGGACCACTTATGACGAAAAAGGTAAAAACAAGCAAGTAAAAGATTACGGCTATCCTGAAAGTGAGTAAAATTCCTCCACATATCATTGATGAAATCATGCATGTTTCTCGCATTGAGGAAGTGATTGGTGATTATGTACAATTGAAACGTGCCGGTTCGAATTTAAAAGGATTAAGCCCTTTCACGGATGAAAAAACTCCTTCATTCGTTGTTTCACCCGCAAAACAAATTTTTAAGTGTTTTTCAACAGGAAAAGGGGGAACTGTTGTTTCATTCCTAATGGAAAAAGAACATTTTTCGTACCCGGAAGCACTGCGCTGGTTGGCAGATCGATACGGCGTTCAAATCCCTGAAACCGCACAGCCAACTGCAGAGGAACTAGCACAGTTAAACGAACGTGAGAGTTTTTACATCATTAATGAATTTGCGAAAAACACCTTTTCTGAGAACATGCACGGTACTGATGAAGGCAAGGCTATCGGACTTTCCTATTTTGAAGAACGTGGATTCCGGAAAGACATTATCGAACGCTTTCAACTGGGATATTGCCTCAATAAAGGAGATGATTTTACGAAAAAAGCCCTTGAAAAAGGGTATAAACTTGATTACCTCGAAAAAGTAGGACTCGTTAAAACCAAGGATGATCGTTCCTTTGATTTTTTTAGAGGACGCGTAATTTTCCCAATTCATAGTATCTCAGGTAGGGTACTTGGTTTCGGAGGTCGGACCTTGTTGGCGGATAAAAAAATCGCTAAATACTTTAATTCTCCTGAAAGTATCATCTATAATAAAAGTGAAATCCTATATGGATTGTACTTTGCAAAAGGAGACATTGTTAAATACGATGAATGCCTTTTGTGTGAAGGATACACGGATGTGATAAGCATGCATCAAGCTGGAATGCAACACGTAGTTTCTTCATCAGGAACCTCGCTCACCAAAGAACAGGTGAAATTAGTGAAACGCTATACCAAGAATTTAACCATATTGTATGACGGAGATGCTGCTGGAATTAAGGCAAGTTTCCGAGGAATTGATTTGATCTTGGAGGAGGGAATGAATGTGAAAGTCGTGCTGTTTCCAGATGGAGAGGATCCGGATTCGTTTTCGAAATCACGCAGTTCAAGTGAATTGGAAGCGTACATAAAATCTCACAAACAGGATTTCATCACTTTCAAAGCATCCATTCTACTTTCTGATGGAATAAATGACCCGATTCGTAAGTCCGAATTAATTAAGGAAATCGTGCACTCCGTTTCCTTGATTCCAGATCAAATTACACGAAGCGTTTATATTCAAGAAATCGCAAGACAATTTGAAATTTCCGAGTCCATTGTCAACAATGAACTCATGCGTTTGCGAAAGTCTACAATGGCCAAGCAATTACAAGAGCCTATGTTGAACGAGGTTCCACTTCCGAAAGAAAGTGCAAACCTTCTTCAAGATGAAATGGCGACCCAGAGCCGAGAAGCTGGTGAGTCTGCTCCGGAAATAAAACACGAGGATGAAATCATTCGAATGATGATTAAATACGGAACGCGTGAGGTATTGGTGAAGGAAATTGGAAGTGAGGATAAGTCAACGAGTGTCATTGAATTGATTATTCAAGAAATTGAAAGCGATGATTTACGCATCGAACAACCGCTATACCGCGAAATTTATGGCTTGTTTATGGATGGGGTGAAAGACAATACCCTGTTATCTTCATCGTACCTCAAGCGACTAGAAAATCAGGAGATTGTTGCATATGTAACCGATTTGGAAAGTGATGACAATGAATTAAGTTATAATTGGGTTGGTAAATACAACATACACACAAAATCAGAGGCGGATAATTTGTACGAATCTGTAATGAACGCCATCTATCACTTTAAACTCGTCAAAGTAGAGCAGCACATTCAAGGATTACAGCGTGAATTAAAAGATAAAAATCCGCAAGGGGAAGATTTAATTCTTTTGTTGTCCGAGCAAATGGTGTATGCAAAAGTTCGGAAAGAGTTTTCTGAAAAATTAGGGAGGATTATCACACGTTAATATGTTAAGCACGACTCTTTTTCATATCGGTCCATATAAAATATGCTTCTGGAATTTGGTCTTTTTGACGCTCATTTTCCTCGTGGCCGCTGTTTTACGCCGCCTTGTTCATCGTTTGTTAAAACGGTATGTTAAAACGGCCCAAATCAACCTCGAGGGACGACAACTAGCTTGGTTGAAGTTGCTAAGTCAAAGTGTCTACTTATTAGCGATTTATATTGCGGTGTTAAGCTTTAAATTTAACAATCAGAATGTCACATTTAAGAATTTTCTAAACTATAAATTCATTGATTTAGGAGCGATAAAAATTGACTTCGCAGATTTGTTGATCATCGTTTCTGTTTTCTTTGGAGCGCGGATCCTTGTCAATTTGAGTAAGCTGTATATTGGCCGGAAATTTAAGCGAAATACAAATTACGATGCGGCGTCTGAATATGTATACATTCAAATCGCTAAATACGTCATTTATGTATTTTCTATATTGTTTTGTTTTCAATTACTAAACATTGACCTTGTAATTATCCTGACAAGTTCCGTTGGACTTTTAGTGGGTATTGGTTTAGGGTTGCAAGATGTCTTTAAGGACATGATTGGGGGAGTTGTTTTATTGGTAGAAGGGAATTTACGGGTGGGGGACATCGTTGAAATCCATGGAGCCTCTAAAAATTCACAGAAAACATCCGATGCAATTGTAGCTAAGATTCTGAAGATTAGTGTTCGCACAACTCAAATTCAAACCCGTGAAGGAAATGTACTCATCATTCCAAACACGAGACTTACGCAAGAACAAATCGAAAACTGGAGCCATGGTTCGGAATTAACCCGTTTTACCATCAATGTTTTAGTTGACTTTGGTGCTGATACAGAACTGATAAAAAGACTATTGACTCAAGCTGCAATGGCACATCCGAAAGTGAAGAAAAACCATCCTGTAATTGTGCGTTTGGCCAATTTCGGTGAAAATGGTCTTGAATTAGAATTGATTTTTTGGGCTGATCAAAGTTGGGACATTAACAACTATAAATCAGAAATTCGTTTTGAAATAGACCGGCTTTTCCGAGAGTATAATATAAATATTCCGTATCCTCACCGAACAATTAATCAGAAATAATTAGTCCCGCAACAAGTGTAAAAAACGTTGGATTGTGTTCTCAATTCCAAGGTATAACGCGTCTGAAATAAGTGCGTGTCCAATTGAAACCTCGTCTAATTGGCGAACCGATTGTTTGAAAAATCGTAAGTTTTCTTGACTTAAATCGTGTCCTGCGTTGATTTCTAACCCGATGGATACTGCGTAGTCAATCGCGTCAATGTAGTGTGCTATCGCTGAGTTAGGGTCTTTTGAGAATGCTTCGGCATAAGGACCCGTATAAAGTTCAATGCGATCAGCACCCGCTTTTTTAGCCAGTTCAATCCAGTGTTTGTTCGGTTCAATAAAAAGGGAAGTACGAACGCCTTTTGAAGATAGTTCCTTCAATGTATCGCTCAAAAAAGATTGATGTTTTTCTGTGTCCCAACCGGCATTTGAAGTAAGTACATCAGGTCCGTCTGGTACCAAGGTCGCTTGGTGTGGACGAATATCATTGATTAGAGTTAAATAACGTGCATCAGGGTATCCTTCAATGTTATATTCAGTAGTGACTACTTTTGCTAAATCATACGTATCCTGCGTGGTAATGTGTCGTTCGTCCGGGCGCGGATGAACGGTGATGCCTTGTGCGCCAAATCGCTCGCAATCTATGGCGAATTGAACGACATTGGGGATTTGTCCGCCTCGAGCGTTTCGAAGCGTAGCAATTTTATTGATGTTCACACTTAGTCTTGTCATGGCACAAATTTTGACACACAAAAGTAAGAACTCTGAAAGGATTTTACTATTTTGGCGACGCGTATGAGAGCAATTGATTTAATTACAGACGAAATCCCACCCCTAATCCATACGGATTCAGGTGAAAAGGCCTTGAGTTGGATGGAGGAATTTAAAGTTTCTCACCTTCCCGTGCTCAAAAATGGCAACTTTGTTGGGGTTGTTTCTGAATCTGATATACTCGATCACCTCAATTTAGATGAAAATTTAGACCGTTTATTTCAACATTTGCCAAGACCATTCATTTTTGGTCAAGCACATATGTATGATGTCATAGCCAAAATGGCAGAGTTTAAATTAAGTGTCATTCCAATTTTGGATCAACAGGAAAATTACCTCGGATGCTGTAGTGTGTATCACGTGATGACGCTTCTAGCAAATACCGGTAGCATCAAAGAAAATGGGGGAATCCTTGTGCTCGAAATGAACGCAAGTGATTATACCCTATCACAAATCGCTCAAATTGTTGAGAGTAACAATGCCCGTATTCTGAGTGTTTTCATGACCTCACACTTGGACTCTACTAAGATTGACGTAACCCTTAAAGTGAATAGCTATGACTTAAGTAGCATTATTCGAACCTTTGAACGTTACGATTACTTGGTCAAAGCGTCTTTTCAGAATGGACATGGTGATGAAGACATGCAATGGAGGTATGATACATTAATGCAATACTTAAAATTGTAAGGATGAGAGTAGCCATTTATGGTCGAAAGATTAATAAGCAAACGAGTTCATTCTTCGTCGAAGTGTTAAAGCATATCGAAGATTTTGGATGGAAAGCAATTTTAGAGGAGGAACTGAAAGAGCAACTTGTAGCGAAAGCAGGAATCTCTAGTTCCTATGAAACGTACAATAACCACAAAGATTTTCACGCCGGATTCGATTTGTTAATCAGTCTTGGAGGTGATGGAACGTTTTTAAGAGCGGTTTCCTATATTCGAGATTCAGGAGTTCCAATTATGGGAATTAATACGGGTAGACTTGGGTTCCTTTCCAATATATCCAAAGATCATATTTACGACAAAATAGCTCAGGTTAGGGACAAGCAATTTGAATTTCAAAAACGTTCCCTTTTACGCGTATCTACGGTGGATGACGTTTTCGGTGAAGATAATTTTGCCTTGAATGAACTGACATTACAGAAAAAAGACACCTCTTCAATGGTCACTGTTCATGCGTATTTGGATAAAAAATTCTTGAATTCATATTGGGCAGATGGGCTCATTGTAGCGACACCAACAGGTTCAACTGCTTATAGTCTTAGTTGCGGTGGGCCCATCATAACTCCTGGATGTCAAGTGCATATACTTACGCCAATCGCGCCACATAATTTAAACGTACGTCCGGTGGTCGTGCCAGATCACATGCCAATAACCTTAAGTGTGGAAGGAAGAGACCGAAGTTATTTGCTTAGTTTAGATGGTGTTTCGAAACACATCAAACAAGGAGAAGATGTGATTGTTACGAAGGCGGAATTTATGATTAATGTTGTTAAATTTGAGGATAATAATTTCCTTGATACGATTCGAAATAAAATGCTTTGGGGAATTGATACCCGTAATTAATAATTAAATGAAAATGATGAAAAAAACGATGGCAATCGCCGCATTGATGTTTAGTGTTGCAGCGAATGCACAATTAACAAAAGTAGACTCCGTTAGTTATTTAGTGGGAATGAATATCGGCGCTAGTATCATGAAGGATTTCAGTGAAGCAAATGTGAATATGCTGATCAAAGGACTTCAAGATGCAATGACCAATCAAGCACCAATGTGTACGGACCCGGGTAATGCGATGTTGAATAACTTCTTTCAACAGAAACAACAATTAGCGCAAGCGGAAGAGGACAAAAATGCAATGGCTTATAAAGTCGTGGGAGAAGAGTTTTTAGCTAAAAACGCGAAAAAATCGGGTGTAAAAGTAACTGAATCTGGATTGCAATATGAAGTGCTGAAAGAGGGGAAAGGACCTCATCCAACTGCAACATCAAAAGTAAAAGTGCATTACCACGGGACAACACCTGAAGGAGTTGTTTTTGATAGTTCTGTTGAACGTGGAGAACCGATTTCGTTTGGCTTGGATCAAGTTATCAAAGGTTGGACAGAAGGAGTTCAGTTGATGAAGGCTGGTGCAAAATACCGTTTCTACATTCCTCAGGAATTAGCTTACGGACCAAGTTCACCATCCCCAATTATAAAGGCGTATATGCCGTTGGTGTTTGAAGTAGAATTAATTGAAATTGAAAAATAAGATGAAAAAAATAATTTTAAGTTTTGGTTTAGTTGCCTCCACGGTTTTAACGGCTTTTGGTCAGGGAGTAACGGAGACGGCAGAAGGTATCTATGCTGTTTTTAATACAACGAAAGGAGTCATTGTTTGTCAGTTGGAGTATAAATTGACGCCAATGACCGTAGCGAATTTCGTTGGGTTAGCTGAAGGGAAAAACTTCAAAGTGGATAATGTGGTGATTAGTAAACCATATTTTGATGGATTAACTTTTCACCGTGTGATTAAAGATTTCATGATTCAAGGTGGTTGTCCACTTGGAAATGGAACTGGGGATCCAGGATACAAGTTTGATGATGAATTCAATGAGAATTTAAAACACGTTGGACCTGGAATTCTTTCAATGGCTAATTCTGGTCCAGGCACAAATGGAAGTCAATTCTTTATAACGCACAAAGAAACACCGTGGTTAGATGGAAAGCATTCTGTTTTTGGACATGTTGTTACTGGTCAAGATGTGGTTGACGCGATTGCTCAGGGTGATGTGATGAATTCAGTTGAAATCAAACGTATTGGTAAAGATGCAGAGAATTGGAATGCGCAAGAAGCGTTTGATAAAGTATATTTAGAGAAGCAAATTGCTTTAGCAAAACAAAAAGAGGCATTCGCGAAAATTGAGGCTATGTCTGAAGATGAATACAAGCAATTCATGTTTGATGAAATCAAAAAAGCGAACAAGAAAGCTAAAATGACAGATAGCGGACTGGTTTACATTATTTCGGAAAGTGGATCAAAGGATCGAGTTGTTAAAGGTTCTAAAGTTTCATTGCATTACACAGGTACTTTTCGAGCAGATGGAAAGAAATTTGATTCATCGAGAGACCGCAATCAAACGTTAGATTTCAACTATATCGACCAAAAAATGATTCCTGGATTTGAAGAGGGAATTGCAATGGTTGGTAAAGGTGGAAAAATAACCATCTATATTCCTTATTTCAAAGCTTATGGTAAAAATGGTCGTCCCGGAGCCATTCCACCATACTCCGATTTAGTTTTTGAAATTGAAATGGTAGATATTCAAGCACCAGCGGCTGAGAATCACGATGGGCAAGAACTCGACGGTCATCAACATTAATCAATGATTAAACGCTTTACATGGCTCAAACGATTATCTGAAGTTTGAAGCTGAAGAAAGTACATTCCTTTAGAAAGTCCTGAGTAATTCAGGACTTTTTTATTTTCCAATAATTCTATTTGCACCGTATTTCCATTTAAATCGCGTAGAATCGCCTTTTCCGCCTCGGACTTGCTAGCTACTTCAATTAACCCATTGGATGGATTAGGCGCTATGGAAAAGTCGAATAGTGCTACTTCTTCTAAACCTGTGCCTAAGTCGGCAAAGGAAAAAGAAATGTTTGAAATCATCCAGCCTTCTTTCGCGTTATTCTGGTTGTCGCTTATAAACCGAAAACGGTAATACATGGTGTCTGTGGGCATGTCCTTAATAGGGAACATCCAAACCCATTCCATTTCCGTATAGCGATCAACAAATGACCCCGAAAATCCTTTTTCCCCAGTAAATAAAGTGTCTGAGCTGGTGTATAGTTCGTTGCTTAGGAAGAGCATGTTCGTCTGGTCGTCAATTACATTGGTCCAAGTGGTTCCATGGTCGCGCGAGACCTCGATTATTCCTCCATCCAATAAGCTGTCAGAATCCATCGAATGGTGAAAACGCATGATTAAGCTTAGTGGGTATTGATTCCAAGCTGGCCAGTGGATTTCAAATGAAGCATTCGTTTCATTCGGATAAGTGAAAACGCTGTCCGTGATCATGACTCTGCCGTTGTGGGTAAGGGTGGTTTTTTGTGATTCGCCTAGTACCCAGAGGTAATTCGCTGGCTCAGGAATTTCAACATATGTACATGTATCGGTAAAGTCACATACGTCCAATTGAACAATTCCTAGAAATGGATCTAATTGAGCAAAAGTGTGAAATGCAGTAAAAATGAGTGCAAATAATGAGGTGATTTTCATCGGTTTCAATTAAGAAAGACATACGTAATCATATTTGCTCCCATTTGTAGTGCTTGCTTTCTTTTTTCTGGTGTATCATTATGAACCTGAGGATCTTCCCATCCATCACTTAAATCAGTTTCGTAAGTATATAGGCACACCAATCTTCCATCGATGGTAATCCCAAACGCTTGTGGACGTTTTCCGTCGTGTTCGTGAATTTTCGGCAAACCAGGTAGTTTGTATTTTTGAGAGTAAATAGGATGATTATCAGGTAATTCAACTAATTCACTTGAAGGAAATATTTTCTTTAATTCAACCCGAATAAATTCATCCATTCCATAGTTGTCGTCGATGTGCAAAAATCCACCTGCTAGTAAGTAGTTTCTCAAATTGTCGGATTCCGCTTTTGAGAAAACAACGTTACCATGTCCAGTCATATGAATAAATGGATACCTGAAAATATCCTTGCTTCCAACATCCACATACGGAACGTCTTTTGAAATGCTTGTTCCCAAGTTTTGATTGCAAAATTGAATCAAGTTTGGAAGGGCTGTTGGATTCGCGTAGTAGTCACCCCCGCCGTTATATTTTAAAACAGCTAATTGAAAACTGGTTTGACTCCAGCTAGCTGCCGGAAGAATGAAAATGAACAGAATAAGTTTGAATACCGTTGTTGTCATGCCGAAAGATAGATAAACAAAATGGAAATTAAGGATGAAATGAAACCAATGATTTTAAGTTTATTCCATTTTTCCTTGAAAAATAAAAGACCAATAATCGCAGCAATGATCACAATACATACATTAATCACCGCTAAAATACTGCTGTTGCTCCAATTCAATTCGTCATACGCTTTCATGAGAAAATAAATCGAAAAGAAATTTGGGATGCCCAAAAGCAATCCAGCAATTACATTTCTTAAGGATGGTGTTAATTCCCTCCGCATCAATCGTGCAAATGCAATGATTAATCCAATGATCCCAGCAAGTCCAAACGCATATGCAGTGAAAAATGCTGTTTCATTCACCGAAAGAACGGAATGTTGAATGTAGTTTAATAAGAAATCTAAAAGTCCACTTCCGAGAAACAGGACGAGCAACATCCATGAAGAAGAAACATTTTTCTCTGAGTCCTTGGCTTGAACGGTCATTCCGATTACTCCGAAGATGGCTAAAATGATTCCAGCCACTTTGAAAATTTGGACAGATTCTGAATAAAATAACATCATTCCTAACACGGAAATAGCCATGCTCATCTTCACAGCTACGGATGTACTTGAAAGTCCATTTTTTTGCGCACTCAATCCCATAATTAAAAACAGACCTATGAATAGAATTGCGGCGGCAATTGTATAGAATAGCCATCCCATAGGAACTGTTGTCAATTGAGTTATTTCAAATGGAGCGAAGAAAAAGCCACATAGAAACGCAACAAAATAATTGACAACAATGGCTTGAAAGGTGTCGATTTTAAAGCGTGGGAAAAGTTTAAAAAGGACAAAAATGAAGCTTGAAAATGCGATGGCGAAAAACAATTCCATTTACCTGCGTTTAAAATAGTAAATTGTATCAGTGCCAAATGCATGTGAGCGAGATGGTACACGATTGAGAAGCGGTGCTTTGACGCCTTCGTGAAACAAAACGTCCCCAACAATGACGTAGGCTTCATCCCAAACATTGTCAATGATAAAATATTGTAATGTTCGGCTTCCTCCTTCAACCATGATGGAGGTAATGTTTCGCTTGTACAACTCTTCCAAAATCGTTTTAGTCGAAGTTTCTTTGATTTTCACCCATTCGATGTTGTCCTTTTTTTCATCTTTCAGGCGATTAAAAATAATCGTGGGAGCATCATCTGAATAAAGATTGATGTTTTCTTTCACTTGTAATTGACTGTCAATGAGGATGCGAATAGGGTTTCTGCCCGTAAATTCTCGAACGGTTAGGGTTGGATTATCGTTCATGGCAGTATGTTTTCCAACTAAAATCCCATGTTCCTGACTCCGCCATTTGTGAACCAATGCCTTCGTTTCTTCGCACGAAATCCAATTAATTCCTTTTTCCTCATTTGATCGAATTCGATCCAAGTATCCATCTTTTGTTTGCGCCCATTTCAGAATGACATATGGACGTCCTTTTTCATGAAAATTAAAGAAGCGTTTGTTTAATTGTCTGCTTTCAGTTTCCAATATTCCATCTTGGACCTTTATTCCTGCTCGGATTAATTTTTCAATCCCTCTTCCAGAAACCAGTTTATTGCTATCTCTGCATCCAATGATTACTTCAGCTACTTTCGATGAAATCAGTAAATCGGAACATGGAGGTGTTTTTCCATGATGCGAGCACGGTTCTAAGTTGACATAAACAGTAGCACCAATGAGTTGATTTTTATCTAAAACAGATGCGATGGCATTTACTTCGGCATGTGCCTCGCCAAAACGTTGGTGATAACCTTCTCCAATGATTTTGCCATCTTTCACAATGACACAGCCAACCATAGGATTTGGAGCTACCCAACTAGACCCTAATTGTGCGAGGTCTAGGCAACGTTGCATGTAATCTTCGTGCTTCATAAAGCGAAGTTAAGCATTCCTTTGCGTGATTGAATCCAATTGTACAGGGATTTTCTTCGTTGATTTTATCAATATTCAAACGAAAGAGCCGATATTAAAGCTGAATCAGGTCAAATGTGCGAAGTATTTTTATTTTTGTTGAAATTTCAAACCTGTTCGTATGATTGATGTGATTGAAAACCTTTTTGGGATGGAACCTCATCACTTAAATTCAGTGATATTTTCGTTGTTGTCGAATATTATTATTGCGCTGATTATTGTAATTGCTGGATTTTGGTTAACTGGTGTTTTAACTCGGTTTATCACGCGCATGTTGAAGAAAAGTGAAACGGATCCTGGATTGGTTTCCTTTTTGGGTAGTTTTTTATCGATGGCCTTGAAAATTATGGTTGTTGTCAGTGCGATTACCCAACTCGGCATTCCGATGACTTCTTTTCTTACTTTGATAGGTGCAGCTGGAATCGCTGTAGGTATGGCCATTTCTGGAACGCTATCAAATTTTGCAGGTGGAATAATGATCTTGGTGTTGAAGCCATTTAAGCTGGGGGATGAAATTATGGCGTTAGGTGAACAGGGGAGGGTAAGCGAAATCCAAATTTTCAATACCTATTTAACTATGCCGGATAATAGAGTGGTTATTTTCCCGAATGGTCCACTTGCGAATGGCAACATTGTCAATTTTACGAGAGAAAAAACGCGACGTGTGGAGTGGACATTCACATTCACTCATGACGCGTCCTTTCAAGAAGTGAAAGAAATTATCCTTGGTTTTTTGAAAGAGGATATTCGAATCATCTCGAAGAATCCTATTGTCGTAGGATTAAATCAAATCACGGAACAAGGAATGCAAGTGAAAGTTAGAGCCTGGGTGAAAACGGCAGATTACTCACAGGTTTACTTCGATGTGAATGCATCCGCTGCGATTTCTTTTTCAAAAGGAAACATCCAATTTGCAAAATCTTAAGGGATGGATATCATTCAAGCATATATTGATAAAAATCGTTTTGGTGTATTGCTGGGAATGTCTTTTGATGTTTTAGAACCAGGAATTGTTGCCTACCGACTCGATATTCAAGAAAAGCACTTAGCCACTCCAATGCATGCACATGGTGGAGTCATTGCAAGTTTGTTAGATGCAACCCTAGGTGTTGGTGCATTATCTTTAGTCGCGGATGAACAAAAAGTAGTCTCGACTGTTGATTTATCCATACAATTTTTGGCAGGCGTCAAAAAATCTGATCAATTGATGGCCTATTCAAAATGTTTAAAAAAAGGAAATAAACTTATCTTTATGCAAGCAGATGTGCTCAATCAGAACAAACAGCTCGTCGCACATGCGAATGGTACATTTGTTTCAGTTGCAGCTGAAATTGCTGGATATTAACTATAAACCCAAATAAACCGACCTATGCTTATTACTATTTTACTTTTGATTTTTACGGTGATCGTTGTTCCGTATGTGTGTATTTCCTATGGATTGAATCCAAATGACGTACAGGATGCCATCTTATATCAAATGACCTTTTCTGTTGGAATCGTGATTGCCTATTGTTTTTTCGTGGGTGAATTAGCTAAAAATAATTCCCAAGTAGATAAAATATGGAGTATTATTCCAATTTACTACGTTTGGCATATGACTTTTATGGGTGGATGGGACCCTCGAATGATATTGATGTCAGTTTTAGTGACAATTTGGGGTGCACGTTTGACCTATAACTTCGCAAGAAGAGGAGCATATCAGTGGAAATTTTGGGCTGGAGAAGAGGATTACCGTTGGGAAGTTTTGCGCA
The DNA here is from genome assembly GCA_024643545.1 of Crocinitomicaceae bacterium. Classification (GTDB taxonomy): domain Bacteria; phylum Bacteroidota; class Bacteroidia; order Flavobacteriales_D; family Crocinitomicaceae; genus UBA952. The sequence continues at coordinate 136,250 of JAHEMR010000003.1, read as the reverse complement.
GTCGTCCGGGATTCAACAACAAGTTTGTATGGATGATTTTTAATTTATTTTTCATTAGTGGGTATCAAAGTGTCTTGATTTTCTTGTTTACGCTACCAATTCTTACTTCATTGGGGGATGGTGTTAATCCCGAATTAACTTGGGTGGATTATCTCCTAGCGTTGATTTATGTATCGTGCGTTGTAATTGAATTTATTGCAGATCAGCAACAATATGATTTCCAAACAGAAAAACACCGTCGAATAAAGGCGCGTGAAGATTTGGGCGAATACAGCAAAGGTTTTGTATCAACTGGACTTTGGTCGATAGTACGCCACCCAAACTACCTCATGGAGCAAACAATTTGGGTGGTTTTTTACTTATATAGCGTTCACGCAACGGGAGAATGGATCAATTGGTCCATCGGTGGATGTATCCTTTTGATTATTTTATTTAAAGGAAGTTCTGATTTTTCTGAGGAGCTATCCGCTGGGAAATATCCTGAATACAAGGATTATCAAGCAAGTGTTCCTCGTTTCATTCCATTTACGAAGAGAATGTCAAACTAAGTATTTGAGGATTAAAAACGCTAGCGCAAAAAACGCCATAACACTTAGGTACCATTGAGCGATACTTTTGTGTCCATTTTGACGATTGTACAAGTACGTAATCGTACCAATGGAAAATCCAATCAGCAACGAATAAAGTAGGACTTTAGTCAATTAGTCCAAATTGTTTGAAGTGATGAGCGAAGTGTTTCGCATGTAATTGATTCCATTTTTCAAGGTCTAAGTTTCCGTAATATGGATGTAAGGCAGTGAAAGATGGGTTCTCTTCGTATTTCTCCACGAAGTCTACAAATGCCGTAGCGAATTCATCTAAAGCGAATTCCATGTTCTCATGTCGAAGAGGAGTGTCGGCTTTGGCGAAAGAAACACGGATGTTTTGTGCCATTGGTTTGTCGGAAGCAAGAAAAAGTTGCATTTTCTCTAGGCGGTCCTCAGGGACTTCTAGTTCAAATTCACCGATTCCACAGGACATGTATAATGCGTCACACAGGTGTTCAATCATGCGTTGTGCGGACATCTCTCCCCAAGCGGGAACTGTTGTTGTTTCTAGGGACTCTAGTTTACCCAAGAGGTATTCTAAGTCAAATTCAAAAGTTTGCATCTTATTTTTTTCCTACAAGAATGTGCAGGCTTTTAGGAACCACTTGCACATTTAATTCTTTACGCACGGCTACGGGCTCTCCGTCATAATGTGCGATTCCTTTAGATAAAGAAATCTTTGCTTTTTCGAAGGAAATTACTTCCGCGTAAATCGACTCATCTGAACGTTTTGTGAAAAACTGATAAATGATTCGTGGAATTCCCCAAACTGAAAAAGGTTTTAATATAAATAATTCTAATTTACCATCTGTGGCATCCGATTTTGGCGAGACAACGAATCCATTTCCGAATTCGGATGTGTTTGCAATGGTGCAAAGAACAACGGGCATTTTCTTCACTTGACCGTTCATGTCGATGGAAATATTCATCGGATTGTATTTAAAAAACTCTTTAAATACGTGTTTGACATAGGTAAGGAAACCACGTTTTTTGTCTTCGTCAAATTTTTGAGCAATCACGGCATCAAGTCCGTAACCACCAACACCTAAAAAGGGATTGTCATTGACTAAAACAGTGTCCATTTGAATGTCGTTCATTTCATTGATGCATTCTATGGCTTTTTTCACATCTCTTGGAATCAACATGTGACGTGCGAGTCCATTCCCTGAGCCAATAGGTAAAACTGCCAGGCGAGTTTGAGAACCAATTAAAGCAGTTCCAACTTCGTGAACTGACCCATCACCTCCAACAGCGCAAACAACATCAATTTTTAAATTTACCGCTTCCAATGCCAGGTCAATTGCATGACCTTTGTGTGTGGTATAACGAATTTCGTAGTCAAAAAGCAAATGGTCCAAGTGAGCATGTATTAATCCAGGAATATCGTCTTTGCGACGAACTCCAGAAATGGGATTAACAATAAACCAAATGGTTTTTTTCATGTTCTTTTTAACGTTAATGAGCGAATATGTTTCATGCTCAAATTCAAATATCGTTATTTTTTTAGAAACTACCTAAAATTTCTTGCATTTGCCTTCCAAAAATAATGCCATAAAGCGTAAATTTGAGAAAAAAGAAGAACGATGTCAAAAGATCCCATTGAAAAAAATAGAGCACAACTTGTAGATTTATTAAAACATAAATCTGCGTTAAAACAGGACATAGCTGACGATAGTGAAAAGGTGTTTGAACGCCTTAAAACGACCATTATTACCGAGATAGAAGAGTTGAAAAAATCTATTTCTGATCCACGTATTCGCTTAAGTTTTCAAGATAAAGGAAAATTCGAGATTCATGCGTATGTGGGTAGTGACGTATTGGTATTTAATTTACATCAAAATGTATTTCGTTTACCTGACCATAATCCACTTTGGGGGACTGCATATTTTAAACAAAACCAGAATAACGGTTACTTTTCCACGATTCATATTTTTAATTTCTTAGCAGAATCTTTGTTGCAAAATCGCATGGAGGATGCCGGATACCTCATTGGTAGACTTTTTCTAAATCATGAGAATCACTTCCTTATTGAAGGAAAAGGTAGTTTGGGATTCATGTTCAGGGATCCGCAAAATATGGTGTTGAGTTATGAAGCACTTCGTTTAATCGTTCAATTGTCTTTTGCACATGCACTTGAGTTCGATTTGTACATTCCACCGTTTGAATATTTGAGTGAAATCTCTGTTGCTCAGATCCAAATGATGGGTGAAAGCTTGAAATTACAAACTGCCAAAAGGCTCGGATTTAAAATGAAACACGAGGAGGAATCAGAAAATTATTAAAAAAAATAAATGAGCCCTTGCGCTTCAAGAATTTCTAACTATATTTGCAATCCCAAAAATTAGGAAAACCTAGTTTATGGCCCATTCGTCTAGTGGTTAGGACGCCAGGTTTTCATCCTGGAAACAGGAGTTCGATTCTCCTATGGGCTACCAAGTTTTTGGCCCATTCGTCTAGTGGTTAGGACGCCAGGTTTTCATCCTGGAAACAGGAGTTCGATTCTCCTATGGGCTACGGAAGATTTTAAAAGAATTTAGAACGTTTTTAATTAACAATTAAGTTATGGCAAACCATAAATCAGCAATCAAACGTATTCGTTCAAACGATGCAAAACGTGTATTGAACAAATACCAACACAAAACAACTCGTAACGCGTTACGTAAATTACGTGAAACAAAAGACCGTAACGAAGCGATGGCCATGTTGCCAAAAGTTGTAACGATGTTAGATAAATTAGCGAAAAGAAACATTATTCACAAGAACAAAGCTGCAAACTTGAAATCAGGATTGCAAGTTCGTGTGAACGCAATGTAATTGCAGAAATATCCAATTGTTAAGGGGCCTCGAGCCCCTTTTTTTGTTATGTTTGCTTTTATGAAAAAAGGTTTGTTGTTCGGCTTGTTGCTATTGGTTTCTTTGGTTACTTATAGTCAAACAGCATTTAATCAATTCGTTGACACAGTGAAAAGTACCCATCGAACAGGTGGCTTGCTTGACACACTTTCAAATGCAACAAGCGCTTTTCAGTCAACGTTTTATCTTTCTCCAAATTCCTCCATACTTTCCCCTTTTCAACTTTATTCGTCAAACGGAAGTACGCTTCATGCGTTAAAAATCAAAGAAAATCCCTTGTTGTTTTCGGCGCTTCCTCACCTTGGATTTGCTTACGCTTTTGGTGCGCAAGGTACACAACGCTTGAAAGTGGATTTCCAAGAAGCATTTAAAAATGGTGTTCTTGTGAATCTTAATTTTAACAAATCCAAAGGAAATGGGTTTTTAAGAAATGATGATTTTTCCTTTCAGGAATTTAATGCTCATGTGCTTCGCTCAGGTGAGCGGTATTCATTCGATTTTCAAACCGGAAAAAATGTGGTCGCTCGTTCTTGGTCGAATGGACTCTTTTTTCCAATTCCCATCTCAGGAGTTGATTTGAATTTACAACCAGTCCAAAAGGAAAATGCCAAGTCGGACCAAAAACTTTCTTTTGTTCGTTTTCAGCAACGCGTTGATTTTGACAAAGATTCCATTCAGGGAATTGGACTATTCAGTCGCCATGAATTTTCTGAGTATAAAAGAGATTATCAGGAATTGGATAGCCTAACCTTGTTATATCAGAACGTTTATTGGAATGTAGATTCCACACAAGATCGGTTTCGAGAACGAAATTTCTCCAATGATCTAGGTGTTTTCTTTGACCGAAAGAACTTGCAACTTCAAAGTGCACTCAGTTTACGCGTGCGAAAGTGGCATGATAACCTGTTATATCACGATACAACTGAGCTTTGGTGGAGGAATGACCTTTCTTACCGCTCTGCTCAATTCCAATTGGAACACAGAGATGCCATCAATGTGATTGGTGCTGGAAATGGCTTTACATCGTTCAGTAAGTTAACGCTTCCTTTCTCGTTTCTGGCGGTTCGAATTGAACACGCATTAAGTTCAACCTTGCCAGAATTGATGCAGCGAAATTACCAAAGTAACAACGTTCAATACCAATTAAGTTCACTGGAAAAACAATGGAATCATACTGTTCGTTTCGCTTCTATCAAGACATTTGGTACGGTTCAAGTGGAGGCAGCATACCAATTTCTACAATTTAAAAATGTGTATGTATTTAATCCCTTTGATGGTATTTGGAGAACGGATCAATTAGCAAGCAATGGATTCGGACAGTCTCTCGAGTTCTCCGCCAATTGGACATATAAAGGATTTCAACTGAAACCACACTATCGTTGGACTCACTTTTCAAGTGATTTAAATTTTCAGCCACAACATCAAACGTCACTTCATGTTCAGTGGAAAGGCGGTGTGTTTAAAGCGAAAAAACTGCGCATGTTATTTTCGACGGATGTTAGTTATTTAAGTTCATTCCAGCAACGCGCATTTAATCCACAGATGGGAGTTTTTGATTTGACTCAAACCAATAATCCGACTTCGAAAGGGTTCGTGAATGTTTCCTTTACAACAGCATTGGAGGTTGAGACGTTTCGTTTCTTTATTCGCGTTGATAATATTGGTTCCTTTTGGGTTCCATCCACGACAGCCTTTGTAACAAATTATGCTTTTCCGAGCATGCAACTCAAAATAGGTTTGACGTGGGATTTCTGGAATTAAAATTCAGGAAAAATAATGAACCGCTAGAACTTCAGTAACTCCATTATTCAGATAACTCTCATTTGAATTCTTAGTGCATTCGTTTCTGTTTTAAAAAAGTAGACGCATAAAAAAAGCGTCCGAAGACGCTTTAGATATGTTAGATTCAGGGAAATTATCTATTTCCCATTACTTCTGCCATTTTTGTACCAATGTGTGCTGGAGAATCCACTACGTGAATGCCACATTCGCGCATGATGCGTTTTTTCGCTTCCGCAGTATCATCTGTTCCACCAACAATTGCACCAGCGTGTCCCATAGTTCTTCCTTTTGGAGCTGTTTCACCTGCGATGAAACCAACAACTGGTTTTGTTCCATTTTCTTTGATCCATTTCGCAGCAATTGCTTCAAGGTTACCTCCGATTTCACCAATCATAACGATTCCTTCTGTTTCCGGGTCGTTCATCAAAAGTTCTACAGCTTCACGCGTTGTTGTTCCAATGATTGGGTCACCACCGATACCGATGGCAGTTGTGATACCCATTCCAGCTTTTGCAACTTGATCTGCTGCTTCGTATGTCAACGTTCCTGATTTTGAAACGATACCAATTTTACCTTGTTTGAATACAAATCCTGGCATGATACCAACTTTTGCTTCACCTGCAGTGATTACACCTGGACAATTTGGTCCAATTAAGCGTGTGTCAAATCCTTGAATGTATTCTTTTGCTTTGATCATGTCATTTACCGGAATACCTTCCGTAATACACACAATTACTTTGATTCCAGCTTCAGCAGCTTCCATAATTGCATCCGCAGCGAATGCAGGTGGTACAAAGATGATGGAAGTATCCGCTTGCGTGCTTGTAACAGCATCCGCAACCGTATTAAATACTGGGCGATCTAAATGGGTGCTACCACCTTTTCCTGGTGTAACTCCACCAACTACATTTGTTCCGTACTCGATCATTTGACTTGCATGGAATGTACCTTCACTACCGGTAAATCCTTGAACAATGACTCTGGAATTTTTATTTACTAAAACACTCATAAGGCTACTTCTATTTTTGCGTGATCAAAATTAATCAATGTGGCGATAATGACAAGTAAAACAGCATTTATTTCACATCATCTACGTGCAATTCGAAATACAATGTGGCATTTGCTGGAATTTTATCCATTCCGCCTGCACCGTATCCCAATTGTGGTGGGACAATTATTCTTAACTTAACTCCTTGTTTTTGTCCAATCAAGGCTTCTTTCCAACCATCAATTACTACACGCATAGGCAGGTAAATGGTTTTCTTTTGTTCGTCAAATTTTTTACCAGAAAGCAAGGTTCCAACATAACTTACGCCGATGCTATCGGTTAAATGGATGTCACGTCCTGTTCCAGCTTCCATGATTTCTGTGTAAAGTCCAGTTTCTGATTTAGTCAAGTGAAAGGACTTTCCGTGTGTAAATTTTTCAATCCGTTGATCAAATTTGCTAATTTGTTCTTCGGAATAGCCACAAGCATACAATAAAACCAGGAGCAAGAAGGAATAAATCAATTTCATTTCGATTTATCTTTAAAGCTTCGTTAATTGCGCGAGGAAATGAGCATCTAGGTCAAAAACCCGCGTACATTTGAATCCAGCTTGACTTGCTATTTCATGCAGTGTGTCGTAATCAACATATAACCATGGGAATTCTGGACCGCTGATTTTTTTATAGTGCATTTGAAATTTGAAATTCCCATAATATTCAGAATTTAAGTCCATCCAATAGGATCCATCCTCATCCTCATACAAATATTTCACATCAGATGAATCACAAAGGATTTGTCCTCCTTTGTTCAATTTTTCGCCGGCATTTTTCAAGAAACTCAGTAAGTTGGATTTCTTTTTCGCAATACCGATGCCATTCATGAGCAATAGAATTGTATCGAATTTCGCGGGAGGGTTATACGATTCAAAATCGATTTGCTTTGCTGCAATTCCTTGTCCTTTCATGTATTCAACTGCACCTTCAGAAGTATCAATTGCAAATACGGTGTGTCCACGTTTGATGAGTTCGTTGGCATGAACTCCAGCTCCGGCTCCGGCATCAAGTACCTGACCTTTGCAAAGTTTTATCGCTAACTGTTCCAATTCTGGCATGTCTTTATATGAACGAAACAAGACTTCAATTGGAATAATGTCATCATCGCATAAGTCAGAAGACACGACAATGTCAAATGGTTTTTTTGTTTTATGGTAATCCAAAATGGCCTGACCAATTGGATCTTGTGCAGTTGTTTTCATACTAATATTCGTACTCGTTGTAGTCATTTAGATCATCGTCAGAATAATCATCATCAAATTCATTGAAACCAAAATCATCCTCTTCCTCATCTTCGGATAGTGAATCACTCTCATGCAGCAATTCTTCATCGAGTGCTTCCCTTGATTCTTCTTTTGGTGCATTTCCTATAGCTAAAAGCATTTGGGGACTTTCAGGTTCAGTTCGATCATAGCCGATTAATTCAACGAGAAAAATCCACATTTTCATAAAGTCATAAACTAAAATGAATCGTTGGTCTGGTTCCTCTAAAAAATCTTTAATGACAGCGTCTTTCATCACCGTTGCAGGTGAGTCAATGGAATCATCATCATAGGACATGTCCAATAGGCTAATTTCGTGTCCTTTATCCCAATCCTCATTTGAAACATAAAAACTTGCCATTTGATCTCCTTTGAAATCAAATGATTTCATGATCGCGTGGTAAAAGGTTTCAAAGTCGCTTGTGTCACTAATCAAAACGTCTCTAAAAACCTCTTCGTTTTTATCTGAATCCAATAAAATTCTGAATTTTAAACCTGGCATTTTTACTGATTTTACGCTTTAGGTAAAGTTAGTATTATTTATCCAAATGGGGCGTTTTCACCACGGTTAATCCCAATTCTTTTCCGAGTTTGAGCATTTCCGATACAGCATCTTCGTATGAGTTCTCAATGGTTCCTTCCAAAATCGCTTCCTTTATGTGTGCTTTGATGATCCCTATTTCCGCACAAGGTCCTAGTTCGAAAGTTTGCATGATTAATTCACCACTTACTGGTGGTTGGAAATTTCGAATTCGGTCTTTCTCTTCAACTAATTTTAATTTCTCGGAAACAAGTTCAAAGTTCTTTTTGTAGCGTTTAACTTTGAATTCATTTTTAGATGTGATGTCAGCATTGCAAAGCAACATCAAATCGTCCACGTCATCACCTGCTTCACTTAGTAAGCGTCGTACAGCAGAATCTGTCACAGAACCTTTTACCAAGGAAATGGGACGTAGGTGAAGTCTGACAAGTTTTTGGACATATTTCATCTTGAAATCTAGGGGCAAGCGTAATCGAGTGAAAATACGTGGAACCATTTTAGCTCCAAGGTCCTCGTGGCCATGAAAGGTCCAACCAACAACTGGATCAAATCGTTTCGTCGGTGGTTTAGCGATGTCATGCAGAATTGCCGCCCAGCGCAACCACAAAGAGTCACTATTCTGCGCTAGATTATCTAATACTTCTAACGTATGGTAGAAATTGTCTTTATGCGCTTTTCCATTTCTCGTTTCAATTCCGTGTAAAGCGATCATTTCTGGGAAAAACTGTTTCAATAAATCAGTTGAGTTCAAAAGTTTGAATCCACGTGATGGTGTATCAGTTAGAATGATTTTATTTAACTCTTCGGTAATCCGTTCTTGAGAAATGATTTCCAAGCGATCGGCTTGTTTTTTCATTGCTTCAAGACAGGAACGTTCAATTTGAAAATCAAATCGTGTAGCGAATCGAATGGCTCTTAACATCCTTAATGGATCATCACTGAATGTTATTTCGGGTTCAAGTGGTGTACGTATGATTCCTTTTTCAATGTCATTTACGCCACCAAAAGGATCTACAAGTTCTCCGAAAGAATGTGTATTAAGTTTTAATGCAAGCGTGTTAATAGTAAAATCTCTGCGGTTTTGGTCATCTTGCAATGTTCCCTTTTCGGTAATTGGTTTTCGAGAATCTCTTGAATAAGATTCTTTACGAGCGCCAACAAATTCCACATCAAGGTCTTTGTATCGGAAGTGCGCGGTACCAAAGTTTTTAAATACACTGACCTTTTTAACCCGTAAGATTTTTGCAATATCTTCAGCGAAAGAGGGACCATCACCGAGTACTAAAATATCAATATCCTTTGAGGGGCGTTCCATGATTAAGTCGCGAACAAAACCACCAATGACATATGCATCGATGTTATGGTCTGTCGCATATTGCGAAACAACTTTAAAAACGGGATGATTTAATTTTTCTGCGTAATTCAAGGACATGTGGCGCAAAGGTACGACGAAAGAACTAAATAGCGTTTAATGCTATGCGAAATCCTCATCGTCTTCCTCGTCGAAATCATCCTCCTCATCACTTTTTTTGAATGAAAACAAGTCTCCATCGAAATCATCGTCGTCGTCGTCATCAAAAAATCGATTTGCCTTTCCACTTTTTTTATAGGCATCCATTTTAGGTTTTTTCGAACGATTGTCCGAATCTGAATCTCCAGGCTTTTTGTCCTTATTTACCTTCTTTCTAGGTTCAATTTTAAGAGATTCTATTGGTGGTGTAATGATTGGTGAATCCAAACCAGGTGATGACATTGGTCTACGATCGTCGCTTCTCGGTGTGGAATTGCGCTGAAAATCATTGCCAGAGCGCGGATTGTTGTTTGGACGTGTGTCCCCACGTTGTTCCGCTTCTTTTACGGCAATGTCTCGGCCATTAATCATGTGGCCATTCAAGGCGTTAATGGCATTCATGGCTTCTGCGCGATCAGCCATCTCAACAAAGGCAAAGCCCCTTGATTTACCTGTTTCTCTGTCAGTAGCGACATTCACTTTGATTACGCTACCATGTTGTTCGAACAATTGTCTTAATTGCTCATTGGTCACTCCAAAATCTAATTTGGCAACAAAAATACTGGTCATAAATGTTTAAAAAGCAAAGGTTTTACTTGTGTTTACTCGGGTTTAACACCTCGAAATTAGAATAAATATTTAAAAACACCTCATTGTTTCTGAAAAAAGATATTTTTCTTTTCAAGTTGTCGAATAACTGGACCTTCTATTCACATGAAAACAGATGGATTTAACGCAAAATCTTTGATCAAATTTTAAATAGTTAAATTGATATAATGCTTTAAATTGAGTGTAACTATCAGGTAAATAAGCATATAAAATAAATTGGTTGGAGTCGAGAAAAAAATTAATTCATTTCGACCAATAAAAATTTTAAGAATTATTTTCGTTTCCCTAAATTTGACCCTCTTAATCAGATATGGACCATTTAGTTATCGCTCAAACAGAACAAACACCGCTTATCTCTTTTCTTTCGAATGGATTGATGGAAATCAGTGGGAAATCGATAAACGAAGATTCTCAAGAATTTTGGTCTCCAGTGATATCTTGGGTTCAAGCGTATAGCGCAAAACCTTCCACGAAAACATGTTTGAATTTATTCATCGAGTCTTTAGATACGAGTTCCTCTTCTGCACTAGTGGAAGTTTTGTATCTTTTGAAAGACATGATTAAAGAAGGAAATGAAGTTCGTGTGCATTGGAACTACGAAGAGAACGACCTCGACATGCTTGAACTTGGAAAAGACATGGATATATTGACTCAAATTGGCTTTGAGTTCGATGTACTAAAACCTTTTCCACTGGTTTAATTCAGTTCAGAACGAAAATTGCTATTTTTGTTCATGCGTTTATTAAAACAAATTCCTCACGAACGATTTTTAATTCAACTTCATTCCTACAATGGGAAATTCATTTTAACGATTTCCTTGGATCAATTTGAACAAACATTTAAAGTTTCTGAATCGGATTTTCCACAAGTAGAAGAAATCGAAACACTCATTCAAGGGACTTTTTTAACGAAATGCATTCATCGTTTCATAGAAATGCGTGGCGATTGGATGGAAATTATACACTTAAAATCATAAAATGAAATCAATAGTTATACTAAGTGCGGCAATAGTTGGAATCACACTTTTTGCATCTTGTGGTGACAAATCTGCGCCTAAAAAGGATACAACTCCCAAAGTGGAATCACGAAATTTGGGTGGATTGAAAATTGCTTATTATTCCAACGATAGTATCAAAGCGAATTTTGACTACTTCGTAAAAGAAGAAGGAATTATTAAGAAAAAACAGAAAGTTTTTGAGGCAGAGGTTCAACGCAGAACAAAAGCATATGAAGCTTTTATTACAAAAAAGGACGCTGAAGCACGAGGAGGACTTTTATCCCAAAATGAAATTGCACAAGTACAACAACGCGCTCAAGAAATGCAAAATCAAATCATGCAATACCAACAGACAGAAGGTGCAAAAATTGAGGAAGAAGCAATGAAGTCTTTGGAAACAGTGAACAAAAAAATAGAGGCGCTAGGAAAAAAGTACTGCGAGAAGCATAATATTGATATTTTACTAATGCACGGTGAAGGGGGTCAAATAAACTTCATCAATCCAAGCATGGATGTCACTACTGAATTTGTCAACTTCTTAAACGAGAATCAGGCTCAAATCGAAAAGGAACTTAAGTAATATGCGTCCAACAGAATCCAAAAAAGTCGAAAACGTTGCGGAATACATTTTGTATTTATTTCAAATTGAAGATTTAGTTCGTTCCTTGAATTTGGATATGGAATTAATTAAATCTCAAGTACTAGAGCCAGCAATTCGCGATGAATTTCAATTACAAGAACAAATTTCATGGTACCAAAATTTGGTCCGCGAAATGAATGTGAAAGGACTTGAAAAGGAAGGTCACATCGATGAAGTACAAGAGATTTTAGTGGAACTTACTTATTTGCACAACAGTTTATTAACCATCATGAATGATGAGAAATATAAAACGTTGTGCGGAAATGCGCAAGAAGCGTTAGTGGAATTCAAGCAAAAATCAAATATGGGTCAGCGTCAAGATGTGGAGGTATTGATGCATGCTATGTTTATGAAGTTACAATTGAAAATGCGTCAAAAGGAGATCAGTGCTGAGACTGAAGCAGCATTCGATTTAATGCGCATTCAACTTGCTTACCTGGCAAGGGAATATCAACGAATGAAATCTGGAGATTGGGATTACTTAAATAACTAGTTTTTACCGGGAATTTCTTCGATCACGGTGAAATGCTGTAACGCTTGATCAACTTTAAAGTAAGTATGTGTGAGTCCATTGGTAAGTGCAATGATTTTTCCTTGCATTTCTTTTTGATACGTTAACGCTTGATACAGTGTGTCAACAGAAATGTTAATTTTTGGCGCTTTGCATTCAACTAAAATATGCGGATTGAAGTCATCGTCATAGACAATGATATCCCATCTTTTTTTTAATCCGGCATATTGAATCGATTTTTCTACGTCAATTCTGGAAAGTGGGTAGCCCTTTTCTGTTGCAAGAAAGGAGATGAAATGTTGCCGCACCCATTCTTCTGGTGTTAAGCGGATTTTCTTTCTTCGAATGAGGCAAAGTACAGAGACCTCGCCATCTTTTCTGCTCAATTGCAAATCCGTTCGAGGTAAATTTAAGGGTACAATTGGATTCATTACATCCCTGGTAGCAACAAGTGAATATCCTTGTATTTCAGGTCGAAAACTTTTCCAAGCACTTCATTTGTTAAAATACCTTTATACATGTATACGCCGTTTCGGAAACCACTGTGTGTCCGAATTAAATCTACAACGCCACCTTTTTCTCCCATCTCTAGGATCATTGGTGAAAAGGTGTTAGAAAGGGCAAAAGAGGCTGTTCTTGCTACACGTGAAGCAATATTCGGCACGCAGTAATGTACCACTCCATGTTTAACGAAGGTTGGATCAATGTGATTTGTGACACGAGATGTTTCAAAGCATCCACCTTGATCGATGCTGACATCTACCAAGACTGATCCCGATTTCATTTCTTCAATCATTTCTTCACTTACGACACAGGGTGTGCGTCCAATGTTGGAGCGTAAGGCACCAATGACAACATCCGCTCGGCGTATTGCTTTAGCTAGTACTTTCGGTTGAATGATGGAAGTATAAACGCGTAAACTCAAATCGTTTTGTAAACGACGTAAACGTGTTAAGGAGTTATCAAAAACTTTGACTGAGGCACCAAGTCCAAGGGCTGCACGTGTCGCAAATTCTCCAACTGTACCAGCTCCAATCACCACAACTTCCGCGGGTTGCACACCTGCAATTCCACCTAGCATTAGTCCTTTCCCTTGAGAAAATGAGGAGAGAAGTTCTCCAGCTACGAGTATGGAAGTAGTTCCAGCAATTTCACCCATGGTACGAACAATGGAAAACACACCTTCTTCGTCCTGAATATAATCCCAGGCAATTGCTGTAACTTTTTTTGCTGTTAATTTCTGTAATATTTCTTTTGGCTGTGTAGAAATCTGAAGTGCGGAAATAAACGTTTGATTTCCAACCATTAATTCAACTTCTTCTTCAGATGGTGGCGCAACTTTCAAAATAATGTCACAGCTGTAGATGGATTTTCTGTCGTAAACTATTTGGGCTCCAGCCTCGCTGTATTCGTTGTCAGTAAAGTTCGAACCTTCACCTGCATTTGTTTCCATTAATACTTGGTGACCATTTGAAACAAGTAAGGTAACGGCTTCAGGAACCAAAGCAACACGTCTTTCTTGAAAGGAAGTTTCTTTGGGTATTCCAATAAATAAGTTGCCTTTTTTCTTGCGTACTTCTAACATTTCTTCTTTGGGAAGTAGGCTGCCTTTTTGGATCAGTGTTTTCAGTAATTCAGGATCAGTTATCATAATTCAAAACGATTTCTCTTAGTTCACTTTCGGGCTCACAACGAATATACAGCCAATTCGCGTGTTCTGGTATTTTTTTTTCAATTTTATCCGGCCATTCAACAAAGAAGTAGGCATTCTCTTCAAAAAGTTCTTCTAATCCAAGTTGTTCGGAATCGCGCTCATTTTCAATTCGATAGCAATCAAGGTGGTATATTTTAGTTCCAAATTCATTTACATACGCATGAACAATCGCATAGGTCGGTGAGCCATCTGGTTGATGAATACCTAATTCACGCAGTAGAGACTGAACAAATGTAGTTTTTCCAGCTCCCATTTCTCCTTGAATCGCGACGAAGCATGGTTTCGAAATAAGTGAAACGAGTTCTGTTGAAATTCGCGGCAATGCATCTATCGATACATTTCCCCACTTTTTAGTTAGGTTTTGATGCATCGAAGGATTCAATTTTTCCATTTTTCCATTCAAAAAGGGATAGATGATCACCATCAAACCGGGCAAAGGTCTGAGCGAATAACCATTCACCTGTATTGATATAGCTTGCCTGATCAAGGTCTAATTGCAAGGGCAGATGACGGTGGCCAAAAACATAGAAATCGTGTGGATTATTTTTTTGATTTTCTTTTGCGAATTGATAGAGCCACTCGTTTTCTTTGCCTAAATAAACCATGTCTTTTGCCATTCCACTTTTTCGACTACTTCTCGAAAAGTAATTCGCCAATGAAATCCCGAAATTAGGGTGGAGGCGTGCAAAAGCCCATTGACAAATTGGATTTCTGAAAACGCGTTTAATGAATTTGTACTTGTAATCACCTGGACCTAATCCATCTCCATGTGCGACAAAAAATCGTTTTCCATTTTTTTCGAAACAGTATTCATCAGAATGCAATTGAACACCCAATTCTTCTTGGAAATAATGGAACATCCACATATCGTGGTTTCCTTTAAAAAAGTGAACCGGAATTCCTTTGTCAACCATCGTTGCGATCTTCGCTTGAAGTCTGACGAATCCTTTTGGAATCACCGTTTTGTATTCGAACCAAAAATCGAAAATATCTCCGATAAGAAAAATTTCATCTGCATCTTTTTCAATGTGTTCTAACCACTGAACCAGTGAATTCTCACGTTCACGACTCGTTTTTGAATCCGGAGTTCCCAGATGAAAATCGGAGGCAAAGTACGTGTATTTGGTTTCTTGGTTCATCAATGTCCAAATATACGTTTGAGTTCTTCCTCCAATGCTGGACCTCTTAAATTTGTTTTGATCACACGTCCTTCACGATCAATAAGAACAGTAAATGGAACACTTGAAACTTGGTATTGTTTCGCTACTTTACTGTTCCATCCTCCAAGGTCACTGACGTGATTTGGCCAAGAAAGATGGTCTTGCTCAATCGCATTTTTCCATTTTTGTGCATCAGAATCTAAAGAAACACTGACAATAGTGAATCCATCATTTTTATATTTCTCGTACGTTTGAACAACGTTTGGGTTTTCTCTTCGACATGGACCACACCACGATGCCCAGAAATCAATGAGTACAATTTGTCCCTTTAGGGAAGACAGTGTAAACGATTTTTTTCCATCAACCTTCAATTCAGTAAAATCAGGGGCAATTTTTCCGGGTGCTAAAAAATTAGCGTCTTCAATGCGTTTTTTTATCTGTGCAAAATTAGTGTTGAAAGCCTGAACTGTAGGACTTTCCTTGAACACAGAATTTAATTGATTTAATACGTTTTCATAGGTTGCCATATCCTGTTCGGCATTCATATTTGCCAAAGCTAGGATTAACACGGGAGAGTTTGCATTGGCACCAATAAATCCTTGTAGTTCGCTGTTGAATTTATAAAATTCTTGTGTCATATAATCATTTATCGCTTGTTGGCGAGTGGGATCTAATTTAATGGCATTCAATGCAGAGTCATTTTTCACGGCCCATTTATCTGCGATATGTGAAAAGTCATTCATGGCTTTGGATTCATCTGAACCAACGAAATTGCAAAATTCCTTCAGTTTTGAACCGTCACCGTAAACTTTGATGTCGCTGTTATTTTTTAAAACGAGGTGAATGTTTTCTGATCCAACGCGCAAGAAGTAATAGTCTGGATTTGGCAAAGACAAAGTCAATTTGAAATTCCCTTTTTTATCCAAAGCGGCAGCACCATAATCCTTGTAGTAAGTCCCGAAGTTTTGAGAAATCCGAACGGAATCAACATTTGCATTGAAGAACATTCCAGATACGGTCGCTTGAATGGTGTTTTGAGCAAAAAATCCAAACGGTAAAAAAGCGATAAAAAAAATTCCTAGGTTTTTCATTTTAAAAGTTCGTTTAGTGTTTCTTCTAGTTTTTCACCACGTAAATTTTTCCCGATAATTTTCCCTTCTTTGTTAATGAGAACAGTATACGGTATCCCTTCAATTCCAAAGGTCGGTACTACGGATGATTTCCAACCTTTCAAGTCACTCACGTGGTATTCCCATTCTAGTTGATCTTTGGCGATTGCTTCCTTCCATTTTGACGCATCTTCATCCAAAGAAACGGAGAATACGGTAAATCCTTTGTTCTTGAATTTTTGATACATTTTCACCACATTTGGATTCTCTGCACGACAAGGTCCACACCAAGATGCCCAGAAATCAACCAAAACAACCTTGCCTTTCAGATCGGATAATTTGAGTATTTTCCCAGAAGGATTTGCAAGCGATATTTCAGGCACAGGTACTGTTCCATTCACTGATGAAGCGAATTCATAATATGCATTTTCGATTTGAGCATATTGATTTCTAAAGGTTTCAGCTGCTGGTTGACCAGCATATTTATCCTCAAATGCTTCGGTAACTTTGCGTAGTGCATTTAAGTTACTAGGATCCCAATCATCAAAACTCATACTTGGCAACAAATCCATGGAAAGAATGATGTTGTATGCGTTACTTGGGTCCTTCAGCATGCGTGCACGTGAAAAAGCTTCCATCTTGCTTTTTGCCTCTAGAAAAAGTTTGGATACTTCTTCCTTACTTCGGTTTTCTTGATTAAGCTGTAAGCGAGACTGGGTGCGTTGAAATTGGTCAAATTCACGCAAATAATCATTCATGGTTCGACTCCATTTCGTTCCACTTGCATTTGGTTTTGAAACGAAAGTGGAAGCTGAGGTGTTGATTTTCAAGTGATCTCCCGGAATTAAGGTAATGGGTATCAGGCTATTTTTCTCATCACCCAACCTTAGGAAATAGTAACCCAATCCAGGAATATTCCCAATGATATCAAAGGTTCCATCTTCATTTATTTGTCCTTCGGCAACAGGAATTGTTCCTTTATCACTCGGTGCTTCAATAAATAAATTTAAACCTGGAGCCCCTGAAATTTTACCGGATAGTTCGAAGTTTGGTTCTAGTCCTCCCGTTTCAGCTTGTTCTTTTTGGTATTTATTGTACCAAATGATGGAACCAACGAGTGTCACGATGAAGGCAAAAATTAGTCCGGTTTTATATTTTAAGATCCAATCTTTCATGCATCGAGCATTTGACGTAACAATCCATTCGCTAATTTTGGATCGGCTTTTCCTTGTGATACTTTCATTAATTGCCCCATAAAGAATCCGGTCAATTGTTTTTCACCGGCACGGTATCTAGCTACTTCATCCGGATTCAATTCAAAAACTTTTTCGATAAATCCTTTCAGCGCATCTTCATCCGAATTTTGAATCAAATTCAATCGTTCAGCAATTTGTAATGGAGTTTCATCTGAAGTAAATAAGGCAGGGAAAATGTGCTGCGATGCAACCGTACTTGATACTTTCCCTTCTTCTACAAGGTGAATTAGTTCTGCGATGCGAATTGGTTTCAATGGGAACATGTCCATTTCCACTCCATATTCGTTCAAATAAGATTTAATGTCTCCCATCAGCCAATTTGCTGCGGATTTATAATTCTTTGTATGTGCTAGAATGGACTCATAATAAAGTGCAATTCCTTTGTTATCCGTGATGTTATACGCATCATATTCGGACAAGCCATATTCCTTTGTATAACGTTGAAACAAGGCACGAGGCAACGCTGGCATTTCTTGCGCAACAGCCTCAATTTGTTGTTTTGTAATCGTAATTGGTGGCAGATCCGGTTCCGGAAAATAGCGGTAGTCGTTTGCAGCTTCTTTTGAGCGCATGGAAATCGTAATGCCTTTCAATGCATCAAATGCTCTCGTTTCTTGAGAAAGTGAACCACCATTTTCAAGCACTTCAATTTGACGTAAAATTTCAAATTCAATCGCGCGTTGCACGTTTCGAATGGAATTCATGTTTTTCACTTCTACTTTCGTTCCAAATTCAGCAACACCAACTAGTCTTACGGAGACATTTGCATCACAACGCATGGAACCTTCTTCCATGTTTCCATCACATATGTCAAGGTAGCGTACGAGTTTACGTACTTCAGTTAAGTAGTGATACGCTTCCATTGACGAACGCATGTCAGGTTCCGAAACGATTTCGAGTAGGGGAGTTCCAGCGCGGTTTAAGTCCACTAGTGTATCGTAAACGTCCACGTCGTGAATGCTTTTACCAGCATCTTCCTCCATGTGAATCCGTGTTAATCCGATGGATTTTTCTGTTCCATCATCTGTACGAATAACGATACTTCCACCGGTACAAATAGGCGTGGTATCTTGCGTAATTTGGTATCCTTTCGGTAAATCCGGATAGAAATAATTTTTACGTGCAAAATGCTGTGCTGGAGCGATGTGGGCATCGCAAGCAAGACCTAATTTAATCGCGAATTCAATGGTTTTCTTGTTCATCACAGGCAAAGTACCTGGATGTCCGAGCGTAACCGCGCTAATGTTCGAATTCGGAGCGGATCCGTATTCATTCACATCACTTGAATAAGCTTTCGTTTTGGTCAACATTTGTGCATGGACTTCAAGTCCAATGACTACTTCGTATTTATCGCGAATGGATGCTTCCATAATTTTTTAAATGCGGGAGATTAGTTCTTTCATGATTTGCGTCATTTTTGGCTCTTGGCGACTCGCCACCTCAATCACGTCTTGAACGCTCACTTTTTTGATTTTGCCTGGTACACCAAGGTCTGTAATAATAGAAATTGCAAAGCAAGGAATACTCATGTGTCGGGCAACGATAACCTCAGGAACGGTTGACATACCTACCGCATCAGCGCCAATTACACGAACATATTTGTATTCGGATGGAGTTTCCAACGTTGGACCTGTTAGTCCAGCGTAGCATCCAACAGAAACTTTAATGGACATTTCATCAGCGATTATTTTTGCCATTTCAATCATTGATTCATCGTATGGATCACTCATATCTGGGAAACGTGGTCCTAATTCATCGATGTTTTTGCCAATTAATGGATTTCCAGGGAATAAATTGATGTGGTCATTCATGATCATGATTTCACCAACTGCGAAATCCGGGTTAACACCACCCGAAGCATTGCTTACGAATAGACGTTCGATTCCAAGTAGTTTCATGACACGAACCGGAAAGGTAACTTGTTGTAAGTCATAACCTTCATAGTAGTGAAAACGTCCTTGCATCGCAACAACATTTTTTCCACCGAGACGTCCGAAAATTAATTTACCAGAATGACTTTCAACCGTAGAAACGGGGAAGTTTGGAATTGTTTCGTAGGGAATTTCATCCACAATTTCTATTTCCTTTACGAGTCCACCTAGGCCAGTACCTAAAATAATTCCAATCGTTGGTTGAATACTTGTTTTGGCCTGAATAAATGCCGCTGTTTCTTTAATTGCTTCTAACATAAATTTTTATCATCGAATTAAACGCTTCTTCGTCTTCCATTTTCACTGTGATTGGAAGGACATACCAAGGATAGCTCTTTCGGTCATTTTCAGATAAAAGTCCCTTGATTTTCACCAAGTCTTTTTCCGTTGTAACGATGGCCATTTCCTTGTTTGCAAAGGTATCAAATTTTCTGTGAATTTCGAGGATATCCCTTTCTGTAAACGCGTGATGATCACCAAATTTAAGTTCTTCAACGCGATAGGTTTCCATTAGGTGTTTTTTTAAGGAAGTTGTGGAAGAAATGCCTGTCACCAAGAGAATGGATTTTATTCGTTGAATTGGATTCCCAACACTATGTAAATCAGCATATTCTATTTTGGAAAAAAAGACAGGTTTTTGATAAATTTCGTATCTCGAACGATGGAAATTCTTTTCCTCTTCTGTAAGATTTGGACATTTGGTAAGGATAATGGCGTCCGCCCGATGTGCACCCTCCATTGATTCACGCAAATTCCCGGAAGGCAAGTGCCAATCGGTTATAAACTGCTCATAAAAAGGTGTCAATAACAGTTGAAGTCCAGGTGTAACATAGCGGTGTTGAAAAGCATCATCCAAAATAATCAAGGATTCCGGATTGATTTCCTTCATTTTTAGGATGCCAACATGTCGTTTTTCACAAACAAAGACAGTTGTTTGTGGAGTAAATTTCTGAAAATAAGTGAGAGGCTCGTCCCCAACACTTTGCGCGTCATCAGTAGAACTTACTTTTCGAAAACCTTTCGTTTTGCGTCCATAACCGCGACTTAGAATTTGAATGGAATATTCTGTTTGTAAAAGGGAAGTCAAATAAATGACCATTGGTGTTTTTCCAGAACCTCCAACGGATAAATTACCAACTGAGATGGATTTTCCTGGAATAACAGTTGATTTCAGAATGCCCACATCAAAGAGGATATTCCGAGTATAAGTGATGAGCCAATATAAAATCGTAAAAGGAAGTAGTCCGATTTTTCTCATCTTCAAAGATACGCTTTATTGGTTGTTGTAGTCGGAAAATGCTTGTTCGTTGGCAAAATAAAATATACGAATGAGGGCAGTGTCATTTAGGAAATCAATTTTGCCAATTTCTACTCGGTTAATGGATAAGCCTGTTCGTTTTTCCAAATCTGCTTTCATCTCCTCATATTTATCTGGTGTAATCAAATCAATTCGCTCGTAGTTGATGGTTTTGCGTGTTTCGTGCTTCATCAACCAAAGGTTTTCTAAAATGAAAGTCAATAAAACAACAGAAACATTGATAACTGCCACCTCAGACACACTCAATTCATTTGACGCTAATGCATTTACGACACTAATTCCGATAATCATAAAAAGGTAGGTCATTTCCTTAATTTCGATGGCATCCGTACGGTACCTGATGATTCCGAAAATCGCAAACAATCCGAGTCCCATTCCTGTGTCAATGTCCATTTGCATCAATCCGAAACATAAGAAAAATGTGATCGTTCCAATTAAATAATACGTGAATAAATAATCCTTTCGTTGGGTTTTTGGGTAATATAAAAAGCGAATCAAAATTGTCAGGAAAAGAAGGTTAATTCCTAAACGAACTAATAACACATAAAAATCATCACTAAACCAAGTTAAAGTTGAACTAGATAGCGCCGCTTTTTTTAAGGGAAGTAGAAAAGAATTAAATAGCATCATGGTTTATTTTGTTTAAATAAAGTAATTTTTTCTTGAAACGGTTGAATTTTAATTTGTCTTCACCATAAATTTCAACGGATCCAAGGCAATATTTGCTTAAGCGATATGGACGAATTTGTTTTTCTTTCATTAATTGGAAAAAAACCGAATTACGATTGAGGTCTTCTTGTTTTAATTCAGCAATGATTAGTTGTTTTAAAGATTTTTTCACGCCATCTTTTTCAAATGCAATGTTGAAGTCAAATGTGAGTCGCTCGTTTTCTGTTTTTGAAACCAAGGTAATTCGCTGAAATGAATTCCACATGGTTGGAACTAAATTTTTTGCTGAATGAAGTTCATTTTGCACAAAAGCTAAATCACTTTCTGGTAGCACTTCATTAAATTGATCAGTCACAATTCTTCTTTTGTCAGTTCTACCTTTTATTTTGTGTTTGA
Source organism: Crocinitomicaceae bacterium (assembly GCA_024643545.1). GTDB lineage: Bacteria > Bacteroidota > Bacteroidia > Flavobacteriales_D > Crocinitomicaceae > UBA952. The sequence continues at coordinate 114,364 of JAHEMR010000003.1, read as the reverse complement.
CTTCAAGAAAGAAAAGATTTGATTCGACGTATTTTCGAATGCGAACCTTGTATCGATCTCCTTTTCCATTGTGATGGTCTCGAAAAAAGGAAAAACGTTCATCGTCGAAATAAAGACTCTCGTAATTTGGGGTGCTTGTCCCCTCAATTTTCAACACTTTATAGTTATCCGTCAGTAAGGGAAGAATGGTGTTTAAGTCACTAAATCGAAAGGCAAACTTAGTATCCATTCTATTCATCAGCTTTACACGATCCATTTCTTGTAAAGTGATGGGTTCAAATGGGTCTAGTAATTCCTTTAATTCGTTCATAGATGTTAAGCCAAAGTTAACAAAATTTGTTTCCCTTTTTCAGAATTGGATGTCAAATGCCCGGAATAATTGTCTCGTCCTGTAAAATGTTTTCTTGTTTCATTACTTTTGTTCTATGAATAAAAAGATCCTATTATTGGGTTCAGGTGAACTCGGAAAAGAATTTGTCATCGCTTGTCAGCGTTATGGAAAACATGTAATTGCTGTAGATAGCTATGCTGGTGCGCCTGCTATGCAAGTAGCGGATGAATGTGAAGTCATAAATATGTTGGATGGAAGTGAGCTTGACCGCATCGTTGCCAAACATCAGCCTGACCTCATTGTCCCTGAAATTGAGGCTATTCGCACGGAGCGTTTTTATGCCTATGAGCAACAGGGCATTCAAGTTGTACCAAGTGCCAAAGCAGCAAATTTCACAATGAATCGAAAAGCAATTCGCGATTTAGCTGCGAAAGATTTGGGTGTGCGCACTGCAACTTATCGCTACGCTACTAGTTTTGAAGAACTTGTTGCTGGTGTTGAAGTTTGTGGAATTCCGTGTGTGGTTAAACCGCTTATGTCGAGTTCAGGAAAAGGTCAATCGGTGATAAAGTCATCCGAGGACATTCAAAAAGCCTGGGACTATGCTATGGAAGGTTCTCGTGGTGATTTGAAAGAAGTAATCGTAGAAGGTTTTATTGATTTTGATTATGAAATTACGCTTTTAACAGTGACTCAAAAAAATGGACCAACCTTATTTTGTCCGCCAATCGGACACCGTCAGGAACGTGGTGATTACCAAGAAAGTTGGCAACCTATGCCAATGAATCCGGTTCACTTAGCGGAAGCACAGGAAATGGCAGCGAAAGTAACTTCAGCACTTGGTGGAGCGGGAATTTGGGGGGTAGAATTTTTCATCACCAAAGAAGGAGCATATTTCTCTGAATTATCTCCGCGTCCACATGATACGGGCATGGTGACGCTTGCAGGCACTCAAAATCTTTCTGAATTCGAATTGCATGCACGAGCAGTGCTCGGACTTCCAATTCCAAAAATTGAACACATCCAAAATGGCGCAAGTGCCGTCGTTTTAGCAAGCGAGTCATCTGATCAAGCACCAATGTTCGAAGGATTAGAAAATGCACTTGCTGTTCAAAATACAGAAGTACGCATCTTTGGTAAACCAACAACGAGACCCTATCGCCGGATGGCTGTCGCTCTCGTTTTTGGCACAGAATCTGTTGAAGAATTAGTCGAAAAAGCAAAAATCACTGCTGCTAAAATTCACATAAAATGAAAAATATCCTCCTACTGCTCATCGCAATTCCTTTGCATTCTTTTGGAATGTCCATTTCATATGAACTGCGGATGCCAAAGCCTCAAAACCATTATTTTGAAGTGCAAATGAATATTTCTGAAAATGATGCCAAAAAAGTGGAAGTCAAGCTTCCTGTTTGGACACCAGGTTCCTATTTGGTGCGTGAGTTTTCGAAAAATATCAATTTAGTTAAAGCTTTCACAAAGGATGGTAAACCATTGAAGGTGAATAAAACTGCGAAAAATGCGTGGGTCATTGAGGCAGGAAACACAAAAGATATCCAAGTGAAATATGAGGTGTATTCTTTCGAAGTTTCGGTACGTACGCCTTTTCTCGATTTGTCTCACGGATTCGTCAGTGGATCTGGTGTGTTTATGTACGTTGAAAAAGCCATGAATCAAGCAGGATCTGTGACCATTTTTCCACACGAATCTTTTAAACGCATTTCAACTTCCTTACAAAGTGATCATTCGAGCAAAGGTTCTGGGCAACGATATACATTTGAAAATTATGATCAATTGATTGATTGTCCGATTGAAATTGGGAATCAAGAAATTTTCGAATTTACCGCGGCTGGTGTTTTACATACTGTTGCTATGTATGGAGAGTACAATGGCAATGTCGATCAAATCAAGAAAGACATGGCAAAAATTGTCGAAGCGGAAACGGCGGTGATTGGCAAAAATCCAAACTCAAATTATACCTTCATTGTTCATAACGAAGTCGATGGTCAAGGCGGACTTGAGCACAAGAGTTCATGTGTATTGAGTGTGAATCGCTGGACATATGCAGGAAAACAATACATTGATTTTCTCAACTTGGTCGCACACGAATATTTCCACCTTTGGAATGTCAAACGCATTCGTCCAATTGAATTAGGTCCATTTAATTACGACCAAGAAAATTACACCAGTCTATTGTGGGTGATGGAAGGGTTTACTTCCTACTACGATGAATTAATCCTGCGAAGAACTGGATTTTATTCGGAAGAAGAGTTCTTAGCGAAATTACAATCTTCTATCAACTATGTGGAAGGAACTCCTGGTTCGCGCGTTCAACCTGTTGCTCATGCGAGTTTTGATGCTTGGGTAAAGGCATATCGTCCAAATGAAAACAGTTCAAATACCACCATGACCTATTATTCACGTGGCTCTGTTTTAGCATCCATCATTGATGCCATGATCATTGCGGATTCGGATGGAAAAAAATGTTTGGATCATTTTATGCAACAGTTGTATGTTACCTATTATGAAGGATTAAAACGTGGATTTTCAGAAGCGGAATTCAAGGCGGAATTAGCCAAATTCGTAGGTAAAAACATGGATGATTTCTTTTCAAAATACGTAGACGGAACCGATGTTATTCCTTACAAGGAATTTTACGGTCCTGTTGGATTGAATGTACAAGACGTTTCCACAAATAATCCATCTTTTGGCGCCACAGTGAGAGAAGAGGGAGGGAAAGTTATTGTGAAGTCTGTGCGCTTTGCTTCGAGTGCCGAAGATGCTGGAATTAGTGTGGGAGATGAAATCATCGGATGTAATGCGTATCGAGTAGATCAAGGAATGTTCGAAGGAATGATGAGTGGAATGGATAATCAGGAAAGTTGTGAATTATTAATCGCACGGGACGAAAAACTTTTCTCTGTTCAAGTAACAATCCAACCTTTTAAAAAACAACAATTTTTACTGACTAAAACTTCTTCAAATGAAAAACGCCTTCATTATTGGCTTCGTTAATTTTTTGCTATTTAGCACTCAGTCGTTTTTTGGTCAAAGTCATTATAAGAATGTTCAGATTCCACCTGTAAGTGCTCGGTATCCGTATAACGAATGTGAACCTTCCATAGCGATAAATCCAAAAAAAACGAATGAAATCGCAGCTGGTTCCGTGTTGCAAGGGTACCATTATTCTGTGGATGGTGGATTAACATGGAAAAGCAAAAAGATGGAGAGTCCATATGGCGTATTTGGCGATCCTGTGTTGATTTACGATCAACTTGGACGTTTGTACTATTTTCACTTGACGGATTACCACAAGGGTACTCACCTAGACCGTATTTTGTGTCAAACATCTGAAACGATAACAGGAAAATTCACTTCGGGATCATTTCCTGAACCAAAAGGGACAAAGGTTCAAGATAAACATTGGGTCGTGATAGATCCGAAAACGAATGTAGTCTATATGACCTGGACACAGTTTGATGCTTATGATTCTGCAGACCCAAAGGATACGTCCATCATCGTTTTTTCAAAATCAACTGATCGCGGAAAATCTTGGACTACTCCGAAGCGTATTTCAAAATTTGGAGGTGATTGCTTAGACGGGGATAATACGGTGGAAGGTGCCGTTCCGGCATTAGGTTCGAATGGGGAGATCTATGTCACTTGGACAGGTCCAAAAGGACTCATGTTTCAAAAATCGACCGACGGAGGCAATACATGGTTCGCAGAGGAAAAACAATTGGAAAAACAAGTCGGAGGATGGGACCTCTACATTCCCGGAGTATTCCGCGCAAATGGATTTCCATTTTTGATGTCGGATATGAGTGATGGTCCAAATCGTGGAACTTTATACTTGAACTGGTGTGACCAACGAAATGGCGCAGATAATACGGATGTTTGGTTATTGAAATCAACCGATGGTGGAAACACATGGTCCGAACCAATTAAAGTCAACCAGGACCAAACCAGAACACATCAGTTTTTAACTTCTATGAGCATTGATCAATCGAATGGAAACCTACATTTTGTCTATTACGATAGACGAAAATATTATGGGAATGCCACAGATGTTGTTTGGGCAACAAGTTCAGATGGAGGAAAGACATTCCTAGAAGAAACCATTTCGGAAAAGCCGTTTACACCCAATAGTAAAGTGTTTTTCGGTGATTATTTGGGAATTGCATCAGTAAACGGACATGTGCGTCCAATTTGGCCAAGAATGGATGAAGGGAAAATCACCCTGTGGACGGCAGTTATCGATCAAAAAAAATAATTCGAAGTACAATGAGCATTGCCATTCATGAATCATGGAGAAAAGTATTGGATGGTGAATTCCAAAAGCCGTATTTTTCTGAACTCACGGAAAAAGTTCGAGAAGCATATGTTGAACACAAAGGAAGTGTTTTTCCAAAAGGAACACAGATTTTTCGTGCGTTTGATTTGTGTCCGTTTGATGAATTAAAAGTAGTGATTTTAGGTCAGGACCCTTATCCTACCAAAGGTCATGCACACGGGCTTTGTTTTTCAGTAGAACCAGATGTCAAACCCTTTCCCAAAAGTTTGTTAAATATTTTCAAGGAAATTGAATTGGATTTAGGACTTCCAATGCCAGAAAATGGCAATCTTGCCAGATGGGCAGAACAAGGAGTTTTACTCTTGAATTCAGTCTTAACTGTTGAACAAGGAAAGCCAGATTCACACAAAGGATTTGGATGGGAGAAATTTACTGATGCCGTTATTCAAACGATTAACGAGCAAAACACGGGTGTTGTTTTTATGCTTTGGGGCTCAAAAGCAATTTCAAAGGAAGCGTTTATCGATTCATCGAAACACCTCATTTTGAAGTCAGTACATCCCTCTCCTTTGTCTGCATACCGTGGATTTTTTGGTTGTAAACATTTTAGCAAAGCAAATGAATTTTTACGCATGATGGAACAAACCGAAATTCAATGGTAATTCCCTAACTTTGCAAGCGATGAAATTACAAAACGATTTATTTTTAAGAGCAGCTAGAGGAGAGCAAATTGAACGCTATCCTGTTTGGTTAATGCGTCAAGCTGGAAGAATTTTACCTGAGTACCGAGCTGTAAGAGCGAAGTTGTCTGGGTTTAAGGAGTTAGTTGAAACACCAGCATTTGCATCCGAGGTAACCATTCAACCAGTTGATTTACTGGGAGTGGATGCAGCGATCATCTTTTCCGACATTTTGGTTGTTCCCGAAGCCATGGGATTAACCTATGAAATGATTGAACAAAAGGGTCCTTGGTTTGAAAAAACCATTCGTACAAGAGAACAATTATCGTTTATCGATCGAAACATAGACGTGTATGACCGCTTATCTTATGTGATGGAAGCGATACGCATCACCAAACGCGATTTAGCCGGACGTGTTCCTTTAATCGGTTTTGCTGGAGCACCTTGGACTATTCTTTGTTACATGGTGGAAGGAAAAGGATCAAAAACTTTTTCGGAGTCGCGTAAAATGCTTTATACACAGCCTGATTTAGCACATGAATTGCTGCAAGAAATTACGGATGTTACGATTTCCTATTTGAAAGCACAGATTGAAGCGGGCGCTGATGCCTTGCAACTTTTCGATTCATGGGCCGGGATTTTAGGCGATGATCAATACGAAGAGTTTGGCGTTAAATACATCCGTCAAATTACAGAGGCGATCTCAACTGTTCCATTTACCGTGTTTTCAAAAGGCGCAATTGGTTCCTTACCTGTTTTGGCAAAGCTGCCATGTACTACCTTAGGAATCGACTGGAACATGTCAATGGATGTGGCACGAAGTTTGGTTCACGAAACAAAGACTTTGCAAGGTAATTTGGACCCTTGTGTTTTATATGGTTCGAATGAATTAATTGAATTGGAAACAAGAAAATTATTAAAATCATTTAAAAGTCAAAGACATATTGTAAATTTGGGACACGGAGTATATCCAGATATTGATCCAGAAAAAGTAAAAGTTTTTATAAATACAGTGAAAAGTTATGAAATTTAATAGAAGAACTTTTGGAAGCATGGCCCTTACATTGGTTGCTGTGGTATCCTTTTCAACGAGCATCGCTCAAAAAAGCAAGAAAACGAATGAGAAGGAAATTCTCAAAATGACTTTTGAGCATGTCAAAGGAGAAGACGTAACAGAAATTAATAATATTGATATCGTCGAAAAGGGTGTGAGTTCACCAACGGAACTAAAGGCTGATATTTTTCATAAGGAAGGAAGTGGCGATGTTACAATTCCAACAAATATTTATGGTTTAGAAGAACCAACATCAGAAAATGGTGGAAATGTTTACGCTGGAATCGTGGCATATAAGCCTGGTAAAACTGCAGGTGAACGTTCTTATATTACGATTCAATTGTTAAAAAATGATGCGCCTGTTACTTTGAAGAAAGGTTTGACTTACTGTGTTGAATATTCGTTGTCATTAAGTGAATCCTCTAAATTCGCTTGCAACAACTTGGCTGCATATTTTTCGAAAGATAAAGTCGGAGAAGGTGAACCAGGAGCAGTATATGTTTCTACGGATCACGTGATGAAAGGTCAAATGAACAAAGTATACAACGGGTTCTTTGGTTGGGAAAAAGTATGTAATACATACGTTGCAAAAGGTGATGAAAAATACATTACGATCGGAAATTTTGATCGAAATGAAACGACACGATTCGAAGCTGTTAAGAAACCAAAGGAAAGCGAAACGGATCCGTTAGCGCACGCTTATTATTACATTGATAACATCATCATCCGTTTGGTGGATAATGTTTCTGAATGTGCATGTTACAACGCAAGACCTCCTAAAATTGAAGATAACTTCTCAACGCTTATCTTCGATAAAGAGCCTGAAATTACCGATAAGATGCCTCTAGATAAAAAAATCGCAGCGAATTCAATTTATTTCCGTCAAGGAAAAGCTTCCCTGACTGAAAGTGCGAAAGAACATATGGATTTTGTCATCCAAGAAATGAACGCGAATCCAGCCTTGAAAATTGAGATCTCAGGAAACAATGACGAGTTAGAGGTTAAGGCAAGCAAGGAAAGTGAAGATTACCTTGATTTAGATAGAAAACGTGTAGCCATTGCGGTTAAATATTTCGTAGCTCAAGGGATTGCAGAAGATCGTATTGTAAAAAAATACAATGGGACTTCCGTTCAAAGTTCAGAAATCGTTGAGGATGATGAACCAGACGTGAAAGAAGCAAAAAATCGCCGTGTAGAATTTAGTGTTATTAAATAGTACACGAATAAAAACAAAATATGAAAGCCATCGAAAGATGGCTTTTTTATTTCTGAAACTCTTGAAGAGCGAGAAAAAGTTCCTGCGTTGGAAGACCCATTACATTCGTATAAGACCCTTCGATTTTTTCAACTCCAATCAATCCGATCCAATCTTGAATCCCGTAGGAACCAGCCTTGTCTAGCGGGTTAAAATGAGTTACATAATGTTCAATTTCTATTGAGGATAATTCTCGGAAATAAACGGAAGTCTTAACAGCGAATGAGCTTGATTTTTCAAGTTGGTTTAAGAGAACTCCTGTGTAAACATCGTGTTTCTTGCCTGAAATTTTTTGCAATAATCGAATGGCGTCCTCTGTGTAAATTGGTTTGCCAATCACTTCGTTTTCTAGGTAAACAATGGTATCGGCACAAATCAATAATTCGTCAGGCTGAACATCGATTTTAAGAGCATCTGCTTTCTGTTCTGCAATAGAAAGGACAATTTTTTCTGGTGAGCTTGAAGCGTCAAATTCCTCCGAACAATCTGCTTTTAGAATACGAAATTCAAAGCCCATTTGGGATAGTAATTCACTTCGTCTTGGAGAAGCGGAGCCTAATACAATTTTCATAAACTATTGGAGAATAAACAAATCAAACCAAGAAACATGGACCATTTCATCAAGTGATTTATCCATGTCAAAGTAGCTTCTTTTTTCAAGATGTACAATACAGCACTGGTGAAATTAACTGCTCCGGAAAGAAGAAGTAATACCATTGTTGGAGTGTTTAATTGAATTAATTCAAAAACATAGTAGCTAAGGATGAATAAAATTAAGGGAATTTGAATCAATGCGATGGTTAAGTATGCTGCTTTTTCTTTTCCGATTTTTATCGGTAAAGATTCCACGTGGGTGACAAGATCTCCTTGAATGTCATGGATATCCTTGTTGATTTCACGCGCAAAATTCAGAATAAAGGCACAGATAGCTAGGAAATACACAAATGAATAGTCAAGGTTTTGTGACCAAGTCTCTTCACGGTAAGGTGAAAATGGCACTGCACTTTCATTCAGAACTTTGAAGAACCAAACGCAAAGTAAAGGCACAAGTCCGGTTAAAAATGCCACAATAAGGTTGCTGATAATCAGCTTTTTTTTCAATTGAACACTATAAAACCAAAGTAAATTAATGGATACCAAATGAACAAATACAAAAATCAACGTGTGGTACTTTACTGATAGGTAAACGGCGATTAAAAACGCAATTAAATTAAATGTCCAATGCAATAAAATAGCCCACCTAGGTTTCATGAATTTTGAGATGATGACTTTTTCCGGTTTATTTATTCGGTCTGCTTTGACATCGAAATAATCATTAATCACATTCCCTGCGGCAGCAATGATCATTGTAGAAAAAATGAGTAAAACATAGTCTAAAAGATCGAAATCTACTTTCTGGTAATAATTACTTCTAATTAAGTAGAATGCCACGCCAATCATGGTCATCAAAATAATGATGAGGTTTTTTGTTCTGATGAGTTTTAAAAAGTACTTCATAACTTCAAAGTGTATGTGGTTCTACGATTTTTTTGATGTGCTTTTTCCTTTTCACTGGCATCACCCATTGCCTGAATAGCAGTGTCCGAAATAATTGGTGAGCTTGAACCATAACCTTTGTAACTTAAGCGATTTGCCTGAATCCCTTTGGAAAGGAGAAAATCATGAACTGTTTTCGCGCGTTCCGTTGACAAGGTCAGGTTTTCTTGAACGTTACCTCTTGAATCGGTGTGTCCGCCAATTTCTATTTTCAAGTTCGGATGAGCCTTTAAATAGTTCACCAAGGATGTTAACTCAACAATGGATTCAGGTCTTAACTTTGCCTGATTTAAGTCAAAGAAAACATTGGAAAGAATGTTCTCGGTCGAAGAATTTTCTGGATTTAAAGGGATTTGAATATGGTAACTTTGTTCATTTTCCTTTAAGGTCATATTGAAATTTAAGGAGTAGGGTAGGTAACCCGGATGCGAAACTTCAATTGCATAGTCCGTGTTGACAGGCAAAGGAACCATGAACGTTCCGTCTACTGCATCTGCTTTGGATTGAATCACAACTTGACCGTTTGATAGATTCGTTAGTTGAAAACTCGCACCAAGCGCATTTTTTGTTTTGGAATCAAAAACGAATCCATCGAAATATAATGTTCTTATGGGTTGATCCTCCTTCGGTAGGTTAAATGAATAAATATCCATTAATCCATATCCACCCGGACGATCAGATGCAAAAAAAGCAATATCTCCTTCCGGAGAAACCATTAAAGAATTTTCATCCGATAGCGTATTTATCGGATATCCAAGGTTTTGTGGAATCCCCCAATTACCTTTTGCATCCATTCGGGAAACATATAAATCTGAACCGCCTAATCCAATATGGCCACGAGAGGCAAAATACAAGGTTTTACCATCGGGATGAATCAAGACCGATTCTTCGTTTTGATTTGAATTTATGTGCGGAGGTAAAGGTTCTGCCATGCTCCAAGTTCCATCGGCTAAAAGTCGAGACATATATATGTCAGAATCTTTTTTTCCATCTCTGCTGCGCAATCCTCTAATAAAATAAAGTGTTTTGCCATCTGCAGAAAGTGAAGGTTGTGTTTCCCAATGTGTAGAGTTTACTTTTCCCGGTAGATTGACAGGATTACTCCATGATTTTCCATTTTGTTCGGTGATAAATAAATCACAGCTTCCTCTACCTTGTCGGTTTGCACCGTAATCTACGCCACTTTCATCCGTACATGCCACAAAAATGAGTTTTTTTCCATCCGGAGAAATGGTCGGTGCCCCTTCGTTGTATGGGGTATTTACATTTTTCGGCATTGGATAGGCTCGACTCCAAACGTGATCAATTTGCTTGGTAACATAAAAATCTTCCTGTTCTCGTTTGTTTTCTCCTTGATAATCCACTAAACGTCTTGTAAAGAGCATGGTATTTCCATCAATAGTAATGGTCGGATAATATTCGGAAAAATTGGTATTTACTGCTGCCCCCATGTTCTTGGGTTCGAATGGTTTGGGGTTCTTCATTGCGTACAAGGAGAAGTTCGCACAATCTTGCATGCGCTTAACTGTACCAAAGTTTTCTTCTTTTGCATACGGGTTCCGGAGGTAAACATCACAACTTTTGATTGCACCTTGATAATCTGCAATGGCCATTTGACAGGTTGCTAAATGGTAACTCGTTGACCCACTTATGCTGTGATTCGGGTCAATCTCCAACGCTCGTTTGTAATGAAAGATTGCTTGCTGATAATTCCGTTCAAATTCATTGAATTCAGCAGCAAGTAAATGTGCTTCCCAAAAATTGGAGTCTTTTTCCAAAGCTTTTGCCAGTAAATCAATTCCACCTTTAAAGTCATAGGCTCCTGTCATTGGATCCATTCCTTCTTTTGGTGCTTTTTCTGCTAACTCGAAGAAATGAATTGCTTTCTTGCTTGAGCTTGAATAAGGGAATTGTGCGGTCGAGCAACGATAAAAAAACAAGAAAAAGATGGATACGAGTAGTATGTTTTTCATTCAGGGAATATTCATGTATTTGTGTGTCTGTAACGAAATTTTCCATTTTTGGTTACCTTTCACGTAGTCGATCAGCAATGGAAGTAATTTATCTTGTTTTTTCCATTCAGGTTGCAGAAATAAACGACATTCGGACGAAACTTTGTTTGCATGTTCTTCTGCCCAAGCAAAATCTGAAATATGATTGATGACAACTTTTAACTCATTTGCTTTTTCATAGGCTTCGTCTATCGGCTTCAAAAATTTCTTCGGTGAAAAACAATACCAATCAATATTGGCGTCTAGCGAATGAACACCAGCAGTTTCAATGGCAACCTCAATGTGATTTTCGTGTAATCGATTCACTAAGGCCAATAAGGAATGCATGGTTGGTTCTCCTCCGGTAATTACGACAAATTGCGCATTTGCATTCAAAACTTTCTGAAGAATTGCATCAAGGGTCATCAATTGATCCGGAGTGCTAGTCCAGCTTTCTTTCACATCGCACCAGACGCAACCAACATCACAACCAGCTGTACGAATAAAATAGGCAGCGCGTCCAGTATGAAATCCTTCACCTTGTATCGTGAAGAAATGTTCCATTATCGGGAGCTGAATACTGGAAGTTGAATGAGTGTTTGACATACAACAAAGTTAAACAATTCTGCTTGTTTAAAACGGAGGTTTTTTCAAGGTGATTTTGCTTATATTTGTTTAAACCAAAACCAAAACTATGAAGCTAATCGTTACATTAAACTTTTTATTTGTTTCTTATTTTTTTCATGCACAACAGATTACCAATGGTAATATGGAGTCATGGGATAACCTTGGATTAAGCACAGAAGAACCATCAAATTGGAATGGATTCAAATCTGGAACAGGTGGACTCGTATCATTCGGGTCTCAGCAAGTGGAACAATCAACGGCAATTCGTTCAAATGCAACAGGAATGTACTGCGCCCGTATTTGGTCCAAAAGCACACTCGGTATTGTTGCCAATGGTGCCCTAACGCTTGGACAAATAAACATGGGAAGTACAACAGCGTCCAGTGCATTGAATTACAATTACTCCAAAACGTCAGATACGCTTTTCTCAGAACCGATTTCTATTGTACCAGATTCAATTGTTTTTTGGGCGAAATACACAGCGGGAAGTGGGCAGCAAGCGCGCATGCATGCCATTATTCACGATAGTGCTCAAGTTCATGATCCGATTGATGCAGCATCGCAACCTTTTGTTGTCGCACGTGCTGAATTAAATTATGCGCCTACCGCAGGAAATTGGGTGCGTTTTTCCGCCCCATTTGCATACGAAGTGCAAACCGGACTGATGCCCATAGCTAAGTACATTCTTTTGACATTTGCGACAAATAAAAATCCGGGTGGAGGAGCTGCAAATGACGAGGTATTACTGGACGACATTGAATTGATCTATAATGCAAGTTCCATAAATGAAGTACAATCATCCGTTCAACTCTATTATTCATCTGCTTATGGATTGATGTCTAAAGATCTTTCTTCCGATATTGAGTTATCTATTTATAGTATTTCCGGTCAACTTGTGAAAAAAGGAAGCATTGCACAATTGAGTGGTAAATCCTTACCGTCTGGACAATACCTATTGAATTTTCAAGGCAAAAGCCAGAAACTATTCATTCCGTAAAATGAACGAATGAAGGTTTTATTTGTCCTTTGTTGTTTGCTTTTTTCGGTTCATGTACAGGCTCAAAATCTGAAGGTAAGCGGATTTGTGTATGACGAAAATAAACAGCTGATTCATGGTGCCAGGATTAGTGTTGTTGGCGAATCTATCGGTGTGTTTTCTAAAGAAGATGGATCGTACCAGCTAATTGTCCATTCTGGAAAAATGATACTTCGCTGTAAAAACGATGGAGGTCAGGTTGATACGTTTTACTTTGAAAACCTTCAAAAGGACCTCAACCACGATTTTTATTTAAAAGAGCCCGTTCAAATAGTGGAACAGGTGAACGTTTTAGTGGGAAAATTCGATAAACCAATCGAAGAACAAACCGTGACAATGTTGGTGCTCAAACCAGAACTCATTGAAAACAAGAATACGAGAAGCATCGAAACGGCACTTGACCAAACTCCCGGTTTAAATATCCTTGATGGTGAGCCACAAATTAGGGGAGGAAGTGGATTTACGTTTGGCGTAGGATCTAAGGTGGCAGTGATTGTTGATGATATGCCGATGCTTTCTGGAGACGCTGGACGTCCAGAGTGGGGATTTATTCCGGTGGAGAACATAAGTCAAGTGGAGGTAACGAAAGGTGCAGCATCTGTTTTATCCGGAAGTTCAGCGCTCTCAGGGTCTATCCACATTCGAACCGCCTATCCCAAGGCAAAACCTTTGACAAAAATTCAATTGTACAGCGGTGTTTATTCGAATCCTTCAGATGCGCAAATGTCTTGGAATCAACAATATCCTGGAATTCACGGCTTAAATTTTTTGCATACGCGACGATTGGGCAATTTGGATTTGGTTGTGGGAGGAAACCTTAATCAAGACCATGGGTACATCGGCCCGCCAAAAACCGATTCGCTCGTGGCAACGATTTTCCCAGATACCATCACCAATTTTACCGAGAAAGATTTGGTTTCCAAACGGGCACGAGTAAACTTCAATTTACGTTACCGATCCCAGAAAATAAAGGGCTTGTCCTATGGCATTAATGGGAATTTCATGAAAATGCACACTGCTATGCCATTGGCTTGGTTGAATGATTCAACCGGACTCTACCGTGCCTATCCAGGAGCGATTTTTTTACAAGATCAGTTTATATTTAATGTCGATCCATTCATACACTTACTCACTCAAAACAAAGGGAAACATTACTTGCGTTCGCGTTTGTTGAAAGTAGACAATAACATGTCAGCCAATCAATCCAATAAGGCAATGACCTATTATGGCGATTACATGTATCAACGTAAATTAACGGATTGGAAACAAATTGAAATGGTCGCTGGTTTCACGGGTACCTTGACGAAGTCGGAGGCGAACATTTATGCCGGATCAGGTTCGCCAAACAACGATATCCTAAACCTTTCGATGTACACACAACTGGAAAGCAAATGGAATGAACGTTTAAACCTATCGGCAGGTGGACGTTTTGAATATTTTCAGTTAAATGATACAATCACTGCAACGAAACCAATCTTTCGTGCCGGATCAACTTACCAGATTCACAAGGGAACGTACCTTAGAGCTTCTTATGGACAAGGATTCCGTTTTCCAACCATCACGGAACGTTACATCAAAACAGGCGTTGGAAACTTTGGGGTCTTTCCGAATCCGAATTTGAAACCGGAAAGCAGTTGGAATGCTGAAATTGGCATCAAGCAAGGAATCAAAGTGGGTAATGTGCTAGGCTATTTAGATATTGCCGGATTTTGGCAAGAATACCAAAACACCATCGAATACATGTTTGGAATTTGGCACGAACTAACTTCTGTCCAATCTATGGGCTCAAGTGCTGGATTCATGTTCTTAAATACCGGGAATTCACGTGTGACAGGCATCGATGTTTCTTATGCCGGTAAGGCGCAAACGTCTAAAAAAAGTGAAATGACTTTTTTAATGGGATACAATTACATTGTTCCGAAAACCTTGAGTCCAAATTTCGTTTATGCCGCTGATTCCTTGAACCGCGTATTCACGTATCAATCCACATCACTGGATCCGAGTAAAGGAATTTTAAAATACCGTTTCCTACACAATGTCAAATTGGATGTGGAACATACGTGGAATAAAAAATATGCGCTTGGTATCAGTGCGAAGTACTTTTCCAAAATGGTCAATATGGACGCGATTATAAAGGATTTCGAGCAAATTACGGTGGACAATGAATTGCTTCAAGATTTAAAGTACATGGATTACTTTAATGCGCATCGTTTCGGTAATTGGATTTTTGATGCTCGGATTTCATTTAACTTTTCAGAGCAGCATAAATTGGCGCTAATCGGAAGTAACATTTTCAATCGAACCTATTCCTTAAGACCGTTAAAAATTGAAGCTCCTCGTACGATTATGGTGCAATATACCTTTCGAATTGAAGGTAAATAATTAGCTCTTGGATAGTTCGTATCTCAACCAATTTAAGGCACTTAATACGGTCATCTGAATGTTTCGTTCTCGGTTATCACCAAACTGAAATTTACGTGCGATGGTTTTTCCTGAAATGCACAATCCAACCCAAACTAAGCCGACTGGTTTTTCCAGTGTTCCTCCTTGTGGACCTGCGATTCCAGTGGTGGAAATACACACATCTACACCTAATTTTTTCGCGCCATTTTCCGCCATTTCTAAGGCAACTTTTTCGCTTACAACACCTTCGGATAGAATTGAGTCAATGGAAACATCACAAAGTCGGTGTTTAAGGTCGTTGGAATAGGTGAGGAGCGAACCCATGAAATAATCCGATGCGCCAGAAATACTGGTGATTTGTTGAGCTAAAAGTCCACTCGTTAGGCTTTCAACAGTACCAATCGTTTTTCGTTTTTCCTTCAATAATTTTCCGATCACTTCTGGAAGAGCATCATTTTCGTACCCAAAAACCGCTTCGGGAAGTCGGGATGCCAATTCCTGAAAAAATCCCATGATTTCTGCTTGATCTTCTTTTCCTTCGTATGAGGTTATACGCAATTTCACTAAACCAGGAGATGGAAGGTACGCTAAACCAAATCCTCTTTCACGGATGCGATCTTCCCAATCACTGATTTGTTCAGCTAAAAATGATTCACCAATTCCTTGTGTTAATGCAGTGTAATGATACATTGCCTTTAATTGAAAGCGTTGCACTAACCGTGGAATCAATTCTTCCAATACAATTCCTTTCATCTCATAGGGAACACCCGGCAATGAAACACAATAGCGTCCATTCTTTTCGAACATCATGCCAGCCGCAGTTCCGTAATTGTTCGTCAGTATTTCAGCGTCGACGGGCAAAGCTGCTTGTTGGATATTTGACTCCAGCATGGGACGATTGCGAGAGGCAAAGTATGCTTCAATTTTTGCTAAGGTTGGTTGATGTATTTCGAGTTTTGTATTAAAATATTCACACAATGTATGTTTGGTGATGTCGTCTTTTGTTGGACCAAGTCCGCCAGTGATGATCACGCACGTTGTTTCGGGATAACATTGATCCAAAGCTTGAAGAATACGATCCTTATCATCTGCAATCACAAGTGAACGCGTCACCCTAGCACCAATTTTGGATAATTCTTGACCTAACCACGAAGCATTTGTATTGATGGTTTGTCCAATCAACAATTCATCGCCAATGGCTAGTATTTCTATGTTCATTTGCGAACGAATTTAGCAATAGATTCAATGTGTCCTGTATGAGGGAATTGATCCGCAAGCGCATATTTCTCTAACACATATCCTGCTTCATTCAAGGTATTTGCATCCCTTGCTTGAGTGGATGGATTACAAGAAATGTATACAATGTGTTTCGCGTCTAAATCAATCACTTTCTGTAATGTTTTTGGAGCAATTCCTGCTCTTGGAGGATCTAAGACAATGCATGAAATATTTCCTTGGTAATTCGGGTATTCTTTCAAGAATTTACCAACATCTGCAGCGTAAAAATCGATGCTATGAATGCCGTTCTTTATGGCGTTTTCACGTGCATCTTCAATTGCTTTTTCCACAATATCAACGCCAACAATCTTTACATTTGGATTGCGTTTCGCTAGCAATTGTCCGATTGTTCCCGTTCCACAAAATAAATCCATCACGACTTTTTCTTGAGGGATCGGTTCTTCAAAAACAAAATCAAGTGCTTTGGCATAGAGTAATTCAGCGCATGAAGGATTTGTTTGAAAGAAACTTTCCATGGATATTTGAAAGGTCAATCCTGAGAGAACTTCTTCAATTACTTCTTGACCGAAAACCAATTTGGATGTTCCATTTTCAATCTTTGCTCGGTCTGCAACATTGTCATTCTCCGTGTGCCAAAGTCCAGCAATTCTACCCGGCAAAAGGTTTTGCAAAAATTCAGCGAATTTACTTACATCAAATTGATTGTCTACATCCGAGGATGTCACCAAGTTCAATAACAACTGATTGGTATGAAAAGATTTACGAACGACAATGTGACGGAAGAAACCAGTTTTTTTAGGAGGATGCCAAGCAAGGAGGTTCGTTGCTTTTAAGTAAAGTCGAATTTCACGAAGTTTCGTTTCCCATTCTTCATCGAACATTCCGGATGCTTTGTTCAGGCTTTCAACTTTCCACCAAGTTCCTCTGCGTTTAAATCCGAGTGCAAATGCATCATCTAGTTCTTCGTTTGTTTCTAAATCGTGTTCAATACACGAGAAACTATACTCCATTTTATTTCGATAGAAATAATGTTTAGGAGAGGAAATGAATCCGTCGAATCGTTCCCGAACATCTTTAATCCCGCTTAATCGTTCGAAATTCGTTAGGGTGGATTCTTGTTTAAATTCTTCTTGTTTTGCTACTGGGACATGAATATAAGGTCCGCCAGAAATTTCTTGAAAACGTTGTTCTGTTTCAAATTCAGATCGTTTTTCAACTTCGATTAATTTCGCTTCTGCGTAGTTTTTTCGTTTTGTTTCAATGCGCACGCGTACGGTTTGTCCGGGAAATGTATTGTCAACAAAAACAACAAAATGACCGTGTTCTGTTTCTAATTTTGCAATCCCTCGACCACCGAAAGCGTAGTCCGTTATTTGAACGGAAATCTCATCACCTCTTTTCATTAAATCATCCCTCTGATTACGCCTTTATCGGAAGCCTGTATAAAACCAAGAATTTCATCTCGTAATGGCGTTTTATCCATGCTTTGAAGTACTGCATCAACACCTTTAGAAAGGTTGCTATTTTGAACATAAATCGTTCTGTAGATGTCTTCAATTTCACGCACTTGTTCATCCGTATATCCTCTTCGTCGTAAACCAACGGAATTAACACCGGCAAACGTCAATGGCTCGCGTGCAGCTTTGATAAACGGAGGCACATCTTTTCGGATTAATGAGGCACCACCAATAAATGCGTGCTTCCCGATATGTGCGAATTGTTGCGCCGCTACTTTTCCTTCAAGGATGGCATAGTCATCAATGATGACATGTCCTGATAATCCCGTGTAGCTTGCTAAAATAACGTTGTTTCCAATTTGACAATCATGTGCAACGTGAACATAAGTCATTAGCAAACAGTTGTCACCAATGGCTGTTTTCAATTTATCACTGGTTCCACGGTGAATTGTCACACATTCACGGATTTTCGTGTTGTTACCAATTTCCACGGTTGTGTATTCATTGTCAAATTTCAAATCCTGAGGAACAACACCGAGTACTGCACCTGGAAAAACTTCACAATCTTCGCCAATTCGAGTTCCTGGATATAAGGCAACATTGGAATGTATTCTAGTTCCATTTCCAATAATTACATCTTCGTGGATGACAGCGAATGGGTCAATTCGGACGTTTTGTCCAATTTGGGCATCTTTCGAAACCGAGGCTAGTGATGAAATCATTTATTCTTTGTCTTTGATTATTTGCGCAAGCATACTTGCTTCTGAAACGACTTTTCCGTTCACATAGGCTTTACCTGCCATCTCCACTAGACCGCGTCGAATGGGAGAAGTTAATGCCAATTCGAATACAACTGTATCTCCAGGCATGACTTTTTGTTTGAAACGAACATTGTCAATTTTCATGAAATACGTTGAATACAAATGTGGGTCTTCCACTTTCGTTAAAGCGAAAATCCCACCAACTTGTGCCATTGCCTCGATTTGCAAAACTCCCGGAAATACTGGATTACCAGGGAAATGTCCTGTAAATTGAGGTTCATTCATGGTGATGTTTTTCACACCTAAAATAGAGTTCTCATGTATTTCAATGATTTTATCTACCATTAAAAATGGATAGCGATGCGGTAAAATACGCTCAATATCGTTGATGTCGTATACCGGATCTTTTGTCAAGTCGAAGTAACGTCCTTGGTTTTGTTGTTTCTTGATTTGTTCTTTCAATACTTTCGCAAATCGAACATTTCCAGAATGTCCTGGACGTGCAGCAAGAATATGTGCTTTAATAGGTTTTCCAACCAAGGCTAAGTCGCCCACAATATCCAGTAATTTGTGACGCGCCGGTTCATTTTCGTATTGTAATTTTGTGCTGTTTAGAACGCCAATTCCATCAATGGAAATTTGAAGTTTGTCCTTGCCAAGTAATTTTGCCAAACGATCTAATTCTTCCTGAGCAACATCTGCGCGGTCAACGAGTACAATCGCATTGTCTAAGTCTCCTCCTTTGATGAGGTTATGGGATGCTAAATATTCTAATTCTCTAAGAAAAACAAAGGTTCTACATTTGGCGATTTCATTCTTGAAATCGGAAAGTTGGTACATACTTGCATGTTGTGTTCCAAGTACGGGTGATTTATAATCCACCATCACTGTCAAACGGTAATTCACATCCGGAATGGCAAGAAATTCGATCCCTTTCTCCAAATCTTCCCAAGGAATATTTTCGTTCAATTCAAAATACTCACGATCGGATTTTTGTTCTTCAAATCCAACACGCTCAATTTCGTTTACAAAAAGAATGGCACTTCCATCCATGATTGGGATTTCTGGTCCATTGATTTTGATTAAAGCGTTGTCAACTTGACACGCATACAAAGCAGCTAATACATGTTCTGTTGTATAAACACGAGCGCCGTTTTGTTCTAATGTGGTACCACGATCGGTTGCAACAACGTAATCCACATCTGCTTTAATTACCGGTTGGTTTTCTAGGTCAACGCGTTGAAATTTATATCCATGATTATCAGTAGCCGGACAAATTTCCATCGTTACTGCTTCACCGGTATGTAGTCCAACTCCATTAAAAACGATGGATTCTTTGAGTGTGCGTTGTTTTTCTGTCATTCTGTTTATTTTTTCGAGAGTTCTTTTAACTGTCTTTCGAACTCTTGTATTTTGGATAAGATAAATGGAAGTTTTCGGAATCCGATATAGGATCTTTTGAAGTCATTGTGATTAATAGCAGGTGAACCCATCAAGGTGTCCGCGGTTTTCACGGTCGAAGGAATTCCTGATTGCGCTACGATTTTTGTCTCATCAGCAATGTGCAAGTGACCTGCAATTCCAGTTTGACCACCAATCATCACGTATTTGCCAATTTTTGCTGATCCTGCTATTCCTACTTGAGCGGCCATAGCGGTGTGTTCATCAACATCGACATTGTGTGCAATTTGACAAAGGTTGTCAATTTTCACTCCTTTACGGATGAAGGTAGAACCCATGGTTGCACGGTCAATAGAACAATTCGATCCAATTTCGACATGGTCTTCAATGATAACATTACCAATTTGAGGGATCTTTTGATAGACACGGTTTTCATCAGGTGCGTAACCGAATCCATCAGATCCAATTACCGTTCCTGAGTGAATGATGACGTTTTGTCCAACTACGCAATCAGCGTAAATGCTCACATTCGCAAAAAGAATGGAGTTGTCACCGATTTGAACGTTGTCACCTAAAACGACATTTGGATAGATTTGCACATTGTTTCCAATTTTCACATGCTTTCCAATGTAGGCGAAGGCACCGATGTAAGGCTCTGTTCCAATGGATGCTGTTTGGTGAATAAAGGATGGCTGCTCAATCTCCGGTTCTTTGCGGTTCATGCTATTGTAAATCTCCAATAATTTCGCAAAGCAAGCATAGGCATCATCCACACGAATCAGGGATAAAGTGGATGGAAGAGCTTTGGATGGTATAAAGGTCTTATTTACAATACAGATACTGGATCCAGTCGTGTAGATGTATTCCTCGTATTTGGGATTTGAAAGAAAACTCAAAGACCCTTCTTTTCCTTCTTCAATTTTCGCTAATCCGTTTACACTAGCGGATGGATTCCCATCAACTTCTCCTTGTAAAAGGCCAGCGATTTGTTCGGCTGTAAATTCCATTAATCAAAGTTACAAAAAGGTAGGACGGAGAAACGGAGGCAAAAGTCAATTTATTAACAATAAAAAGTACAATTCTGTTAGAAATCCAACGTATGGGTCGATAAATCGTAGACTTTTATTTTGTCTTTATACCAGATGCACTTAACGAATATGGTTTCTTTAGACGTTTGTGAAACGTTAAATTGAAGGCAATGAACCGGTTTCGGGTGTTGTAAGAGGTAAGAACGGCTAAAGTCGAAAAGTCCATTTTTGCGAATCAAACGGTTTAGTTCTTTGTCGTTTTTAATTCCAAGTGACTTCATTTTTTCTGTCAACACACTGGAAGAGTCCATGTAGAAAAGGAACTCATTTTTTGGGAAAAATAGGATTTTTCCTGGTAATTCAGCGTCTGAGTTGGTTGGTGCTATTTGCGTTGCCTTTTTATTGGAAAAAATAATTTCCGTCATGAAACTCTCATCGCCCATGGTCATGAAACAGTGAACCTTTTTTCCTTTTGGCGTTTCATAATCAATTCGGTAAACCTTATCGAGTCCTTGTTTTTTACTTTTTCCAAAATCGACTGTCCCTGCCTGAACTGTTTTTAAAAATCCAGCTTGCGTAAATCCTTGTTCTTTGATTTCATCAAATGAAGAAGCATTCGCGACAATC
Source organism: Crocinitomicaceae bacterium (assembly GCA_024643545.1). Taxonomy (GTDB): domain Bacteria; phylum Bacteroidota; class Bacteroidia; order Flavobacteriales_D; family Crocinitomicaceae; genus UBA952. Next base: position 92,644 of record JAHEMR010000003.1, on the reverse strand, counting down.
ATTCGACTGAACAAATTGTCCTTGACACGATTAGATGGAAACCAACTGCATCCTTTGTTATCGAAAAGTGCCATCACCATGATGAGACCGATCCCAAATCCTAATCCGTAATATTTTAATCTTCTAAAAAAATCTTTCATGGCATAAAAAAAGGGAGCGAACTCCCTTTAAAATTACATTAATGAATTAAGTTTTTCTTCCAGTACAGCTTTTGGAACAGCTCCAACGGATTTATCAACTACCTCTCCATTTTTAATGAATAATACAGTTGGAATGCTACGAACACCGAATTGTGCAGACACTCCAGAATTTAAATCCACGTTTACTTTACCAATAACCGCTTTTCCTTCGTATTCATTCGCCATTTCTTCGATTACTGGACCGATCATGCGGCAAGGACCACACCACTCAGCCCAAAAATCAACAACAACTGGTTTATCTGACTTCATGACTAATTCGTCAAAGTTCGCATCTGTGATTTCTAATGCCATTTTATTTTGTTTTAAGGATATATATTCTAATTACGGGCGTAAAATTAAGTCAATTTCTTTAATCAGAGGTTACGCAAATCTTTATTTCTCGGTGAAATTAATTGTTTTTTCACATTTCCATCGCCAAATACTTTGCAGTATGTGATTTGTCTTGCGCCTTTTTAATCATTTGCTCTGGCGTTCCTGTAAACAGAATGGCGCCTCCTCGGAATCCACCTTCAGGACCTAAATCAATGAGGTGATCGGCAATTTTAATGATGTCCATGTTGTGTTCGATGACCAAAACGGTATTTCCTTCATCCACCAATTTCTGAAGTACGTCTAATAACATGCGAATGTCTTCAAAATGCAATCCGGTTGATGGTTCATCTAAAATATAAATGGTTTTTCCGGTTGCTTTTTTCGAAAGTTCCAATGCTAATTTGATCCGTTGTGCCTCACCTCCTGAAAGTGTCGTGGAGGATTGTCCAAGCTTAATATAACCGAGTCCAACTTGTTGTAAGGTGTGCAACGTGCGGTAAATTTTTGGGTGTTTTTCAAAGAATGGAACTGATTCCTCAATGGTCATATTTAGAACATCTGAAATGCTTTTTCCTTTGTAGCGAACCTCCAACGTTTCTGGATTGTACCTTTTTCCATTGCACGTTTCACATTCCACATAAACATCTGGAAGGAAATTCATTTCAATCAATTTCAAACCTCCGCCATTGCATGTTTCACATTTTCCACCAGCAACATTGAATGAAAATCGCCCTGCTTTGTACCCGCGAATTTGTGATTCAGGAAGCGCAGCAAATAGACTGCGAATTTCATCAAATACTTTTGTATACGTGACAGGATTTGAGCGTGGTGTTCGTCCGATTGGACTCTGATCAATTTCAATTACTTTATCCAAATGTTCTAAGCCATCGATTGATTTATAGGCCAATGGTTTGCGAATGTCCTGATGAAAGTGATTCATCAAAAGTGGATACAACGTTTGGTTAATAAGGGAAGATTTTCCACTACCTGAAACTCCTGTAACACATGTGAATGTGCCGAGCGGGATGGAAAAATCGACATTTTGTAAGTTGTGACCATTCGCGCCTTTCAGTGTTAATTTATGTCCATTACCTTTTCGACGTGTTTTGGGTATTTCAATTTTTCGAGAACCTACCAAATATTGCGCGGTGAGTGAATTACTGGTCAGAACGGATTCCAAATCACCCGCGCTAACAATGTTTCCGCCAAAAGACCCCGCGCCCGGACCAATATCCACAATGAAATCAGCTGCTTCAATCATTTCTTTATCGTGTTCAACAACAAGAACAGAGTTTCCGACATCACGCAGTCTTTTTAAGGATTGAATGAGTTTTGTGTTATCTCGTTGGTGAAGTCCAATGGATGGTTCATCGAGCACATAAAGTACATTGATTAACTCTGTTCCAATTTGCGTGGCAAGTCGAATGCGTTGTGCTTCTCCACCAGATAAACTTTTAGCGCTTCGGTGTAAGGTTAAATAATCTAATCCTACTTCCAATATAAACCGAATGCGTGTTCGTATTTCTTTGAGAATTTCTGCACCAATTTGTTTTTGGTCTGCACTTAAATGCGCTTCAATTTCGGATGACCAGCGATCTAACTGTTCGAAATCCATGAAGGCAATGTCTCCGATGGTTTGATTGTTCAATTTGAATTGAAGTGCTTCTTTTCGAACGCGTGCACCATGACATTCTGGACACTTCTTTTTATTCATGAATCCTTGTGCCCATCGTTGAATTCCAGCTGTGCTATCTTCGGAATGTCGGGTCATGAAATTAGCAATTCCTTCAAATCGGTCATCTTGGGATTTTGCATTCATCTCCATGTCCTCGTTTCCGTAAAGAAATAGCTGAACTAATTCTTCATCTAAATCTGCAATAGGTGTGTTAATGGAATAACCTTGCTTGATGAGAATGGCTTCCATTTTCTCAAAAATCCACACACGTTTATATTCTCCAAGTGGTGCAAATCCACCTTTTCGGATCGATAGACTTGGATTTGGTATGATTTTCTCAATATCTATTTCACTCACTTCTCCAAGTCCTTTGCAGCTTGGACAAGCACCATAAGGAGAGTTAAATGAAAACAAGCTTGGTTCTGGTTCTGGATAACTAATTCCACTCGTAGGACACATTAAAGAACGACTATAATGTTTTACCAGGTTCGATTCTAAGTCCATCACCATCATGGCGGATTCACCCATTTTCATGGCAACCAAAACAGAGTCATACACCCGTTTTTCGTCGACCTGTCCGATGAGCATTCGATCAACAACCACTTCAATGTCATGGATTTTATAACGGTCCAATTTCATTCCTTTGACAATGTCCTTTATTTCACCATCTACGCGTACTTTGGTATACCCGTTTCGTAGAATTTGTTCAAAAAGTTCACGGTAATGACCTTTCCGTCCTTTAATTTTTGGCGCAAGAAAAGCAACTTTTTTTCCGTTGAAATCGGTGTGCAAGCGTTCACAAATGGCCTCATCCGAATATTTGACCATGGGTTCGTTTGTCACATAAGAATAAGCTGTGCCAATGCGAGCAAAAAGCAAGCGAAAGAAGTCGTATAATTCAGTGATGGTTCCAACGGTGGAGCGAGGAGAGCGAGAAACCGTTTTTTGTTCAATGGCAATAACCGGACTCAATCCATCGATTTTATCAACATCCGGACGCTCGAGTCCACCAATAAATTGTTTGACGTAGCTCGAAAACGTATCAATGTACCGTCGTTGACCTTCTGCAAATATTGTATCGAAAGCAAGGCTGGATTTTCCACTGCCACTTAAACCTGTAAAAACGATCAGTTTATTACGAGGTATTTTGATGTTAATATCCTTTAGGTTGTGCTCACGGGCCCCATAAACATCGATGGTTTCTTGTGTGCTCGGAATCTTATTTTTTGACATTTACTTAAAATGGGCTTTGAAAATCTTTAAATGAACATCCTTCTTGGTCTTTTTCGGAAATTAACGGATCTTGAATTTCCCAGTCAATGTTTAAATCCGCGTCATTCCAGAGGATGCAACCTTCGTGTGCTTTGCTGTAATTATTGGTGCATTTGTAGGAGAAAATCGTGTCGTCTTCCAGACAGGCAAATCCATGTGCGAATCCGGGCGGAATCCAAAGTTGATTTCGTTCGTTTGTATTCAAGACAACCTTGAAATGCTGTCCGTATGTTGGTGAATTCTTGCGAATATCCACGGCAACGTCCAACACACTTCCTGTGATAACTTGTACGAGCTTTCCTTGATCAAAAGGAGGCGCTTGAAAATGCAAGCCACGAAGAACGCCTTTTTTAGATTTGGATAAATTATCCTGTACAAAAGTTAAATCAGGGATAAATTCCGCATAGTTTTTCTCGTTAAATGCCTCAAGAAAAAAACCTCTTTCATCACCAAACAAAGTTGGATAAACGGACACAAGTCCTTCCGGAAATTCGTATTTTATTTTCACGTTAATGCTTCATTTTTTGTAATACCCACAATATTACAAGTTTTTGACGATATCCATGTTATTACAATAATTTTGCATCTTTGTTCAATGAAAATCATACTATTCTTAAGTTATTCTTTACTGACTTTCTTATTTGTTCAACCAATGGTTGCTCAAGTTTCCTTGAATACAGCTGTGAATCAATTTGTTCAAGATCCGGTTAACAAAAACGCGAAAATTTCCTTCAAAGCGATAGACTTATCAACAGGAGAGAAAATCGCTGATTTTCATGCAGAAACACCTTTGGTTGCTGCGTCAACAATGAAACTTTTCTCCACTAGTAGTGCTTTGGAAATTCTTGGAGGTGATTATCAATGTACGACGCGTATTTACATGGATGGATTTATTGACAAGGACAGTGTGTTACATGGCAATATCTGGATTAGAGGTGGAGGGGACGTAGGATTAGGAAGTAAGTATTTTAATCAGGAAAACAAAGAATTGACTTTCTTGCAAGATTGGACCGATTCCCTAAAATCAAAAGGAATTAAGTTCATTGAAGGAGCACTCATTGCAGATGGATCCGAATTCGGTTATGAAGGGACACCTGCTACTTGGAGTGATGGTGATGTGGGAAATTATTATGGTGCTTTTGCTGGGGGACTAAATTTTTATGACAACACGGTAAAACTGCAATTCAAAACAGGATCAGCTGGTTCAAAAGCTAATTATCTTGGTGTTTTTCCCGAGATCAAAGGATTTCAATTAGAGAACAAAGCACTTTCTGCAAATGTAGGTACGGATCAAACTTCCATCTACGGGGATGCGTTTGAGTACAATCGAAAAATTACAGGCAGTATACCATGTAATCGCTCCTTTTATATTGTAAAAGGAAGTATGCCCGATCCAGAATTTCAGTTGTGTCAAGAATGGCTTAATGTCTTGTTAAAAAATAACATTCAAGTAGAGGATGGTGCGAAAGGCTATCGATTGCATCAAAAAGAGCTACATGCAAATGGGTACGAAAATAAATTTTTACTCTTTGAAATAAAAAGTAAAACCGTTCAGGAAATCGCTTATTGGACCAACCAAAAAAGTGTGAATTTATTTGCGGATGGATTATTGCATGCCATTGCTTACCATGAAAAAGGAGATGGGAGTACGAAAGTTGGACTAGAAATATTAACGGATTATTGGAAATCAAAAATTGATATGAAAGGAATGGTTTTTCATGATGGTTGCGGATTGTCTCGGTCTAACGCCATTTCTGCGGATCATTTTTGCCAGCTTTTAAGTTACATGTATCAATCGAAGAAATTTGAGCAATTCAAATCGACATTGCCTGTTGCCGGTAAAACAGGAACGGTGAAATATGTTTGTGTCGATGGGGCGGGTCAGGGTAAAATTTACATGAAAAGCGGAACATTGAAAGGCGTTAAAGCTTTTTCTGGCTATGTTTATTCGTCGACCGGAAAGATTATTGCGTTCTCACTGTGTGCAAATAACTTTTCATGTTCGAGTGAAACCGAAGTAGCGAAAATGGAAAAAATATTGAACGCAATGGCGCAATATTAATCCTGCAGTTCAAATGAAACAATAGATTCCCAAAAGGACTCGATACTTATTCCAGCGCAAGCCAACATTTGTGGTACGATACTCGCTGGTGAGAAGCCAGGAGTTGTATTGACTTCGATTACATGAGGTTCACCGCCAACAATCATAAAGTCAATGCGAGAAATCGAGCGCAATTGAAGTAATTGATAGATTTTTTTTGCGCGTTCTTGCACTTGAATGGTGATTTCAGGTGAAACCCGAGCGGGTGTAATTTCCTGAGATTTTCCATTGTACTTTGCATCGTAATCAAAGAACTCATTTTCTGAAGCTATTTCTGTTAACGGAAGTGCTTTAAGTCCGTTTTTCGTTTGGTATACGCCGCATGTTACTTCGATTCCGTCTAAAAAGGATTCTAACACAACTGTTCTTCCTTCTTTAAATGCACTTTTCAATGCTTGATCAAGTTCTGATGCATGCTTCACCTTTGAAATCCCATAGCTCGATCCTGAATCGGAGGGTTTCACAAAGATTGGTAGTCCAAGTGTTTCAATAATTTCCGAATGTGTCAACTCGTCTATGTGACTTAAAAAGATTGATTTGGCTACAGGGATATAAAAAGCACGTAGAAACTGATTGCAAAACCATTTATCAAAAGATAGGGAAGAGGCAAGTGGACCGGCGTTCAGATATGGAATTTCATGCATGTCCAAAAGCGCTTGAATTTTTCCGTTTTCTCCGGGATTCCCATGGATGTAAATTAGTCCGGCGTCTATGGAGAAGTGATTACCTTTAAAAACGAATCCACCTGTATTTAAGTCGAACGGGACAGATTCACCTTGAAAATCAACTAACCATTGTTTCTTTGATACGGTAATTTTTACGACCTCGTAATTTTTAGGGAAGTTTTCCTGAATGGTGTTCGCACTTAACATGGAAATCGCATATTCAGACGAAAATCCCCCACAAAATAATCCAATTCGTTTCATATCTTTTCTTTATCTAGCGAAGGTAATGTTTACTTATTGATCAAGAATTGAACGCGAATAAAAGTTATTATACAAGGTATTGTTAAAACAGAAATTTGAAAATTCGTAACTTCGCGGACGATGAGGATCATTTATTTAATTTTTAACATTTTATTGACTTATTCACTTCGATTGTATTTTCGAAAAATCCGGTTGGTGAATCCAACCAAAAAGTTTTTCGGGAGTACCATATATGTGAGTAATCACGCCTCGGCATTCATGGATCCATTAATTGCATCCGTTTTAAGAAGGCCGATATTATTTTTCATGACGAGGTCAGATGTGTTCTCAAAATGGAACAAGCCTATTCTTTCTAGTGCTCACATGATTCCCATTTACCGTCAACATGATGGGGGGAATACTGCGGAGAACAACAAGGGCTCATTCCGTAAGGCTACAGAAATTCTAACAAGTAAAAGAAACTTGTTGATTTTTGGGGAGGGAATGACAGATGATGTTTTTGAGCGTCGTTTGAAGCCACTTAAAAAAGGCGCACTTAGAATTGGATTTTCAGCATTAGAAACATCAGATTGGAAAACGGAAATAAAACTGGTAGGATTAGGTTGTAACTATGCAAATCCCAACGTCATGCGCAGTGACTTAGTTATGGCAGAGTCCGAGCCCATTATTTTGAATGATTACCGCGAACAGTATGAAGAGAATCCAGCGCGGACCATTAATGAACTAAACCGTATTCTAGAGCAGAAACTAACAGGTGTAATTACACACATTGAGCTTGAACAAGACTTCGCCTTTCACGATCAAGTAATGAAAATTACACGTCAAGGGATGGATCCACATTGTTTCAATGATAAAATCCTTTTGGTTCAGCGATGGAGATACTCCAAAGAACTGGCGAATTACATCAATCAATTTGGAGGGGAATATCCACAGAAACTCGCTGATTTAAAAGAAGAATTGTCTGGTTATTTTGACGCACTAACAAAAGAAGGACTTACAGAAAATCATTTTTTTCAAAGCAAACAAAAAACGAATTTCTTTCGAATTTCATTGTTTTTAGTGATGTCTCCAGTGGCATTCATCGGTTTTCTTCACTCCTATGTGCCTTATAGACTCGTTAAACGGTTTGTGGAGAAAACATTTAAACGCAAAGTATTTTGGTGTTCGACTAAAATGGTGTTAACGATGTTCGGGATGTTGTTTTTCAACTTGCCCATTCTTTTCCTCGCTCCAAGCATATTAAACCTAGATTTCATAATTGTTTTTGGTTATTTCATATGTATCGGCTTAATTGGGCTAGTATGGTATGAGTGGCGAAGTGCGCTATCGAATTGGCAAAGTGTGCAAAAGGCAAAAAAATGTGACCGTTCGGGAATGATTTGGCTCAAAAGAGAAGCATTATATGATCGCATTCAAATGGAGATTGATTTAAACAATAATTGAATAAACTTGTTTTAAAGCAGCATGGAAAATACAACTGACCAATCAACCATTCGAATAAAAAAACCGAAATGGCTTCGTGTAAAATTACCGACAGGAGAAAACTATCGAAATGTCCGTAGTTTGGTTGATCAACATAAACTGCATACCATTTGTGAAAGTGGAAGTTGTCCAAATATGGGGGAATGTTGGGGGGAAGGAACAGCAACCTTTATGATTCTAGGTAATATTTGCACACGTTCGTGTGGATTCTGTGCCGTTCAAACGGGAAAGCCTGAAGAAGTAGATGAATTTGAGCCGGGAAGAGTAGCGAACAGTGTAAAAATTATGGGTGTCAAACATGCCGTAATTACATCTGTTGATCGCGATGATTTAAAGGATGGAGGCGCTGAAATTTGGGCGCAAACGGTTCGAGCAATTCGTCAACAATCTCCTGGAACTACGTTGGAAACATTAATACCAGATTTCGCTGGAAAATGGGAGAATTTAGCGGTTATTATTCAGGTCGCTCCTGAGATTGTTTCGCATAATTTAGAAACAGTTCGTCGTTTGACAAAGCAAGTGCGAATTCAAGCAAAATATGACCGAAGTTTAGAGGTATTATTCCGCCTAAAAAAAGGAGGGATGAGAACAAAATCAGGAGTCATGCTTGGACTCGGTGAATCGGTGGATGAGGTAATTGAAACAATGCAAGATTTGCGTGCTGTTGGGGTAGATATCTTGACATTAGGCCAATATTTACAACCAACTCCAAAGCATTTGCCAGTGATGGAGTTTATTGAGCCGAGTCAATTTGAAAAATACCGTGTTTTAGGATTGGAAATGGGATTTAGGTTTGTTGAAAGTGGGCCGCTAGTGCGCTCCTCGTACCATGCAGAAAAACATTTGTTCGATTAAGTAATAAAATAGCTTGTTTAAATGCCGGAAATATTTTTTTTGAAATTAAATTTGTATTAATTTTAAGGAATATTGCTTATTTTGGCAGTCGTATTTAGTAAAGAAAAAAAATAGTATATGAATAAGAAAGTCTATGTATTTGGTTCTCTGATGTTTGCGGGGATTATTGCTGCTGCTGTTAGCGCTTTAATGTTATTTCCATCAGAAGGAAAATACAAACAAGAAAGTTTGACTTCATTAGAAGAGAATTCTTCTGATGATGCGATGGCTTGGTTGAGAGCTCGCTACATTGATGTGACGACTGGTCAGCCAGTTTCAGCAGAAAAACTAGCTCAGATTGATGGTCAAATTCGTAAAATGAAAAAATCGAAATCAATTGTTTTTGAATCGATGGGACCAGACAACATTGGTGGACGCACACGTGCCATTCAACCGGACAGATCGAACATTAACCGTGTTTGGGCGGGTGGTGTTTCAGGTGGGTTGTTTGTATCCAATAACAAAGGAAATACATGGAATCGCGTTGATTCATACATTGCCGCAGGTGGAAATCCGTACATTTCTTCCATGACGCAAACTCCTGACAATACCATTTTTGTTGCAACTGGTTCAAACAACGAAAGCTGGAATGGTAATGGCGTTTGGTATTCAACTGATTTTGGGTTTACATGGCAATCAATTCCAGGTACCTCTAGCTGTACAGAAATTGTAAGCTCAAATGCCGATAATTATGTATGGATGGCTACATCAACTGGTTTGAAAAAATGGAAAATTGGTGATTCTGCCTTGACATCGGTTACTGTAGCAGGTGCGAATGGCGGATGTGCGGCTTTGCAAATCTCTAAGGATGGTAATGTTGTAGTTGCCTCTTTTGGTGCAAATAAAACGTATGTTTCAACGAATGCAGGTGTTGCATTTGTGGACAAATCGGGTGCTGCTACAAGTGATTTAGTTCCGAATGGTGCAGCTCGCATCGAGTATGCCATTTCACCAATCAAAAATTCTTCGAATCATTATTCGTTGTATGCCGTTCGTACGAACAGTAACTTAATGAGTATGCACGTTTCTCACAACGATGGTGAAACATGGAGTCAGTTCGTAGGTGCATCAGGACCACCAAGTGAATTTGATATTTACAGAGATCAAGGAACCTACAACAGTGTCGTATCAGTAAAACCGACAGACCCTGAAATGATTTTAATTGGTGGAATCGATATTTGGAAATGGAAACAACAGGTGAGTAATCCAGCTTATGGTGGTTTTGAAACAATCAGTCAGTGGTTTGTTGCACCAAATTCACCTATTTATGCACACGCTGATAACCACGAAATGAAGTGGGATGCAAATAATCGAATTTATATTGGTAACGATGGTGGTATTGGTGTTTCGAACAATTTTGGTGAAACTTGGTATCCGTCCAATAGAGGATATAATGTTACCCAGTTTTACGGAATTGCTTTCGATAGAACAGGAGCTGTGATGGGTGGTGCTCAAGATAATGGTACCTTATACAATGACTTTAGTTTATCAACACCACAGGAATTTAGACAAGTTAAAGGTGGAGATGGATTCGAATGTGAGATTTCATTCTTTAATCCACGTGTAATGTTCTCTACAGTTTATTACAACTCAATTTCACGTTCTGGAGACAAAGGACAAACATTTAGTTCATTTGTTCCAACTTTACCGGCATCCTATGATCCAGCTGGAACAGATGCTAGTCCAAATCACCCTTTCCACTCTGAGATTTTCCTTGCTGAGAACTATGATTTGAATTCTAAAGATTCAGTCACATTGATTCCTACAAAAAATTATGCGGCAGGTTCAATTATCCGAGTTCCTTCCCTATCGTCAGGTGATTCAATTACTTTTGTCGCTCCAACGGCGTATTATTTTGATGATACTTTAGTTTATGAACCAACCTTGACAGTAGGAAATGAAAATTTTGGTTTGAATGCAGCTACAGGGGAGACAGTTTCCATGGGAAGTGATACAGTTATTTACAATGTTGCTTGGGATACTGTACGTGTTCAAGACCCTTATCAATCATGGTTCCTTGTTTATGTGAACGCGAATAATGGTGAACTTTGGGGTACAAGAAATGCTTTAAGATTAGCAGTTACGAGTCCTCAATGGGTGTGTGTAGCTAGAAATATCGGTGGAGGTACATTCAACTCGATTGATGTTGAATTTTCGAAAGACTTGAATCACTGTTATGTAAGTGCAGGAAATGGTGTTTGGAGAATTGATGGATTAGGATCTGTATATACAAGTGATCCAAACTTTGCTTCTAAAGTTGGTTACATAACTACAGGAAGTACGACTTCAAATCCGACTTTTACGACAGCGACCAAAATTACTTCTACTTCGTACGAAGGAATTGCAGTGAATCCAAACGACGGAAATGATATCATTTGTTTTGCAGGTTTCGGTGGTGTGAATCGTCGCAGTGTGAATGCGAATGTAACAACACCTTCATTCACGGCGTTGACAGCGATTACTACACCAGGTGTTGCTTGTTACGATGGAATCATTGACCGTAATAATTCAGATATCATCGTAGTTGGAACTTCAAGTGGTGCATTTATTTCGACTAACGGAGGAGCTTCTTGGGAGAACTCTTCTGCAGGATTTGAAGGAACTCCAGTGTATGAAGTTCGTCAGTCTTGGAGATCATTTGATGAAGGAAATGACCGTCCAGGTGAAATCTACCTTGGAACATTTGGTCGTGGAATCTGGCGCACGACAGCTTTCTTAGGAATGGATAACGACGGTTCAACAGGTGGTAATGGGAAATTTGACACAAAATTAAAAACGTACCCGAATCCAACTCGCGACAATACAACTGTAACGTTTGAGTTGGCAAATGCAGGTATCGTTGAAATTCAAGTGTATTCGATTACTGGACGCTTGGTTAAATCCATCAGAAAATCTATGGATGAAGGAACGAACGCATTGCAAATTGAAGGTGATAACCTTGCTAACGGAACTTACATTGTGAAATTCAATTCAGGTAAACAATCTGAATCGGTGAAATTCATTAAAATGTAATTCATTATAACAGTGAGAAAGGCGACCAATTGGTCGCCTTTTTTGTTGTTAGGATTTTCCTTGTCCTGTAAAGTGAAAATAAAATGCATTGCTCTATTATGATTGTTCTTGTGAAAAAGGAGCATTATAAAAGATCTCGGAATGTTATTTTTTCATACTGCATGTATCCTTGCAACATTCCAGTGATGGCGCTTTGTGTTCCGTTTTTAATACGGGATTCATTTTTGGACTCACAAATGGAATCCCTAGGTTCATTCCTCTAAGGATAGTTAGGGAACCAATAATGGTTAAAACGACAGCAATCATCGTTTTTGAGACGCGAACTTTCCATTTACTTTTTGCGATCAATGGCATAAAAAACATCGCTGGAAAGGTTCCTATTCCAAATGCAGCCATGGATAACATTGAACCTATGATGTTTTGAGCTCCTAGTGCATTTGTTAAGCCGAGATAAACCAAGCCACAGGGTAAAATCCCATTTGCAAGACCAAAAGAAAACGAACGATAGGCGAGTGGAAGTTCTTTCGTTTTGGCAAATATCCTTCGAACGAATGAACTCATTAAGTTAGTCCATTTCCCTAATAAAGGCCAATTTTCAACATGATTCGACCAAGCCATTATGATGATAAGTAAACCACATAAAATACTTAACCATTGCATTGTGCTGAACAAGGAGACGCTAAACCCAAACATTCCGATTAGCATGCCGAGAAAACTGTAACTGAAAATCCGTCCTAAATTGTATTTTAGAACGCCAAGTATGCTTTTCTTGGTACTCGAACGATCGATTGGAAGGGCAAATGCCAAAGGGCCACACATTCCAATGCAATGAAAATTGGATGCCAATCCAATGAGAAATCCAAAAAGTAAATTTGAAGTCATTTATAATACCATGAAATCACTTGCATGAAAGGAACATTTTTTACCCGATAACGCATTTGAATTTCGTAATTCCCCTTCGCAAGTTTATCCTTTTGTATACTCATACTTATTGGATGATTTTTTAAGGTGAAGTCTGACTTCCCATTATTCATCCGCACAAAAGTTAAATCGATGGATGGTATGTCGAGATTCGATTGATTCACGAACCCAATACCATTCTTAAGATTGGAAATACGAATAGGGTTTTTGTTGTCCGCCGCGCGTTGTTGCGCATCGAAATCTTCATTGAATGATTTTTCTTGAATGTAATAATCTTCGCTAATCAACTCTGAATCTTTTGAACTAATAATAATTCCCATCGTTACGATGAACGCCACAAAAGCAATCATGGCAATAATAATTCCGTTTCTAAATCTCATATTTTATAATATTGGTCCAATAAACTTGGTTTGAATCACTTCGATTTCATGATTATTACCATAGATGTGAATTTTAAATTTTTTCGTTCCGTTCTCCAAAAGATGATTGGGCATCTTTACAACGACGAGAACTTTTGCTTTTGATTCACTTTTCAAGATAACTGCTTTCCCGACTGTTTGAATTTTTGCATAAGGATCGTCGAGTTCAAAATGTATGGAATACCGATCATGTGTTTTATTTAACAAGGAAATTTCAAAGATGTTGGAAACAATCCCGTTTTCATCTACTTGAAATGTAGATCCTTTTTGACGTAAAACATTTGTTTCAAAGGACTTTCTAGAAATTAGTAGAACTGCCAATAGAATCAACAACGCACCTAATAACACGCTATATGCTTTCACACGTCTGGTCCATTGAAAAGGAGTTCTATTTTTGATTCCGTTTTCAGATACGAATCGAATTAATCCTTTTTCTTGACCTACCGAATCCATCATGTGATCACACACATCGATGCAGGCCGTACAGTTGATACATTCTAATTGAGTTCCGTTACGGATATCAATTCCTGTAGGGCATACATGGACGCATTGTCCGCAATCGATGCAATCCCCTTTACCTGCAAGGTGACGATCTTCTCCTTTATGGATTTTGGCGCGGTCTTCACCTCTGACTTCATCGTAGGCAACCACCATAGTATTCTCATCCAATAAAACACCTTGTAAGCGGCCATAAGGACAAATTGTTGTGCATACTTGTTCGCGAAGGAAAGCGAAAACGCCATAGAATACATAGGTGAAAATTACAATTGCAATGAATCCACCCAAGTGCTTTCCTAACGGATCAGTTTGAATATGCCACAGAGAATCCGAACCGATGATATATGCCAAAAATGTATTTGCAATAAAGAAGGAAATCCACCAAAAGATGACATGTTTAAGTGTTCGTTTGAAGATTTTTTCTTTCGTCCACGGACTTTTGTCAAGTCGCTTTTGTTCTGTCCAGTCACCATCAATTAGGTATTCAATTCGGCGAAACAGCATTTCCATAAAGATGGTTTGTGGACAAACCCAACCACAAAATAAGCGTCCAAAAATGATGGTAAAGAAAATGATAAAGACGACTCCGATAATCACTAAGATGGCAAAAAGATACATGTCTTGCGGCCAAAAAACCTGTCCGAAAATAACGAATTTACGGTGTATGATGTTTAGTAACAGAAAGGGTTCTGATCCAATTCGAATGTGTGGTCCAGCAAAAAGTAAAGAAATCAGGAAATAACTGAGGATTTTACGTTTATTATAAAAGGATCCACTTGGTTTCTTCGGGAAAATCCAAATACGTTTACCTTTTTCATTCACCGTAGCGATCCGGTCACGGAAAGCCTCCTCCTGTTCACTCATTCTGTAAGTTTAGTTATTTCTTGATGATGTTCCCTTGCGCCGGTTTTCCATTTGGAACTTCCTTTAAACTCAAGACATATGATGCTACCTGTTGGATTTGAATTGGATTCAAGAGTGCATCATGTGTAGGCATTCCATTCGGGCGACCGAGTTTAATCGTCGCAAAAACGTCCTTAATGTCAAATCCGTAAATCCAATTTTTGTCCGTTAGGTTTGGACCAACATCCCCAGATCCATCGGCTTTATGACACGTTACACAGTTCACGCCAAATATGGCTTTCCCAGCGGCTAAATCCGAACTTCCAGTCATGATTGTTGCATTCGTTTCATCGACATTCATGGCCATTTTTGAACGATATGCAGCAATCTCTTTTTCTGCTTTAGCCATTTCTTTTTGGTATGCTTTCTCCTGTAAATCAGACACACCTAACACATGATAATTGATAATATAGATGAAGGCAAACACGATCGTTGCGAAAAATCCCCAAACCCACCAAGGTGGAAGGTTATTGTCTAGTTCACGAATTCCATCGTATTCGTGTTCCATTAAGATGGTATGCTCTTCTTCAATTGGGACGGCATCAGTCAAGAGTGCATTTACTTTTTTGAATGTTTCAGCAACTACCGGTGTCTCTACCACTTCTTTTTTAGGTCGAACCATTGCAACCATTTGATTGAATAGGTTTCGTAAATAGAGTACAACGATTAAAAGAATAATGTTTACGGCTAAAAGGGCATATAAATCGGTGTTCTCTACTTGTAACCAAGGCATTCCTTTTTCTGCTTCACCTGGACGCATAAAATTTAGGGCATAACTTTGATTACTCACAAACAATGATCCGGTTGTAATAACAATGATGAGCAATTTTGATTTGTTTCCTAATTCCGTAACTTTTGATTTGAAATAATCCGATTTAACATACGTCATTATGGATCCAGCCAAAACGATAATTATAAGGATCAATATAACCATTAAGAATATCAGCCAATTGAACATAGAGAGGTTTCCAACATAGTCAGGTTTTACTACCGTACTTACGACTGAGTTTGCCGTGGTATCGGTCGGATTCGTTGTTACAACGGGAGGAGCATCCACATACGATAATATTGCATCAATTTCCTCTTTGGAAACTGTTTGAGCAGGCATTGCTGTTGGACTAAATGCTGATACCTCTTTTGCGCGGGCACTTTTTCCAGAGGCAATGAGTGCGGAAGAATTAGCAATCCATGAATAAATCAGGTCACCTTCACCCGCATCAATCCATTTTTGCTTGGCACCTTGTAATTTTGGTCCGGTGGAGTTTTTGTCCACCATGTGACACGTATTACAACGGGACTTAAATAATTGACCACCATCCGCTGCATAGCTATTCCCCTGCGCAACCAAGTTGATTAAAAGCGCAACGAACGTTAGTTGTGTGAATTTAATTTTCATGATGTGTTTGATTTGTGTTCGTATTCTCTTCTAAATCTAAAGGCATGGCGCTCATTTCGTCCACTCTATTTTTGGACATTTTAATCACGTACCATAACATTACCGCAAAAAACAGGGTGAACATGATTAAGGAAATCATTGGGTAAATCTCGACATGGAGCATCCCTGTTAAGTTGTGTTTGATAAATCTTAACATGTTGTTTATTTGGACGGTTTAACTTTAACATCTGTTCCAAGTCGTTGCAAGTATGCGATAATCGCCACGATATCTTTCTGTTCGATTTCTTTAATCAAATCATTTTTATTGCGTCCTTTCAGGGCAATTTGATTTGAAGTGTTGACGATGTCAGCGGCGATGATGTGCGCTTGGTTCTGCAAATCCTTTTTAGCGATTTTATCGTAACCTTTTGGATAAGGAACTCCGAGTGTTTGCATGGCGCGGATTTTAGCTCCAATGTTTTCGATGTCCATATTATCTTCTCGCATCCAAGGATAAGCTGGCATGATGGATCCCGGAGTAATTACTTTTGGACGGATCATGTGATTGAAATGCCAAATATTCCCTCTAACACCACCTTCGCGAGCCAAATCAGGACCTGTTCGTTTTGACCCCCATTGGAATGGATGGTCGTAAACGAATTCTCCAGACTTCGAGTAAGCTCCATATCGTACGGTTTCAAATCGCAATGGGCGAATTAATTGCGAATGGCAATTGTAGCAACCTTCTCGGATGTATATATCACGTCCATATAATTCAAGTGGCGTATATGGTTTGACACTTTTTATGGTCGGAACATTACTTTTAACAATCATCGTTGGTATGATTTCTACAATTCCTCCAATGGCAACAATCACTAAACTAAGAATCATGAATTGAATCGGTTTTCGTTCGATGACCTTGTGCCAGTATTCTCCTTTCGTTTGTACATGAAGATCTTTTGTTACAACCGCTTCTGTTTCTTCGTTTGCAATCAACTTACCAGATTTTGCTGTTTTCACTAAGTTGTAAAACATCAAGATGGCCCCACTTAGGTATAACAAACCTCCAATTGAACGTAAATAAAAGAAGGGTTTCATTTCAATAACCGTATCGACAAAATTGTTTGCTAATGTCCCATCTGGCTTGAATTCTTGCCACATTAATCCTTGCATAAATCCAGCAATGTACATTGGAATTGCATATAGAATGATTCCCAACGTCGCAATCCAAAAATGTTGGTTTGCCATTTTCGTGGAATACAATTTTGTATTGTACAGGCGAGGGAACAACCAATACAACATTCCAAAGGTCAACATCCCATTCCATCCAAGTCCACCAATATGTACATGGGCGATTGTCCAATCTGTAAAGTGGGAAATGACGTTGATGTTTTTCAATGAGAGCATGGGTCCTTCGAATGTGGACATTCCATAACACGTTAGTGCAACCACCATGAATTTCAATAAAATATCATCGCGAACTCTGTCCCAAGCTCCTCTTAATGTAAGAAGTCCATTCAACATTCCACCCCAAGATGGAGCAATGAGCATAACAGAGAAAATGACACCTAAACTTTGTGCCCAATCCGGAAGTGTAGAATACAATAAGTGATGTGGTCCAGCCCAGATATATAAGAAGATTAAGGCCCAGAAGTGAATGATGGATAGGCGGTAAGAGTATACTGGACGATTCGCTGCTTTAGGAACAAAGTAGTACATTAATCCTAAATAAGGAGTGGTTAAGAAGAAGGCAACAGCATTGTGTCCATACCACCATTGAACCAAGGCATCTTGAACTCCAGCATACCAAGAATAACTTTTCAAGAAAGAAACAGGTAATTCAAATGAGTTAAAAATGTGCAGCATCGCAACCGTTACAAAAGTGGCAATGTAGAACCAAATGGCAACGTATAAGTGTTTCACGCGACGAACCATGATTGTTGCGAACATATTCCATCCCCAAACAACCCAGATGCCAGCAATCATAATGTCGATCCACCATTCTAATTCCGCGTATTCTTTCCCAGTAGTGATGCCCAATGGCAATGTTGCAACGGCGCAAACAATGATCGTTTGCCATCCCCAGAAATGGATTTTACTAAGTTTATCGCTCCACAATCTTGCTTTCAATAAGCGTTGAAGGGAATAGTAAATCCCCATAAACATCCCGTTACCGACAAAGGCAAAGATTACGGCGTTGGTATGTAATGGACGCAAACGCCCAAAAGTCAAATATTTAAATCCAAGATAATCATTGAAGAATTCTGGAAACGCCAATTGTAGGGCTGCAATTAATCCAACTAACATTCCCGTAATACCCCAAATTACGGTGGCATAGGCGAAATTTCGAACGATTCGATTGTCGTAACTAAACTTTTCTGCTTCCATTTTATTCATCTTTTAATTTTGGTTCATCTTCAAACAGCATGCGTACGGATGGTGTGTAATCATCGTCAAACTGTCCATTTTTTGTTGCCCACAAAAAGAACATCAAAAAAAAGGCAGCAATGCAAAGGCTTACAATTAACATTAGATAGATCATTCCCATGATGCAAATTTCCACAAAGGCAACAGGAATAAGTATGATACAGATGAATGAAAAAAACTGATTTATATCATGTTTATTCAATTCCACGCCAGTACTTGAAATGGATTAAACTGGAGCTTAAAAAGACGACTGTTATGGAACTTATTGGCATTAAGATTGCCGCAACAATTGGTGCAAGGGTTGCTGAAATAGCAAATGAAAGTCCAATTAAATTATAGGTAATGGAAAATCCAAGGCATATTTGCAATACAATTTTTGCGTAGCTGGAAACGTGGAAAAAGGAGGCAAGTAAATGGAAGTGTTTTGCATCTAGTATAGCGTCCGAGGAAGGTGTAAAGCGGAACATGTCCTCCGACAAAGCAATGCCAACATTCGCAGTTCCCATTGCTCCAACATCGTTTAGTCCATCCCCCAACATCAGCACTTTTTCACCTAACTTTTGTCTTGAAGCAATGAAATCAGCTTTATCCTTAGGCTCCTGCCTGAAAAAACAATGATCTGATTTGAAACCCAGTGCGATTAATTCGGGAAGGTCAGTGGAATCATCTCCGGATAAAACAAAAATTTTCTTGTCTGTCAATTGGCTCAATACAGATGTTACAGACGCACGGAAAGAACTTTGCACATGAATTTTTTGTTGAATTTCTCCATCTTGGGTGAAAAACACGGTTCCATTTTCTATTATGGGCACCTCGTTGCCCACAAATGTTGAACTTCCCAATTGGTAGTGGTGTCCGTTAAACCTTGCTTCAATACCTTTTCCTTTGTGTTCAATAAAATGGTTCAATTTTATCTTTTGGTTTTTATCTGTAAGTTGCTTGTGAATAAGCTGCGATAATGGGTGTGTAGAATGGCTAGAGAGTGCCTTTAGTATATTCCATAATTCATCGGACATTTGTACATCTGAAAAGTGAACTTTATGGGACATTGGATCGGTTAAAGTTCCTGTTTTATCGAAAACAATGGTGGTAATTTCACTGAGTGCTTCAACAACGGTCGTGTTTTTTAAGTACAAGCCGTTTTTTCCTAGAACACTGAGTGTATTTCCCAAGGTAAAAGGACTTGATAAAGCGAGTGCACAAGGACAAGCGACAATTAAAATGGAAACAATCACCGTCATGATCTTTGTAGGATCAATAAATGCCCATGCAATTCCGGAAAGAAGTGCAACGATGATCAAAATGATTAAAAAGAAGCGCGATATTCGGTCTTGGTATCGAACGAGTTTGTTGGATTCTTTCTTATTCTTGGTTTCATTCCAAAGTTGAGTTAAATGACTTCGATTCGTCTCGGATTTCACTGCTAATTCAATGCTCAGGCCAATTAATTTTCCACCAGCATAGATTAAATCACCTTTTTTCTTGGTGACCAATGCGGATTCGCCGGTGACAAAGCTGAAATCAATTTGTGCTTCCTCCGAGATAAGATAGCTGTCACAGGGAATGATTTCCTCATTTCTGATTTGAATGTGATCCCCTTGTTTTAATTGCTCAATTGGAATGATTTCAGTACCATACGTTGTAAAGCGGTGAATGGCCACGGGAAAATAAGACGAGTAATCACGGTCGAACGAAAGCGATTGATAGGTTCTATTTTGAAACCATTTTCCAATCAATAAGAAAAAGATAAACCCGGCAAAGCTATCCATGTAACCTGGACCTTGTTGGTTGAATATTTGATACGTGCTTTGAGCATAAAGCGCAAGGATTCCCATGGTAATGGGAACATCCAAATTAATGCTTTTGCTGCGTATGGCTTTATAAGCAGATACATAATATTCACTTGCGGAATAGAGAAAAACAGGAAGGGAAACGATAAAGGATAAATAGGCCGTGAAATTTCGAAAGGATAAATTGTCCAATGTAATTCCGACATAATCTGGTGCGCTCCAAAGCATGATACTTCCAAAAGCAAATCCAGCAAGTCCAATCTTCAGTAAAAACGTTTTTTTAACCCCTTTCACTTCAACTTTGCGTCCAAAATCTGGCTCGTAACCGATGAATTGCAGTAAATCCGCAATTTCTGAGAGTTTCATGCAATTCCGATCAAAAACAATGGTGGCTTCCTTCTTCGCAAAATGAACCTGAGATGTGAGGACGTGCTCATTTATTTTGGTCAAATTTTCAAGGAGGAAAATGCACGAAGAACAATGAATACTCGGTAGGGATAATTTTACTCGGGTAATTTTTTCATCTTCATATTGAACGAAGCGTGCGCGAATCTCCGGGATATCCAAAAATTGGAATTTATCGATGCGACCTTTGTTTGGTTTGGTTCCTGGAGTTTTTTCAAATTGGTAAAAGTCCTTAAGTGAATTCGAATTTAATAGGGAGTAAACGTTCGCACAACCTTGACAACAAAATTCTTTTTGATCGAGTAGGATGGAGGGTGTTGGAAGTACATCTCCGCAGTGATAACAATTTCCCATAGTTTAGATGGTTGCTGAAAATAAGGGTTTTCCACCTTGATACTTGTGTAAATCTAAATCAAATGCCATGCAGATATTTCGAACAAATGGATAGCCTTTTTCCGTAACCTTAACGGTTGAACCATTCACCGTCACTAGTCCGTCTTCGACTAATCGCAGAAGCTTTTTTCGAATGAAATCATGGGTATCACTATATTTTGATGCTGTCATAAAGGATGTTTCAAAATGACACATAAGGTCCAAAATGTAGGAACGGATTTCTAATTCCAATTCATTGAGAAGGTGTCCACGAAAAACTGCTAATTCACCACGGTTAATTTGATCTTGGTAGGATTCGACAGTTTTCTCATTTTGTGCAAATCCAGACCAACTATCTGAAATCGCAGACATGCCAAGTCCGAGCAAGAATTTAGTCGTTTGCGTGGTATATCCCATGAAATTACGGTGCAAACGTTTTTCATTGAAAGCGTATGCTAATTTATCTGTTGGCAAAGCGAAATGGTCCATTCCAATTGCAATATATCCATGAGCAATTAATTTTTCGCAAGCCATCTCATATAGCACGCGTTTCTCACTGTCTTGGGGCAAATCTTTTTCATCATATCCACGCTGTCCCGTTCCTTTAATCCAGGGAACATGCGCGTAACCATAAAGGGCAATTCGTTCAGGTTTTAATTGAATCGTATAATCAATTGTGCGTTTAAATCCCTCCAAACTTTGGTGAGGCAGTCCGTATACAAGGTCATGGTTTATCGACGTATATCCGATTTTTTTTGCCAGTTCATGTACGTGAAGAATTTCTTCGAATGTTTGTAAACGATGAATGGCTTTTTGAACCGTCGGATCGTAATCTTGTATTCCAAAACTAACACGTCGAAAGCCAAAATCATGGAGTTTTTGCAAATGTAACTCACTTGTTGAGTTTGGATGAGCTTCAAAACTAAGATCGCAATGTGAAGGGTTGATTTGATTCACGCCTAAAATCCCATTTAATAAACGAACCAGTTCAGTTGGATGAAAAAAAGTCGGTGTACCACCTCCGAAATGCAGTTCGGTAATCTGGATATCCTGCGGAAGTTGTTTTTGATAAAGCTCCCATTCCTTCAGAACGGTATCGATGTAAGGGGTTTCCACCTGATGGTTTTTGGTAATGCGCTTGTGGCAACCGCAAAAGGTACAAAGGGATTCACAAAACGGTAAATGGATGTAAATGCCAATCTTCGCCTGAGGATATTGTTTAAATGATCGATTCAATTCATTCAACCACTCGCGTTCATTTAATTCATTCTTTTTCCAAAATGGCACGGTAGGATAAGAAGTATAACGTGGTCCAGGTACGTTGTATTTTTGGATTAACTCTTTGGCATTCATAGGACAAAAGTAAAGGCTGTAAATTGTTGAAAAAATGACCTTCATCATATTTCAAAAAATCGGTTTAAATCCGTACATTTGATAGACCAAATCCAAGTAAATGCTCGAAAAATCACACAAACATATTACTTGTTCCACATGTGTTGGAAGAAAAAATTCACTTCTGGGATCTTTGTGTAACGAAGAGATGGAGCATGTAAATGCGCACAAGGCATGTAACTATTATAAAAAGCACCAATCCCTGTTTTTAGAGGGTTCTTTTCCTCGTGGTGTTTTTTGCATCAATGAAGGAATGGTGAAAGTCTTTCAGCGTGGAGATGAAGGAAAGGAACAAATCATTCACATTGCAAAGGCTGGTGAAATGGTTGGATTCAGATCCATGTTTAGTGAAACACCATACCGCGTCGCCGCTGAAACATTGGAGGAAAGTAACATCTGTTTTATTAGCAAGGATGATTTCCTGAATATGATGGATTCCAATCCAGTTTTGCGAAACGGAATTATCAAAGAACTTTCAAAAGAGTTGTCCGACCGGGCTGATTTCATTACAAACATGGCCCAAAAATCAGTTCGTGAGCGCTTGGCTTTTACAATGATCATCCTTTTGGAAATTTATGATAAAGAACCCATTAATTTGTCACGTGAAGATTTGGCAAATTTTGTTGGAACAGCTACAGAGACCCTCATTCGACTTTTGAAAGATTTTAAAGAAGAAGGCATCATTGAAGTTCATACCCGAAAAATCAGTGTATTGAACAAAGAGAAGTTGTTTTCAATCGCAGGGAAATAATCTATTTCTCACAAATAAAGTAAAAGTTTTCAAGTAAGATATTCCCGTAATTACCAGATACTTCAGGGTGAAATTGTACACCAAAAATATTTTTGGTCTCATGCTGCATGCACTCATTAATACAAGCATCTGACGCAGCCATTAACCTGAATTCAGGTGGAATCGTAATGTGTTCACAGTGATCTTCCATCATTTCAAAACAATCGGGAAGTCTATTGAATAAAGGAGATTCTTCGATGATTTCAATTTCTTGCCAATCGCGGTCCTCCTTCATTTTTGCTCCTTTCGCACCGTAAAGCAAACCAATTAATTGATGACCAAAACAAATACCCAAAATCGGCTTTTGATACGTTTTTAGCCAATGAACATGTTCAATGTACCTTGACATATCAATATCTGTAATTAACAACGGTGCTCCGGAAAAAACGATTCCAATCGATTCGTTTGCCAATTCTTCGCTTAAGTCATGGAATCCAATGCATTGGGTATCACAGAACTCCTCAAAGGCTGAGACAATTTGAGGGGTTTTGGAACTACCACAATCGACAATTAACATCATTTTACGCGGGAAAAAGTACACACTAAAGCTCTGTGGTCACTCAATTCTTCTTTTTGAATCTTGAATCCACTCGTTCTTAATCTTTGATCATAAAACAGGTAGTCAATTCTTCCTGCTGGAAGTCTTCCGATATACGTAGAGCCTATACCATTGCTTGTCTGACGGAATGCATCCATTAGAAAGCGATTAAATTGATTGTACGTGTAAGACATTGGTGTGTCATTGAAATCTCCACAAACGATTACTGGATAGGGAGAAGTTTTGATGTGTTCAACGACACGTCTCGACTGTTCAGCACGTTTTAAGTAGGCAAGACGCAATTTTGAATAGACATTTCTGAGAAGTCGTTCTCCCGCAATAGTTTCTTCATCCGTTGGTGCTTCAATCGTTGGATCCGTGTTGAGTCGAATCGATTGTAAATGGACGTTATACACTCGAAAAGTATCTTGTTGCTTAATAATGTCTGCGTAAATGCAGTAGTTAAAATCATTGCTCCCTTGGGATTCAAACATCACATCTCCTTTTGAGATAATGGGGAATTTAGAGAACATAGCAATGCCATAATTTTGACGCGTACTGTGTTTATGGGCACTTCGTTCATGGTAGTTTCGATTGCCCATTATTGAAAATAAGGAATCAATTACCTCAAAGTTTGTCGGTTTATCTTGACGGTAATATTCTTGTAAACACAATACATCAGGATTGGTTTTTCGGATGTAAGCGAATATTTTATTTCTGGTTTCAATGGATTTCGTAAAGGAAGGATTAAAGAGATCGAATAAACGAACATTATAGGTGAGGACTTTCATTCCGGATGGATCGGCATCTTGATTTCCCGAAAAAGCCAAACTACGGAAGTGCATTTTCCCGCCTAATCCTAAAACGACAAGTGTGTAGATTGCCCATTTTGATTTGGCAATTCCCCAAATCAGCAATAATAATAAATTCAATCCTAAAAGAACTGGATACATTAGACCGAAAAACGGAAGGATTCCTAAGGTTTCCGGGTGAATAAATGGTGCTAAATAACACAACAACATTGCACCGAAACAGATTATGCTGAATACTTTGATAATGGAAGAAAAGCGAAATATGCGTTTCATTGTCCTAACCATTTTTACTTTGATTAAACAAGAACTCTTTTTCCGCTTTTGTTAAAGAATCGTAACCTGATTTTGATATTTTGTCCAGAATTTGATCCATTTTAACTTGTTTCAGGTGTTTTTCATGGTTAAATTCCTCGTCCGTTTTAAAACGAGTTTTAGTAGGTTTCACTTTTTTCTTTGGTTTGAAAAATGCAAAAATGCGTGAGAAAAATCCTTCCAACCGAGTCAAAATATTCTTGGAGGAATGGAGGTTTTGTATGGAAAGCAAGCCGAAAATAGCTCCGCCTAAATGAGCGAAGTGCGCAATTTGATCATCCGTTCCGATGTTAATTAAATCCTTAAACAAGAAAAACAAGGCTAAAAAATAAATGCGAATCGGAAATACACCGAATAGACTGACTTGAAGATTTGGCTGATAAAAAGCCAATGCAGTGAAAATTGCCATGATGGAGCCTGACGCTCCCAAAATCACCACATTAGTCCCTTGTAGTGCTGGAAATAAGTTATTTGCCAACAATTCAAGGATTCCGCCAGCAATTCCGCCAAATATATACGTTAGCCAAAGTTTTTTGCGACTGAAATATTGCTCGAAGAATCTTCCGGAAAAATAAAGGAACAACATGTTAAACAAGAGGTGTCCAAATTGCTCGTGGGTGAAAATACTTGTAATAAGTCCCCATGGAGCTCGGATAAATGCAGGAATGTAGCTATTCAGGTCTAATAACTGATGGATCCATTCATCACTGATCAATGGGTCAATATTAAAGAGCAGTAAACTCTTTTTAAGCAGTAAAATCGCTAAGAAAACGCACACGTTTACAATGATCAAACGATTGGTCATTGTTCCAGCACGTAACTGGTACTTCAGTTCTTCGATGAAATTTCTTCCTTGCATTTACCAAAAGTTTGATCGGTCAGCTTTTCGCCAAAATAAAACGATGATCGCTCCAACAATGGCGCCACCTACGTGTGCTAAATGCGCGGTGCTATCATTCGCATTGTTTTGAAATGAAAGATAGACTTCAATTAAAAAATACGCGGCAACAAAGTACTTCGCTTTCACGGGTATCGCAAAGTACAACCTGAATTCGGTATTTGGGAAGAGAATCGCAAAAGCAGCCATGACACCAAAAATAGCACCTGATGCACCAACCATTGGGGTGAAGGATTGTTGGGCATAGGCAAAAACGGCAGAACTATGCGTAGCAATTAATGCGTCTCGGTCATTGTTGATAATGAGGTTATTTATTTCTGTTAAACTAAATCCTTGTTCAAGGATCATTGCTTTCAAGTTCATCGCCTCAATTACTCCCGTGATGTTATAAAGTGCAAAGGCTCCGAGCGCGGTAGCAATGTAGAACACGAAAAACCTTTTTGGACCCCAAATGTGTTCTAGGTAAGCGCCAAGTATGGCAAACAAATACATGTTAAATAGGATGTGAAAAAATCCTCCATGCATGAAAAAATGCGTAACAATTTGATACGGTTTAAATAACGGTGTATTGACAACGTGTGCACCCAGTGAAGCGGTCAAATCTATACCTTGCGTCTGTAGAACGAAGGTTGCTAAAAAGAACATGATATTCAACAAAATAATGTTCTTGGTAACTTGAGGCAGTTGATTAAACATGATTAAAAGTTTGAGGCAATATCTGTTAATAATAACGTATGCATGATTTTTTTTCCATTTGGAGCCAAGGCATGGTCTTCGCATTGGAAAAGCGTTTCAATCAGTGCTTGCGCTTCTTCGGGACGTCGAACAACAGCGTCTTTGGAGGCATTTTGTGTTAATCGTCGAACAAGATGGTGGGCCACATCACCTTGGTCAATGTCACGATCCTGTAAATCCGCTAACAACGAATCGATGCACGTATCAATACTATTTTCAGGAAGAACCACAGGTGCTCCATGGATCAAAAGCGTTTCTTGCTGACACTCACATTGGAATCCCAATTGATTGAGCAGCTTTTCATGGCTTAACCATAAATCCATTTCCGTTTTAGTTAGTTCTTTTTCGATCGGAAACAGCATTTGTTGGCTTTCCAAGGCTTGATGAATGAATTTTCCAATAAGCTCGGTATAAAGAATGCGCCATTTTGCACGTTTCACATCAATAACCAAAAGTCCTGATTTCGTTGGAGAGAACACATATCGGTCGTGAACCATATAATTTCCTACGTTTTGTTCCTCTTGAAAACCAATCGTTTGGTTAGAAATCACGGCTTGGTCCGTGGACTCTTCTTCTATGTGATAAAATTGTTCCCAATCCGCTGGACTTGGCATGGCCTGTCCAAAACCTTCATTTTTAAGTGCTTTTGAGAACCCATTTCCGGTCGATCCGCCACTAGATTTTTGTGTCTGAAAAGGATTAAAGCTAGGGTCTACGGTGATTTGAGGTTCTACTGGTTCTGTTTTTCGAAAAGAACTAGGAATGTCAAATGTCGTTTCTGCCTCAAAATCAAGCGTAGGGAATATATTGTGTTTTCCAAGGGCTTGTCGCACACTACTCAATAAAATCGAGTAAATAAAACGGTCTTCTTCAAACTTAATCTCTGTCTTTGTTGGATGTATGTTGACATCAATCTTTGCAGGATCAACATCCAAATAAATGCAATAACTTGGATAGTGTTTTTCGCTAATCATGCCGTCAAATGCCTTGACAATGGCGTGATGAAAATACGAATCTTTAAAAAAACGGTTGTTTACAAAGAAAAACTGTTCGCCTCTTGTTTTTTTCGCTGCATCAGGTTTACCAAGGAATCCTTTGATGGAAACGATGTTTGTTTCCTCTTCAATTGGAACAAGTCGTTCATTGCTATTTCGACCGAAAATGCTTGCAACGCGCATGCGAAGAACACCCGATTGAAGTTGGTATATTTCCTGTCCGTTGTGATGTAAGCTGAATTTAATATCTGGATGTGCCAATGCAACACGTTCAAATTCATCGCGAATGTGTCCAAACTCAATGCTTTCTGATTTTAAAAAATTTCTTCGTGCTGGGACATTGTAAAAAAGGTTTTTTACTTCGAATATCGTTCCTTTTGAACAGACAATTTGCTCATTTGTTTTGATGGTATTTCCTTCGACCTCAATGTGCGTACCTGTTTCAGAGTCCCCTTTTCTTGTACGCATGCTGACATGAGCGATCGAGGCAATGGAAGCCAATGCTTCTCCTCGAAATCCTTTTGTTTGAAGCCGGAACAAGTCGTCTGCACTTTTCAATTTACTTGTTGCATGACGCTGAAAACATTTTACGGCATCTTCTGGTGTCATTCCATCGCCGTCATCTACAACTTGAATTAATGTTTTACCGGCATCTTTGATGTGTAGCTGTACGAATTCAGCTCCGGCGTCAATGGAATTTTCCATGAGTTCTTTGACAACAGAAGCTGGACGCTGAATTACTTCACCAGCAGCAATCTGATTCGCAATATGTTCAGGAAGAAGTTGAATGATACTCATAGACATGTAGGGATGAAGTGATTTGAATCATTCCCGATACTAGAATAGAAATTGGCCTGAAGATTTTGGTGTTTTGTTCGCATCGTTACCTGCAAAAATAACGATAATCCACGGGAATTTTCTCCCCCTAACCGAACTTAAACGTTTTTTTTACATTCGAACAATTGTCCCGCGGTATTCGCCTTTCTCACCTTGAACTGGACGTTGAATCACAACCTTCCAAATGTATGCTTTATTTCCAGGAACGAGTTTGCCATCTCGACGGTCAATTCCATCCCACGCATTGTTGGCGTCCGTCGTTTCGAATACAATTCCGCCATTATCCGGATCTAAAACGATTAACCTAAATGGCGTTTGACGAATGGTCAATGCATAGGGCATAAACGTACTGTTTCGGCTGTCTTGTGACTGAGGATTAAAGGCATTCACTGCCAATAAGTTGTAATCAGATGGAATTTGAATCATTTCTTTTTCTTTCGCGATGCAACCGTTGCTTGCTTTTACTTGGGCTTCAACGATGGCATAACCTTTATCAAAAGCAAATACTTCTACATTTTTCCCTGAAGTACTATTCAGCACATACGTTGAATGCCAAGAAATTTGGGATTCATTTGATTCCGCTTGACATGTAATTTTCGGAAGTCCATCTTCGTAGGTAATTGTTCTATCCGTATTCATACTCAATACAGGTGATGGATTTATGTCAAAACTTCCAAATTCTTCAAATTGACCATAGGGACCAGAATTCGCCAATAACACGACTTTACCAGGTTCTGATAATTTCAATGAAATAGGTTCGTTGTAAGTGTAATGAAATTCTTTTCCAGCATAGTTAATCAGACGTTCATAGTTTTTATTCTCTTCCAACTGTAACGTTTCTCCTTGACATCTGTTTTTGAAATCAATTTCGACTAAACTTCGGTTGTAAGGTGGTGTAGGAAGGCTTTCATCAATTCCTTTGTCTGTCAAACCAAGTACTTCCATTTGATCAAGACTGAGGGGAATTGAATGAGGGACAAGTTCTGTTACAACTACTGGCGGTGTATATCCTGTACTTATTACTGGATCAATCCCTTTTGAATTCGTGGTTTGATCAACGAAATGTTGTTTCGTAGAAGGGGAATTTATTGTTTGATCGTTTTTAACAGAAATATGGGAATTCGTTTCCTTTGTGGAAGGTTTATTCTCAGTTTCTTTTAGGGCGTGCGTATTCGAAGTTGGCAGGATAAAATAGGTAGCAATACCAATAGCAATAATAAAAGCAGCAGACCATTTGATCTGTGTTGCCTGATACCATTTTTTAGCGCTCAATTTTTTATTCAAGGACTCCCATGCTTGCGCATCGTAGGGAAGCTCGAAATTATTCAAGGCCTCTTTAAAGCTATTTTCTAAACCATCTTTCATTTGTCGATGTTTACAAATTTTTCAGTTAATATGCGTTGAAGGTTCATTTTCGCCTTCGCCAAATTGGATTTTGAGGTTCCTTCGCTGATTCCTAGTAGCTCAGCAATTTCTTTGTGTGTACAATCCTCCAAAACAAATAGGTTAAACACCGTGCGGTAAGCAGGAGAGAGTTTTGCAATTGCATTCATCGCTATTTCAGCTTTTAAATCAATTACATCTAATTCTTCTCGCTCCACTAACTCATCACGCGCCGCTTGTTTGAAGTCGGTATCTTGATCACTCAGAAATGGATTTCGTTTGGCTTTTCGAAGGGCGTCGATCGCTGTATTTGCTACAATGCGACGAATCCATCCTTCCAATGAACCTTTGAAATCAAAAACCTCCAATTTGTCAAAGACCTTTAAAAATGCCTCTTGAAGAACCTCCTGTGCGGTGTCGCGATCCGTCATGTATCGCAAACAAACCACCATCATTTTTCCGTAAAATTGCTTAAATAACGCTTCCTGCGAACGACGTTCGCCACGGATGCATCCCTCCACAATTCCTCTTAAATGATCCTGGTTCTCCAATTTTCAACAATTTTAAAACGTCGCTAAGGTACGTCGGTTGCCTCTTGAAATAAATAAAAACGAAAAATACGCTCAAAAAAACAAAATTTTCCTCAAATTCACTAAATTCGTGTCGCTATTTAGCAATTACAAACTAATACACAGATCAAATGAAAGTAACCGTAGTAGGTGCAGGGAATGTAGGTGCAACCTGTGCAGATGTGTTGGCACAAAGAGAAATCGCTAACGAAATTGTTTTACTAGATATTAAAGAAGGGTTTGCCGAAGGTAAAGCACTTGATATTTGGCAGACATCTCCTATTAATTTGTACGATTCACGTACGATTGGATCAACAAATGATTACGCGAAAACAGCGGATTCTGATGTAGTTGTGATTACATCAGGTTTACCAAGAAAACCAGGAATGTCTCGTGACGACCTTATCGCTACCAATGCTGGTATTGTTAAGACCGTGACAGAGAACATCGTGAAGTATTCGCCGAACGCAATCATCGTTGTTGTTTCTAATCCTTTAGATGTAATGACATACTGTGCGTATTTGAACGCAAATACAGATCCAAGCAAAGTATTCGGAATGGCAGGTGTACTTGACACAGCTCGTTACCGTGCATTTTTGGCAACAGAATTAAATGTTTCGCCGAAGGATATCCAAGCAGTATTGATGGGTGGACATGGTGACACAATGGTTCCACTTCCTCGTTACACGACTGTTGGAGGTATTCCAGTTACTGAATTAATCGAAGAGTCTAAATTGAATGAAATCATCGAACGCACGAAATTTGGTGGTGGTGAAATCGTTAAATTATTAGGAACCTCAGCTTGGTACGCTCCGGGAGCTGCTGCTGCTCAAATGGTAGAAGCAATCGTTCGTGACCAAAAACGTATCTTCCCAGTTTGTGCTTGGTTACAAGGTGAATATGGAATGAACGATATCTACTTAGGTGTACCTGTAGTTTTGGGTAAAAATGGAATCGAAAAAATCATCGAGTTACAATTGAATGACGCAGAACGCGCTCTTTTAGTAGAGTCAGCTGAAGCTGTTAAAAGTGTGATGGAAGTTTTGGACAACATGATTGCTAACGCATAAGTCCAATTCAACGAAATAAAAAATGCGGGTCAGTATTGATCCGCATTTTTTTGTTTAAAGCATTGATTAATTCATTTCTATCGCGCCAATATCTGGTGGATTGTTTCTTGGATTCCCAAGAATATCAGTTACCACGCTAGTGTTAATTCCATTGCCCTGTAAATCCGAACTAACACCAAAAGTGAAATCATATTCCGCTGGATTCGTAAAAAGTGCTGATCCATTCCAGATGACACTCGCGTCGTAAAAAGAATCCGTGTAGATTTCTTCAGAACGTAGGACAGTATTTTTAAAATCGAAATTGAGTACGACACCTGACATTTGAATCGTATCCATTGCGAATTCGGTCGTTAGATTTCCTGTAACCACGCAGTTGTATAATTTCCCTTCTTCGATGGAGGAAACATTTGTTTGTCCTGCCGTATAGTCGGTGTAATAATTACTAATTCCCACCGCAGGATTTGTCGAGCTGCCATAACCGAGTAGGTCGCAATGATTAAAATTGAAGTCGCCTCCTTGTAGGACAAACAGTGCATGTGTGCCGTTTTTAGCGATGATGCAGTTTTCCGCTTTCACTTTGGCTCCAGCAAAGATAAAAACACCATACCGTGCTTGGTTTTTAATAATCGTGTTGGTCATTGTAAGGGTGTAGTCACTGTTCGTGGGATCCTCATCGTACAGGTGTACCCCGGATGTTCCGTTTTTGATAATCGCGTAATCGATGGTACATGGACGCGCTTGTTGAAAGTAAATGCCATAAAATTGACCACTTACATTTTGATAATCTTGTTCCAAACGATCTCCTTCGATAATGACTTCATTTCCAAGTGTTCCTTGAATGTTCAAGGTCGATTTGTACACGTACAAAATGGCGTTTTTGTGCATGTAAATATGTGTTCCCGCTTGAATATTCAAAGTTTTTGCTGAATCAATGGCGGCATAGCCGTAAATAACATGCGGTTTGTCGTTTGGCCAAATTCCTTCGTTTAAATCTTTGTAGTGAAAATAAGCATCTTGTCCCCAAGCTGCTAGTTTGACAAATTGATTTTTTTCATTGGACTTAAATCGGATGGAATCTTCAATTACCAGCGGTAAATTGCTACCGTTTGGATCCAAGGTAACTTCCACAAAAACGAATAAGCTATCCCCGCCTTCAATGTATAAATCTTGCATTTTTGTTCCTTGTAGTCCATCTACATTGATGGAAAATTTGGAACTCGTTCCTCCCATTAATTCGATTTCATCGATTTTAATTGTTTTGGAGTCCTTGTTGTAAATTTTAAATTGTTGGGTCGTTGATCCAATAGTCGTGAAAACCGTATCAAATACAACGGTATCCTTAGAGAAACTTAAATTGTTTTTTGATAGAATGACATGCTTTCCACAAGAGCTAGTGCTCAAGGTAAACAGAACGAGTAAGCATCCGAAAAGGGTAGAAAAGAATAATCTCATGTGCATATAACGAACAAATCTACGGAATATTGAGACTTTTTTTGAACCTTTGAAGAACTTGGTTGTAAATAGCTAAAAATCATCCCAATGAAACAAACTATTTTCTTTAGTTTTTTGTTCCTTTTTTCCTTTATTTCTTTTGGTCAACCGCCAAATGGATACCTGAATAAACCGCAATCAACGAACCATTTAGGTGTCGGTGAAAATGCAACAAACCTTTCGAATGGACAATTAAATTTGAACACAAACATCGAGTCAAATACCTTGATCAACATGGATTCAAGCTATTTCAAATTGGATCAAAAACTCGAGGAGCGAGAAAATTTCGGTGCTCAAGATGACACGAAAGATTTGCGAGAGTATGACAAATCATTACAGGTTTTCTCCGCTTTTTCACTGGTTCGACAAAACTCCAAATCAAATAAATTTCAACGAACACCTTTGGCAGCTGAACAAGCTGAAATGGATTCGAAGGTGAAGCAACTTGAGCTCATCTCTCCGAATTCTTGGGAATATCAATTGGCCTATTATTCAGCGGGTAATTATAATTTGGAACGATCTGCAGCCCTTGAAAAAGCCTATGAGATGAATCAAGAAAATGTGGAAGTTCAAAAACAATACGTTTCCCTCAAATACATGAATGGAGATACCTTGAGTGCTCAAAATACACTTTCCATGATGTCCGTCAACGAGGTGATCAGTTTGGAAGTTGAATCCTACACGAGTGATGTTTTGACGTCATGCACGTTAAATTCTACTCTCATTACACATGGATTTGAAGATACATATGGTGCAATGCTTAATCAATTTAGTCACCAACAGCGAATGGATGTGAAGGTCATTTCATTGGATTTCTTGCAAAGTCCTCAATACCGAGAAAAATTAACGGAACTTGGCTATACTTTACCGAAATCAACGAAAATAGACGTGGCTTACTTAGGTCAATTCTGTGCCTTAAATACGGATAAAGAAATCTTTCTTTCCGTTACGATCCCTAGAAATTACTTAGAACCATTAGCTAAAAAACTCTTTCCAGTCGGACTCACCTTTCAATATGCCGAAAATCCAGCCGGGGATTTACCTATTCGACAAGAAACCTTATGGTTTGAGCAGCTCAATAAATACGGGTTAACAGAAGGGGAGGTGCGCAGTAAATTTGCCATGAACTACATGCCCATGTTAATGTATTTGGAACAGAAATACATTCGAGAGGAAAACGAGGTTTTATTGCTTCAAATCCGAGAAAGCATGGATCAAATTTTAGGAAAAAAAGCCACCAAAAAGTCAGGTTATTAGATGAAGTTCTTTCGTAAATCGATATCAGACTGGAGTGATGAGTCCTTAATGCAGGCATTGGGACAAGGGGATCAGTCTGCGTTTACTGAATTGTACGAGCGTTATGCGGGCAAATTAAGAGGTTATTTTCGAAACATGCTTTGGCGCGATGATGAAAAATCGGAGGACTTTGTCCATGATTTATTTGCGAAAATTATTCAGCATCCTGAATTGTTTGACACATCCCGTTCTTTTAAAACCTGGATTTTCTCCGTGGCAAGTAACATGTGTAAAAATGAATACAAACGAATGGAAGTAAGAAAAAATACGGTTCATGGTGTCGATACCTCTTATGCAGCATCCACTGAAAATGTATTGAATCAAGTTCAAGACGCACAGTTTTTAGCTGAATTTGAGGAGAAATTACAAGAATTAGATGAAAAGCATCGATCCGTGTTTACACTGCGTCACCTTGACGGACTTGCTTTAAAAGAAATAGCAGAAATATTGGACATCAATGAAGGGACAGTAAAATCGCGCTTGTTTTATGCAACCAAATTTTTAGCAAATCAACTGAGTGTTTATCAATTGACACAATAAAGATGGAAGATAAATTAAAAGACATCCTGAAAAAACATGCGGCTTTTGCCGAGTTGACAGACTTCGAACGGACGCAATTAGTGGAATGGTGTGCGGATGAAGAGGAATTTCAATCCTTGAAACAATTATTCCAACAGGTAGATGTATGGTCGGATCAAAATACCGATGAAACGAATACCAAAATGCGTTTGGATCATCTTTTCGCCATTCAATATGCAGGGAAACAACCACATTCCGGTGGAAGAGAAATTCGTTTCACTAAAAATCGATTTAGTCGCATCGCTACATGGACTTCTATTTCTGCTGTGGCGGCTACGTTGGTGCTGACGTGGTTCATGTATCAACCGAACAAAGAAGTTTCACTGGCGAAAAATGATGTCAAAAAACCGACCCAGGAAAAGAAAATTCAACCGGAAATACAAGAGGATACAAAGTTAAACGGTGATCTAAGCACTCCGGCTCCAATTGAAGTGGAATCGTCGAACGAAAAAATATCGCAGGAAATTGCGTCGACAGAAGTGACATTGCCTGAATTGAGTGAACGTGCAGCAGATGTTGAAACCATGGCCGCCCCTACAGTTGCTTGGTCCAATAGTCTTGCTAATGGCAATGCATTAACGCTCTCTGCAAGTCCTTTAGGATCAGCTTCAACAACGTATTCATGGACTTCTGATAATTTAAGTGAAGTTGGAATCATCTCTTCAAAAATAGTATCCAAAGGAAAAATAAGTTCACGGAAAAAACAAGCAGATGCATTTACCTCATTCAGTGTAAAGTCAATGCCTGAAATGTTAGATGTGATCGTTTCGGCTTATTAGTAGCGAAGAACGAAATGCTCCTTTTCTTGAAATGATCGTTTTGATAAAAGTCCGAATTGGTATAAATCTGCTGTAAAATGAAAAGCGGCGTCTGAAACCAAGTCATTCCATTTTAAAAACGCTTGTTTATCCCTTCGGATTCCCAATAAAACGATGAGTGTTTGCTCGTTCAACATTGGAATGCGTTCAATAATGGTATCCCAATTCCAGTTGCTTAGTTTAGAACAGTCCAAAAAGATTAATCCAGCATGTAATTCGTTTTTCGTTTCTTCCAGTTGTTTTAGCGAATGAATTTCCGAGTGAATGTCCTGTTGTAGTAGAAAAGATTGAAGAAGGTCTTTTTTCTCTAGGTTTGTCCAGATGTGCTGGAAATTAAGGTGTTGACTTAATTGATATAGGAGTTTTAAAGAACTGATGGAGATGCCTAGTTCGGTCGCAATTGGAGCTAACTTTTTTTTTGAGACACCTAGTTTAAAACCGGTATCCACCAAATCATAGACGAAAGGAGAATGAATACCGTGTCTTCCTTTGGCTTTCCAAGTATATTTTATAATTTCGAAGAATCGATTCACGATACAAAATAACGATTTTCGATAGACATGGGACAAAAAGAAGCGGAAGAAATTACTCTGTTGGAGCAAAAAAAAGCCATTTTGAACGGTGTTCCGTCTCTCGATGTTATTCGTCCGTGTAGGTTGGGAGATGGCATCATTCAACTTGAGAACGATGAGGAGCTTGCTTTTGTCCAGCGTTTTGACTTGCTAACCAAACACCTTTCCTTTTTTATTCCAGCCTCTGGATCCGGATCGAGGATGTTTCAATTTTTATATGATTATTTGAATCAAACTACGGAATTGAATCAAGCTCAAACGGAACAGTTCATTCGTCGGATTTCATCTTTTTCTTTTTACAAGTGTTTTCCAGTTGAAGTCAAAGAAAAAATTGAAAATTTTACTTGGTCCATTGAGGACTTAATTTCCTTTATTTTGAGCGAGGGAGGATTAAATTATGGTTTATATCCCAAAGGACTTATTCCTTTTCATTCTTTGGGTCCCTTCATTTTAAATCCATTTCAGGAACAATTGATTCAAGGAAGTAAGTTAATGAATCAACCGGTGGACTTTCATTTTACGATTCAATCGGATTTTCAACAGCATTTTGAGTCTGCAATAAGTAGTTTAAGTGAGATGACCGGGGATGAATACCTCGTGACGTATTCGGAGCAGGATGCAAGCACTGATGCTTTTGCATTTTATCCAGATGGATCTTTGGCATTAGGAGTGGATGGAGAACCGATTCGTCGTCCGGCTGGACATGGAACCTTGTTGGCCAATTTAGCTCAAATAGAAAGCGATTATGTTTTGGTTAAAAACATAGATAATTTACAGCATTTTAGTCAATCAGAAGCCAGTACTGACCAATGGAAAATACTGGTGGGATTATTGGATTACCTGAAGGATGAATTTTCGAAATTAATGGTGCAACCGTCGCTTTTAGCTTTTGAAAAATTAAATGAACGGTTTCAATTTTCACCATCGAATGAATTGAAAGATGAGGTGGAATTACGTGCGTTTTTACACCGTCCATTACGCGTATGTGGCATGGTTAAAAACGAAGGTCAGCCTGGTGGGGGACCATTTTTCGTTCAAAAAAATGGCGCGACGAGAAAGCAAATTGTCGAAAAGGCACAATTGGCAAAAACCGATAAAGTAAATGCTTTATTGATGCAGAGCACACATTTCAATCCTGTGATGATGGCATTAGACTTCAAAGATTTTCAAGGAAATTCTTTCGATTTAGCACAATTCGCGGAAAAAGATTCCTTTTTTATCGTAGAAAAAAATCATTTAGGAAAAACCATTCAATTTATAGAACAACCTGGTTTATGGAATGGAGGAATGGCGCATTGGAACACCGTTTTTGTTGAAATCCCCAACGAAGTATTTACACCAGTAAAAACAGTGTTGGATTTACTTCAGCCTGCTCACCAATCCCTATAAAAAATCTCATTTTTAACGGCGCTCAACGGTTTAAATTGGCTATTTTTGTATAAAAAAAACAAAGATGGTTCCTGTTACGGTTTACGCTGAAATGACTCCCAATCCGACAACGATGAAATACGTTGCGAATAAATATTTATTAGCTACAGGAGATGCTGTAGAATTTACTTCAAAAGCTGACGCTAAAGGATTTTCTCCATTGGCTGAGGCTTTGTTTGATTTCCCTTTTGTTCAAAAGGTCTTTATTGCCGCAAACTTCGTAACAATCACTAAGACCGATAACGTTCCATGGGATTTTATTAACATGGAATTGCGTGAATTCGTTCGAGAATGGTTGTTTTTTGGAAAGGAAGTATTGATTCAAATGCCATCAAAATTGGCTCAAATGGAAGAGGAGACCAATGCGAATAAACCAGTAAAAAACTTTGATCCAAGTGACTTCGATGATCCCATTCGAGCGTTGTTAGACGAATATGTTCGTCCAGCAGTTGAAAATGATGGGGGGGCTATTGATTTTGTTGGTTTCGAAGATGGAATTGTGACGGTTGTGATGAAAGGTTCTTGTGCTGGTTGCCCGTCATCCACTGCAACATTAAAAGGTGGAATTGAGAATTTATTGAAACAACATTTACCGGAAGTGAAAGAAGTTGTAGCATTAAATGGTTAAATTCAAGGGATAAGACGCATATTTCAGTCTAATTGAATAATTATTCCTATATTTAAATGAACAAGTCAAAGAACTTGTTGTTTCCCATAGACAAAATCCAACATGGAGTCCGAATTACATATTGAAAATAAAATTGACCTCAACAGTGCATTGCGCCAGTATTTTGGTTTTGATCAATTTAAAGGTGAGCAAGAAGCGATTATTCGAAACGTTTTAAATGGCAAAAATACTTTTGTCATTATGCCAACGGGTGGTGGAAAATCAATGTGTTATCAATTGCCTTCACTTTTGATGAATGGAACAGCAATCATTGTTTCTCCTTTAATTGCGCTGATGAAAAATCAGGTAGATGCCATCCGTGGATTTAGTGAGAAAGAAAACGTAGCTCATTTCTTGAATTCATCTTTATCCAAAGGTGAAATTCAGCAAGTGCGCAAGGACATTCAATCCGGAAACACCAAAATGCTCTTTGTCGCTCCGGAGTCCTTAACAAAAAAGGAAAACATCGATTTCTTAACAACGGTAGAGATTTCGTTTTTTGCTATAGATGAAGCGCATTGTATTTCTGAATGGGGACATGATTTCCGTCCAGAATACCGACGTCTTCGCGAGATATTCCAAAAGATTTCAAATGTTCCTGTTATTGCCTTGACGGCAACAGCAACGCCAAAGGTGCAATACGACATTCAGAAGAACTTGAATATGTTAGATGCGGACGTATTTAAGGCTTCATTTAACCGCGACAACTTGTATTACGAGATTCGTCCAAAACGCGACGTTGAAAAGGAAATTATCCGATACATTAAAAACCACAAAGGTGAAAGTGGTATTATCTATTGCCTTAGTCGTAAAAAGGTCGAGGAAATCGCCGAATTACTTCAAGTAAATGGCATCAACGCTTTGCCGTACCATGCAGGATTAGATGCTGCCTCACGCGCTAGGCACCAAGACATGTTCTTGATGGAAGATGTAGATGTGATCGTTGCCACAATCGCTTTTGGAATGGGAATCGACAAGCCAGATGTTCGTTATGTCATACACCATGACATTCCAAAATCATTGGAAAGTTACTACCAAGAAACGGGAAGAGCTGGAAGAGATGGTGGAATCGGTGAATGTGTGGCGTTTTACAGTTACAAGGACATTGAGAAATTAGAAAAATTCTT
Organism: Crocinitomicaceae bacterium; assembly: GCA_024643545.1. GTDB lineage: Bacteria > Bacteroidota > Bacteroidia > Flavobacteriales_D > Crocinitomicaceae > UBA952. The sequence continues at coordinate 53,351 of JAHEMR010000003.1, read as the reverse complement.
ACAAGGTAAAGCCATTACCGAGCAAGAAATTGGTCGTCAATTATTACATGAAATCGTTTCGTACGCAGAAACATCCGTGTGTCGCCGCAAATTCATTTTGCATTATTTTGGAGAGTCGTTCGAAGAGAAAAAATGCAACGAACAATGTGACAACTGTCGTAACCCAAGGGAACGAACGGAGGGAATGAAATACGTAGAGATGTTGTTGAATGCGATTGTTTTGATGGACGAAACCCAAAAAGCAAAACATTATTGCGCTTATTTATCTGGTCACGTTACGGCGGATATAAAAGCCTACAAACAAGATCAGTTTCCAACATTTGGAATTGGTAAAGAGAAAGATGAACATTTCTGGAATGCCGTTATTCGTCAAACAGGCGTCGGTGGACTCGTATACAAAGACGTAGAGACTTTTGGCACGTTAAAATTGACAGATGCCGGTAGGGAATTCCTAAAAAATCCAAAATCGTTCATGTTGATCAAACAACACGACTTTACTGGAACGGACGATGATGATTCCATCATTCAAGTTGCAGGTAAAGGAGGTGCATTCGATGAGGTATTATATGATTTGCTCATTGATTTACGTAAAACCATTTCAAAGCAAAAAAGCGTTCCTCCATTTGTGATTTTCCAGGAGCCTTCGTTGCGCGATATGTGTTTACAGTACCCCATAACGATGGAAGAATTAACCAACATTCAAGGAGTTGGAACCGGTAAGGCACAGCGCTATGGTGGTCCATTTGTGGATTTAATTGCGAATTATGTCGAAAGCAATGACATCGAACGTCCACAAGACATGGTAGTGAAGACCCTTGTGAACAAATCTGTTTTAAAAGTTCAGCTTATTCAAAATATTGACCGAAAACTTCCATTGGAAGATATTGCTAAAGCGCAAGGAAAAACCTTCGATGATATTTTAGATGAAATGGAATCCATCATAAACGCTGGAACCAGAGTGAATATTAATTACTACATCAATACTATCCTAGATAGTGAAAATCAAGAAGAAATATTTGATTATTTCTCCGAAGCAGAAACGGACGATTTAGTCACGGCTTACCATGAATTTGATGGATTATATTCAGAAGAAGAATTGCGACTCATGCGCATTAAATTCATGAGTGAAGTTGCCAACTAGATTGCGTCACTCTTTTCATTTTCTCGCATTTTATTTTCTTGAAATCAGCGTGTTTCCTTGATTAATTCTTCGATGGATTTTCTGGATACTGCGTGGTAATTAGCCTTGGTCTGATTAAAAGTCCGCAACGCAAATTGACGCGTTGATTTGTTCATTAAAAGTGCTTCGTAAATTGGCATTAAGTATTTTCTTCGACCAACCTTACTTAAAAATGCAGAAATTTCATTCTTATTGCTTGGGACGTACCCGCAGTTTGCACTCAAGATAAACCATTCCGTCAATAATTCGCTATTTCCACTGTGTGAAAAATGTAGGTATCGGTCAATTTCATGCATTTTCGCTTGTGATAGGTTTCTAGGCAATCTGCGGATGAAAGTTTGCCATTCTTGAACGATGTGGTCTTGGAACTTAATTTGTTCGGTGTGTTTGATTTTTTTGCGACGTTTCCCAACTTTTTTCCATGTATAGGTGATTTTTGGAGCAAAACTCACCTTCCCATTCGTGAAATTATCTGCCAATTGTTCCATTTTCTCTAATCGAATGGAGTGTAGCTTCAGGCAATTCTCAGGAAGTCCTTCTGAATAAATCCATGATTTATAGTCGAAAGTGGTGTGTTCCTTCTTAAGAAGTTCTTCGTTTAGAAAGCTGATGAATTGTTTTGTGTCAACAGTTTTGAATTGAAATGTTTCAAAGTACTTTTTAAGAAAGGCATCAAATTTTGCACGGCCAACGTGTTCCTCCAAGGTTTTCAGGAAGAAAGCGCCCTTCACATAGGCAATGTCGGTCATTCCATCATCCGGATTTCGTCCTTCTAAGGCTAAATGCAGCTTGCTGTCTTCTGGATTTTTCGATTTCTTTATTCGGATCAATTCATCTTTTAATTCATCGAATTCAATGAGTGCAAGGATATCAGCAACTTCTTTTCCATAGATAGATTCCATGATGCGTTGCTCGAAATAGACGGTAAATCCTTCATTTAGCCAAAAGTCATTCCATGTACGGTTGGTCACCAAATTTCCCGACCATGAGTGAGCTAGTTCATGAGCGATAACCGAAACCAAACTTTTGTCTCCTGCTAATAATGTTGGGTTCGCAAAGGTCAACATTGGGTTTTCCATTCCGCCAAATGGGAAAGAATAGGGTAGCACCAAAATATCGTATTGCTCCCATTGGTATGGACCATATAGTTTTTCTGCCGCAGAAATCATTTTCGGAATGGCGTCAAACTCGTATTCACAAGCGGGGAGAAGTTCAGGTTCAGCGTATACACCACTGTTTTCACTAAACGCATGGTAGCTCAAATCCCCAACTGCTAACGCGATAAGGTAAGCAGGGATTGGCTTATTCATTTCAAAGTGGTATTTGCCCTCTTTGTTTTTTTGAGTCGGATTCTTTGCACTCATGACTGCGAGTAAGTCAGCAGGGACTTTCACATCTGCGCTATACGTTATTCGATTGCTAGGAGAATCCTGAAGCGGAATCCATGTTCGGGTGAGAATGGCTTGTCCTTGGGTATATAAAAATGGTTTTGTCTTAGAACTTGTTAGGTTCGTATCCAACCAATCCAAGGCATCTGATCGTTCGGTGGTTTGATAGTAAATATTCACAAATTTTGTATCCTTTTTAATCGGCACCATTAATGCTTGACCGAGAATTGAATCCTTGTCCATTTTGTCGATAAACATGTCCGCCTCTTCTTCGGCACCTTTTTCACCGATGGTTACCTTTTGAATCATGAGTCCGTTTATATCGAAAATTGCCGTGTCGGCGCCTTTATTGATCATTTCATGACGCGCAACACCATAAATTGTTCGGTTGTCAAAATTCACATCCAATTCTAAATGCAGGTGTTTTGTGGCGATTTCTGCCAAATTCGAATAACTGTGAACATCACCAGTTGTCGAAACGGTTGAAGCTGTTGTTTTTTTTGTTGAATGCAAGGTGTCACATGAGAGCAACAAAAGGATGACGGAGACAATACAAAGTATGTTCTTCATGATTATTAGTTAAAGGATAAAATTCCGAATCGTTCGAACGAACCGGATATGGAATACAGTAAAATTTCTTTGTTAAACGAATCCAATCTAAATTGTTTTGGTTGTACGATTGAATTCAGTTCTTTTCGGCTTTCCATGACTTCTCGTTTAATTTCACCGGAAATCAAGTCAATTTTTACTAACGCAACTGCATTGTTTTTTTTGGATAGATTAAAGGCGTAGTAGTTGTCTGCAGTTCTGTTATATTCTCCAACTTCATCATAGTTTCGTTGGTTGTCATTAAAAATGAAATTTAGTGAGCTATCTGATTGAAAACTGCAGTAGGAGCTAAATTCACCGTAATCATTTATAGAAACTTGGGATTTCGGGATGCGTTTTTGCCACATTAATTCACCATTCGGAGAAATGCGAAAGGCAATGATGTCATCATAATAATAGTAATTCATAGTGGTACTGAAACTAGATCGGTTGTCGTAGGTAGTTCGTTGGTACACATAATATTGCTCCATGGATCCAACAATGGAACCATCTGTTAAGGTAAAGAAATCGCGCATCCGGTAATCGTACATTTGAGCCGCTCCAAAATCCCTTGTGTTTAAATCAGTCGTGTTTCCAAGGTTATTCATTGAATTCATGTAGCGATCTTGTTGCCGAGTGCTCCACATTTCTTTCACGATTTCCTTTCCGAAAGGAATAAATGCTTCCGAATTTTGAGCATGATTGGTCGGGTCAATCTGTATACTAAAAATCCCTTCAATGCCATTTTTGTTTCCTGATCCATAAATTCCGGTAAGTGCAAAAGCACCGAGATCATTCGATGACATCACCAAATCATCAATACGTTTCCCTTTTAAATCAATCGAAAATTCCTTGAGTTCGTGCTCGCTTGCTTTGTATACATGCAAGGCTTTGAAGTTTTCAAAACTTCGCGTGAACATTCGGTCGTTGGCTTTATTGTGTTCGGTTAAGCAGATAAAGTAATCACCAGTATTTGAAATGTGGTGAGCATTTATTGTGGACATATTCCCATCGAATGGGACGGTGTATTCACCTTCACGCACCACTTGTAATGAATCATTTAGGATTTTAAATCCATAAAAATCATTGTTAATCCCTTTTCCTTCTTTTTCCCAAATAATACCAATGTATTTTCTATTTTGAGAGGAAATAATGGTAAATGCAGGTTTTGCATCGAATTTCGGATTCTCGTATTCCGCTAGAAATTTCGTTTCTGTAACAGATAATTCTTCGTCATAATATTGAAGGTAAAGCATCATGTTACTTTTGATTCGGTCGGATAAAAAAACTGCAGTTCCATTTCCAAAACTGAATGCGTCGACAAAATTACAGAGACCGGTTTCGGTCACCAGTTTTAATTTTTCTTGATGAAACACACTTAGGTTTTCATAAGAAACGAGTTTATACGTTCCGAAACTTGCACCACCAGTCCAGCGGAGCACGTTGAAGTCTAATTGTTTTTTGGGTAGAATGTCTAATAATAAACCATTGCTTCTTTCGAGCGGTCCCCAAGTAATTGGAAAGTTTTGGGCAACAGCCAAGTTGCAACAGAACAATAATACAAGGAGGATTTTAGGCATCGTTAGGGTTTCACAAGTTGAATTCCAAGATAGGATTTAGGTGAAATGTTTTTTAATTCTTCTGTTAAGGTAGGTGAAAGTTTTAATTCATCAATAAAAGCATGCACACTTTCTTTCGTAACTTGCTCATTCTTACGAGTCAAACCTTTCAATGCTTCGTAAGGTTTTTCAAATCCTTCGCGACGCAATACCGTTTGAATCGCTTCTGCAACCACTGCCCAGTTTTGGTCTAGGTCCTCATGCAATTTTGCTTCGTTCAATAATAATTTACCGAGTCCTTTTAAACTGGACTGCAAGGAAATTAAACTGTGCGCAATTGGCACACCAACTACGCGGAGCACGGTTGAATCCGTTAAGTCGCGTTGCAAGCGAGAAACCGGAAGTTTTGCCGATAAATGTTCAAATAGGGCATTTGCAATTCCGATGTTTCCTTCTGAATTTTCAAAATCAATCGGATTTACTTTATGTGGCATTGCGGAAGAACCGATTTCACCAGCTTTGATTTTTTGTTTGAAATATTCCATCGAGATGTAGGTCCACATATCGCGGTTCAAGTCTAAAATGATGGTGTTTATGCGTTTCAATACATCGAATAACGCCGCCAATTGATCGTAATGTTCAATTTGTGTCGTTGTTTGAGAACGGTTCAATTCCAATTTTCCATTCACAAATTCATTAGCAAAAGCCACCCAATCATGTGTTGGAAAAGCCACATGGTGTGCGTTGAAATTACCTGTTGCTCCACCAAATTTCGCTGGGTAATCTTGTTTTACTAATTGATTTCGTTGAATGGTTAATCGTTCAGTAAATACCTGTATTTCTTTCCCTAATCGTGTTGGAGAAGCTGGTTGTCCGTGTGTGCGTGCAAGCATCGGGACATCTTTCCATTCGTTTTGGTAGGTCGTTAATTGCGCAATCAATTCATCCAACATCGGTAAATACACATCTTCAATTCCTTGTTTCAAGGAAAGTGGAATGGCTGTGTTGTTGATGTCTTGAGAGGTTAATCCAAAGTGAATGAATTCTAAATATTTGTGTAAATTGAGTTCTTCCATTTTGCTTTTCAAGAAGTACTCTACTGCCTTGACATCGTGATTGGTCGTTTTTTCCGTTTCTTTGATCCACAATGCATCCGCCTCTGTGAAATTTTTGTAGATGGATAACAAAGCTGGAAACGTTTCTCTTGGAAAGTCAGCAAGCGGTTCAATGCCACTTTCAACTAATGAAATAAAGTACTCAACTTCCACCAAAACACGGTAGCGGATGAGTCCAAACTCTGAAAAGTATGGACCAAGTTGACTGGTTTTTGAATGGTATCTTCCGTCGATTGGAGAAATGGCTGAAAGTGCGTTTAATTCCATGTTTTTTTGAATAAGGGACAAAGATACGACATTGTAGAAAACTACTCAAATTGACAGCGCCAGAATTATCAATTAAAAGTGGCTTTAAATCGACATCGGGATTAAAATCCTTGGTATTTTTGTTCCATGGAATTTTCAAAAAGGTTTATTCGATTTAATTGGATCGTTATCATTCTCATCTACTTGATCGTTATGGCGGGAAGTTTGGTTCGAATTACAGGTAGTGGAATGGGTTGTCCGGATTGGCCAAAGTGCTTTGGAGCATGGATTCCACCAACAGAATTAACCGAACTTCCTCCAGATTACCGAGAAGCCTACCTCCTGAAACGCGAGAAAAAAGTGGAGAAGTTTTGCCGTTTTTTGAATGCCATTGGAATGCAGGAAACAGCACAGCGGATTCAGTCTGATCCCACCATTTATGTGGAAGAGGCATTTAATGCACGCAAAACGTGGACAGAATACCTCAATCGTTTGGTTGGATTTGCAGCTGGAAATGCGATGTTGATTGCGTTTGTGTGGATGCTGGTTGTTTACCGTAAACGTAAGTTTATTTTATTGATGTTGTTGAACCTTGTCCTGATGGGCCTCGAAGGTTGGTTTGGGTCTATTGTCGTCGCAACGAATTTGGTTCCATGGACGATCACGGTTCACTTGTTTTTGGCCCTAGTGATTATAGGTTTGCAGTTATATTTGCTGTATTCAATTGATCCAAGTAAAAAGGAAAAAATAGCATTAGCCAAACCAATCCGTTGGAGTTTGCTCGTGATCTTAGCGATTACCTTTTATCAAATGTTTCTTGGAACGCAGGTGCGTGAAGCAATTGATGCGCTTGTGAAGCAAGGATTTACACGCGAACAATGGATCGACCGCATTGGCATCGATTTCCTTATTCACCGCAGTTTTTCCTGGCTTGTGTTGATTTTATTGGGATGGATGTTTTGGAAAAATGAAAAGGGAATCAAATACGCGAAAATTCGCTGGGCTTTTGGTTTACTCGCACTGGAGTTAATCACGGGTGTATTGTTGGCCTATGCTGATATGCCAGGATTGGTTCAAACCAGTCATTTGATTTTTGCCAGTGTTTTATTCGGACTGCTTCTCTTTGCCAGTTTTGAAAGTAAAAAAGCAACCTCCCCTGAGATTTAACGATAATTGCAAAAATACCACCCAAAAATTTGACGTATTTGCGTTACCTTTCAGTGTGCCATTAATCATGGTTGAATTGAAAGAATGAGTCAGACAGTCATCGGGAATTTGAAAATGGATTCTTCCTTTTTGAAACGTATTCAAAAGGGGGAGGAGGGAGCTGTTCTAGCTTTGTACGATGCGTGTTTTTCTCCATTGATGAATGTGGTGATTCGTTATAAAAATAACCGTGAGGACCAGGTTTCCTTGATTAATAATGCGTTTCTAAAAGCGGTTAATCACATAGATCACTTTCAATTAGGCACCTCCTTTGTTTCTTGGATAAAAGTCATTTTAAAAAACGAAATCACGGATGATTTCCGAAGAAATAAACGTTATTATTCATCCATTCAGCTCAGTGAGCAAAAAGAAATGTCTGAGGACACACACTTTGATGAAAACTATGATGTCAAGGTTGAAAAAATAAAAGTAACGGAGGTGTTATCCAAGTTGCCTCCAGCAACGAGGACGGTTTTTAATCTTTTTCTTTGGGAGGATTTGCGTCCAAGTGAGATTGCAGAGGAATTAACAATTTCCATTGAAACTGTTCGCTGGCATATTAAAACGGCTAGAAAACTCATCCGTCAACAAATCGAAAAGTCATGAAAGAGCAAGAAGATATCAAGCAGGACTTTGACCAATGGTTGTTAGATCAATGGAAGGAGGAATCTTTTGTTCCAAATTCTCATGATCGAAGTATACTTTCAAAAAAACTTCGTATCCGAAAAACGAAAAAACTTTGGATTGCTGGACTTACACTATGTCTCAGTTTCGTTTTACTTTATCTTGGGTTTTTCAGGTATTCATCGAAACCAGAAAAGAAAAAAAGTCTACAAAAGAAGGTTTTTTCGTTACCGATTCGAACGGATGAAATACCATTAAAATCAATTTCCAAGAAAAAATTGGGAACTATTATCCCACCGAAATTCTATTGGAATGAACATTTGTTGTTCTCAGGGTATACGCCAATTGAACATTCAGTGAATCTTGAATTTCCAATAGAGCCTCCCATTTATTTTAGCAGAGATCCAAATCCAAAAACGCTTTTGAATCGCGTTGATTTGGATACAGTGATGAAAAATTTGGGCATTTTTTACTTGCAATCATCGACCAGCAATGATGGCGAAGCATTTGTTGGAGTCACATCTGGACATGAATTGGTCGTGGCGCATGCAGTGGAAAGTTCACTATTTTTTCCCGTTTCCCCGGATACATTGAGCATGCAAGGTGGATTTCGTCCAATTGGAATGGCGGGAAATCAATGTGTGGAATATGCTTTCTACGATGTCCGACAATTGCTGTTTAACGAAGCCATTTACCGTCAAGTCGTTGCCATTAATATCTTGCCAAGAATTGCCTATTTCATGAGAACCACAGCGCCAGGTTGGAATAATCCTTTGAACACGCAAATGCACCAAGAAGTTCCTGTACCAATAAGCAATGCACAGCGTTACCAAGATCAAAACATCCGGCGCATGAGTGGACAAAGCGATACCAAAAAGCAATTTCCATCCGTTAAGCCTGGACGCCCCTTTTATTTGAGACAAAATGTCCGGGTAAATAATATGGCAAAAATTGGGTTGTTGATAGGTGATAATTTTCTGATTAAATCGCAGGGACAAAAAGTACTGGTGGTGAGTTGTGATGCCGAACGTGTTTCCATTGTTGCTCAAAACGGAATTATAGAGGCGAGTCACTCCATATCAATTGACTATCCGCGCTTTTTTAGTCAAAAAGCAAAGTACCCATTTTACGACGAAGCATCCCAACGCTTGTTTTTAATTGTGGAAACGAATTTTGCTTTCATGTGGTACGAGGTGGATCAATTGTCCGGAAAGACGCGCTACATCTTTAAAACAGAAACAATTTGGAATGAACCAAATTGGGCTATTAAGGATGGGATATTGTCATATTCGTACAAAGGAAAATCCTACCAAAAGCGCTTGAACTAATTTCCAATAACGATTGGACTTGAATGATTTCTGTAAACTACACGGTAATGTCCAGATGACAGGTGTGCCAATGAAAGTTTATCCTTAGTTGATTGAATGCGGTGAATCAGCACGATGGACCCATTTCCATTCATTACATAAATGAATTCGCCAATGCAGATTGGATCTACTTGAAGATACAGCGCATCGATTGTTGGGATGGGGTACATGCGCAGTTGTTGTTCATCAATCAACTTTGAAATCATGACATTTTCAATTTTCCAGGTTTCCTTTAAACGCGTGTTCCCGGCAATTCCTGTAGCAATATAGAAATCTCCATCGTGTGAGAAGCAAACACCTCCTTTACGTGGATTACCGGTAAAATCGGGAAGAGTCTGGGTATTGAAAAAATTCAAATTGATCTTATCAAAAGAAGTTAATGTTTGGTCATTTGGATCGATGCCACCAAATACATATAGGCAGGAGTCTTTTTGAACGGTGCCAACATATGTTCGCTCACCAAATGCAATAGCTGGAAAATTTGACCATTGATCCAATACCGGATCGTATTTCCATGTTTCCGAATTCCAGCTGGAGGCACTTGATTTTCCTGCCGAGATATAACCGAAATTGTCATGTGAAAAAGCGAGTCCACGCCAAATTCCTGGAATGGGTAAATTGTTTTTTTGTTGCCATTCTTGGGAATTGATGGAATAACGCCAAACCTCGTTTAGTATTCCGGAGGAGTTTTGTCCACCGATGAGGTATAAGGAATCTCCGATGATGAAATGGACACAGCCTGCACGTCCGGATGTTGGCAAGGCGGGTAGGGTGGACCACTGTTCGTTTGATAGATCAAAACGCCAAAAGGAATTTAAGAAATTCCCGCTGCAATTGTCGCCGCAAAGTATGTAGCCGATACCATTGTGTGCGAATCCGGTGGCATATTGCCGGTTTTCGCCGTCTGGAAGTGGGGTGGAATTTTCCCATTCTTGAAGTGTGGCATTGAAGCGATAGAAATTTCGCGTACAATTGAATCCATCGTCGCGCCCGGTTCCGCAAAAATGCTTGTCTTGAATGCTGAATCCGGCGGCATCGTCACGTGGATTTCCCGGAAAATCAGGTAGTTGTTGCCAAAATTGTGCGTGAAGGTTCGAAACACAATGGCAAAGAATGAATACGAGTAGTAGGCGCATGAATTTCATAACGTCTTAACCTTCGTTTTTATTTTATGGAAATTAAAATGAAGGAGTTCCAGATATCTTGTAACTCGTTTTAGGTGAAAGCGCATAACTAATTCGCAGCATGCCGGACAGGTAATTTGAATTGAATATGTTCGAGGAAAGAAAAGAATAATTATTATTGATGGATGCTCCTATCGAAAGGTTATTTTTGAAATTGTATTGGTAGAAAATCCCGATGTTTTTATGATTGGAAAACAATCCAGTTCGGTGCTGAAATGCTTTGAACATGAGGTTAAAGAACATTTCATTGAAATTATTTTCCACATCCCAACGGTAATAGAGGGAAGGAGTCAGTGAAAAGTGTTTAGCTGAGTCCAAGTCAAAACGATAGCTGGCATTTGTTGCAATGGAAAAAGAAGATCTATAGATGTATGGATAGTTGGTTATTTCCGAACGATTTAAATTGTTCGCGGCAAGACCCAAGGTCCATTTTTTACTAACTAAGGACACTCCAAGGTTTACAGAGAAGGAAGCCGGATTCCATAAAGTAAAGTAAGAAACTGGCGGTGTCAAGCAGTCGCCAAAGTACATGTTGTCTCGGCGCATACTCAGTCCAAGTCCGGAGTTCAAGGAGAGGTTTCGATTGATTTTTGCGCTATACGCGGCGTTCAAGGTACTCGAGATCACTTTCCATTCGGAATGTTGACTATACTCATTGTTCAATCCTAAGGAGAAAGATCCCACTTGTTGTTTTAATGAAAAGAAATTATTGATGTTGTCGCTTGTTCCTATTTTGGAATACATACTCGTGTTACTAGTGTATATTTTCTTTTCTGCAAAAGCAGATGGATTACTCACATTGAAATAATCATCCATGGAATAGGTGACTTGCGCAAAGAATCGAGACGAAATAAGAAGGAAAGAGTATAAAATGAAGGAACGCATAAACAAAGGTTTCTTGTTTAAACAAGTTAAGCTGACAAAAAGTTACAAGACTGCACCCCTTAAGCGAATTAATTGCGTTAACTTAACTGAGGAAGAAGAGATATGCAGGATCCAAGTGCGGAATTATTGAAAAAAGTTCAAGCTTACGACCGTAGGGCACAATTGGAATTGTATCAACTTTGCTATCCTGTTTTGATTGGAACTGCTCGGCGGTACCGAAAAAACGAGGAAGAACACAAAACATTGGTGAACAACGCCTTTATGAAAATCATCCAAAATTTAGATAAATATCAGGACATTCGTTTTTTTAGTTGGATTAAGCGCATCATCACGAATGAAATAATCGACGATTTTCGTCGCTCAAAGAATTACCACACGTTTTACCAACACGACGCCAACATCGAAGGAAATGATGGTGTTCATCCCGAAGTAGAATATGAATTAAATCAAGCACATTTGAATGAGATGCTGCTTCAATTATCTGAATCCACTCGAGTTGTTTTTAACCTTTTTGTGGTAGATGGATACTCGCATCGTGAAATTGGTGAGCTACTTGGAATCTCTGAACAGACCTCCAAGTGGCATACAAAAGTTGCCCGTAAAAAATTAAAAGAATTATTAAATTTAGAAAACCATGTTAGCTAATCAAGAAGATTTCGATCGCAAGGTGAAGCGAGTCCTTCAAGAGGTCAACACCGAAGAAATTCCACTCGATTTTTTGGTGGACATCGAGCAACGACTTGATCTATTAGAGAAAAAGAAAAAACGACGTGTATTCATGTGGTTCTTTATAGGAATCGTTTTAGCCAGTGGATTCACTTTTGGACTTCTGCACGAAAACGAACCTTTAAAAACTTCGGCTAAAATTACGGGACATAACACGTTCAATCCAACTAGTAAACCGATGGTGAGTAAACAGTTGGTTCCTTCGAAAGAAAATTGTACGACTGAGGCATCTAAAGTCAAATCAGCTTCTTTCAATGCGCAATCAGGTGCTACAAAAACGATGCCTTCCCTTTCACCAGAAAAGGCGAACATTACGCGATTCGTTAGAAAAAATCAATCAGAGGTAATGCAAACGGCAAAGTCTTTTGATGAGAATGTGTACACTCCAAATTTTGAATTGACTGAAACTCCGAAGGATTTAAATTCATTCATTTCAGATGAGAAAAGTGAAGTTTCATCAGCGAGTGTTTCTACTAAATCAGCACCAATAAGAACGGATGAAAGTTTAGTCCAAGCTGTTGTTGCGCCAACAACGATTCCAGAAATCGCTCCGATCATCAATGAACTTCCGGTTAAAACAAATTCTACGAGTAGCGATCCAGCATTTCCAGCACCTGTTCTTCAACCTATAGAAAAAGAGAAATGGGTGCGAACTTTTGGGTTTTTCTTAGGGATGAGTGGAATTGGTTCTTCAGTTGAGGTTAAGGAGATTACAGGTTTTAATGCGTTTCCTTTGCAGGACCTTAAAAAATATGCTGAAATTCGAAATGCGCAAGAACGAAGCACATCCAGTATCGATTTATCGCTTCGCACAAGTTGGATGAAAAACCATTTCTTGATCCAAACAGGTGTCGATTATTTTGAATGGGGTGAACAACTGCAATATGACTATAACATCGTTTATGATGGCGTGAATCGTTATTCATATGTTTCCATTCCGTTGTACCTTGGATACCGCCATTCATGGAACAAGGTGGATTTATCAGCCAGTATTGGAAGTTCCATTGGAGGTGGGTTAAAACGCGATGGTTATTACCTTCAGGAGAATTTAACGTCGATTGCCGCGGAGCAGGCAAGTAATTGGACTACCACTGGATATCTTCAGTTGGAGCTCTGTTATACGAAAGATAATTATCGATTTTCTATTGCACCTACATACCGCAGGTCCTTGTCGTCAGTTATTTTCTCAGGATATTCGATAAACACTTATCAATCCATTGGCTTGCAAATGGGAATGGCGGTGATTTTGAAATAGACTTAGCGTCCTTTCGGTCGACGTGAATTGGATTTTTTGGCTGTACCGCCACGCTGTTCCTTTTTCTTGGTTGGATTTCCAAAGTTTGGACTACTCAAATAAGGTTTTTTGGATTTTGGTGGATTCGAAGAACTGGCTGTTTTCGGTTTTTTTGTTGCTGCTGGTTTCGATGATTTTCGCACGTCATCGTTGGTGGAATCCTCTAAAAGTTGGTAAATGGTATCCATTTCACTTTCGGATAAATCCCTCCATTCTCCAACTGGCAATCCTTTTAAGCTGATGTTCATGATGCGCACACGCTCTAACTTTGTCACTTCGTAACCAAAGTGCTCGCACATGCGTCGAATTTGACGGTTTAGTCCTTGTATGAGCGTAATTCTAAATACGTGAGTTGCTTCCTGTACGACTTTACATTTTTTAGTGTTCACACCTAAAATGGGAACACCTTTTGCCATGCCGGAAATCATTTCTGGCGTCAATGGTTTGTTTACTGTGACCAAATATTCCTTTTCATGGTTGTTTCCAGCACGTAAGATTTTATTGATAATGTCACCGTTGTTCGTCAAGAAGATGAGTCCTTGTGAATCTTTGTCGAGGCGTCCAACTGGAAAAATACGTTTGCTGTGATTCACGAAATGCACAATGTTATCGTGCACATTTTCTTCTGTGGTGGATGTCACGCCCACTGGTTTATTCAGTGCAATAAAAACGATGTCTTCTCCTTCACGTGGTTCCAATTCTGTGCCGTTGACACGCACTTTATCCCCCACATTGACTTGATCACCAATCGTAGCCTTACGTTTATTGATAAAAACCAAACCGCGTTCGATGAATTTATCTGCTTCACGACGTGAGCATAGCCCACTTTCACTGATGAATTTATTTAGACGCATTTCGTAAATAACTTAATTTTTGCTGAATTAATGGTGTGAATTCTGTTGATTGGCCCCTAATTTTGCTTTGAGCGATAAATTTAGTCAAATTAAAAAGTACAAGCAGAAATGCTGGATCTATTTTTGTGTTAGAAGAATCCTTCAGGATTTCAAATCGGAAGGTAAGGAAAAAAAAAGCCCTTCTCCATTGCTGAAGAAGGACTCATCTTTGTTTAATCTAAATTCTTATTGTTTTACTACACGGTGCGTAGATGATTGACCGAGGTTATTTGTAATTTGAATGAAGTAGACACCTCTATTTAACTGACTTAAATCAAGTTGGGCATCTGAATTTGAAAGTTCTGAACGCAACACGATCGTTCCTGTTGTTGAGTAGATGATCATGGTACCGTTGGAGTGATTGATGTTTTGAACTGTTAACATTCCATTTGTTGGATTCGGATAAAGTACAAAAGCACCAACGATTTCCTCTAAACCAGTTGTTTGCGCTTGAATGGTTGTACTCGTTGTGTCATCACAACCATCTGCATTCGTAGCGATCAAGGTCACTGTGAAGGAACCGCTTGTGAAGTATCCATGTGTTGGATTGGCTAGGTTACTCGTGAATCCATCTCCAAAGTCCCAAGCGTACGTCGTTGCATTCGTTGAAGTGTTCGTAAAGCCTACCTCCAACGTTGGAAGATTTGCCGACGTAAATCCAGCAACTGGCGCCGGACTAATAATTACAGAAGTTGATGCAGCCGTTGTACATCCGTTTTGATCCGTTACTGAAACGCTGTAGTTTGTTGAGTTTTGTGGATTAACCGTAATCGTATCGATGTTTTGATTGATAAAGTTTGGTGTCCAGGCGTATGAAGCACCAACTGCATCTGTCGTAGCCGTTAATAAAACTGGACTCATATTATCACTGCACATTAAATTTACTGATGCCGCAAGTGTTAAACTTGGACTTGTTAAAGTATTATCTATGGTCACTAATAGTGAGTCATTGTTTGTACAACCGTAAGGACTCGTTACCGTCACGTATACATAACCCGTTGCACTTGGTGCATAGGTAATCATTTGGGTGTTTGTTGCTGCTGGATTCCAGTCAAATGTATAAGTATTTACAGGTGTACCTTGTGTATTCGTTACTTGGGTTAAGAGTACCGCACTTCCGTTCAAACAAACAGTTGTATTTTGAGAAACAAGGTTCACATTTGGAACTGGTCGCACATAAATGGTTGCACTAGCGGAGGAATAACATCCATTCGCTGGGTCAGTACCTGTAACAGTATAGGTAACCGTATTATTTCCAACATTAGCCGTCAATGTACCTGTTGTTGCTGTAATTGGAGGTCCAGCACTAGCAGACCATGCATAAGTCGCGCCAGAAACATTGGATGTTGCTGTTAAATCTACGGTGTTTCCTGTTGTTCCTTGACAGAAGCTAACAGAATCAGGAGTGACAGAAATGATTGGACTAATTGCATTTGGATTGACATTCACTGTTGTAGTATCCGTCGATGTGCATCCATATTGTCCAACCACTGTTACCGTATAAAGCGTTGTTACTGTTGGTGATACAGTCACCGAATTGGTTGTGCCAACATTTGGATTCCATTGGTAAGCTAGCGTGACACCTCCACCACCGCCGCCGACTCCACTTGTCGCGTTGACAGTTAAAATCGAGGAACCTCCAACGCATACGGTTACATTTGAGTTGTTGAATGCATTGATGTTTGGACGACGTCCAACAACAATTGTTTGCGTTGTGGGTTGTGATGGACAACCCAATGCGTCAGTACCAATTACAGTATACGTTGTTGTATTTAAAGGAACATCCGTTGCGGTTGCTAAAGAACTTAAATTTGGATTTGCGTTTGTACTCCATTGGTAAGAACTTGCACCAGATGCCGTTAAATTCAAGGTGTCGAAACGACAAATCGTATCGTTTGCCATGGAGATGGACACAACTGGAGCAGGATTTTGATTCACGGTAATCATCAGGGTATCACTGGAAGAACTTTGTCCTGAACCAGCACACGTAACCATATTGTAATAGTACTGATTGGCATTCAGATTACCTGTCAATGCAGTCGTTGAGTTAGATCCAATTAACGCGTATGGACCATTCGGTGTAGAAGATGTATACCATTGGTAACTGATTCCGGTACCGCTACTTGCACCATTTAAAGTTAATGTTGCCGATCCACTGCCTCCGCAAATTAAAGTGGAAGAAGATGAAATTGTTCCACCTGTTGGTGTTCCAGCACAAACGGGTGGGAATTCTGACCAAGCGACATCGTCTAGGTAAATTCTTCTTGCTGTTGCCGTTGGACCATAAACGGTTCCTTGGAAAATCACATAATTCGAAGCCCCTGCAAATGCAGAAGGAATATTAAAGGTGTATTGATACCAGCCATTCGATGCTTTTGTATCAGGAACGTTGACATTTCGATTTCTCGCAACCGTTCCAATTTTTGTAGCGCCTGTAAGTGTTGCTGTCGTATTCACGAAAACTCCTAAGCTATCGATGTTAGCAGGAACCAATGAGTCTCGGTAAATCCAGAAACTTACAGGAACGATGTTTGTTCCGCGTCCTGTTAAGTCGAAAACAGGTGTAGAGATTGCCTCCGTAAGGGCCGCCGCGGAAGTTGAAGGATTTCTCATACGCGCCATTCCAGCACCTGAGTGAGGAGTACCAACAAGTGGAGCCGTAAAAGTGGTTGAACGTGCCCAATCTGGCGCCGTACCTACAGTAGCCCAACCAGTGGGTAAAAATTGAGTTGCATCAAAACTTTCTGTATGTAGTATTTGGGCATTCAAATTGTTTTGAAATAATAGGCAAGCACTAAAAAACAGAAGTGCGGAGTAAAGGGTTTTTTTCATGGTTTTATGTTTGGAGATCTAGTTTACTTTGTTTGGAGTTATATTTTAAAAGTTTATCCAAATGGCATCACGAAACTAAAACGGGAAAAGCAAATAATGGTTGGGATAGCATTAAAATTTTACTACTTTTCCAATGTTTTGTCCGTTGAATTGAAGTAAATAAACCCCTTGTTTTAAATAGTCTGTGGGAATTTCTATTTTCTTGGATGCGCAATTTATTCGTTGTACGGTCTGTCCATTTAGGTTTAATAATTGAATTTCACCAAACATGTTTTCTGAACTCGTAATACATAAACTGTTTTCAAATGGATTTGGTGAAATATTGTACAGTTCAATTGCAATTTCTGTCAGTCCTACGATGCAATTTTGGGCATTAAAACTTGGGTTATTCATTAAGCCCCACGTTCCAGTTCCGTCCGGACATCTTCCAAAAGAAACATCTTCGATGAGTAACGGATATGAAACACTATCTAAAATAAGCCCTTGAGAATTAGTTAAGTATACCGTTTCGCCCCCATTCGAAAGACTGAAATTGGCATGCATATAGTTCGAAGAATTTAAGGTGTTGTCCATCCAAACCACATTGGTACTGTTGCTGTTGATAGTTCCATTGATTGGGAAAGCATATTTATTCAATTTGTCCTTGTCGTCACTTAAGAAAAGCCCGAGTAGATTTTTTGTAGATGAACTGTTGTTATACAATTCCAGCCAATCTTTTCGGAATCCATATTCGTTAATGACCCCGCTAAAGTTGTTCGCTAATATTTCATTTAAAACAAGCTCATTTCCTTGAGGTGAACTCATATTTGCATAGAGTGTATAATATTCGTATTCAGCTCTTTCTGGGGAGAATTTTCCTATTAATGCATTTTCTGCATAAATGTAATATTGTGTCAAGATATGATCCATAGCGTATTGATATCCATACACTTGATCACCAGCTGCACCGTCGTTGTGTTGACCGTCATCTAACATCTCTACTCGTGTAAAATGATCAAATACACTGGCGCGATAACCGAAGTAAACAGTAGTAGCATTGCTGACATGTGCAGAAATAGTCACCGTTTGACCAATAGTTGGACTCGTTGGACTCGCATTAATCGCGGATATTTGTGCTTGAGTTTGGTTGATTTCGCTCGTACCAGATAAATATGCTAACCGGTTGGACATTAAATTTTGGATTCCTGGAACTGTGTAAGAACTAAATGGAATGGCAGTGGTCAAGGAAGACGAGAACTGTGCATCCGTAAAATGGTCATTCGTATCCGCAATTACAGATGCCTGAATTAAGTTTTGGAAAAATTGAGCACGCTGAAGGTAGGTTCCACTACTTAACTTTTCATCCATCAACGTTTTGATGTGTCCAAAATACATTTTCTTAAAAAGTGGATTGGCATTCAAAGACTTAATCAACGGCCAATAGGAATCTGTACTATGCATGGAAACAGGTAATTGTTCCATGTTTAAATTCGTTAAACTTCCCATACTTGTGTTCCCACTTCCAAGAAAAGGAAAGGAGCCAAAACTCATGTTGAGGTCCCACATAATCGGATTGAAATAGCCGTTGTTATCTTGGTATAAATAGTAGTTTTGGGCAAACACACCGGAATAACTATCTAGATTGATAAACACATTGTTAAAGGCTAACATCCATAAGGAGCGATCCACATCAATTAAATTTTCTAATGCTGCCAAGTTGTTTGTTGCGGCATTACATAAGGCAATTAAATCACTCCAGCCGTTATTGGACAAAAGTTGATAATAATTAAAGTACTGTGTACTGTCCGCAGAAATATAACGCAAGTTACTTTTCGTCGTCGGGCTTACCGTACCTACAGGATTACATTTGAAGAAAGACTGGTTGTTCGAATAAAAGTGTTCTTGAACAAAAGCTTTTGAAATGCTTTCAACATTCGTGTATAAGCCCATGAGAACGTCGTTGATGAATACATTGGCGAAATTAGCTTTGGGACAAACCATGTAATCCTTCAATATATCGTAAGCCAACACTTCGCGGATGACAGAGGGATCTCCATAAGCATTACTCAATTTCACATCTTGGTATCCTTGATAATTTTGCGAAAATGTTTCATTCAGACTGATGTGTAACGGATTTTTAACTTCACCAGCATTATATGAACTATTTCCTTTGTATTTTACTCCAACAGAAAGAAATTTAACGCCATTAATCACTACGGAATCCGCAATAATAAAGGATTCAGTACCAGCTTTCGCGGTATCCATCTGATAATCCCAATTTGTTTGACTGAAATAAATACGGATTTCTTGAATTTGACTATTATCGTAAAAATCACTTTGTGATTGAGCATGTGACACGCCGATAAAAAGCAATAAGAGGGAGCTAAATATTTTCATTGGTTTTTCTTATTGGATGACGATTTTTTCGCTCAACCATTTTCCATTTTCCATGGTTGCGTGAATCCAATAGATGCCGCTTGACCATTGTGAACTTGTAATCATTAGCTCATTTTTCCCTTCGGTTGGGATGGTGATTTCTCGACCATTGATATCTTTAATGGATACGTGCATCAGGGGTGAATCGGATGAAATAGTAAAGGAATTTGTCGCTGGATTTGGAGAAAGATGAAGTTGTTCCATCGTTGATTCATTGATGCCAACTCCTGAACAAAATTCGCAACTGGCAAAGCAAACTTTGGTCAGTAACGTATCCATCGTGGCATCAATAGATCGGTATCCTTGCACGTTGCACATGGACGGAATATTCTCCATGTCTACAAGTGAGTTGCCATTTAGAAAAGCGTATTGTACATTACTGGAAGAATCAGCGTACAGAATGATTTCATATAAGTCAGAACCGAACGTATACATCCAGTTGGCTGTTGGATTAAAGTTAGATGTATTGGTAAGGACATGAACACCATTGGAGGATACAGTTTCTTGGTACATATTGGCGTAGAAACGAATCAATTGCTTACCCAAAGGCGCGTTGTCTGCAAAAAGGATAGCTCCAACAAATGTTGTATCATTCGATAAAGAGTCTACATACAACCAACGGTTGTCGTTAAAGTCATACCCAACTCTTGATTCATACGGTACAAATTCCGCTTCGTAAAACTGAATTCCATTGACAAACTTGTATTCGTATTTTTGAAAGGCTGGAATATCGACTACGATGCTGTAAATATTTGATGTTCCCTCTTGTGTCATGGGAGTTGAATTGGAAACCCAATCACCGCCAGGAAATCCAGCTATTGTTTGAAAATCTCCAACAATGTGAACACCTGTTACATTCACAATTTGCTGTGACATGTCAACTGCGAATTTCACTTTTTTTGCAAAGGAAATACTTGTAAACCCCATAAAAAGGATAAAAATAGAAAGTGTTTTCATAGTCGTTTATTTTGAAACTATTAATCGTTTAGTCAATGTCTGTCCATTTGTTAAATGAATATGAATCAAATAGATTCCGTTTAATTGATTTGACAAATCGATTTCGGATGAGTTTGTACTTTGTGTCATGAATTGTCCCAGCATGTTAACCACATCATATGACTCAAGCATCGTACTTTGGATTACAAAGTGTCCGTTCATCGAAGGATTCGGATAAATACTCAAACTTGTTCCATTTATTTCTGTAACGTCAGCTGAGTTTACGTAAGAATAACTTGTTGAGTATTGTTTGAAACAGGCGGTATTGTCCATGGTTTTTACCAGGTAAATTCCATTCGCTGTTGGCGTGTAGGATTGACTAGTAGCGCCTGGAATGGCTTGACCATTGAAATACCATTGATACGTATCTGCTGTAGTGGATGTCAATAAGTTATTCGCCTCCGTGATGGTTGGAATTGGAATATTTGTTCCATTCACATAACAATCACTGTATCTAAAAGCTTGAGGTACTGTTCCGGTTGTCGATTTCGACCAAATGGTTGTTCCGTTTGGATTCACTTCGTAAATGAGTCCTTGCATGGCCATGCAAACAAGCGCGTTTCCGTTTGGAAGTTGTTGTGAATTCCCCATGTTAGATGTCGAACCGTTGCATGCTAAACGCTCGTCGTAAATCAATGGTGCAAAAGCTTGACCAGGTGTTAAATTATAATTGTATCCATTCAAGGGAACATTCACTTGATCCACGGCTGATTGTTGATTCGAAATCCCCGCGTTGTTAAACCCAACTAAGCGTCCTGCATCTGGACTGCCCTCCGGAATCCAGTGAGCATCGTGTGTCACATTTAACACGGTACTGCCGGTCATTCCGTAAGATGTTGGATTTCCATATCGGTATAGAAAATCTCCGCCTTTTCCTGCGAATCCACCAGCATGGGAAGCTGCCTCGGCAATGGAAGTGCTATGATCAATCACAAACCACTGATTCAACATGTGCGAACTAAAAGTAATTTGGTCAAGTACCGGATTATAATCGATTCCATTCATATGAACCCAATCTTGCGCGGTGGAATTATAGTTAATGTTCAATAATTCAGGATGTTCAGAAATAGATGTTTGATAATTACTTTTCGCAGGATCCACATTCTGAACCAGGTGGTCCCATAATTTCCATTCCCAAACTATGTCCCCAGTGGTTGCACCGGTTGGCTTCACTTCAATGATTTTTTCTGACCAAACAGATCCTGAGGCTGTTCGTCCGGCTGCAGACGATTCAGCTGCGGTTCGCACATCATAAGAAATCAACAGTACATTTCCATTTGGAAGTGGACAAATATCGTGATGCATGCAATATGTAGAGCTCGAATAAGTAAAATTCCAAAGAACTGTTCCATTCCAATCGACTTTTTGCACTTTACCAGTAATGCCTCCACCATTTAATGACGTAGAGGTTTTTACGGTTCTCCAAAGTATTTTGTCGGGCATTAAATAGCTTGAATATCCTGTTTTATCGGAAGTAGCATGTGTCCATGTGTGGTAAACTACATTATTGGTATCGATTAAGTATGTAGTGCTTGAATTTTGAATACTATAAAGCGTATAATTCCCCCACTTTTGTGCGAAACTATGAAAGGAAAAAACGAGGAGAGAAAATAAGAGGGTTTTAGTTTTTTTCATTGAGGAATAGATTAAGGTATCAATATTACACAAATTTTAAAAAAATGTGAATTTATGATGAACAAAAGTAAAACGCAACATCTATTTGCAAGGTTGGATTACCTTGATTTTTTCAATTAAATCTCTTTATTGATCAAAATTGATTAATCTTGTGTTACTCAATACAAACTTGATCTCCCGATGAAAAAAAACTCCATTTTACTCACTTATATTGGCTTTTTTTCGTTTTTCGCAGGTTCCCAAACTAATTTGAAAGAGGATACACTCAAGCTCCCATTTGCCATCGCAAAGGAAAAGCAATTATCCGAGGAGGATCTGGCCGCAAAACGCGAAGGGTTTTATGTGACAGGTGTTCCAGATATCAGTTCTGATCCCGTTAATGGTTTAGGAATCGGAGCTGAAGGTAGTTTTTTTTTCAATGGAAAAAAATCCGATCCATTCTTTAAATACACTCCATACCGTGCTGAAATTGATGTCACCATGTTTCTCACCTCCAGACAGCAAAAAGAAATCATGGTAACAGTTGATGTTCCGTATATTTTGAATACAAAATGGAGGCTTCGCGGTGAATTGGCTTATGAAATTAATCCGAATTTATTGTATTTCGGAATCAATGAAGCCGAAACGAATCCGGGCTTAAGTTATTATCCGAATGGTGATTCTACACAAAACGTAATTCATCATGCCTCTTTTAGCGACTATGATGCTTCTTTGACGGGACAAAATGCCTTTTTTCATCAGTACACAAAAAAAGAAGCCATATTAAATTTGAGTATGGAACGTTCCTTTAATGAAGGACGGATTCGACTTTTGGCAGGATATGAATTGGCAAAATTGAATTTAACTGCATTTTCCGGGAATTCCCTTTTAACAACGGATTTTCAGCATGGATTGATACGTGGAGTTGGTCAAAATTTAGTTTCATTCGTACAGGCTGGTTTTATTTACGATACGCGTGATTTGGAGGGAGATCCGTCCAGTGGAATTTTTGCCGAATTAACCAATGAACTTTCCTTGAAAGCACTGGGATCTCAATTTAACTTCAATAAGACTTTTGCGCATGTTAATTTTTACCAACGTTTGCTCCCAGATACATTTAAAAAGTTAATTTTCGCTGCCCGTTTTTCCTTGGGTTATACGGCAATGGATGCTCCATTCTACGAATACCAAGACCAATGGACATCAGAGGGCAGCATCGAAGGATTAGGAGGCGGGCAAACACTTCGTGGTTTCAAACAGAGCCGTTTTTTATCAAGGGTGATGTTCTTTAATAACATAGAATTTCGATACCGTTTTGGTGAACTTGATGCATTCAAACAGCATTTAGCGTTTAGCGCAGTTCCTTTTTACGATTTTGGAGCTGTTTGGGATTCAGGTGCATCTATGTGGAATCAGAATGTAAAAAACCTCCGTTCAAATGGTGGACTAGGCTTACGCATCGCATGGAATGTCAATACCATTTTAAGATTTGATTATGCCATTTCCAAGGAAGACAAACAGTTTTTCTTTCAAATCGGACACTGTTTCTAGTTTCACTTTTCAGATTAAAGAATAAGTTTAATCACTCATTGAGCGTGTTAAGTTGACTTTCTATTTTCGTAGATTTTTTAAAAGGCTTACTTTTGCACAAAACTATCACGAATGAACTTCAGATTCAGCTATTTCCTCCTCTTTTTTGTGTCTTTAACCGCACAAATGATACGGGCTCAGGTACCAATTTCCTCCTTTCAATCGAATCCATCTTTAAATGCCGGTGTCATTACGATTTGTCAGGGTCAATCCATCACTTTTACAAATTCTTCTGCAAATGTGTTGCCAGGTGCAACGTATAGTTGGACCTTTGGAACGGGGGCAACACCTGTTTCTTCGAATCAAGTTGGACCGCACACGGTTCAGTACAATGTGGCAACGCCAGCAACGACTGTTTCATTAACGGTAACAAATCCCAATGGGCAATCAAACACGTCAAGTCGCACAATTGTGGTCAATGCTTCTCCTGTTTCCAACCTTGTACTGGCGAATACTGGAATCAGTTTTGGAACGACTACTGTGAATGGGATTACCCTGTTTAAACGCTGCGTTAGTCAGAATACTACGAATACTACTTTTCTGTGGAATGTTGCCGCAATTCCAGGAACAACACAGACCTTCAATTGGGGGGATGCAAGTCCTAATGGAACACAAGCAAACATTGTTGCAGGTCAGATTTCCCATACGTATGGACTCGGTGCATTTACCTTGACACACACGTTAACGAATGCAGCTGGCTGTCAGAAAGTAAGACAATACCTTATCTTTAATGGTGACGCACCGATCATCAATGTGGCGGGTTCTGGTCAGACAACCTGTTTGCCTTCTCCTTACGAAATCGACATTCTTTCAAACAATATACCGGGAACACAATACACAGTTTCCTTTACGGATGGTACTCCTTCTAGTATTTTCTCTACCATAAATGATACAACGATTGCACACATTTTTAACACCTCTTCGTGTGGTCAGTCTTATCCAGTAGGTCCAATAACCATCAATAATGCATTCTCTTCGACCATTGTTGCTCAAAATGCTTGTGGAACAACCTTTGCAACGGTAGGTCCGATTACCATTTCCACAGGATCGGATGCGCAATTTACCTATACACCGGCATCACCTATTTGTGTGAATCAGGATGTGAGTTTTTCGAACACAAGTTCTTCAGGTGAGTCTGTGAGTAATAATGGATGTTCAAATGCTTATGGACATTATTGGTCCATACAAGAAACAACGGGGTATACCATTCCATATGGATCACTTGGTTCGAACAACGGAAACATTAATGGTAATTACGATTACACAACTTGGACAAATGGAACGGACAGTTTAGTCGTTAATTTTAATTTTCCGGGTACTTATCATGTTTGGATGTACACTGGAAATACGTGTGGAATGGATTCCATCATGCAAATAGTGACTATTAATCCAACGGGAACAGTACTTGCAACGCCAATGGTTCAAACCATTTGTTCCGGTGACTTTTTCAATCCGATTGTCTTCTCGTCAACAGTTCCTGGATACACCGTTACTTGGAATTTACAGGATTCAACCAATGTGACAGGTTTTAATGTTGCGACAGGAAGCGGTGTCACGAATACAACGGTTACTCCGATGATGCTGAATAACTCTTCCAACACGGTTGGTGTCGTTCATTTATCTGCAGGGGTTGGATGTACTAACTCTGCTCCAACAGTGGTAACCATCAACGTGAATCCAGTTGGAAATATTCAGGCGAATCCAAGTCAAGCGTATGTGTGTAGTGGAAACAATGCTACGATTCAACTTTCAAGTAACTTACAAAACGCAACCTTCACTTGGCAGGCACTGGCTCCAGTAACCATCACGGGAGAATCGAACGGTTCGGGAAGTACAATCAGTCAAACGCTTTCAAATAGTGGGAATACTTTGGATACTGTGTTCTATACAATTTTTATTGGAGGAGTTCAATGTCCGGGTGACTCTATTGTAGTTCCAGTTGTCGTTCAACCAAATCTCGGTATTAACGCAGTTCAAGATTACACCGTTTGTCCTGGAACAATCATTAATCCAACAGATTATATTACGAGTCCGGTAGGGGCAACCTTAACATGGACCAATACCAATGGTTCTATTGGAATTCCAACTTCAGGATCTGGGCAAATTCCAACGTTTGCTGCGGGTTCTAATACCGGTACCACGAATATCAGTGCAACCATCACCATGACTGCGGTACTGAATTCAATTTGTCCAAGTGTACAAGATCAATTTACGGTAACGATTAATCCAGTTGGAACAGTCGATTTATCTACGGAAGATACCTTAATCTGTAGCGGTGAAACTGTTGACGTTTCCTACTCAAGTAATTTATCCAATATGTCGGTTGTGTGGAATCATGTTTCCCCTTCTACCATAACAGGTGCGAGCAATGGTTCTGCAAATAATGGAACAGTAACGGATGTGCTTGTGAATACTGGAAATACGATTGATACAGTCATTTATTATTTTGTTCCAACAGGAATTTCATGTTTGTCGGATACTATGTTTTTATCGGTTGCCGTTCAACCACAAATCACGATGAATCAAGTGTCAGATATTACGGTGTGTGCTGGAACGAGCATCAACCCTGCAGATTATGTAACGAGTCCTGCGGGAGGAGTGATATCATGGACAAATTCCAACGTAAATATTGGCTTAGCGGCTTCTGGGAATGGACAAATTCCTACTTGGATTGCAGGTGCAAACAATACAGGTTCATCCCTCAGTGGTACCATTACTGCTACGGCTCAGTTAAACGGATGTACGGGCGTTCAAGATGATTTTGTGGTAAGCATCAATCCAACTCCAGGATTTCAATTTACCACAAATCCTGCTGGAGGATTAAGTTGTATATCACCAACGGCACAAATTAGCGGGGTTATTCAACCCAACAATTGTACGGTTTCTTGGGTAGGTCCCGGAATTGTTTCTGGCGCACAAACGACAACGATTACAGTAAATGCACCAGGTTCCTACATTGTAACGGTTACCAATCCCACTACAGGATGTGTAAACTTAGACACGGTGATTATGGATGCACCAAACATCGTTGATATAACGGATGTGGTACTGACAAATGTCCGTTGTTTTGGAGGCACAGATGGAGGAATTAACCTTACGACAAATCAGCAGGGTCCATTGACCTATGCTTGGACACCAAATGTTGGTGCAACGAATGTCCTTTCGAATTTATCCGCGGGAACCTATTCCGTTCTGATCACAAATGATGATCAATGTACGGCAGATACTACCTTGGTTATAAGTGAACCGCAACCCATCGAAATTAATTTGCTTTCTTCTTTGATTTCTCAATGTGGCGAAGCAAATGGACAACTTGATCTTTCGGTTACTGGAGGAACAGGAAGTTATTCATACAGCTGGAGTAACGGTCAAAACACCCAAGACTTATTAGCTGTCGACAAAGGAAATTACATCCTAACGGTTACAGACGCTAACAATTGTGAGCTTATCGACACCTTCTCAGTAGATTGTACGCCATTGATTCCTATTGTAGTTCCACAGTTCTTATCACCGAATAGTGATGGTAAAAACGACCAGTGGATTTTCGGTAACACATCACAATACCCAGAAATTCAAGTTTGGGTGTATAACCGATGGGGCAACATTGTATATCAATCCGAAGTTTATCAAAATGATTGGAACGGCTGGTATACGGAAGGTAGACAAGTGGATGGTCCACTTCCAGCGGCGACGTATTTTTATGTGATTGACACCAAGAAAAAATCACAGGATTTAATTAAAGGATATTTAGAAATTCAACCATGAGAAAGTTAATTATATATTCCCTATTGTTCATTTGTATTGGACAAATACGGGTGAATGCACAGCAGGACGCGCAGTCTTCCTTGTATTTTTTCAATCCATTAAATTACAATCCAGCGTATGCAGGAAGTAGAGGTTCCTTGAACTTCACAGCCATTAATCGTGCGCAGTGGGTTGGATGGGAAGGAGCACCCCGCACACAGTTTTTATCCATTCATGCGCCAATAATGAAAAAGCATTTAGGCGTTGGGGGCAACTTGAGTTTTGACCGTGTCGGTGTCCGAACGAATTTTACACTGATGGCCAATGTTGCTTATCATTTGCAATTTAAACATACGGATTGGAAAATGTCCATGGGACTTTCAGGAGGAATTCAGTCGAGCCAGTATGATTTTAATGGTCTCACTGTGATTGATCCGACAGACTATAATTATACGACATCCAATCAGGTAAAAGCGCCTAATTTCGGAACAGGGATGTACGCGTACTCTAAGAATGCTTATATTGGATTTTCGATTCCTAGGTTGCTGCGACGTTCGCTTGATACGTTATCCAACTCAACTTTACAGAGGCATTACTTTTTAGCGGCGGGATATGTGCACCATTACAATTCGGTATTGGACATCAAGCCATCCATGTTAATTAAATTCACAGCAAACGCACCGGTAACAGTCGATTTCAATTTATCTGCACACATGTACAAGCAGTTTTGGGCAGGAATCATGTACCGTTACCGTGAATCTTTAGGAATGAATTTTTCTTATTCACCAACAGATTCTTGGACTTTCGGTTATGCCTATGATTTTCCAATCAATCATTTACGCTTCAACAATTGGGGGAGCCACGAACTTTACGTAGCATTCGATCTACGATCTAAACAAGCAGCATTTGTCAGTCCACGATATTTTTAAGGTACACCACATGAAACGAATTATTATAGCGGCTGTTTTGTCGTGCATTACACAGATTTCATTTTCCCAAAGTTATAAGCAAGAATACGCGCAAAAACTTTCCAATCAATTTAACTATGTTGAAGCATATCCTGTTTGGGTAGAGCTTGTCAATGAGTCCATTGAACTGAATAAACTTGACGTTGCGAGTCTTCGTACTTGTATTGCGGCCGCATATGGTTCAGAACAATATGTTGATGCCTTGAAATGGTCAGACATGCTCCTTGCGAAAACAAAAGAAATAGTAGAGGCAGATGTCTTATTGCACCTTCAAATCTTATTGTTGAATAAGAAATACGATGCGATTAAACAACAATTGAATGTATTTGCACCGTTATTTCCTGCGAGTGTTGAACTACAAAAATGGAAATCTAATGTCGATCAGTTACCTGCCATTCTTGAGCGAAAATCCCAATATGATGTCACGCTTTTTCGTAGTGTAGACATCGGTGAAGAATTCTCTGCTGTTCCTTTTGAGGAAGGAGTATTATTGGTTACAACTGGACAAAACTCTGGATTTGTGAACCGTGTTTATGGAAAAACAGGTCAGTTTTTTACCGATTTGGTGTATGTAAAAGTAGCAGGTGGGAAGCAAACGAAGGAGGTTATTTGGAACGACATCAAACGAACGAATCCGCATGATGGTCCGATTTCATTTTCTTCGAATAACCGCTATGCTTTTTTAACCACAAATCAAGATGTGTTGGATGAGAAAAACCGCATTAAGTACAACCGACTTGAGTTAGAAGTGTTTGAGAAAGAGCGCGACGAATGGATCAAAAGAGATTTCTTTACATGGAACAGCAATACCTATTCAACTGGACACGGAACGGTTGATGATACCTTAAATTTGTATTTCGTTTCAGACATGCCTGGAGGATTTGGAGGAACAGATATTTACGTGTGTAAATGGAATGGAAGCGGATACGAGGCGCCGAAAAACTTAGGTTCTAGTGTGAATTCAAGTGGAAATGAATTGTTTCCTTATGTTTCCTTGGATGGAACACTATACTTTGCTTCAAATGGTTGGTTAGGCTACGGAGGACTCGATGTATTTACATGGGATTTCGTTTCCAATACTCCAGAGAACATGGGATCTCCAGTTAATTCGAATGCCGATGATTTCTCCTTTAACGTCAATGAAATTGCTGGAAAAGGGTTTGTGTCCTCGAACCGAACGAATTGGAAAGATGAGGTTTTTGTTGTGAATGCGAAAATGCAAAAACGCTATGTAGACATCGAATTAAAAGATTGTCAGAATAAACCTTTTGCACAGCAGAAAGTAACTTTGTATAAAAAGGATGGAACTTATTTTAAAACACTTGTTTCAGATGATTATGGTCGCATGAGTTACATCGGCGTAATTGGAGAGCAGTACCACTTAAGTTTTAAAGATCCTATTACACGATTAATGGATAGTGTCACATTTACCAATGAGTTAGATGCCTCTCAAACCATACGCTTATTTGCCCGTCCAAAAAATCAAAAAAGTACACTTACGGTATTTAATTCATCAAATATCCCGTTGGATGGCGCCTTGGTTCGTCTCTACCAGAATGGAAAGGAAATCAAGAAACAGATCACTAAAAAAGATGGAAAGGTCCTTTTTGATGGTCAAACAGTTGATTCCTTCTCCATCACAGCAATTAATTACAAAGAGTTCTTAATGAAAATGCCGGAGGACAAAAAGTGTGATACGCTTATTTCCTTAGAGTGCTCCATGAAATTAAACACTGGAAATGCGTTCATCAATCTTGACCAAGTACTTTACGACTATAACAAGTGGGATTTACGTTCAGAAAGCATCGTCGAGCTAGATAAATTAGTGAAGTACATGAAGTCCAACGACCTGAAAGTTGAGTTGTCATCGCACACCGATTCACGTGGTGAGGATGTCTACAACGAATGGCTTTCACAGCAACGTTCAAACTCATGTGTGAACTACATCATCAGCAAAGGAATTAGTCCAACGCGCATCATCGCCAAAGGCTACGGTGAATACCGTTTGAAAAACCGTTGTGCAAATGGCGTAGAATGTACAGACGCAGAGCACCAGCAAAATAGAAGAACGGAGTTGCGGATTATTAGTGAGTGATATTAATGGAGATAAAAAGGTCTCAAAAGAGTCTTGTATCCTGGAAAGTTAGAAATGCAATAGATTAGTGCTTTTCAATTACTTTTCAATACCTCAAAATAGGATTCTTCATTTTCTCCTAATTCAGTAAAACTGGGTTTGCCGATTTCAATTGTGAACTTTCCGTTAGAATAAGTTGCAGCTCCATATTTAGGAAAGTCTTTTGGGTAAAGTGCACCAGCACTTGAAATAGCAACTGGTTTGCCGTCAATTTGAAAATTGCTACATTCAAATTTTGCGTATGGCATTTGGTTTACGTTAATTCTCTTACCGTATAGCTCAAAGAATAAAAACTGTGAGGAACTAAGTGTTAGTTGATCTCCCGGGAATGCCAATGCTCCACAGTTGAAGGTTTTCTTTGTTTTATGTTCGTAAACGGTCATTTGAACAATCGAATGTTTTACAGAATTGATATTTGTGTAGTTATTTAACTTCTCAATTTTGAACGTATATTTTCCGGTTGTCCAATTGAGCGCATTTCGAACGGAAACAAAATCTCCTTCATAGCCACTACTTTCGCAAACCCCACTAGAATCCATGAAAATAGCTTCAGGACTTCGTTCGTCCCATCTTGAGAAAATCATTGCTCTTCCAATTTCCGTAAATGCAGTCTTCTCATTATTATGGTTTGGGTTTTTATACCCACCTGTGTGAGTTTGGATACCGCCATAATATAGAATGTCATTTATGTAACCAGAGCCGAATGGCGCGATGTACAAATACGTGTCATTAGGAATAGGTGTGAGAATGTTTAAGTCAACAGAATAGCTGTTGAAGACATAATCAGTGTCCAAATAAAATTCGACATCTACAATATGCCATGGAGGAGTCATGATGAAATCCCCTAAGTATTTGTTTTCTTGGAAATAACCAGTTTTAACTTTGCCACTCGCGTCAATTTTTGAACCGATGCCACTGGGCTGATGAAATTCCGTTTGTCCGATATACGTTTCTCCATTTGGTAATTTTAGCTTTTCAAATTTCACCTCCGGTTCGAGAGGGGAGAGCTCACCTTGACTTTGCGCAAGAAATGAAATGGATAGAAGGATTAAAAGGAAAAATGAGGAGGGTTTTATTGCTTTCATGGTAGTTTGGTTCATTTCAATCTTTGGTTTGGTACAATAATAGGAGTTCTAAAGTGTTTAAATCCAAGGTTAATATTACTTCATAATTAGTCGAATTCCAATAGCTTGTTTTGGCCACTGTTCCATTTACATTTTGAGTTGGTTGACCATACTTTTGTATTAAATCTGACTTCACATTGGAGTATTCTTTTTGTCCAACAGTATTGAAAGTTGCATCGTCATTGTAAACTTTACTGGCAGAGCACATCTTTGGTTTGAAAAAATGAAAGTCCGAATTAACGTTTCGTTCAAAATGTAATTGTACATCACCTAAACCAAGTTTATTGAATTGAGCCAAGGAAATCGCTTTACAGGGAGGGGCAGAAACATATGGTGCATCGGGGAATTCATGAGAATAAATCTCATATGATATTTTGCTAAGATCTGTTAACGAATACCAATCTTTATTCATGTCTATTCCGTAAAAATTTGACACTTGGGAATTAACGTTCAAAATGGTGAACCAGAAACAGACGGAGAGCACAAATTTCATATGCTTTTTGTTTAGAAAGGAATTGTAAAATAGTTCGCGAGGTAATATGTCCCACCAATTTCTATAACTTGAAACGCTAATGAGATATTCGAATTACTTTTATTAAATAGGGCCATTCCATTAGAATAGAAAGGTTGAATTCCCGTCTTCTTGGATTGTTCATTAATTACTTTAATGTATTCAGCCTCTGCTTGAGATTTTAAAGGGAATGCTGTAAGATTGACAATTCCTGTAAGTTTGTAATTATCAAAAGTGTATGTGATTTTACTACCATCTTCGACACAATAGGTTATGGCTTTTCCTGGTGATTCCTCACATGGTTTTATTGATTGTGAATTTTTAACATCCGAATAATACGTTTTTCCTAAATCTTCTAATCCAATCTGTCTTCCGTATTGGGCATTTACATTCAGAACAGTCAGACTTAAAAAGGCAAATAAAAAGTTAAAATTCATACAGAATATTTTTGTCAAAATTATCGATAAATATCCGAAACGGCAAATATGCCGAACTGTCTGTGTGAAACAAGGCGACATTTGTTTATGTCACAGGAGTTATTGAAAAATATAGGTATTGTTATTCAACAAAAATATGTGCTACTATATAAGAGTAAATTGGAGTTTTCTATAGCAGCTGACATTGATGAACGCACGATTAGACGAGTGTTACAGGGGCATCAGAACGTAAGTATAGAAGTTTTATCCAAAATTTCCAAGGCATTAAACACATCCATTTCAAGTATCATTCAGGAAGCGGAATTAATGTAAATCGTTACATTTTTTAGGTCACTTATTAATTTTTAATAGCTCATCGAAAGATATTTAGAGGTTATTTATGTGTCGTTTTGATATTTCTCGTTAATTTAGACGGCATATATGCCGATAAGTAAAAATTTATTGGGTCCAACTTTAGCTGTAATATTTTTAGGCTCGCTTATTTACATCTATCATTTTGAGGGTAACTACCACTCGAAAGCACCTAGAATTAAATTACCAAAAAATGAAACAAATGACACGCTTTATAAAAGGCCTAATACTGGCGAAATTGAATTCTAATTTTTTTCTTGTGTTAGCTTTAACATTATTCTCAAAAGTATTATTTGCTCAAATGACCAAAAGAACGACGACTTCTGTCAATCTTCGTTCAAGTCCGAATGCAAATTCTGAAATAATTAAAGTTATACCAGCCAATACCGATGTAATCGCTGTGTATGATTGGGATGAGAATTGGACACAGGTTAACTCTATGGAAAGTATAGGTTATGTTTCATCAAAATATTTGACTAAATCTGCTGATCCATATGAACTATGGAAAAAAGTAGATTACTCAACGGGGGAGGAGCCAGAATGCGAGAACATTCAATCTAAATATGACCAAAATTCGCTTTGCAAATTAACAATAAAAATGATGTATGATTACGATTGTGTCGTGAAGTTAATGAGGAATAGTTACGGATCATCTGAATGCATTAGAATCGCTTATGTGCGGGGAGGGGATCAATTCACGATGAAGAATATTCCCTTTGGTTCTTATTATCTGAAATTGGCTTATGGCAAAGATTTTAGGCAGGGATTTAGTAACGAAAAGTGCATTGTTCGGTTTACAAAGAACGCCCTTTATGAAAAAAGCAGTGATGTTTTAGAGTTTAACCAACAGGATATGGGTAATTACATCAATTTTTCCACCTATGAAATAAAATTAGGTGTTAAATCAAATAGCAAAGCGGACCTCAATAATTTGAATACGAAAAAAATTGATGAAAAAACGTTTAATAATTAGAAACAAATCCACCGAACGACTTAATCTTAACTAACTATGTACATCTTAATCCCAATTGTGTCGGCTATCCTATTGGTTCAGGCGGCACGCATCAACAACTACATCATCCGGGCAATCGTAGGGTATACGCTATCGGCCGGTATGTTTATCGGCATCATGCTAGCATTCGCGCAAATTGTCTCAGCCCAGTGGACACCCATTGAGGGATTTCAAGAAAATCTTGCAGGCAATTTTAATTTTTACACCAATGACAAACAAAAAGCCATTGATATGTGTAAGGAAGTCCTCAAAGTAAATGATGTGAATATGTCTACAGTGGTTGTGAGTAAACATCAGGACCCCCTGATTAACATACATTTATCAAAAGAGGAACAACCTGAAATGATCTATTGGGTATATGTGGTTAAGACAACTACTGGATATGCTGTTCGATTGAAGTTCATAAAAGATGAGTACATAGAAATTGAAGAGGATTTTGTGACAATTTATTATGAAGGAGAAAAGTAATTTAATCTTAACTAAAATGGCCATTCTATATTTCGCTGTGATGATAATCACGGCACATTCTCGCTTTGCTTTTATTAGAGTTGCAGGCGTATCAACCGGCTTTGTCGGTATGATGTTCTATTCAGTTGTATTTACTAACCAATATCTTTTAAGATGAGAAAGTTATTTATTATGTTGTTGTTGGCTGGGAGTGCCAAAGCACAGTGGACACCAATTTTGGGGTTTCAGCCTGATGATAGTTTAGGCAACTTTAGTTACTACACTTCGGATCAAAATGCTGCCATTGAAAAGTGCAAGGAGGTCTTGAAAATTAATGATGTTGATTTAGAAACGGTAGATATAGATAAAAACCATGATCCGCTTATCAATAATCATTTGCAAAAGCCCGAGCAACCTGATATGGTATACGTTGTATACCTTGCGAAGACTGAATCAGGATATGTTGTTCGGCTGAAGTTCATAAAAGATGAATATACGGAATTTGAAGAGGATTTTATGTCCATAGTAATCGGTGAAAAGATTGAAAAACCTTCGTATGAAGAAATCTTGGGTAATCCAGTGAGAATTGGAGATATAGAAGTTTCTCAATTTGACTTTGCTGATGGTATGAATTGGACTGATGCAAGTAACGAATGTGCCAAATTAGGAAAAGGATGGAGATTGCCAACATACGAAGAATTGATACTTATGTCCAGGTATAGAAGTAATTTTGATATGGATAATGCAACATATTGGAGTTGTGATATAAATGAAATTGGAACGGAAGCTGAAGTGTACAATTTTTCAAAGACCACAAGTTTTTATAAGAGCACCACAGCTACCAATTATGTTCGTGCTGTGAGAACCTACAAAAAGAATAGAAAAGAATAATTAAGACCCACAGGTATAAATAATTGAGTCTACTATGTATAAATTAGTCTTCATTTTCCTGATGATTTCAAATTTCGGTCAAGCTCAGAACTTTCGATTGCGTGCGCATTATGAGGAGGTCGAAATAAATGGTGAAAAGCAACAATCTGAATCTAAGCGATTAATTATATTCGATGTGACCAATTATAAGGTGACACTCTATGGTTTTAAAACGGAGCAGTTCGATATTTACGAAGAATTCGAAATAGATGACAGCACGTTCATGTTTCCGTCCTTAGATAAGGATGGGAATGAGTTTGCTATTGAGCTAAGCTTTTTAGAGGATTATATACATGTGACGATTCAAACACCAACGGAAAATGAGGTTGGTGGATTTGATTACCGGGAATTTATATGTAAACGAATACCGGATTAATAACCCTTTAAACCTTACAAAATGAAAAATCACCTTTTATCAATTGCTTTCTTTTTGATCAGTATGAATGTCATGTCACAGGATATGTGGATGGTTAACCCTCAATTAAATGAACAAACGTTATACAGAAATTATGATAATCTCTGGTATATCCCGGGTATCGCTAAAAATAAATATACAATCAAGGCTGATCGACCATGTAAGATTGAAAAGACTGTATATACTGTTTCTGGTAAAACTTATGATTGTTTTAAAATCAGTGATGTTCCAAGTTGCACTTATCTTACAATCACTCTTTTAGGACAAGGGAAAGTTTATGGAAATTTTATTTTCAAAGTTATGCCGAATGCTCCTAAATAGAAATAGGAATGAATTATTGAATTATTCGAACAATAAGCGTGTTTTCATGAGGATTTTTGGTTTTTAGAAAGTTCTTATTGTTCTACCTCAACAAATTCACATGGCCTAAAAACTCTTTTACTTCTCCTGTTTGAAGGACTTCAATCGAGATTTTCCAAATGTATGTTCCATCTGGACAGGTAATGTCCTTGAAAAATAATCCGTTTTTAACCGGACCATGTTCGCTGAATTTGTACGTTCCTTCCCATCCGAATCGATAATCTTTGGACTCAAAAACGACTGCTCCCCATCTATCAAAAATAGTCAGGTGGTATGTTTCTTTCTTGAATCCTTCTGTTAGAATTGGTAAGAAAGATTGATTATATTCATCCCCATCTGGAGTAAAGGTGTTCGGTACATAAATCGCCAAATCTTGGAATACAGTAACGGTTAAGGCTGCTGTATCTTGACAACCGATGAAATTACTTGCGGTTAAAACAATTACGTAAGTCGCAGGGTCGGAAGGATAAAGATGTGTTGGATCTTGGGTGATGCTCGTCGTATTGTCTCCAAAATCCCATAGATACGTATCAGCGTGAACGGAGGTATTGAAGAACGTCACTTCAGGTGCTAATGAACTGAGAACGGCATCGTCAATGGAGAAAGATGCAACAGGTTCTGGATAAATACAAACGGCAGAAAGTTGTGTGGAATCCGATGTACATCCTTCAGGTGTTGTTACGACCAGCGTAACATCAAAACAACCGCTTGTAACGAATTGATGCCCTGTAAGGCCAAACTGATTGGAAGATGCACCATCACCGAAATCCCACTGGTATTGCCATGTTGGATTCAAATCAAGCGCCGTAAATAAAACCTCTAAGCTTCCACAGGCAATGCTGTCAGATTGAATGAAATCGGGTTCAGGTGTTTCGTGAATGATAAGGGTTTGACTATCTTGGTTCTCACAACCAGTTATTTGGTCAATTCCACCCAAAGTAACAAGATAAGAACCGAAATTAATGTATTCGTGAACTGGATTGAAAAGGAAAGATGAATCACCATCACCAAACGCCCACGTATAGGCTAGAGGTCCAACAGAATTATTCTGGAAATTGATGCTTGATTGATTACAAAGAATGGGATTTATGATGGAAAAGTCAACAATCGGTAACGGATTGATTAGAACGTTTATTGTCGTTTCATTTCCATAACAACCATAAGGCGTTGAAATTGGGGTGATGTTGTATTCAACTGTTTGAATCGTTGTGCCTGCTAATACTAACAAGTCATTGATGAACGCCCCTGTTTGAATCGGTGTACTCGTTTCATTATAGACATTTTGATTTATTGTGGCGTTCCAAAGGAATGTGCTGGATATGTTTGCATTCAATAGAATGTTTGTATTCGTTCCGTCGCAAATTTCGATGTCATTGTTTAATAAAGTTGGACTAGGATTAATGGTAATCGTAAAGTCGATTGGAGCACCTTGACAACTCACATTGTTCTCACTGTATGTTGGAGACACGGAGACAGTACCCGAAATTGGAATAAGTCCTGAATTTTGCCCAACGAAAGAGGGGATATCACCAATACCACTTACGTTTAATCCAACAGTTGTATTCGCATTCACCCATTGATAAACGGTATTTGGAACAGGTCCAGAGAGGGGTGTTAAAGGTACTTGCTCTAACTTACAGGCAACGATATCTTGGATGGAGTTGACTGTCGGTGTAGGTAAAACGTGAATCAATAAAGTCGTGTCATTTCCAATACATGTCACACTATTATTTGTATGAATTGGAGTGACAGAGATTTGGCCAGTTTGAGTAATGATGGAATTATTAATTGCCGTAAAACCAGGGAGTGTATTTGATCCAAAGTTGGAAGGAATTCCAATGTTGTTGTTCAATACAGTCCAGTTCGTTGTTCCTCCCGAGACAGTTGTTTGTAAACTTACTGGATACAAATAGGCGCCATTACAAATGGTGATAGGATTCGCATCAAAGACCTCCGGAATTGGATTCACAACGACATAAAGTGGAAGAACCGGACTTGAACAACCGTTCGCAGACGAAGTCCCGATAACATTGTACGTAACCGTCTCAACGGCATTTGTAAGGTTTAATAACACGTCATTGATGAGCGCAGAACTCACTACCGAGGTTGTTTCGCCGATTACATTTAAAGAAGGGGACGCATACCAATTGAATTGAACATTGGTGTTCGCTACTAGGTTTATGTTTGTATTTTGTCCGCTACAGATGGTTAATGTATCTGGATTTAATAATTGAATCGGAGGTTTAACTGTTACTAGGAGCGGTTGAGCAGTTCCCGCACATTGGCCTTGAATCGAAATCGGAAACACAGCATATACTACAACCTGGTTAACCGAAGAGGTATTAACCAAAACATCATTGACCAAAGGACTCGAACTTGGCAGGATGGATTCACCAGTTACGTTAGGATTATTAACAGATACAAACCACGAAAATGTAGAAGGAATGTTTGAGGTTAAAATCGCATTTACTGGACTATCACTACAAATTTCCATGCTTGGATTCATGGATAATATCACATCCGGCTGAACTTGAACTGTTACCGTTGAATCAGGTCCAACGCATCCAAATGGGAAGGAAGTCGGTGTCACCGTATACGTTAAGAACTGAGGACTTGTTGAATTGTTGCTTAATGAATCATCAATCGAGTAACTTGTTTGATTTAAAAAGCTCTCTCCAGTAACTGCTGGATTATTTGTGGTATGCCATACAAATGTTGAAGTGACAGATGCCGTTAATGGAATAGCCAAATTTCCATGGTTACAAACCACAATGGTGTCATTCAAATTTAAAGCAAATGGAGTTGGATGAACGATAATTTCTGCTTGTTGTGTGCTTACACTATTGCAGCCAATGCCATCAAAAGTTAGGGTAGCATAATAGAAGAAGGTGTCGGCCACGTTAAATGGAACAGGTAAAAAAGAAGAGGTTGTTACACCATTGATCAATATTGGAGGTGTCGTGTTTAAGTACCAAGCAATAGTTGAATTTCCCGTTCCACCACTATAAGTGAAATTCAAGGGTGAGTTAATTGTGTTTCCTTGACAGATGGCCTGCGCATTTAAAGGTTGAGTGTTTATTACAGGGTCGTTGACCACTGAAACTTGTGCAGTTGCCGATGTCAAGGTCGAACATCCACCAGATTGAAATGTAATTACACAATAGTAGTAGTTGGAACCAATCAAAATCGTTGGTGGGGTATAAAATGAATTGGTTTCATTTAAAATTGGCGCACCACCGGTGTTGGAATTTGTATTGGAAACATACCATTGATAAGTTGCTGAATTTGTACCATTTATGTAGGATACTTGTAATTGAGAAGGTGTACCTCCTTCACAGATTGTTTGACTTTGGATAGGTTGCGCACTTATCGTTGGAGGTTGATTAATTTGGATTGCTGCATTATTACTAACGTTCGAGCAATTGGGAGTGGATTGGGTCACAATGCAATAATAATAACTTGTTCCAACAACACTAACGGATGGTAAATAGGATGAGGTACTGGCTCCAGCAATTTGAAGTCCACCAGAATTCAAATTTGAAGCGGAATAATACCATTGGTAGTTATTTGTGCCGGCACCACCACTCACAATCACTTGAAGAGGTGCTACTACGGGTGAATTTTGACAATAAATAGCTGATGTCGGTGAAGTGACTAATGGATCATCAAGAACTTCCACATTCACTTGTTGTGAAATCAATGCAGCACATCCAACACCTGTTGAATTAATATTAACTTGATAAGTGTACATTCCAGCGTTGACAAAACTAACGGGTAAAAAGGTGCTTTGCGTAGCATTAATGATTTGATTGGTTCCTTGAAACCATTGATACGTGGTTATTCCTGTTCCTCCCGAAACAATGACATTCAAAGGACTAGAAATTGTACCTCCCACGCAAATTGTTTGATTTGGCAATGGTTGAGTGGTGATAGTTGGATCTACCACCACCACTTGATTGGAGATGGAGGAAGAAATGTTCGAACATCCACCGAAACTAAAACTGATATCACAAAAATAAAAGTTGCTTCCCGTGCTGCTCGAAGGTGCTTGATATGTAGGTGAATTTGCGCCGGCAATCGCAACGGCCCCAGTGTAGCTGTTTGTGGTGTTCGAATACCATTGATAGGTTGGTACCCCGGTTCCGAATTGATAACTAACCGAGAGCATATCAAAAACACCACCTGTACAGATTGTTTGACTCACTGGTTGAGTCAAGAAAACTGGAGCCTGATTAACAATTATTCCAGCCGTATTTGACGTCACCGAACAATTTAATCCAGATTGTGAAATGACGCAATAATAATAGATGGTGCCTATGTTTGTTACCGAAGGAGTATAAGTAGATGAATTTGCTCCAGAAATAATAGTTCCACCATTAACACTATTTGAATTTGAACTATACCATTGATATGAGAAATTTCCTATTCCACCTGTAGCGCCAACGGTAAGTGGTGCTACCGGAGTTCCATTCTGACAATAACTGGCGGAAATCGGCTGTACACTCACCACTGGATCTGCCACAACATCAATGACTGCATTTTGAGAAATTGTTGCATTACAACCGCTCCCACTCAAAGTAATGGTAACGAAATAAGTATAAGCTCCAACTGTTGAAAAAGCTGGTGGTAAATAGGTTTGGCTCGTAGCTCCCGAAATACTTCCGGTTGAATTGCTCCATTGATAAGTAACAGTACCGGTTCCATTAACATAAGTGGCTGTTAAGGCATTTGCAATTGTTCCTCCAACACAGATGCTCTGCGTTGGAATTGGCTGTATGCTTATCGAAGGATCGTCCACAACAGTAGCTGTAGCTAAATTGGAAGTAATAGCAGAACACCCCCCTGAAGCGAATGTCGCAACACAATAATAGTAGGTTGTCCCGACAGTGCTACTCGGTGGAGTATAAGTTGCATTCGTCTCATTTGGAAGAATTGTCCCGTTTGACGTACTACTTGTTGCATTACTAAACCATTGATAAGTTGGCACTCCAGTACCGTTCTGGTAGACTACTGTTAACGCATTAAATGTTCCATCCAGACAAATGGTCTGTGATGTAATTGGTTGAGTTGAAAACGTTGGTGCGGGATTGACAATAATTGCGGCTGTATTAGTTGTAACTCCACAATTTAATCCCGATTGGGAAATCACACAATAGTAGTAGGTAGTTCCAACAGTTGAAACAGGAGGTGTATAAGATGTACTTGAAGCCAAAGGAATCAAAGTCCCCCCAATATTACTATTTACGGAATTACTGTACCATTGATAGCTAAAGGTTCCAATTCCACCTGTCGCTGCAACGGTTAATGGAGAAACAGGTGACCCATTCTGACAATAGGAAGTTCCAACTGGTTGTGTTGAAACCGTTGGGTCAGAAACAACATCGATTAAGGCAAGATTGGATGTCAGCGCGTCACATCCACTTCCACTTAGCGTAATTGTAACAGTGAAGTTAAATTGGCCAGTATTTGAAAATGATGGGGGTAAAAACGTTTGACTTGTTGCACCTGTTATTGCTCCTGAAGAATTACTCCATTGGTAACTTATTGTTCCTGTACCTCCGGTTGACGAAGCAGATAAAGCGGTTGCAATGGTTCCTCCGACGCAGATACTTTGTGATGGAATAGGTTGTGTACTGATGGTTGGGTCTGCAAGGATGACAACTGTTCCAAGGGTAGAGGTAATTGCTGTACATCCTCCAGATGAAAAAGTAGCAACACAATAATAGTACGTTGTGCCAACAGTATTAGAAGGCGGGGAATAAGTACTAGTAGTTTCACCTGAAATCGCTGTACCTCCGGATGTTGAATTCACAAAATTGCTAAACCATTGATATGTCGGAACTCCAGTTCCATTTTGATAAACAACACTTAATGGATTTAATGTTCCATTCAAACAAATGGTTTGCGAAGCAATTGGCTGCGTTGAAAAAGTAGGAGCTGGATTGACAGTTACAGCAGCAGTGGCAGATGATACAGAACAATTTAGACCAGTTTGAGAAATTAAACAGTAATAATATTGAACACCCGTATTGGAAACAGATGGAGTATAGGAATTAAGTGTTGCACCAGGAATTAATATTCCACCATTATTAGTATTGGAAGAATTGCTGTACCATTGGTAAGAAAACGTTCCCAGACCTCCAGTTGCGGATACACTTAATGGCGTAATGGGACTCGCATTTTGACAATATGCCGCATCAATCGGCTGTACACTAACAACAGGATCAGCAATTACATCAATGACTGCATTTTGAGAAATAGCAGCATTACATCCGCTTCCACTGAGGGTAATGGTCACAAAATAAGAATAAGAACCCACTGTACTAAAGGATGGTGGAAGGTAGGTTTGACTCGTTGCGCCAGGAATATTTCCTGAGGAAGAACTCCATTGATAAGAAATATTTCCTGTACCATTTACGGAAGTAGCGCTTAAAGAATTTGAAAGGGTTCCACCCACACAAATCGTTTGAGCAGGGGAGGGCTGAAGACTAATTGTTGGATCAGCGACTACAATAGCAGTGGATATTGTAGAAATAATCGACGAACAACCTCCAGATGCGAACGTAGCTACACAGTAATAATAAGTTGTGCCAATAACGTTACTAGTAGGAGTGTAGCTTGCATTTGTTTCATTTTGGATAAGTGTGCTGTTCGACGTATTGTTTACCGTATTACTGTACCATTGATACGTTGGTGTTCCTGTACCATTTTGATATACCACATTCAATGGGGTAAAATTCCCGTCTAGACAAATCGTTTGATTGGCAATGGGTTGTGTAGCAAAAGATGGAGATAGGTTTACAGTAATCGTAGCAACATCAGAAGTAACAGAACAACCAGTTGTTGAACTAGGATTGATACTTGCTACGCAAAAATAGTAAAGTGTTCCGGTGTTGTTTACAGGTGGAGTGTATGAAGCAGATGTGCCGCCATTTGCAGCAGAAATTGCTGTACCTGAAGAAGTATTATTATTCGTGTTACTATACCATTGGTAAACATATGCAGAACTAATCCCACCATTTGCGGTTACGGATAATGCTGCAACAGTACCTGCATTTTGACAATAATTCGCGCTTTGTGGAGCGGAAATCGTTGGGTCCGGCTCAATCGTAACCGTGGCATTGGCAGAGTTTGTACTACATCCGCTTGTAGACGGTAAAATGGAAACAACGCAGTAGTAAGTTCCGGCGCTGGATGGCGGTGAATAATTAACACTATTTGCAGTTGAAATTGCCCCTGAAGCATTGTACCATTGATAACTGTAGGAAGAATTAATACCACCGCTTGCACTCACGGACATAGCTAAAGGATTACCACCCGTACAAATGGTTTGTGAGTTTGGAGCAGTTACTATTGGACTAGCCACAACATTAATTGTTGCTACTGAGCTGGTAATTTGAGAACACCCCCCTGACCCACCAAAAGAAAGTTCACAATAATAATAGAAGGTTCCAACTGATGCGTTAAGTGTTGAAGGTAGGGCATATGAACTTGACGATGTTCCAACAGGTGTTCCACCTGATGTAGTATTCGTTGCATTACTGTACCATTGGTAAGTTACAGAACCTGTTCCTCCGGTGTAAGCTACATTTAAAGCAGAAAGTGTCCCGCCCACACAGACAGCCTGACTTTGAGGTGGCGTGGTAATAGTTGGACCAGCATTGACGGTGATGGTTGCAATATCAGAAGTAACAGAACAACCAGTTGTTGAACTAGGATTGATACTTGCTACGCAAAAATAGTAAAGTGTTCCGGTGTTGTTTACAGGTGGAGTGTATGAAGCAGATGTGCCGCCATTTGCAGCAGAAATTGCTGTACCTGAAGAAGTATTATTATTCGTGTTACTATACCATTGGTAAACATATGCAGAACTAATCCCACCATTTGCGGTTACGGATAATGCTGCAACAGTACCTGCATTTTGACAATAATTCGCGCTTTGTGGAGCGGAAATCGTTGGGTCCGGCTCAATCGTAACCGTGGCATTGGCAGAGTTTGTACTACATCCGCTTGTAGACGGTAAAATGGAAACAACGCAGTAGTAAGTTCCGGCGCTGGATGGCGGTGAATAATTAACACTATTTGCAGTTGAAATTGCCCCTGAAGCATTGTACCATTGATAACTGTAGGAAGAATTAATACCACCGCTTGCACTCACGGACATAGCTAAAGGATTACCACCCGTACAAATGGTTTGTGAGTTTGGAGCAGTTACTATTGGACTAGCCACAACATTAATTGTTGCTACTGAGCTGGTAATTTGAGAACACCCCCCTGACCCACCAAAAGAAAGTTCACAATAATAATAGAAGGTTCCAACTGATGCGTTAAGTGTTGAAGGTAGGGCATATGAACTTGACGATGTTCCAACAGGTGTTCCACCTGATGTAGTATTCGTTGCATTACTGTACCATTGGTAAGTTACAGAACCTGTTCCACCGGTGTAAGCTACATTTAAAGCAGAAAGTGTCCCACCCGCACAGACAGCCTGACTTTGAGGTGGTGTCGAAATTGA
Organism: Crocinitomicaceae bacterium; assembly: GCA_024643545.1. Taxonomy (GTDB): domain Bacteria; phylum Bacteroidota; class Bacteroidia; order Flavobacteriales_D; family Crocinitomicaceae; genus UBA952. Next base: position 8,701 of record JAHEMR010000003.1, on the reverse strand, counting down.
AGGGCCAGCATTCACTGTTATAGCTGCAGTATTGGACGTTGTTGAACAGCCAGTGCTTGATGGGGCGTTGGTAACAATGCAATAGTAATACAGCGTTCCAGTTGCATTCACGGGTGGGCTAAATGAAGCGCTGTTACTATTCCCTTGAGGGATTCCACCTGAATTGGTATTCGTTGAGTTTGAAAACCATTGGTAAGTAAAAGCGGATCCATTGCCATTAGTTGCACTAACGGTCAGTGGGGTTATTGTACTTGCATTTTGACAATAATTTGCTCCTGAAGTTATGGAAACGGTAGGGTCGGCTGCGACGATTACTTCTGCATTTGTCGAATAAGTAGAAGCGCATCCACTAACCGTTTGGGTAACTGAAACAGCGTAGGTAAAGTTTCCTACTGTTGAATAGATAGATGGATTGTAATTCGCTGAATTTGAATTGGCTATGCTGTTATATGTTGTGCCATTTACAGTGTACCACTGGTAAGTTGAATTCCCTGATCCGCCAATTACTACAACTGTTAATGGATTTGCTAACGATCCACCTTGACAAATTGTTTGAGATTGAATTGGTTGAACGCTAAATGTAGGGTCAGCTAAAACGCTTATTGTTGCAGCATTACTTGTAATTACTGAACACCCACTAGCAGAGCCGAAGTTAATGACACAATAATAATAGGAATTGGAAGCCGTACCATTTAAAGTAGCGGGCAATGTTAGGTTTGCATTTGTTTCACCAGAAAGTAATGTCCCACCTGTGTTAGCATTTGTTGTATTTGAATACCATTGATACGTTGGATTCGCCGTTCCTCCTGAAAAACCAACATTCAAAGTAGTCAGTGTCCCACCTACACAGATGGTTTGGTTTTGTGGTTGGGAAGTAATTGTTGGAGGGGAATTAACAACGACTTGAACGACATTTGATACAACACTACAATTTAATCCTGTTTGTGTAATTATACAGTAATAATAATAGTTGCCGATGGAAGAATTGGGTGGTGTGAAGGTGCTAAGATTTGCACCGGAAATAGATTGTCCGCCACTATTTGTGTTGTTTAGATTTGAATACCATTGATAATTAAAAGAACCCGTTCCTCCAGTCGCAATAACAGATAATGGTGTAACCGGACTTGCGTTTTGACAATAACTCGCATTAATTGGTTGTGTTGTTATTGTTGGATCGGCAACAACGGTAATCGTTGCTGATTGACTTACGGTTTGAACGCATCCAGATGGTCCAGAAAAAACAGTCCCTGTGTATAAATAACTTCCAACAGTATTAAATGATGGTGGTGAATAGGAAGCCGTGGTGGCAATTTGTGATGTTGATGAATTGAGACTCCATGAAAAAGTTGCTGATCCACTTCCCCCGCTATAATTCAAAACCAAAGGAGCAGAAAGTCCTCCTCCGACACAAATTGTTTGATTCGTTAAAGCTTGTACACTAAGAGGTGTCACTAAGTTAACTGTAAATGTGTTTGTGGCTGTACATGATCCAGTTACAGATACCGCATTTACCGTATATGTTACAGTTTGTGCAGTTGTAGAGTTATTCACTAAAACATCTGTAATACTTGAAGTTGATTGCGAGGTGGTGGTTTCTCCAGAAACATACGCATTGTCTGCAGCTTGCCATGTAAATGTACTCGGAACGTTCACTTGATTTGCTAAATTCCAATTTAATGTTCCATTACACGTTGTTATAGGCGTTATTTGAACACTAGGATAAACTTGGATGGGAATTGAACTAGTATTAGAGCAACCTGGACCGCTTAACGGGAGGTTTGTAATCGGATCTAAAGGCGTTACCGAAAGATTGACTGTATAAGTTTGAATTGAATTTGAATTGTTTGTGAAAGAAAAATTTGAATTTGCAGAGGTAGGGGAACTGATTGTGTTACTGCAACTCGAACAACCTGTAGGATTAGTTACGGACCATAAATAAGCCACCGGAATCGGAGTTGTGCCACAAGTTGGTAAAATAGAATTACTTGAAAGTGATAGAGTTGCCGGAGAACATTGAATGGTAGAATATGGGCTAATTACACTTATTGGTGGATTGATGACGCAAATGGTTTTAATAATTGAATCGGATCCACAATTGTTTGATTGCGCATATTGTTTAATAGTATATGTGCCTGGTGATGTGAAATTTAAAACGACTGTATTTGTTCCAGTCCAATTATTGAAATTACCACTATTCCCTCCTAAATCACCGGAAACAACTGTGAATCCAGAATTAGGGGAAATAACATATTTTATTTTAGTATTTATTGAACAGCTGTAACCACTAGTTGCGGAGCCTGATATCGTATTTCCGTTTGTGCCTGTATTTGTTATGGTTATATTTGAATTTGGACAAACAATTGATTTAGAAACTGTGAAATTTGCATCTGGTTTGTCGTTTATAGTAATAGCAGGTGAATTTGCACAGGAATTGTCACAAGCATTCGTAGCTACTACATACGCATAATATACATTTGCTTGACTAGGATAACAATTATTTAGCGGGGCATTTCCACAAGAGCTTTGATTAAAAACTACAGGTTGTGCGGCCGTTGTAGATGTCAGATCGGTAAACGTTTGTACGATAGTATTGGGATTATTTGAAAAATAAAGGGAATAGGTAGTTCCAGGTGAATTTTGTTGACCAAGTTGGCCAACTGGAGTTATATTCGCAATAACGTTTTGACCTGGACATAAGCCAGTACTGTTTCCTACTCCTACACTAACATATGGATTTGATCCTACATAAATATTGTAGTTAATGCTTGTTGTGCATCCACCATAACTGGCGCTTATGGTAAATGGATTATTTCCAATTAATATGGATTGTGTCGTACTGCTTCCATTTGCGAAATTTATTGGAGGGTTGTTTCCCCATGTAATGGAATATTGAGTTGCCGAATTATTCGACGAAGGTGGAAAATTTGAAATTTGAACAGACGATACATTATTTGAACCACAAATCTTATAAGTTAACGCTCCGCCAAATGGTACGGGGGAGGCTAAATATGAATTAGGGCTAGAGGTAGGCGCGATGTCCGGATCATTAAGTCCCAAATTTAATATGGAAATCCCCTGACTACTCGAAGTAGAGCTACATCCGTTTTGTGTAGCGGTAACTGTTATTGAATTAATACCAGAATTCGTGAAATTGAAAACTGGAGCAGAACTATTTAGTCCAGTACTATTACTCGATTGAGAAATACTCCAAGAATAACTTGTGTTTGGCTGAACGGTAAATCCAGTTGGAGAGTAATTTGTACCTGGGCATCCATTCGAAGGAATGGAAAAGGATGGGGTTGATGGTGTTAAATAAAGATTGGTTGTTAAGTTATATGTACAAGTTGAACTAGAGCTTGTATTAAAGGATACGGTTACATTGTAACTACCAGAATTCAAACTGTTAAACGAACTTATTGATGGATTTGATGAACTTGAGGTAAATCCATTTGGTCCGGTCCATGCATATGTCGCATTGACACCTGAAGGTAATGCAGGACTAAAATTAACAGATAAATTTGCGGCGTTTCCAGTCGAAATACATTGGTTTGACCCTATGGTTGGAACAGGTAAAAATCCAATCACCACTTCATCCGTGATCACACAATTTGGACCGTACGTAATTGTGACTGCATAAGTACCGGATTGATTTGCCGGAATAGTGTAAGTGGTACCTGTTGGATTTGGTGAAATCGGATTACTTTGAAACGTCCAAGAATAAGTTGCTGTTCCCGTTGGTGCATTTGATACAGTAGGTGTAAGAGTAACGGGTGTCCCAGCACAATAGTATTGATCAGCGCCTAAGGTAACAGATGAACCGACACATTGTGCGTTTGTGTATGAATTCGCTAAGACAAAAAAAGCTAGTAAAACAAATATTTTAAAACGAGTAGAGAGTGTATTCAAAAGCTTGATATTTACTTCAAAGTTACGAAAGTCGTTCCTAAGAAAAAACTTAAGTTTGTTAAGATTTTATTTATTTATCATTTCCCCTATTTTCCCTTATTATTTTTGGTGTTTTCTGCTTTGTTTTAAAAGGGAATGGGCAATGGAAAAAGCAGTTCCGGTGTGCTGATTTGGTGCTTGAAAAACAAGTCAAAATGGGTGTTGATTCACTGTTTTTTTTTTGATGTGAAATCGGAAGATTTGTTGTATTTTATTTTGGATGAAGCACTTGGTTCGCGAAATTAAATACCTTTAGGAAAAGTTAGACACAAAAGTAATTTGATGAGTAAAACAAACATTTCTGATAGCCTGATGCTTCCATGTGGGGCAACAATTAAAAATAGAATCGGCAAATCTGCCATGAGTGAAAACATGGGCTCAAAAGGATTTGTGTCAAATAGATCCTTTGAAACGCTTTATGGTCGTTGGGCAGATGGCGGTACGGGATTACTCATCACTGGAAATGTCATGGTGGACCAACGCGCGCTTGGTGAAGCACATAATGTGGTCATTGAAAAAGGCATCAATGATCCATGCTTGAAATTGTGGGCGAATGCGGGACGTAAAAACGATACGCACATTTGGGTTCAACTCAATCATCCGGGAAAGCAGTCACCGAAGTTTTTAAGTAAGTTACCGGTTGCGCCGTCGGCAATTCCATTGAAAAAACCATTGAGTCGTGTGTTCAATACGCCAAGAGAATTGAGCGAATCGGAAATTCTCGAAATCATTGAGCGCTTTGCTTTTGCAGCAAAAGTCTGTAAGGAAAGTGGATTCACAGGCGTCCAAATTCATGGTGCACATGGATACCTGGTGAGTCAGTTTCTATCTCCAACGCATAACCAGCGCACGGATAAATGGGGTGGAACGATTGAAAATCGAATGCGTTTTGTGAGCGAAATTTACACAGCCATTCGCGTCGAAGTTGGACCAGATTTCCCAATCAGCATCAAACTCAATTCAGCGGATTTTCAAAAAGGTGGTTTTACCATGGAGGACTCGATGAAAGTTGTGAAACACTTATCTGAACTGGGAATGGATCTCATCGAAATTTCGGGAGGAACCTACGAAACACCTGTGATGACGGGAACAAATGTCAAAGAATCCACCAAGGCAAGAGAAGCTTATTTCTTGGATTACTGCGAAGAAGTGCGAAAAATCGTCAAGTCCCCGTTGATGCTGACTGGTGGATTCAGAACCTCCCATGGAATGAATGAAGCATTAGCTTCAGGTGTGTGCGACATGGTTGGAATTGCGCGATCATTGGCCATAAATCCAGATTTCTCGAATGAATTACTTTCTGGAAAAGATGTGGCAAGTTTGGTAAAGCCCTTAACAACTGGATTTCCATTTTTAGACCGAACGTTTCCTTTGGAAATCGTTTGGTACACGGATCAAATTCATTTATTGGGAAAAGGTCAAGATCCGAATAGCAAACGATCACCACTCCGTTCAGTATTCAGTATGATTCTGGAACTTGGGATGAGTGCAGTGAAAAAAGTTAGGGGATAAGCAATATCTGTTTCTCTCCTTTAATAGCGGCGATTTTTTTTTAGCAACTTAAGTCTGGAAAGGAATCGAGGTGTTTTGGCTGTAAAATAAAGCATGTAATTTTACATGGCTAATTCCCCCGAAAGTTCCGTTAATGAGCCACTACCTGAAATTGGAATGATTTGACCGTAAATGCCCAAGAATTTTATTTCTTTGTTGCCAATGCGCATTTCAAACGTGCAACACAATTTGAAATCTTGGTAATCAACATGCACCAAGTTCCAGATTAAAGAACCAACTAAGCTAGAGGTGATCAATTCAGTTACAAAATTTCCTCCTTCATTCGCGTTGAGTTCCTTCAATAACTGATTTTCAACTTTGGAATTAAAGTTCTGTTCGCTCGGATTAGTGACAAATGCAGCAAATAGGATCGCTGCTATGACGAAGTATTTAAACAGTTGATAAATCGAGTGAATGTAAAATAATTGATGGGACAGAAAGGTTGTGTCGAGAGTAATCAGTGCTTAAGGATTAATTTTCCTTCAACAAGAAATCAATGCATAGTACCGCTGCTAACATCAGCATGCGTGAATTTTCGTTTGTTGCTACCTGATCATTGATGGATAAAATATAGTTGTCTGCGGAAGTAAATAATTCCTTTCCAATTCCTGCCCATTTTTTAGAAATAGTGGCTAATTCTTGCTCTTCTTTTGTGATTTTGAAATCCCACCCAATGAAATTCCCCTTCAACGTGCACAATAATTCTCCTGCGGCGTCATTCAATTCAAGTTTTGCACCTCCCAGTCGGAATTTGCGTTTCATGGATCCAACAACGTTACCATTTTCATCCAACACATTCACTAATGCAAAACCAAAAAAAGAAGATTTACGTGTGATGCTTATAATTGGTGCTCCAGTAAGGTCTTTGATTTCCACATGGAATGGTGTCATTATTTTATACTTTGTAAAACGAAACATTTTAGTGAAAAAGCTCAATTTCTCCTCGCGACACGTCATCATTTGCTCACCCGTTTCAGGATTATAAATGTCAAAGTTATTTGCGGCTTTAAACATTCCGATGTGCTCCTTGATGAGGAAAAGGTTTTGATGTAGAATTGGATTCATGTTTTCTTTTTTGATAAAAATAAGTAATTATTTATTTCATCATCAATTATTCGATGTTAAAATAGTGTCAATCAATTATTAATCAGTTTTAGTTAGAACGCTCCCAAAAACTAACTAATTTAGCATCAGTATGAGTTTCATAGATTCATTATTCATAAAAATCAAATCATGTCATATAAAACAATTCAACATTCAGAAACCATATTAACGGAACTCATGGTACCAAGCTTTGCTAATTTTGGTGGAAAAGTTCACGGTGGAATTTTACTTTCCTTAATGGACAAAGTAGCGTATGTGACAGCGGCTAAGCATTGTGGGGCTTATGCGGTAACCGTCGCAGTAGAAGGAGTTGAATTCTTACATCCAGTGGAGGTAGGGGATTTAGTATCCTTGAAGGCTTCCGTGAACTACGTTGGAAATACATCCATGATTATTGGGATGCGTGTGGAAGCACTAAATCCACGTACTGGACTAGTCACTCATACAAATTCCTGTTATTTCACCATGGCTTCTAAAAACGAAGATGGAAAATTAATGCAAGTTCCAGGATTAATTTTGGAAAATGAAACACACATCCGTCGATTCTACGAAGGAATGAAATTAAAGGAGTTCGCATTGCACAAACGGAAAATGATGAAGTCTGATTTCGCCCATATTTCATTGGAAGAAATGAAGTCAAGTTGTTTGTTGCAACGATGTAAAATCAGTTAAATAACCATTTTTATCGTTCTAGAACGGGGCAAAATGAAGAAGATTGCCCCCGGATTTTTCACAAAAAACAAGATTAAAGCAAAGTGAAAACAACCCGCAATTCTTCCCACGATATAGATCGACTTCTCGCCTGAAAAGTTTTGGGCATAAAAAAACTGACAGTATCGTCAGGGTTCTCGTGGGCGAAAGGTCTGAAATATCGAACTTGTTGCGTAGGGATTTGAGTGATATAAGATGTTTTGATGATGAGAATACCATGATTTCGAAAAAGAAAATGAGTGAAAGTTCTTCTTTATAATTTCAATTCAAAAGATTCTTACCTTTGAGTGTGGATGTTAAAAAACTATATATCATTGGCGGATGCAATGGGGCTGGGAAAACAACTGCTTCGTTTAATATCCTACCTGAATTACTCAATTGCAAAGAGTTTGTGAATGCAGATGAAATTGCTCGAGGATTATCTCCATTTCAACCGGAAAAAGTTTCCATTGAGGCGGGAAGACTGATGCTTACTCGAATTGATGAATTAATTCTATCAAACCAAGATTTTTCATTTGAAACAACATTGTCAACGAGGTCATTTATTCATACAATTGATCGCGCAAAATCAAGCGGTTATTTTGTAACTTTGATTTTCTTTTGGTTGGAATCTGTTGAACTGGCCAAAGACCGCGTTAAAAAAAGAGTTTCTGAAGGGGGGCATCATATTGAAGAAGAAGTAATCAAAAGGCGCTACAAATTAGGAATTAAAAACCTTTTTAATTTGTATGCAGATAAGGTAGATTCTATGTTAATCTTTGATAATTCCGCTTTAGAATCCGATTTAATCGCAGAAAAGAAGCAAAATAGGGCGTTCAATGTTTACCAATTGGAAAAATTTAACACATTAAAATTTATTGCTGATGAACGATAAAGAAAAAGAACTGTTAAATCAGAAAATCAAGAAAGCTATTCAATTATCCTCTCAAAAATTAGTTGCTTCGAAAAGAGCACTTGGACAAAGTGTAGTCATTAGTAAGGATGGAAAAATACAGGAAATAAAGCCTTAACCAATAAAATAATATCGTAAAGCAAAAAAAGCCCCAAACGGGTTTTTTTTTGTGGTCCCACACAGGCTTCCCGATACTCGTACCTCGATCGGGATAGACTTCTCGCCTGAAAGTTTTGGGCATAAAAAAACCCTGACAGTATCGTCAGGGTTCTAGTGGTCCCACACAGGCTTCCCGATACTCGTACCTCGATCGGGATAGACTTCTCGCCTGAAAGTTTTGGGCATAAAAAAACCCTGACAGTATCGTCAGGGTTCTAGTGGTCCCACACAGGCTTCCCGATACTCGTACCTCGATCGGGATAGACTTCTCGCCTGAAAGTTTTGGGCATAAAAAAACCCTGACAGTATCGTCAGGGTTCTAGTGGTCCCACACAGGCT
>JAHEMR010000037.1 GCA_024643545.1 Crocinitomicaceae bacterium | reverse complement strand
GCGATCCTTCCATACGTTGGTGATATGTTGAAATAATCATTTGTTGAACAGAAAAACTGAAAGTCATGGAAATTATCTTAAAGAAAAACGTTGATAAATTAGGTTACGCAAACGAAATCGTGAACGTAAAACCTGGATACGGTCGTAACTTCTTGATTCCTCAAGGTTACGCAACGCTTGCTACGGCTAGCGCGAAAAAAGCACACGCTGAGATTATGCGTCAAAAATCTCACAAAGAATCTAAAAATTTGGCTGAAGCTCAAGAGTTGGCAGCTAAAATTGCTGATTTAACCATCACTATCGCTACAAAAGCAGGTGAGAACGGTAAAATCTTTGGTTCTGTTAATACGGTTCAATTGGCTGATGCACTTCGTGCACTTGGACATGACATTGACCGTAAATCATTGAAAATTAAAGATGAGCCAATCCGCGAGATTGGAACATACGAAGTTGAAGCGAACATTTACAAAGGCGTGAAACAAACCTTCAAATTTGAAGTTGTTAGCGAGTAAGCTTTACGAAACGATCTAAAAAACTCTTTCCTTTTGGAAGGAGTTTTTTTTTGCCCACCTATTTTGTTCCGCTGAATTTATTACTTTTAATACCGCATGTCAAGTAATCCTAATCCATCCGTTTTTTGGTTCTTCGGCCTTTCTGGTTCGGGTAAATCTACCTTGTCCAATTTGTTGCTCGATCAATTGAAATCAACGGGAATATCGGCTGTTTCCATCGATGGTGATCAATTGCGCGCAGGAATCAACCAAGACCTTGGCTTTTCATCCGAAGACCGCATGGAAAATATGCGACGGTCTGCTGAAATCGCGAAATTATTGCTCGAGAATCATGAGGTTGTTATTGCTTCCTTTATCACACCGGAAGAACAACACCGTGAAAAGGTGCGGGAAATACTTGGAACTTCTGTCCGTTTTATTTTTGTGGATGCCGATGTAAATACCTGTCGAGAACGAGATGTGAAAGGACTCTACAAAAAAGTAGACAACGGAACAATGGCTCAATTTACTGGAGTTTCCGCTCCATTTGAACGTCCAACTCAAGTCGATTTGATACTGGACACAAATGAACAAACAACGGATGAATGCCTGGACCAAATCTTACATACTTTTTTCGACAAAAGATGAGCTACCGATTAAATTATTTGGAGGAATTAGAGGCGGAAGCTGTCTTTGTACTGCGGGAGGCATTCGCTCAATTTGAGCATCCATGCATTTTATTCTCTGGAGGAAAGGATTCGATTGTAGTCACACATTTAGCAGCAAAAGCTTTTGCCCCGGGACCAATTCCATTTTCGTTGTTACACATCGATACCGGACATAATTTTCCGGAAACAATCCAGTTTCGAGATGAATTGACAGCGCGTTTAAACGTACGATTGGTCGTTGGAAAAGTGGAGGATTCCATTCAACGTCAAACGGTACAAGAAGAAAGTGGACCTAACGCGAATCGAAATCGTGCCCAGTCGATTACCCTTTTAGAAAGCATGGAATCCAATGGATTTGATGCTGCGATTGGCGGTGGACGTCGAGATGAGGAAAAAGCACGTGCAAAGGAACGTTTTTTCTCCCACCGAGATGCTTTCGGACAATGGGATCCCAAAAACCAAGGTCCAGAAATTTGGCACTTGTATAATGGCCGTAAAAATCAAGGAGAACAATTCCGAGTGTTTCCAATCAGTAACTGGACCGAATTGGACGTGTGGGAATACATCTTGAAAGAAAACATTGCATTGCCAAGTTTGTATTTTGCGCATCATCGTCCGTGTGTCAGAAGGAAAGAAAGTATATTGGCACAATCACCTTACCTCATTTCGCACGCGTCAGATCAATTAACCGACCTAAACATTCGTTTCCGTACCATTGGCGATATGACCATTAGTGGCGCGATGGAATCAAGTGCATCTACAGTTGCTGAAATTATCGCAGAATTAAAGGAAATGAATCAATCCGAACGCGGGAATCGTGCAGATGATTTTCGTTCCGAATCTTCGATGGAAGACCGTAAAAAAGAGGGGTACTTCTAATGACGCAAACGAAAGACATATTACGTTTTACGACCGCTGGAAGTGTTGACGATGGGAAAAGCACCTTAATCGGACGTTTGCTGTACGATTGCAAGCAGATTCCGCAAGATCAAATTGACCTGGTCCAACGAATTTCTAAACGCAAAGGATTATCGGAAATCGACTTGTCCCTTTTCACCGATGGACTAAAAGATGAACGCGCACAAGGAATTACCATTGATGTGGCGTACCGGTATTTTACTACTGAAAACCGAAAATTCATCATCGCTGACACACCCGGACACCTTCAGTATACACGAAACATGGTTACAGGTGCATCCACAGCAAATGCAGCAATCATTCTCATCGATGCACGAAAAGGTGTGGTGGAGCAAACACGCCGTCATAGTTTCATTGCCTCACTCCTGCAAATACAGCATTTGATTGTGTGTGTGAATAAGATGGACCTCGTCAATAACAGTAAAGAAGCATTTGAGCAAATTGTGTCCTCTTTTCAAGATTTTTCAGCCAAATTGGCTATTGTGGATGTGCAGTTTATTCCAGTTTCAGCTTTGAATGGAGATAACATCGTACACCGATCAGAAAAAATGGATTGGTATCAAGGAGCAACCTTGCTCCATACTTTGGAGAATTTATCTGTAGCAAATGAAATCAATCTCATCGATTTTCGTTTTCCTGTTCAACATCCCATCCGCGTGGATCAAGGTTCCGTACAGGATTACCGTGCTTATGCTGGAAAAATTGAAAGTGGGATAGTTCGCGTTGGAGACGAAATCATGGTGCTGCCTGGCCAACAGCTTTCCAACATTAAATCCATCATGGGGATGAATGGCCCACAAATGGAAGCGTTTGCACCACAGTCCATTTCGCTTGAATTGACGGATGAATTGGATATTTCACGTGGGAATTTGCTGGTAAAACCGAATAACCAAGCGGAAGAAGTGCGGCAACTATCAGCGACGATTTGTTGGATGAGTTCTCAAGCGTATATTCCTGGACGCAAATACATTTTACGTCACACAACAAACGAAGTGAAGGCGATGCTGAAATCCGTTTTGTATGTCTACGACATGGAAACATTGGTGCGAGATGAAGAAAGGTCTGAATTGCGGACAAACGATATCGCACGAGTAGAATTGCAATTAGCAGGTCCTATTTATGTGGATGCGTATCGAAAAAACAAGGCAACGGGGTCGTTCATACTCATAGACGAACAATCCAATCAAACTTTAGCTGTTGGAATGATTTCTTAACGCTTTTCCAAGTAGTTTTTCACGTAATCCGAGATGCCTTCTTCCAAGGTGTAAAAGTCATGTGGATAGCCAATCGCCTTTAATTTTGACATGTTTGCTTCTGTGAAATATTGGTATTTGTCGCGAATGTCAATCGGCGTATCGATAAACGAAATAGATGGTTCGAGTCCAAGGGCTTCAAACGTTAAACTTGCCAAATCTAAGAAGGTTCTCGCTTTTCCGGATCCAAGGTTGTAAATACCGGAGTTTTTCTGATGTTTCATGAAGAATTCACATACGTTTGCGACATCCTTTACATAAACGAAGTCACGAAGTTGTTCACCATCTTTGTATTCAGGATTGTGCGAACGGAACAATTGCATGTGTCCCTTTTCTTTGATTTGTCGGTGTGTATGGAATACAACGCTTGCCATTCTTCCTTTGTGGTATTCTTTTGGACCATAGACATTAAAGAATTTCAGTCCTGCCCAAAAAGGAGGCGTGTTTTCCTGCTGAATTGCCCATTTATCAAATTCGTTCTTGGAAATCCCATAAGGATTCAAGGGTTTCAAATTTGGAATTACCTCATTGTTATCTTCGTAGCCATATTCACCCAAACCGTAGGTTGCGGCGCTACTTGCATAAACCAATGGAATGTGGAGTTCAGTACAAATGCTCCAAATGGACTTCGTATAATTCAAGTTTAATTGGTCCAGAATATCTAAGTCCTTTTCTGTTGTATCTGTTCGCGCGCCTAAATGGAAGACAAATTCCACTTCGTTTGCATGCTTTTTGAACCATTCGATAAATTCTGATCGTTCAATTTTCTGGCTAAACTGAGTGTTTTTCCAATTCTCTTCTTTGTCGAGTTTCGTAAAATCATCGACAAGAATCAGGTCTGAATGTCCAAGTTCATTGAGGTGATCTACTAAGTAACTTGCAATAAATCCGGCTGAACCAGTGACAACTATCATGTGATTATTTTAGAATAAACCGTTGATTTCCGCATCAATTGAATTGATGATTTTACCTAAATCCTCTTGATTTTCAGGGAAGCGATTGTTATCGATATCAATAATCAGTACTTTTCCTTTGTCGTAAGTAGAGATCCAAGCTTCGTAACGTTCGTTCAATCGTTTCAAGTAATCTAAACGAATGCTTTCTTCGTAATCACGTCCACGTTGTTGAATCTGATTTACCAATGTTGGTACACTCGCACGCAAATAAATCAATAAATCTGGAGCAGAAACAAATCCATCCATCAAGTTGAACAGAGAGAAATAATTTTCAAAATCTCTAGTTGTCATCAAGCCCATTGAATGTAAATTCGGTGCAAAAATGAATGCATCCTCGTATATTGTTCGGTCTTGAATTACAGTATGCGCTGTTTCCTTGATTTCTTGAATTTGCGTAAAACGACTGTTCAAATAGTAAATTTGCAGGTTGAAAGACCAGCGTTGCATGTCATCGTAGAAATCATTCAAATACGGATTTTGGTCAACATCCTCATAGTGTGTTTCCCAGCCATAATGTTTTGACAATAAGTTTGTTAATGTGGTTTTACCCGATCCGATGTTTCCTGCGATTGCAACGTGCATATTTTCCTTTTTAGAAACGCTAATTTACGATATTTTCGAGGAAGAAAAAAAGCGGAAAGCTAGTATTTTATGGAATTCAGGCAATTTTTACAGTCTTTTTGAATGGAAACCAAATTAGCTTGAAAAAGAATCGTTTGAGCTGGACTCATTCGATTTTATTGCTTTTGTTGATTCTGTAAATGAATATGGTCCTTCCTTTCTGGATACCAAGAAAATCTGAGTTCAAATAAAATGAACTAATTTGCTCGTTACTTGGGATACTCCAGTAGGGCGGAGCTTGTGCAAAACGAAAAGTTCGTGATTCAACTTTACCCATATTTAAAAGATAAAAGGTATTATTTCGAATTTGTATTTGTTCGCTCTTCGGAAGTTCATACGTTTCCACATAATTTAACAAGAAGTCATAACATTTCACTTTTCCAGATTGAAAAAGTACATAAAGCTGATCATGGTATTCGATCATCTGTACGATACCCGATTCATCTTGAAGGCTATTTTGTACTTGTTGAACTATTTTTTGTTGGTTGAAGTCGACTAAGCAAAGGTTGGATCGAAATTGATCGAATACCCAAATTAAATTCGGACGGTTGGATACACAAATGTGACTCACATTGGAAAAACCAAGTTCACTTAAGTCCAATAATTCTCCTTGCTGTGTTAGGGTGTTGTCCACAATGGTTACGGACTGCTGCAATTCTGAAAACAAGAGTATTTTCATCGCGTTAATTGGAGCAATTGACTGAATATCACTCAAAGATTTAAATGTTTGATTGAATTTCCGGTCTCCTTGAATCGCTTTTTTGAGCACATTGTTTCCAGAACTTAACAATAAATTGCCTTGGGCATCAATGGTCCAATAACTAATATCTGCGGGAGATTCATACGTTTCAACAAGCGTTAACGGTTTTTCTTGCGAAAGTAATTGCCATGGAATCAACAGGAGTAAAACAAGGAATCTCATGCTTTTAAGTTAAGAATTTCATTTAATAATGTGGCGTCATTCATTAACCTTGGTACTTTGTGTTGTCCTCCTAATTTCCCTTTGGACTTCAGCCAATGATGAAAGGTGCCACTTGGGACTTTCGTCATTTTCGGATAACCAATGTTGATGCTGTCCTTTCGTTTTGCATCGTAATCCGCGTTCTCGTTTTTCAACAACTGATCTAGCTCTTCTAAAAACTGTCCCTCATCGTTTGGTTCTTCTCTGAATTCAATCAGCCAGTGATGTCCACCAATCACTTTTTCTTCGTCAAAATAAGGTGCGGCAGTGTAATCGCTAATTTGTGCATGCGTTCGAAGCGCTGCTGTACTAATTGCCTTATCGGCATGTTCAATGATGAGTTTTTCTCCAAAGGCATTGATGTAATGACTGGTCCTTCCGCTGACCACAAATCGAAAGGGGTGTATTTCACTAAATCGTACGGTGTCACCAATGATATAGCGCCAAAGTCCAGAGGATGTCGTAATGACTAAAGCATATTCTTTGTCCACCTCTACATTTTCCAAGCTTACGATTGTTTTAGAGTTTAAACCGTCGAATTCCTTCATGGGAATGAACTCATAGAAAACCTGAGAATTCGTTAATAGCAAAAGATCTTTCGATGTGGTTTGATCTTGAAGTCCAAAATATCCTTCGGATGAATTGTAGGATTCTACGTAATTCATGGATGGGATTTGAAGGATTTCATTAAATGCTGCTTGGTAAGGCTTGAAAGACATGCCGCCATGAATATAAAGCTCAAGATTCGGCCATACTTCTGCAATGGAATCCTTTCCAGATTTCTCTAGTACTTTTTTCAATAGGAGTAGGGTCCAACTAGGGATTCCCGCAATAATGCAAATGTTCTCGTCTAGAACGGATTCCGCCATTCGCTCCAGTTTTTCCTCCCAATTTTCGAGTAATGCAATGTCTTTCTTTGGCGTTCGTCTTAATTCGGTCCAAGTAGGTAGGTGATTGATGATAATTGCGGACAAATCTCCAATGAAAACTCCATCTTCGGACTGATCAATTTTTCCACTTCCGCCTATAATTAAATGTTTCGCGTTGTATAATTTGCGCTTGGAATGATTTGCATAGTATTGCGCAAGTAAGTCCTTGCCATTCGCATAGTGATTTTGTAAAAGCGAATCTTGGGTAATGGGTAAAATTTTGATTCGGTCGGCTGTGGTTCCAGAGGACTTCGCAAACCAACTTGTTTTTCCAGGCCATAATTGGGATTCAGTACCAGCAATCGATGCTTCGATGTAGGGTTTTATCGTACCGTAATCGCTTAATGGAATGTTCCGTTGAAAGGAATCAACATCATGTATTTCTGTCAGACCAATTTTTTGGCCGTAAACAGTTTCCTTTCCATTATTCAAAAGAAAGTTAAAGGTGTCTAATTGATTCGGTATGGGATTTTGACGGTAATCATTGATACGCGTCATACGTCTTCCAATCAACCAAGAAAATACGGAGTTGAAAGGCATAATTCAACAATGTTGATGAATGGAAAACGAAGTTGATACTATCCCCAAATAAGGACAGAAATCAGGATAGATAAAGCAATAATCGTATAAATTGTTCCTACTGCTGCAGTCGACCCTTCGAAGAAATTATCTGACATAATGTTTGTTTTAGACTTCAAAAATAGGAATTGTTTTGCTTATATCCTTCAGTTTAGACAAAAAAAAAGCCCTTTAAAAGGGCTTTTAAAATGATTTAACACCAACTTAATCTCTACTTCCGAAAAGACGAAGAAGTGTAAGGAATAAATTGATGAAGGTAATGTATAGAGATAGTCCACCAAACAATGCCATTTTACTGCGTTGCTCTTCGTTCATCTCAGCATTGTGTGCCATTTCTTTTAACATTTGCATTTTATATGCAACAAGTCCAGTAAAGACAAATACACCAATATAGGTGATCATTTTGTCCATACCAGAACTTTGCATGAACATGTTGATGATACTTGCGATGATGATTCCTCCAAGTGCCATGTACAATAAACTACCAAACTTCGTTAAATCTGTTTTTGTGGTGTATCCCAAAACGGCCATGATTCCAAATGCTCCTGATGCGGCGAAGAAGGTAAGCGCAATGGATCCCATCGAATAAATCATGAAAATAAACGACAAGCTGAGTCCCATGAGAACGGAATAGACGATGAAAAGCAATAAAATCGTTTTCATGGACATGCGTTCAAGTCCCATGCTCATCGCAAACACCACCACAATCGGTGAGAACATAACAACGTAAAACAAAGGAGAAACTCCCGTTTCTGTTAAGAAAAGGGTAGCGATGTATGCTGGATTCGTTCCAACCGTGTACGCGATAATACCTGAAATACTCAATGCAGCGAACATGTACGTGTACACACTGCGAATAAAATCTCTGGCGATGTCTGAGGAAACAGACTGTTCATTGTTTAAATAGTCATTCATATTAATATAATTTAGCTTGTACTAAATTAATAAATTCTTTTCTCGTTGCATCGTTCTCTAAAAATAATCCTGTAAATGCACTTGTCGTTGTAACAGAATTTTGTTTTTGTACTCCGCGCATTTGCATGCACATATGACAACATTCAATAACGACAGCGACACCTTTAGGTTCGAGTGTACGCTGAATGCAATCACGAATTTCTAATGTCAATCTTTCCTGCACTTGTAAACGACGCGCATACGCATCTACAACGCGAGGAAGCTTGCTTAAACCAACAATTTTCCCATCGGGAATGTACGCAATGTGTGCTTTTCCAAAGAATGGAAGCATGTGGTGTTCGCACATGGAATAAACTTCGATGTGTTTTACGATCACCATTTCGGAATAGTCCTCATGGAAAATAGCTTGGCGAATAATTTCGTCCGGATTGATGTCGTATCCGTGCGTTAAAAACTTCATCGCTTTAGCTACCCTTTCAGGTGTTTTTAATAATCCTTCTCGTTCTGGGTCTTCACCGATTTGTTCGATGATTGAGCGATAATGTTCTTCCATTCTTATTAGTTTTTGAATATTTCTTTAAACTAACAACGAAGGAAAGCTAAAAAGGTTCTTTGCCACCGAAATATTCCACAAAGTTATTTTCAGTTTCGATGAGTTTGATTTTGGCCATTTCTCCTCCATGTTCCTGTACGAGTGGGTCTAGGATGTCCCAAATGGCAATTGCTAAGTTTTCAGTTGATGCCATAATTCCTTCCAAAAAAGGGACATCTAAATTTAAATTTTTGTGATCCAGTGCCTCAATGATGTGTTCTCGCACGAGTACACTGAGTAATTTAAGGTTAATCACAAATCCAGTTTCTGGATGTGGAACTCCTTTCACGGTAATATACAATTGGAAATTGTGTCCATGCCAATTGTGATTCGAACATTTCCCAAAAACTTCTTGGTTTTTCTCATCACTCCATTCTGGTCTCCAAAGTTTATGCGCGGCATTAAACGTTTCTCTTCGGGTAATGTAAACTGTTTTCATAGCTTATACATTGATTAGGGACATTAATTCACATTTCATGATTCCATCTCGGTCCATGTCCAAAAGTTTGATCGTTTGAAATGTATTTACTAAGTCCGACTGATAGGGATATTTTACTTTAACATAATTTTCGGTGAATCCATACATGATTCCCTCGTCTTCTTCCTGCTCAAATAAAACAGTTCGCACTGAACCTATGTTTTCGGTGTAAAACTGTCTTTTTTTACGGTCTGAAAGCAAGTGTAATTGTTTGCTTCGTTCGCGGCGAACTTCCATTGGAACCGCTTCACCCAATTTGGGCGCGCCTGTATTCGCTCTTTCCGAATAGGTGAAAACGTGTAAATAGGAAATGTCCAATTCCTTCAAGAAGTCGATTGTTTCCATGAAGTCTTCATCCGTTTCTCCAGGAAATCCAACAATCACATCGACCCCAATACATGCATCTGAACGAAGTGATTTTATTTGATTCACTCGTTCTGCATACAAAGCGCGTTCATATTTCCTGCGCATCAACTTGAGTATGCGATCACTACCTGATTGGAGTGGAACATGAAAATGCGGAACAAAACGTTGTGATTTTGATAAACAAAAATCAATGATTTCGTTTGATAATAAATTGGGTTCGATGGAAGAAATTCGGTAGCGATCAATTCCCTCAACCTGATCCAGGGCTTGAATTAATTGATAAAAATCTTCGTCGCTCCCTTGTCCAAAGTCTCCAATATTTACTCCTGTTAATACAACCTCTCGAATTTTTGTTTCAGCAATTTTTTTCGCTTCTAGAACTGTTTCTTCTATCGTTGCATTTCTACTTTTCCCACGTGCAAGTGGAATCGTACAAAAGGTGCAGAAATAGTCACACCCATCTTGAACCTTTAAAAAGGAACGCGTGCGATCGCCAAACGAATAAGAAGGAACAAACTCCTTGGTTTCTTTGATATTGTCGAATGAAACAATTGTTTCTTCTGTATTTTGATCAATTTTTTCTAAGTGTTCAAGGATGTTGAATTTTTCATTCGCACCTAAAACCATGTTAACACCAGTGATTTCTGCAATTTCAGTAGGTTTTAACTGGGCATAACAACCGACAATCACCACAAATGAATCCGGATTAATCTTTTTCGCGCGTTTCACCAATTGCTTACATTTCTTGTCAGCATTTTCAGTCACAGAACAAGTATTTATTACGTAAACATCGGGATGCTCCTCGAATCCAACCTTCGCAAATCCAGCGTCCTCAAACAATCTGGATATCGTAGAGGTCTCGGAGAAATTTAATTTACATCCAAGCGTATAAAAAGCGACTTTTTTGAATTGATTCATTGAGGGTGCAAAGTTAAGGACTTATTTTGTGAAAGGAAACCTTCTAAACGTGCTTTCGGTGTTCAAAATGTGATTTCAATGCGATGATGCGTTCGTTTAATTGCTAATTTTGTTCAAAACAAAAGAATGAAATTCGATATAGCAGTTATTGGCGGGGGAATTGTTGGTGCAGCAACTTTTTACAAGTTGCAAGTCAAATACCCAAATTTAAAAATTGCACTTTTTGAAAAAGAAGCACTGTTAGCTGATCATCAAACCGGACATAACTCTGGAGTTATACACTCTGGTCTTTATTACAAGCCAGGGTCCTTAAAAGCGCGAAATTGCATTCAAGGAAGACATGAATTAGTGGCTTTTGCAAAAGAGCACGGAATCAAACACGATGTATGCGGGAAAGTTGTTGTTGCTACTGATGCGAGCGAACTTCCTAATATGGAACGTATCTTTAAAACGGGACTCGAAAACAAAATCGAAGGAATTGAAATGATTAATGCAGATCAAGTCCGAGAAATAGAACCACATGTTAAATCCATCGGAGGAATATGGGTTCCATGTACTGGAATCATTGATTTCCGTGGTGCGACTGCCAAAATGGTAGAGATCGCCTTGTCCATGCAAGTAGAAAGCAAACTTTTCATCGAAACGGAAGTGATTTCCATTGACAAAGGCGAGGTAATGTCTACTATTCACACCTCCAAAGGAGCATTTGAAGCAGAACACCTCGTTTTCTGTGCTGGATTGCAAGCAGATCGTTTAGCGCGAAAAGATGGGGTTAAGTTAAAGGAGCAAGTCGTTGGATTTAGAGGAGATTATTATGAATTGACGCCGGAAGCAAAGCATAAAGTAAAGAACTTAATTTATCCCGTACCCAATCCTGATTTCCCATTCCTTGGTGTGCATTTTACACGCATGACAGATGGAGAAGTTGAATGTGGTCCAAATGCGGTATTTACCTTTAAACGTGAAGGATACGGGAAAACAGATTTTTCATTGAAAGATACCTACGATGCCTTGACATATGGAGGAACATGGAAGTTGTTCTTCAACAACATGAGTTTTGGAATCAACGAATACCGACGTGCTTTTTCGAAGAAATTATTCTTAAAAACCTTGCAGCGAATGATTCCAGATTTAACCATGGACGATATTCATCCCGGAAGATCAGGTGTTCGTGCGTTACTCTTGGCGGAAGATGGTGATACAAGAGATGATTTCCGAATCGAGTACCATGGAAAATCCATTCACGTATTGAATGCGCCTTCACCTGCAGCTACGGCTTCCCTTGCGATTGGACAATACATCGCTGATGAGGCAGAAAAACAATTTAACTTGAAATAGTCCTTGGACTTATTGCCTTGTTAATTTTCCTTCTTTCCAATCTTGGATCAATTTTGCCCAAGAATATGGATTCAATAAATTGTTTACAGGAAGTTGACCGTTTGTGTACAAACGCGTGTTTCGCATGTTGTACGCATTTCCAGAAGCTAAAGAAGCATCCGATTCCAATCGAGCCGCAACAAATGCGAGGGATTCTCCGGATAACTCTTTTTGCGCTCTTCGCACATCGTCCTCATATGGCGTCATATTGACAAAATAATCAGCAAATTGTGAACGAGTTGGCCATGGATGAACAACAATGGTTGGTAATACCAAGGTGTCGCGCACAAGCATGTGAATGATGCTGTAGCGATTTTCCTTTAAGGTGTCTGGAACAATAAACGGGGAAGTTTGAAATCCTTCACGAGAAAAAAACACCGTGTCACCCGGTTGCGTGACTAACGTAAAGAAACCATAGAAATCCGAAACGACTCCTTTCTTTAACGAACGATTATAAGCTGTTGAATAGGGGAGTGGAATTGCTTCCTCTGTAACCACGACCCCAGATAATTGTATGAGTTGGGTGTTTTTTTGTCCAAAAGCAGTAACGCTAAGTGCAAAAAACAAAAGATAAGGTAAAGTCTTCATAGGCCTGTTTTCAATACAAGGTTAAGTAAAATGTGCCAATTGCTCATTTATTAGGAATTATTTAACAATTGACTGCGGCTAAAACGAAAAACCTGCCGATTAATTACTAAATTTGCAAGAATTTATTACAAAAAAAATAAGTTCACATGTCTCTCGATAACCTACAAAAAATTTCTGAAGGATTAACTTACGATGATGTTCTGTTGGCGCCAGCCTATTCAGAAGTTTTACCACGTGAAGTTTCCCTTAAAAGTAAATTTACCCGAAATATCACCGTAAATACGCCAATTGTTTCTGCAGCTATGGATACGGTAACGGAATCCGAATTGGCAATTGCCATTGCTCAACAAGGTGGAATAGGGGTCGTGCATAAAAACATGACTATTGAACAACAAGCAATGCAAGTACGCAAGGTGAAACGTTCTGAAAGTGGAATGATCATCGATCCAATTACCTTATTGGAAAATGCCTTGGTTCAAGATGCGCTTAAATTAATGAAGGAAAACAGCATTGGTGGAATTCCAGTTGTGAATGAGCAAAAAGTGCTTAAAGGAATTCTAACAAACCGTGATCTGCGCTTTGAAAAGAACATGTTGCGTCCAGTGGCAGAAATCATGACAGCTGAAAACATCATTACAACGGGTGAAACCACCGATTTGACCACCGCAGAAGTAATTTTGCAACAAAATAGAATCGAAAAATTACCTGTAGTCGATGAGCACAATCGTCTAATCGGACTGATTACGTACCGAGACATTATTAAAGTAAAGGAACATCCTTATTCTTGTAAGGATTCTTTGGGTAGATTGCGCGTAGCAGCTGCTGTAGGTGTGACTCATGATACAATGGAACGTGTGACAGCTTTAGTAGAAGCGGGTGTAGATGCGATTGTGATTGATACCGCTCATGGACATACCAAAGGAGTTGTTGAACAATTAAAAAGTGTTAAAGCGAAATTTCCAGAATTGGATGTTGTTGTTGGAAACATTGCCACGGCAGAAGCAGCGAAATATTTAGTGGAAGCCGGTGCAGATGCAGTGAAAGTAGGAATTGGACCTGGATCCATTTGTACAACACGTGTTATTGCAGGTGTTGGTGTGCCTCAGTTAACTGCCGTAAATGAAGTTGCTCAAGCCATTGCTGGAACAGGTGTTCCGGTTATTGCGGATGGGGGAATTCGTTACACTGGTGATATCGTAAAAGCAATTGCTGCTGGAGCAGATATCGTCATGCTCGGTTCTATGTTTGCTGGAGTGGAGGAATCCCCTGGTGAAACAATCATTTTCGAAGGAAGAAAATTCAAGTCATACCGTGGAATGGGATCCATCGAAGCCATGCAGAAAGGATCAAAAGACCGCTATTTTCAGGATGCGGAAGATGACATTAAAAAATTAGTTCCTGAAGGAATTTCAGGACGTGTTCCATACCGAGGAAAATTGATTGAAGTGATGTTCCAAATCATCGGTGGACTTCGAGCTGGAATGGGATATTGTGGTGCTCCAACGATTTCAAAGTTACAAGGAGCTAGGTTTGTTCGTATTACTTCTGCAGGAGTACGTGAATCACATCCACACGATGTTACAATTACGAGAGAGGCACCAAATTATAGTATCAAATAAATCAGCGAAATTTACGTTCGCAAGGAGTAATTGAAATTAAAATAATAAGTACAATGAAAAAAATAATCGTTTTATTGTTGATTTTCACGGGGATTCAGGGGGCAATTGCTCAAAAAGATCCAGTGGTGATGGAAATTGATGGCAAGCCAGTCACAAAAAGTGAATTCTTACAGATTTACTTGAAAAACAATCCAGATCCTAAATTTGACAAATCCTCTTTAGATGAATATGTGGAAATGTTCACAAAATTCAAATTAAAGGTAGCGGAAGCTGAAAAATTGGGTTACGATACCATTCCAAAGTTAAGAAAGGAACTAGATGGATACCGCAAACAATTAGCCTTGCCGTATTTAATTGATTCTGTTGAGAATCAAGCGATGGTTGCTCAAGCATATGACCGCATTAAAAATGAGGTTCGCGCATCGCACATGTTAATTCGTGTGGATGCAAATGCGAGTCCAAAAGACACGCTTGCTGCCTACAACAAAATTATAGCCTTGAAAGCGAGAATTGAAAAAGGAGAAGATTTCGCTTCTGTAGCGAAAATGAAAAACGGTTCTGAAGATCCATCTGCAGCATCTAATGGTGGAGACCTTGGATTCTTTACGGCATTTCAAATGGTCTATCCTTTCGAAGAAAAAGCATATACGACACCAGTTGGTCAAGTTTCTGATCCGTTCAGAACACGTTACGGGTACCACATTGTAAAAGTAACCGATAAGCGTCCATCCCGAGGTACAATCCGTGTTGCGCATATTATGGTATCAACAGGAAAGGATGCGACAGCTGAAGCGAAAGCAAATGCAGAGAAAAAAATCAATGAAATATATGACAAACTTGTAGCAGGAGAAAAATGGGAAACGCTCGTTTCCTTGCATTCAGACGACGCGAATTCCGTGAAAAAAAATGGGGAGTTGCCAGCTTTTGGTTCTGGAACAACTCAACGCATGGTTCCAGCCTTCGAAGACGCGGCATTTGCATTAAAAGAAGTAGGTCAATATAGTAAGCCGGTTAAAACTGATTTTGGATACCACATCATTAAATTAATTGAGTGGAAAGAGGTTCCTTCTTTTGAAAGCATGAAAAAAGAATTGCAAACGAAGGTGAATAAAGATGAGCGATCTAAAAAAACACAGGATGCTTTTGTCTCAAAATTGAAAAAGAACTACCATTATGCCTACAAGGGTGACAAAAACTTGAAATGGTTCAATGATAAATTGGATTCAACTTATTACCTTGGAAAATGGACTGCAGATGGAAAATTGAAGTCAAATAAAGTATTGTTTGAATTGAATGGAGAAACAGCAGCATTTACACAACAGGAGTTTGCAAAATATTTAGAGAAAAACTACCGAGGAGTGAAACGCGATGAAAATAAAATTGTCGTGGCAAAACAATATAAAAGTTGGGAAAAAGCAGCTATTTTGGAATACGAAGAGGCGATGTTACCAACGAAATATCCAGAATACCGTGCATTGTTAAAGGAATACCACGATGGAATTATCCTTTATGAAATTATGCAGGACCGAGTTTGGAACAAAGCAGTGAAAGATACAGCGGGATTGCGTGCGTATTTCATGGCAAATCAAACCAAATACACGTGGCAAAAGCGTTTAGATGCAACCGTTTACGAATGCTTGAATAAGGACATAGCAGCAAATGTATCAGGAATGTTGAAAAATGACACCATCAATTCTAAACATGTTTTGGATGTCATTAATAAGGATTCAGAATTGAATCTAAAGGTGAAAATGAACAAATTTGACATCGCTCAAACACCTTTCTTAGCTGGACGAAATCTTTCAAAAGGAGTAAATCAACCTTACGAATTTGAAGGGAAGTTTTACGTAGTGAAGGTAGCAGCAGTTTTAGAACCAGGATTGAAAGAATTCTCTGAAGCAAAAGGAATGGCTACTTCTGACTATCAAAACTATTTGGAAGCAACCTGGTTGGAATCACTAAGGAATTCACATGTAGTTAAGGTGAATAAAGATGTGCTTTATCAAATTGGAAACTAAGCAATGAAAAGATACACATTGTTTATTTGCTTGTTTTTGGGTGTTCATTGTTTTGCTCAACCTACTAAAGTGGTGAATAAAATTGTAGCACAGGTGGGCGACAATATTATTTTACTTTCGGACATAGAGGCGCAATTACTTCAAGCAGAACAAGGACAAACAAAGGTTACTCCTGCCATGGAATGTGGAATTTTAGAACAACTTATGGTTCAAGAATTACTCATTAATCAGGCCTTGCTTGACAGTTTGGTCATAAAAGACGAAACGGTTGATTACGAAATGGAAAACCGCCTGCGTATTCTCGAATCCAAAATGGGTGGACGTGACAAATTAGAAGCATATTATGGTAAATCCGTAACCCAAATCAAAGAGGAGTTTCGTTCAAAAATAAAGCAGCGTTTACTCGCACAAGAAATGGAATCTAAAATCGTTTCAGAGGTATCCGTGACACCAAAGGAAGTATCTAATTACTTTAATTCTCTACCGAAAGACAGTATTCCATATATCAATATGAAATTGAGTTTTCAGCAGATTGTGCAATATCCTGTAATTACCAAAGAGGATAAGAAAAGAGCCTATGATCAATTAGCGGAGATTCGAGATATGATTGTGACAAAAGGCAAGAACTTTGAAACGATGGCGCGTATTCACTCGCAAGATCCTGGGAGTGCGAGTCAAGGTGGGAAAATTTCAGCGACAAAAGGAATGATGGTACCTCAGTTTGAGGAGTGTTTATTTAAATTAAATGCAGGTGAAGTTTCTGAAATCGTTGAAACCACTTACGGCTATCACATTATAAAATTGATTTCGAGAAAAGGAAATGATTATACGGTTTCGCATATTTTGATCATGCCTGAATTTAATGCGGAAAGTAGCAGCCTAGCATCGAGTAGAATTGACTCTTGTTTCGCTATGCTCAAAGAAAACCGAATTACTTGGGATGAAGCTGTTTTGCGTTTTTCAAACGATGAATTAACGAAACAAAATAGAGGTGTCATTACCAATCCAATTTCAGGTGATCCACTCTGGGATATGGAAGATTTAAACGAAGTCGATCAGCAAATTTACTTGTTGACAGATGCCTTGAATAAAGGTGACATCACACAGCCAAGTATGTACATCGATATTTATGAGCGTAAGCAAGGAGTTCGGATTGTTCGTTTAGCGGAGCGCTTCCCTGCGCATCAAGCCAACTTGAACGATGACTATGCCTTGATTAAGTTAGCAGCTGAAAACGACAAAAAACAAAAAACAATTGACAATTGGGTAGGTAGTAAAATTGGAAATGCCTACGTTCGCATCGATCAATCATATGAATCATGTGATTTCCGAAACAATTGGACAAAAACAAACGAAAAATAACATGACGGATAAAGAGAAAATTGACCAACTCGTTGTAGATTATCATGCACTTAAAAATGAGATTCACAAAGTAATCATCGGTCAAGATGATGTTGTTGACCAAGTGTTAATTGCCATATTTTCACGGGCGCATTGCCTTCTTGTAGGTGTGCCAGGTTTGGCAAAAACCTTATTAGTTAATACAATTGCAGAAACATTGGGTTTGTCGTTTAACCGTGTGCAGTTTACCCCAGATTTAATGCCTTCAGACATCGTTGGTTCAGAAATTTTGGATGAAAGCAAGCAATTTAAATTCATTCCGGGTCCATTGTTCTCGAACATTATTCTTGCGGATGAGATTAACCGTACCCCACCAAAAACGCAATCAGCATTGCTCGAAGCGATGCAAGAACGCCGTGTTACTGCGGCAGGAAAAACATATGATTTACCGGCGCCGTTTTTTGTATTAGCGACGCAGAATCCAATTGAGCAAGAAGGAACGTATCCACTACCTGAAGCGCAATTGGACCGATTCATGTTCAATATTTGGGTAGATTACCCATCTTATTTAGAGGAATTGGCCATTGTGAAAGCCACGACTTCTGATCACAAAGTCAGCCTTCAGAAATTACTAAATGCACAGCAAATCATGGAATACCAAGAGTTGGTTCGTCGCATTCCTGTTGCTGATAATGTGTTAGAATATGCAGTTAAACTTGTGGCAAAAACCAGAGTGAACGCTCCAGAAGCTACGCAATTAACCAAAGATTACATTACTTGGGGTGCAGGTCCTCGCGCTTCACAGTATTTAATTGTTGGGGCAAAATGCCATGCGGCATTGAGAGGAAAATATTCTCCAGACATCGAAGATGTAAAAGCTGTAGCGAAGGCAATTCTCCGTCACCGACTTGTCCGTAATTACCGTGCTGAAGCAGAAGGTTATTCCATGGATCGAATTATTGAGGAATTATTATAAATTCTCAATAAAACACGACAATTCTACGAACGGCAACACTGTAATTTACAGATTGTCTGATAATGAGATTCTTAGCGCTATCTAAGTGTAGAATGGACACTTTCCTCATTTTTTCTAAATTCTAAAATGAAAAGAGTTTTTAACAAATCGACAATTTGTTGAAAACTGCACTTTGTTTCCTTTTTATTTTAGGCTCAAAGGGGTTAATTTTAACTAAAAATTGAGTGAATGTTCGATGACGACGAAGAAGAATTTGCAGACGGCAGTTTGATCGAAGATATTGAACGCTTTGAAGCACACTTGCAAGGGAATACATTGCATTTCATGGACAGTGACCGAATCGAGAATATCATCGATCATTACCTGGTGCAAGGACAATATCAAAAGGCAAAAGCTGCATCTGAATTAGGAATGTATCAATTCGCGTATAATCCACTTTTTCAGCTGCGTAAAGCGCAATCACTTGGTGGACTAGGTATCTTAAACGAGGCCTTGGAAATGATCCAAGGGATTGAGAAAACAATGGCACCGTCGTCAGAATTATATTTAACAAAAGCCTCGTTGCACTCTCAATTGAGGGACCACAAAAACGCGATTAAGTATTTTCATTTGGCCATAGACGTTTCGGAACCCAACGAAACAGATTTCATTTATTTGGACATTTCGATAGAATTCCAACGCATGCGTATGTATCCGGAAGCAATTGATGTATTAAAGGAAGCTTTGCGTGTCAATAAATACAACGAAAGTGCTTTATATGAATTGGGTCGTTGCTATGATGTCATGGAAAAGAATGAAGAAGCGGTAAAAGCTTACTCAGAGTTCATTGATGAGCAACCCTATTCAGCAACTGCTTGGTACAATTTAGGCAATGCATACAGTAAATTAGAAGATTTCGAAAAGGCTGTTTGGGCTTATGATTATGCCATTCTGATTAATGACGAATTTGGACCAGCCCATTTTAACATCGGAAACTCGTATTTGTCCCTGGAGAAATACCATAAAGCAATCGAACATTTTGAATTGTGTCAAAAACACGATGGGGATGACGCCATGGCAATGTGTTATATCGGTGAAGCGTATGAACAATTGAATGAATTCAACTTGTCCAAACATTACTACAAAAAAAGCATTGAAATGGAACCGATGCTTCCTGAAGCTTGGTTAGGACTTGGCATCGTTGAGGACCTACTCGGTCACACGAGAGAAGGGATTGTACTCATTCAAAAAGCACTCGATTTTGACCCGGACAACGCTGGCATCTACCATGTGTTGGCTGGTGCTTACGAAAAGCTTGACCTTAGAGAGGAGACGAAATTTCATTATGAGAAATCATTGGAATTAAATCCCGCAGATGAAGAATGCCTTTCTGATTACATCGAATTTTTAAGCAGTGAATCTCCAATAGATGCATATAGAACACTTCAGTCCTATCTGGAAGGTGAGAAAGAAAATGGCATTGCTCACGTGCTAGAAGTGAATTTGCAATGGATGCTTGGACAACGTTCTGAAGCGATTCGTAAATTCAATAATTGCTTGGAAAAAGATTCCGTTAAAGCAAAAACAATCTTTGAAATCAATCCAAAGTTATTGGATGATCACGATTTCCTAAATTTATCCGAATAAACATGAATTTTAATTTATCATTCATTCCTAAAAGAAGCGAAAAACCAAGAAATAAAGGCGTTACCATGATGATGGATAAAGGCCTAGGTTTGCGTGAAACTGAACATTTTATTGAAGCATCAGGACATTTAACCGACATCGTTAAATTTGGATTCGGAACTTCATATGTGACGAAAAATTTAGAAGAGAAAATCGCTATGTACAAAGCTGCGGGAATTCGTCCGTACTTTGGAGGTACCTTGTTCGAAGCATTTTATGCACGTGGGAAATTTAACGATTACCAAAAAGTAATTGACAAGTATAAATTAGACCTAGTAGAGGTTTCTGATGGATCAATTGTCATTCCACATGATGAGAAATGTAAAATCATTCACGAGTTGTCAAAAAACATGACCGTAATGTCTGAAGTTGGCTCAAAGGACTCTGGAATATTGATTTCTCCGGCAAAATGGGTTCGCTTGATGAAAGGTGAATTAGATGCTGGAAGTTGGAAAGTAATTGCTGAAGGAAGAGAAGCTGGTAATGTTGGCGTATTTCGTCCAAATGGCACAGCGCATAGTGTTTTGATCAATCGAATCATCGCTAGTGTAAAACCGGAAGATATCCTTTGGGAGGCCCCACAAAAAAACCAACAAGTTTGGTTCATTAAATTATTTGGCGCTGAAGTGAATTTAGGAAACATTGCACCGAACGACATGATTCCATTGGAATGTCTTCGTCTAGGATTGCGCGGTGATACCTTCTTTGATTTCCTTCCTAAATCTTATGCAGATCGATTGAAACAAGTCAACGATGAGGAGGATGAAATCGACGAAGACGATAATTGATTCCAACTCGGAAGTGATTCCGAAACAGCTTTTTCAAGGACATAATGGTCCAATCTATGACATCGATTTTGATGCCCAGTTTGTTTATTCGGCAGCCGCGGATGGATTCGTGACGCGTTGGGATAAAACGACAGGAAAACAAGATGCTTTCGCCATACGTTGTGAAGCAGTACCATTTTCCATTCAACTCTTTTCAAATGGGACAAAACTAGCCATCGGATTAGCAACTGGACAAGTGCACATTGTTGATGTGGTTCAAAAACAAGAAACGCATCATTTCACCCAGCACAAAGCGGGGGTTTTTGCCATATATGAAACGCTCGACAAACGATTCTTGTGCATTGGTGATGCGGATGGATTCTTAAGTATATGGGAAACTTCCACTATGAAATTGCTTATTATCCTGCCCTTGTCTTGTGGTAAAATCCGTTGCATTCGTCAATTAAATCCTACGAGTATTTTAATAGCCGGTGGGACAGGTGAGGTGCTGATTCTCGAAACAGAGTACTTTAATGAGTTAAATCGTTTTTATGCGCACGAAGCTGGAACTAGTGTCCTCTGTCTGGATGAAAATAGAAAAGAACTCATTACTGGCGGAAAAGATGGCTACTTGCGTTGGTGGGACTTTGAAACTTTTGCGTTGAAGAAAGCACTTCCAGCACATAAAGGAACCATTTATGGACTTGAATTGATAGATGAGAGCCATTTTGTTTCGGTCAGTCGGGATAAATCAGTGAAAATTTGGAAGGCAGAAGAGCGAACAGTAATCCAAAAGATAATGGATAAAAGTTTGGGGCATCGTCGTTCAATAAATGCTTTGTGCAGCAATAAAAATGGAGAATTTGCCTATGCCGGAGATGATAAATTAATTCACTTATTCCATTTCGGTAAACAAGATTAGCACTTTGTGCGTAATTTTAACAAAATACTCTTCGTGAAAAAGTTTATACTTCTTCTTTTATTGGTCATTAGCGCTGAATTAAATGCACAATTTCAATTCAATTTCAATGATTCCATTCTCGTTTTAAAGAACGGTAATTACTTGGATTTAGCTTGGAGTGGGGGACAGAACAATGCACAGTTTTCAGAAATTGACTACGATTTTGACGGGGACAATGATTTATTCGTTTTCGACAGAAGCCATGATCAAGTGCGCTTGTACCGTCATGAAGTAGCGAACGTACAACATTATTACGTTTCAGATCCAGCTGGATTTTTGCGCTTCCCTGCAGGATTGCGTTACCGAGTCTATTGTGCAGATTACAATCAAGACGGAAAAAATGATTTGTTTTGTTACACGATTGGTGGCTTACGTGTGTACAAGAATGTCGGGAATGCATCCATTGGTTTGCAATGGGAACAATATAGCAACTATATTACCTCCAATTACAACGGACCCGAATTGAATTTATATATCAGTTCTGCTGACATTCCAGCGATTGTGGATGTGGAAGGTGATGGCGATTTAGATATCTTGACGTATCACATCGGTGGGGAATATCTGCAATACCATCAGAATCAAAGCCAAGAACTCTATGGTCACTCGGATTCATTGATTTTTGAGTTAAAAAATTCTTGTTGGGGAGGTTACCGAGAGGATGTCACTTCGAATGGTGTGTTTTTATTCGATACTTCCGGTCCATGTAACGGTTCAAATGTTCCTAATCCAGAATTGCCTGTTGGTAGTGAACCAAAAGCACATGCTGGATCTACCGTTCTTGCTTTAGATTACGATAATTCAGGTGTCCTTGATTTGATTTTAGGCGATGTTTCCTATACGAACATGATGCTGCTCATCAATGGTGGAACTGTGCCAAATTCAAATTCGGATATGGTTTCGATGAATACAAATTTCCCAAGTAATACCACTCCTGTGAATATGCAACTATTTCCAGCTGGATTTTATCTGGATGTTAATTTTGACAATAAAAAAGACCTCATTGTGACGCCAAATGCAAACAATGTTTCTGAGAATGAGACTAGTGTCTTATTTTATAAAAATACGGGAGCAAATAACCAACCCAATTTCGTGTACCAAACGAAATCGTTTTTGCAAAATGAAATGATAGAGCATGGTACCGCTGCTAGTCCGCAAATCGTCGATTTGAACAATGACGGATTGTTAGATCTTGTTGTTTCTAATTTCTATGCGTACAAAGCCACGAATTTGAAAGAGAGTAGGTTGGCCTACTATCAAAATACAGGTTCACCATCAAATCCCGCATTCACACAAGTAGATGTAAATTTCTTAAACTTGGCACAATCGAATCTTGGATTGAGACTTTTTCCAACTTTTGGAGATGTAAACGGAGATGGAAAAGTAGATATGTTCCTTGGATTGGAAAATGGCAGTCTTGCGTATTTTCAAAACACAAGTTCTGGCGCTAATCCCTCTTTCGCTGCACCCATTTTAAATTATGCGGATCAAAGCGGAACGCCGATGAATGCCGGTCAATATGCTTCGCCACAACTTTTCGATTTAAACAATGATGGAAAATTGGACCTCGTTATTGGTAAGAAAACAGGTGAGTTAATGTATTATGAAAACACTGGTTCAACTTCGAATCCATCATTTAGCTTGCTTAATAACACGCTTGGTATGGTAGATACAGATTCGCTCACGCCTGACGGATATTCCGTGCCACATTTTTTTCGTTACCTCGACACCACGTATCTTATGGTCGGTTCCCACGATGGCGCCATTCATTTTTATGATTCCATTGCAGATTCATTAAATACCGGACAATCTTTCCATGAAAGAAGTGCTGATTTTCTTGGGTTGAAGGCAGCGATTGGTGCATATAGTTCTTGTTTTGTCACAGACATTGATCTAGATGGACATTTGGATCTTTTTATTGGTCAAGATCTTGGAGGATTATACCGAATGGAGGATGAGCCGGGAAGCACCTTGTCGATTATGGATGAAATCCAACATTCAATACGTGTTTATCCAAATCCAGCAACAACAGAACTCACTGTTTTGAGTGATCAACATTCAGAAAAGTTGGATGTGTATGCTTTTGATGGAAGATGGATTTGTACGTGGGATGTTTCCCTCGGAACAACTATTTTCTCTTTAGCTGATTTTGATGCAGGTTTATACATCCTCAAAGGAAGAGCAAGTGGAATGCATCAGAAATTCTGGAAACGTTAGGATTATTTAACGGCGAACTCAAAGAAAGTTCGACCATTTAACTCTCCGCGAAGTTGATCGCCAATTTGAACTGAACCCACACCTGCCGGAGTACCTGTATAAATTAAATCACCTGTTTTTAAGGTCATAAACTGAGATACATACGAAATGATTTCATCAATACTAAAGATAAAATCACGTGGATGTCCTGTTTGCTTTAGTTCGTTGTTTTGGAAGAATTTAAACTCCGTTGTTTCTAAATCCAATTCAGCTTTATTGATCCATAGATTGGAAATTGCTGCACTGGAATCAAATCCCTTTGCTTTTTCCCAGGGGAGTCCATTAGCTTTGCAATGTTCTTGAATGTCACGCGCCGTAAAATCAATTCCCAGTGAAAATTCTGAGTAATACTTATGAGCAAAAGCTTTGTCGATGTGTTTTCCTACGCGGTCAATTTTGACAATCAGCTCACATTCAAAATGTAAGTCTTTGGTGAAATTCGGGTAATAGAAATCACCTTCACGTAAAATAGCAGTATCCGGTTTTAGAAAATACAAGGGCTCTGTTGGGACAGCCGATTTCATTTCTTTCGCGTGATCGGCATAGTTTCTTCCAATGCAAATAATTTTCATTATTTATTGAATTTTTGCTTGAGTAAATCGAGTTTATCCTCCATGGGAATGGCATCTTTTTCAGCTTTGATGCGTTCCATTTCTTTGCGAAGGATTTGTTTTGTATACAAAGGGAAATCCGCTTCTAACATCCAACCGTAATACCCTGGTTCTTCTTTTAGAACCTGAACAACACTTTTGTTTTTGTGTTTTCCAAAATTATAAATCAACTCCTTTTTTGCATTGTATGCTAAACGTCCGGCAAAATCGGCAAGTTGAAAATCTCCAGCCTTGGAGAAATCAGCTAATGCATCGATGTCCTTAGCAAGACTCGGGTATTTTTCTAATTGAGCTAAAAGTACTTCGTAGGTCGCCAGTGTATCGTAAATGGCATTGTGTGCATTTTCGATGCTTTTACCACAGTAGAATTGATATGCTGCGGCAAGTGTGCGTTGTTCCATCTTATGAAAGATGTTTTGAACGTCTACAAAGCGCCGATTGGACAAATCGAAATCGTTGCCAGTGCGAAGTAATTCTTCGGATAAAACGGGAATGTCAAATTTGTTGGAATTGTATCCCGCTAAATCAGCATCTCCAATAAAAGCAAGAATTTCAGGCGCAAGTTGTGCGAACGTAGGTTCGTTTTTCACCATTTCGTTACTGACGCCATGAATGGCAGTGCTTTCATCGGCAATCACCATTTCAGGATTCACTAATCGACTGAATTCCTCGGTCTTTCCATCAGGAAATACTTTCAGAATGGCAATTTGTACAATTCGGTCCTTGGTGATTTGTAATCCGGTTGTTTCCAAGTCGAACACACACAAAGGACGCGTTAGTTGTAAGCTCATGCGCTTAAATTGTTGTATTCGGATCGAAACTTTCTAAATAGTCAGCCACACGTCGAACAAATTGTCCTCCCAAAGCGCCATCTACTACACGGTGGTCGTAAGAGTGCGATAAGAACATTTTGTGACGGATTCCGATGAAATCTCCCTCAGGTGTTTCGATGACAGCAGGAACTTTGCGGATCGCTCCAAGCGCCAAAATAGCAACTTGTGGTTGATTGATAATCGGTGTTCCCATGACGTTTCCAAAAGATCCAACATTCGTTACCGTATACGTTCCACCTTGGATGTCTTCAGGTTTCAATTTGTTGTTTCGTGCGCTATCCGCTAATCCGTTTACAGCTTTCGTAATTCCAACAAGGTTTAACTGATCTGCATTTTTGATGACAGGTACGATTAAGTTTCCTGATGGAAGTGCTGTCGCCATTCCGATGTTAATGTCCTTGCGTTTGATAATCGTTGTGCCTGAAACTGAAACGTTAATCATTGGGAAATCCTTAATGGCTTTCACAATCGCTTCAATTAAAATCGGCGTGTACGTGATATTTTGTCCTTCGCGTTGTTTGAAGGTGTTTTTAATTTTCTCTCTCCATTTAACGATGTTTGTTACATCAGCTTCCACGTAAGAAGTTACGTGTGGAGAAACGTGAACAGACATCACCATGTGATCTGCAATCAATTTACGCATGCGGTCCATCTCGATGATTTCATCTCCAGGATTCGGCAATACGATTGGTTCCTTAATATTCATGAAAGCAGCGGTTGACGGTGCATTCAATACAGGTGCTGCTGAAGGTGTTGCAACTGGCGTTGCAATGGTCGTTGGTGCAGCTGCAGTAACAGGTGCAGAACCACGGTTTTCTAAATATGAAATAACATCTTTTTTCGTGACACGTCCATCTTGCCCTGTACCAGAAATCGCCTCCAATTCACCTGCTGATATTCCTTCTTTCTCCGCAATGTTTCGAACCAATGGAGAGAAGAACTTTCCACTTGTTCCATTTTTAGGAATCGATGTTGTTTCGTTTGATGTTGAAACTGGAGCAGCTACCACCGCAGCTGGACTAGCTGCCGCAGCAACAACTGGAGCTTCCTCTTTCGTTGTTGGAGCAACACTTGCCGAACCATCAGTGGAAAGAATAGCAATCACGTCTCCAACTTGAGCTACTTGGTCTTTTTCAAAAAGGATTTTGATTAATACGCCTGCGCCTTCAGATGGAAGCTCATTGTCTACTTTATCGGTCGCAACCTCCACTAAAGGTTCGTCCATTGCAACTGAATCGCCTACGTTTTTTAACCAATTGGTGATGGTAGCCTCTGTCACACTTTCTCCCATTTTGGGAAGACGGATTTCTATTTCTGCCATAGTATACGTGTAAATTGATGTCTTTTACTTGGGCGCAAAGTTAGTGAAAAATTGCGCAAATCGTACATTTAGTTGCGATCGAGTGAGCGGAAATTTCGAATGATGCTACGAATGTCAAACAACGGTGTGTAATCCCTTGAATAAATTAAGAAAAAACGCTCACGATCCTCTTTAGAGGAAAGATGGAGGTGGTCAAAGGGACCAATTAAGCTTTGTTTTTGTTTAGACTTTGTAACCGGCTCTTTGTCAGTGTATCCAACAAAAGTTTTCGTTCCGATGAGCACAGCAAACAACTGATGCACGAGTTTCTTTCGGTGTTCAAATACCCAAATATGAATCGGTATGGTGCAGATGAAAAGTAACGAAAAGATAACATCGATTAATCGTTTCACACGCTTGTTTTCTGGATGACTCAAGGAATTAAAATTCAAGACATACAATTCTCCTGCGCGATCAATGGAGTTACTTCCGATTAAAAAGCTGGTATCTGGTTGTGCTATTTTAAATTCTAGGTCATCTGCGGATGTTTGTGTCATCCAATGGATGATTTCAGACGAACTCAATGATTTTGCGGAGAATATCACCTCGTTAATTTTGTGCACAGCAACTATTTCACTTAACTGCTCAATGTTTCCGACACTTCCTGAGAATTTCGCATTCGAAGAAATCCCCAATATGGATTCAATCTGAGGATAGGTATTCTCTAATAATTGTTTTACGCGGATAAATTCGTCCTCATCTCCGATTATGCCAAATCGTTTTTTAGGTAACTTGGAAAGCCCGATGTTTCTTTTGAAAAGTAACTCGTAAACAAAACGAATCAGGAAAAAACTGGCAATATAGATGAACGATCCGAGCAAAATATACAAGCGCGAAAATTGCCATTCCTTCGGAAGCAAAGCATAGCTAGATAAAATGAATATGGTACCGAAGAATACCGATTTAAAAATCAAACGGTAACGACTTCCTTTATCATAAATCCCAAAAACCAACCCGGATAACATCCAAATAAAAGCATAACTGGGAATGAGGTAATGCATGGCAATGTCAGGAAATTGTATGTCTTTCATTTTCCAACGTTCCGACAACAGGTAAAGTCCACCAAGGCTAACGGCAAAATCAACTGCAGGAAAAGAAATTTGCTCAATAAAACGCCTGAAAATTGAAAGAGAAGCACGCAAGTAAATCGCCAAATGAATGGCCATAGAGAATAACTTTGCGTTGTTTTGAGAAAAGTGTTTTTTCGCAAAAATGACCATCGCTTTGTAGAAAACAAACACGTAGTTGACCGAGCTCTTTTTTGTACTCTCGCCTTTATAATGAATGATTTTTGTTTCTGGGAAATAATAGTTTTTATACCCACCTAACTGAATGCGGTAGGATAAATCGATGTCTTCTCCGTACATGAAAAAGGTCTCGTCTAAAAACCCGACTTTATCAAGTGTTTCCTTGCGCATCAGCATAAAAGCGCCACTCAATACATCCACTTCATTTGTATCGAATTCACTTAAATATCCCAAGTGATAGCGACCAAAACGTTTTGATTTTGGAAAGAGTTTCGCCAGTCCGAAAATTTTGAAAAATGCTACTTGAGGTGTGGGCAAACCACGTTTAGACTCTGGAAGAAAGCGTCCTTTTCCATCGACCATTCGAACACCGAGTCCACCGGCATCCGGATGTTCATCCATGAATGAAACGACTTTCGAAAAGGTATCTTCCTCGACAACGGTGTCTGGATTTAAAAGCAATAAATAACGTGCATCTGAAATGGCGAGTGCTTGGTTATTTGCACGAGAAAATCCAACGTTTTCCTTGTTGGCGATTAATTGAATGTTGGGAAATTTTGTTTGGACCATTTCCACAGATCCATCCACACTGTTATTATCGACCACAAAAACTTGAACCTTCAAGGTTTTACTCGCTGCCAAAACAGCATTCAAACATTGTTCGAGGAAATACGTGACATTGTAATTTACAATGACAACGCTCAAGTCAAATGTTGGTACTTTTTTATCCATTCGCTAGCGCAATGCAGGAAATTTCAATGTTCACATCTAAGGGTAGTCGGGCAACTTGTACTGTTTCCCGCGCTGGTGGAATTCCAGGAAAATAGGAGGCGTAAATGGCATTCACCGCTTGAAAATCGTTTAAGTCCTTTAAGAAAATACTGGTTTTAACGACGTTTTCGATGTTTAATTCTGCTGCTTCCAGCAAGGCTACAATGTTTTTCATCACACGGTGTGTGGCGATTTCAATACTGTCCATTTCTAATTCGCCGGTTGACGGATTTAAGGGAATTTGTCCGCTCACAAACAACATTCCACCGGCAAAAATCGCTTGGCTGTATGGTCCAACTGGTGCTGGCGCATTGGGAATTTGTATGGCTTTTTTCATCGTAATTTGTTTATCCTCCGGTTTAAGCGATTTTTTCTACTTTTGCAAAGTAACAAAAATCAAAGAACGTGAAGGTAGTACTAGTGGATTTTTATGATTCTTTCACCTTCAATTTGTCCCATTATTTTGAACAATTAAACGTAGATGTAACGGTTATTCGCCACGATTATTTGAATCTTGATGAATTAAGTACCTACGACGCGATAGTCCTTTCTCCCGGGCCTGGTTTACCAAAAGAAAAACAAAATTTAAGTGAATTACTCGAGCAATACGTTGGAGTCAAACCAATTTTGGGTGTCTGTTTAGGCATGCAAGCATTGGCGGAATATTTGGGAGGATCCTTGGTCAATCAATCGATTGTTAAACACGGAGTTCAGGAAGTGATTCATGTAACGGAACATTCAGGATTGTTTGCGAACTTACCTACTGATTTTAAGGTCGGACTTTACCACAGTTGGAAAGTGGAAGGATTGACACAATTTCAAACGGCTTCAAGTGAAGCAGGTGTGTGCATGTCTATTGAAAATCCCGCAAAAAAACTATACGGAGTTCAATTTCACCCAGAGTCTATTTTGACCGAACATGGACTTGAACTATTAGCTAATTTCTTAAAACTATTAGAGCAATGAAAAAGCTGTTATTTTTGATTTTATGTATGTTCAGTTTGAACGTTATCGGATATTCACAAAGTTGCTTGGGATTATGGACAACCATCGATGACGAAACAGGATTGAAAAAGTCCGTAGTTGAATTATATAAAAAGGATGGGAAAATGTACGGGAAAGTCGTGTACATTTATAAAAGAGGAAAGGACGGTCCTCATTCCTTGTGCGAACATTGTCAAGGAAGTCTGAAGAACAAACCAGTTATGGGTATGCAAATCGTGAAAAACTTAACCTGGAATAACAGTGAATGGGAGGGTGGAACTATTTTGGATCCGGACAACGGTAAAACGTACGATGCGAAGATTTGGATCAACCCGGAAAATCACAATAAACTCAATGTCCGCGGGTATATTGGCCCCCTGTTTCGAACACAAACATGGATAAAAACTGAAAAAATTCCAGAGGACTAAAACTTTTTCGAAACTCTTTTGTTTAACGTTTTATATCAAATTAGGAACAAACGTTAAACAAAATGAAGTCATTTTTTACCATTTTAATTTCTCTATTCATCATTAATGGATTTCAAGCACAAAACGGTATTGTCCGTGGACGTGTTTACAATGCGCAAACAAACGCTTCCATTGAAGGGGCCAAAGTGCAAATTATCGAACAGGCAAAAGGTAGCTTGACGAAGGCGGATGGAACCTTTGAACTTACAGGATTAAAACCTGGAGTATATACCTTTAAAGCGGTTTCAATCGGATTTAAAGAGCTCATTTTTAACGAAATCACCGTGACGAATGCCCGGGCAGTAGACCTAGACTTCGCAATGGAAGAATTGGTGAGTAACCAAAAAGAAGTGGTTGTCAAAGCTTCACCTTTCGTTCGCAAGTCAGAATCTCCCAATTCACTTAAAACATTGAATGCAACCGAGATTGAACGACTTCCAGGAGCGAACCGTGATGTGAGTCGTGTGATTGCGGCTTTGCCAGGTGTTGCGTCTAGAGCAACGTTTCGTAACGACATCATCATCCGAGGCGGGTCCCCTGGAGAGAATAAATTTTATTTGGATGGAATCGAAGTTCCAAACATCAATCACTTTGCTACGCAAGGAAGTAGTGGAGGTCCGGTAGGATTATTGAACGTGAATTTCATTCGCGAAGTTGACTTTTATTCAGGTGCATTTCCGGCGAATCGCGCTAATGGACTTAGCTCCGTATTAGCATTCAAACAAAAGGATGGAAACAAGGATGGTCTTATTACCAACTTTGCACTTGGATCAAGCGATGCTGCATTAACCTTCGACGGTCCTTTAGGTAAAAAAGCAGATTTCATCTTTTCAGCGCGCAAGTCCTACTTACAGTTCTTGTTTATGGCCTTGAAATTACCCATTTTACCTTCATATAACGATAGTCAGTTCAAAATCAATTACAAAGTCAACGAGAAAAATAAAGTAACACTGATCGGATTGGGGGCCTTGGATAATTTTAGTTTGAATACAGGCGTTAATGCATCTGTTACCGATACGGCTTCGCGGGAATACAATAACTTTATTATTAACAACCTTCCGATTCAAAAGCAATGGAATTACACCATGGGGGTGAATTGGATTCATTTCTCCAAACATTCTTACCAAAACATCATTGCCAGTCGAAATATGCTGAATAATTCTGCATACCGATACAAAGATTTGATTGAAACGCCAGCGAATTTGTTGCAAGATTACCGTTCTTTTGAAGCTGAAAATAAATTCCGCTTCGAGCATACCTACACGAAAAATGGGTGGAAAGTAAACGCAGGTTTTGCCTATGAATATGCACGTTATTTCTCCTCAACATATAACAAAATCACCATTCAAGGTTCACCTGTTACCATTGACTTTAAATCGAATTTATTCATGAGTAAAATGGCAGCCTTTGGACAAGTGAGCAAAGCGTTCTTTAAAGATAAGTTGAATACTTCCATTGGTTTGCGTACGGATTTCTCTAATTACTCAAAAAGCATGATGAATCCATTGGATCAATTATCTCCAAGTTTGTCGCTCTCTTACCGAATCAATGACCAGTGGGCGATTAATGGAAACATCGCACGTTACCATCAGTTACCCTCATACACGATTCTTGGATACCGCGATAGTCAAGGAACCTTGGTGAATCAACAAAATGCGGTAAAATACATTCAAGCGGATCATTTCGTGTTAGGGAGTGAGTTTTTAACGAAATTGAATTCGCGCTTTACCTTGGAAGGATTTTACAAGAAATACAACAATTATCCTTTCTCTTTAAAAGATTCCTTGTGCCTGGCGAATGTTGGATCAGATTTCGGTGTGATTGGAAACGAAGCTGTGAAATCCATTTCCCAAGGAAGAACCTACGGTATGGAATTCTTGTTCCAACAGAAATTGTACAAAGGATTTTATGCAGTGTTAGCGTATACATACGTTCATTCGGAGTTTCAAGATAAAAACGGAAAATACGTCCCAACTGCTTGGGATAGTAAACACATCGTTTCATTGACTGGAGGAAAACGTTTCAAAAATGGATGGGAACTCGGTATGCGCTGGTTGTTCTCCGGTGGTTCACCCTACACTCCTTATGATGTCGCGACGTCGAGTATGATTCAAAACTGGAACATCAATGGACAAGGTGTGCTCGATTATTCCAAATTAAACACCATGCGTGAATCAAGTTTTCATCAGTTAAACATGCGCGTAGACAAGAAATTCTATTTGGAGAAATTCACCATGAACTTTTATTTGGATATTCAAAACGTGTACGGTTATAAAGCTAAATTGGCCCCAATCCTTTTGGTGGAAACTGATGCGAATGGAACGCCGATTGTAGATCCGGCAAATCCCGGACACTACAAAACGAAATTTATAGCGAACTCAAATGGAATTGTTCAACCCACACTTGGGATTATCATAGAGTTTGCCAACAAGAAAAAAACTGCAGTTTCCAAATAAGTGAAGTGGTGAGATCAGGAAAAAATCCCTACCTTTGCACTCAAATTTGAAAAGAAAATGGCAACGAATCGAACATTTACAATGCTTAAGCCTGATGCAATTGAAAACGGGCACATGGGGAAAATCATCGACATGATTATCTCTGCAGGATTCCAGATTAAAGCGATGAAATATACGCATTTATCTGAAGATCAAGCGAAAAAATTCTATGAAGTACACGCTGAGCGTCCTTTTTACGGAGAATTAGTTGAATACATGACCTCTGGTCCAATTGTAGCAGCTATCTTGGAAAAAGACAACGCAGTTGCTGATTTTCGTGCGTTAATCGGTGCTACTGATCCAGCTGAAGCTGCTGACGGAACAATCCGTAAGTCATATGCAGAAAGCAAAGCGAAAAATGCCGTTCACGGTTCTGACTCAGATGAGAATGCAGAAATCGAAGGACAATTCCATTTTACAGCAGCAGAGATTTTCTAATTTCTGAACAAGCATATTTTTGAAAAGACCGCTATGCGGTCTTTTTTCATTTTCCATAACATACCATGAAGAATCAAGAAGCCATCGAAAAAAGAAGAACCTTTGGGATTATTTCGCATCCCGATGCAGGTAAAACGACGCTGACAGAAAAATTATTGCTTTTTGGTGGGGCCATTCAAACCGCTGGTGCCGTTAAAAACAATAAGATCAAGAAAAGCGCAACTTCGGATTTTATGGAAATTGAAAAGCAACGTGGAATCTCCGTTGCTACTTCCGTAATGGCATTTGAATACAATGGAAAACAAATCAATATCCTTGATACTCCTGGTCACAAAGACTTTGCGGAGGACACCTTTCGTACCTTAACAGCCGTGGATAGTGTCATCCTTGTAATTGACTGTGCAAATGGAGTCGAGGAACAAACACGTAAATTGATGGAAGTTTGTCGCATGCGTAAAACGCCGGTGATCATCTTCATTAACAAAATGGACCGAGATGGTAAAGATCCCTTCGAATTATTGGATGAATTGGAACAAAGCCTTGACATTCATGTTCGTCCATTAACTTGGCCAATTGGAATGGGAGATCGCTTCCAAGGTGTTTACAACATCTACCAAAAAAGCTTGAATTTATTCTCTGCGAATAAAACCAAAATCTCAGACGATGTTGTTTCCATTTCGAATATCAATGATGCGTCACTCAACGAAATCGTTGGAGAAAAACCAGCAGAAGAGTTGCGTGAAGAATTGGAAATGATCGAAGGAGTATACGATGCCTTTAGTCGTGATGCGTATTTGGCCGGTGATGTAGCGCCTGTTTTCTTTGGTTCAGCCGTGAATAATTTCGGCGTCAGAGAATTGTTGGATACGTTCTGCGAAGTTTCGCCATCCCCACGTGGACGCGAGACGGACAAACGCATGGTAGAACCAGATGATGATCGTTTTTCTGGATTCGTATTCAAAATTCACGCGAATTTAGATCCGAAACACCGCGACCGCATTGCTTTCCTTCGCGTGGTATCTGGTAAGTTTGAACGTAATACCTTTTACCAGCATGTTCGTTTAGATAAAAAAATAAAATTCCCGAATCCCACCTCTTTCATGGCGCAGGATAAAAGTGTCATCGATGAGGCTTTCCCAGGTGATGTTGTTGGTTTATACGATACTGGAAACTTCAAAATTGGCGATACATTGACCGATGGAGAAGTTATGATGTACAAAGGAATTCCAAGTTTTTCTCCGGAGATTTTCCAAGAATTGGAGAATTTGGATCCATTAAAATCCAAGCAATTGGAGAAAGGCATCCGTCAGTTAATCGATGAAGGAGTGGCGCAGTTATTTGTGCAGCAGCCTGGAAACCGTAAGATCGTTGGAACGGTTGGACAACTTCAATTTGAAGTCATCAATTACCGATTGATTCATGAATATGGCGCGAATTGTCGTTTCGTTCCTAGAAATTATTTCAAAGCGTGTTGGATTACCACCGATAACAACGAGCAGTTGCAAAGTTTCATGCGTGCAAAATCGAATTACTTGGCAAGAGACAAAGATGATAACCTCGTTTTCTTAGCTGAAACAACGTTCTTGTTGCAAATGGCAGAGCAGGATTATCCCGATTTGGTATTCCACAAAACGTCTGAATTTAAATTGGAAATTTAAGCTTCATTTTATGGAATGTAGTAGGAGTTGAATCCTTTTCATACTTTTACACGAAATCCATCTTAATGAAAAAGTTACTTTACCTCACCATTTTTCTTCCTTTCCTGAGTTTTTCGCAAAATGCGAAGAGCATGGATAGTTTAATATCCATCGGAGTAAAATCGTACGATCAGCAGAACTACGAATTGGCCATTGAATGCTATCAAAAAGCATTGAAGATTGACTCAAAATCCGAGTTGGCGAATTACGAATTAGCCTTGACCTATATGGCGCTGAAAGACTATGAAAATGGATTGAAGTTTAGTGAAATTGTCATTGACTTAAATGAAAAAAATGTCATGGCAGCATACCTTGTCAAAGGTTCTTGTTTAGATGAATTAGGAAAAACAGATGAGTCCATCAAGTTATTCGAAAAGGGCATCAAGAAGTTTGGATACGATCATTTACTCTGTTACAACTTGGGTATGGATTATTACCGAATGGGTGAACTAGCAAAAGCACAGGAAATCCTCGAACACGGAATCGACACAAAGAATTCCCATGCGAGTAGTCACATGTTACTTGCGTATGTATTGGCGGATCAAGGGATGAAGGTCAGAAGCATATTAGCATTGCATTATTTTCTTTTGTTAGAACCTTCCTCCAAACGATCTGAAAAAGCCTACGCATTGTTATTGAAGCAAATGGGTGGAAATGTGAAACGTGAAGAAGGTGCCGAAAATAAAATCAACATTTATGTTAATCCAAATGCAGACCCTGAATTTTCTGATGCTGAATTGATGCTTTCACTCTTATCGGTGAATGGAACATTGGAGGAAAACAAGAATAAATCTTCAGAAGAATTATTCATCGAAAATACTACGTCTATGTTCAAGATGCTCGGTGAATTGAAAAAGAAGAAAGATAAAGGCTTGTATTGGGAATTTTACATTCCTTTATTCGACGAATTAGCGCATTCCAACGTGATTGATGCCTATTGCTATTACATTTCACAACAGTCCAATGAAGTGGCAAATAAATGGATGGAGGATAATCAAGCGCATTTTCAAGAACTCGTTGAGTTGTTCAAAAAGAAGGGCTAAATCTTATCCTTGGTTAAGTCGTGTTTTCTTGAAAAGCATGTATTTTTGTTTTCATAATTGAAGCTCATGG
Source organism: Crocinitomicaceae bacterium (assembly GCA_024643545.1). Classification (GTDB taxonomy): domain Bacteria; phylum Bacteroidota; class Bacteroidia; order Flavobacteriales_D; family Crocinitomicaceae; genus UBA952. Next base: position 18,092 of record JAHEMR010000037.1, on the reverse strand, counting down.
AAAGAAGAAATTTCATCACACGATTGGGACTGGGTATCTCCTCCTTGGTAGCCTTGCCTTTTGCCTCATGGTCCAAAGAAAAAGAAGACATGAAAGAAACAGCCAATGCCATTATTCGCATACGTCCACTTGGATTCCAATGGGAAACCGCAGATCCCTTTTTATTCTGTGTACATCATGAAGATTTTTTCCCAAAAGGAAATGCACAATTAGGACCAGATCCAAGTTTGTTCAATGGCCGTCACATGGGACAGGATTTCATCGTGAAAGATGGATTCCGCATGTACCACGGTTCAACGGTCCCTGGCTTCCCTGGACATCCACACCGTGGCTTTGAAACGATAACAGTGGTCCGCACAGGATTGGTTGATCACGCTGATTCTCTAGGCGCAGCAGGACGTTACGGAAATGGTGATGTGCAATGGATGACCGCTGGAAAAGGTGTGCAACATTCGGAGATGTTTCCTTTGTTAAACCAAGACAAAGATAATCCGCTGGAGTTATTTCAAATTTGGTTGAATCTTCCGAAAAAAAGCAAAATGGTGCAACCGCACTTCAAAATGATTTGGTCGGAGTCTGTGCCAAAATTTGATGCCAAAGATGCCCTAGGGAATCAAAGTCACATTGAAGTATTGGTTGGAAAATTGAATGAAAACCGAGCGCTAAGTTCACCACCAAATTCTTGGGCGGCAGATGAAAACAACCATGTCGCTATTTACAACATCCACATGGAACCCAATGCTGAGTGGACCTTGCCAGCTACAGCTGTAGGAGTTAACCGTACTTTGTTTTATTACGAAGGAAATCGTTTAAGCATTGCCGGACAAGAAATCCCACATTACCATGCTGTGGAAGTGGATCCAACAGCTGCATTGCGTTTAAAAAACAATGGCGAAACGTCGAAAGTACTGGTCTTACAAGGACGTCCAATTGGCGAGCCAGTCGTTCAACATGGACCATTTGTGATGAACACCAAAGAAGAAATCTACCAAGCCTTCGACGATTACCAAAAAACGCAATTCGGTGGCTGGCCATGGTCCCGCTACGATCAAGTGCACGATGCCTCCGAGGGACGCTTCGCGAAGCACGCGGATGGGCGAGTGGAGAAACCGAAGGGGTAGTTTTTTTTCTGTGTAGTTTAAGGGGATGCCCTTAAACTACAGATAGAAAAAAAATTATTCAACCTGTTTATAAAACTGGTCTTTCATTACATTTTTAATATATGCGCCGTAAAACATTATTTTATCTTGTGGGATATCAAGTGTTTTCCCGTCCGCTATTTGAATTTTCACCGTTGAATTGGCAATGTTTTGACCCATAATCCAAAAATAGGATCCTTCTGCTAATTCAGAGCCATCAATCAACGCTATGGTTGCTTGCATTAATCCAACTCCTGCTCCTTGAGTCATGGGAGCCGGTGTTAAACAATTTACACCTTGAATAACCACCATTCTTCCATTAGGGTCGAAACAGTAATACTTTCCTTTTGAAAATTCAAATGCAATGACAATTTCACCAGACCCCATTCGAAGTTCTTCTGTGTCAAATTGAATTAAATTACCGCTTTCATCTGTATAGTTGTCTGCTCCACTTGGCATAGCAATGCAATATTCAGCTGTACTGTTTATAATGTAATATCCAGGAGTAAATGTTTGGGCGAACGACTGTGAAAAGGAAAGAAATGAAAATGTAATTATTAAATAGATAAGTTTCATGATTTTAAATTAAGTTAAGGATTGGAAGTTTATTAATTAGTCATGTTTGGCAGTCTTAATTGTCACACCGATTTTCTTCGTGCCCTGGGGTGAATAAGTTTTGATTACGAAAGGAATAGAACTCCCCGGATATACATAATCATATATCACGAAATCTTTTTTATCAAGTCGCGTATCCGTTGCTGTAGAATAGGTGACGGTTAAAACAACATCTTTAAATGTTGCCATTGAAGCGGAATTGAAAACGGTACCTGAAATCTTATCTTCACCGGTTAGAACTTTATAAGTGAGATTATAATCCAAACTAAGATAATTCTTTGGATTTTGCCCCTCCCTTGAATCCAGATCTTGTCTTAATTCACTTTCCGTTTTAACAGGTATCCTTTTTGAATACGAATTTGAATTGCTGGCAGAGTTGGATTCATTTGTTTGATTATTTTCATCATTCGTAGCGTTTTGTACCATCGAGAGTTCACGTTCCCGGAGTTTAAGTTCCCTTTCGCGCAAATCCAACTCTTTTTCAGAAATAGAATTATTACAGGATGAAAAAAGTACTGATAAAAAAATGAATGAATAAAAAGTTTTCATTTGATGATGTAATTAATGTTTCTCTGTTTTAAAACACCTGATAATAATTGCACTCCGCATTTGAGACAGTAATATACTCATCATACCAAGTGAAATTTGTTTGATCCATTACTTGTACATGCACAGAACCAGATTTGTTTTTACCTAAATCTATGGTGTATGAAGCTTGTCCAGAAGCACCACAGCTTGGTTGAGACGGATAATACTCGTTTGCAATAGATGACCCAATGTAAACTCCATTTATATAGTATTTCAATGAAGTGACATTTAATGGAGCCCAAGAGTTTGCTGCGGTTAAATCTTGCCAAAAAATCAACTTAGTTTGATACGTACACGAACCATCATTTTTTTTCGCGTAGGAGTTGTAATTTTTTGCAGATGGATCGGTACATCCCGGTTTGGAACAACTGAAAATCAATAAAGATAGAATAGATAAAAATGCAATTTTTTTCATAATTAATAGATTAATGTTTAACGTTTATTTATTTTGAATTGAATACCCAAAGGGCATCTGAACATGTTGCATCACGTTCGTATTGTTTAGGATTAATTTCGTTTTGATAGGTTTTATTTTCGCTGCCTTTCCTGTTTCGAGTTCGCTTGTTGGGGTTGATTTAGAACGTAACATGAAATCAAAATATTCGTTTTCTGTTGGGATGATTTCGATGGAATTTTCGAGGATGCTAGATTGCTCAGCTGGAATGTACGAAAAGAAATCATATGTCAAGAAACCACGGAAATCATTAGACATATCAAACCAAAATTCTCTTCCTTGATCTTGCATCACTTCTTCAGTCAAAACAAATGCATATTTGGAAGGACCAATTTGTTGGGTGCGGGGTTTTGGAATATAAAAACCGTGTCCATTTACGATTAAATTTAATTTGAAAAATTGTAATTCAAAACGTTGATTGTTTTTAACAAAATAGGCTACACCAATTTGAGGAGCACATCCCATACAATCTTGAATCCATCCGCTTGAATCAACCAGCATTGTTTTCAAAACGACGATTTTAATATCGTTCGTGTCTATCCGTGTAGTTAAAATGGTATCAATAATGGTGTAGGCATAGAGATTCGCATCCAAATAGGAACCCATTTCCAGTGCTTGAACTCCTGATACAGGCCATTTTTGAGCTTTTTTCTCTGGTTGATATTCGCCCTTGAAAATGGAAGATAAAATGCCCTTGGGTGTGAAATTTTGCGTTTCAATGGACACCTGAGCGTACATTTCATTAACGAAAAGAACACTTAAAACTAGAATAATTAAAATTCTATTCATTACTGTTTGATTTTTTGTTTTTCAAGTTTTATTGAATCTAATTTTTGTTGATCACTTGATGGGTGCTTGATTTCTCTAACTTCATTTTTATGATGTCTAACTTTTTTGCTCGTTTGACATTGTGTAAATCCCCAAAAAAACACCAAACTAATGGTTACCAACGATAATAATTTTCTCATTAATTCTAATTTGGTTTTGATTTGTTTTTACGATTAGAAAATACTCTCCTGTTTCCAAAGCTCCCTGATTGAAAGAGAAGGCATTTTTACCGATAAATGTCATACCACTATATAGGTTTTGTATTAGTTTGCCCTCTGTGCTCAATATCATGACCTCAATATTCTCTGCCTGCTTTGACTCGAATTCAAGGTGGTATTGTTGAATAACTGGATTTGGATAGATTTTAACCTTATTCTCTTTAGACAACTCGTTTAATCCACTAGAATTTACACCGATCTCAGCAATCCAAGTATCCCATACATTGTCGATATTTCCGAACATACCATTTACCCAAATCTTTGGGTTTGAAGCATTGTATTGTCGACACGCACCTGTATAATCCCCCCATCGCTCAGTAGTGGAAGAAAGTATATCCACAAAACTTTCTCCTTCTTTAACAACGGTACTCGCAGACCAATTCATGTTGTCGTCACAGTTGACAACATTACATTGTGGGTAGATGCTAGATCCGCTTCTTAAAAATGAAATCATGACGGATTTATCATTGACATTCGTCCCAAAAGATGCAATAGACGGATAAGAATAGTCAAATGTGCCTGATAAACCGAAAGTAGCCGAGGTATTGGTAAGTGTGTTGACATTTAATCGGTTGTAATTTATTCCGTTCCAACCATTATTGATGTCCGAATGAAAGACAAAGTGAATCAAGCCGTTTAAATAGAATCCACTTTGGGTTCTACTATCACCATTATCCAATAAATCACTTGATCCAAGTTGATTCGCATCAGCCGCAGGAGAGTAAGAACTCGTATTTATAACATAATGGTTTAAAGATGGATTGTTGTGCAAGTCATTGGTTAAATCATATAAATGGATAACACTCCCCCCTGTATGCTCTGTGGAAACCAAATAACATCCAGGGCCATATCCTCCATTTTGACCGTAACTTAACGGTAATAGTGTAAAAGGACTTCCCGAAATATTATACCAATAATTCCAATCTAATCCAGAACCAGAATAGCCACTTGCTTTGTTTATTTGATATAGAACAGACTCATTATAGCCTCCTGATTCGTAAAACAAATTTCCAGAAATGTACAATTCATTTGTTGAAATCCCCATTTTGGGATAATCAAACCAAGAACCATCGTTTAATGGGTTACCAGTTATCGCATACTTCCACCATCCATCATTAGCTGGATTATTGGATTTTGAAAAACAGATACACAATTTAGAATTGGCAGATGTTCCAGAACATTCTTGAAAGAAAAGAATAAAACGATCTTGCTGATTGTCATAAATTACAACAGGGTCGCAAACATTTTGAATAGACGATACATTAAAAAAAGACACGAAATCATTGTAATAGAGTAAGGTTCCTTGTGAATCATCAATTTCTAAAATACTATTTGAAACACTGACAATAATTCCATTATTTGATATTGCCATATGGTTATCCATTGGGGTAGATCCATCATTTAAATTCCCTAGCCAATTAGCTCCAATTACAGGTGTGCTTTTAAGGGTAGATCCTTCAATTGAACCTTTCGACTCTATTTTATTTTTTTGTTTGCCAAATTTTATCTCTTCTAAAAGTTCTTCATCCTTTGTTTCTGGATGAAACTCAATCATTTCCTTCTTCTTTATAAGAATTGGTAACCATTTTAAATCCGAGGATTTTTCTGAAGTTGACCCAAGACACGGGCTAGTTTCTATTTGGGATTTTAAGGCTTTCCCGATCATTTTTGATGTGTCCATCTTTGGTTTTACTTCTTGGGCGTATAATTTATTTGTGTACATGTACAAAGAAGTAAGTGCATACATGAACAATATAAGATTAGCTTTCATAAATTAATATTTAATCAAATGTACAATAATATTATACACAAGTGTATAAATATATCAGCATAAATTGATAATTTAATCTAATGGCAATACGCAATTTTGTTCCATGCAAGAAATTCACATTGGCAATGAAATAAAAAAGGTGCTGGATGCTAGTGACGTGTCGGTATCTGATTTTGCTAGGCGAATTAACAAATCCCGAGGTAACGTTTATTCCATCATCTCGAGAAAATCGATCGATACAGATTTACTTAGAAACATAAGCGAGGTATTGAATTTTGACTTCTTCTTACTTTTTAGCCAAACATTCGAATCCCTGAGTTATCGTATTAAAACCCTTGAAAAAGAAAATCATATGGTTTCTACATTGAATGAACTTCTTTTGGAAAAATATGGAGAGAATCCGAAGGGGGAAATTAAAAATTAACTCAACCACCCATTCCTTCGAAAAACCGAAGGTGTATGTTTCATCTTCTTCAAAAATACCCGATTAAAATAACTCAAAGACTCATAGCCACATTCCTGTGCAATTTTATTGACACTGTCCTCGGAATGGAGCAAAAGATGACAGGCTTCATTTATGCGTAAATCGTTCAAGTAATCTGAAAAAGTCGTGCTCGTGGCTTTCTTGAAGAACTTGCAAAAATTGCTTTCGGACATATTGACGAGATCGGATACTTGCTTGAGTGAAATGGACTCCGAATAGTGGTTTTGAATATAGGTGCAAACCTTGTTGATACGCGTTTCGAATTTCTTTGAGATAACATTGTGATAGGAATTCGCACACAAAATAACTGATGGTTTATTTGTTAGGTCTTGAAGGATGGATAACAAAGAAAGAATGCTATTCAGTTCTTTCGTTTCGTTCAATGATAGGAGTTTTTCGACCAACGAAGATTCCGACTCAAATCGAATCCCTTTTGTTGATTTAACTAATAGTTCCTTGATGGCTTGACCTTCATTCAAGCGTAAAAAAGGTTCGATGAATGCGCTTGAAAATTGAATGACAATCGCCTCGCATGGACTTCCGTCTTCATTTTTTCCACACCACGTGTGAGGTAAATTACTACCCAATAAGACCAAATCCCCAGCGGAAAAATGTTCGTGGGAATTCCCGACAATTCGGTAGCCACTTCCTCTCAGGATGTAAGTTAACTCGTATTCTGGATGGTAATGCCATTTAAACTCAAAGCTTGAAACGGTTATCCGTGTTGAATAAAAACTAGCCCTTCCTTTTTTCGATGGAATGTCTTCTAAAATGGCTTTCATAGCATCTGATGAACGAATTTCATGATATAAATATACTAATTATTCAATATAGTATTAGAATATACGAAATTACGATCACTCACTCGCTTCAGAAATTCCTATTTTTGACTTTGCTATTGTTAAAGTTGAATACCATGAATGCTTTGCCTGAATCGATTCGAGAAAAACTCGACGCTCCTTACTCCTTGACACAAGATCAACGCGCTTTTTATCAAAAAAATCAATTTATCAAATTGAAAGAAGTCTTCGATATAGAAACCATTAACTTTTTCAACGAGGTGATTACCGCGCAAGTGAATCAAATGAATCACGAGCAAACAGCACTCGAAGAGCGAAGTACTTATGGAAAAGCATTTCTGCAATTGTTCAATTTATGGTGTGAAAATGAATTGGTCAAAAAGTTGATATTTAGTAAGCGACTCGGTAAAATAGCCGCTGATTTAATGCTGGTAGACGGCGTTCGTTTGTACCACGATCAAGCCTTGTTTAAAGAGTGTGGGGGCGGAATCACTCCGTGGCATGCCGATCAATACTATTGGCCTTTGGAAAGCGATAAAACGGTAACCGCTTGGATTCCACTGCAAGAAACTCCGTTGGAAATGGGTCCCTTGGAATTCAGTGCGGGAAGTCATGCCATCGTCGAAGGAAGAGAATTGGAAATCGGCGATGAAAGTGAAGCTATCATTCAGAAAACCTTGCGTGTAACCGATTTCGAACACGTGATTGAAGCCTTCGACATTGGAGAAATTAGTTTCCATTCGGGTTGGATTTTTCACCGTGCGGGAGCAAATGTTACCAATGACATGCGCAAAGTCATGACGATTATCTACATGGACAAAAACATGATTTTGAAAAATCCGGCGAATAAAAATCAGGAAAATGACTGGAATACCTGGTGTCCGGATGCGAAAGTGGGAGAGGTGATAAACACGCATTTGAATCCACTCATTTATTCAAAGTAGGACATGGAACTCAAGTACATTCGAACATTTTGGGGCTGTGAATCGCAGTCCGCAAGAATCTTTTTAAGGGAAAGCATCGAGCAAGGATTTAGCGGCGTGGAAATCAATTTTCCGGATGATGATGGATTTATACAGGAATTCATGGCTGAATTACACATGATCCGAAATGAACATCCCACTTTTACCTTCATCGCGCAGCAGGTATTGGAGAACAGAGCAGAAACAGCAACGGAATACACAGAACGAATGTCTGAACGACTTAATTTCCTGATTGGTCTCAAACCAGATGCGATCAATTCTCATACCGGCAAGGACTTTTTTGATTTCGAGGAAAATGTAGCCATCATTTCTGCTGCGGAACACTTGTCCGAACAAGCGGGAATTCCCATTTGGCACGAGATTCACCGCGGAAGGTTTTCCTTTCATTTAAAAACTTTACTGAACTATTTGGGGGTATTTCCAAACCTGAAACTGATCGCGGATTTAGCTCATTTTTGTGTCGTTTCGGAAAGTGATTTGAGTGATCAACACGAATTGTTGACGCAAATGTATCAGAACATCCAACACATTCACGCCCGTGTGGGATTTGAACAGAGTCCTCAAGTCAATCATCCTTTTGCCCCTGAATGGAAACAGCACTTGGATCGTTATGTCAACTGGTGGACTGAGATCATTCAATGTCAATCCAAACAAGGAAAAGCACAATTCACCATCACACCGGAATTCGGTCCTTTTCCTTATATGCCACAAGCGCCATTTTCTAGGAATCCAACAGCGAATCAGCAGGAAATCAATCTGCAAATGAAAGATTACTTACAGAAACACTGGAAGAACTATGAGTTTCATTAAATACGTTATTGTTGGTTTGGTTTTGCTCTTTTTTCCATTGACAGGAATCAATGCGCAAAAGTACAGTTCCTTTGTGAACACGTTCATTGGAACCGACGGAACTGGTCATACCTTTCCAGGTCCATCGATGCCTTTTGGAATGGTGCAACCCGGACCTGACAATCAGGATTTCGGTTGGAATCACACCAGTGGTTATCAATACAAGGACACTTTTCTCATGGGATTTTCCCAAACGCGTTTCAGTGGAACTGGAATTAATGAAATGGGGGATATACTGCTGTTGCCGATAAATCCAAAACGAGCAACGGAAAAAAATGCATACTACAAAGAGACGGAGTCCGCAAGCGTCGGATATTACCGTGTCACCAAAAAGGATGATGTCAAGGTTGAACTTACCTGTTCAGATCGGGTGGCTTTTCATCAATATACTTTTCCGGAAAAAGAAGCACAAGTCTACTTAGATTTACAACATGGACTTCGCTTCGTCTTTGAAGAAAACGATCCGAAGGGATTGGTGCTGGAAAGTTCTGTGAAAATCGAGAACAACACAACGATTTCTGGCTATTGTTCTACCTCAAACTGGGTGTATCGCCGCTACTATTTTACCATTACGTTTAGTCAACCTTTTGCGAATTCAACGGTCATTGCCGGAAAAGAAAACGAAAAAGCGCCCAAATATTTGTTGGATTTCACTTTGAACAAGGAACAGGTGCTCAAAGTGAAAATTGCTCTGTCCACCGTGGATGTCGAAGGCGCCAAACGAAACATGGAGGCAGAGATCAATCATTGGGATTTTCAAAAAGTATGCGACGAAAACCGTAAAAGATGGGAAAACTATTTGTCGAGAATTGTGATCAAAGCACCTCAAAAACAAAAAGAAATTTTTTACACATCGATGTACCATTTGCTGTTACAGCCATCGAATATTGCTGATGTTGATGGACGTTTCCGAGGAGTGGACAACGCGGTGAAAACAGCGACAAACAACGAATATTATTCCACATTGTCCATTTGGGACATTTACCGTGGAGCATTTCCCTTATTGCAAATTGTTGCGCCAGAAATGATCGATGGCATTGTTCAATCCATGCTTATGCATCAACAAGCGAAAGGATTTTTGCCCATTTGGACGGCATGGGGACAAGACAATTACTGCATGATTGGAAACCACGCCATTCCCATGATTTTGTCGGCATATCAAAATGGATTTACAGGATTTGATCCAAAGGAAGCGTTAAATGCCATGGTGGAAACGAGTACGAAAAGTCACATCAATTCGAATTGGGAAATGTACAATCAATACGGTTATTATCCATTTGATCAATTGGATAACGAGTCGGTTTCACGAACCCTAGAAAGTGGCTACGACGATTGGTGTGTGGCTGAAATGGCACGAAAACTTGGTCGATCGGATATTGCGGAAGATTTTCAAAATAGAGCAGCGTATTACCGAAATCTATATGATCCCGTAAGCACTTTTTTACGTGGAAAAAATTCGGCTGGAGCATGGCGTTCTCCTTTTGATCCACTGATGGCGACTTCACCCTTGAACAATCCCGGAGATTACACTGAAGCAAATGCTTGGCAGTACTTTTGGACACCAGCTCAATACGATGTGCAAGGAATGATGCAATTGCTTGGAGGAGAAGAGAACTTCACGAAGAAACTAAATGACTTCTTCACTACGGAATCGTTAAATCCGAACAAATTCCTGGGTCAAGAAGCCATGATTGGTCAGTATGCCCATGGAAATGAACCAAGTCACCACATTCTTTATTTATATGGATTAACGAAAGAACCGAAAACGGGTCAAAAGTACATTCATCAAGTGATGAATGAATTTCACAACAATACACCAGATGGCATGATTGGCAACGATGACTGCGGACAAATGAGTGCGTGGTACATTCTTTCTAGTCTCGGATTTTATCCCGTTAATCCAGCGGATGGCACTTTTGTTTTTGGAAGTCCACAAGTGAAGAAAGCGATCATTCATTTGCCAAATCAAGCGAAGTTTGTCATGAAGGCACTGCAGTTCTCCGATAAAACGTACTTTCAGGAAAATCCCACTTTGAATAAACAAAAGCTTGACAGAAATTTCATTCGCTACTCGGAAATCATGCAGGGAGGACGTTTGACTTTTCAAATGAGTAATAATTAGCAAAAACAGAATCATGAGAAAAACCATTTTACTTTCATTTTGCTTGCTGTCCGGATGGATGGCTTGGAGTCAGCGTTCAGTTGCTCAAGGAGAAATCATTTACCATGTGTGTCAACGTAGTTTTTACGATAGCAATGGTGATTTGAATGGAGATTTGAATGGACTTCGAGCGAAATTGCCATATTTACAAGAGTTGGGAGTGACCTCTATTTTGTTGTTCCCTTTGTACGAGTCCGATTGCTACCACAATTATTTCGCCAATGATTTCGAGAAAATTGATGCTGAATTCGGCACGATGGAAGAGTACATCGCCTTGGTGAAAGAGGTCCATCGATGTGGAATGAAAATCTACCTCGACATGGAAACGCAGTATGTGACATCCGAACACCTTTGGTGGAAAGATGCCGTTGGAAACCTTGATTCCAAGTACAGTGACTATATCCTTTTCGACGATGCTAAGCACCAAACTCCCGCTTCGATGGTCTTTGATTTGCGCTTGCTGAATGGATTTGACGGAAAAGTAATTTACGCCACGACGGTGAATTTGAAAAGTCAAAAAGTCTTGGATTACAACATTGCTTTGTTCTCCTACTTTATGGATCCAAACAAGGATGGGAAATTCGACGATGGTGCCGATGGATTTAGGCTCGATCATGCCATGGATCATTTGGACGGAAAACCGACATTGACCAATCTCTTCGCTGAATTCTGGAAACCCTTGATTACTTCCTTGAGACAGGTGAATCCAGCGGTGAAAATTGTTGCAGAGCAAGCGAATTGGAGCGATTACGGTTTTGAGTATTTTGAAAAAGCGGACATCGACCGCATGTTTGGATTTGGCTTACAGCAAGCGATATTGTCCTTTAGTAAAGCAGAAATCATCAAAAATGCGGACATCATTCTCGGGAAAACGCCAGTAGGAAAAGAACAAATAGTCTTTATAGAAAATCACGATATGGATCGTTTTGCTTCCATGGAGTCCGATGTCCAACGTCAAAAATTGGCTGCTTCATTGATGTTCTTTATGGGAGGCGTTCCATCCATTTACTACGGACAGGAAATCGGAATGAAAGGAAAAGTGTATTCTTTCGGAAACACAGACGGAAACGATATTGGACGCCGAGAAGCTTTTGATTGGTATCAGATAGGAGAGGGGAAAGGAATGTCCCATTGGTACAAAAACTCCGGTGCATGGTGGACCAACGCAAATCAAAAAGCGAATGACGGCATTTCCTTGGAAGAACAACAAAATGATCCCAATTCATTGTTTCAATTCTACAAACAAACCATTGACTTGCGTAAAAGCAATCGCGCCTTATCCATAGGAATGTATCGAAATGCGGAAAACAACAACGAAAAAGTCTTGAGTTTTTACCGCGAGGACAAAAAACAGAACGTATTGGTGGTGGCAAATCTATCCAACGAAAAACAAGTGTTTCGCATCGCAGATGACATCAAAAAAGCCAAGAATCTTCGAGACAAAAAAGTAACATTCAAGCAGGAAATGACCTTAGATGCTTATGAGGTTCTTGTGTTTCAAGTGAAATAGCGATTTCGTTTCCAATCTCTAACAACAATCTTTCATGGATGGATCTATTGAAGGCTAGGGTGGGCCTCAACATTGTATAAAACGTTTTTTAATTACGGTACAAACGGCATTTAAAACCTGGGTTTTTTAGTCAATTCAAACGATACATTTCTTTTGATGGATTAGGAAAGTCTTTATCTCCTCCTAAAAGGAAGATTTGGTTTTTATGTGTTATGATCTTATGCTCGCAAATTCCAAAAGGTAGATTTTCACCTTTTCTCCATGTTTCATTTTTGATGGAATAAATGAAATGATCTTTTTTTAAGCCATCTTTATGATCACCAATTTTATTTTTTCCTCCAACAACATGAATTTCGTTGCCGCGAATATAACCTGCGCCATTCATAACGGTTTCCGGAATACTTGGTTTTGATTCCCATTTATTCGTTCGTAGGTGGTAAATGTCGACGTTTTTGTGAATCTTGTATTCACCGTTTGAAAACGAATTCCCTCCAATTAAATAAATGTCGTGATTATGAAGCATGAGGCTGAAGTGAATTCTTGCTTGCATCTTGCAAATTAGTTCCGTATATTTTTTTGTGATGGGATTATACTCGTAGAAGAAATTACGTGTATTTCCCAAGGTGCCACCAATGATGTAAAATCGATTGTTTTGACACACCGCAGAAACGGAAACTAATTTTCTAGGTAAACGAGGCAAGGTATCCCACGTATCTTTTTTTATGGAGTAAACCTCGGCTACATCGGTAGGTCCTTTTTCATTTCCTTGCCATCCTCCAAAACAATAGAGTTGTCCATTGAAAATAATACATGCCATTTCAGATCTGGGAGTGGGGATTGGTTTTTTTTCTTTCCAAACTTTAGGCTGCGGTAAATAACACCAATTGTTGTTGCGCATATATTCAGCATCAGCTCCACCGATGTAAAAAATGCAATGCTGATAAGAGAGCACTTCGCCAGATTTACGAACTTCAGGTAAATTCCCTATTTTCTTCCATTCAGTTGCGAAAAACAAGTCCTTTTTATTAAGCGTAAAAATAATAATCAGACCTATTAAACCGATGAGAAGCAAACGGACAAAAAGCACTTGTGGTTTCCTCTTTGAATTGTCCACATTGCCTAGATTTTCACGCGTTGGAGATTCAATGATGGGTGCTTCAGCATGTCCCATTTGGACATTCAGTATTTCCCAATTTTCAGCGCCTAAAAAACGAGCAATGGTATCCAACGTGTATTTATTTGGTTTGCTTTCTGATTTCACAAATCCAAATAGTCTTTTTAAAGTGGAAGCACTGATGTTGGATTTAATTTCTGAAGTAATATGGATAGCTAAATTTTCACAATCTTTTGGGTATCGAATAGCGTGACCGTATTTTACTTCGATTTGTTTTTTAATGGATTCTGGTAACATAGCCTCAAAATTAGATTTTTCCGTGCATCCAAAATCAATGAATACAACTTAAACTTTTTGAATTTTTTGAAATATAATTAGGATTTTATTTTCACTTAATTTTCGGCAATCATTAACAAAATGGAGTCCAGAGACCATACAAACGGAGCGGATTACTTGGCTATGTGAGTAAGAAAATTAATGTAATTGGTAATGGATGATTAATCAAAAATAAAATAACCTGGACGTAAAATAAAATTGAAAAGAAATTGAATATGAAACGGAAAGATGAAGAATTCTACAAGGAAAGTCTTTTAACCGTTTTCTTGAAATCCAAAGTAGTAACTTAACAATTTAAATAAAAAAATATGGCAACGTACTCAGCAAAATGTTCTAAATGTGGGACAAAATTTTCGTCAACAAGTGATTTAGCTGGACTAACAGGAAGAGGAACCTGTCCTGATTGTAAGAGAGATGAAAATAGGGCAAAATCGATGGCTAATTTATCTGATCGAAATACTTCCAAACCTTCACAGCCGATCATCATTAAAAAAGGTCCTAGTGCAGATGAAATTATCGCTGAAGCACAAGCAGGACAATTGAAGTATGAGCTATCCATGAAAAAGAAAGAGGATAGTGCTTCCAAGCCGTGGATGTTTGATGCTAACTTTTCAAGTGAAAGTAGTATTTCTAAAATCACATTTCCTGATAATGCAGATGACATTGAAAAAACTATTTTGCGAATCACCAAGACAGCTATTGATAAAATAAAAAGAGTAATTGACCTATCACACGCAGAGTTTCAGCAGCAAACATTAGGTGATCAGAAAGCTTTATGGAAACCGTTATATGAAGAAATTAATTTCACCGACGCGTGTATTGAAAAAGCGAGTGAGGGGATTAAAAAACTTAGACGTTTTGAAGGAAAATCTATAACTGAAATGATGGAAGATTGTCAAGATAGCCTTGATGAATTAAAAAACAAATGGTATGTTAAGCTAATAGAAAAAAGGAATAAAAAGAAAAAGCAAACATTAATTTTGATGTTCGTTGTTATCATACTATTTATAGCCATGATGATTGGTTTAAGCTTGGCATCATAACTTACTGAAATAAAGAAGGTTTATTTTGAAGGTAGACGAAATAGTTGTTCTTATTAAGCTCTTAATTGTTAAAATTCAATTTTGATATAAAAATACATGTGTCCAATAAAACTTTTTGAATAGCTGGTTTTCCCAAGTGCAATTCTTCAAATTTTCCATAGATGAATGTGTTGTAGGCTAGGGCATGACCTAGCCTCAATGGCGTATATTGTCAATCCATTCGATTTTTTTCCCATCGGTATAATTAAACAACATTTTCCCATAGATGTATCTGTTGTAGCCCATGGCATGCCTTGGGCTACCATATAAAGGGAAATAATACATTGGTTTGCTTTCTGATTTCACAAATCCAAATAGTCTTTTTAAAGTGGAAGCACTGATGTTGGATTTAATTTCTGAAGTAATATGGATAGCTAAATTTTCACAATCTTTTGGGTATCGAATAGCGTGACCGTATTTTACTTCGATTTGTTTTTTAATGGATTCTGGTAACATAGCCTCAAAATTAGATTTTTCCGTGCATCCAAAATCAATGAATACAACTTAAACTTTTTGAATTTTTTGAAATATAATCAGGATTTTATTTTCACTTAATTTTCGGCAATCATTAACAAAATGGAGTCCAGAGACCATTTAAACGGAGCGGATTACTTGGCTAAATAAGTAGGAACTATTTTAAAAGAGAAAAAATGAAAGGGAAAATGTTTAGTTTGATTTTAATGTTGGCGTTCAATGCAATTTCACAAAAGGTAACTACAAAAACAAGTTGGTATTTGGATGATGGAACGTTAACGGCAATTTATAAAATAATTGATGGAAAAAGAGTTTTAGATGGTCCGTTTACTTTTAAACGAACAGGTGAGCTCACGACAACGATTTCAGGAACATATAAAAATGATAAGTTGGAAGGACCTTTTAACTTCAGTCGGAGTGGTAAAACATATGGAGGAACAACTTCGTCTAGTGCAGTGGGATCTTTTAAAAATAATAACTTGGATGGTTTATGGAGTTTCAAAGAGGACCATATGTCCTATAAAATCACTTTTAAGGATGGTGCTTTTGTGAAAGGAGAAAAAGTAAATAGCAAAACAGGATTTAATCAGAAAATAAGCTGTGATGAATTTGGATTAATTAATGGACTCGAAATATTAAAATATAAGGATCAATATGGAGCGACAGTTCAAGATGAAATCCAATGGGTACATGGAATTAAAGTATCAAAGAAAACAAAGGATATTGCATCTGGTAAATATTTAGGTAATCAACAAATGTACAAGGACACGACTATTTTTAACCATAGAAATTTTAATGGTACTGAATTCTATTTTCAAAAATCAGGAGATGAAAAAAAGTACTCATTTGAAAAAGCGAATTGTGAACATTCTGATTATTTCTATAATTGGAATGCAAGTTATGATGATGGATTAGGAACAATTCTTCATTTTTTATATTCAGATTTCAAAAACCCATGTATGTTTTATGAATAAAACGGAAAAACATGCATTCACAAAACGCCACTTAATTAAGTGGCGTTTTTAATTTAAACACTAAACAGAATGTGTTATTCTTCAAAATTGTCTATAAAGAGAAATGGTGTAGGCTAGGGCATGACCTAGCCTCAATAGCGTTTATTGTCAATCCATTCGATTTTTTTCCCATCGGTATAATTTAACAACATTTTCCCTTAGATGTATCTGTTGTAGCCCATGGCATGCCTTGGGCTACCATATAAAGGGAAATAATACAAAGGTTCTGCTCATATTCCCTTCATTCTTAGTCGCAAAATTTAATAATCAGCCAGAATTGTTTTTCAGCATTATCAAATTTTGGTGAACCAGTTTAGGGAGTGAAATCCTGTAAGTATTGAATGGATTAAGGGCTTGAAATTCACGGAACTTTTTGAAAGCTTTGAAAAAATAAATAGTTTTGAAGGAAGAAAATCACATAGTCCTGCTATTCAAATGAAAAAAATTCTGTTCCTTGTATGTTGGTCGATACAAGCAATGTCTTGGTCTCAAAATTTAATCGAAAATGGTGATTTTGAATCCTATTCAGCCCTTCCAACAAATGTCATGCAATCTAGTTTATGTAATGGATGGTCAAAATGCAATCAAGGCGGAGGAGGGACACCAGATTATTTCCATACAAATGGATCGGGGCTTGTTCATCTACCGAATACGTTTTATGCGACCGTACAACCCCACAGTGGAAATGCCATCATGGGAATAATTGCATACCATGGTGTTTCCGTTGATTACCGAGAGTATATCGCACATGCTTTTTCCGCTCCTTTGATCGTTGGACAAACGTACGAATTGACCTATTTTGTTTCCAATGGAGTGTATAATGGAAATTATGGTGGAAGTGCCTGTAATAATTTAGCGGTTGCATTTACGATTGGAGAGCCATATCAAAATGGAACAAGTCCAATGAGTTTTATTTCCCCTCAGTGTGTTCAGACATCGTTGTTATATGATACAAGTTGGACTCAGTTGAACTATACATTTGTTGCGGATTCCTCTTATGAACATATTGTCATTGGAAATTTTAAATCCAATGCGAATACACAAATTCAAAACATCGAAAATAATCCAATTGATATTACCTATTTCTTTATAGATGACGTTTCCCTCGTTCGAATAACATCCGATGTTGGTTTTGCTTCGTCAAATTTGAATGGCATGATGTGTTATGTTGATCGGGAGAGACAATCTTTGCATATTTCTTGTCCCAATGGACACTCAAATAAGTTCATCGTTACAAATGCAACTGGAGAATGGATACTAGAAAAGACCATCGATCAAGATGAGGAAATGAACATGGGATATTGGCCTAAGGGAATGTACTTTTATCGATTTATGGATGAAGAAACATTAAAAGAATCAGGGAAAATTATTCAGTTTTAATTAAATTGTAGTTACCCTGTTCCGCTTCAGTTACACCGCTGCGGAACATCTTTGCCATTGTCTTCACGATCTGAATCCGCTGGGATTACGCTTGCGCGTATTCCTTAAATGCGGCTCATCTCAAACAAAAGTCCACTTTGCTGAGCAAAGTTTGGGCTTTTTTTGTTTTCTCGGATCATAACCAAAAGTTGGGGAGGGATTTGAATATAATGCTGATTTTTGCATAAAAAAGACCCTTGGATAATTACCTTGACTTATTAAAACTGTTCTTGCCAGATATTTTGGTGGAACAT
>JAHEMR010000014.1 GCA_024643545.1 Crocinitomicaceae bacterium | reverse complement strand
TAAGAGCTCGAGTATGTTTATTATGTTCTTTTCTTAAAAACGCTGTTTCCTTATTTCTCAATACTTCAAAGAACTTCTTTAGACGTTAATGGAACTCACGTTCCTGTTAACTTTAAGACTTAATTGCCGCTAGATTAACCGTTGTTTATCTCACTTGCGGGGTGCAAAGATATGTACTCTTTTTGGATCTGCAACACTTTTTTCAAAGTTTTTTTTATTTTTTTTTGTTTCGAGACCCGAGAAAGTGAAACGGCAAATGTTTGATAAGGTTACTCTTTTTTGAAAATAATTGTTAACTCATTGATAACATGATGTCAAATTAGCAGGAAACACCTATTTTTTCATGACTACACTTTACAAAACAATATTCATTCAAGAAATTTAAATTACTTTTGTTAACCATTTGGTTAAACCATGAAGTTAAAAGATCAAAATACTGAAGCAATTATTTTAGATGCAGCAAAGCTGATCTTCATGGAGAAAGGATTGTACGGTGCGCGCATGCAAGACATCGCAAATCAAGCGGGAATAAACAAAGCGCTTCTACATTATTACTTCCGAAATAAGGAACGTTTATTCGACGAAGTTTTTGGCGGTGCGCTTGAACGGTATTTCCAAAACATGGAAATTATCTCTGATGAATCCTTACCTATAATGGAGCGTGTTCTGACTTATTCGAATCGATTCGTACACTTCCTTGCAGAATATCCCCAAATGTCTATCTTTCTTATAAAGGAGATCAGTAGCAATCAAGCACTTTTCCACTTGAAAGTAAAAGGAATTAAAAAGGATAAGAAGTACTCCTTATTAACGGTGTTAAATGAAGGTATCCAAAATGGGGAACTTCCTTCGTTGGATCCAGTCGTATTTCTAATGAACTTGCATTCGTTGTGCGCCTATCCATTTGTTGCCGCTCCTATCTTCCAAGTGATTTGTCAAAGTAGTGGAGTTCAGTGGGACGATTCTAATCACGAGAAACTTCTCAACTCGATATCTGACTTTATTCATTATAAATTAAGTAAAACCCGTATATGAAAAAACCAACACTCATTGCCTTATTTTTATTACTCTGGTCTCAAGGCCAAACACAGCGAGTCATATCGTTAGATTCATGTGTCATTTGGGCAAAAGCAAATTACCCACTTATCAAACAAAATCAATTATTCAATGAAGTTTCTGCATTAAATGTTCGAGCGATTAACGAATCTTGGTTGCCAAAACTCACCCTGAATGTTCAAGGTGTTTATCAATCAGAGGTGGTTCAATTAAATTTGCCTGGTGTTAACACTCATTTTCCTCATGATTCCTATAATAGTTCACTTGCTATCGAGCAAACCATTTTTGATGGTGGAATTACGAAAAAACAACGTGAAATTGAAGCGTCCAATCTTACAATTGAGAAACAAAAAAATGAAATCGAGCTTTATAAAGTAATTGACCGCGTCAACCAACTTTATACCTCCGTGCTTTTAGGTAAGGAAAATATACAGATGTTGGCTGTTTTCAAGGATAATTTAATAAACCGAAGGAAAAACCTCATCCCGGCAATTGAAAATGGTTTGAGTTTGTCAAGTAGTTTGGATGAAATTGACGTGGAAATCATGAAATTGGATCAAAATATGATTGAAACCAATCAAAATTTAGAATCACTTTACCGTGGTTTATCCATACTCACGGGTAAATCAATTAAAGAAGACTCGGAATTTAATCTCGTTGCACTTGGTGATTCGAAGAAAAAGAACGTTTCACGTCCCGAATTGATTTTATTAGAACAACAAGAATCACTATTGGATAATAAATATTCCATGGCGACGAAAATGGCTTTGCCAAAAATCACGCTGAATGTTGCCGGGAATTATGGTCGTCCAGGTCCAAACTTTATTAATCAAGAACTTCGCGCGTTTGGAAGTGCCGGGATAAATGTCCGTTGGAACATCTCTACATTGTATGGATTGTCGCGTGAGAAAAGTCGCTATGAACTGAATAAAGACCTGATTCAAATTCAACGTGAAGCTTTTCTATTGAATACAACTCTTACGAGCATCAACTACGAGAAACAAATTGAAGCAATGAATGAACTTATCTTAAAAGATGCTCAGATTATTGAAAAACGCGCTGCTATTTCAAAAGTATATTCTACTCAATTGGACAATGGTAAAATTACCGTGAGCCAATATCTTTTCCAATTGAATGAGGAGATGACAGCAAAACTTAATCAAAAAATTCACGAAATAAAACGCATGAATGCTCAATCAATGTATTTCACAACCATGGGCCTTCCATTTTAATTTATAATCAAAATCATGACAACAGAACAAGCAAAGCCAAAAAAGAAAAGATTCATCGTATTAATTGCAATAGCGGGAATCGTATTAATCGGAGCATTTATCTCCTATCTTATGAATGCCGGATACGAGACCACGGATAATGCACAAATCGATGCAGACATTATTCCAATTCGTTCCAGTGTAACGGGATATGTGAAGCATGTTTATTTTAAGGATAATCAATTTGTACACAAAGGGGACTTATTAATCGAGATTGACGATCAAGAATTCCAAGCTCGTGTTATTCAAGCAACTGCTGCTTTAGAAAATGCCAAAGCCAATTTATTGGCCGTTAAAAGCAATGCTGATGCCGGTTCAAAAAATGCTGATGCTGCTTTTCTTAGCAGTGAATCATCCGGTCAAAACATTGAAGTAAGTAAGGTGAGAATGACGAAAATTAAAGAGGACCAAAAACGAATAAAAAACATGTTCGCTAATAATGCTGCGACCAAAGCAGAATTAGACGCTGTCAATGCTGAAGCAGATGTGGCGCAAGCGCAATACAACGCTGCTTGTAATCAATATGCTGCATCTTCCAAACAATCGAGTGGTGTAAAATCACAAGCAGAAGGACAAAAATCGATGATTGCACTTGCTGAAGCCTTGGTTAAACAACGTCAAGCGGAATTAACGTTAGCAGAAACACAGTTAACCTACACGAAAATTATGGCTCCTTGTGACGGACTCGTTTCGAAACGAAGTGTTGATGATGGTCAATTTATTACTACCGGTTCTCCAGTATGTTCAGAGATCGATAATCAACATTTATGGATTACAGCAAATTTCAAAGAGACTCAGGTGAATCGATTGCGTCCCGGTCAACGCGTAGAGGTAAGCATCGATGCGTATCCAGATTTGCATATTGTTGGTAAAGTAGAGTCATTTATCGGTGCGACAGGAGCAAAATTCTCCCTATTACCACCGGATAATTCAACGGGTAATTTTGTGAAAATTGTACAACGGGTTCCTGTTCGTATTTCATTGAATGGTTTATCCAAAAAACAAAGAGCCTTGCTTTTCCCAGGTTTAAGTGCATTTGTATCCGTAAAAGCGAACTAAGGTGAATCCAGCAGCAGGAATAAAAATTGAATATCCAACTGGGGCAACTAAGTGGATTCTAATTCTCACAGCAATAAGTTGTGCATTATTGGAATTGATTGATGCAACGATTGTAAATGTTTCCTTGCGGGAGATTAGTGGAAGTATTGGGGCAACGACAACTGAAATTGCATGGGTGGTAACCGCTTATGCAGTCTCGAATGTCATCATCATTCCATTAACGAGCATGCTCTCCGATTTCTTTGGGCGGAAAATTTATTTCACTGCATCGGTCATCATATTTACCTTTTCATCCCTTATGTGTGGTATGTCCACAAGTTTATGGATGTTGGTTTTTTGGCGTTTTGTTCAGGGACTTGGTGGTGGCGGACTTTTATCCACAGCACAGACAATCATTATTGGCGCATTTCCACCGGAAAAAATAAGTACTGCAAATGCTATTTTTGGGATGGGTATTATTTTAGGTCCAACCTTTGGACCTACGCTAGGTGGATTAATCACTGACAACCTTTCGTGGAATTGGATCTTTTTTGTGAACATCCCAATTGGGATTTTGGCAACGGTGCTTGCATGGACCTATGTTGGCGATCGCATTGGGGCTGTAAAACCAAAACGGATTGACTATTGGGGTATCCTGTTTTTGGTTATTTCGGTAGGAAGCATTCAATTCGTTTTGGAAGAAGGTTCAGCAAAGGATTGGTTTGAAAGCTCGGAAATTGTCATTGTCTCATTAATGGCCTTCGTCGGACTCATAGCTTTCATTATTCGAGAATTGAGCATTGATTATCCCGCGGTGAATATTGGACTTTATCGAAGTTATAACCTAGCGTTAGGAAGTATTTTGAATTTTCTACTTGGATTGATGCTTTTTGGTTCAGTGTTTATCTTTCCATTGTTTGTGCAAATTTCCTTAGGTTGGACTGCCACCCAAACAGGATTGTTTATGATTCCAGGTGCATTGTTCACGGCGTTTACCATGCCAACCATTGGCATGCTTTTAGGAAAAGGAGTGAATCCCAAACGCATCATTATTACTGGAGCGATTATGACGTTTTTCTTTCTTTATATTCTCTCTTTTGCATCGCCAGATTCTTCGGAAAGCAACTTTTATTTTCCGTTCATCTTGAGAGGAATTGGAATGGCTTGTATGATGTCTCCGATTTTATCCCTCGCGATTTCAGGATTACAGGGTAAAGATATGGCGCAAGCGGTTGGACTTTCGAATATGATTCGTCAGTTGGGAGGATCTGTCGGAATCGCCTTGATCAATGTATTTTTAGTTAATAAAAACGCCGAGGTCAGAGGAAACATGTTATCCTACGTTACGGACTACAGTCAACAAACGCAAGAGCGCATCATGGGAATAAAACAGAGTTTCTTAATGAAAGGTTACTCCTTGCAAGAGGCAGAAACATTGGCAAATAAATCACTTGAAGGTATCATTTTCAAACAACAAGCCTTGCTTAGTTATGTGCAAGGATTCTATGTAGTAGGAATATCGATTTTGCTCATAATTCCCGTCGTTTTGTTGATTCGATACAAGAAGCCGAGTGGCGGAGCAAAAGTTGTCGACGCGCACTAATTTGAGAAATTTTCGAGTCATTTGTGGAATAGCACTTTAAGGTGCATCTTTGTAGTAGATGCTATTAAACAGACGAACATATGTACGAAAACTCAGTGATGAGGACATCATTGCTCTCTACAAGGAGAAGCAATGGACGACTTGCATTGATGAGTTGTATGCGCGTTATAGTCATTTAGTATTTGGCGTTTGCTTGAAATACGTCAAGCAAATTGAAAATGCCGAGGATTTGACACTTTCACTGTTCGCATCTTTATCCGATAAACTACTTCACCATCAAGTTCAACATTTTAAAAGTTGGCTATATGTCTCTGCACGTAATAGCAGTCTCATGTTCATTCGTTCAAATAAAAAAGTTTCTGATCCAATCGCTGATGATTTCTTTGCAGATGATGGTGACGAGCGCTTGAACGAGAAACTGGAAAAAGATGCATTAATCGATCAGCTAACAATGGTGCTTGAAGAATTGAAACAAGAGCAGCGTCTATGTATTCAACTCTTTTATATCCAGAAAAAAAGTTACGACGAGATCACACAAATTACCAAATTCAGTTTGAAGGAAGTGAAAAGCCATCTTCAAAACGGACGTAGAAATTTAAAAATACTTTTAGATCAAAGAAAGGAACACCATGAACGTTAGTCGACATACGCTAAAATCCTATTTTGGAAAAATGTCCAACTCGGAAAAACATGCCCTTGAAAAAGAGAGCCTAAAGGATCCTTTTTTGTCAGATGCATTTGATGGTTTTTCTGAAAATCCGGACGCCATTTCAGCATTAAAACGCATGGATCAAAAACGCTTTGGACGTTCAAAAACTTGGGCAAAAGTCTCGTTCGGATTATTTCTTGTTGTGGCATTTGTTTATTACTTCTCTCCGACTACGAAAAGTCCTTCCCCAGCGAAAAAAGTCACTCATTTAAAATCACACTTGATACAACTCAGTAGTGAAACGTTAAAAACGTTGGAAAAAATTAATCCGAAAGATGAAATTGTGCCAAGCCGTTTGCAATCCGATTTCAAAGTGAAGGACAAACAGAGCAACTTTCAAATACAAGAAAACCCCTCTTTCCCAAGTGAAGAATTGGTTCAACTTCCTATTCAACCAAAAGGAAAAGTGGATCGAACACCTATTCAGCGTAGAAGAAATTTTGCCATGGAAACGTACATTCAAGATTTAAAGGTGCTCGATTATCGATACTACCGCACGAAGGTGAAATCCGACCGTTCTTCCTTACTCACGGGGACTCCTGCTGCACAAGAATCAAGTCAAGCTGATATCAGCATAAAAGAACAATTAGAAATCAGTTACCTAAATTACCTCAGTGCTACCTTGGCTGATTTTAATGAAGGTGAATACAAGGCAGCATTACTTGGGTTTAATGAAATACTTAAAAGCTATCCAGATGATGTGAATGCGCTTTTTTACAGTGCACTTTGCTTGTTCAACTTACAACAATTTCCTTTGTGCGAGCAACGACTTGGGCTGATTGATTTGGTGAAATTTGACAATTTCGACGAGGAACAAAAATGGTACTTGTTGCTTTGCTACCGCGCACAAGGAAAAACAGAAGCCTTTCTTACCCTAAAAAAAGAGATCATTTTCCAAAATGGCTTTTACGCATCAAAGGCAAACGCGCTAACATTGAAGTAAAAGGTATTTTCTTAACTTAGGAGCATGAAAACTACGCTTTTATTTTTGTCGTTTTTTGCCTTATTATTCTCCGTAAATGGCCAAATCGAGCCAATGTATTTAGAAGGACAAGCACAAGGAACAACATATCACATAACCTATTTTGATGAAAAACAACGTGATTTGCAGCAGGAAATCGATCAACTATTGAAGCGCTTCGACAAATCAGTTTCTACTTATCAAGTAAATTCCTTGATTTCAAAAATCAACCACAACCACTTTTATTGGCGAACGGATCCTTATTTCAACGCTTGTTTTAAAAAGGCGAAGGAAATTTGGAGCTTAACGCATGGCGCATTTGACCCGACGGTTTATCCCTTAGTCAATGCGTGGGGATTCGGTCCAGAAAAGAAAAGCAACATCGAGCAATCGAAAATTGATAGTTTGCTTGGGTTTGTTGGTTTTGAGAAGATTGAATTAAAACATGGGCGCATTGTCAAAACAGACCCTCGAGTTTCACTGGACTTTAATGCCTTTGCTCAAGGATATTCGGTCGATTTGGTAAGCGAATTTTTACGGTCAAAAAGAATTACTTCTTTCATTGTTGAAATTGGCGGTGAAGTGTACGCCCAAGGCAAGCGATTTGAAAAATATCCTTGGTACATTGGATTAGAACAACCCATTGAAAATAAAACATCGGTCAACCCGTTAAATGTTATTTTTCAGTTGGAGAACATCGGTGTTGCTACATCCGGTAATTACCGCAGATTTACGATAGAAAATGGTGTGAAGATTGCCCACCACATTGATCCCAAAACAGGAAAGCCAACGAGTAATCAATTATTGAGTGCGTCCATCTTCACCGACAAATGCATTTCTTCAGATGCTTTAGCAACTGCTATTTTGGTGATGGGATTGGATCAAGCGAAGCTATTTTTGGCTGATCATCCTGAAATTCAAGCCTATTTAATTTACAGCGATAATGAGGGGAAATACCAAGTTTACATTACCCCAAAACTAATCGACTGGATTGCTGATGAGCAATAAAAAAGGGGAGCATTGCCCCCCTTCACTATTTATTGAACTCCTTTTTATTTATTGATCACTACTTTGTGTTTCGAAATCGAAGTTCCGTTTTCTACACATATAAAGTAAACTCCATTCGGCATGTTTGAAAGGTTTACAATTTTTGAATTCTCATTCATTTTAATATCCTCTGTGTAAACTTCTTCACCAGCAAGGTTTAACGCCGAAACTCTCATGGCATAATTAAAGTCAACCGTAAAAACACCATTTGAACTTGGATTCGGGTGAATAGAAACGATGATGTCGTTTGCTGTTTCAGTAACACCTGCACCACTTGGGTTCCATGCCAAAGCGATTCCTGTGAAATTAGCGTCATCAGCTGGAGTTTGAACGTCAGCAGCCGTTCCTTTTGTAAACGTAAATGAACGTGTAGTTTTCGCTGAAGTACCGTGGTTCCAACAGCTTTCAATTGTTACTTTATATGTGCCATCAGCAACTATATTTCCAGATGCATCTGTTCCATCCCAAGTTAATGTTCTTGTTCCGAAGCTTGTTAAAGTCGCTCCTGTTGTTGCGCCCACTTTGTTACAAGCAGTAGCCATACAGTTGGAAGCAGTACCTCCAGAATTTACCGCCCAAGTTGGAAGGTGGTCAGAAGTTCCTCCACCTGCATAGCGCATACGTGTTTTGATAAATGTCCCGGTGCTGGATTGAATCCAAACGGCCATCACATTTTTTGATCCCGTATATGCAGTATGTGCTGTTTGCGTAAATGAAAATGAGAGTGTTCCTTGGGTTTGTGCTTGTAATAACGTGCAAGCAAACAAGGACATCGAAAGAAAAATTGACTTCATAGTTTTAAAAATTATTTAACAAAGATATTTATTTTGGATTAGGTTTAAAAGTGTTTATTGCGAATTAACTAATTTGAATTAATTCTAAATAATTGCATTTCAATTCAATATATGTTGCATTTTAGTAGCTCCTTCATGGTTTGGATTCACATTCAAACAATCATTTAATCGTTTTCGAATGACTCGCTTCGGTTTATTTAATTCCTGACACATTTGGGCTGCAAAAAAATACGCATCTGCATTGCCATCATCTAAGCGGTTGACCGTTCGAAAATCGGATAATGCTTGTGCGTACATTTTAGACTTTTGATATAGCATTCCTCGAAGAAAGTAATTGTCCGCACTTTTTGGGTCAATTTGAATTTCCTTCGATAAATCAGAAAGTGCACCTAGTGTATCTCCTAGGTTTTCCCGCATGATTGCTCGGTCAAAGTAAGCTGTTGAATCATTTGGATACAATTCGATGATTTTTGATAACACACGCTCCGATTCCTTGAATTGATTTCGGTAGCCAAATTCAGTTGCTTGATCATATAATATTGATCTTTCTGATTGACTATAGGTCAATGCTGAAAACAACATGAACGGAACTAAAAAGAACTGCATTGAAGAAATACTAGTTATCCAATTTCCCTTGGTAAATCCAACATTCAATCAATTGAATTGACGAATCTGGAAGGGCTGGGCCTCCCATTGGCATTAGTTGATAGCCTGAATTACGCATCGAACCTAACACCGCATTTGCATGTGAAGCAATCGTTGTGTAATCGGAAAGGTTATATCCACCAGAGGCGTTGCCTGTATCGTGGCAACCCGTACATTGTTGCTGAATTAGCGGTAAAACATCGTTTGCAAAAGAAACAGTTCCGTTACACGTTGGTGTTTGTGAGAATGGTGTTTTTTCCTTCGTACATGAACTAGCAAGGAAAAGGGAACAAATGGAAATAAAAAGGAATCGATTCATTTTTGAGTATCTAATTGATAAAAAGTAAAAAACATCAGCAATGGCAAAAAGTGCAGTGGGATAACGAATCCTGGATAGAACTCTGCTGCGTCCACATATACGCGATCCATCATTGGATATAATATGCTGACAAATGTCAAAATGGAAAACGTTAGTCCGAACCAAAACGTTGGGTTTTGTTTCACTACCCTTTTAAATAGCAGGTGAACATAAAACAAAATCAAGGTAAATGAAATCAGTCCAAAAGCGACTTTCCAAATCGGTAACACTGTCGAGAAATCAAAGAGCATTTGGTAGTAAAAATAAACGTAAAATGCACCTAATAAGCAAGCAGAAAATGCACTTAACAAGGCATGCTTTACGTTCACTTACTTATTTTTTTGAAACTGGAACTTGGAAAGTAACCTTCATCAAATCTGGTACCACATCACTTTTGTGTCCAACTTTAAATTCGATTCTGTTCACATTAAACGTGCCTTTAAAGGTTACCTTGTCTCCATTTTTTACATAGGTTGCCGGAATCGTATATTGCTTCGTAATCCCCTTAATTGTCAAATCACCCACAATGCTTAAATCATCACCTTTTTTTGTCACTTTCGTCGATTTGAATTTGGCAAAAGGGAATTTCTCTGCATTAAACCACTCTTCAATTTGCGATTTTTTGTTCATCATTCCGTTTCCAGTAGAAATCGATTTCACATCGATTTTTAAATTGAACTGTGTCGCTTCAATATTCGCATCATCAAATTCTACTGTTCCGTCCATTGTCTTAAACGAACCTGATGGATCCTTGCTTTTAAAATCTATGGAATATCCAGTTGATACTTCATAATGCGTTAATGGCATCCAAGCCAAAGAGGTGGAAAGAACCGTCAATGCGATAAGTCCAACCGTTGAGATTGTTTTTTTCATGATTTACTGATTTATTAATTATTCATAAGCGAATTTGCGACTCACGCTAAATCCAAAACGGAATTGACCTTTACCCCAACTTTGAAAGGTATAAGGAATGAACTGCGTTTCACCAAGTCCGGCAGCATTTGTCAAATTTATCGTAAAGTTATGCCCGAAGGTGAACCATTCTAAACCGAGTCCCATCGAATTTTTATATCCGGTTTGACGGTATGTATTATTACAGAATACTTGGTAATATTCTCCCACTAATGCAAATCTGCTCGTCAATTTTACACGAAATGCGCCACCCAATGCAAATAAATCATTGACGTCATCCGCAGCAACATAATTTCGATGAACGTACGTCGGCATTAAAGCTATGGATGCTGATTTTCCAAAATGATGGGCCATGTTTAATTGGGTGAAATAGGAAAATCGATGTGCAAATTTTGGAAAACTGTTGACTTGTGAAATATCCGAGGAAGCTTTCATGTAGGTAAAAGAGGAACCCCCAATTAATGCCATTGAAACGGGCATTTCATTTTTCTTTTGTGTTAGGAAGCGGTATTTCACAAATCCATCTAATAATGATCGGTAGGGTGCTCCTGTTCCCTTGCAGCGTCCAAAGCCGACCATGATTTTATCGGTTACACCGTATTCCAATGCAATTCGCATGTCTGAAAGCATGTCGAATCCGAACATGTTTTGAGGGCCACCATTTGTACCTGCAATGTCACCAAAACGGTGTTCGATTCGGAAATCCATTATTCCTTTTGATAAAGTTTCCACAGAGTGTCCGGAAACAATGCGCGTAGAAGCAAAAGTGATGGGTTCATCTTCAACATATTCTTCTTCCACAATGGTGTCTTGAGCGTATGTAGTTGCGTGATTAGCAACAAATAGTAATAGGAGTATCAATATTTTTTTCATAAAGCAATGTTCTTTTTTTTTGTTGACTCTGAGAATGTATTTAACATTTTTAACAATTTTCCTTTTTTTTCTATTTCCGTTTGTTTCTTTTTTCAGACAACCATTTTGGCACCTTTTCATCTTGTACTTTTTCGCCCAATAATTTCTCTATCAGATCGGGACGATTTGCTTTTGCTAATCGTTGTTTAATCCAATCCTTGTTTTCGCGTTTGTACCAGAAGAAGAAACGATTTTGATTTAACTTTTCCTCTCTTGTCTTAACTGTTTTGATTGGTTTCAAGGTATATGGATGTAAACCTGTATAATAAATCACTTCGGCAACCGTCATTGGTGTTGGCGTAAAATCCTGAACCTGTTCCAATTGGAATCCCATGTCTTTGGTCTCCGCGGCAAGATTTGCCATGTCCTCTTCCTCACAACCGGGATGAGATGAAATAAAGTAAGGAATCAATTGTTGTTTCAATCCGTGTTTTTCAGAGAGTTTATCGTACTTCTCTTTGAATTTATGAAAGTACTTGAACGAAGGCTTGCGCATTACGCGAAGAGTGGCATCAGAGGTGTGTTCTGGAGCTACTTTCAATCGTCCGCTGACGTGGCGCGTAATGACTTGCTCAATGTACGCGTCGTGATTTCCATCCTCATTATTTTTATTAAAATCATCTACTAACAAATCGTAGCGAATTCCCGAACCAACAAATGCTTTTTTAACTTTTGGATGGCTATCGATTTTCTGATACAATTTCGTCATTTGTTCGTGGGATGTATCTAGGTTGTTGCAGATGACTGGATGAATGCAACTCGGTGAAACACATTTCGCACAGATGGCTTCATCCTTTCCCTTCATTTTATACATGTTCGCAGAAGGTCCACCAATGTCTGAAATATATCCGCGGAAATCGGGATGATTGACGAGTTGTTCGAGTTCACCTAAAATTGATTTTTCACTGCGTGATGCAATAAATTTTCCTTGGTGCGCAGAAATGGTACAGAAACTACATCCTCCAAAACAACCACGGTGCATGTTGATGGAGAACTTGATCATATCAAAGGCAGGAATAGCACCGCGTTTCTTGTATTTTGGATGTGGTAAGCGGGTGTAAGGAAGGTCGAAACTTTGATCGATTTCATTTTCCGTCATCGTTTTGAATGGTGGATTGATCACCAATGTCTGATCACCAACGTGTTGAATAATTCGATTTGCTTCCCATTTATTGGATTCTACCTCTACAATTTTGAAGTTTGTAGCGTATTGCACTTTGTCCACTAAGCATGTTTCATGACTTGCCAATTCCACGGTTTCCCAGTTTTTATTTCTTGGCAACTCCTCCGATTTTGGATTCAAAAAAGCGACTTGGTTGATGGTTTTCGCTTGATGAAATGGTACGCCTCGTTTCATTAGACGGAGGAGTGTTCTCAATGGTTGGTCTCCCATCCCATAGACTAACAAATCAGCACCCGAATCCACCAAAATCGAAGGCATCAATTGGTCCTTCCAATAATCATAATGTGTCACGCGTCGCAAGGAGGCTTCAATTCCTCCAAGGACAACCGGCACATCTGGATATAGTGACTTTAGGATTTGACTGTAAACAGTCGAAGCATAATCTGGACGAAATCCTGCTTGTCCACCGGGCGTGTATGCATCGGTTGAACGTAAGCGTTTATTTGCAGTGTAATGATTGACCATTGAATCCATGCAGCCAGCAGTCACGCCGAAAAACAACCTTGGTTTTCCTAACTTTATGAAGTCGCGTAAATCGTCTTTCCAGTTTGGTTGTGCAACGATTCCAATTCGGAGACCTTCATCTTCGATGATCCGAGAGATTACCGCAGTTCCAAAACTAGGGTGGTCGACATATGCGTCTCCGGATATTAAAATCACATCAAATTCTTCCCATCCGCGCTTTTCCGCTTCTTTGTGGGACATTGGAATCCAATCAGAAATTGGTCTTTCTATACTCATGGTTCAAAATTACGCATTAAAGACAGGATAGTTTCATAAATGAAATCTATTCAGATATAAGAACAATTCAACAAAGGAACTTGTTTAATGATTAATTTTGTCCTTTAGTAGTTAACATAAAAATTAAAAATATGTCATTTGAATTACCCGCTTTGCCTTATGCATATGATGCATTAGAGCCACACATCGACGCACGCACGATGGAAATTCACCACACGAAACACCATCAAGCTTACATTACCAACCTAAACAATGCCATTGCTGGAACAGATTTGGAAGGTAAATCCATAGAAGAAATCCTAAAAGTTTGTAAAGATATGCCTGCGGTTAGAAACAACGGAGGAGGCTTCTGGAACCACAACTTATTCTGGGAGTGTATGTCACCAAATGGTGGTGGATTACCAACAGGAGATTTAGCGACTGCGATCAACGATGCATTTGGATCATTTGAAAACTTCCAAGCGGAATTTGCAAAAGCAGCGACTACACGTTTTGGTTCAGGATGGGCTTGGTTGTGTGTGACCAATGGTAAATTAGAAATTTGTTCAACGGCAAATCAAGATAATCCATTGATGGGTGAAGGTTGTCAAGGGACTGCAATTCTTGCATTAGATGTTTGGGAGCATGCTTACTATTTAAATTACCAAAACAGACGACCGGATTACATCCAGTCATTCTTCCATGTGGTAAATTGGGATTTCGTTTCAGGGAAATTTGCGGAAGCGAAAGGTTAAAAAACCGCAAAGAATATTAAGAGGGGAACGATTCATTGTTCCCTTTTTTTTTGCTTTCTTATTAAATTAACCTCTTCACTTGACCAATGTTATGTTTACATTAATAAACTTTCATTCAGTTGAGAAACTCTTTTAATCCTTTTACATTTGTCCAATAATTACGCATTATGGCAGGTATTTTAAGTTATTTTTTACCAAAGGATAAAGTTTTTTATTCTTTATTTGAACAGGCTAGTGACAATCTTGAGGCAATCGCCAAAAAACTAGTTCAAGTAGTACAGGAACCTGATTTTAACAAGCGAGCGGCATACATATCAGAAATGCAAGATATTGAGCATCAAAACGATAATGTTACACACCATATTTTTATTGAACTAGGAAAAAACTTCATTACACCATTTGATCGTGAAGATATTCACAGTTTAGCATCGGCGTTAGATGATATTGCGGATTACATTTATGCATCAGGTAAAAAAATAAACTTTTATCAAATCGATCCAATTTCTGATCAAGGCATTCAAAAAACAGCGGAGGCTATTTTACATGCTGTTTCAGCAGTGAAGGAGGCAGTGATGGAATTGCGCAACTTGAAAAATACACAGAAAATCATTGAATGTGTCATCAAAATCAATAGCATTGAAAACAATGCAGATAATATTTTTGATATGAGTATCGAAAACTTATTCAATTCAGATGTTGATGCAAAGGAACTAATCAAACGACGCGAATTATACCAAGTGATGGAAATCGCTACGGATAAATGCGAAGATGCAGGTAATGTGATTGAATCCATTGTAGTAAAATACGCTTAATTTTCTTGTAGACCCCAGCTTATGTTTACTCTTTTAATTGTTGTTGTTGTAATCGCTCTTTTGTTCGATTTGGTGAATGGCTTTCACGATGCGGCAAACTCCATTGCAACGGTTGTTTCAACGAAAGTACTAACTCCATTTCAAGCTGTAATTTGGGCAGCGGCCTTTAACATTATTGCATTTTGGGTGTTTGACATGAGTGTTGGTAATACAGTTGCCAAAACAGTAGATAGTAATGCCATTGACCTTTGGGTTATTCTTGCTGGATTATTAGCCGCAACATTTTGGAATTTATTGACCTGGTGGTTAGGCATTCCTTCCTCTTCTTCACACACATTAATTGGTGGATTTGCTGGTGCAGCGGTTGCTCATGCTGGATTTGATGTGATTGACTCAGCTGAAATTATCAAAGTCATTTTATTTATTTTCCTTGCTCCATTTATCGGTGGCTTCATCGCATACCTCATTGCAGTAGTGACAATCAGTAGGTCCTTTTGGAAAAAAATGCTAGTAATTCTTGGCTTATCAGCGATTACGGTTATGTTCATGCAATACATGATTGAATATATTGACATGAAACCAATCATGCTGTATATCGTGATTGGAATGATTAGTATTTTCATTTTAGTATACATTTGGTTCGAATTGGTACATGGTAAAAAACCATCAGCCATGAAGGAAGCCAACATGCATAAAAGACTTCAATTACTTTCTTCTGCAGCATTTTCACTCGGTCATGGTGGTGCGGATTCTCAAAAAGTTATGGGGATTATTTGCGCGGCATTACTTGTGTATGGGAACATGGGGCGTCAAGGAAAATTAGATGAAGTAGTTCCTAAAAATCTTCAAATTACGGAGTTAATGCAAATTGAATTTCACAATTCCGAAGATAAATTAGAAAAATTCAAACCTGAGGTAGCACAAATTGATAGTACAGTATACTATCTCGAAAACAAAGAGATAGTTGAAGCTTCAACAGGTAAGGTAGTTTACGACAAAGAGGGTGAAATCAATCCAGCATTTGCAAACACTTCAGTTCCAAGTTTCCAAGAAATCGATGATAAATTGGAGAAAATTGAAGTTTATACTCTTGGAGATGCCTTGTGTGACGCAAAAACAAATGATACTGTTTTCAATGATAAGGCTTTAAATACGAAATATGCCTATGCTGGAATTTTCGGAAACTATGTGGATGAAAAATCAGGCGAATTAAAAGAAGGATTTAAGATTAAAACAAAAGTTCACTCAGACACAATGCCTTTTTGGATTGCGTTTGGTTGTTACTTAATGATCGGACTTGGGACCTTAATGGGTGGATGGAAGATCGTTAAAACGATGGGAACTAAGATTACGAAGGTCACACCGTTGGAAGGTGTTTGTGCCGAAACCGCAGGGGCATTGACCCTGTTTACCGTATCTCAGTTTGGAATCCCTGTTTCAACGACCCACACCATTACTGGTTCAATCATTGGTGTTGGTGCCACAAAACGCCTGAGCGCTGTGCGCTGGGGTGTAACCATTAACCTACTTTGGGCGTGGATTCTTACTATTCCTGTAAGCGCTGGATTAGCTGCATTATTTTATTATTTAATTGTATGGTTGCGCTAAGCGCTTCAATACAACCTTATTAAAGCCGTCGAAATGACGGCTTTTTTGTTTTTAATACATTTGTTTTGAGTTAAAATTATATTAACTTTATCCCGAATCATTTAAAAAATCAACTATGAGAAAATTATTACTTACTATTAGTGCCTTAGCATTGACCTACATGTCAAACGCTCAGGTAATTGTAGCGGGGGTTTCTCCGCAATCAATTGTTGCGAATTACACCCATACTTGGGCTGATCCAGCAAGTGGATGGGGAACACCTGACTTTAATATTCCAGGTACATACGTACAAGATACCTTGATGTTGGTAGAAGACGGAAGTACAGGAACGAATGCACAAGGTCACCCAATTTCACAAGAAGGTTGTAATCCATTGATTAACAATTTAACTGGGAAAATCGCTGTGATTTACCGTAACACATGCGAGTTTGGTGCAAAAGCATTGAACGCTCAAAACGCAGGAGCAGTAGCGGTCATCATTATTAACCGTGATCCAGCAGTTATTTCGATGGGTGCAGGAGCAAGTGGTGCAACGGTAACTATTCCAGTTGTAATGATTCAAAATTCTGATGGTGATGCCATTGTGAATCAAATGGCGAGCGGACCAGTTGTGATGTTCTTAGGAAACAAAACTGGATTATTTGCAAATGATGCAGGTATCTCAGCAAACTCTACTTTAATTACAAAACAAGCGATTATTCCTGCCATGCTTGCTCAAAATGGAACGGAATTTAACGCTGATTTAGGAACACGAATTTATAACTACGGAAACCAAGCGCAATCAACGATTTCCTTAAATGCAAAAATCACGAATCCTTCAGGAACTATCGTTTATGACAACACAGTTTCAGGTTTGTCTCTTGCTGCTGGAGATAGTACAGATGTTTATCCAGGTGGAGCATCTACATTGCCTCAGTTCTCTTTAGCTACGTATCCAACAGGAACCTATACATTAACGTACACTGTAAATTTAGGTGTTGCTGATGATTACAATGCAGATAACGTGTTGACAACGACATTCACCATTTCAGATTCCTTGTACTCATACGCGCAAGCGGATGCAACAACAGGATTGCCAGCGGGTGGAAACTACTATCGTCCATCCACGAATAACCAAACATTCTCTGTTTGTTCAGTGATCAACGATCCAAATGCAAGCCGCATGAGTGTCGAAGGTATTTTCTTTTCAGGAACAACAAGCACTGCTTCTGGAGTATTGTTAACTGGTGAAGAAATGGCATTGTACTTATACAAATGGGAGGATGTATTTACAGATTTGAACGATGCTAACTTAGGTTTCACAACATTAACAGAAGTTGCTTCTGGATTCTACTACTATCCAGGTGACTTACAAGGAGAAACGGTTTATGGAGCATTCACAACTCCGGCTAACTTAGAGGACAACCAACGTTATTTAGCATGTGTTCAAACTGTTAACTTAAGCTTGTACTTAGGACACGAAAACGCGACTAACTACACTTGGAATGAGTCTTACTACTTACAACCAATGTCGCCAAACGAAAGTGATGGAACATATTTTGCTACC
The DNA here is from genome assembly GCA_024643545.1 of Crocinitomicaceae bacterium. Classification (GTDB taxonomy): domain Bacteria; phylum Bacteroidota; class Bacteroidia; order Flavobacteriales_D; family Crocinitomicaceae; genus UBA952. Next base: position 37,922 of record JAHEMR010000014.1, on the reverse strand, counting down.
GGATTCGGTTCTGACGTTCCTAGTTCTGTTGCATTGAAAGTTGCTGGAGCTGTTGGAATCAATGAGTTAAATACTGTTGAAGGAATGGCGTATCCAAACCCAGCTACGGATTTGGTAACGATTTCCATCGAAGGTGAAGGAGTTGCAAACTTAACAGTAACGGATGTTGCTGGTAGAGTTGCTCTTTCAAACAATGTGTCTTTAACTGCTGGTAAAGCAGATTTGAACATTGCGAACCTTGAAGCAGGTGTTTACATTTTCAATGTAGTACTTGAAAACGGAAAAACAGCACAATTCAATGTGGTGAAAAAATAATTCGATTTTCGAATAAAAGAAAAGGGTCGCTGGTCGGCCCTTTTTTTTTGTCCAAACTTTTGGGCCTAGGAAATTCGGTAAGATGCCTTTGCTTTTATTATCTTTGCTGTCAATGAAAAAAGCAAGCTATACCGTCACCGCTGCATTGCCTTATGCAAACGGACCTTTACATTTAGGACACGTCGCAGGTGTTTATTTACCAGCAGATATTTTTGTTCGTTTCTTACGCATGAACGAACACGATGTCGTGTTTATCTGTGGTAGTGACGAACATGGCGCAGCAATTACGTTACGAGCGAAAAAAGACGGACTCACACCAAAGGACATCGTCGATAAATACCACGGAATCATCAAAGGTGCATTTGAAAAATTCGACATTTCATTTGATATTTTCCACCGAACATCCAGTGAATTACACCACGAAACATCCGCTGATTTTTTTAAGAAATTACACGAGCAAGGAAAGTTCATTGAGGAAACCTCAGAACAATATTACGACGAAGAATACCAACAGTTTTTAGCCGACCGTTACATCACCGGTGATTGTCCAAAATGTCAAAGTACCGGCGCATACGGAGATCAATGCGAGAAATGTGGCAGTGATTTAAGTCCAACGGATTTAATCAACCCGAAATCGACGTTGAGTGGAAAAACACCTATACTGAAATCCACTTCGCATTGGTACTTACCGATGGACCAACACGAAACGTGGTTGAAAGAATGGATTCAAAACGGTATCTTAGACGGCGTTCAACAACACGATCCAAAGTTGTGGAGAAACCAAGTGATTGGACAATGTATGTCTTGGATCAATGGCGGATTAAAGCCCCGTGCCATGACCCGCGATTTGGATTGGGGAGTAAAAGTTCCACTTCCAAATGCCGATGGAAAAGTGCTTTACGTTTGGTTGGATGCACCAATTGGCTACATTTCAGCGACAAAACAATGGGCGTTAGACAACGGAAAAGACTGGCGCAACTACTGGACTAAATCCGAAGCTGGTGATCGAAAATTGGTTCATTTTATTGGGAAAGACAACATCGTTTTCCATGCCATCATCTTCCCTATTCTCTTAAAAGATCATGGGGATTTTATTCTTCCGGACAATGTTCCTGCCTACGAATTTTTAAATTTAGAAGGAGACAAATTCTCTACGTCCCGTAATTGGGCAGTGTGGTTACATGAATATTTGGAAGCCTATCCAGATAAGATTGATGAATTAAAATATGTCCTTAGTGCGATTGCACCAGAAAGCAAGGATTCCGAATTTACGTGGAAAGAATTTCAAACACGCGTAAATTCTGAGCTAGCGGATATCTATGGGAATTTCGTGAACCGGACTTTGGTATTAACCCACAAATACTACGAAGGAATTGTTCCGAGTCCACAAGCATTCAATGCAGAAGACACTGCCGTATTTGAAGCATTAGAACAAGCACCTCGACGCATTTCTGAATTGATGTACGCCTATAAAATTCGCGAAGCGCAAACCGAGATGATGCAAATTGCCCGTATCGGAAATAAATACTTAGCGGATCAAGAGCCTTGGAAACTCATCAAGACAGATCCGGAACGCGTTCAAACAATTTTGTTCGTCGCTTTGCAGATCACCGCAAACCTACAAATTGCTACACAGCTATTCTTACCCGCTACAGCACAAAAACTTGCTGCGATGTTAGGAACTGAGCACTTAATTTGGGAGGCTTTTGGAAGTGCATCGATACTACCTGCAGGACACCAAATTAGTGAAGCACATATATTATTTACAAAAATCGAAGACACGTTGGTACAGGCAGAAGTAGACAAACTTCACGCAAGCAATGCAGTTAAATCAAACTATCCGGCAATGAAAGAACTAATCAATTTTGATGATTTCATGAAAATGGACATGCGTATGGGAAAAATTCTCAGCGCCGAAAAAGTAGAGAAAGCCGATAAACTTTTAAAGCTGCAAGTACATACCGGAATCGACGAACGCACAATCGTTTCTGGAATTGCCGAACATTATTCCCCCGAAGAAATCATTGGGAAAACGGTATTGGTTTTATTGAACTTAGCACCACGAAAAATTCGCGGAATCGAATCCCACGGAATGATTTTAATGGCTGAAGATGAGTCCGGTGCCTTGAGTTTTCTTGCTGCTGAAAAAGAATTTGGGGAAGGTCCAACAGTTGGATAAATAAAATTTGTTGTGAATCACAATAAATGTCGTATCTTTGTATCCGCAATGAACGCTAAACGTAGCTAAAAGTCATCGCAACTTCAGTTCACCAAAACTGAATGAATAGAATAAGATAGCAATAACTAAAGATATATTGCGGGGTGGAGCAGTTGGTAGCTCGTCGGGCTCATAACCCGAAGGCCATCGGTTCGAGTCCGGTCCCCGCTACTAAGAAAAGCGCAGTTACGAAAGTGATTGCGCTTTTTCTTTTTACCCTCACTCTCTCTACCGCGGCAGCCCCCTTCTCTCACTTGTATTTGCGCTTTTCTTTAGAGCGAGACTGAAGTGCGAGAGCGGTGATTCGATCTTGGTAAACAGTTTAGTTTTTTATGCAGCAGCTTGGTTTTCCTTGTTAAGCACCCATTTACGTCCATCCGAAACGAAATGGAGGATAGTCTTGTATCCACACTATTAAAAAAGCAAGCATTTAGGTCCATTCTAAATGCCAAAACGTCCGGGCATTTCGTTTTCAATTGTTTTAAGGAAGAATTGGGAGAATACTAAATCCATAGAAATTTCACTTCAGAATGATCTTAAAATCTGAACTCTTCTATCTTTGTTATTCCATAAACGATAAACATGCAGAAATTTACAATCCTAATACTGGGGTCACTTGTGCTGTCACATGCATTCACACAGCAAGTAAAACCAATCTTTAAAAAAGGTGAATCTCAAATTGTGGCAGAATTTAACAAGCCCTCTGAATGGATCAAAGAAGAATTGTGGGTGCAAACCAATTTCGACAGCGATGCCAACGGGAAACTAGATCGCATGCACGTATTTTTAACACGTCCATTACAAACCAAAACGCAAGGACTCAAATTGCCTGTGATTTATACCACTAGTCCTTATTTTGCAGGAACAGGAGGAGATTCAAAAAGCTATTACTGGAATGTGAAACACGAAATCGGGGCAACACCACCACCGCACAAACATCCCGTTGCAAAACGCATTGAAAATCGTCCGTTTGAATCTTACTATCAAGACCTTGATTGGGTAAATAGAGGATACATTACCGTCTATTCTTCCTCCCCTGGAACTGGATTTTCAGATGGTGCGCCTACCATTGGAGGAGAAAACGAAAAACTCGCTCCCGCTTTTGTGATTGATTGGCTCTGTGGAAGAGCTGTTGGATATACGACACGAACGGGAATGGATACGGTATCCGCATATTGGTCAACAGGTAAAGTGGGTATGATGGGAACATCCTACAACGGAACATTATGTTTAGCTGCTGCATGTACAGGCGTGAAAGGCCTGGAAGCCATTATCCCAAATGCACCGGTAAGTTCTTGGTATTTGTACTATCGGTCAAACGGACTCGTGCGTTCGCCAGGTGGATATTTAGGAGAAGATATGGATGTCTTGTATGATTTTATTCACAGTGGCGACCTTGAAAATCGACCGCACAACGATTCCTTGATTCGAGACAACATTTTGGTTCCAGGACAAGATCGGTTGAGTGGTGACTACAATGATTTTTGGGCCTCGCGCGACTATTTAACACAAATGGACAGCATGAAAGCAGCTTTGTTTATGTGTCATGGTTTTGAAGATTGGAACGTAATGGCAGAACATAGTTTTCGTTTTTACGAAAAAGCAAAAAACATGGGTCTTCCCGCTAAAATTTATTACAACCAATTGGACCATGGCTATCCTCCTCCCTTTTGGATGATGAACATGTGGTTTACGAAGTATTTACATGGAATCGATAACGGTGTTGAAAAACTTGCCGATGCTTGGATTGTTGCCAAAGATGAACAAGAAGCAAAACCTTACAACGCTTTTCCAAATCCTCAAGCAAATGCGATGCGTTTTTACCCTCAATCTGAAAATGGAACAACAGGTACACTTTCAACCGAGAAAAAAGAACAGAATTCTTTAACTTTTATAGACAATAGTAGTCTGACAGCCTTACAGCTTATATCTCCGAAAAAGTCTGATAATCGTCTGCTTTTTTGGGGTGAAAACTTGAGTAAACCCATGCATCTTTCTGGAACAGGACGAATCCACCTACAAGTTGCCAGTAACAAACCAGCTGCAAACCTTTCAGTTTACCTCATCGCCGTTCCCAAAAACTATGATCCAAAAAAAATCAAGTTAGAAGATATTGTTGTAAACCGCGCGTGGGCAGATCCACAAAACAATCGTTCACTAGAAAATGGAGAAAAGTTGCAAGCGGGAACATTCTATGACCTCACCTTCAATTTTCAACCAGACGATCAAATCATTCCTGCCGGACACCAACTCGGTCTACTTGTCTTTTCAAGCGACCACGATTTTACACTTCAACCTAAAAAAGGGACAGAGCTAACTATCAATTTAGGTGAATCTTGGATAGAATTAATGGTTGTTAAATGATGTTTTTGCAAGAAATAAAGCGAACTGAAACGAACAACGGACATCGAAAAACGAGCATCGGACATTGAAAATCCCTATTACATCTTCACGAAACTTCTCCTAACTTGTTGTTCATTCACCGAACTCAAAACATAGAATCCCGCAGGAAGCGAAGAGACATCAAAACGGTTGGAACCCGAGGTAGTGATTACCCTTGATTTTCCACTTAAATCACTTACTACAATGTTTTCAAATTCAGATTCTCCCACAAGGACGATTTCATTGATTACTGGGTTTTCAAAACGCACGTCTAATGTTGCTTCCTCTAGACCTGCACCTGGACCATATTTCAAAACCGTACCTAATAAAACAGTGCAACTTGAGTCGTAAATCTGGTAATTGATCAAACCTTTGGTGATATCGTCATAGCCATCAATCAATAGTGTTTCTATTTGAGCGGAGTCCAAATCACAAAAACAATTACTTAGCAATGAATAATTCATGTTCGTATTGTTATTTACGTTGTAATTGGTGTTTCCACAGATTTGGTTGTTATATATCAACGGACTGTCCTGAACCGTTGAAACGTTCGATATCAATAGCCCACCTAAGTTGTTATTGATGATGTTTTCATGGATTTCAGCATTTACTGAGGCCTCAATCGCTAATTCATTATTTAGAAATTCGTTGTTCAGGATTTCACACTTATATGCAGCTTGAATTGCCGTGGTATTCTCATTAAATACGCAATTTTGAACGACTCCTTTGTTGGGATAATTGAGCGCCAAGCCGTTATTAAGGAATTGACAATCCGAAATGTACATGGAGTCAAAGATATTTGCTGCAAAACTAAGTCCGATTTGGTTATCGATAAAATCAGAATTGGTCATTGTTAAAACCGATGCATATGCATAAATTGAGGTGGTGTTGTCTTTAAATAAACAATCATCAATCGTAAAGTTAGCCCAGCCGTAAACTCCTACCTCGTTGTCGATAAACTGACAATTGGATAAATTCACTGATTCACCAACGGTTACTGCTTGGAAACAGCGTTTGAAGGTACAGTTTGTGTAATTGTAGTTCGACAATGGTGTCTCGTAAGAAAAAGGGAAATATGCATTGGAAATTTGGAAACGATCGGCATTTAGAACGCCTCCCTGTGAACTCGTGCAAATGAATCCTTGCCAAGCGACATTGTTCATCGTATCATTCAACGCATAAATTTTGATTGGAAGCGCATCCGTTCCAACACAATTAATCGTACCTCTCGTTTCAATGTAAATATTGCTACTCGTTTGGTTGTTAATTTGAATTTCAACTCCCGGTTCAATGTTCAGTGTTTTACCCGGGAAAACTACGATAGATCCCGTTACTACGTATGGACTACCGGCAAGTGTCCATGTGGTATTTTGATAAATCCCACCAGAAACAGGTGTTTGAGCGAAGGAGACGTATGAAAAGAAACTTAAAACAAGTGAAAGACTAATTTTTTGAAGCATAATTGAATTTCTTTTAAAACATATCGAAGCCTGAATTGTTTACACAATCAGAAATTGAATAATCCCCGCGAAAACGAAATGAAAAAGCTTTATTTTACTGTACTGGCGTTCATAGTATCTCTCCACTTTTTAAATTTCGCAAGCGCTCAATCAACTTTTACACCTAATTGCGATCCAAACGGAAATTGGATTTTATTCGCCAACTACGACGGTGGAAACCTCAACATTGTAGTTGATCAAAACATTCCCAACTTAAAAATTGGTATTTGCACCTATGAACCTGTAAATGTTAGCTTCAGTGGTCCATTTGTGAACAGCGTAACAGAAGTACTCTATGCTGGATTCAACTCTCCACAAAACAACAACACATGTGCATTTCCAATAACGACCTCAACTTTCACAGGCATTAATCCGGCGATTCTTACGGTGAATGTTGCGCCACCGGTAACGATTATCAGTCCGCCAAACCCAAACTATTTTAACATTCCGAATGGATGGAACTCAGGTATCATTTGCCTGTATAGTTGTAATATGAATGCAAACCAAGGTGGATGCAATACAGTGGATCAAGTATTGGCTTATTTTCAGTCACAATTTGGCGGCGTACTCCGTGGACTCAATGTTCAATACAATTGTTGGGATAGCAGCACTCCTTTGACCATCAGTGGACAAGCAGGAAATTGTTGTGGAGCTTGCGTTCCTGACAATGTCACCATCAACGAAACAGTTTGTAACGATCAATTTCCATACAATTGGAACGGACTTACACTGACCGCTCCGGGAACTCAAAGCGTCACTTTATCAAATAGTGGCGGATGTGATTCCTTGGTTACTTTAAACTTAGCCGTTAGCCCCAACACGGTCGGAACCGATGTGCAAACAGCATGTGGCAGTTACACATGGATCAATGGAGTCACTTACACGAGCTCTACAAATGTTCCCCAATACACCCTAACAGGAGGAAATGTGAATGGATGTGATAGTACGGTAAATTTGAATTTAACCATCTTTCAGGAATCATCCAGCGTAATGAACATTGAGTCATGTGGGCCATACTTAGCTGGGAATGGACAACTCTATTCAGAAAGTACAACGTTTTCTTATGTACTGCCTAATTCCAATGGATGCGATAGTACAGTGACGGTGAATTTATCAGTCACACCAAAACCAGTTGCTTCTTTTACAAGTTCACCTGAGTTACTCGAGTTCGGATTGACAGAAATTCAATTGATTGACCAATCAACCGGACAAATCGATAACTGGGATTGGGTCTTTACAGCTGAAAATGGAACTGTACAAACAAGTAACATACAAAATCCGATTTTCAATCTTGCCAATAACACTGTTGGTAGTATTGCTTTTCAATTAACCGTGAGTAATAACCAAGGATGTACTGATGATGTGACGAGCGTGCTCAACATTTTAGAAGACGCTGCCATTTACATTCCAAATACGTTTAGTCCGGATGGGGATGCCTTTAACAATACGTTTCACGTTTTTGGGAAAAACATTTCCGCAGAGCGTTTTGAGTTATGCATTTTTAACCGTTGGGGAGAACAGATCTTTACAAGTCAGGACCCTAGTATCGGATGGGACGGCTCAGTTAACAACAATGGATCCGCACCAATCGGAGTTTATTCGTATAAATTGACCTATCGTTTTTTGAATCAGAGCAAAAATAATGTCATTACTGGGCATTTGAATTTGATTCGTTAACATTTTACGTTTTACTCGATCTTGTCGTTTAGATTTATCATTCACTTTTTTTTATTAGATTATCTTATATTTGGTTAGGTGAAAATGTCATTTCAGTAACCAATTATGAACAAATCGTTTCTTGCATTATGAATAAACTTATCCTGCTCATTTTTTTACAGTTCATTTTCTTGGAGCCATCGCTCGTATTTGCGCAAGAAGTAAATGCCGAACTCGTAACTATTTCAAATGGAAGAAATTACTTTTCTTTTACTGGCACCTCACAGCCACCACTTATTGTGCGAGGAATATGGGCCGAAGATGCATACATGTGGGTACCACTTAACATTGGCGATACCTTGGCAGAAATGGCTTTTGTCAATGAAGAACCCTTCACAGGAAAGTCGGTCGCTTTTGATTCAACGGGGAATGTCATCGCTCGGTACCAATTTGAAAATGGGTTGATTCAAAAGATTGAAGAATACATGGGAATAGACACGCTGCGTTATTCCTTAAACTTTAAAAACGGAATTCCTCATGGCAGCCAAAAAGGGTATTCATGGAATGGTGCGTTATGGATGGAGAAAAATTTCAACGAAGGAATATTAGATGGTCCTTTTTACTGGAGCAAAGAACGAGAAGATTACGGTTTAGAACCATGTATTGAAACCGGAATTTTCCGTATGGGAATCTATGAAAAAACAAGTCTTCCTTGCAGTGAGGAATAAGTTCTAGGGCAATCCTCTAGGTTATTTTAGCTTGGTTCAAGACATCATAAAAAATCATCTTCTATAAGCTTCGAACAAAACTTCACAAATTCTTAATCGGGAAATCGATGTAAAATCGGCGTCTTTTGTGCATTTTTGTTACATGAATATTATCAATAGAGAATTAAGCTGGTTATCGTTTAATGAACGAGTGTTACAAGAGTCCATGGATCCAACAGTTCCTCTGACCGAACGGATGCGCTTTTTAGGAATTTATTCCAACAACATGGATGAATTTTTCCGCGTGCGTGTTGCCAATTTAAAACGAATTTCAGACCTGAAAAAGCAAAAAGTGGAAGGCTTCAATGGGGACGCCGAGGAACTCTACAAAGAAATTCGCAAAGTAGTCATGAAACAACAACTCACCTTTGAGAAAGCGTTTTCACTCATTCAGGCGGACTTTGAAAAAGATCAAATATTCATGGTCAACGAGAAAGAAGTGAATACGAATCAACTTCTTATTTTAAAAAATTACTACAACGAACATTTAAAACATGTGGTATTCCCAATTATTTTGGATAAGAAAAATCCATTACCGAAATTGCGTGACTATGCCATTTATCTTGCCGTAAAAATCGTTGAGAAAAAAAATAAAACACGCTTTGCATTAATTCAAATTCCAAGTGAATATTCACGCTTTTACCAGTTGAAAAGCGAAAACCGCATTGACTATATCTTAATTGATGACATCATACGCCTACAATTAAAAGAGATATTTTCAATTTTTGAACCGGTCGAAATCTCTGCGTTCACGTTTAAATTTACCCGTGATGCAGAATTAGATTTGGACGATGATTTGTCCCTTTCCTTCTTTGAGAAAATCGAAAAAAGCTTGAAGCAACGACGAAAAGGAGATCCCGTTCGTTTTGTGTATGACTCAAAAATGCCGAAGGATTTATTAAATTTCTTATTGAAATCCTTGGACCTTACAATGGGGAATAATACCATACCAGGAGGACGCTACCATAACTTTAAAGACTTTATGTCCTTCCCGGATTTTGGCATGACCAAATACCGTTTTCAACCAGAGCCTCCTCAAGCCCATCCTGCTTTTTCGAAAGGAAAAAGTCACATGGATGTGATCTTTGAACAAGACGTGCTATTGCATTTTCCTTATCAGAAATTTGACCATGTAGTCGATTTATTGCGCGAAGCCGCACTGGATCCGAAAGTGAAGGACATTAAAATCAATATTTACCGCGTAGCCAAAAATTCTGAAGTCATGAACGCTTTGCTGGCTTGCGTATTTAATGGCAAAGAAGTTACCGTTATTTTCGAATTACAAGCGCGCTTTGATGAAGAAAACAACCTCTGGTGGAGTAATCGTTTAAAAGACTATGGCGCCAATGTTATTTATGGGGTGCCTAATTTAAAGGTGCATTCCAAATTGATGCAAATCCGCAAAGTGAAAGATGGAAAAGATCAATTTATCACCTACGTTGGTACCGGGAACTTTAATGAAAAAACAGCCACCATTTATGCTGATTTAGCTATTCTTAGTTCAGAACGTGAGTTGTCGCTGGAAGTGAGTAAAGTATTTAAGTTACTTGAAAACAACCTTGAACGCAATATTTTCAGGAATTTATTGGTTTCGCCATTCAATACACGTAGAAAATTATTCGCTTTGATTGACAAAGAGATTGCATTTGCTAAAGCCAAAAAACCAGCAAAAATTAAGATTAAAATCAACAACCTCACAGATGTGAAAATGATTGATAAACTTTATGCAGCAAGTAAAGCCGGTGTGAAAATCGAACTAATTGTGCGTGGAATTTGCTGCTTAAAACCAGGAGTAAAGGGGCTCAGCGACAATATTACAGCCATCAGTTTAGTGGATCGCTATTTAGAACATGCACGCTTTTTTATCTTCGAAAACAATGGCGATCAAGTTCACATCATCACAAGCGCCGACTGGATGGAACGCAACTTAGACCAACGCATTGAAGTAGGAATGATCGTAAAAGACCCAGCAATTAAAGCTGAACTTGACCGTATTTTTGATTTCCAATGGCGCGGAAGTGTAAAAGCGAGAAACATCAGTGCGGACCTTAAAAACCGCTACAATGAGCGAAATCTTCCGCCTTTCCATGCGCAACGAGAACTGTACAGAAGTTACATTCAGGAATAATCCTCCTTGGTTGTTTTGATCGTTAACTTTTCAAAAAATTAGACTAGATTGGCCTTGCTTTTGAATTAAAACAAGTATTTCAGAACAGATAGTTTTTCAAAAATGGTTTTTTCATCCGTGTGTCGAGGAGCTTTCATCTGACGGTATTTGCGTTCAAAATTTTCAAGCGTACGCTCAACAATCGATTCGGTTTCATCCTTGTAATCTACTTGTAATTGAAGTCCCTGATTTAACCACAAATTGATTGTTCGGTGATGCAATAAATTCAACCCGTCGATCATGATTGCACCCATATTTTTTGCCGCCAGCGCATTACACTGTTGTTCGTATTGACCAATCATTGGAATCACCAATAGTTTTTTGTTTAGAAACATCGCTTCTGCTGGAAGTTCGAAACCGGCACCACATAAAACACCCGCACAATTCGCAAAACTTTTTGTGAACGCATCATTATCAATGGGGTAAAAATGAACATTGCCTTGTATTGATTTTTCCTGAGTAAATTTGGAAAACACCTCCCATTGAACGGGAAATTGCTGTAAAAACTGAAGCAATACGTCGTCGTGATAAGCTGGTAAGTAAACAGTGTAGTGTCCGTGGTTTTTGGCATCAATCGAACGAATGTTGTTGCGGATTACGGGCGTATGAATGTTCTCTCCATATTGATCGAAATGAAAACCGATTTTCTCTTTGGTTGGACAGTAATGATTCAAAATGTACTCCCCTATTCTATTTCTAGCTGCGGATTTTGGCGCATTGGGGTGAATAACTGCAGCTTGATGGCTCATTTCAATACACGGCACGCCATGCATGAGGGATGACCAAGCAGAAACTGGTTCGAAGTCCGTAATGACCAAATCAAATTGTTTAATTGGAAAGGTGCGAATTTCGTTGAAAAAATCAATTGGGTGAGATTTGAATACCGTTCGCAACAAATCTATTTTTCCCGTTTTCCCACTAAGAAACGTAAGTCCCGTTTTTTGGTAATTGACGTCGAAATTAGATTGGATTTGGGATTGATTTCCACTTACCAAAACAGTGGTGTCAACATATTTATTGAGCATTGGCACAATCTCTTGCGCCCTACTCAAATGCCCGTTTCCGGTTCCCTGAATGGCGTATAATACTTTCATTGCGCATCGTAATTTAAACCAGAAACTACCTCTTGGAGCAATTGATCATAACTCAAGGCATTTTTAAAAGATGTGGCCTCTTGCTTGACGAAATCTCCTGATTTTGGAACATGTTTATAGAGCGTCCACATTTCTTTATTATATTCTAATGCCGTAGAATTTTCTACCCAATCTCCAGAATTCAAATACATCACTGATTCTCCATTCGCATTCGTCATTTTCTTGATTTGTGGATGATGAATGTGTCCACACACCACAAACTGATAGCCATTGTTAATCGCAATTTCTGCAGCCGTCTCCTCAAAATTATTGACAAATTTGATCACGCCCTTCACGCTGTCTTTTACTTTTTTGGAAAGTGAAACGCGTCCACGTCCAAGTTTCTCGCTAAACCAATTTACAATGGTGTTTAAGATAATCAATAAGTCGTATCCTTTCCCTCCCAGTTTTGCGATCCATTTGGAATGTTTCATGGTTGTGTCGAATACATCGCCGTGAAAAATCCAAGCGGTTCCGGTCGTTAAAGGAAGGATGAGTTTATTTTGTATTTCAAAATTTCCCATGCTGAATCCTTTGAACTTACGGAGCATTTCATCGTGATTTCCAGTGATGTAATAGACTTTGGTTCCTTTCGATAACAAAGAGGTAATCTCTTTCAGGACTTGCATGTGGTCCGCGGGAAAGTAGTGTTTGCTAAATTGCCAGATATCGATGATATCTCCATTCAAAACCAAGGTTCGTGGTTGAATGGAACGAAGGTAACTTACTAATTCACTTGCTCTCGCTCCATACGTTCCTAAATGAACATCTGAAATAACCACTAATTCAACATCCCGTTTCTGTTGCATGTTTGTAATTTTATACAAAGTTGCTCACGGGATGTTTCCTCAGTTTTAAGGGAAGTTTATGATGTTAATTCCTTTTCAATAGCTTGTTGTGAATAGTAATAGTGTGTTTACAGTTTGATAACTTTTAGGCTTCGCTGACCAACTTTATTTTGGATTGTACAAAAGTAAACACCAGCCGGTAAATTCGTTAAATCAATGATTTGTTCATTTCCATTGAATTCATTCGAAAGAAGGATTTGTCCATTTAGGTCTCTTAACACCAATTCACCAACGAACGCATGCGTTGAAATTAGTTGACATAAATTTGATGTAGGATTCGGACTGACTTCGAATTGATCGAATGAGAGTTCAGTTAATCCGTCTGTTGTTGAAACAATTGAATCGTATACATTCACACAACCGTTATCAGCGCTAACCGTTAAGCTCACCAAAAAAGAACTATGGCTTTGGTAATCATGATTAGGGTTTTCCAAATCAGATGTAGGGGTTTGATCACCAAAGTCCCAAAGATATGATGTAATAGAACCTGTAAGGATGGTCGATTGATTGATAAAATTATAGGAAAATAAGTTTGGATCTAACACTGCGTTGAAGGATGCATTCGGTCCCTCTAAGATTGTTACATCGCGCGTAACAGCATGCGTGCAACCATCTACTGTCGTTACATTTAATGTAACAGTATGAATTCCGGCAGTGAATAAGGTGCTATCCGTTTGACTCGTGCTTTGATCTCCGTTTCCAAAATCCCATTGATAATTTGTGATTTGTTTTCCATAAATTGTTGATGGATAGGTAAACTCAATATAATTATAGGTGCATAATGGGTCCGGTGTTGTAATATCGATTGAATGATCTGTTTGTGCGATAAATTTATATGAGCTAACATCACCATTAAATAGCGTGGTAATATTTGAGAAATCCCCTTGTGTAATTTCCGTACAAGGAGTTGCCAGTTCAAACTTCAATTTAATTACCGGAATATTTGTAGGGATATTAAACGTGATTGACGTTCCAGAACTTGTATTACTCAAATAAAAATTTGCCGTGTTGTAATTACTAAAAGCATCTAATCCGCTAATTACAGCCGAAGTAGATACATAGGTTAATTTATTGACGTTGAATTGAAACCAAAAATCAAATGAATTTATCGCCGTATTTGACGACTTTAAAATTACTGGGAATTCAATGTAATTAATGCCCCCAGCATTCGTAAAAACTGCTTGATTAATGTCGAAAATAATGGTGTCATTCAATGCCTTTTCCTGATGTGGTTTCTGCAAATGTGATTGCGAAAACGCGACTTGCTGTATACAAACAGTTAGGAGTAAAAGAAAGATTTTTTTCATGTTGTTGACGATTTTAATTTAAACGAAATAAGCCGCAACCTTGCGGTTGCGACTTATTTTAGATAAAAAAACAAGAAAAATTATTTTTCAATAACAATTCTTTTTGTTGTGCTGAATGCTTCATTTTGTACACGTACTAAATAAACACCCGCTTCAACGTTGTTTAAGTCGATGTTCACTTTTCCATTGGAAGAGATCACTTGACTTGCAATAATTTGTTTTCCATTCATATCGTATACATCAACTGTTGCGTTTTCTGTTGCTTGAACAGAGAATGCGCCGTTAGATGGATTCGGGAAGATAGAAACATTTAATACAGATTGAATCGCTTCACTTGATTTCTCAAATTTCACATCAACTGGTTTACCATTGATTAAAGCTAAATCAGCGATGATGTCTTTTTCAGAAATTGTTTCGTTGTTTGATTGTAAAACTAACTCAGCTACTGTAGAACCTACTGTAAAGTTAGCCACATCAAATCCTGTGAAACGGAATGTGCGATCAGTTTCGTTCATGAAAGCATTTGCTTCCATTCCAACTGCTACATTGTTCAATTCAGAGAAAGAAACGTTGTTTTCATTGAAACGAACCGCGAAGTCTAATGCATTCGTAGCTTCAGTTGATTCAAATGAAACTGGAATTCTGAACGTATTTCCTTCTTTCACTGCTGAAGCTAAATCTAAAATAACTGCTTCATTTTCTGATTTCAAGATTCCGTTTGCTGTAAATGCAGCATAACTAGCATTCACATCACCTAACATGATTCCTTTGTAAGTTTCAGTTTCAACAACCGGACAAGTAGAATAGTTTGTCACGTTTGCCGCTAAATTGAACGGTGCAACTGGAACTTGTGATTTAGAATAACCAACTCCATCATTTGCTGGGAATGTAGATGAAATTTGGTATGCAGCTAATGTAGCAACACGCGTTTGGTCTACAAACACCCAATCTTTAGAAGGTTGTCCGTTAGATACACCTGCAGCAGAGTAGTTCCATGCTTGACGGAATTCAGGAATTGCTAAAGTTGCACGTTGTTTGATTTGAGAGACATCACCCGCACTCACAACACCATCCAAGTTAACATCTAATGCCATGATTTGGTATACGTTTGGTGTAAAGTTTCCGCTTAACAACAATGTTTTAGCTAATACCGCATCCGCTCCGTTAATTAATAACTGAACTGAATTGATGTTAACGATATCACGTTCGATACGTAAATCCTGTCCGTTCAATAAATTGTGTGTAAACGCACCTGACGTATTCGGTTGAACTGCTGTTGCAGAAACAAACGATACATTCGCAGATGATAATGCAGCTGTTGTAGCAGCAGACAAAGTTACGGTTGTACCTGAAACACTTGCAACAGTTGTACCAGCTGGAACACCATTCGCAACTACTTTCATACCAGCAACAACACCTGAAACGCTATTAGGTATAGTCAAAGCTGTTGAAGAAGCACTTGCTGTTCCAATAGTAGATAATGAACCGTTAACGTTTGTAATCAAATATGAACTTGGAGAAGCAGTGTTGTATTTGATCGCTTGATTATCCGACCAGAACACCAAAGATCCTTCGTATGTGTTGTTTTTGATTGAGTATGCTTTACCAGCATTTGCTGTTTTCAAAATAACTCCTGTATAGTAACTCTCTTGGATTGAAGTAATTGACAATGCTGCGGAATCAACTGGATTGAATCCAGCCGTTTTTGCGAATTGTACACAGAAAATGTCTGCATTGGTTCCCGCGAATTCTGCAGAAGCAGGTGCATTACTGTTCAAGTAAAGAGAAATTTGCATTGTACCATTACTTCCAGAAGGAGTTCCGATAGAAACAGCTGTCTCCACGTAGTTTGGATTGATCAATGCGTTGTTTACCGTTACGTTTCCTGTTGGAGTTAATTTAGATGCATCATAGTTTAAAAGGATGTCATAACCAATTACGTTATCCACTGTATAAGTTGAAGCAACAGCTACTGGCATACAGTATGTAGTTGCGTCACAGTTTTGTGTACTGTTTTTGATTTTGTAAGGCAATGCATTTGGATCTGCGATATCTAACGTAACAGAAGATGAATTGGTAAATGCACCGAACGCATCCGTTGCTTTCGCATAGAACGTTTTGATTCCAGCTGTACTTGTCCAAGAATAAGAATATGGACTTGTAGCATCAGAACCTACTAAAGTTCCATTCACATAGAAATCTACACCTGTAACTCCATCATTATCTGAAGCCGTTGCTTCTAAATTGATCGCTGTTGGAGCAGTAATTAATAAACTTGACGTTGGATTTGTTAAAACACACGTTGGAGGTGTATTCGCAACGACATTCATAGTTGCTGAAGCAAAAGCACCAACTAAACTTAAATTATCCGTCGCTTTCGCTTGGACTGAATAAGATCCATTTACGTTAGATGGAATCGTGTAAGATTTAGTGTAAGTACCTGAAGCCAATGTACCATTTCCGATAGAAACACCATTCACATAAAATTCAACTGAAGCAACTGAACCATCTTGGTCAGCAGCAGTACATGTAAAGTTTACAGTAGCACCCAAATAAGCTGTTGCAGGAACAGTTAAGTTTGATACCACTGGTGCTTGATTCGCTGCAACTGTGAAATTCGTTGCACTTGTTGTAGTTGAAGCACATTCGTTATCTGTTGCCTTAGCGGTAATAGCATGTGCACCATTTGCTGAAGCAGTATAACTTTTCGTATAAGTACCGTTCGTACTTGTTCCCGATGCTAATGTACCTGCACCAATTGAAACGCCATTGTCGAAGAACTCAACTCCAATAATGGTTCCACCATTTACATCAGCAGCTGTAGCTGTAAATGTCATTGAACTACCAGTGATAATTCCAGAAGTCGATGGACTTGCCGTCATTGTAATTGAAGGAGGTGTGTTTGCCGCTAATGTTAACGACGCATTCGTTAATTCATTACCTGTTGGAGAAGAAGAAACATAATCTTCAACAGCATTCGTAGTAATGTTTTTAATTTGAAGGTTCAATGCAAACGTAAATACTCCGTCAGTCGTAAATTGACCAATCAACACTTTATTACCTGATGTTGGACCAGTGACACCTGCTAAAATAGAGATAGCACCACCATTCATTGAAAATGAACCACCATTCGTTTGATCAAAAATGTTAATAGATGTTGGCAAACCTAGGGTTGTTAATGTTTGAACTGAACCTGCAATCAAACCATCTTTTCCGCTAGTTCCCATAATTGGGTCACCGTAACATCCACCAGGATTATTTACTAATAGACCTTGAGTGTTTCCAATAGTACCATCGGTGTCTTCTGATTTTAACACTCCTAATTTACCTGCACAAACGTTACCAAGTGTGAAGTATGAATCCAAAAACATTGTGTTTGACTTGTAGTTGTTAAGCGATGTTCCACCGCTATTTACACTTACACCGTTGTTCGGGTCATTAAAGAACGCAGTTGTTGTATTCACTGTTAATGGATGCGGGCCATTTCCCCAAATGTTATTCAATTTCCATCCAGCCGCTAGATCTACATAAACACGGTATGTAACTGAATTGGTTGTTAAAGGCGTAACAGCACTGTTCGCGGTGGCATTCGCTACATCAGCTGCATTAGCCACATAGTATTTCTCTACAATGATTCCTTCTAATCCCTGTGCAAAAGAGTTGGCAGAGAGAAATAAAACGAATATCTTCGTTAGTAAATTAAATTTTTTCATAAGATTTTTTTTAAAAAGCGCTCACCAGTTTTCGAAGGCAGATGAGCGCTTTATTATTTAATTTTATTAATTACAAGATTGGCCGAATTGACCAGAGAAAATCAAGAAGTCATTAACATCTGTTACACCATCATTATTGATGTCTGTAGGACAAGCAAGAACTCCTTTAGTTGAGTTCAACACTTGAGAGAACGTCCAATCAGATAACCAGTTTTCGTTGTTTGCACTTGGTTTGAATGCACCACGGTAATTAGCTGGTTCAAAGAAACCATCAAATGGCGCTTGAGTACAACCAGTTCCTAATTGTACGTTCGTACCTGGAGATGGAACAACATCATTTTTCGTAGTAATTACGTTTGTAGAACCATTCATGATATAACTAGGATCGAAACCAGTTAAAGAAGTAACAACGATGTTGTTATCAGTTGTGGTAAATTGAGTCAAGTCAGAACCAGTAAGAGCTGTTCCTGCAGATGAAGCACTTGCTCCTACTGAAGATGCAAGACCATTTGTTACGTTGTTCACAAAAGTGTTACATTTTACTTTTAGGATTTGCGTACCGTTACCAGTTGTAGCTGTAGCTGTAGTAGGAACTGATGGACTATTTGTCCAGTTGTGCCAAGCTTCACCACCATTCGCATATGAACTAGCAGCTCCTAAAGATTTTTTCATGTTAAATCCATTTCTAAAATTGGCAAACAATGAATTATAGATTTCTCCACCTGTGTTTTCTTTCGCCATGATTGCAGATAATCCAGAGTTATCTGAGTTTCCAACAACTTTCTCATTTCCAATCAATGTTGCATTGTAAATAATTGGAATTGATCTTGGGAAGTTGTATGATTGGCTATCATCTGAATCCGCTTCAAAACCATTATCACTATCGTTACTGATTCCTGAGGTAGTTGAACCACCTAGTGTTGTAAATTCATTTCCTTTCATTCCGAATAAGAATTGTGCTTTTCCTGACCAACCTAAGTCGTAGTCAAACATGTCGTCATTTCCAAACATTGTCGTACAATATTTCAAGTTTACCGTACCACCAAAAAGTTCGATGTTATCATCTGCACAAGAAACGATTTCAACATGCTCGATTTTAGTTCCGCGTCCTACTGAAGCCAATGTTAAACCATTGATCTCAGAACCTACTAATAATACAGCTCCTGAATAACGGATAGAAACATAGGTCATAACACCTGAGTTATCGTTATCATCAAAAGTTTGACCAGCTTGTGAAATTGATACACCAGCGTAATTTACATAATCAGTACCATTTACTGCAAGTCCGGCTGGAGCAGAAGAAGTTCCAGTAGTTACGATTGGGAAATAAGCTGTCGCTCCTGGGTTAGGGTAAACACCTGTGAAAGTCAATGTTCCAGTAACTGGAGCAGATGCACTAGCAGAAAGTGTGATAGTAGAACCACTAACAGATGCTACTGTTGTATTTGCAGGAATTCCTGTTCCAGAAACTGCTGTTCCAGACATTACATAAGGTAATGCAGTTCCTAAGGTAATTTTAGTTGAACCTGTAAAGTTTAATACGTCCGCAGCTGTAAATGTAAATGCGAAGGTATATGTTCCTGACATTGCAGCCGTAGAAGCTGTAGAAAGAGTAACTGCCGTTCCAGAAACGCTAGAAACAGTAGTGTTAGCAGCAATTCCTGTTCCTGTTACTTTCATACCTACAAGGATTAATGCGTTTGCATTATCCAAAGTTAAAGCCGTAGATGCGGTGTTACCTGTACCAGCTTGAGTTGTAGCAGCAGTGTAAGTACCAGTTAAATTTGCAGTTGCAGCATTTGACAAAGTTAACGAAGTTGTTGAACCTGTTACAGTTGTGTTCGTAGCGATTCCAGTACCTGTAATCGTTTGTCCAGCTAATGCCACTGAAGGTGCAGCTGTTACTTTTAATGTGGTTGCACCTGAATTATTTTGAGCAGACCCACCTGTTCCTGTAAACGTGTAGTTACCAGTTGGAGAAGTACCTTGAGCATATCCAGTTGGAATGGAACCAACAGCCACACCAAATTGATCTTGAGGTAAAGAAGATGCAAATCCTTCTACTACTCCTAATCCATTTGCTACAGCCAATTTTCCAGAAGTTCCTGGAATGAAAGGTCCGTTTGCTGCTAATGTAAGGTTATTCGTTGCTTTTCCTAAGATTAGAACACCACCCCATTGACCTTTGTTTGCAGCCCCATAAGAACCATCCAAAGCATCAGCAGCAGCTGTGAAAATAATCGGACAAGACTCTGAACCGGCAGCCATAATTTTACCACCTCTTTCAATGATTAATGCAGTTGCAGCTGCTGCAGATCCAGCAACGTTTGATTTAATTACAGTTCCAGGCTCGATTGTTAAAGTCGCTCCCGCTGCAACGTATATTTTTTGATCTATAGTCCAAACTTTGTCACATGTTAATGTGATGTTTCCTGTAATTTCTCCACCGTAAGCAGAAGCAGGAAGTGCTGACCACTTATTTAATGATGCCGCGTAAACCTGAACATTTGCAGCAGTTCTTGAACCTACGGAAGGACATCCACAAGCCGCCCCTACGTTAGTTTGAGCAACGATTTCGTTACCCGAGAAAAATGACAACGCAGCCAAGACTGCGAGTCTTAAAATAGGTTTTTTTGTTTTCATTTTTTTTAATTTTTAGATTTTACGATACAAATTTAGGGGGGTATCATCAATCCTTAATTAAGCCAAAATGAAAGGTTTGCTAAATTTAAGTTGGCTAAATGTTTGCTTTTTGGTTCCTAAACATAAAGTTAATGTGAAGGAAATGTAAACAAGTCGCAAGGGGATAGTTTTTCTTGAATGCTATTAGATTCCTTGACGAATTCCAAGAAATAAACCAAGTGAAAATGGAAGTCTTGTTATGGATCCTTTTGCGATGCTTGTTATTTGTTGGCGGTAATTAAGTCCGAGCTCAATATTCGTATTCGCGCCTAACAAACGGTTGTATGAAATTTGGGTGCCAATTGCTACTCCTAATTTGCTGAGTGAGACATCGTTAATGGTGGTTTTGTTAATTGAAACATCTCCAATCCCTTGATAAATTGCTCGTGAACGCAACATATACGTAAGTTCTGGTCCAATCCCGAAAACAAGATTTGCATTTTCCAGAGGATGTGCATATCGCACGATTGCTGGTATGTCAATAAATTGGTAGGCGGTGCGAAAAGATTGATATTTAGACAAGTCTTGGTACGATTGACCGCACTGTGAAAATGTTAAGCCACTTCGTAAACTTAATTTTTCCGACAGAAAATAATCCGCACTAATTCCATAGGAATAACCAGTTGACCAAGTTTCAGATGAATCGATTTCATCTTTCAACCATCCGGAAGTGCCATCAGCACCTGTAAAACGATACGTTGTTGCACCAGTTCCTAACACACCAATAGCCCAATTCGTTTTAGGTTTGGTGCTTTGAGCGAACAAAACGGTATTACATAATAGGAATAAACAGATAAATCCTTTCATTTTTTAATTTTTTAGTCTTTTACACAACGAATGCTCATCCCATATTGAGGATAGGTCGTTTGTCTAAAAATGTTCTTTTTTTGATAATCAACATATCGGTAATATGCATTTCCATTAGCTTCTGAAGAAGATGACCAGAAAAAAGCATTGTTACCAAACGTCAATTCGCCATTAAATAAACGGCAACCCGAAGGTAACATACCAAAACCATATGTGTCCATTCCAAATGGAACAGTTCCAACTGGCCAACCTTCAGAATTTTTATTAAGAAGCTTTTCCGCTTCATTATTTCCACGCCATGCAAATTGGTTTGCTTGATTTTCGGACATTCCGATTGTTTTTTCCAATGTTTTCCACTCTTCGTCCGAAGGAATGTGCCATCCAATAGGAGCCAATTTTTTTACATCTTTAACCGCTAAATGATTGTAATAACATCCAAATACAGTATCATTTATAAAGCTAAATGCTGGTTGGGTTATTTGCGCCCAATTGGCATCTTGATTGACATTTCCTATGTAGGTGATATTGGATCCGTCTTGAAAATGTTTTACGCGCAAATTTTCACACATCCACCATTGATCTCCGATTTTTACCGTTTTATAAGCATTGCCATCGACATCAGTAACCGTTCCAAATTCTAACTCATTCGGAGTATTTGTTTTTTTCTGACAAGCCTGTAATCCAAGAAAAAGTAAACCGATAAAAAAAAGTGTTTGTTTCATGGCTTAGTTTTTAAATAATAATTGTGTTTGTATTTGTTCTCCGATTTGAACTTTCATATGATACAAGCCTTTCTCTGAAATACTCATTTCTAGTTTTTCGCCTGTGATGACTGCCGATGGAGCCAATGTTTTCTCATATACTTTCACCCCGAAGGTATTAAAGACTTCGACTTTTATCGCTTCATTTTCCATTCCACTAAAGACATCAAAAAAGAAATCAGTATTACTTGGATTTGGATAAACCAAAAATTCGAAATTCTCACCGCGTAAAGCTGGACAAACGACTGCAATATCACGGTTGTTACACTTGCCAGGATAACAGCACAAATTGGCAATATTTACATTTGCATTCGGATCAAAATTACAAGCCATTGTATCCATACATCCAATAATAATTGGTGTGATACATGATCCAGGTTCCAAACAAGTTACAGTAGGATCGTATTCTACATAATTTGAATTATTACATCCACACGTAGATGGATATATCAAATACGGATTAAACTCTTCTCCTGTTATTAGTGTATCATTCGAAGAAACATAATTTATTGTCTGAACTACTCCATTCACCAAAGCATCCACAACAATATTTAAATGGAAAGAAAGTTCTCCAATAGTCGTCAGCTGAGCTACCAAAATTTGGTTACTATCTGGAATCAATCCTATCGTTCCAGAGTTGGACAAATAGAAGTTGTCTGAGGTAAACCCATTGTTCGATGCAAGTGATCCAAACATGGTAGAATCGTTTCCAGAGACAAAATCTAGGAGGCCAAAATGGCTCCAAGATGTTGGGATTGTAGCCATAGTATCCATTCCATCTGCTTGTGTTAAAGGAATTCCCGCGCTAGCATCGTTATTAATCAACAATCCTGTTGAAATTAGTTCTGAGCCACCATCGTTATTCAGACCGCCAATAAATGAACCATCAACGTCTTGGTTTTTCAATACCCCAACATAGGTTTTTCCGGCTTGTGTTTTCGTCGTTTGTCCCAGCGTTAACCAGGTATCCAAAGCAACTACACCTTCCAAATAACGATTTTTTACGAAGTCCTTTGCAAACGTTTGGCCATCACTTTCGTGATTGAAGAAAGGTGCTGTACTTTGGATAGAAAAGGGGTGATTAACATCGCCATAGATTTTTTTTAACACACTACCTGGGGCTAAATCCACATAAATGCGGTATGTTGTGGATCCGACTGTTATTCCACCACCAAGTGTATCGGTTGCATCGTTTAAATCACTCACATAATATTTTTCTACAATCACTTTTTCCAATTGGGAAAAACCTGTGAATTGAATGGCACTAATAAGGATAAATACTAGAATGTATCGCATGATTTTTAATCTTTATAATTTATAAGACAATCCAACTTGGTAATTTGTACCATATCGGAAACGGTCGTAATCAATATAACCATTTGGTGTTTTATATGCACGTCGAACGGGTGCATTTAATAGGTCTCTGATTGTGAAACTCATTGAAAAATGATCGCCAAGGGTTTTAGATACCTTGATATCGATTGTATTTCTTGGCATTTCATATACATCCGGGCGACCTTTTAAAATTCCAGTTAATACCAAACGTGGACCTTGAACATTGTAGCTAAGTGTTGCCGTCAAACCGAGCGTATCTGAAGAGTAGCTTAAAATACCATTAATGATATATGGTGCTTGTCCAAACATTGTTCTTTCAACGGTATCAATTGGAACATATAAACTTTGATTATTTGGTAACACAATCAATTCTTTTCTGACAAATTGAGAATATGATTTCACAATGGTTACATTGCTACGAAATTCGAAATGATCACCAATTTTCTTTCTCCCTTCTAATTCGATACCTGCCACATAAGAATTTTCGTTGTTATCCCAGGTAATTCCCGAACTACCAAATCCCATTTCAATGTGGTTCGTGAAATCCTTATAGAATGCACTTGCTGAAATATTGTCGCCATTTTTAAAGAAATTCTCAAATCGGAAATCGTAATTGTAAATTTCTGTCATTTTAAGGTTTGAATTACCGTAAATCAAGGTTCTAAACTCATTGTCATATACCGCTGCGTCGTTCATTTCACGCAAATTTGGACGTGCAACAGTTTGACTAAAATTCAAACGAAGATTCGCTGTATTTTTTTTGCTAGCCAACTTATAAATCAAACTTCCAGAAGGTAGGAAATTAACTTTATCAATTATTCCAGGATTAATCATTGGATATCCCGCTACATTTATTCTACGACCATCGTTTCTTTCGTATCCAAGTAAATCATATTGATATACATCTGAAAATAAGTTCACCTTTTCTACCCTCAATCCACCATTGAAACGGATGCTTTTTGAAAATTCGAAATCCAATAACGCAAAAGCTGAAGAAATCGACGTTTTTCCAATGGTGTGGTTCCAATCCCATTTACGCTGATCATAAAAGAAATCAAGTTGACCATTCTGCCTAATAAACTTGTCTTGATTCAAGTATGCATTGATGTCATCATTTTGTAATTGAACAACATTTGTATTTCCTGATGCTAAAAAGAATTCATCAATGTTTGAGTCTCTTGTCGTTAATTGATATGCCCCACCCGCTTTTACTTTTCGGATTAATTTTACCTCTCCTTTTGCCAATGGAATTTCCATTTGTAAACGAGAATCGAATAAGTTCTCATCCAAATAACGGTAATAACGTCTAATACCGTCGTCAGCAGTAGGGGAAAATTGATATCCTGGTAACAATTCGTTTCCTTGCCGTTGTGCCCTGTATTGCGTTAATTTAAAATCTGGAGCAGTACTTTTTC
The DNA here is from genome assembly GCA_024643545.1 of Crocinitomicaceae bacterium. Lineage (GTDB taxonomy): Bacteria > Bacteroidota > Bacteroidia > Flavobacteriales_D > Crocinitomicaceae > UBA952. The sequence goes on along the minus strand of JAHEMR010000014.1, from coordinate 12,917 downwards.
CACCTGTGTATGATGCATTCAAATCAAATTTGACTTTTGATTTTGGTAAAACATGTTGACTTGCAAATTGATATATCTTTTGCTGACGTTGTTCGTAAAAAATGTTTTTACGGACGCGAATCTCTTCAATGTCATTTGCCATATTCCATTTCGTAGAGAAGTTAGCTACGTCATTGGTTCCGGTAATATTAGGCATGATTAGCAAAGACATTTTGTTATAATCATTCAACTTATAAGCCAAATTGAGGAGCATACTCCATGAATTCGTTTCTCGGCTAATTTTAGCTTCATCAACGTAATCTATTCCATAATTTAATTCCTGAGGAAGGATTCGCTGTGAAATTCCATTTGGATCAAAACGTACCGTATTTCCGTAACGCAATCCAAAAAAGTATCCAAGTGATTTCCCAAATAACTTCACTTGATCCCCAACACTAAAATTCTGTGTGAAATTCAATGGTGCTTTGCGGTAAATGGTATTCCAATTATTTGAAAAGCCATTTGAGTAATTCGTTCCATTTGGATTAATAATATTGAATGCTTGCGGAGCATATTGTACATTGTAAGTATTTAATGCGTTTTGGTATGCCGCATTGTCATTCACTTGTCCTGCACCCAATATTCCTAATTGAACCAAACCCAAACGCATGTAGGTACTCTCTTCTGGACTTCCATCTTGCCAACCGTTTATTCCCAACGATTTAAAATAATCTCCTAGTCCTAGAGCAACCATTTCTTCATAATTTGTCGGAGCCAAATTTGGTTGAACAATTCGTTCATTTCGATCTTCACGCGAACGTAGTCCTCCGTCAAAACCCAGCCAGTCTGTTCCACTTCGGTCTGAAGTAATGAAATCTTTAAATGATGTTTGAGCGTTATAACCAAAAGAAGACTCGACATTCACCGTTAATTTATCTGGATAATCCTTTGTTTCAACAGAAATATACGCTCCAGCCCAATCCCCGGGTAAATCAGGACTCGCGGTTTTAGTAATGATGATATTGTCAACTAAACTTGAAGGAAAGATATCTAGTTTAATGTTATTTGTCAATGGATCCAAAGTTGGAATTCGAGAGCCATTCAACGTTGTTTTTACGTAACGGTCACCAATTCCACGAACGGTAATGAGTCCACCATTTGTAGATACACCAGAAACACGAGCAACCGCAGCAGTGACATTCGCATCCCCGGTTTTCTTCATGGTTTCAGAAGAAATGTAGTCAATCGTTGTAGCCGAATTCAGCTTGATTTTCTCCATGTAATAATCATTGGCTTTTACTTGTTTGATGCCAACGGTAATTTGCTTTTCATTTTTAGTGGTATTACGCGGATTAATCGTGATGTTTTTCACCACTACTTCTTTATCTTTTAGTTGGATGGTTTCGATCAAGGTATCGTGCGCATAATGCGTAAAACGAACGCTATACAAGGCATTATCAGGAATATTTAACGTGAAATTTCCATCCAAGTCCGTTTTGGTAATCACCGCTTTGTTTTCCAACAAGAGAATCTTCACTTCCATCACGGATTCCCCGTTTGGATCCGTCACCTTACCACGGAATGTACCTTGCGAATAACCAGTTGTTACTGCGAAAAACAATAAGAAAAGAAGAATTGAACCGCGCATTTTTTTTAGTTTTTGATCAATTTACTTGTGCTAAGTATTCCGTCCTGAGACATGGTTACTAAGTAAATTCCTGTTTGTAAAGCACTTGCATCTACATGTGTTACTTGACTGTTCGCGTGTCCAGAAATAACTGTTTTTCCGCTTAAATCAGTTACGGTGTAATCGTAATTTGATTGCGTCATGTTACCATGTTGACGTATAGCGAATGATTGACTGGTTGGATTTGGATACACTTGATATTCAATAGCTAATGCAGTTGCAGCAATTGTTTCTTCGATACCCACTCCACCATTTGGATTGGAATTGTAAATCAAACTCGTATCTGTTAACTCTGTTCCAGTAGGGGTATCAGCGACAAAAATTTGACTCTCTCCCGGGACAGGAGTTAAAATTTGTAAGTTTAATTTAAAACTAAAAACACCATTTGTGGTAAATTGTCCTAACAAAACATGATTGGAAGCGGTAACACCTTCAACCCCTCCAAGTGTAGAAATCGCACCATTTGTCGTGGTAAATGTTGATCCCGCAGTTTGATCAAAAATGTCCAGTTCATTTGAAATCCCTAAAACACTAGGAGTTACGGGTGTGCCTGGCATTAATCCATCTGCTGAATTTGCACCGGTAATTGGTAAGCCCATTTGTGGGTCGGTGTTCGCAAGTATTCCTTGTAGGTTACCAATAGATCCGTCCGTGTCTTCTGATTTCAAAACACCCATTTGACCGTTAGCGACTCCACCCATCGAAATATATGAGTCAATTAGCGTCGTATTTTTCTTTGTGTTGTTTACACTAGTACCTTGGTAAACCTTAAAACCAAAATTTGGATCGTTGTAAAATGCGGTGGATGTCTCTATGAAAAGTGGATGTTCAACATTGCCAAATAGATTCACCACTTTGTAACCAGGTAATAAGTTAGCGTAAACACGGTAAGTTGTGGATCCAACATATAATGGATGAACCGCACCATTGTTTACAGCATCGATTGAATCAGCCGCATTTGAAATATAAAATTTCTCTACAACAATTCCTTCTAAACCTACCTGAGCGGTTGCTTTGGTAAAGAATCCAGAAAGAACAAGAAAACTAATTGGAAGTATTATTTTTTTCATAGGGTTAAATTTTATTCTGTTTAGTTGTGTGATTTTAACGATTGGTGAAGGATTTCATTTTCAATGGGGTCCTTCGCAACAAATTTTTGTTCTTTACCATCCGCATTTCGAAGCAGAAGGTTTAATTCATAATTCAATTTTCCTTTAGTCGTAATCTGAGCAATGAGAATGGTATTCGAACCTAAAGAATCCACCCCACTCACTCCCTTACCCATACAAGCCCAAGCGCCGTTTTCGATGCGGAAAGATTTTCCATTGGATACCATTCTAAGGACATTTAAGTTTGAATCTATATTATATAAAGTGATATCCGGGATATTCTCGGTACGTAGGAACCCATCTCGGTCTTGCAGAGAGAAACCCATTTCCTTTTTTTTTGACATTAAAAATCCTTTTTCAAAAGGAACGACACTTGCAATATCTTTTAACGTATCTGCTTCTTTTAAAACTCCAAAATAATTTTCTCCTGCCGGACCAATTGTAATCCATGAATCTAACGGTACAATATTCTTTTTGTAAGTACGTTCTGGAATACGAATGGGATGTTCGGCTCCGTTGTACATATGATTGTATATGTTTTCTGTTGAATTAATTTCAAGAGGATGTCCGGGTGAGCCATAAGCCGCCATGAATCGACAACCTGGAGCCATGTCTACATATATACGGTACGTTGTGCTTCCAACAGGCAATTCACCACTGAGGTTTTTCTTGGAATTGTCCTTTTTCGTAGAAACATAGTATTTCTCCACGATGATTCCGTCTAAAGCATTTTGCGCATGAATGTTCACAAATGACATCAAAAGAAGAACAAAGAAGCCGGTTTTTTTCATGTTGCAAGTTTACGGCGACTATATTTTTTGTAGATTAAACGTAAATTAACAATTGATGAAAATCATATTAATAAGCATAGCGCATTGACCTAATATTGTTTTGTTGGAAATAATCGTTTGATCTAAACACCCCCTCGTTATCAGTAAAGTTTCGCCTTCTGAGCGCATCGTGGTTTACCCCAACTTGAATTGTTCATTAAAAAAGTTGAAACATTCTAGGTAAGCTTACCTCACCGCTAACATTTCAATTATCTTTGTCACAAGATTAGGAAATGAAATTTGGAGCGATAGACATAGGAACCAATGCGGCACGTTTACTTGTGGGTGAAGTGTGCTACGATGGTGACCATGCCTATGTAAAGAAACATTCCTATTCTCGCATTCCATTGCGTCTTGGTGACGAGGTATTTGACCAAGGACGTATTTCTAAAAAGAAAACAGAGCAATTCATTGATTGCATTCAGGCCTTTAAATTAATTGCACACATTTTCGAAGTCGAGCAATTACGCGCCGTTGCAACATCTGCCATGCGCGAAGCGAAGAATGGAATGAAGGTCCAGGAGAAAATCAAGGAAAAAACTGGTGTAAACATCGAAATTATTACCGGTCAAGTGGAAGCTGAATTAATTTTCGGCACCTTCTTTTTGGTCGACTTTGACAAAACACATCCCTTTATCGTGATTGATGTTGGTGGAGGTAGTACCGAAATCAGTGTGTTTGAAAATGGACAAAAAAGAGCTTCACGCTCTTTCGAACTAGGAACCATTCGCATGTTACGCGGAAAGGTTTCGAAGAAAATCTGGACAGACATCAGTTCCTGGATTGAATCAGAAGTGGATTCATCCATTCCACACCGTTTATTTGGTACGGGTGGAAACATCAATAAAATCCACAAGATTGTCGGACTAAAAGACAAGGATTCATTGACTGCAACGAAAATGAATTCCTTAATGAATAAACTGAGCAAACTCACCGTAGAAGAACGCATCGATCAATTCCAATTGAAACCCGATCGTGCCGACGTAATTGTACCTGCGTTAGAAATCTATTTATTCGTCATGGAAAAGTTAGGCATCCATCAAATTGACGTTCCTAAAATAGGATTATCCGACGGAATGATCTACGACATGTACTTGAAGTCAAAGGGGTAGACGGAACCATTTACTGAAGTTAGTCCAACAATGTGGGTTCAAGTTTTGGAATCTAAATTAATTTATTGTTATCTTTGCACCCTGAATGCCCCGGTGGCGGAACTGGTAGACGCGCTGGATTCAAAATCCTGTTCTTTCGGGAGTGCCGGTTCGATTCCGGCCCGGGGTACATAAAAGCAGAGTGATTGTTAGAGCGCAAGCGGAACATGAACTCTGCTTTTTTTTGTTTATCCGGATTTTTATCCGACTTTACACTCCCTTTACTAAATTTTCTAAAATATCCGAACGACACTAGTTACCCTACTCTTCTGCTTTTCGGGTTCCGCAGGAATTAAATTGCCGATCAATTGACCAAGATGAGTTTGTTATGTAGGAATTTATATTTTGCCTTCATAGTTGAACTTGGACAACACATGGCATCATCAGCACGAAAACAATTGGCATCGATGGTTATGAGATTGTTTGCAAAACCAACAACATGTGCACTTGGCTCACGGCATTCCAAATAGTTCTTGCATGGACATGGAGCCTCAAGATTAATAATCGAATAGGATCCGTTTTTATTAATCTTAAGACAATACAATTCAAACCAAACAGCAGTTCCTCCTGCCGTAAAAAACACATCAAAAATAATTTCATTCGTTCCGTCCTGGTCTAAATCACCCGCGACCCAAGTTGGAATGTTTTTCTTTAACTCGAAAGCTGGAACATACCCTAATTCGCCTTCCACATGAACAGTGATATTTTCATCATCGTATTTCACAACTGCACCGAGACCTTCATCAGAAAATTTCACCACTTCTTTTTTAAAGTATTCGATGATGAAATTCAACTCGCTTTGACTAAACTTTCCATCGGATAAGTCACGAACTGTAACGGCCTTGTCTAGTGCTTTTTTATACATGGTAACTGAGTCCGTAAGCAAGGCAACACGGCGTGTCAGTGTATTGATGGATGTTTCGCTTTCTTCAAGCGAACGCTTCAATTCGCGGATTTCTTGGTCGTTTTTCTGAACGCGTGCATTCGATTCATTCAATTGCGCCGTTAACGATTCATTGCGTTTTAACTCAGTAACTCGCAAGGTATTTAAACTATCTAATCGCTTAACCGACATTATTTTATACGCGTCTAACTCTTTTTGTGTTTTGGTGCCGTCAACAATTAATTTGTTTTGAACGACCTGTAAACTATCAAAACGTTGTTGCAAAATTTCAATTTGCTCCTTTTTTGATTGGGAAAAGACGTAGGATGTACTGAAGCAAATAAGCAGTAGAAATATTCTCATAATTGATTTTTTTCAAAATTACTTTATTTGACCTGAAAACAAACTTATCCTACATGTAATTCTTGCAACTTTCCTTACCTTTAATGCAATGAAAAAACTCTCCAGAAGATCCGTTTTGCCTTTGCTTGGCGCTAGTATGCTGGCTCCTTTTGTCATTCAATCCGCGCCAGATAAACCGGAAATTCAACCAGACCTTCATTTGCCTAACGCATTAACAAAAGGTGATTTGGTTGGAATTTGTGCGCCTGCCGGAGCAAGTCATGATCCAAAAGAAGTAGCGGACTTTGTTTTATTATTGCAGAACCTCGGTTACCGTGTCAAAACTTCAGGGAACCTTCAAACGCGTTTTGGTTATCTTTCTGACACGGATGAAGCACGTGCAAAAGCCTTTATGGATTTGATACACGATACTGAAGTGAAAGCCATTTTCTTTACCCGTGGCGGATGGGGATGCGCGCGCATTCTACCCTTGTTGGACTTCAATGCGATTCAAAAAAATCCAAAAATTATCTTAGGCTTCAGTGACATTACTGCATTTTTAGTTGCGATCACGCACAAAACCGGACTTGTGACATTTCATGGTCCAAATGGAAATGCCTCTTGGGGAAATTTCAGCCTCCAATCGATTGAAAACATGATCGTAAAGGGAACAACCAATACCATCGTAACAACAGACCCAAAACTGTATCCAACTCCACCGGTCTGTATTCGTCCCGGAATTGCTACCGGAGAACTTTATGGCGGAAATCTCAGTGTTTTAACCGGACTACTTGGAACGGAATACCTACCAAACTGGAAAGGAAAAATACTTTTTCTAGAGGAAGTCAGAGAAGAACCCTACCGCGTGGACCGCATGCTGACACAATGGAAACTGAATGGTGTTTTTGACGAGCTTTCAGGTGTCGTTTTGGGACAATTTCGAAAATGTATTCCCGAAGAACCTGAATGGTCGTTTTCCTTGCAAGAAGTATTCGATTATCACTTTAAAAACGTAAATTTTCCGGTATTCAGTGGCTTTCTCTGCGGACATATCCTGGATAAATTCACTCTTCCTGTGGGACAAACCGTTGAAATGGATGCGTCGAAATTTTCCATCACGCCATTGAGTCCATCCGTAAAATTCTTGTAACAAATTTGAACTATTGACTTTTACTGAAATAATCATTACTTTTAAAGTAGACAGAGCGTGTCTTTTTTCAGTTCTAACTCAATTCAATTTTTTATGAAAAAGCTATTGTACAAATGGGATAAATACAAATTAGGGCGTCGATTACACTATTTACAAAAACGACTCGTGCGAGCTGAAAGCAATGGATACGATGAAAAAATCTCCAATTACAAGCGACTAATTAAAGATGTACAGGAGAAATTAAAACACGTCAAGGAATAAAAACTTCATCGGATTGAATGATCTCAATCCACTCATCAATACTCTTTGCATCTTCTATGTGAAATTCACCTGAAACTGTTCTGCGCAAGGCAATCATCGTTGCGCCAGAATTTAGTTTTTTGCCGAAATCCGAGGCTATGCTTCGGATGTAGGTACCTTTTGAACAAGAAATCTGAAAATCAATCTCCGGAAAGCGGGTCGAATCGAACGTGAAGGAATGAATCGTGATTTCATTTTGTTTCATTTCTACTTCTTGTCCTGCTCGTGCATAATCATAGGCGCGTTTGCCATCGATCATCTTTGCCGAAAAAATAGGCGGAGTTTGTAATTGTGTTCCTATAAAAGAAGTCACGACCTCCTGGATTAAAGCATTCGTAATGTGATCGGTTGGGAATTCTTGGTCGAATTCCGTTTCTAAATCATAAGAAGGTGTTGTTTTCCCTAAAAGGAATGTGCCCGTATATGTTTTATGATCATTGGTTAATCCTTCAATCAACTTCGTGTGCTTGCCAATGCAAATGACCAAAAGTCCGGTCGCTAATGGATCCAATGTTCCAGCGTGTCCGACTTTGATTTTTTTGACTTTTAATTGCCGTTTTAAGTTCCATCGCAACTTATTGACTGCATCAAATGAGGTCCAGGTTAAGGGTTTGTCAACTAAAATCGTCAATCCATCTGTTACCTCTAACATTAGCCAGCCATTTTAAGTGGAATCCCAGCTAAAATCAGAATGATCAAAATTGCACCGAGTACAATCCGATAATAACCAAACGTTTTAAATCCTTTTCGGCTGATGAAGGAGATGAACGATTTAATCGCAATAAATGCAACCACAAATGCTATGAGATTTCCTACGAGCAATAAGCCCCATTCTTTTCCTTCTGACTGAAGCAACAAGTCTTTCTCGTCGTACATACTTTTAACCGTCGCTGCAAACATGGTTGGAACAGCTAAAAAGAACGAAAATTCTGCTGCTGCTTTTCGACTTAACTTTTGTGAGAGTCCACCAATAATTGTCGCTGCCGAACGTGAAACCCCGGGAATCATGGCGATACTTTGAATTGTTCCAATAATAAACGCTGATTTGAATGTTAACGGAACTTCTTCCTGACTTTCGTTTTTCTCAAAAATGCGGTCAATAAACAACAAGATAATTCCACCAACAAAAAGGGAAATCCCTACGACCAACACATTTTCCAATAAACCATCAATGTGTTTCTTCAAAAGTAGTCCTAAAATTCCCGTTGGAATAAATGCGACAAACAATAAGGTGTAGAATTTGAAACTTTGTAAAAATCGCTTGAAATAAACGATAACCACTGATAAAATGGCCCCGAACTGAATCGCGACTGTAAATAATTTTGTGAATTCATCGGAAGCATTACCCATGATGGTCGATGCGATAATCATGTGTCCGGTAGAAGAAATAGGAAGAAACTCCGTCAATCCTTCGATGATGGCCAAAATAATGGCGTCCAAGAAATTCATAGCATTAGTTTTAAGGGATGGTTACGCAGCTTTATCGGAAGAATTGTCCTTTTTCGGACGCTTCATGATTGCGTAAAAAATAATGATGTATCCAACTACAATCAATACGGGTGAAAGCGTAATTCTTGTTGAACTAAACAATTCATTCCCGTTAAATTGACTTGGGTCCTCTGCCCCACCGCCAATCATTAATAAATATCCCAGAATGTTAATAGCTAATCCAATGTACAACCATTTGTAGTTCTGTACATCAAATCCGAAGTGTTTAATTGGCTCTTTCATGCTTAATACAAATCATCTAATTTCATACGAAGATACTTGTTTAAGGCAAACCACGTTGAAATTACGGTCATAATTACTCCTATTAACAATAAAATTCCGACAAGCAGGATAAAACTCTCTATTGTATAACTGATTTCAATCGTTTCTAACACGTTATTCAAACCGTAAAATACGGTTAATAAAAATGCGAGTCCAATTAGTGCTGAAATGAATCCCTGAAAAACCGCTTGTAAGATAAATGGGCGACGAATATAGGTGCTTGTTGCACCAACTAATTGCATCGTTTTAATCGTAAATCGTTTTGAATACAAGGCCAAACGAATCGTATTATTGATCATAGCCACCGCGATAATGATTAGCAGTAAGGCGACGGATAAGAACAAGAAAACAAATTGTTTAAATCCTAAATTAACGTTGGCAACACTAGCTTTGTCGTAATTAACTTCGTCGATTTCCTCTGGAAAACGCTTCATTAATTTCGACTTTATTTGAGCCATTCCTTTACTTGTCGCGTAGGACTCCTTTGGTTTGAATCCAATGGTTGGTGGCAAGGGATTTTCATCTAAAAACATCGCTTGCACTTCTTGTTCCACTTCACTGTCTCCACTGAACTCCTGAATCGCACGTTCGGGTGAAACGAAATAGACGTCGGAAAATTCTTTCCACGTATTCAATTGCTCCTCAATTTGCTTGATGTCGGCATCATTCAATTCAGATTTAAAGAAAATATCCCCTTGCAAACTTTCTTTCGCTTGCTTTTGGACACTTTTCAATCCGAAAATCCCTCCCAAAACTAATCCAATCATGAATAACACGAGTGAGATTCCAATTACGGTTGAAATGTAACTGGTGCGCAATCCTTTTTTACTATAATCTTCGGCCTTTTTTGACATGAAACGAAAATAGAGACAATTTGCGAAGAAAATGAACGAAGAAAAACAAGTTTTGAAACGTTCATTGTGTATTTCGATGCTAACTTACATTTTACTTTGAATGGTCCAGCCAATTACTGCTGCACGTTGCTTTGCCAAAGTCACTTTTTCACCAACAAATAATTCATCCAATGTTTCATTAAACAAGAAAATCCACCGGTTAAAATGTTCTTCTTTCAAGCGCATGTGCATGTGCTTATCCGTAACACTTGTTGTATAGCCGGGTTCATCAAGCAAGACAAAGCGCCAAAAAAACTCCATTTTCGGAAGATGCTCTGCAAAATTCAAGTTCTTGAAAAATGGAGCTAGTAGCTCATCCTTCACTACCTTCTGGTAAAAAGTTTGAACTAATTCATGAACATCCGCTTCATTTTTGATTTCCCTCATAGGACAAAGTTACGGAACTATTTTTTCTTTGTATCTTCATGCCAAATTCAAAGATGACAAGGTTTCTTTTTTTCTTTTTGACATGTTTTCATGTCCTCTCATTATCTGCTCAATCGTACACGAGCACCTACACGGTGAAAATCCCGCAGGTAAAATCAGCGAATTGCGCACCACCGACCACTACCACTTATATGGAGCTCAATAATGTGCGGGCGATGATTCATACTGCTGGAAATCTATGGCAAATTCCCAATAAAAATTATTCGCAATACGAAATTCCTAAAAATTCAGGCATCAATGCACTTTTTACTGCAGCGCTTTGGTTGGGAGGTACTGACGTTAATAATCAATTGAAATTAGCAGCTTTACGTTACCGAAATGGTCAAGATTATTGGACAGGACCGCTTTCAAAAGTGTATGCTGAAACAACCTCTGATAATTGCAGCAAATACGATCAACATTTTGTGACAACACAAGATGAAGTGCGGGAATTTAATGCCTGGTACGAAGCAGGAATCGCAGACCAACAAAACGGAACAAACACGCAAGACGAATTATTCCCGGGTTACAAAGTTCCTAAAAGCATCAAAAACTGGCCGGCACACGGTGATGTCTCCCTCGGACAAGATTATTACCTCGCGCCTTTTTACGACTTTAATGGCGATGGGCACTACCATTGGGAAGACGGAGATTATCCTTGGTACGACATTAAAAAAACCAAATCTTGCAGCGTTGACCGAAGTGTTGCACTCTACGGAGACCAAAATTTCTGGTGGGTCATGAATGACAAAGGAAATATTCATACGGAAACAGGTGCTGATCCAATTGGTATGGAAATTCGTGCGCAGGCATTCGCCTTCGCTTCCAACGATGAAATCAACAACATGACTTTTTACAACTACGAATTGATCAATCGTGGGACACAAACGCTTTACAACACTTACTTTGGTTTTTTTACAGACGGTGCGCTCGGGGATCCATATGATGACTACGTTGGATGTGATGTCAACCGCGGACTTGGATATTACTACAACGGAGACAACTATGATGGGGATAACTCTGGGTACAAAGGATACGGTTACTCTCCTCCCGCAGTAGGCGTTGACTTTTTTGAGGGTCCATACCAAGATAATGACGGAATCGATAATGCATTTGGAATTGGTGAAAATGAAGCACTGAATGGAATCGGTTATGGCGATGGTGTTATAGACAATGAACGTTTTGGAATGCGACGCTTTTTGTATTATTCGAATACGACAAATGGTGCAAATCCAAATCAAACCGATCCAACAAATGCTTCGGATTATTATAACTATTTACGTGGATTTTGGAAAGATGGCTCTAAGTTTGTCTACGGTGGATCAGGGCACATTTCCGATCCTCAAGCAGATCCAAATACGCCATGTGAATTTATGTTTCCCGGCAATACTGATCCGCTCGGATGGGGAACAAATGGCGTTCCACAACCCGTTTGGACCGAACAAACAGCGAATAACACACCCAACGACCGTCGTTTTGTGCAATCTGCTGGTCCATTTGTTTTAAAACCAGGCGCAGTCAATAATATTACCGTAGGTGTGGTTTGGGCACGAGCATCAGCAGGTGATCCTTTCGCATCGGTGAGCTCACTTCAACGAGCGGATGACAAAGCTCAATCCTTATTCGAAAACTGCTTTAAAGTTTTGGATGGCCCACATGCCCCGAACTTAACCATTCAAGAATTGGAGAACGAAGTAATTTTAATCCTCGATAATCCAATCAATTCCAATAATTACCAAGAAAAATACGAGGAGTTTGATCCATTTATCGTTTCAAGTGAACCAAATGCGGACAAAACATACAATTTTCAAGGTTACCAAATTTTCCAATTGAAAGATGCAAAAGTGGCACTTTCTGATTTATCAAATCCGGACAAAGCGAGGTTAACCGCTCAATGTGACGTGAAAGATGGGGTTGGAAAAATCATCAACTTCGAGTTCAATGAGGATCTGAATGCATCCATTCCTGTAGTCCGTGTAAATGGTGAAGACAAGGGAATACGACATAGTTTCAGTGTGAAAAACGACTTGTTTGCGCAAGGTGAGTCCCGCTTGGTGAACTTCAAACGTTATTATTTCATGGCGGTTTCTTACTCCTATAACAATTATAAAGACTACATACCAACCGATCCTTTGGCCCTTGACGGTCAAAAGAAAAAATACATGACAAGCCGAAAAGCAGCAGTTGGAGAGGTCAAAGTAATGGAAGCCGTTCCACACAATCCAATGCCTGAGGCGGATGGAACAGCACAGATGATTGCTTACGGTTCTTCACCGCTCATTACACGTTTGGATGGTTACGGAAACGGAAACCGTTCTTTAGAATTAACTGCGGCATCTGAACAAACAATTTTGGAGCAAGGCTTTATGGAGAACCCAACGTACGATTACGGACGTG
>JAHEMR010000024.1 GCA_024643545.1 Crocinitomicaceae bacterium | reverse complement strand
TAAGAGCTCGAGTATGTTTATTATGTTCTTTTCTTAAAAACGCTGTTTCCTTATTTCTCAATACTTCAAAGAACTTCTTTAGACGTTAATGGAACTCACGTTCCTGTTAACTTTAAGACTTTTTCCCGTTTGAACTAACCGTTGTTTGTTCCGTTGTGGGGTGCAAAGATATGTACTCTTTTTGGATGTGCAACACTTTTTAGAAAGTTTTTTTGATTTTTTTTCTCCTTAAATTATAAATGCTTGATTTTTGGAGATTTACAACGAAAGAAAAAAAATCATTATTCACAGTAGGCCTCTACGTTCTTAGATTTGTAGTATGATTTCAATCCTTTTAATGATTCAAAGTGTTGAGAAAATCCAAGCGTTACACGAACACGGTCTTGATTGCTTTCGATGTTCCTTATATATAGTGTAGCATCCTCTCCTATATATATGCACGTGTTGTTTAATGTACTTGTGTTCTCCTCCCAGAAATAAACACAAAATTGAAATGCTACTTCAATGGCTTCTTTTCGAGCGCATAATTCATTCTGCTCATTTCGAATTTCTGAATTTGCCAGCATCAAACCGATTCGATCTTTCAGAATACTAACCTCCCTCTTATTCCATTTATGGATAGAAGGGTATACCCGTTCCAAATCAAACCAATCATTGTTGTTTAAAATAACACGATCCTTCACGTCTGAATTCAATTTAGCCGCTCGGAACCAAAAACGCATCGCAACGATTACAACAAGTAAACAAAGTACTCCCGATACCTTCGCTAAAACAATGTAATGTGTTAGTATGGCACATGGAATCAAAATTAACAGCAAAAAAATTACCGTTAACCATAAAGGAAAACGGTAATTCACACGATTTTTGTTTTGATTCATGAGCGTACTAATGATTCATTATTTTTCTACAACCCATTTATCATTGAACATTTCACCTTTGATAGTGACATCTTTTGTTCTTTTATAATCTTCAGCTGCAATAAGCATTTGTTCTTTCGTGTCTCTGCGGATTAAAATAGCGCTTGAACCTTGTGATTTAACTTCTATATAAAATCCATTTCTCAATCGCGCTGGTTTTGTTGGCGGTCTTCCCATTATCTCTATTATATTAATTCTTAATAAATGTAACAACATTTTTGGAATTATGTTGTCTTTTCGTTAAAATTTCTGTCAAAAACCATGCCTTATTATGTCAGAACAAAAGCTTTAGAGTAACTTTGCGGCATGATTCAACTCGAAAAACTAGGATACTTCTTGCCTCAGGGCTATTTATTTGAACAAGTCAGCTTGCAAGTTAACCGCGGGGACAAAATCGGCCTTGTTGGGAAAAACGGAGCCGGTAAGTCCACCATGCTGAAATTGTTGTCAGGACATATTACACCTAGTGAAGGGGCGATTCACCAACCAAAAGGATTGAAATATGGTTATTTGACCCAAGATATTGTCATCAAATCGAATGAGACTGTATACAACTACTTATTTCTTTCCAATATTGAATTAAATCGAATTCGTGAGCGCCTTGACTTTATAAATCATGAGTTAGTTACTCGCACAGACTATGAATCGGATTATTACGCTGGAATATTAGATGAACTCAGTGAATTAAATCACGAATTTCAAGTTTTGGAAGGATTTCAATGGGAGGAAAAGATCAAAGCAACTCTTGATGGACTTGGATTCTCTGATTTAGATCAACAAAAACTCATTCAAGCGTGTTCTGGTGGATGGAAAATGCGTGCTGAATTAGCTCGTATCCTTGTAAACAATCCAGACATTCTATTATTGGATGAGCCAACGAATCACCTCGATATCATTTCCATTAGTTGGTTGGAAAATTACTTGCAGCGCTTTGATGGTGCCGTGATCTTGATTTCGCACGACCGTTTATTCTTGGATAATGTGACAAAACGTACGTTGGAAATTAGTCAAGGACGTGTATTGGATTTCCCTTTCGCCTATTCGAAATACAAATTAATGCGCGCCGAAGAAATGGAACGCATGGAGCAATCCAAAAAACAACAGGATAAACAAATCAAACAGACCGAACAACTGATTGAAAAGTTCCGTGCGAAAAGCAGTAAAGCTTCCTTCGCGCAATCCTTAATGAAGAAATTAGAGAAAACAGAACGCATCGAAGTTGAAAAAGATGTGGTTTCTAAAATCAAGTTAACCTTCCCGCTAAGTGTTCATCCAGGAAAATGGGTGCTCGAAATGAATGACCTCAGTAAATCTTACGGTGATCGGACATTATTCGAATCTGTGAACATTACTGTTGGACGCGGAGAGAAAATCGCATTGTTAGGACCAAATGGTGTCGGTAAATCTACTTTATTGAAATCCATCACAAAGGAAATTGACTACGAAGGCGACGTATTATACGGACATAATGTCAATGTGGCTTATTTCGCACAAGATCAGGCAGAGAAATTAGATCCAAACAAAACGATTTATGAAACGGTCGATGATATCGCTGTTGGAGATATTCGCAAAGACCTACGCTCCATTCTCGGAACGTTCCTATTTACAGGAGAAGTTGTAGAGAAAAAAGTAAGTGTATTATCCGGAGGAGAACGAACTCGTCTCGCACTATGTGTTTTATTATTGAGTCCTTCAAATTTCTTGATTCTGGATGAGCCAACCAATCACTTGGACTTACAAAGCAAGGATGTACTAAAAAGAGCACTGCAATCCTACGAAGGTACGTTCGTAGTTGTATCGCATGACCGTGAATTTTTAGATGGATTGTGTAACCGTATTTGGGATATTGAAAACCGAAACTTAAAAATCCACCACTTTACACTGAATGAATACCTTCAATATAAAATGTCCAAGAAGGACCTTCCAACTGGAAAAGTAACCGAACTTGTTAAGGAAAAGGTTGTCAAGCCAGAGAAAATAACCAAAGAAAAGAAACCTACGAATGTTAAATTAGAGAAAGAAGTTCAAAACATCGAAAAGAAAATCTCAGAATCTGAAAAGGAAATTCAAGAACTGGAAGCCCATATTGCCACGTTAACATTTGATGAAAACAATACCCATGAACACGTTTTGGCAAATTACGACCAAGCCAAAATCAAATTGGAAGAACTGATGCTCAGCTGGGAATTGAAGATGAGTGAAATTTAAGGAAGTATTTTTACATTTGTTCTATGAGAAACCTCCTCTTTTTGTCGCTTGCTCTTTTGCTGCTCTCCAGTAAATGCTCGAAAGGAAAGCAAAACCCAATTCCGTATGTTCCGTTCGATATCAACATCGATATCTCCTTGCCGAGCTATAATCAATTGCAAGGTGTTGGCGGATGGAGTTATGTTGTTGGTGGATCAAAAGGAATCATCGTATACCGTCGTGGAATCGATGAATTTGTCGCTTTTGATCGACACTCTCCAGCAGATCCAGATGGAACCTGTTTCCTGCCACTCTTCCCCGATAATGACAACTTCTTGGTATTAAAGGATACCTGCAATAACGCAACGTTTTCGTTGTATGATGGATCACCGATTTCAAATAGTGCTTTTGGACTCCGTCAATATGCTGTTCAATTCAATGGCAGCAACATAGTAAGAATATACAATTAACGATATGAATGAAATTACCGTAACCATCATCGACCGCGAAGGTGAAGCACATGCTTTGGTTGGACCAACAGACATGAACATGAACATCATGGAACTTTGCAAAGCATATGAACTACCCGTATTAGGTGAATGCGGTGGCATGGCCATGTGTGCCACTTGTCAGTGTTATTTGGAATCTGAAACAGCACTTCCAGAACAAAGCGATGCCGAATTAGACATGCTAGATCAAGCGTTCTTCGTTAAAAACAACAGTCGTCTTGGATGTCAAATCCAACTAAGTGAAGAAATTGATGGTATCGTTCTTCGTTTAGCGCCAGAAGCGTAAGTTCATTAGTGACTTAGCTTATCCTTAAATACTTTTCTGAATTTCTCTACTTTCGGACGAACAACCGCTTGGCAATACATATTTTGCGGATTGTTTTCGAAGTAATCGTGGTGATATTGTTCCGCCTCGGAATAATTATTAATGGCAACAATCTCGGTTACAATTGGATTATCCCAAACTTTTTCTTTGGTCAATCGCTCTTTATAAGCCATCGCAAATTCTTTTTGCTCTAAATCGTGGTAAAAAATCACCGAACGGTATTGAGTTCCTGTGTCATTTCCTTGGCGGTTTAGTTGGGTTGGATCGTGAACAAACCAGAAAATCTCCAATAATTCTTCATAAGAAATAACGGATGGATCGTATTCCACTTGCGCAACTTCCGCATGACCCGTACTTCCTGTACACACTTGTTCGTAGGTTGGATTCATGGTTTTACCACCAGCATAACCTGGAACAACGGAAAGTATTCCTTTCACATCCTTAAAACACGCCTCGATGCACCAAAAGCATCCAGCACCAAATGTTGCTTTTTTCATTCCTTTTTTATTTGTGTAAATATAAGCAATCGGTTCGAAGTCCATTGCCAGTGAATTCAAACAATAACGCTTTCCAGTTGGTTCAGGACCGTCATCAAATAGGTGTCCTAAATGAGCGTCGCATTTTGCACAACGGATTTCAATTCGGTCCATGCCATCGCTTAAATCACGAACTTGCTTCACTTTGCCTTTTGTTAAGACATCATAAAAACTCGGCCATCCACTACCCGATTCATATTTTGTCGAACTAGAAAACAATGCGGTCCCACAGCCAACACATGTATAGGTTCCTTTTTCATGGTGATCCCAAAATTCTCCTGTAAACGGTGCTTCCGTTGCCCCATCACGAATGACCGCACACACATTTTCAGGAAGTGCCTTTCCTTTCCAACTTGAAAATGAACTCTTTGTTGAACTGGAATCTTCTTTCTTTTCCGGTGTTTGTCCACAGGCATTCATCAGAAAACTCAAAACGAAAATCAATGTTAATCTCATAGTTATTAAAACAAAGCGTTTAGAAAAAAGTTCGAACTCATTAAAAGCGTACTTTTGCGCCATGAAATCTAGGTATAGTCGCAATTTTTGGATCGTATGTTTTGCGATGTTTTTTTTCATGACAGGATTCAACTTAATCATGCCCGAGTTGAATAACTTCATCACGAACTTAGGTGGCGAAAATCACAAAGGACTGATCATATTACTTTTTTCCATTTCAGCCGGAATCTCACGTCCATTTTCTGGGAAAATCGCTGACATCGTTGGTCGGAAATGGGTCATGTACGCCGGAATTGTCTGTTCCTTTATCATTTGCCTAAGTTATTCCTTCGTGGATTCCATTCTGTTTTTTCTCATCCTTCGCTTTCTTCATGGATTTAGTGCTGGATTTGCACCAACCGGAGCAACGGCATTATTGACCGATGTGATCCCGGATCAAGCAAGAGGAACAGCCATGGGAATTTGGGGAACTTTCATTTCCTTGGGAATTGGTGTTGGGCAATCCTTGGGATCATGGATTTACCAAGCTTTTGGATTTGACACCTTATTCATGTCTGCCGCATTCATCACCTGTATTTCCTTTATCATGGTGACCATTGCAAAAGAATCGCTTAAAGTGCAAGAGAAAATTTCCATTCAACATTTAAAAATCACTTGGAAGGATGTTTTTGAACCAAATGTACTTCCTGCAGCATTCGTGATGTTTTTAACGGCAATTTGTTCGGGAGTGATCTTTGTGGTGACACCTGATATTTCGGGCATGTTGCACATTGAAAACAAAGGATTCTTTTTTGGATTTTACGTGATTTCCACCATTATCATTCGCTTGCTGACTAGTTCAGTTTCTGACCGTATAGGTCGACCACAGACTTTAATTATTGGCGTTTCTATATTGATTGCGAGCATGGTGCTTATTGCACTGGTGGATAGTCAAGTTTCTTATATTATTGCAGCCATTGTCTTTGGATTTGCCACTGGAATTTCAAGTCCTACCTTGTTTGCTTGGACTGCCGATTTGTCCCATAAAGACCGACGTGGTGTTGGTGCTGGAACCATGTTTCTCGCTTTAGAATTTGGCATCATCGCAGGCTCATTGATTACCCTCTTGGTCTACGACAATTCTGCGGCGGGAGTTTACCGTGCATTTATTATTGGTGCCGGTTCTGCCCTTTTGGCCTTGATCTTTTTGATTTACATCACGATCAAACAGTACCGAAACAAAGTTTCCTAAGTTAGACGGTTGCTGATTCTTTCGAATCTTCGTGTTTATTTAAGTAACGTCGCATGAGGTAATGTCCTACATAAATCAAGGGCGTTAAACTGATCGCAATGAGTAATTTCAAGATGTAATTTGTTGGGGCGACCGACATATACGTTCCCAAAGACATTTTCCCAGGCAACACAAATCCAATGTATAAAACGATGTACGAATCGATTAATTGAGAAATTACTGTACTTCCCGTGCTTCGAAGCCAAATGAATCGGTTTCCCGTTTTGTGCTTTATTTTATCGAATAAGAAGGCATCCAATAATTGAGAAACGAGAAAGGCACAAATGCTTCCAACGATGATCATTTGTGATTGACCAAAAACTTTTAAATAAGAAGCATTGTCCGCTAAATCTGAACCCTTGATTTCATAGGCTGGAATGGCCAACGATATTCCGACGATGATAAAACAATAGGCAATTAATCCGGCAGTAATCCAAGAGAGTCTTCGCACCGCTTTTTGACCATAGAACTCATTCATCAAATCGGTTAAAAGAAAAACGACAGGCCAAGGAAGAATGCCAATGATTGTCGCAAAAGGACCAAAATGATTTCCAAACAAATCAAATTGAATGGGAATTTCAATTAATTTGTTGCTGATTAACTCTGCTGTGACTGCGTTGGTGATAAACAATCCTGCGAGGACGATAAACAGCCAGTTTCTTCTCTCGTTTAGTTTTTCTAGTGTCAAGGAAAATGATTTAGATAAGGATAACAACGAACGGCATGAAACTGTTCTAAACAATTATCCTCCGTAGTCCAAACGTTTCGTTTTCACGTAACGCTTGATGTAATATTCAGATGTTTTGAAATTGTCAATTCGAACACCACTATTGGCAGAATGAATGAACTTAATCGCCGTAGGAGTAACTTCAATGACCATCGCTACGTGTCCAACAGCAGTTGAATTCACATTGCTACCTTTGAAAAACATGAGGTCTCCGGGTTGAACGTCCGACAACTTAATTGTTTCTCCGAGCTCTGCCAATCCGTAACTTGTGCGAACGAGCGAAAAACCGAAATTACCAAAGATGTAATTGATGAACCCCGAACAGTCAAAACCAGAAGGTGTTGTTCCTCCCCAACGATAAGGCACCCCAAGGAACGTTTTCGCATAGGCGATGATCGCATCCGCTTTGGGATTTACCGGTAGAGCCTTGTTTGTATTGTTTTCAGTTTGAGTTGGACCCGTTTGAGTAAAACTTACATTTGAAAAGAATAATACAAAAAGAATCAAAAATGTTATATGTTGAAACCGCATTTTCATCTTTCGATTGCAAAATTATAACTAATTTCGGAGAAAATTCAAATAACAAGGTGCCTTTAATTGATATTCAACAACTTAGCAAGCTCTATTACTCTATAGGTGAAGTAGCGGAATTACTTGGTGTAAACGCTTCATTACTAAGGTTTTGGGAGAAGGAATTTAAATTTGAAATTTCAAAGAAAAACGCCAAAGGAAATCGTTTATTTTCGGTAAAAGAAATTGAAAAAATCAACCGAATTTATCACTTTGTGAAGGTTGAAGGATATACCCTTGATGGTGCGAAGAAAGCACTTCGTTCGAAAACGACCCCAAAAATTGCCATTGAGCAAACCACCAATCACGACGCAATCATTTCCCGTTTGGAGCAAATAAAACGAAGATTGATTCATTTAAAATCCAGCCTACCTGCTCCGATTCAAGTTGAAGTAAAGAGTCCTGTTGTAGAACAAAAACCTATTACACCTCCAGCTCCGAAAAAACCGGCAGCTTCAAAATCGGCACCGCCTTCCATGGACATGCCGACCTTGTTCGACTAGAACACGTATCCAAACGATAATTTCGGATAAACATTCGTTTTCCAATCTCCTGTATGCGCGTATGCACCGAAACGTGTAAACAATCCGAATCCCATACTTGACTTTCCGCTGACATACAATCCATTGAACAAAAGTCCCGCTTCGTGGAATCCTTTGTCCATGGTTTGAAACGAGAGATTATGTGCACTTTGATTGGACATCGTTCCATAACCAAATGCATAATGTATACCGAATTGCGGTTCGTTCCATTTTGCTTTCGTACGTTGTGCATTCCAGATGTAACGCAGAAAAACATTCACTTGTTGTTGGTGATAGAATTCTGTTACGGCAACTGTTTCAAAGGTATTTGGAATCGAAATGGAACGTTTGACATAGGAAGCATGAACAGCCTGTTGGTACAGCAATGGCGTCGGAACATTCGTCCATGCAGCGCGCACATTCCACGTTAATCGTCCGTTTCCGGGAATGGTGGTGACGTGAAACGCGTTGAATTGCAAACGCACAAAATCCAAGGACGCGGCATCCAAGCTTGGAATGTTCCAGGCTTTCTCCACTTTGATTTGAATTTTAGGAAACTTGGATGCTTTGGGTACAAAAAGATCCCCAAGAATGACACCTTTTTCACGGATTGCCCACGAAAACAAGAATGAACTCATGAAAGCAGAACAAGAAGATTGTTGATTAAACTGGTATCCATTTGTAAATTGATTTTGCTGGTAATTCAATTCAAACGTTAGGTGCTTGTTCGCACGTACAATCGTTGAAAACTGGATTCCAGCTTTCTTTTGATAGGACATATTATTGACAAAAATCATTCGCCCCGGATCCTGGGAATACAATAAACTTGTCTTGTATAACACGTTCCCTCCGACTTCCACTACATCATTGGAATAAAACAATTTCAGGTTCGTTTTAGTACTTGGATCCAAGTGAAAATCTAAAGCGCCGCCATATTTCCATACCTTATCCCCAAATCCATAGGCGCCATAAACGCTGGCAGTCAACCAAGGAAGGACTTTGTCCGAATTTTCGAGTCCAAGTCCAAGTCTGGTTTTCTCAAAACCATTTACAGCAAATAATTTTGTCGCATCGAGGTTCACATATCCGAGTGGAATTCTTCCCGATGAAAGTACTTTTGCCATTTTCAAGTAGCGATCTAAATGCTCTTCTTTGGAGATGCTGTCGATGCTGGTGTAGGTATGTATTTCTTTCTCTGTCAGTTTGAACGGACGCAAACTATCCCACGAAGCATCCTTTACTTTTTCCGATCCCACTTTTGTTTGAACAGCGATGTTATTGAATTTCACTTTATCTAGTTCTGGCGGATTAAACTGTACGGTCTCCATATAGGTCGCACCTTTCCCTGTGACAAAAGCCGTTTTGCCCTTGGAAACATTCAAGGCCACAAATGAAATTTGAACCTCTGTGGATAGTTTTACGGGAAACCATTTTTTTCCATCAAGAAAGGCATATTCTTGAATAACGTTTATGAAGGTACCCGTTGAACTCGGTCGGTATGGAGCGGCCATGACCTTTTCAATCGCGTATCCATTCGTATTAATGAACAAGCGTCCTGACAAACCATCAAAATCCTTCCCTTTTCTCGGTCGAAAAAAGATCGTAAACGTCGTATCAGCGCCATTGATGGTGGTATCCTCCAAAATAAACAGGTAGCGTTTGATTCCACCAAAGGCAATGGGATTGACAAATTGTTCACTGAGTAGTTCTACTTGATTGTCATAAAAATGAAAGGACTGCATGGATTGTGCAAAAGTCGAGAACATGGGATCTGTAAATCCAGAAACCTTGTAAGCCTCCACGATTTCCTTTTCCTTGTAGGGTGGTTCAAAATAATGTTGAGAAGCCGTTTCGATTAGGAACAAATGCTGTCTACCGAAAAATTGCTTCATGCTGTAAAGATTTGTATCTGTTGGTTCCACGACCGTATCCTCCAAGATTTTTCGGGAAGCATCATCCAGGTCAAAGGTGAATTTGCTGTATTGTTTCGAAATGAATCCATCGTTTTCGAAGGGATGATTTTTCATGCGATTGGCAATCACTTGTGCCATGATGCGTTCAGCGGGATTCACACCAGGTTTCACCACTACTTCTTGCACATTTTGTGCTTTGCTTAGGAGGTAGATTTTACCATTTTCAACCAAAGAAAGTTGAACGGTCGTATCGAAATAACCGGTTGCCCGAACTTGAATGCTTTGCATCGTATCCAGTACTTGAAAGATTCCATCAATGTCCGTTAACCGTGGATTTTCCTTGCTCGGAATGACTTTTCCAAAAGAAATGGCCTCACGATTTTGCGCATCCAACAATTGAAAGGACTGAGAAAATGCGTGAAAAGAAGTAAATATCAGGAGAGAAAAAAGAAAACGCATGGGTCAATTTTGAATAAATATAGTTTTTTCCTTATAAAAATGACCCTTAGAAAAATAAACGGTGTAATAATACTGCAGATTTTCAAAACCTACAGTGCCTTTTTTTTAGTTATACTTGTTTTGCATCAGAACAAATTAGGATTAAATTTGTCTTGATACTACAAGCACCTGATTACCAAATGATAAAATTGATTGTTCGCATTATTTTCGTTTGTTGTTTCTTGCCGAGTTTGGCGGTAGCGCAAGGCTATTCAGTTCCATTAACCCTGTACCAACAATTCAATGGTCCTTATGATTATACAATTATTGGTAAATCTCACAATCCGTTTGATAATTGGGCTTTCCCCCCTCAACCATGCGGAATGCTTACTTCTACTTCTGGATCGCTATCTCTTTCTCCAAATCAAAACATTGTAGGTGCTTATTTAATTTGGTCAGGTATTGGAGATGGTTCTGGCACAAATCTTAATTTAAATGGTAATATTTTCACTCCGGACAATATCCATTTAGCAAATGTCAATCCCCCAACTGTTACACCTTGTTATTACTTTTCAGCAATAAAGGATATTACAAGTTATGTTCAGAACTTTGGAAATGGCATATATCAAGTTACAAATTTTGACTTAAACCCTATTATTGGATTATATTGTTCCAATGCAATTTATTATTCAGGATGGAATATAGTTGTTGTATATTCTAATCAAGCTCTACCAAATAGGCAATTAAATATTTATGATGGTTTCAAATTTGCTTATTTAAGTGTTGTAAATAATGTTCCATATACAATCCCGATTTCGAATTTAAATGTAACAAGTACCTTGGGTGCTAAAATGACCTACATCGCATACAATGGCAGTACAAACGCATTTTCAGGCGAATCAGTTAAAATAAATAACAACATTTTGAGTAACGCTCAAAACCCTCCGAATAATCCATTTAACAGCACGAATAGTTTTACAGGAAGTAACACAAGCTGGAACATGGATGTTGATACATATTCGATTAACAATTACATAAATATAGGTGATAACAGTGCTTTAATTACGTTAAATTCCAATGCTATAAGATTTATCTCAACCATCATCACCTCCATCCAATCTGAACTGCCAGACGCAACGATTTCATTGGATAGTATAACTGGGCAAGACATTTGTCAAAATCATGATTTGACCTTGGATTACACGGTCTACA
>JAHEMR010000032.1 GCA_024643545.1 Crocinitomicaceae bacterium | reverse complement strand
GGTGTAAAAATGTATTTGCATCCGTAAAGAGCGATGATGAAGGAAACAAGCGCTACAACATACAATCAGCCACATCAGAAATAGGACAAAAAGCATTTTTGATTCTAAGTTTTATTCAGCGTAAATATGGCCGAAATACCATGCTGCTTACGGCAACTCCGTTCTCGAATTCACCATTGGAAATTTATTCGATGTTGTCTCTCGTGGCCTATGATTCTTTGAGAGACAACGGTATTTTAAACCTGGACACATTCTTTGATTTGTTTGTCCTTCCAACGGTAGAATGGGCAGCCAATTATAAAGAGGAAATTGTAGAAAAGGAAGTGATCAAAAGCTTTACCAATCGAAGGATTTTACAAAAGTTGATCTACAACCACATCCTTTACAAAACAGGTGAAGAAGCTGGTGTGATAAGACCAAAAAAAATCAACTTGCCCTTGTTATATAGCTTTGAAAATGCCAAGGAAAGATTGTCCCAAGACAAACAAGTGCTGACCTATATCAACATGACACCCAAGCAGCGTGAAAATCAAAATGGTATTGTGGCCATGGCGAAAAGTTCTACGCAGGGGAAACTCGATATGGGTAACTTATTTAGGGCATTAGCTTACAGTTTGGATAATGCGCTGTCTCCATTCTTGTTAAACGGAACACCTGAAGATTATAAGGATTTTGTTGATCAAAGTCCAAAGATTGCTTATGTCATGGATTGCATCAGATCTGTGAAAGCTTGGCATGAGCAGCACCAGGAAACCGCTAGTGGACAGGTTATTTATATGAACCGTGGCAAACTATTTTTCCCGCTTATCAAAGAATACCTAGAGAAAGAAGTAGGCTACAAGCGTGGTGTCATGTACGACAAAGTGAAAGTCGATGAAGTAGAAATCATCTCCTCAGAAATCAACGATACGCGAAAGGAAACTATCAAAGAAGCTTTCCTGGATGGCGTGGTGAAAATCATCATTGGAACTGCCACAATCCGTGAAGGAATTGATTTACAAAAACGCGGTACAGTTATTTACAACTGCTATCCTGAATGGAATCCAACGGACATTCGACAGCTAGAAGGTCGTATTTGGAGGCAAGGAAATCAGTTTCAGTATGTTCGAATTGTTATGCCGCTGGTTCAGGATTCCATGGATGTATTCGTTTTTCAAAAGCTAGAAGAAAAGACCTCACGTATCAATGATATTTGGTTCAGGGGTGATAGAGGAAACGTGCTTGATTTAGAAAGTATGGATCCAGAGGAGATTAAGCTCGCACTCATTACCGATGTTGACCGTTTGGTGCGCATGTTCTTTGACCAAGCAAAAGAGCAGCTGAATCGCGATTATAAGAAAATCGGTTTAGCCATTGAAATGCTCAAAGAAGTACAAAGCGATATTCGCGACTACAAAATTTACCGTGAAAAATCCATTGAAGCCATCCGCTATTTTTATACTTCGCTATTAGCGTCTAGCTTTTTTGTAGAAACACCGAAAGTTGCCGAAGATGGTGAAGTAATTAACAAGCAATCTAAGAAAGCAAAAGAACTCAAAGAGGACATTGAGACGGTGCTGAATTCAACGGATCAACAAGACAAAGAAATTCTAGCCATTGGACGGAAAATTGAAAGTTCTTACCAGGTGCTTGGCATATACTTTTCAAACCGTTATTACCTCAATTATTTCAAGGAATATGTGAGCAAGGTTCGCAAAACAGAACGCACTTTATTAAAGCCAAGAGGATATTCACTTACCAGTGATTTAAATCCTGTAATGGCACAGTACGAAGCAGAAAAACAAGCTGTTTTAAACCAATCACAAAGTTATAACGGCGATGAAAATTCGCCAAAATGGGCGGAGCTAAGACTGGAAATACAAGCCAAAAAATCAGCACTGCAAGTTGAAGGTAGAAGTGCCCAAGACAGAGCCTCAGAATTTCAGCGCTTGAATTACTTATTGGAATACCGCACAAACCTAGCCCCAGCTGCAACGACACAAACATTCAATACAAGTGAGTTAGAGCTCGAAGCTTTAGCCCTTGAAATAGAACTCGAACTTATAAATTTTTAAACCATGCTAAATACGAACAACTACTTTTCAAAAGCCGCCAGCATTAACTGGGATAATTTACCTGAAGCCCTTTCTAAGGGAAACAAACTCGTTGAAGGTGCATCACAAAATAATTGGGCTGCCTACAATTCAAACGAAAACATCAAACGCGTTGTTAATGCATATTTTCAAAAGCTAGCGGAATACCTGGATAAAAATCCTAGCTCAGTGGTGGCTACTTCAAAGTCCTTGCCAACAAAAACCGTAAAGTCAAGTCCAAAACCTGCTGCGGCAAAGCC
>JAHEMR010000030.1 GCA_024643545.1 Crocinitomicaceae bacterium | reverse complement strand
TAAAAGATTTAACGGCAGACGGAAAAATATCCGATAAAGACTTCTTAGATCGTGCTGAATTATTGGGTTCGCTCGGATATACCGTGATGATTTCAAACTACTTGAAACATTACAAGATGTTAGAATATTTGTCTGCCATCGCGAAAGGAAATTTGGTTGGTGTCATCATGGGGGTATATAACCTACATATCATTTTCGACGAGAAGTATTACGATAATTTACCAGGTGGACTTTTAGAAGCATTCGGTAGAGGTTTTGGACATAATGTAAAATTATACGTTTATCCGGCGATCAATGTCGATAATGGCGAGCTGTATGGCCTGCATAACATTAAACTTCCATCAAATTTAACGGGATTATTGACCTACATGCAAGCGAATGACAAAATTGCAGCCATTCCAGAATACGATGAGCGTTTATTGCACATTCTTTCGGATGATGTCTTGAGTAAAATCAAAGCAGGAGCAGCAAGTTGGGAAGATGATGTGCCGTATGAAGTCGTTCAAGCCATTAAGTTTTTTGAATTATTTGGCTATCAGAAAAAAGCAGTGCTAAACTAATGCCACACATTAAAAATGCCTTGATTCGTTTTCGCATCATCGACCGGATGTTGCGTAATAAGTACAAGCCATTTCCTAGTAAACAAGACCTACGTGCAGCTTGTGAAGAATCGCTTTATGGCTCGGATGATGGAAATAATATTTGTGATTCAACCATCGAAAAGGACATGTTCAACATGAAAATGGAACATGACGCTCCGATAAAATACAGCAAACTTCACAAAGGGTACTTTTACGAGGATCCAGATTTTAGCATCAATGATATACCACTATCAGAAGATGAATTGAGCTCCATAAAATTTGCCGTAAAAACCTTACAACAATTTAAAGAAGTTCCATTTTTTCAGCAGTTTGGTCATGCGATTGATAAAATCGTAGACCGTGTTTCCATCGGTGGGAATCCCGAGGATGAGGATATTCAAAAATACGTGCAATTCGAGTCGGTCGTATCCAGTGGCGGGAATGAATTTCTACCCTTGATTTTAGAAGCCATTCGCGCGAAAAAAATGCTTTGGTTTATCTACGCTAGTTTTGTGAAAGGTGTCGAAAAACCACGAAAAGTTTCTCCCTTATTTCTTAAAGAGTATCGAAATCGGTGGTACCTGATCTGTTTTGATAAATTAAAAAACGACATCATCACGTATGCTTTGGACCGCATGCAGGATCCAAAAGTATTGGAAGATGAAGCAAGTTTACCCGTAGACTTTGATCCAGAAAGCTATTTTCAAGATACCGTTGGTATTACCGCTTACAAAGGAAAAACAGAGCGAATCGTGATTCGTGCAAACCATATTGCCGCCAAATACATTTCTTCTCAGCCCTTTCATCAATCACAGCAGCTCTTGGAGGAAAAGGCAGATTTCAGCAGCTTCGAACTGAAGGTATTGGTATCTGAAGAATTTATCCGAAATTTACTCGGTTACGCGGGAGAAATTGAGGTCCTTGAACCTAAAAGTCTAAGAGACGCTATCGGAGATCGAGCCAAACAATTAAGTCAATTATACAATAAGAACAATAAGTAGAACTATGGAAATAGGGAAAGAACTGATCAACGGTGTATGCCGCATTACCTTGAACCGACCAAGTGTATTTAACTCATTTAATAAAACCATGGCCTTGCAATTGCAGGAGGCGTTGGATGATTGTGCGGTGAATGCCGCCGTTCGCGCTGTGTTGATTACCGGAGAAGGCAAAGCATTTTGTGCCGGTCAAGATCTAGCTGAAGCCATTGATCCAGAAGGTCCTGAACTAAAATCCATCGTACGCGATCATTACAATCCCATTATCATCAAAATCAGGGAATTGGAAAAACCAGTGATTGCTGCAGTGAATGGTGTTGCCGCAGGAGCTGGAGCGAACATAGCACTCGCATGTGACATCGTTGTAGCTAAAAAATCCGCCTCGTTTATTCAAGCTTTCTCTAAAATTGGACTGATTCCTGATTCTGGAGGCACCTATTTTTTACCGCGATTAATCGGTATGCAAAAAGCCATGGCTTTGATGATGACAGGAGACAAGGTTTCTGCCGAAGAGGCAGAGCGCATGAACATGATTTACAAGGTTTTTGAAGATGAGGAATTCGAGGAAGCAGGTATGAAACTCGCTGAGCAGTTAGCAAAAATGCCTACTCGTGGCCTTGGATTAACAAAGAAAGCCGTGAATTTAGGCTTGTTTAATTCACTTGAAGATCAATTGGATTTAGAGGAAAGTTTACAAACAGAAGCTGGTGAAACCGATGATTTTATGGAAGGTGTGAATGCCTTCATTCAAAAACGTCCAGCAGAATTTAAAGGAAGATGAGT
>JAHEMR010000038.1 GCA_024643545.1 Crocinitomicaceae bacterium | reverse complement strand
AGATTAAAAACGCCATCGAGAAGGTGTATGGAGTACATGTCACAGATGTTCATACATTAAATTATGGTGGTGGTAAATCCTCTGTGAAGTACACCAATAAAGGCATTGTTGAACAAAAAAGCAAACAATGGAAAAAGGCTGTCGTAACCGTAGCAGATGGTGAAACCATTGATTTATTTAACAATTATTAATGTTCAACCATGAGTCTTAAAAAATTCAAACCAACAACGCCAGGTCAACGTCACAAAGTGGCTATGGAGTTCGCTGAAATCACAGCATCTTCACCTGAAAAAAGCTTGGTTTCTAGTATGAAGAAAAGCGGTGGTCGTAATAACGACGGTCGTATGACAATGCGCTACTTAGGTGGTGGTCATAAACAAAGATATCGTATCATCGATTTCAAACGTAACAAATTTGATATCCCTGCAACGGTTAAAACAATCGAATACGATCCAAATAGAACTGCAAATATTGCACTTTTGTTTTACGCAGATGGAGAGAAACGATACATTATCGCTCCTACTGGAATGAAAGTTGGAGATCAGATTTTATCCGGTAAAAGCGCAACACCAAATGTTGGTCATGCGATGTACTTATCAGACGTTCCATTAGGAACAGTGATTCACAACATCGAATTGAAACCAGGAGCTGGTGGGGTAATTGCAAGAGGAGCTGGAACGTACGCACAATTGAACGCACGTGATGGTAAATATGCAATCATCAAAATGCCTTCAGGTGAAACTCGAATGATCTTAACTACTTGTCTAGCTACAATTGGTTCAGTGTCTAACTCTGAACACAACTTAGTCGTATCTGGAAAAGCTGGTCGCTCAAGATGGTTAGGCCGTCGTCCACGTGTACGTGGTGTGGTTATGAACCCAGTTGATCACCCGATGGGTGGTGGTGAAGGAAGAAATTCTGGAGGACACCCAAGATCGAGAAATGGTATGCCTGCTAAAGGATTCAAAACAAGATCCAAAAGCAAGTATTCTGATAAGTTTATTGTAGAAAGAAGAAAAAAATAGGATATGAGTCGTTCATTAAAGAAACCGCCATTCGTTCATTATAAATTAATGAAAAGAGTTGACGATGCTCAAGCTGCTAGCAGCAAGGCTGTAATTAAAACTTGGTCTCGAGCGTCTACAATTACACCTGAATTTGTTGGATTAACCTTCGCAGTTCACAACGGAAACAAATTTATTCCGGTTTTTGCAACTGAAAACATGGTTGGTCACAAATTAGGAGAGTTCTCCCCTACCCGCAATTTCCGTGGGCACGGTGGTAATAAAAAAGATAAGAAACGTTAAGATTTAAAGCAGTCATGGGAGCCAGAAAACGCTTAAGAGCTGAACAGCTTAAAGAAAACAAAAAGTCAATTGCGATTGCGCATTTGAATAACTCGGGAATTTCTCCTCGTAAGATGAGATTAGTTGCTGATTTAATTCGCGGAGTTGAAGTAAACAAAGCCTTGAACATTTTACAGTTCAACGGTAAGGTTGCTTCTACTAGCCTTGGAAAGTTATTGCGTTCTGCAATTGCTAACTGGGAAACTAAAAACGAAGGATCTGACATCAGTCAAGAGAAGTTAGTTGTTAGCCGAGTTGAAGTAGGTGGAGGAACAATGTTGAAAAGAATTCAACCCGCACCACAAGGTAGAGCACACAGAATTAGAAAAAGATCTAACCACGTTACGATCGTAGTTGACGGTACTAAATAAGTTTAAGAAATGGGACAAAAGACAAATCCAATTGGAAATAGACTAGGTTACATCACCGGATGGGAGTCAAATTGGTATGGAGGAAAGGACTACAAAGATAAAATTGTAGAAGATGACCAAATACGTAAATATTTGAGCGCGAGATTGGCGAAAGCAAGCATTGCTAAAATCATCATCGAACGCACCTTGAAGTTAGTAACTGTTACCATCAACACCGCTCGTCCAGGAGTAATCATTGGAAAAGGTGGTCAAGAGGTTGACAAACTGAAAGAAGAGTTAAAAAAATTGACGAAAAAAGAAATTCAAATCAATATCTTTGAGGTGAAACGTCCAGAATTGGATGCTCGATTGGTAGCTGATGGAGTTGCTCGTCAACTTGAAGCACGTATCTCTTTCCGTCGCGCTATTAAAATGGCAATCGCTGGAACAATGAGAATGGGTGCAGAAGGAATTAAAATCAAGATTTCTGGGCGTTTGAATGGTGCAGAGATGGCACGTTCTGAAATGTACAAAGATGGTAGAACACCACTACATACGTTTAGAGCTGACATCGACTATGCATTATCTGAAGCACACACGACTTATGGTCGTTTGGGTATCAAAGTTTGGATTTGCCGTGGTGAAGTTTATGGTAAGCGTGACTTATCTCCTAACGTTGGTGTAGCAACTGGCGGTGGAAACAACAACAATGGTGGCGATCGCAAACCTGCATCGTTCAAGAGAAAGAAAAAGTAATTAGAGACAGTTAAATTAACAGGAAATGTTACAGCCTAAAAGAACAAAATTTAGAAGAGTACAGAAAGGAAGAAATCGTGGATTGGCGCACAGAGGTTCGACAATTGCGTTTGGTTCTTTCGGATTAAAGGCTTTGGAACCAGGATGGATTACTTCACGTCAAATTGAAGCTTCTCGTATCGCCGTTACTCGATACATGAAGCGTGAAGGAAAAGTTTGGATCCGAATATTCCCAGACAAGCCGGTGACCTCTAAGCCAGCTGAAGTACGTATGGGTAAAGGTAAGGGAGCTCCAAGTCACTGGGTTGCAGTGATCAAACCGGGTTGCATCATGTTTGAAGCAGACGGAGTACCTTACGAAATCGCAAAAGAAGCTATGCGTTTAGCTGCACAGAAGTTACCTGTGAAGTGTAAATTCATTGTTCGAAACGATTATGTTTTACCAATTTAAGATTGAAACATGAAACAAGCAGAAATCAATAAACTATCGATTGAGGATTTAAAAAACCGTCTAGTTGACGTCAAAGGACAATTGTCTAATTTGAAATTAACTCACCGCATGGCGCCAATTGAAAATCCATTACGCATTACAGCAATGCGCAAAACGGTTGCAAGATTGAGTACAGAATTAACAAAACGTTCAAATCAAGCTTAGGCTTGAACTAAAAAAATGAACATGGAAGAAAATCGAAATTTAAGAAAAGAAAGAATTGGTGTCGTTACGAGTAACAAAATGGAGAAATCCATCGTAGTTGCTGTGGAGCGTAAAGTGAAGCACCCGAAGTACGGGAAATTCGTAAAAATGACCACTAAATTCGTTGCACATGATGAAACAAACGATTGCCACATTGGTGATGTTGTTAAAATCATGGAAACACGTCCTTTGAGTAAATCAAAGAACTGGAGATTAGTAGAAATTGTTGAAAGAGCTAAATAACCGGAGAGATGATACAAACAGAATCCAGACTATCAGTTGCAGACAATTCAGGAGCCAAAGAAGTACTTTGCATCCGAGTTTTAGGCGGTACAAGAAGACGTTACGCTTCAGTTGGTGACAAAATCGTAGTTACAGTGAAAAGCGCAATGCCTAACGGAGCAGTAAAAAAAGGTTCCGTTGCGAAAGCAGTAGTTGTTCGCACAAAAAAAGAAATTCGTCGTGCTGACGGATCTTACATCCGTTTCGATGATAACGCTTGTGTGATCTTAAACCAAGGTGGCGAAATGAGAGGTACACGTATTTTCGGACCAGTTGCTCGCGAATTAAGAGAGAATAACTATATGAAAATTGTTTCATTAGCACCAGAGGTGTTATAATTATTGAAAAATGCAGAAGAAACTACACATTAAAGTTGGCGACACCGTGAAAGTGATTTCAGGTGAGTCCAAAGGTCAAGAAGGGAAAATCTCTTCAATCGACCGAGAAAAAATGCGTGCTACTGTATCAGGTGTAAACATGATTAAAAAGCACAACAAACCAAGTGCATCTAACCCACAAGGTGGTATTGAAGAGAAAGAAGGAACACTTCATATCTCTAACCTAATGGTAGTTGTTGGCGGTATTGCAACACGCATCGGTCGTAAAGACGAGAAAGGAAAATTAGTTCGTTATTCAAAGAAATCAGGGGAGGTGATTAAATAATGAGTTACACACCAAGATTAAAAGAAAAGTATAGAGGCGAGATTATGCAAACGCTTCAGGAACGTTTCGGATACAAATCCGTTATGAGTGTTCCTAAATTAGAGAAAATCGTTTTAAGCCAAGGTATGGGTGATGCGGTAGCTGACAAGAAATTAATCGATAGCGCTGCTGCCGATTTATCTCGAATCGCTGGTCAAAAAGCCATTACTACTTTGTCTAAAAAAGATATTTCCAACTTCAAATTACGTAAAGGAATGCCAATTGGTACGAAAGTTACCTTGCGCGGTGATAGAATGTACGACTTTTTAGATCGTTTACTTTCTGTAGCTTTGCCAAGAACTCGTGACTTCCGTGGTATTAATCCAAAAGGATTTGATGGACGTGGTAATTTCAACTTAGGAGTGAAAGAACACATCATCTTTCCTGAGATTGATATCGACAAAGTAAACCGTATTTTAGGTATGGATATTACTTTTGTAACATCAGCTGCTAGTGATGAAGAAGCGAAAGCATTATTAGATGCATTTGGATTTCCATTTATTAAAAAATAAGAAGAAATGGCAAAGGAATCAATGAAAGCGCGTGAGCGCAAAAGAGAAAGGTTAGTTGCTCGATACGAAAAGAAACGTGCTGAATTAACGAAAGTATTGAAATCTACAGATTCGTCTGAGGAAATTCAATCAGCTAAGTGGGATGCAATGATGCAATTGCAAAAATTACCTGCAAACTCTTCCAAAATCAGAATGCACAATCGTTGTGGATTAACTGGTCGTCCAAGAGGGTACATGCGTCAATTCGGTATCTCAAGGGTAACTTTTAGAGAAATGGCTTTGGCCGGAAAAATCCCAGGAGTTAAAAAGGGAAGTTGGTAATTAAAGAAAAAACACAGAAGAAATGAATACAGATCCGATAGCAGATTTTCTCACACGCATCCGTAATGCGAGTGCTGCAGGTTTGAAAATGGTGGAAATTCCTGGTTCAAACATTAAACGTGCAATGGCGCAAATTTTGTTTGACCAAGGTTATATCCTCAACTACAAATTTGAAGATGATAACAAGCAAGGAACGATTAAAATTGCATTGAAATACAATCAATCAACTCGTGTTCCTGCCATCACTAAATTACAACGAGCTTCTCGTCCAGGATTACGTAAGTACAGCGGATCAGTTGATATGCCACGCGTATTGAATGGTTTAGGTATTGCGATTGTCTCAACTTCGAAAGGAGTAATTACAGACAAAGAAGCACGTAAATTGAATGTAGGTGGAGAAGTCCTTTGTTACGTTTATTAAAAATTTAAGAAATGTCAAGAATTGGAAAAGCACCGGTAACTATCCCAAGTGGCGTTGAAGTCACTTTCAAGGATGCAGTTATTACGGTTAAGGGGAAAAAAGGTGAATTAACACAAGCTATTGATACTTGTGTAGGTGTTACCATCGAAGACAATGTGATTACTTTCTCACGTCAGTCAGATGCGCCAAACGATCGTTCTAAACATGGTTTGTATCGTGCGTTAGTATTTAACATGATCGCTGGAGTTTCAGAAGGTTGGAAAAAAGAAATGGAAATTATCGGAGTTGGATACCGCGCTAACGCAACTGGTCAACAACTAGATTTAGCTTTAGGTTTCTCTCACTCAATCATAATGGAAATTCCAAATGAAGTGAAAGTTACTACAACTACTGAGAAAGGTAAAGCACCAGTTGTTACACTTGAATCATTTGACAAACAATTGTTAGGTCAAGTTGCAGCTAAAATTCGTTCGTTTAGAAAACCTGAACCATACAAAGGAAAAGGTATTCGTTTCGTTGGTGAAGAAATTCGTAGAAAAGCTGGTAAGTCAGCAGGTAAAAAATAATAGGTAGATTATGGCACTAAATAAAGTATTAAGAAGAGCTAAAATTAAACGAAGAATTCGTAAGAAAGTTTTCGGAACAACAGCGATTCCAAGATTAACAGTTTTTAGAAGCAACAAGCAAATTTACGCTCAGTTGGTTGACGATATCTCTGGTAAAACTTTGGCATCCGCTGGATCTTTGAAAATGGAAGATGCTCAAAAAACAAACAAGGTAAACCAAGCTTCAATTGTAGGTAAGAAAATTGCCGAAGTAGCTGCTCAAGCAGGAATTGAAAAGGTGGTTTTTGACCGTAACGGTTACTTGTACCATGGTAGAATTAAATCTCTAGCTGATTCAGCAAGAGAAGGAGGACTTAAATTTTAATAAGAAATGGCAGCTCAAACAGTAAATAGAGTAAAATCAGCAGATATCGAGTTGAAAGATAAATTGGTAGCTGTAAACCGTGTAACGAAAGTTACCAAAGGTGGACGTACATTTAGTTTTTCAGCAATCGTTGTTGTTGGTGATGAACACGGTGTTGTTGGTCATGGACTTGGAAAAGCAAAAGAGGTAACAGAAGCGATTACAAAAGGAATCGATGATGCGAAAAAGAACTTAATTAAAGTTCCTATCCTTAGAGGAACTGTTCCTCACGCTCAAAAAGGAAAATTCGGTGGAGCAGAAGTGTTTTTGAAACCTGCAACTGAAGGTACAGGAGTTATCGCCGGTGGTGCGATGCGTGCTGTATTGGAAAGTGTTGGTATCCATAACGTACTTGCAAAATCACAAGGTTCTTCTAACCCGCACAATGTTGTGAAAGCAACTATGGATGCATTAGCTAACATGCGTGATGCAGTTGCTGTTGCTCGTCAAAGAGGAATTTCACTAGATAAAGTATTCAACGGTTAATCTTTAGGAAATGGACACGATCAAAATTAAACAAGTAAGAAGCGCAATTAAACGTCCAGCTGATCAAAAAGCAACGATTAAAGCTCTAGGATTTCGCCGCTTGAACCAAGTTGTAGAAAAAGTGGCAACTCCTCAAATTATGGGAATGGTGAATAAGGTAAAACACCTCATTCAAGTAGTGGATTAATATTCAGTCGAAGAAAAATGGAATTACATAAACTAACACCTGCTTCAGGTTCAGTAAAAAAAGTTAAACGCATCGCTCGTGGACAAGGTTCTGGTCACGGTGGAACGTCAACACGCGGTCACAAAGGAGCAAAGTCTCGTTCAGGTTACAAAACTAAAATTGGTTTTGAAGGTGGGCAAATGCCTTTGCAACGTCGTGTTCCTAAATTCGGTTTCAAAAACATCAACCGAGTAGAATATAAAGCAATTAATTTGGATATTATCGAGAATTTAGCAACCGTTAAAGGTATCGTAGAAATCACTCCAGAAGTATTGAAAGCTAATGGTCTACTATCTAACAATGAACTTGTTAAGGTTCTTGGTAGAGGTGAGTTAAAATCGAAAGTAAGCATCTCCGCAAATGGGTTCTCAACTACTGCTATTGCAGCAATTGAAGCTCAAGGTGGTACATGTAACAAAATCTAACTATCTTTGCACGCTCTTAAATGAAACGATTTATACAAAATATTCAAAACATTTGGAAGGTTGAAGAATTACGTAAGCGTATTATCTTGACCTTAGGACTGATACTTGTTTACAGAATCGGGTCATTTGTCATCATTCCTGGTGTCAACTACGAGGCGTTAACAACGAAAAGTAGCGACCAAAACTTGCTAGAAACATTGTTATCAGTTTTCTCTGGTGGTGGATTTACTCATGCCTCAATTATGGCATTGGGTATTATGCCATACATTAGTGCTTCTATCATTATGCAATTACTCGGTATGGCTGTTCCAGCTGTTCAGAAAATGCAAAACGAAGGTGAGTCTGGAAGAAAACAAATCAATAATTACACGAGAATCCTTACTATCATTATTTGTGCACTTCAAGCGCCAAGTTATTTATCCCTTTATGTGGATCAAAAACAAGCCATGCCTGCAGATGCCTCAACTTTTTGGTGGACTCAAACAATCCTTATTTTAATTGCAGGTTCAATGTTTGCAGTTTGGTTGGGAGAGCGAATTACTGAAAAAGGAATTGGTAACGGAGTATCTTTATTAATTACTGTTGGGATCTTATCTAGATTACCTGGAGCATTTTTTGCAGAATTCGGAAAATCCGTTGAAGCAGGAAACCTCATTCGTTTAGTATTGGAAGTTGTGTTCTTCATGTTAATTATCCTTGTGACCATTTTGATTGTTCAAGGTGTAAGACGCATTCCTCTAAATACAGCTAAACGTATAGCAGGTGCTCGTGCAGTTGAAGACATTAATGGAGCTAGAAATTATTTACCAATAAAAGTAAATGCTAGTGGTGTAATGCCAATCATTTTTGCTCAAGCAATCATGACCATTCCTATGATGATTTACTCAAGTGCAACTGGAGGTAAAGGCGAAGGTGGCTTCTTTCAACAAACACTTGGAGATCCATACGGTTTTAGCTACAATTTATTACTTTGCATCTTAATCATTGTATTCACGTATTTCTATACAGCGATCATGATTAATCCAAGTAAGATTGCAGATGATTTGAAAAAAAGTGGTGGATTTGTTCCTGGTGTTCGACCAGGTGAAGAAACAGCTGAACACATTGATTCTGTAGTTTCTCGCATTACATTTCCAGGATCCCTTTTCTTAGCATTAATTGCTGTTCTTCCTGCAATCGCGAAGCTTGCCGGTGTGAACGATGGTTTTGCAATGTTCTTTGGAGGTACATCAATCCTAATTATGGTTGGAGTTGTCTTAGATACACTTCAGCAAATTGAAACTTACCAATTGAATAGAAATATGGATAGCCTTATGGACGGAACAAGAGTTAGAGGTCGTAGAGGTGCAAACGAATTTTCCGGAATGTAATATTATGGCTAAACAATCATCAATAGAACAAGATGGAACAATTCTCGAAGCATTGCCAAACGCAATGTTTAGAGTTGAGTTAGAAAATGGGCACGTCATTACTGCACACATTTCAGGGAAAATGAGAATGTTTTACATTAAAATTCTACCTGGGGATCGCGTGAAAGTGGAAATGTCTCCATATGATTTATCAAAAGGAAGAATATCATTTAGATACAAATAATAAATTCAAGAAATGAAAGTCAGAGCATCAGTAAAAAAGAGAACTGCAGATTGCAAGATTGTTAAACGTAAAGGTAGAGTTTACGTAATTAACAAAAAGAATCCGAAATTAAAACAACGTCAAGGTTAATTAGTAGAATATGGCACGTATTGCAGGTATAGATTTACCAAAAAACAAAAGAGGAGTAATCGGACTAACGTACATCTACGGAATTGGTAGAAGTACTTCCCAAAAAATCCTTCAAGACAATAGTATCGATGAGAACATCAAAGTTCAAGATTGGAACGATGATCAACTTTCTGCTATTAGAAACGCGATTAATGAGATTAAAACAGAAGGACAATTACGTTCGGAAGTTCAGTTGAACATTAAACGTCTTATGGATATCGGTTGTACACGCGGTATTCGTCACAGAGCTGGTTTACCATTACGTGGTCAACGTACTAAAAACAACTCTAGAACTAGAAAAGGTAAGAGAAAGACAGTTGCAAACAAGAAAAAAGCAACTAAATAATAAATAGGTATCATGGCAAAAACGAATCAAAAAAAGAAGAAGAACGTTAAAGTTGATGCTGCAGGTGAAGCACATATCCAAGCGAGCTTCAACAATGTAATCATCTCTTTGACGAATAACGCTGGACAAGTGATCTCTTGGTCATCTGCTGGTAAAATGGGCTTCAAAGGTTCTAAAAAGAACACTCCATATGCTGCACAAATCGCAGGTGAGGATGCATCTAAAGAAGCACACGACTTCGGACTACGTAGAGTGAAAGTTTATGTGAAAGGCCCAGGAGCAGGACGTGAGTCAGCTATCCGTGCAATCCATAACTCAGGAATTGAAGTAACAGAAATCGTTGACGTTACTCCACTTCCACACAACGGTTGTAGACCACCAAAAAGAAGAAGAGTATAATACAATTATAAACCAACACGGGAACAAAATCATCGAAGGAATGCCTTAATTCATGATTCCCGTTTAAACAAAAACAGAAATGGCAAGATACACAGGTCCTAAATCCAAAATTGCGCGTCGTTTTCGCGATCCAATTTTTGGCCCAGACAAATCATTGGACAGAAGAAATTACGGTCCAGGACAACATGGCCCATCTAAAAGAAGAGGTGGCAAACAATCTGAATACGCAATTCAGTTAGGAGAAAAACAAAAAGCGAAATACACGTACGGAATTCTTGAACGTCAATTTGCGAACATGTTCGACAAAGCGTCTCGCATGAAAGGAATTACCGGTGAAAACTTACTTCAATTATGTGAAGCTCGTTTGGACAACATGGTATACCGTTTTGGAATCTCCCCTACCCGTCGTGGTGCACGTCAGTTAGTAAGTCACAAACACATCACAGTAAACGGAGAAGTAGTTAACATTCCATCTTACACAGTACGTCCTGGTGATGTTGTTAGTGTTAGAGAGAAATCAAAGTCTTTAGAGGCTATTAATGATTCGTTAACTTCAAGTAACAAAAAATACGATTGGTTAGATTGGGATAATTCCTCAATGGCAGGAAAAGTACTTAGCTTACCGGCTCGTGAAATGATCCCAGAGAACATTAAAGAGCAATTGATCGTCGAATTATATTCTAAATAAACCTAAGCGATAGAAAATGGCAATATTGGATTTTCAAAAACCAGATAAGGTTATCATGCTCAACTCCGATGAATTCAACGGAGAGTTCGAATTTCGTCCACTTGAACCTGGATACGGAATCACTGTCGGTAACTCATTAAGAAGAATTCTACTTTCTTCGCTAGAAGGATTTGCAATTTCTTCTGTTAAAATTCAGGGTGCAGACCACGAATTTTCTACGTTGAAAGGTGTGGTTGAGGATATCACTGAAATCGTTTTGAATTTGAAACAAGTTCGTTTCAAACGTCAAATTGACGGTACAGATTCTGAAACAGTTATCGTTTCAGTTGGTGGACAAAACCAATTAACAGCTGGAGATATTGGTAAATTTACAAGCGCATTCCAAGTTTTAAATCCTGATTTAGTGATTTGTAACATGGAAACGTCTGTGAAAATTGAAATGGAATTAACCATCATTAAAGGTCGCGGTTACGTTCCTGCAGAGGAAAACAAAACAGCGAACGCTTCATTTGGTACAATTTCAATCGATTCAATTTTTACTCCAATCGTTAATGTTCAGTACACAATCGAAAACTACCGCGTAGAACAAAAAACAGATTACGAAAAATTAGTTTTTAACATTAAAACTGATGGATCGATTCATCCAAAAGAAGCATTGAAAGAAGCTGCTAAGATTTTAATTCATCACTTCATGTTGTTCTCTGATGAGCGCATTACATTAGATAGTGAAATTAAAGCTGAATCAGAAGAATTCGATGAGACTTCACTACACATGCGTCAGTTATTGAAAACAAAATTGGTCGATATGGATTTATCTGTACGTGCCTTGAATTGTTTGAAAGCTGCTGATGTTGAAACATTAGGAGACCTTGTTTCTTATGCGAAATCTGACTTGTTGAAATTCAGAAACTTCGGTAAGAAGTCATTAACTGAATTGGAAGATTTAGTTGATAACAAAGGATTAACTTTCGGGATGAATGTTGCGAAATATAAATTAGACAAAGATTAGAAATTTTAGTCATGAGACACGGAAATAAAATAAATCACTTAGGAAGAAAAACAAGCCACCGCAAAGCAATGCTTCAAAATATGGCTTGTTCATTAATCGAACACAAGCGTATTAATACTACAATCGCTAAAGCAAAAACATTACGTGTTTTTGTGGAGCCGATTTTAACGAAAGCAAAAACAGATTCGACTCACTCTCGTCGTGTTGTATTCTCTTACCTTCAGAATAAAGAAATGGTAACTGAATTATTCCGTGAAGTAGCACCGAAAATTGCTAATCGCGCTGGTGGTTACACACGCATCATTCGTACTGGATACCGTTTAGGTGACAACGCGGAAATGTGTATGATCGAATTAGTAGACTACAACGAATTGTACAACAATGATAGCACTAAGAAAACAACACGTCGTTCTCGTCGTGGAGGTGCGAAAAAAGAAGGTGATGTTGCAGTTGAAGCAACTGAATCAACTGACTCAGTAGTTGAAGAAGCAGTTGTTGTTGAAGATGTTATTGAAGAAGCAGTTGTTGCTGAAGAAACAGTAGTTGAAGAAACACCAGTTGCTGAAGTTGTTGCAGAAGAAACAACTGAGGAAGCAGCTTCAGAAGATGCTCCAGCTGCAGACGAATCAGAAAACACAGAAGAAAAAGCATAAATTGACACATTGTTGATAAAAAAAGGCGGATTTCATCCGCCTTTTTTCGTTTATAATAACCTCATTTGACCTAGAGTTTCTAATTTTGACTAAAATTTATTCATGCAACAAAATCAACCAGCAATTTTAGTACTTGAAGATGGTACTGTATTTGAAGGAATCGCTATCGGAAAAATAGGTACAACAGGTGGTGAAATCGCCTTTAATACAGGTATGACAGGATATCAAGAGGTTTTTACAGATCCCTCTTATGTCGGACAACTACTTATTATGACCACTGCACATATAGGAAATTATGGGGTGCATGAAAAGGAGATTGAATCTGATTCAATCAAAATTGCAGGACTCGTGACGAAAAAGTTTTCAAATGGTTTTTCAAGAACATCTGCCAATGAATCACTCCAAGAATTAATGGAACGAAATGGTACCGTTGGAATTTCAGATATCGATACGCGTGCTTTAGTTCGTCATATCAGAAATAAAGGTGCGATGAATGCAATCATTTCGTCAGAAGTGATGGATGTAGCAGTATTAAAAAAGAAATTAACTGAAATCCCTTCTATGGAAGGTTTAGAGTTATCCTCCAGTGTTTCAACGAAAGAAGCATTTGAAGTTAAACCAGAAAATCCCACTAACCGCGTTTCATTAATCGACTTCGGCGTAAAGAAAAACATCATTCGTTGCCTCGTAGACAGAGGTTGCCATGTGAAAGTTTTTCCTCTGAACACTACAAAAGAAGAAATGGATGCCTTCCAACCTGATGGATATATGTTATCTAATGGTCCTGGTGATCCATCCGTTATGAAAAATTCCATTTCACTTGTCAAAGAATTGGCGGATTCAGGTAAACCCGTTTTCGGCATCTGTCTCGGACATCAAATATTAGGATTAAGCCAAGGACTTCAAACGGTAAAAATGTTTAACGGACACCGTGGAATCAATCATCCAATTAAGAACTTGAAAACTGGTAAAGGAGAAATCACTAGTCAAAATCATGGCTTTGTTATCTCTAAAGAAAGTATTGAGGCTCAAGATAAAGTAATGGTCACTCATATTCATTTAAATGATCAAACAATTGCAGGAATTGAATTAAAAGACAAACCAGTTTTCTCCGTTCAATATCACCCGGAAGCATCTGCCGGACCACATGACTCGCGCTACCTATTCGATCAATTTATTGATAACATGAACCAATTCAAATCATAAGATGAGCTATATTACAGATATTCACGCAAGACAAATTTTAGATTCACGCGGTAATCCAACTATCGAAGTTGATGTTTTTACAAGTAATGGTATTCTAGGACGCGCAGCGGTGCCTTCTGGTGCATCAACTGGAATTCACGAGGCCATGGAACTTCGTGATGGAGATAAGTCACGTTACCTTGGAAAAGGCGTGTTAAAAGCAGTTGAAAATGTGAATACACTGATTAACGAAGCGTTACAAGGGGAAGATGTTTTCGATCAAAAACGATTAGATCGCATCATGATTGATTTAGATGGGACACCAAACAAATCTAAACTTGGTGCAAACGCGATTTTAGGAACTTCATTGGCGATTGCTCGTGCCGCTGCTCAAGAAGCTGGAATGAGTTTGTATCAATACATCGGTGGTGTTGGTGCTGTAACAATGCCAGTGCCTATGATGAACATTCTAAATGGAGGTTCACATGCCGATAACCTAATCGACATCCAAGAATTCATGGTGATGCCTTTTGGAGCGCGTTCTTTTTCAGAAGGACTACGTTGGGGAACTGAGGTTTTTCATCATTTAAAAAGCGTTCTCAAGGAAAAAGGAATGTCAACAAATGTTGGTGATGAAGGTGGATTCGCTCCAAGTTTAGGATCCAATGAAGAAGCAATTCAAGTGGTAATTGAAGCCATCAAAAAAGCAGGATTCACTCCTGGAGTCGATATGCACATTGCATTAGACGCTGCAGCATCTGAATTTTATAACGTTGAGAAAGGAATTTACCATTTTGAGTCTACCAATACAGATATGACTTCTGAACAAATGGTTGACTATTGGGTGGATTGGTGTGAAAAATACCCAATCATTTCCATTGAAGACGGTTTAGCTGAAGACGACTGGAAAGGTTGGAAACTTGCCACAGAAAAACTAGGAAACAAAATTCAGTTGGTAGGAGATGATTTATTTGTCACCAATACACAACGCCTATCTCGCGGAATTGAGGAAGGAATTGCGAATTCCATTTTAATTAAAGTGAATCAAATTGGAACCTTAACGGAAACAATTGAAGCAGTTCAAATGGCAACCAGAAATGGTTATACTTCCGTAATGAGCCATAGAAGTGGTGAAACAGAGGATAATACAATTGCTGATTTAGCGGTTGCATTGAATACAGGACAAATCAAAACAGGTTCGGCCTCAAGAAGCGATCGTATGTCAAAATACAATCAACTTTTACGCATTGAAGAAGAATTAGGTGATACTTCCGTTTACATCGGAAAGAACTTTAAATTTTTAAAATAAGCATTGAAACATCGTTTTAATCTCCGTGTTTACGCATTGATTATCGATGAAAAAAAGCGCATTCTCCTTTCGGATGAATACCGTTTTGGTCATTTTTTTACGAAATTTCCTGGTGGTGGCGTAGAAGCCAATGAAGGAGTAATCGATGCATTAAGAAGAGAATTACAAGAGGAGTTGTCAGCAGAAATGTTGGACTCCTCTTTTTTTTACTTCAATGATTTTGAACAAGTATCAGCTTTTGAT
Organism: Crocinitomicaceae bacterium; assembly: GCA_024643545.1. GTDB lineage: Bacteria > Bacteroidota > Bacteroidia > Flavobacteriales_D > Crocinitomicaceae > UBA952. Next base: position 44,685 of record JAHEMR010000038.1, on the reverse strand, counting down.
CCAACGCAAAGTCTTATTGCATTTTATTACCTCGTTCAACTAAAAGAACCAGAAAAATTAGGCCTGAACGCCTACCCTATTCCATTTAATGAGGAAACAGAAAAACAAAGGTGGATAGAACTTTCCAAATTGCACAAAGAAGACCTCACGTTTCCGATTGATCAACTTGTTTTTGAAAATTTAAAAGAATTGCTTATTTCTTGAAATTTGAAGCAACTACAAGGTCTTTTGTACCATGTGTCCAAGAATAAAATCCTTCACCTGACTTCACGCCTTTTTTACCTGCGGTTACCATATTCACAAGTAACGGACATGGTGCATATTTTGGATTTCCAAAGCCATCATGCAACACTTCCAAAATAGCCAAACAAACATCCAAACCAATAAAATCAGCTAATTGTAAAGGTCCCATTGGATGAGCCATTCCTAATTTCATTACCGTGTCGATTTCTTCCACGCCAGCAACACCTTCGAACAAGGTATAAATTGCTTCGTTAATCATTGGCATCAAGATGCGGTTTGCCACAAATCCAGGATAATCATTTACTTCAACAGGAACTTTCTTTAATTGGCGCGAAGTTTCCATAATTAGGTTGGTTACCTCATCAGAAGTTGAATATCCACGAATAATTTCAACCAATTTCATCACCGGAACTGGATTCATAAAATGCATTCCAATTACCTTATCAGCTCTATTGGTAACAGCTGCTATTTTAGTAATCGAAATAGAAGATGTATTTGTAGCTAAAATAACTTCAGGCGAAGTCAATTCATCTAATTCTTTGAATATTTTCAACTTTAGATCAATGTTTTCAGTAGCCGCTTCAACAACTAATTCAACACCTTTCACTCCTTCAGCGATGCTTGTGAACGTTTTTAGATTATTTAGTGTTGCTTCTTTTTCAGCCAAAGTGATGGCTTCTTTTGCTACTTGTCGATCAAGGTTTTTTTCAATGGTAACAATAGCTTTATCCAATGCTGATTGAGACACATCAATTAAATGTACCTGGTGATTGAATTGAGCAAAAACGTGCGCAATACCATTTCCCATTGTACCAGCACCAATAACAGCAACATTTTTCATCGAATCTAATTTTTAGCAAATATAGTAAGTTCACGTGGAGATGAGTTTAAATAACCTTAATTCATGGAAATTTCTTTGAATTTAGTATAATCTATATTCCGTTAGAAAACAGTTCTTATTAATCCTTGCTAGAGACCTATGGAATACACCCCATAGAGTAGATATTATTTACTATTTTTGAGGTGAATTCTTGTTTTTTAGGGTTTTCAGACACTTACTAAACCTACATTTTTTTGAGTTTTTTTGCGAAATATAAAAATTACGTAATCACCTTTGGAACTGAAATTATCATACTTCTTTTGAGTTTTGTTATTTTCAGAATCGCCAATGAACGCATGACGGATATTGCTTTTAGTGAGTATACTTTGTCACGAAGAAATATTTCTTTTTTACAACCATTATTGATGATTGGATTGGGAGTCGCGGTCCCTAGATATGTAAGCCTTCAACCAAAAAGGGATTCTTTTCTGCCGGCAAGTTTAATTTTAATGACCATGGTCAGTTTGGTGTTTTTGCTTGTATTAACACTTGGAAAAGGTTTTTTTTCAGATTTGTTTTTTGGGGATGTCATCGACTACCAACATTACATTCTACCTTTATGCATCTTATTGATTGGTTACGGTTATCACGCCATTCTTTATGGCTATTTAAGAGGGAAGAAAGCAATCTATTTTTCCAATTTAATTCAATTAGTCAATATCGGTGTGTTGCCGATATCCGTTTTACTCTACACGCAACATGTTCAACAACTCCTATGGTTAAATGGTATTTTTCTAATGGCTAGTTGTTTGATTTTTGGAATGTATGTTTTTATAACGCGGCAAATTCAAATCGATTTGGATGCATGCTGGCAAGATGCAAAAATGATGTTGAATTTCGGATTACCGAGAATCCTAGGAGATTTTGCCTTATTAGCATTGTTAACGTTTCCAACCTACATAGTTCTTTCTCTGCAAAAAAATGTATTGGCCGGTGGAGACATTGCGTATTCAATTACACTTTTAAATTTAGTGGGTGCTGCTTTTGGACCATTAAGCCTGGTTCTTTTGCCTGAAATTGGTGGTTTTCTGGCGGAAAAAAGAATCGACCTCATCAAAAAACGATTTTACGTTTTCGTGCTTTCCGGTATCATTTTAACCGCGGTAGGATACTTGACCTTTTCTTTTTTCCATGAAGTCATTTTGAACCTCCTTCTTGGAAAAAATCACCGAAATGAAATCTTCGAAACCGCACAAATTGCCTTACTCGGAAGTTTCGGATATGTTCTCTACATTATTTTACGCAGTTTTTTGGATGCCATTCATGTCAAAGCGAAAAATGCGACAAACCTTTTGATTTCATTAATCATCTACATAGCAATGGCTTCTTATGGCTATTCAGTTCATGTAAAGTCTATAACCTATATTTATTATTTCGCCATTTCCTTAAATACGTTAGGTTTACTAACTTTTATGAAGACGTATCATACCATTAAAAACTTGAAATGATCATTTTAATTTCTCTCTTCTTGGTATCAATAATGATCTTTTGGATTCAATATAACATATGGAAGGTTGAACGGAACATCGTTTTTCCAATTTTCACCACGATTTTCTATTTTTGGTCCCTTGCCGGAAGTTGGTTATTCAGTTTTGACCAGTTAACGCATTTCGGAAAAAGCATTGGACTGCAATATTACTACCTACTTGAGAAAATGTTCCATGTACATTTTGACAAAGTCTATTTGCAAGCCATTTGGATGTATGGCATCTTCATCATGATTTTCCAGCTTTTCATATTCGCTGGTATCAAACGAATAAAGAAAATTCCAACGAAAGAATCAATTCATCATCCAATTAACCTTCGTCCAACCGCATTCGCGCTCATTGCGCTTCTTTTTCTAATCATATCCCTTTGGATTGTAAAAGACGTCATCATTTATTCCCTTCTTCTCAATGAATCCGTATACCTAAATATTCGTTCAGCAGTCATTAACAATTACACCATTCATCAATATGGGTGTTGGATTATGATTGTGAGTTTGTACGTTTACGTGGGATTATTTCTAAAACAGAATGACGCCAATCTCATCGTTACAAAACCGGGAGTATTCTTTTGGACCATCTTCTGCATTTGCAACTTGTATCTGGTAATAATTGGTTCGCGTCATGAAGTATTTTTTGGCGGAATCGTTGTCCTGATTCTAATGTCCTACCCTTTTCGCAGTATCCGTACATCCAAAAAATTGTACTTTTCAGTTTTCGCTATTTGGCTCATTATTTTGATGTTAAATGATCCGATTCGAAGTTTAATGCCCGTTATTTCAAAGAAAACGGGTTTAACATCACTATTATCCAGTAAAGAAAAGTTGATTGAAGCCAATTATTTTGAAAATGACCGCACGTTTATCGCACACAAATCCCCAAAACTTTCTGTAAAAATCATTGAGGCGAATACCTTAACAGACACGACGCTTTACCTGAAGCAAGACACAGTGATCATGAACAAAAATAGTTTTATGAATCAATTGAAAAATCATCCAAACTACCTTATTGTTGATCACAAAAAATTGAAATTCAACGATGGCCATACTTCCATTGTGTATCAAAACAACTCCTTTTTAACGAAATTATTTCTAACGGTCACTAACCTGATTTTTAGCAATGAAATGTTTGCTGGACACTTTTCGATGTATGGCGTTCTGTCCAAACACGTAAAGCCGAAAATTGGATTCAGTTTCAAAAACTTATTGTATTCCTTCATTCCGTCCACGATCGTGCAAAAACGCCCCCTTGACTCATATACTTTTTATGCCCAAGAAATGGGATTTAAACCTGGACAAGGATTTACCGTAAATTACATCACCGCATGGTACCTTAATTTTTCCTATTTCGGATTGATTCTTGGTCCGCTTTTCCTTTCTTTTATTTTACTTCTCCCATTTTACTTGGCCACAAAATTAAAGCGTAATTTATTCCATCTTTTTGCTATTATTGCAATGTGTGGAATTACAGGATTTGCTGCTATGATGGTTCGCACAGGGCCAGAATCTTTAAAAGCACTCATGTATGAAAGTATTTTGATTCCAATGTTCATTGTTTATGCTGCTATATCCTTCGACAAAGCACGGAACTTTTTTAGCAAAAAATATGGAAAATAGCAGAATGAAAATCCTTCATGTCATACCGTTTCATCCTTCACCATCCTCTTTCATTTTTGCAAAAAGACAAGTGGAAGACTTATCAGGATTAGGTCATATCAATGAAGTGTTTTATTTCAACACCTCTTTTTCCTTAATCGGATTTTATCGGCAATTAATGAACTTGAGATCTTTAGTAAAGCGTTTCAATCCAGATGTAATTCATGCGCATTATGGCACCATCAACGCTTTTTTTGCTTCTTTTATTAAAAATGTTCCCCTTGTTGTTTCTTTTCATGGAAGCGATTTAAATTATACAAAAGATGTGCATTGGTTTCGTGAAAAACTCGGAAAACGTTTAAGCCGAATCGCTGCTCAACGTGCGCAACACATCATTTGCGTCAGTGCGCAATTACACGCCAAATTACCTATTGGAAAAGAAAAATCAAGTATCATCCCATCTGGCGTGAATACGGAACATTTTAAAAAACTAGACCGATCGGTTTGTAAAAGCGAATTGAAATTGAGTGATTCAAAAAACTATCTTTTCTTTAACGCAAACAATCCGATTGTCAAACGCCTTGACATCGCGCTTGAAACGGTTGACTTGTTGAAGGATTTACAAGTCGAACTTTTAACATTAAAGGGAGACACTGACCCAGCTGAAATTCCTGTTTATTTAAATGCATCGGTAGCTGTATTGTTATGTTCTGATAGTGAGGGAAGTCCAATGGTCATTAAAGAAGCGATGGCATGTGGCGTACCAATTATATCGACCGATGTAGGTGATGTTAAATCGACCATCGCTCATGTAGACAATTGTTTCATCATCGAACAAAAACCAACAATAATTGCAGAAAAAGTTCGAGGAATCATTGTGTCTCAAATGGAACGGACAAATGGTTTAGAACAATTGAAAATGTTAGGTTTAGATCAAGGAAGCGTGGTGAAAAAAGTTGAATCAATCTACCATTCTATCATTCAAAAAGGTGACAAATGGAATTAATAAAGAATAAGATACCGGTTGCGCTTTCCTATCAACTATCACTTGGTCTGATTGCCTTGTTAATAGCTTTTCTTCCCAAAATGGTTGTGCTGGGTTTTATGCTCATGTTCGCTACCATCATTTTTGGAATAAAAAATAAGCAGGTTAAATTTCATGTCGATTCCATCTTGCTTTCCTTCGCCTTACTTTATGTGGCGTATTTAATCGGGTGTATTTTCACGAACAATCCCGATGCCGCAGGTAAGTATTTAGAATATAAATTGTCCTTTATCTTGGTTCCAATTTTATTTAGTTTTCGCCCTAAATTTAAGGTGAACATAGCATTTCCGATTGTCGGTTTATCGATTGGAATAATGGCTACATCCCTACTAGGAATTCTGAAAGCACTTTCAATTTATTCGGAAACTAAAATTGCCTTAACTTCTTTTACCTCGAGCAACATCTGCATGGATCACCCTAGCTATTTTGCAGCTATGACCTCTGTCTCGATCGCTGGCGTCTGGTTCCTACATACGAATAGATTCAACGGATTCACACGTAATTGGGTATTCATTTACATGGTTTTTGCGCTCTGTATGTTGTGCTTAAGTTACGCCATGGCCGGGATTTTATTTTTACTCTTGGTGACGTCTTGGATCATATTAAGATGGGTGTACACGAAAATAAATCGTTGGTTTTCACTAACCTTATTACTTGTCTTTCCGATTTTGCTTTTTTTTACCGTAACCCATGTTTCTGGATTTAAAGATGAAATAACGAATTCGATGGAGGCATTGAAAAGTTATGTTGCTGATCCAAGTAAATTTGTGGAGGGAAAGAATGAAGCACTATCCGGTGATCAAGTTAGATTGGTTATGTGGACAGTTTCCGTAAAAGCTTGGTCCAATAATCCATTGGGTGTCGGAACTGGAAATGTGGATGAATGTTTAAGTAAAGAGTTAAAGCGAATCGGTCAGAATGAACTAGCGAAACTTGGAGAAAACCGTGAAATACGGTACAATCCACACAATCAATTTTTACAGATTGGATTAGAAATTGGGATTTTAGGCCTTATTGTTTTTCTTTACACCATGGTTTCCGCTATTCGACGAGGTTTATCCCATCAGAATTGGTTTTTAATTTTACTTGTTTCGTGCTTACTGTTTAATTGTTTGTTTGAATCCATGCTGCAACGTCAAACGGGAATTGTTTTCTTTACCTTTTGGATCTGCTTACTTTCAGTCCATTCAAATCTAACACCCGAGCAAAGTGAATAGAATTTCCATCGTTATCCCCTGCAGAAATGAAGTGATGTACATCAACGAATGTATCGAGGCAATTTATGCGAATGTACTTCCCGTTGATACCGTTTTAAATGTCTTTGTCGTGGACGGCATGAGCGATGATGGAACGAGGGAAGTTGTCAAAGAGCTGGAGAGCGCATTCCCGAATTTAAAACTTGTCGACAATGTTAAGAAACTCACTCCCTTTGCATTCAATTTAGGTATTTATCAAACAGAGGCTGATTTCATTCAAATTGTTGGCGCAAGACACATTTTAAGTCCAACTTATTTGGCGCGTTGCTTGCAAACACTTCAACAAAACAAGGAAATTTGGTGCGTTGGCGGTAGGATTGAAAACGTGGCGACAAACCAAACTGGAGAACTCATCTCAGAAGTAATGTCCTCTACTTTTGGAATGGGTTTAGGGAACTTTAGAACGCTAAAAACATCCGGTTTTACGGATACGGTAACGAGTCCGATGTATCCTTACGAAGTCTTTGAGAAGATTGGTTTTTTTGATGAGGACCTCATTCGAAACCAAGACGATGATTTTAATTTTCGTGTCACGCAAGCCGGTGGTAAAATCTATTACATTCACGACATTGAATTAAAATACTATGTCAGGGCAAAGGTTTCTGGACTACGTAAACAGTTCTTTCAATATGGCTACTGGAAAGTCTTTGTAAACCGCAAACATGGAACCATGACAACCATTCGTCAGTTGGTGCCTCCTGCTTTTGTTCTTTACCTTTGCTCTTTACCTTTTGCCTTGTTCTTGCCAAGTTGGATTCAAAATTATTCACTTGTCCCCATCTTATTATACCTTCTTGGGGCGACCTATTTCACCGCAAAGCTCGTTGGGTTTAAACACTTTTTCCGAACTATTTTTCTGTTTCCACTGATTCATATAAGTTATGGAACAGGGTATTTGTTAGGTATGATTGACTTCCTTCTTTTGAAAAAAAATCCGAGCGAAAAACAAAAAGAACTAAGTCGTTGATGACAAGTGTTTGTGCGAACCATCGCAATTCGGCATGCGTTTCGATAAACCACAAATACAATCCGTCAAACCTTTTCCTTTAAGAATACGTGAACGCACTTGCTCGATTCGACTCATGCGTGTAGCGGATTGTTTCGCTCCTGAAAAATGCAATAAATAACCGCGTTGTCTTCCTGGAGTTAATGAATGAAAGGCTTCATTTAATTCTTTGTCCGAATCAAGTTTCTGCTGAAATTCCTCCACTACTTCATACGCGTCATGCGGTTTCATTTTTACTTTCAACCCTGCTTTTTCTACTTCAATGGCTTCAAAAATGTACTGTTTCAACAAGACTTCAATCTTTTCGATTTCTTGAATACTCGTAAAGCGAATCTGACGTCCAGATTGTACCTGATCCGTTTGTTGAAATAATAGTCCGTGGGCATCTTGCAATAAAGAACCTTTCATGAACATGATTGCACAGTACTCTTTAAATCCATGAATTAAAAAGATGTTTTTTTCTTGATACATGTAACAAGGATGCATCCATTTGAATCCTTCTTCCATCTGACATTCCAAGGCAATAGATCGCAGTTTTGATAATTCAGGCCCCCATTTTTTAAGACCGTCCATAAAGGAATCAACTTTTGGATTTTTCATTTTGGCAATTTTGCTCAAAAATACACATTTCGATCTATGTGTCGTTCATGGAAAGAAGGGCTCCAAGATTTCAATTTAAAAAGTAACTTTGTTATATGATACCATTTTCACCCCCTCGAATCGACCAACGTGTCGTAGATGAAGTTACTGCAGCACTTTTAAGCGGATGGATTACCACAGGTCCACGCACCAAATTATTCGAAAAGAAAATCTCGGAATACTGTGGATGTAAAACCACTGTTGCGGTTAATTCATGGACAGCGGGCATGGAAATTCTATTGCGCTGGTGGGGAGTTGGTCCGGGAGATGAAGTCATTATTCCGGTATATACCTACTGTGCAAGTGCCAACGTGGTATTGCATACTGGAGCAACACCAGTCATGGTGGACATCAGTTCAGATGATTTCAATATTTCCATTGAAAAAATCAATGCGGCGATTACAGAACGTACGAAAGTGATCATGCCCGTAGATATTTCGGGATATCCTTGTGATTACGATGCGATTTATCAACTCGTTGAGGCACATCGTTCTTCGTTTAAGGCAACCAACGAAAAACAAGAAAAACTTGGACGCATTTTAGTTGCAGCAGATGCCGCACACAGTTTTGGAGCAAGCTATAAAGGAAAAATATCAGGCGCCATTGCCGATGTGACCTGTTTCTCTTTCCATGCTGTGAAAAACCTAACGACAGCAGAAGGTGGAGCCATATGTTTTAACTTGCCCTCGGGATTTGATCACGAAGAAATTTACAAAGAGTTTTGCATTAAAATCCTACATGGTCAATCCAAAGACGCCTTAGCAAAAGCACAGAAAGGGGCATGGCGTTACGATGTGGTAGAACCAGGATTCAAGTGCAACATGACGGACCTTCAAGCGGCAATTGGACTCATCGAATTGGAACGTTACCAAGAAAACCTCGACCGCAGAAAAGTGATTTTCGAAGCGTATGATGCTGCGTTCCAGCAAACATCTTGGGCGATAACGCCGTTACATGAAACTTCAGATAAAAAGACATGTTACCACCTATACCAACTGAGAATTGCAGATGTCAGTGAAGAACAACGCGATGCAATTATTCAAGAAATTTTTGAACAAGACGTGGCGGTAAACGTTCATTTTCAACCTTTACCTCTCTTGACAGCCTACAAAAATTTAGGTTACAACATGAGTGATTATCCAGAAGCTTGGAATAAATATTCGAAGGAGATTTCTTTGCCAGTTTATTATAACCTAACGGACGAACAAATACAGCAAGTAATTGCGGCCGTTCAAACGGCTGTTTTCAAAGTGCTTCAAAAATAATACATGCAGAAAACACTATTCCCATTTCTTTTTCTTTGTTTGCTTTCTTGGACAAAACTTTCAGCTCAAATAAAACCAAATCCTATTTGGGAGAAAGACATAGTTGACACGTGTGTGGTCATACCACTTGGTGTCGATTTCGGATTATGTGCGATGCCACTCGGCTGGGCCTTAAGCGACTCTGGTTGTGTGATGCTATCAGGTTGCAGCATGGTTGGTTCCAATGGAATTGACTACACTTCCTCTTTTTTCCAAAGTTCGTATCAATGCAATGGCGCTTGTATGCAAGACACGACGGTTGTCTTAGCCTGTGTAGATAGCACACTGATTGATTTAAATGTTTTGTGTCCAGGTATTTATGAACCCGTTTGTGGATGTGATTCCATCACCTATTCCAATTCATGTGCAGCGATGTATCACGGAGGAGTCGTTTCATACACTCCTGGCTCGTGTGAATCAGCAGGTATCTTTACAAAATGGATGGCACTCGTTTCCATTCAACCGAATCCGTTTACGTCGAGCTTTAGCCTAATATTTGGATCACAAACGAATGCGACTGTAAAATTATATCAATCCAATGGTGTTGTTATCTCCACTCAGCAACTTGAAACGAATGCGATGGAATTTTATACGGAGCTATTAAGTCCAGGAATTTATTTTATTGATGTGACGGAACAATCAAGTGGTCGGAAATTCTCAAAACGAATCATTAAGCAATAATTCATTTTTTTGGCATTTTTGAGTGATTTTTTACACTTTTCGGTCGTTTTTTGTCATTTTTTACTTGTTTTGATGTGAATTATTTGACTAACTTAAATGGAGAAAATTTAAAAAACCTCTATTTATGCTAGTCAAAACCTACTCAAGTACCGTCTTCGGAATCAACGCCACGACCATCACCATCGAAGTCAATTTAGGCATTGGTGTCAACTTTTACCTTGTCGGATTACCTGATAATTCCGTCAAAGAAAGTCAGCAACGGATTAAGGCCGCCTTCAAGAATAACGACCTCAAGTTCCCTGGAAAAGAAATCACGGTGAACATGGCTCCGGCTGATATACGCAAAGAAGGATCCGTTTTCGATCTACCGATTGCCATTGGAATTCTAGCGGTCAGTGAACAAGTGAAAATCGATCACCTGAATGAATACCTGATGATTGGAGAATTGTCCCTCGATGGTTCCGTTCAAGCGACCAAAGGTATTCTGCCCATCGCGCTGCAAGCAAAGAAAGAAGGATTTAAAGGAATCATTGTCCCGAAGATTAACGCCCAAGAAGCTGCTGTCGTGCAAGAAATAAACGTCTACGGTGTGGAGAACATCCGTGAAGTCATTGATTTCATGAATGATGAATCAACTCTGGAAAGAACAGTCGTAGATATCTCCGCATCATTTGAACAAAAGTCGGATGTATTCGATGACGATTTTCGCGATGTCAAAGGACAAATGAACATCAAACGAGCCTTTGAAATTGCGGCAGCTGGATCACACAACGTGATAATAATAGGTGACAAAAATACCACTTTTTAAAACACTGTATTATAGATGTTTATATACAAATCACTTTAATAACAACTCAAATCACTTTACACACTGGAACTCTAATCATTCCAGACTCAATATATCGAATAGGTGCTGAAACTACACCAGCATTCATTAGAACTTCCAGCACACCATCATTTTCACTGTATGTTTTGATAATTGCTTCATCCAGTTCAATGAACTCATTAGGAAGGTTGACAGTAGCAACCAGCACTGGGTCACCATCTTTTGCGTTCATTAACTCTATAGCTTTTCTACCGTTAGGATATTCTCCAAATTCTAGGTAGCATTTCCATGACTTGTATTTAACCAGTTTCATATATGTTACAATTATTTAGTTTTCTACTTTGATGTTAGGTATAGCACCAATTTCTTTTAATAATATTTGTTGCATAATCTCAAGTGTTCTTTCTCTGGATTCTTTTGGTACTATAAGACCATCATGCATGGTCAAGGGAACGATATCTTCCATCACCAGAGCTTTGCATATCTTATCGATAAAAATCTTACTCTCTACCTTTTGTAGGTGAATAGCGAACTGATTATGCTCTTCTTTTTTTATGTTTTCGATGATACCATATATCAATGGGAACTCTTTAATAAACTTCGCTTTAGTTTGTTTGTGGTGGTGGTTCTTTGAGTATGCTATCTCCATCCAAATGGTTTTACAATCGTCTCTTTCTTTGTTGTAGATTTTCTCTAAACATTCGTACCATTGACCAGCTACTGTTACTTCAAAGTATCTATTTAATTCAATTTTAAGAGCTTCAGATGCATCCTTTTGATATTGCTTCAGCAGAACATTAAACAGCACTGGTTGCGAGTTTGAGAGGTCTAAATAACTCATATTTTCATATCCAATAATAAATTCCCTCAAATCGGAAGCCATGTTGGTTAAGTTGGTGTCTAATCGGTAATTGCTGTTATTTCTTTTGAATCGTAAAGTTTTGTTCTTGCTACCATTTTTTATCGCATTTACCGATGATATTCTGGATGAGTATCTTTTGTATGCTGATATTTCTTCATCATTTGTATTCGCTGTTTCTAGCTCACTCATGTATCGATTAAATGAATGTTCTGTTGCACCATCATAATCAATATCAATGTTCTTTCGGTAATGACTACCCATCTTCTTAACATGTAATGGTGCATTGTTAATACCCTTTGAATCTTCTTCGTAATCTCTTGTTAAGTACTTCTTATTTTGTTGAGTTATTGGTATCCTTATCCTATACCAATCAGTAAATATCCTACTTTTTGTTATCTTCTCTTTCCCTTTATTATCAATGGTTTCAGTAGATATAATGATGTTATTTGTTAAACAATAGGTACATACTACATCATCTACATTCATTCCCGAATCATTTAAGATTGAATTAATAATTAAATTATAAGTATCAGTAGGCTGAAGATAAAAGTGAGTAGCCCTACCTTCAGATGGTTTATCATTCCAAATGACACCATTAACTACTAACCAATGAATGTATAAATGATAATCATTACCATACTTGACTTGAAGGTATCTTGAATCCATTGGAATCACATGAAAGGGATAATCAATGTTGGTGCGATAGAAGTTAGATTTGGATAAGATATCATTCAATATAGTTAAGCCTATGTTGACCAAAGAATTCATGTCAATATCCAATTCGACTTGGTGTGCTTTTAATAGAAGGGTATCTACCATTTCCTTTGGTAGGAACAATGTTCTGTACTTGGTGTAAGATTTCTTTGTTTTCTGTTTCATATTCTTTTATTCTCTCTTTTAGTTATGATATCTCTCATTGGTGACGCTGGGAGAGAACCAGATGGAGCAACCCATCTGGAACCAGCTTATAAAACTTTTATGATATTTCTAAAACATTCTATCTTTAAATATAAGCCATTTTACAAAAAGATAAAGTTTATTGAGCTTTTAGTTTGAATGACCAATATTCACATGATGCAAATGAACCAGAAATGATTCCAGACTTATCACCATAAAGGTGCATGCATTTGATGTACCAATCACAAAACTTTTGAGCAGTAGCTTTAGTCCACTCATCATTGATAAAGAAGTTGAAAGCATTGTCGAAGGCATAATCATCAGTATATTTTCCGTTACATTTAACTAAAATGTTACCCTTTTCTAACTGATTTTTAAACCATCTTCTATTGATTCTTTCGTTCTTCATGCAAGTTATCTATTGCTTTATTATTTTATGTAAAGATAAGTAAAAAATAACTAATAAAACAAGTAATGAATAACTTTTTTATTAATAATAACCTATTGATTAATTATTTGTACTTTTGTAACAAAAAAAATAATGGAAGTATTTAGGCTTAAACAAGTAATGAAGGAAAAAGGTGTTAGCAGAGAGGAGTTAGCATTAATGGTAGGTACAACCAAGACAACCATATCAAATATTTGCGGTGATAATGGCTATTTACCGACCATTAAACTATTGATGGAGATAGCTAAAGCATTGGATTGTGATATCAGACAGCTATTTGTTCCTACTAAGGGTGAAGTGTTTCCAGCTGAAGTTGATGAAGCCGTTTTACACTTGAAAAAGGCGATGGAAATATTAGAAGGTAAACGGTAACATTTCCTAATTTTAATGTGTTTTAAAGGTACTTATAGCACGAGATTTTGGTATTGTCGAACACCTTTTTATTATATCGATTTCATTGAAATTCATTTATTCTAGTTTAGAATCAAGGTTTATCTTAAAGGTGTTCAAAACGTCTTAATAAATTCCAATTTGAATATTTATTATACATCATTTGATGAGATAATTTATATTATTTTTAGCCCTTAACATTTTTCAAATGAATAGAATAAAAGAGGTTTTGGATGAGAAGAAAGTCAAGCAGACTTGGCTAGCAGAGCAGATTGGAAAATCTTTTAATATGGTTAACAGTTATGTTGGTAACAGAAGACAACCTAGCTTACCAATTCTTTTTGAAATAGCTAATGTATTGAATGTAAGTGTACGAGATTTATTACAAGAAAATGTAAAGAACTAATGAAGATAATCAACAACCAAGATGTTTTATTGATAGAAGAAATCAAAAGCATCATCAACGACCAATCAACTGTTTATTTGAGTTGCAACCATTTTACTTCGTTTGCTTTTTTTGAAATAATAGACACTCTGAAATTAGCCAAACAAATCAAAGTTTTACTATCCGTTGATTTGAGTGAAGAGGATGATTTTAGGTTTATACATTCAAAATCTGAAACAATACTGAACAATCTTTTAGATAGGAAACATAAGATTAACCAAGTACTTGGTTTGATTGAAGATAAAATTGAATTCAGAAAAGGCTCTGTTGGTAATCAAAATCTTTTATTGGTTGAGAATTCTGGTCAAACATCTTGTTATGCATTAACACCAATGGATTTTGATTCAGTTAGTCTTGGTGAACTAAAGTCTGACTTTCCAATATTTATCAATGCGTTTGATGATACCAATAATCAATACCTTGGATACTTTAATCAATACTGGAACAATAGTACCCTACAAATCAATGATAACATCGTTGAGAGATTAGAAAAAGGTACTAAAAGCATAACAGCTGAAGCGATATACAAGTACAGTGTAAAAGAGATATTTAGTTACTCATCTATCAATGAAAGAGCAGATGAAAAACTTGAAAAGATTGGTTTAAAGAGCACCAAGATTTGGTCGCTGTTGTATAACTTTCAAAAAGATGCAGTTATTGGTGCAATCGAAAAAATCGAGAAGTTTGGTGGATGTATCATTGCAGATTCTGTTGGGCTTGGTAAGACCTTTGAGGCTGTTGCTGTAATCAAATACTATGACTTACTGAATAAAAATGTTTTGGTTTTAGCACCAAAAAAATTAAGAGATAACTGGACGATTTACACTCTAAATGATAGGAGAAACATTTTATCACAAGATAGGCTTCGATATGATGTTTTAAACCATACTGACTTATCCAGAGAACGAGGTAAGTCTGGTGACATGGATTTAGAAACCATTAACTGGGGTGCTTATGATTTAGTAGTTATTGATGAATCACACAACTTTAGAAACAATCCAAATACGAGTGAGAGAATGACTCGTTATAAAAGATTGATGAATGATGTGATTAAATCAAGTATCCGTACCAAAGTGTTGATGTTGTCAGCGACACCAGTAAATAACAAAATGAATGATTTAAAAAATCAGATAGCGTTCATTTCGGAAGGTAATGATAATTATTTTGCACCACATGGTATCGATAGTATCACTCAAGTAATGAGAGATGCTCAAAGAAGGTTTACTAATTGGTATAAGAACAATGACCCAAATAATCTGGATGTTAATTTGTTGATGGAGAATTTAGATGGTCAGTACTTCAGAATATTGGATATGTTAACCATTGCTCGCTCTAGAAAGCATATTAATAAATACTACGATACAGCAGACATAGGTAACTTTCCAATCCGATTAAAACCTATCACACTAACACCAGACATTGATACAGAGAAAAAGTTCCATGATATTGGTCAGATTTATGATGAGATAAGTTTATTGACTCTGGCTTCATATACACCGTTGGGTTATGTTCGCTCTGAAAAGAGAGAGTATTACGAAGAGAAATACGATATCAAGACTCATACTGGAGGTGTTTTTAAGCAAGTAGACCGTGAACAAAGTTTGATTTACTTAATGCGTGTAAACCTTTTAAAACGACTTGAAAGCTCAATCCATTCATTTAGGTTGACACTTGGAAAGTTAGTGGATTTTGTTGACGAGAATTTAAAACAAATCGAACAACATAAAAATGGTGTATTAGATGTTGATACAAACATTATTGACATAGATATTGATGATAGTACATTAGAAGATTTATTGGTTGGAGGTAAAACAAGAGTGCTTATTCAAGATATTGATACGATTCGCTGGAAACAAGATTTAAAGCTAGATAAGTCAATATTGGTGAAGTTGATGAATTCAATTAAGCTTATTGATGAATCAAGAGATGCTAAATTAATGGAATTAAAGAGGTTGATTGATGAAAAAGTAAATAAACCAATCAATTCAAATAATAAAAAAGTGATTGTATTTACTGCCTTCGCAGATACTGCAAATTACTTGTATAAAGAGCTTCATGGGTGGATTAAAACTAAATACGGACTCAATAGTGCTTTGGTAACTGGTTCTGGTAACAACAAGACCAACATGCCAAATACTCGTGCAGAATTGAGTACGATTTTAACTCATTTTTCTCCAAGGTCAAAAAAACGAGATGAAATATATCCAGAAGAACACCATGAGATTGACTTCTTATTTTGTACAGATTGTATTTCTGAAGGGCAGAATTTACAAGATTGTGATTACCTTGTAAACTATGATATTCATTGGAATCCAGTTCGTATCATTCAACGTTTTGGTCGTATAGATAGAATTGGTTCTATAAATGACAAAATCCAATTGGTTAACTTCTTCCCAAATATGGAGCTGGATAGTTTCATTGATTTAATTGCCAGAGTTAAAGGTAGAATGGTGATGCTAGATGTTTCCGCTACTGGTGAAGACAATATCATTTCTCAAGATAGTAGTGAAATGCAAGATTTGGATTATCGTAAAAGACAATTAATTCAGCTTCAAGATAAGGTATTAGATTTAGAAGATGTTCAAGGTAATATATCCATAACTGATTTAACTTTTAATGATTTTAAGGTTGATATTGAACAAAGTAGTGATGAAGAGCTAATGGAATTGAAAGATATACCAGTAGCTTCTTATGCTGTTGTAAAATCAAATCTTGATACAGTAAAAGAAGGTGTTATATACTGTTTAAAAGACTCTAGTAATGATTTAGCTGGGTTACTTAAAAACAACCTCTTATATCCATTCTTTTTGGTGTATATAAGCAATGATGGTGAAGAAATTGTAAAAGCTTCACAAACCAAATTAGCTTTAGATTACTTCAGAAAATTATGCATGGGTAATGACTCGGTGCTACCAGAATTAGTTGCAGAATTTGACAAAGAAACTAAAGGGAATAAAAAGATGGAGGTATACACCAAACTTCTTAAAAATGCTATCCATGAAATTGTTGGTGTTCAAGAAGAAGTTGGTTTGAGTTCACTGGCAAAACCTGGTGGTACTGTCATGATAAAAGATTCTATCGAAAGACAAGCGAAATTAGAATTAATTAGCTATTTAATTATCAAGTAATGGCTTTAGATTATAACAGAATATTTAATATTCCAGCTCGTTGTATCTATGAAGTTAAAATAACCAAAAAATTCTTTATGGAAAGCTTTGATTTATCTACGACAGATAAAAATGTATTGAATTATGAGATACAAAATATGCAATGGCTTGCAAGTATCAAACCAACCAATGCAAATATTACAGCTGAAATTAACGATGTATATAATTACGAAGAAATTCAAATAATGGTTTGTTCATTGAAAGGTTTGGGTATACAACAATTTGGTGATAAATGTATTTCTTTGTTTCAGAAACACATTCCTTTTCCAATACTATTGATGGTAGAAGATGAAGATAATTTTATTATAAACACGAGTGATAAACGTATTAATCAAAACGATACCAACAAAAGAACCATCGAAAAACATATATCAACACCAATCCTAACAAAGTTGTATAAAGATGACTTGGTTAGTACTTTGTTTGATGGTTTAAACTTTACAGCACTGGATAAAACAAATTTAGAGACTGTCTACAAGAGTTACATCAATGCAATTGTAAATTATCAAACAGCATTGGTAACTGGTGTTACTTTAGTGAGAAATCATACTCGTACTGAAGATGATATGCAGATGCTGGAACAAATAAACAAACTTGAGAAAGAAGTTATTAGGCTAACTAACCAGATAAAAAAAGAAAGCCAATTCAACACCAAGTTGAATCTGAATGTTGAGATTCAAAAGCATAGAAAAGAGATAGATAGTATTAAAAATAAATTAGGACAAGAATGAGCATCGAAAAAATTAACCAAGGTGACCAACTAACACAAAGCATGGATTTAGTTCAAGAAAACATTCAACGATTAAAAGAATTGTTTCCAGAGATAGTAACTGAAGGTAAGATTGATTTCAAGATTCTTCAAGAGGTTTTAGGTAATGAATTAGAAGAAGGTGATGAATATTATCGCTTCACTTGGGCTGGTAAATCTCAAGCTAGAAGAGAAGCTCATAAACCTAGTACTGGTACTTTGAGACCATGTAAAGAAGATAGTGTAGATTGGGATTCAACTGAAAACTTATATATCGAAGGTGATAACTTAGAAGTCTTGAAATTACTTCAGAAAAGTTATGCGAATAAAGTAAAGATGATTTATATTGACCCACCCTATAACACTGGGAAAGATTTTGTCTATAAAGATAATTATAAAGATAATCTAAAAAATTACCAGCAATTAACGGGTCAACTTGATAGTGATGGCAATAAACTTTCAACAAATTCTGACAGTGATGGTAGATATCATTCAAACTGGTTAAATATGATTTATCCAAGATTAAATCTTGCAAGAAATCTATTAAACGATGAAGGGGTTGTTTTTATTAGTATCGATGATAATGAAGTTGAAAATTTGAAAAAAGTATGTAATGATGTGTTTGGTGAAAATTCATTTATTACAACCTTTTGCTGGGAAAAAAAGAAAAAACCATCTTTTTTAAACAAAAATCTTGGGTCTAAATTCGAATATATACATGTATACGCAAAGAATAGAGATAAAACCTATCCTTTTTCTGTTGACTTGACAGAGGAAGGCAAAAAGTATCCTTTTAATAATGCTGGAAATGGTAGAGGGATATTAACGTTCCCCCCTAAATCTGTAAAATTCAACATGGAAAATCAAATAATCAGTCCTCAAGATATGTCCGAAGGAAAGATTTTTACAGAACTTTTGAATGAATTAATCATAAAAGATGGACTAAATTTGAATGAATTTAGTTTGATGGGTGAATGGAGATATTCTCAAGAAAAACTCAATGATATAATTGAAAATAATGAAGAAATTATAATAAGCAAAGTTCCATTTAGACCAAATCATGTTAAAAATGGAGGTGAAATTAAGAAAATGCATAATTTATTAACTATTAAACATTACGGAGTTGAAACAAATGAGGATGCATTTAATGAACAGACACAAATTTTTGGTGTTAGTTATTTTGACTATGCTAAACCATCTGGGTTAATTAAATTATTAGCAAAAGCATTTATGTATGATGACCAAGAAGGTATTTTATTAGATTTTTTCTCTGGCTCTGGTACTTCAGCTCATGCTTTAATGAGATTGAATTCAGAAGATGGTGGGAATCGAAAATCAATTCTTGTTCAATTACCAGAGTTAATTGAAAAATCTAACGAAGCCTTCAAAGCTGGTTATAAAACTATTGCTGAAATCGGTAAAGAAAGAATACGTAGAGCTGGAAAGAATATAATCGAAGATAAACGAATAGAATTAGATAAGTTGAAAGCTAAAAATAGCTTTTTGCAAGAAGACCAAGATGAAATTCTTAATCTTCAAAAGACCATAGATAATTTAGATATAGGGTTTAAGGTATTTAAACTTGATAGCTCAAATATTAAAGGTTGGAATGGCAATCCAGAAGAGCTTGAAAACAGCTTATTTGATTCTCAAGATAACATTAAAACAGATAGAACTGAAGAAGATGTATTGTTTGAGATTTTGTTAAAATATGGTCTTGATTTAACACTACCAATAGAAGAGAAATTAATAGAAGGTAAAAAGGTATTCAATGTAGGTGTTGGTGCTTTGTTTATATGTTTAGCTGATGGTATCACTAGCAAAGTGGCAGAAGGTGTTGGAGCATGGAAACAAGAACTACAACCAGAAGCATGTAGGGTTATTTTCAAAGACAGTGGTTTCACAGATGTAGAAAAAACAAATTCTGTTCAGATTCTGAAAAGATTTGGTATTACAGAGGTAAAAAGTATTTAATCTTATCTTACTATGAAATTACAATTTAACAGTGAACTAGGATATCAACAAGAAGCAATAGAAGCGATTGTAGACATCTTTAAGGGTCAAGATAAATGTGAGTCTAACTTTACAGTTTACTCACCCGAATACATCGCTAAACAAGCAAATTTTGAATTTACTGAAGTTGGTTATGGTAATCGATTGCTACTAACTCAAGGTAAGATTATTGAGAACGTACAACATATTCAATTAGGTAATGGATTAAAACCATCTACAAAAGAGGAGATTGATAGAAATAATCTAGATTTTACCATTGAGATGGAAACTGGAACTGGTAAGACATACGTGTATTTAAGAACGATACTTGATATGTATATGAAGTATGGGTTTTCCAAACACATCATCGTTGTTCCATCGATACCAATCAAAGAGGGAGTGTACAAATCGTTACAAATTACTCAAGAACATTTAAGAGGATTAAATGATAATGTAAACTACAATTTCTTTGTGTATGATAGTAGTAAATTAAACGAGGTAAGAGATTTCGCTACTAATGACAGATTAGAAATCATGGTTATCAATATTGATGCATTCGCTAAAAGTTTTGAGAAACCAGAAGATGTTACTAAATCAGTAAACATCATCCATAGATACAATGATTCATTGGGTTACAAACCATTAGACTTAATTAAGAATACAAGACCGTTTATCATCATAGATGAACCACAAACTACAATGAGTACCGAGTTAAGGAAAAAGGCTGTTAAAAACCTTAATCCTTTAGCTATCGTTAGGTATTCAGCTACTCATAAAGAGAAGGTTAATCTAATGTATAAATTGGATGCTGTTGATGCTTATGAAAAGAAATTGGTGAAGCAAATCGAGGTGGCATCAGTTCAAACAGAGAGCGTAAATAGTCATGCATATATCAGATTAGTAGAAGTAAAAGTTAGCAAGGGTTTTCCTACAGCTAAAGTGGAAGTAGATATTTTTAGTAATGGTTCTATATCTCGAAAAGTTATACCAATCAAACCTAATTATGATTTAGAACAAATCACAGATAGAACAGAGTACGAAGGATTCATTATAAAAGAAATATATGCCGTAGCTGGTGAAGAGTATATTGATTTTACTGGTCGTGAAGATGTAATCAAATTAGGTGATGCTATTGGTGCTGTTGATGAGAAACAAATTAAGACAGCATTAATCAGCAAGACCATTGAGGAACATTTGAATAAAGAATTGATATTAAATCCTCAAGGCATTAAGGTTTTGAGTTTATTCTTCATTGATTCTGTATCTAAATACAGAATGTATGATGAAGATGGAAATCAAGCAAATGGTGAGTATGCAGAAATATTTGAAAAAGAATATAAAAAGCTAATCAACAAACCTAAATATCGTATACTCTTTCAAGGGATACAAGATTTAGATAGTACAGCACCAGAAGTTCACAATGGATATTTTTCGATAGATAAGAAGTCTAAAGCTTCTAACAAGAAAGATAAGTTTGAGTTCTATAAAGATACCAATGGTAGTACGAATGCAGATGAGGATACCTATAACCTAATCATGCGAGATAAAGAAATGTTATTGAGTTTCGATTCTAAATTGAGATTCATCTTTTCGCATTCAGCTTTAAAAGAGGGTTGGGATAATCCTAATGTATTTCAAATTTGTACCCTTAAAGAAGCTGGTGGTTCTGAAACTAGAAGAAGGCAAGAGATTGGTCGTGGATTGCGATTATGTGTTAATCAAGATGGTGAAAGAATCTATGGTCATGAAGTTAACACCTTAACTGTAATGGCAACAGAATCGTATGTTGAATTCGTAGATAATTTTCAAAAAGAAATTGAAAAAGATACTGGTATCAAATTCGGATTCATTGAAGACCATAGTTTTGGTGATATCGTAGTGAACATTGATGAAGATGATATAGAATATTTTGGTCATGAAAAATCAAAAGAAATATACAGCCACTTGAAAGAGCAAGGCTATATCGATATCAAAGGTAAAGTACAAGATTCTTTAAGAATAGCATTGAGAGATGATACTGTAAATCTACCAGAGGGTCTTGAGGAACAACCACATGTTGTTAATCAAATCATCAAAAAGCTTAAAGAAACAGCTGGTAAACTTGAAATAAAGAATCAAAAAGACAAAGAGGTAGTATCAGTTAACAGAAGAGTTTTAGATAGCCCAGAGTTCAAAGAATTGTGGGAGAAGGTTAAATTTAAAACCACATTCTCTGTTGATTTTGATTCAGATAAATTGATACAGAAATGTATTCATGCACTGGATGAAAAACTTAAAGTTGTTAGAGGTAAGCTAATCTATTCAAAAGCATCTATACATATTACTGAAGCTGGTGTTGATGCTGAAGAGCTTGCTAACACCAAGGTAGTTCAGACCATTCATGAAGATGTTGAGCGACTACCAGACATTGTGAGCTACCTACAAAATGAAACTCAATTAACACGTAAATCGATTGTTAAGATACTTACTGGTACTCTAAAGTTAAAGTACTTTAAAGCCAATCCGCAGAAGTTTATAGAGGGATGTATAGACATAATCAACGAACAGATGAGGATGCATATCATTGATGGAATCCAGTACAAAAAGATTGGTGATGCTGAATACTACAGTCAAGAAATGTTCGAGAACCAAGAGTTATTTGGTTATTTAAGAAGTAACCTTGAGAAGAGTGAAAAATCACCTTATCAATATGTAGTCTATGATTCAGCAGTAGAGTCTAGTTTAGCTCGAGAGTTTGAGCATAGTAAAAACATTTCTGTTTATTCCAAACTACCAAGCTGGTTCAAAATTGAGACACCATTAGGTACTTATAATCCAGATTGGGCAATACTCTGGAAAGATGACACCGAAGAGAAGTTGTTCTTTGTAGTAGAATCAAAAGGAACTACAAACGTTGAGTTTGGTTTAAGAGGTAGTGAAACATCTAAAATAAAATGTGGTGTTAAACACTTCAATGCTATTGGTAGTGATATGGTTGTTGCTAGTAATATGGGTGATGTTGAAGAGTATGTATTAGGGGAAAAATAGAAAGAAAAGATGGCAACAATTACAATAAGTGCTTATGAAATTTACATAAGACCAAAAGGTGATAAAAATACAAGAGTTAATTTATCTGATTTTTCAAATGGTAACGATTTATTTGTTTTCTTATCTGAACAATTGGCTAATTTGACAATAGAAAATGGAGACATAGATTTAATTGATGATGAAGAAAACAAGAAAGTTTTAAGATTAGAACCAAACACTCTAGCTCCATTTGGTAGACAATTATCTGGGATTCTAGAGTCTGGAGAATATGGTTATGAGTCTAAAATTATTGATAGAACAAATGGTCGAAATGTTGCGAATAAAGGACTAAATCATGCCGAATTAATTCCGTTTTATTTTCAGATTTTCATTCCAGAGAATTTGAATACTGGAATTGTTTTACTTCAGAGATTTAAACAATTTGGTATATTTAGTATTTTTAGTGAGACTTTGAAGAGGCAATTTAGAGAAAGCTTTGTAGATTTCAGATTAGAAATTAATCCACTTGTATCTGATGAAATTGTAAGGAGTTTTATTGAAGGAGGTGAATTAAATAAAATAACTTTTAAAACCCTAAATGTTACTCCAGAAATTATTGGTCAAGCTGACCAAGGTCATGTAATGCAAGGTGAGAATGCAAGGATTGAATTTTCAATAGTTGCTAATAAAGGTGAGAGATTACCGTTTCTACAGAGAATAAGAAATGCAATTGTTAATGGAAGAGTGCAGAATATAAATGGTCTATTTAATATAAATGGCATTGAATATGACAAAGTATCTGTTACAGTTAAATTAAATGGACGAACAAGAACTATGGATTTATCAAGTTTAGCCAATATAGGTGCTTTTTTTGACATTACTGATGAAGTAATTATGGATGAAAATAGAGGTCATCCAAATCTTATTTCAATAAGAGCGATTTCTAATGGTATTCAAGATGATTTATATAATACCATTTATCCAAATGAAAATGTTGTTGAGTTATGAGAAAATCAAAAATAAGTAAACATTTAATTACCGCATTAGCCTTTCTGTCAACAACTTTAGGGATTATAATTACAATATATTTAATTGTAGTTCATGATTCTCAACTTTATTCAAAAAATGGAGTTTTCGATTTGACAAAAGGAAGTGAATTCGGTGATTTTATAGGTGGTTTTGCTGGTATTTTCTTCACAATATCTGGTGTGTTTTTGTTGTATAGAACTATGTCAATGCAAAGAGAAGAATTTTCAAAAACAGAGAAAGCTATCACTACTCAACAATTTGAAACTACGTTCTTCAATATGATGAATGTTTTACAAAACATAATCCTATCAACTTCAAAATCGAATTCTGGAAATACTGAAAATGGATATAATTATTTTCATATTCTGTTAACCAATTTAAAACAAAAGTTAAACGAGAAATTATCAACAAATCAGCAAGTTTTAAGTTTATATAATGAAATTGGTCAATTAAACTCAATTAATGATACGGAGATTTTAAATTTAGAAAACGAGATTTCAAAAGTATATGAGTCTTTCTACAATGAGAATCATAGTTATTTTGGACACTATTTTAGATATTTATTTAATATAATGAAGTTTGTAATCGAAAACAAAATCGAAGATAAACAAAAGTATATGAACTTAATTCAAGCACAATTATCCAACCAAGAGCTTGGCTTAATTTTTTATAATTCTATATCAAAAGTTAGTGAGAATTCGAACAATATTAAACAATTCAAAGAATGGTTAAGTGAATACTATATTTTAGAAAATATTGATTTAAGTTCTTTAGATAACAAATATCACCATGTGATTTTTAAGAATACTTCATTTAAATTTTTGAATTCAGATGAAAAAATATGGAAACAAAATGGAATGAAAAAGTTATCTATTGATTAATTGTATTTAAAAAAGTTATCTATTGCTTGTTTATTAGTTATCTATTACTTATCTTTGTTATAACAAAATAAGTAATAGATAACATTATGAAAGCATCAGAATTTAAAATCGGTATAAAAGAGTTAAAAAAATACCTTCATGGTGTTACCTTAAGTATCCAAACTAAATACTCAATTTGTCCATACAAAACATTGAATGCTTTCGGTCATGAAGTGTTAAACCAAGAATCATTTGGTAAATCATTCAGTATCCAATCAGTTTGGACTTCTGAAGGTATAAAGTCAGCGAACACCTTTCAAGACTTACTTAATTTGTTTAAATCATCAACTGTTACTGGTGTCAGATTTAATGCTTATGTAGAAGAAGCTTATGATGAATGCTCTTACATTAGAAGTTGGGGTCGTCTAGATTAATCCTAAACATACAATTATGCAATTAGAAAGCTATATAGTTAAGTATCGTGTAAACAGTACCCAATCCCAAACAACACTTCATTTGTATAGTAATAGTGAAAGCCAAGCTATTTTTAAACTAAAACAAAGAGGTAGTGTGAGTCAAGATTCAGTAGTGATAATATTAAGTATTCAGAAAAGATAATAGAATGGAAATGATAACAAACAAAGAGATTGCAACTACAATAATCGCTCAAATAAAACATGGTGACAAGTGGTTTTTACCAGCTATTGGTGCTACTAATTTTACAGCTCTACCAGAATCTAAAGAATATGCTGGTGGTGTCATGTTTAAATGTAATGGGATTAAGCATAAATCATTTGTGAAAATTCAGCTTAAATGGATAGATACCTATGTTATCTCATTTATCAAAAAGAATGGTGACTTGATTAAACTCGTTGAAGACGTGTACTGTGATGAACTTATCAGAATTCTTGATTATATCGAAGGTAAATAATTGAAAATTATAATTTTTAATCCCTAGTTAAGCCACTAGGGATTTTTTATTTAATAATATCTTCTGGATACGTTGAGCAGTACCCAAACTACATTGACCTAGTAAAGCACTTCTTCTTAATGATTGACCAGCATTCAATTCACGCACCACCACTTTGTATTTATCAAGTATTTGTTCTTCGGTCATGGTTGTTCCATTTGCTCGCCCCTTGTACTTGTTAGAAAGACGAGCAATCTCAATGCCTTGTTTTTGACGAAAAATCATAGATTCACGTTCCATGCAACTCACATTTGAAAGCACAGATACAATCATGGAAAAGGTCGGGCTTGGTTTACCATCAATCATTGAATACATTCCAATGTTCTCAATGAATAGATTAACATTGCGGTCAGTAAAGTACTTACATACAGTTAACACATCAATGATGTCTCTACCAACTCTTGAGAGCTCATTTATATGTACTTCGGTAATGTTTCCAGCTTCTACTTCAGCAACAAGTTTTTTAGCTTCTTTACGTTCAAAGAATGATACACAACCACTGATTTTGTCATTGTATACCTTATCAAATTTAGATGAATTAGCTGTTTGCCTAGCAAGTGACTGGTCGATTGATGATATTCTATTGTATTTCGCCTTCATAATTATCTAATGATTAATTTATATATGTAAAGATAAGCATTATTTAACTATTTAATGAAGTTATACATGATTATTTATTAAAAAGTTATCTATGGCTTTATAAATTACATCCAAGGTGTATGAAATTAGGGTGGTGTGATAATACACCAGCTAAATCAGTATTTACATTAAATCAATCTGTTCAATTTAGAGCATGCCCTAAATGATACACTTTGATTAAAAATGGAGGGGATGCTGGTTTAATCCCTCCCTATGATTTGGTTTTTGATTTGTGCTAGATTCTCCAGAGAATCGATGACTCCAGTTTTGAGACATCTATCATCAATAAATGGAGGTATGATGTAGTTCGGAAACTGTTTACCAATTTTGGTTATTATATTTTCTTATCTGGGTAAAATCCAAAACCAACTTAAAATATGAGGAATGGCTTAAAATTTTTTTTATATAAAATTGAGTTCAAATTATGCAAACCCATATTTTCTGATATTTATAATTAAAGAGAGATATGGAATCACAAGATTTAATAAGAATACCAACAAGTATATTGGATGAGTTAAAGAAGCAACTAGAAAAGTTTATACTGGATGATAAAAAACCAGCTGGTTATGATGAAGCTTTGAGATATGTTGCTCTTCAAAGAGCTACAACATCTCAATTAGCAAAGCTTAATTCATTTGCTAATCATTTTGAATCAACGTCACCAGGGCACATTGAGAAGCATAAGATTCTCGATAAGATGGTGACCTTTGCAAAGAATTGGGTAGCTCAAGACAAACGTAAAAAGGAACTCTCAAATAAAGTTAGAAATGATAGTAACCATCCAACTGGTGCAAACACCAAGAATCAGACTGGTCGTGAAGTTGATAGGCTTTCTAAACCTAGTTTAGCATCGCTTAAACCAACAAAGGTGAATGAAGCGGAACTTTTGAAAGAGTGTGAAAGAATTATGTGTATAATTAAATTTATAAAGTATTACTAAATACCTAAATAAAGTTGTAAAATTTGATTAAATAAAGCATTTGTTATATTTGTAAACAACTGTATATCTTTTTATAAACTTTAAGACATTCTCATAACATAATGAATAAAAATTCTGTTCCAAATAAGTTAGAATTACATTATTATTTTAATGATGACACTCATACTATGGATGCTGTTGTTCGAAATAAGTGTGAACATGAACTTTTACAAATTGTAGGTGAGATTTCTAAAGATTTAGGAATCCATATCAAAATTGAAACAGAAGCTTTTGATGAAGGTGGTTTAAAAGAGTTCTACTCATTTGTTGGGTCTACTAAAGGACAAGCAATTCTAGGGGTTTCAAATATAGTAATAAGTATATTGGCAATGGTATTATCAAGAATACCATTAAAAAAATCTAAATTAGATAAGACTGAACAAAAATTATCTATTAAAGAAAAAAAGTTAAACATAAAAGCTCAAGAACTAAACATAGCTTTATTAGAAGCCGAACTTGTTAGTAAAGGAATTAACAATCCTAATATAAGTAAAGATAAAATTGAATCACTTATTTCAGAAAATATAAAAATTAAAAAACACAAATCTAATTATTATAAAAACCTAAAGAACTATTCCAAAGTTGATTCAATTTCAACAGTTAGTATTGATAGTGAAAAAAAATATATAGGTGAACCACTTGTTACCTCTAGGAAAGATTTTTCTTCATTTATTCTTGAAAGTGATAATTTAGATTCAATAAATGATGATAGTGCTGTTATAGAAATTATTTCACCAGTACTAAAAAAAGGAAAGTTTAAATGGCGAGGAATTTATAATAAAACATCAAATTCTATCGAATTTGCAATGAAAGATAAAGATTTTAAAAACGATGTAATTTCAAATAAAACATCAATTATTAATGGAACATTTATTGATTGTGTTCTAGAAATTGGTCAAAAAATCAATGAACTTGGTGAAGTGTTTAACTCTAGTTATACTGTTTTAACAGTCTTGAAACAACATACTGATGGTGTTTCAACTGAAACAATCCAAGGTAAAAAATACAGACAAAAGAAAGAAGCAGATGATTCTCAATATAAAATGTTTTAGTATATACTAAAAACCTAACACTTAATCACTATAACATCACTCAATCTAGTAGTGTACCTTGGTGATAGCTTTTCTTGTTTCATTTTCCACACCCTTTTCTGGTCTTGACTTGCCAATTTAATTTTTTGTTGCCCGAAAGAAGCATTGATTCTATCCATCACCTTCATCAAAGGAAGATGTTTAGGATTGCTGTTGTCAAATAAATTCAACTGTATTTCACCTTGTGGTTTAAAGTCCATGATTATAACACCAGCCTTTTTGTATTGGTATCCTTTTCGAAATATTCTATCAAGCCCATCACATGCAAACTTTGCTATCTCAATACTTGAATTGGTAGGGAATGGGAATTTGACCACGACACTATTATTATATTGTTCAAGCTCTGCTCTGTGGCTGTTGGTTCGAATGAACACCATAACACTAGTACAACAAGAATTTTGCCTACGAAGCTTTTCAGAACAACTGACAGCAAATGTTGTTATTCGTTCTTTAATATCATTATACTCTGTTAAGTTCCGCTCAAAAGAACGTGTAGTAGCAATGTTCTTCCTTGGTTTGATATCCTCCAAATCTAATGTTGGAATACCTTGAAGGTCATGTTTCAAGCGTAATCCAACTACAGATAAATTACGTCTAACCCAGGCGTCATTGATTTGTGTGAAATCATAAGCGGTATGAATACCAACTTCTTTAAGTCTAATAGAATGCTTTCTTCCAATACCCCACACATCTTCTATTTTGAGCCATTTAAGAGCCTTGATTCTTTTTTCTTCAGTATCTATAACATAAGAATTGTTAGTGTGCTGTGGGTACTTCTTTGCTATTTTGTTAGCTACTTTAGCTAGTGCTTTTGTTGGTGCAATTCCAATACATACTGGAATGCCAGACCAAGTTCTAACATGCTTTTGAATATCGAATCCGTATTGATTCAAATCGAAGTATTCAAAACCTACAAGCTTTAAAAAGGCTTCATCAATACTGTAAATCTCGAGTTCTGGTGTGTACTCTTGAAGTATGGTCATAACACGACTACTCATGTCACCATAAAGAGCAAAATTTGCAGAGAAGACACTGACACCATTCTCAATGAAAAACTTTTCATACTGATAAGCAACAGCACCCATTGGTATACCTAGAGCTTTGGCTTCGTTGCTACGAGCAATAACAGCACCATCATTATTGGATAATACAACAATGGGTTTCCCTATCAAAGATGGGTTAAATAATCGTTCACACGATGCATAAAAGTTATTACAATCAACTAGACCAAACATCTCAAAAAGCTTTGATTACATGCGTTACAATACCCCAAATGATAAAATCATTATCACTAGTAACTTTGATTGGTGTATAGGTCTCATTTTCTGGAATAAGCCAAATACAATCGTTTTCTATTTTGATTCGTTTCACTGTAAAATCGCCATCTATATAGCACACAGCAATCTTGTTATTGGTAGGTTGGATACTTTTATCAATGACCAGCAAATCACCATCACCAATACCAGCATCTTTCATTGACACACCTTTTACACGACCATAGAAAGTTGCTGATGGGTGTTTGATAAGATGCTTATTCATATCAATAGTTAAATCGATAAAATCCATAGCTGGAGAAGGGAAGCCAGCAGAAATACCAGCAGAAACTACTGGTAGTGGCAGTATTGATTCGGATAGTGCTGAATAGATTTCTAATGATTTCGTTGAATGTAATTGTAGAGCACACATATCTTTGTATTTTAACAAAGATATAAAGATTAATTATTAATCATAATTAAGACTATTAATTAATCAAAACATTGTTCTTATAATTCTAGTTTAGTATATGGTATCAATTTTCTATTGGTAAAGTCATTACCTTCTAAAATCCGAATCATTACCTTATTTTGTATTTCTTTATGAAGTTCGTTAGTTTTATTGGAATTTTCCATTTCGTAACCAACAGAATGTAATATTTTAATGTCTCGAGTAATCCTTTTATCAATTGCTAAATGTGATATTTGATAAATGTCTTTAGTTTCTAAACTTTTATATTCGTTAGCAAAATTGAATTTAGTGTAATCTTTAATCTTGACTTTAAGTATAGTGTATTTAGTATCGTGGTATAATATATCAATATCTTTAACAAAGCTATTGATATATTTTTTTAACAATTCTCTTGAGGATTCTATCTGACCAATGTTATTTGTAAAAATCCCATTTAGGTCTTGTTTCTGTTGGTTAAGTATCAGTTGCATTGATTCTATCTTCGTTTTTTCTTGAACTAATTTACCCTTTTCTTTATCTAATTTTTCAAATTTTTTGTTTTGAGAATCTATGAATTTTCTGATATCAATATTTTTGAATTTATTCAAATTATTTAAAGTATATGAAATATTTTCAATCTCTAAATCAATCTCTTTTTCTCTCGATATTAGATTTGATTTTTGAACTTCGAAATCATACAATTCCATATTTGGATTAAGTTCTACTATTTTTGTTGCAATAGTGAAAACATCGTTTTTTAACAATGACCAAATAGAATTATCTAAAAGAGCCATACTTATAGACTTTGTATTTCCACATGTTGAAGCATCAGTTCTGCTTGTGCATCTGTAACTATTTCTATTTAGATTATTATTGTTTCTGTAATTTGCTGACCATTTACGACCACAAGAAGGGCAGTTAATTAGTTTAGACAGTAGTGTGGTATGTACTGTTTCCTTATCAGCGTTAATTATATTTGATTGTAATTTTCGTTGTACATTTTCAAATAACTCCTTATCTATAATTACTGGATATTTAATTTTATTATTACTAGTTATATACTCTGGTTCACTACTAATAATTCGATATTTTGGGTTCTTTCTTTTGTTAATAGAAACTTTAAATCCAGTATATCCTTCCTCCTTTAATAACTTATTAACATTTCTTTTACTATGAGTATATCGATGAAAACCTCTTTTGATACACTCAAGAGTTATACGTTTAATACTTGGGTTTTTATTAGCTGAATCAATTCCATGCAAATACCAATTATAAATAGTTCTAACAATTTCTGAATTTTCTGTATTAGTAATCAATGTGTTTTTACCAGAGTCAAGTTTAAATCGCTCATATCCGAAAAGTACTTTACCACTTATGGAAACACCCAATTCCATAAGTTCTCTTCTCTTTCTTGCAAATCTTTCCATTTTTGATTTAATTTCAGATTCAGCAAATAAACCATATAAGGTAAACATCATTTCACCTCCAATTGAGACTGAAACTGAATCCTTTTCAAAAAGAGTATAACCAGAGTCTTTGAAATATAGTTGAATACGGTTCTTTATAAACCATTCCTTTATGGTGTGTAAAACACTTTGTCTTCTTCCTAATCTGGATATTTCAGTAGCAAATACAGTTTTATAATCTGGATTTTTTGCAACGAAATCAAACAATTCATTAGTACCGATTTTCTCTTCTAAATCGGCAAGACCAGTTTCTTTTGTTTCAATAATTTTGAAGTTAGTGAATCCTTTTTCTTTTGCGTAATCTTGAAGGTCAAATACTTGTGCGTTAAAATCTTGTTGTTGGGTGCTGACACGAACCAATAGAATTGCATTTTTATTCATTATACGAAGGTATTAAAAATAAATGGTATTTCCATAACCTATTATTATTCTCATCGGTCCGCCAGGAGCTGGTAAATCAATGTTAGCCAAACGCTTATCCACCATTTTGCCACAAATGACCATTGAAGAAGCGTTAGAAACGACAAAGATTCACAGCGTTGCGGGTAAGATCAAAAATCCGGTCGGACTCATTACCCAGCGTCCGTTTAGAAAACCACATCACACGATTTCTGACATCGGCTTAATCGGCGGGGGATCCTATCCACAACCCGGTGAAATTTCTTTGGCGCATAATGGTGTACTTTTTCTAGATGAACTTCCGGAATACAAACGAGATGTCTTAGAGGTCATGCGTCAACCATTGGAAGACCGAATCGTCAATATTTCGCGTGCACGTTTCTCCATTGATTATCCAGCGGGATTTATGCTCGTTGCCGCAATGAATCCATGTCCGTGTGGCTTCTTCAATCATCCGGAGAAAACGTGTGTGTGCGGTCCCGGAGTTGTTCAAAAATACCTGAACCGCATTTCTGGACCTTTATTGGATCGCATTGACTTACATGTGGAAGTTACACCGGTCAGTTTTGATGAACTCTCCTCCGCTGTACCAAGCGAAGGAAGTCGGTCCATTCGATTGCGTGTTGAAAAAGCACGTAAAATTCAACGGGAACGTTTTAGCAACCGAGAAGGTATGCATTGCAATGCCCAGATGTCGAAGTCTGAATTTGAGTCGAACTGCCAATTAGATGATGCTGGTACCAATATGCTCAAAATGGCGATGAACAAACTTGGACTCTCCGCTCGCGCCTACGACCGGATCATTAAAGTGGCGCGCACCATCGCTGATTTGGACGCCTCGCAATGCATTCAATCAAATCACATCGCAGAAGCAATTCAATACCGAAGTTTGGATCGTGGGAATTGGGGGATGGTTCAGTAGGAAATTTGTACATTTAACAGAAATTCAATGCATGAAATCCATTTTTCTTTGCCTACTCTTTCTTGTCTCGGTTGCCCACTCGCAACTATCCATCGGACACACCACACTTACCTTTAACGATCCTTCGCGTTCGGGAGGATTTGGTTCTGGAGGTGGCACCGGAAGACAAATTCAAACGGAAATTTATTATCCGTCAACTTCTACCGGGACGAGTACCCCCGTTGCTACTGGGGAATTTCCAGTGATCGTTTTCGGACACGGTTTCGCAATGAGTTGGGACGCATACAACGACATTTGGGAACATTATGTTCCGCGTGGATACATTATGGCATTTGTGCGGACAGAAGGAAGTTTGATCCCGTCTCCGAATCATGGGGACTTTGGCTTGGACTTAACGTTAGTAGCACAAAAAATGCTGGAACTTCAAACAACCAGCACTTTGTTTCAAAATCACATTTACCCAAAAGTAGGATTGATGGGACATTCCATGGGTGGAGGAGCTTCGTTTTTAGCTGCCAATAACAACTCAAACATCCACGCCTTAATCGGACTAGCTCCAGCAGAAACAACACCTTCAGCGATTGCTGTTGCGCCAAATGTTCAAGTGCCAAGTATCGTTTTCTCTGGAAGTTCCGACGGTGTTACTCCTCCCGCCCAACACCACATTCCGATGTTCGATGGAATCACTTCTACGTGTAAATCTTTTGCTAGCATTACAGGTGGTGGACACTGTTATTTTGCGAATGCGAACTTCAATTGTGATTTTGGGGAAAGCACCTCGTCTACAGGAATTTCCATTACCCGTGCACAACAGCAAACAACGACGTTTACCGTGTTGGACCCTTGGTTGGATTATATCCTGAAAGACGTTTGCAGCGCTTACCAAACCTTCGAATGGAATATTTCGAATACACCTGGAGTTGTTGGTCAAACAACATGTCCTGTTACCCCAATAGTGGATATTTCTCAAAATGGTTCCGTATTGAGTACAAGCACCATTGGAAATTCATATCAGTGGTTTTTAAATGGGGTTGTGATTCCAGGGGCATTCGCCGATTTTTACGACATGGGAATAAATCCATCTGGGGTGTACAACGTGCAAGTGACCTTTCCTTTTGGTTGTGGAGTTAGTCCAAACATCAATATTTTAGGTATTAAAAATCCATTGATGGAAGTTGTTTCCATTCAACCTAATCCATGTCATGAATCACTGACCATTTCAAATGTGAGCAACGAAGCAATCAATGCTACTGTACTGACAATCACAGGTCAAATACTACGGCAAATGAAAATTTCTCAAGGTCAACAAAAAATTGACGTTAGTGAATTTGAAAAAGGGGTTTACCTTTTGAAATTTGAACAAAATCAACATGTTTTAATCCAAAAATTCGTTGTCGGATAGTGATTAGTTACAAAGGATGGTAATTAGATGCCAACAATTGATTAAATTCGGGAACTCTTATTAAAACACATGTTAAAAAAACTACTTTTCTTTGTCTTCACACTGGTTGGATTCTCAACCTTTGCTCAAGATTTCTCAATCCGTGGATTCGTTTATGACGACTCCAATATGGAGCCTTTAAGTGAAATAAAAGTGAAACTACTAAAAGTGGATAGCACGGTCATTTCAGGTGCATTCACGAACAATAACGGTGGATTCTTAATTCCCAAACTAGCGAAAGGTTCGTATATTCTGAAAATTGAAACTGGAGGATTTAACAGAGCTTTTGTGAACGTGAACATGACAGATAAAGACAAGATTTACGATGTTCAATTTAAACTTGTTCGAAGTAGCCAAAATGTCAAAGAAGTTGTTGTCAGCATCGACTCCAAGGAGAAAAAAAATGAAGTACTCATTGGTACTTTAAAATACAATCAAAAATCACTTGACCGCATCCCAAGTCACGGTGGTGAAAATGATATCGTTGGAGCAATTAGTGTGACACCCGGAGTTGTAACCACCGGAGATCAAGGTGGACAATTATACGTTCGCGGTGGAACACCCATTCAAAATAAAGTATTGCTAGACGGAATGACGATTTATAATCCTTTCCATTCCATTGGATTCTTTTCCATATTTGAAACAGAATTGGTGAAAAACGTGGATGTTTACACAGGTGGATTCGAATCCAAATACGGTGGACGCGTTTCCTCCGTTATGGACATCACCTACCGAGATGGAAACAGACGAGAATTCGGTGGTCGTGTTTCTGCTTCTCCATTCCTTGCGAAAATGGTATTGGAAGGACCCATCGGAAAAGTAACAAAAGAAAAAGCAGCCCCTGGATCTTACGTGTTTTCTGCAAAACATAGTTTGCTCGATAATACATCCAAATCACTTTACCCGAAAGTTAATGACGGGAACGGATTACCCTTTAATTTCACCGATTTATACGGGAAAATAACATTTAATGCCGATGGCGGAACGAAAGTAAGTGCCTTCGGATTTCACAACCAAGACTCCGTAAATTATGACATTGCTAACCTTAGATGGGATGCGTCAGGTGGAGGTGTGAATTTCTTAATGGTACCTAGTGGTTCTCCACTTTTTATTCGTGGTCACGTGAATGGAAGTAATTACCAAACGACATTCGCAGAAACAGCACAAGAACCTCGTTATTCAAAAATCGGTGGGTTCGATCTTGGATTCGACTTTAGTTATTTCCTAAAGAATGAAAGTGAAATCAACTACGGATTTAACATCAATGGATTCAATACCGAATTTGTAACGTACAACGAAGCGAAAAGAAAAATTGAAGCAACAAACTTCACGACAGAAATTGGAAGTTATTTCAATTACCGCTTGATCAAAAAAAGATGGGTCATTCAAACGGGTATGCGCGTTCAAGTATATGCTTCTTTAAATACCATTTCACCTGAACCTCGCCTTGGATTGAAGTACAATGCAAATGAAAACCTTCGCTTTAAATTCTCCGGTGGACGCTTTTCACAAAACTTTACATCCGCTTCTTCCGATAAAGATGTGGTGAACCTATTCAACGGACTTTTATCTGCACCTACAAACGTGCAAGAGCAATTCGTAACACAATTTCAAAATGTGAAAAACACGAAAAATGGACTCCAATATGCGTGGCATGCCATTCTAGGGATGGAATATGATTTAGGCAAACACTGGTCCTTCAATGTGGAAACCTACTACAAGTACTTCTCTCAGTTGAGTAACATTAATCAGAATAAACTCTACGACGATGTTTCTCAATTTGAGCTAATTGACGACGTATTTAAAAAAGACTTTATTATCGAAACGGGACAGTCATACGGTTTTGACTTCCTTGCAAAATATTCGAAAGACAGACTTTTCTTGTGGGCAGTTTACTCTTACGGTAAAAATACCCGTTGGGATGGTTTCGCAAATTACGCTCCGGTTTTTGATAGACGTCACAACGTGAACCTTGTAGGATCGTATTTATTTGGAAAACAAAAAAATTACGAATTAAACATCCGTTGGAATCTTGGTTCGGGATTACCATTCACGCCAACCGCTGGATATTACCAAGGAGAAAATTTCTCTGGAGGTGTGACAAGTAATTACGTAACAAATAATCCAAGTGCAATTACCACGTTACTTGGAACTTTCAACTCTCAACGACTACCTTATTACCACCGTCTTGACATTACCTTCAAAAAGCAATTTAACTTTAAAAATAAAGACGTTTTGGAAATGATTGCAAGTGTGACGAACGTTTACAACAGAAATAACATCTTCTACGTGAACCGAATCACTTCTAAGATTATCTACCAATTTCCTATCTTACCTAGTTTTGGTTTGAATTATAAATTCTAAGGAAGAATAATGTCCGATATTTCAGCATTCAAGGCAATTCGACCTGTTCGTGACAAAGTACATTTAGTCGCAACAAGGCCATATTATTCCTACAAAAAAAATGTGCTGAAAGCAAAATTGGAAGACAATCCATTTACATTTCTTCACATCATTAACCCAGAGTTTAGCACAACGGTTAAAACGAAAGCAAATTCGATTGAACGTTTCCAATTGGTCAAAACCCAATTCAACGATTTCTTGGATAAAGGAATTCTCATTCAAGATACCGAAGAACATTTGTACATCTACCGTCAATCGAAAGGAGATTTCTCCGTGATCGGAATCGTGGGTGGTGCCAGTGTTCAAGAATACATCGATAACGACATCAAAAAACACGAGCAAACGTTAACGCTGCGCGAAGAGGTTTTTACCCAATATTTGGATCAAGTTGGATTCAATGCTGAGCCAGTTTTAATGACATACGATCCTCAAGAAGGATTGAATGAACTCATTCAAAAAGTAAGTAGTGGGCGTCCAGAATACGAGTTTACTACAACAGATCGCATCAAACATGAACTTTGGATTCTGTCATCGGATCAAACAAAAAAATGCCAAACACTTTTTAAAGATGTCGATGCCTTGTACATCGCAGACGGACACCACCGTTCTGCATCCTCCGTTCGCTATGCGCAAATGAAAGCAGCACAAGGAACAGCATCAGCGGAAACTGGATACTTTTTAAGTTACATTGTAGCGAAAGACCAAGTG
Organism: Crocinitomicaceae bacterium; assembly: GCA_024643545.1. Classification (GTDB taxonomy): domain Bacteria; phylum Bacteroidota; class Bacteroidia; order Flavobacteriales_D; family Crocinitomicaceae; genus UBA952. The sequence continues at coordinate 7,160 of JAHEMR010000038.1, read as the reverse complement.
AAAATATTGGCATTCCATCGCTTGTTAAAAAGCCTGAACGGATTTACCAAAGATGAATTTGTTTCTGCCATGAGTGAATTGGGAAGCATGAAAGCCATTTCCACAGCAGCTGAACCAGAAAAAGAACACCAATTTACCATCTGCATGGGCAGTGAATGGTATCTTTTCGAACCAGATCATTCCTACATCAATGAATCAAATCCGGTGGAATGTTTAGACTCCTTTATTCTAAGCGATTTAATTCTAAAACCGCTGCTTGGAATTGTTGACCTTAAAACAAGTAATCAAGTGGAGTTTGTTCCTGGAAATGAATCCTTGTCCTCCATAGAGGATAAAATCAACTCTGGAAAATTCGAAGTAGGATTTATCCTGCATCCAGCAACCATTGACCAAGTGAAAGAAGTGGCCGACGCGGGAATGAACATGCCACCAAAATCTACATGGGTGGAACCGAAACTTCGAAGTGGACTCACCATTTATCAATTGCACGCATGATTGCTGAACGAATCAAGGAAATTACCTCCACCCTTCCTACTTCCGTGTCTTTAATTGCTGTTTCGAAAACGAAACCGGTGAGCGACTTACAAGAAGCCTACGACGCTGGACAACGTGCCTTCGGAGAAAACAAAGTACAAGAGTTGGTCGATAAATACGAAGTGCTACCAAAGGACATCGAATGGCACCTCATCGGACACCTACAAACCAACAAAGTCAAGTACATTGCCCCTTTTGTTCACCTGATTCACGCAGTGGATAGTTTGAAACTGTTGGTGGAAATCAATAAGCAAGCTGAGAAAAACGAGCGAATCATTGACCTCCTCTTGCAATTTCACATTGCGCAAGAAGAAACCAAGTTCGGACTTTCTTTGGAAGATGCAAAGGAATTAATCGAAAGTGACGCGTTTCAATCCTGTCAAAACATTCGTGTGGTTGGCGTTATGGGAATGGCTTCGTTTGTAGACGACGAACAACAAATTCACCATGAATTCCAAACGCTAAAAGGTATTTTTGATCAATTGAAAGCAACTAAATTCAAGGAAAATACTTATTTCAAAGAAATTTCCATGGGAATGTCAGGAGATTATCAAATCGCCATCGAAGAACGGAGCACCATGATTCGCGTGGGAAGTTCGATTTTTGGTGGGCGTTAACTTCCTATTCGACACCGAAAATTAACGAAGAAATCGTGTCTTTTGCCAAATACTCATTCGTTAAACGCAAGATATCTGCACCCGTAATTTTATCAATTCCTTGGTGAATCTCTTGAATGGTATCGATTTGATTAAACGCCAACAGGCTTTTCCCTAATCCTTGCATTAATCCTGCATTGACATCCATTCCTAAGGCCATTTGACCTTTAAACTGTTGCTTTGCACGCGTTAATTGCAGTGAACTCAATTCCTTGGATCGAAACTTCACCAATTCTTTGTCAATTAAGTCCAATGTTCGGTGGATGTTCTTATCCTCACAACCGAAATAGATTTGCCAGAAGCCAGAATCTACGAAGGATGAATAACTTGCTTCGACGGTGTAGGCTAAACCATACTTCTCGCGGACAGATAAATTCAACTTGGAATTCAGTGCGGGTCCGCCCAGAATATTAATCAGCAAGGACATCGCCATGCGATCTTCATTCTTGTAACTTGGTGCGATTCCACCCAATACTGCATGTGCTTGGTAATTCGCTTCTTTTACATGGATTTGAAAGGGTGAATAGGAAGAAAAAGACAAGAAATCCTTACGTGGCGCCGTTAACGGCATGTGACTCAAAGTCGCCTCCATCAAAGGTTCCAATTTCTTGAAAGGCATGTTTCCGACGTATGAAACCACCATATTATCTGCAGTGAAATACGCATTCACGTAGCGTTGTAAATCCGCTTGTGTAAAACTAGAAACGCTTTCCTTCGTTCCTAAAATGTTATTTCCAAGTGGATGATTTTTAAACAAATGTTCTTCAAAATCATCGAATATTTTGTCGCTAGGACTATCTAAATACGAATTGATTTCATCTAAAATCACTTCTTTTTCCTTTTCAATTTCCTTTTCAGGAAAGGTAGAATTGATGGAGATATCAGCCAACAATTCCAAGGCTCTTTTCGTATGTTCTTTTGAAAAAGAAGCGTGTAAACACAATTCTTCTTTCGCTGTGTAGGCATTTAACTCTCCACCAACTGCATCAATCCGTGAAAGGATGTGCAAGGCATTGCGTGTCTTGGTTCCTTTGAACAAACAATGTTCCAGGAAATGTGCAAGTCCAACTTCGTGCGCTTGTTCATAGCGTGATCCAGCCGAAAAGAAAAAGCCTAAATGCGCCACTTGATTTGGAACCTGCAAGTGAACCACTCGGATTCCATTCGATAAGGTATGACACGTTGGTTGAAATTTTCGCATTATGGATTTTTACGGATTTGTTTCCAAGAACCATTCTCCGCTAAAAACACGATGCGATCGTGTAAGCGCGATGGACGTCCTTGCCAGAATTCGATGCTCGTGGCTTGAATCGCGTATCCTCCCCAATGTGGTGGACGCGGAACATCGTTCGGGAATTCTTGATCGTATCGTTCAAAAGCAGCGATTAAATCTCCTGCTCCTTCCAAAGATTCTGATTGTCTTGATGCCCAAGCACCCAGTTGACTTTCCCTCGGACGTGAAGAAAAATACGCATCACTTTCCTGTTCAGCGATTTTCTCAGCGATTCCTTCGATGCGCAATTGGCGTTGCAGTCCTGGCCAGAAAAACAACATGGACACTTTTGAATGTGCCGCAATTTGCTTTCCTTTTTGACTTAAGTAGTTCGTGTAAAAAACAAAACGTTCGTCCTTCAGTTCTTTCAAATAAACGATGCGCGAGCTCACTCCTTCTTCCGCTGTCGCCGTACTCAGGACAAACGCATTCGCTTCTACTTCTCCATGGTTGACAGCTTCATCGAACCAAGAGGAAAACGCAGCAAAAGGATCCATTCCGATAGCGTTCAAAGAACCTTTGTCGAAATCCGCATGATTTTCACGGTATTTTTTCAACCATTCACTCATTCGTCTTCGTCATTCGAAAAATCGTCCTCTAATTCACTTGTTGCATCCTTATCCGATTCATCCGCAACAAAAACTTCTTCCTCCGAATCGTCGAAATCAGATCCAGAAGCAGAGAATACCGCGCGAACCGGTGTTCGTTCTTCGATGTCATCCTCTACATTCATTTTCTTCAAAGCTGGACTCTGAACATCTTCTTCACGGTAAGGGAAGATCTCTACGATTGGAGAAGAAACGATGGAAGCAATGTTGAAATCTATCATCATCGTGGACAAACTTTCTACGGTGCGCTCATAGGCTTCTTTCACGTTCGCTGCAGAAACCAAGAAATTTTGAGAAACCGTTTTCGCCTTCTCACCTTCTTCGTCCATGCGGTCGTAAGTCACCTTACATTTGAACCACGTTTCTGTGTCGTCGTATTGAAAAATATCATGTAAATCCGTTCGTGCAATTCCGGTTACTTGGAACTCACCACGAATGGTCGTACCCAATTCCTCATAGATACGCGCCTCTGCATCCGTGAAGGTCATGGCAGCTAATAAATAAGGTTCGGAAACACGTTTAAACGATCCGTTTTCTAATTGTTTTGTGTATTTTACTTTAACGGTAAACCAACTATTCATGAGGTAATTTTTTAGCTTACAAAGATACTTGCTTTCAAGTGATTTACCTCAATTGTTGATAACATTTCGTGAGGAAAAGTCCAGCTACTTTTCGTAAACCAAGCGATTTCAAGTTGGAACAAGGAGAATATCTGTTTGGTATTGCATGGAGCTTTTAAATGACCACACCTCCTTTGATGAAAAACAACGTTAAAGAAGAAGATGCATGGTATTTTGTTGATAGAAAAACGCGTTGCTTAGAATCTGATATTTTTTAGTACATGTTCTAATAATGAACGGAGGTTTTTTTTATACAATGATTTAAAATTACATTTATGCCTAGCTAAAGTGAATATTATAGATTAAACCAACCTATTTTCTTAACTAATTTTATGATGAAACTACTTCTCCTCAGCCTTCTTGTCTGCAACATTGCTTATTCGCAATGGAGTCCAGTGAAAACATTTAATACAACATCAAAGATTCAATCGATCAATGCTTTTGATTTTATCAATGAACAAAATGGTTTTTTGATTTCACCATACAATCCCCCTTCGGGTAGCACGAATACTTTTTATCGAACGATAGACGGTGGCATTACCTGGGATTCTTTGACGACCGTTGAAGGTGATTTTAAATGTATTGTCATGGTAACAGATTCCATTATCTATGCTGCGGGTAATTTAATTGTGAATCCCGGTTCTTATCAAAGCAAACAAATATATCGTTCAATGGATGCAGGTCAAACTTGGAGCCAGCATGAAATATTCAACACGATAGGCATTTTAGAAAATGATTGCATGGTATTCACTAATGATAGTACCGGATTTGTCAGTTGTTACGATGGGTTGTTTTATACGAACAACTACGGAACGAATTGGACCTTACTGAACTCCCCCTCTGGACAATTTCCAGTCAATTTAGGTTCGGAGGTGGCTTCCTTTTACAACAATGACGTGTATTTAACGAATACAACTTCCCTTGCTGCACAAACAACCATAATCGATTGCTTCGGGATAGGAGGCGTTGGATTCACGAGTTCTTACGGGGACACAATAATTCGATCGAATTTTTGCAATGATGGCTGGGGAAACATATTGTTCGCTCTTACCATTTCTGAACTTGGAGGAAACACCACAGTACTTCACTTTTTTGAAGATGGAATTTACGATGTCGCTATCAATCCAAGCGGGATATTCGCGAACAGCGGAAGGCCATTGCGAAGCATCGATGGTGGTCAAAGTTTTTTCAAACAGGATTGTACACTTCCATCAGATTCAGTACTTGTGTTTTTAAGATTAGACTTCGTAGACAACAACACAGCCTTTGCCCTTGCCCTTAATTATGATTCAAGTTTTTTCAAATTAATGAAAACCACAAACGCAGGTGGCATCACCACGAATTATGTCACGCAACCGCTGCAAAACGTTGGATTAACAAACGATGCCGATGAACTATCCCTTCAGGTTTATCCAAATCCAGCGATCAACGAACTGAACATTGAATCAAGCTCTTTGATAGAACAACTGGAAATCTGTGACCTAACAGGCCGTAGTCTATCCAAATACACCGGAATCCAAAGCACACATTTCGAAGTTGATTGTCGATTCTTGCATTCAGGAAATTACTTAGTGAAGGTGAGTAGTGAAGGAAAAACAGTGGTAAGACAGGTGCGGGTGATGTAACTACAAAACAAAAAAACAGCGCCGAGTCCAGCGCTGTTTTTACATTGATTCAAGTTTTACCTAGTGTTTTACCAATCGTTCGGTGCCAACTAATTGTCCATCCTCCAAGATGGAAATGAAATAAACACCTGATTCTTCGAGTTGGTAGGTTTCATTGTCAAAAACCTCATCATCCATATAAACGCGCATTCCGAGGCTATTGGTAATGGCAATGGAAACGTTACCTTGTAGTTGTTCTAATCCCTTGATGCGAAAGGATCCTGTACTTGGATTCGGGTATAAACGGAAAGAATGTGTCTGCATGGATGACAAGCCAGCACCATTATCGATCACAATCGATGCTTTCGGGTCGCCAATAATCACACTTTGATAGGAAAGAGTTGCATCAGCCATGTAATAACTTTCCGCCAAGTTGTAATGCGCTATTGGATTTAAGTAGCGATTTACGAGAATATCCGCTTTGAATAGTTGGGTAACAAAGATGCAATTGACATATCCATGCGCTGCAGTACAACCATCTTTGATGAGATTCGCTATATAGAACGTTTCATTCGGATTGCTTTGCGCATCAAACGTTTCTGCCGAACTGCAGGTGGAAAGCGCTGAAAAAGAACCGGGCAACCATTTGTAGTTCATTTGAATAGAATCAACTGGACCATGTCCCACGTAAAAGTATGAGAACACATTGATTTGATCCGTCAATACTGCTGGACTTACATCCGTCGTAGCATTCCAGTTTTCAGCAAGCATGTTGTTGTAAGTAGGATGAACGTATGAATCCATAAAATAAGTGGTGTCCCCGCCATACGACTCAACTAAGTCAATCACTCCAGTTGCAATTTGCTGATTGACCACAGTTAAAGGACCACTGCCATCAATCATGTGCAAGACGTCTTCTTGTGAATAAGCATCCAGACGTGTTACCAAATAAATTCCATATTGCGCACGGCTGAAATGTTCGTTTTGATTAAAATAAGGATTTACAAATGCCGAAGGTTGACCAATTTGATTTTGATGGGTTCCCAAAATCAAACTCAATTCAGCATCCACCGACCCACAGTCACCACTCCCCGAATTCACTACGCAATCGATGCTATTGCGCTTTAACGGCACTCCTTTAGTTGTCACAAGGTAATTCATGGAGTCCTGCAGGTTTTGGCTCACCAAGTAATTTTCAATTTGTGTGCGCAATTGATTGAATTCGGTATCATTGATCACCTCTGTTGTTGGCACTGATACATAAATCATGTTTTGATTTGGGATGTTACGGGCCTGTTGAAAATAACTGCCAATTTGCATGGAAACTGGACTGTTGAGATTGACAATAACCCCTACGTCCGTGTAATTTGTTGTTTGAGCAAAGCCCTTCAATGCCATTAAGGACATCATAAAAAAGAAAAATTTCATACCTATTTTTAAAGTTTCACTAATAACGTTCGATCGCAGGAAATATTTTAGGACCCAGTGCTAAGAATGAGGCTCTATTTTGAAGCCATCAAAGTTGCCTTTCTTTTTTTTCGGAATCCGTAATTCAAATAGTAAGCTCAAAATAGACATCTGAGCACCCATAATTCAAACTTTAGTACATGTTCTAAGATGAACGAAAGGGTTTGTGCGCCAAGAAATTATAAATTAGATTTATCGAATCAAAATCTATTTCTATGAAAAACATAATTTTATTCATATCCCTGTCAATTTATTCATTTGCTTTCACACAACAGACCAATCACCCCGATTACTTTGAGAAATACTGGACCCCATCTGCTGGCTTCGTCACTAATGATTATTACGTCTTTCAGTGCTCCGCGCTAATTGCTACAGATTCTACATATATTGGAGCGGGT
>JAHEMR010000009.1 GCA_024643545.1 Crocinitomicaceae bacterium | reverse complement strand
GTATTCCAGCGAACATCACCGTTGGTAACACAACAGGTTCTTGTAATGCAACCGTTACTTGGACTGCACCTACCGCTACGGATAACTGTGCAGGTGTGACCTTAACAACAAACCATGCTTCAGGATCTGTATTTAGTTTAGGTACAACAACCGTTACTTACACCGCAACAGATGCTGCAGGGCATACAACAACTGCAAGCTTCACGGTAACTGTAAACGATACGGAAAACCCAAGCATTATTGCTCCTGCAGATGTAGTGTTCAATGCTAATTTTGGCTGTCAAGCAATTGGCGTTGTTTTAGGAACACCTAATATTAACGACAACTGTTCGATTTCAGGAGTTAGTAACGATGCTCCTCCAATTTATCCTTTAGGTAATACAACGGTTACTTGGACAATCAGCGATAATGCTGGTAATACAGCAACAACAACACAACTTGTGACCATTATTGACAACATTGCGCCTGTTATTACAATTCCAAGTGATTTAAACGTGGTATCCAATTCAGGATGTGATGCGATCAATGTATCTATTGGTCAAGCGACGGCAACGGATAACTGTGGTATTCTATCCATTGTGAATAATGCTCCAGCTACATTCCCAGCAGGAACAACACAAGTAACTTGGACCGCAACGGATAATTCTGGAAATCAAACTTCCCTAATTCAATTAATTACGGTAGAAGATTTAGTTGCACCAACAGCGATTCTCAATGACTTGACGATTCAATTACCTGTAGGATCAGATGCGTTGGTTACATCAGCAATGATTGACGGTGGTTCATCAGACAACTGTGGAGGCATCACATTTGAAATTATACCGAATACATTTAGTTGTGCGGATTTAGGAGTGAACAAAGTAACTGTAATTGTTACAGATGATCATGGAAATACAACAGAGTCAATCATTAATGTGACAGTAACATACAGTGGAATTGATGCTGACTTTGATTCGATTGATGATGCATGTGATGACGATATTAACACCACAACTCCTGTTGTTCCTTCCGGATTTACTCCAGATGGAGATGGAATCAATGACTTGTTTGTTATCCCTGGAATGAACAACTACACACGCATCGATTTATCCATTTTCAACCGATATGGAAACGAGGTATATAGCAATGGTTCTTATAACAACGATTGGGACGGAACGTCAAGTTTAAATGGTCATGAATTACCTGACGGAACTTATTTCTATGTTCTTGAACTTGATTCAACAGAAATATTAACAGGATACGTTTACATCAACAGAGTAAAATAAATAACAGCATTATGAACTTATTCAGAAATAAATTACTTGTCCTTTTTGCTTTGACAACAATTTGTGAAGCAATCCAAGCACAATCTGACCCATCTTTCCGTCAGAATCAATTCAATGCGATTATCTTAAATCCAGCACAAACTGGAGCGATTGATCGAAACCAAGTAACTGTTCACGGAATTAACTCTTGGGGAGGGATTCAAGGTGCACCTAAAACCTTAAGTGCAACTGGAAATTTTAATCTTTCCGATCAAATGGGTCTCGGATTTGTGACGATGAACGACGAAATTGGACCTGTTAAAACAACTCGATTAGGTTTATCCAGTGCCTATCATTTGAAATTATCGAAAAATTGGGCAGCATCAATTGGGATTTCAGCAATGATTTCCAATGTAACCGTAGATCTTGCGTCTTTAAACACAACCGTTCTGAATGACCCGCACATGCAAACTATGTTGAATACTGGCACGCAATTAAGAGCCGGTATGGGTGGGTTATTGTATAGTAAAAATTTCTACTTAGGTATCTCTCAACCACTATTAGGGAAGGTTAATTTCGCTAATGCGAATATGGACAAATTCGTTCATAGCACAAGTATTGTCGCTTATACTGGTGGTGTTTTCGAATTAAACCACGATTGGCAATTACGTCCAAATCTCGTTTACCGATATGTTACCTCTTTCCCTCCTTACATTGACTTAACCGGATTGGTAACTTATGACAAGCGAATCGATTTTGGACTCACCTATCAATACAAAGGTGGTGCTGGAGTTATCTTCGGTGTAGAATTAGATAATGGACTGTACATTGGATACGGATATACCTACCCTACAACGAAATTAAATCGTGCAACCTCACAATCGCATGAATTGGCACTTCGATTAAATTTTGGAAAGAGCAAGAAGAAATTCGGTTTTAGAAATCCACGATTTTTCAATTGATTCAGATGAAAAGATTGTCCTTTTTGATCATCTTTCTTTGTTCCCTTTCTGTTCACGCACAGCAAGACAAAAGAGTATTGTTAAATCCTACTTGTTTCAATTCAACGGGTAATGACTATGCACTGCGCTTTATTGGAGGTAAGATGTATTTTGTTTCGGATTATAAGGATAGTTCATCTGTTAAGAAAAGAGACAAATACAGTGGATATCGATTTACAGATGTATTCGAAGTGAATGCCTGTGGGTTTAAAGAAGCGAAACTTGTTAAGAATTCATCAGGTGAGGAAGTTTCCATCAATTCACAATGGTATGATGGTCCAATTTCCTATTCAAAGAAGGATTCTGTATTATTTTTCTCCAACACGAGCGAAGGTTACCAAAACGGAATGATGGGCATCTATTGGTCGAAAGAACTGAAAGATGGTACCTACGCTGACCCGATTCCATTTCCATTAAATAGCCGTGAATATAGCTGCATGCACCCGTATTTTGACGAGCTCACTTCCACACTTTATTTCTCGAGTGATGTAGGAATGGACTCTACTGGATTTGATATTTATAAAGTTTCATTCAGTAAAGGAGTATTTGGTAAACCGGAGATTATTAAAGGTTTGAACAGTGTTTCAAATGAACTTTTTCCATCGATTCACAATGAAAAAATTTACTTCACCTCAAATCGTCCAGGCGGGATTGGTGGTTTAGATCTTTACACATGGGATGCTGAAGGGAAATTGGAATTATTAAGCGAGCCATTCAATACCAATCATGACGACTTTTCCTTAGTCTTTGTTGATGACAAAAGCGGATACCTTTCTAGTAATCGAACATCGAAGGGTGTGCAAGACGACATCTTTGAATTTTACCTTCCTCCGGTTGTAAAAATAACGACCACACAGGACGATGAACTTATTTCCATCATCGAAGGGATGAAAAACCTAGCGAAACAATTTAAAGAAGGATCACCAGAAGCTATTTTAATGGCTGCAGCCATTGAAAAATTAGAAAGTCAACAAAAGCAAATGCTCGCATTGATGGGTGAACTCAATAAACGAAAAGAGGACATGAGTAACTATGTGGATACTTCGTCTTTCTTATCCTTCAAGGAGAAAATAAAAATCTACGAAGAGTTAATCAATGAAACAGCTGTTTTCGCACCAGAAACGATTTCGAAGATTCCAACAGAAATCAAACAAGCTTATTTACCCGAATCAAATTTAAACAAACAGATCAAGGAAAATCAAGCGAACGTTACCGAAGAAAAGGTGTTTTTTGAGGAAAAATTGACAGAATACGTAACGAAAGGAAACATTAATACAGGTGACCTAAATGAAATCGTTGCGCATTATTCCATACCTGATACCATCGTATCGTCAATGATCGCACTGAATTACCCAATCACGTTGTACTTTGGATTTAATCGCTTTGATTTAAGTGCGGAAGAACTAGCGAAATTAAAATCCTTCGCCGTGAAAATCAAGTCTTACAATGGGGTTATTGTGATCGAAGGTCATACCGACAGCAAAGGTTCCCTTACCTTCAACGAAAAGCTATCTCTTAAACGCGCAAACCATATCATGCAATTGTTGTTGGATGCCGGAATCGATCAAAAGAACATTAAGGTTGTTGCAAAAGGTGAAACAACCCCAGCTGCAGACAATGCAACAACGGAAGGAAGAGCAAAAAACAGAAGGGTAATTATCAAGCTTTGATTTCACCTATTTAACGCACCTTTTTTCTTTAATAAGGATTGAAGGCGCATAAAAACAGAACAATTCCCTCTTACAGTTATAAGCAACTAGGAGGGATTTTTTTTTGAAAAGCACTGTTTCTGACAAAACGACAATAGTGATTTGATATTTAAAGCCAAATCAGCACAATTTAAGGCAAATCACCATTCGAAAAATAGTTCTCTTCGAAATGTATCCATATCTTCGCGCCTTGAAAACAAAAGACTGATCCAAATACCATTTTCAGTTCGATACTATTGACCCTATGAAACGCATCAACGAATACAAAAAATTATTTCAGATTGAAAACCAAATCGATTTGGCCGAATTAAAATTGACTTACCGTAAATTGGTGAAGCAATGGCATCCGGATAAATTTCAGGAAGGTGATCCAATGAGAGAAGAAGCAGCTATAATGGGTCGACAAGTAACCGATGGATATCATTTCTTGGTGAGCATCGCTCCAGAAACGAGAGAAGCTAATTTGGCGGAATATACAGCAACCATCAATGAATGCATGATTGCAGACTATAAACACAAAGGACTCTTGTTAGAAATCACATTCACAGATGGTTCAACATACGAATACTTTGGTGTCAATGCGAATGTGTACAAAAAGCTCATCAATTCCGATAAACAAGTTCGTTTTGCAAAGCGTTTTATTTACGAAAGCTACACGTACCGTAAATCCAAAAAAGGAAACCAGTCCGAGGAATAAAAACCAAGGTTAAATCCGAATCTAAAGTCTGACCTAGATTTCGTTACATAGATGTGAACTTCGAGGTGAAGCCTCCTTGCTTGTTAGTTGAACTTTGAAAAGGAAGGCTACACGTACTCTTGCAGGAGCTATTTTGCTTTAATCATCTTAGATCTGCGACGCCTATAATCGAATAAGAACTGGCATTCCTACCACCACATTTTGGTAAACTATTGGCGCCATTTTTGGAGGAATGTTGACACATCCATGAGATCCGCCATTTTCGTAAATACTCGCACCAAAACGTCTTCTCCATGTGGCATCATGTAAACCATAACCTTTATAAAACGGCATCCAATAAGAAACAAAGGATTCATACCCTGGTCCTTTCAATACTTTATCCCTCGTCTTGTAAAGTATTTTATAATCTCCAATTGGTGTATTGCGTTTCAATTTTTCATTTCCTGTGACAACATCCGATTCGAGAATTAAACTACCACCTCTAAACAACCATAACTTTTGCTGAGAGATACTCACTTCAACAAAATCCGTTAATCCCTCTTTTATTCCTTTTGGTAAGCCTCTCTTCACTAAAATGATCTCTTTTTTTGATTCCTTACCCTTAGTGATCAGCTTGATTAATTCATCAATTTCATTCGGAATATTCATTCGGAAAAACTGTTCCTGACTGGTCGTATCAGCCGGATCCAATTTTGAAAACTCTTCCAATACCTCGCTTAATGGTTTTTCGATTTCAACTGCAATTTTCTGCAAGTATGTTTGTGTAGAAATGTAATCTACTTTTACCTTTAAATCACTGTCTAAAGAAAGCCACGGACCAAACGTACGTTTATCCAAATTGAAATTTTTGGACTCAAAGTTTATTTTCACGATGGACTTTAAACATTCGTCCAATGCTTTCTTTGCTGTTTTTAATTCCTCTGAATCCTTTGTGAATTTAGGTTTTACGTATAAATCTGCTTTAGTCAAATCTATTGAAGTACCCTTTTGTTGAATCAATTTCTTTATCCGAATACGTAGTAATGCCGTATCCAACTCCGTTCCTTGAAATTCTTCCTCAAGACTAAATTCCTTATCCTTATAGACATATGTTGCATTGCGTGAAGTTTCAAAAGGCAAATCATGAATGATTCCTAAAAAATTCGTTATTCCTGAATCTAAGGAGCTATTTTTCCAAGTTGAATCTTTCCAATTTTTTCTATCTCCAACTTGATTGATTTGCATTAAAAACTCGTAGTTCTTCGCCTTTTTTGTCGGCATAGCCACTGAAAATGCTACATCTAATTGATTACTTCCAGAAATTTCTATGTTCAAGCTATTAGAAGGAAGCTTCTTTTTTTCAGTTTCTTTGGTTTCTTGTCCACAAGAAAAAAGGCAGAAAGACGCAATGAAACAAACAGTTAAAAACTTGAAATGTTGAAACATGCAATCGAAATTTTATACGGTTATCAATTCTCTTAATTCATTTAATCCTGAATTGACTTGTAAAATTAAGACTATTAAACGTGATAAAAAAAATAGAAACCTAACAATGAATGTTTTAGTTCAACTTTACTTCGTTTTCATTGATTGAAATCAACCTAATTTCAATTTACATAGTACTCAAAATACTTGCATTCCCTAATTATTTCTTGATAGGTAGAAGTGCCATAATAATTCGATGCTAACTGTTGAAAGTTGCGCATGCTTCCGGATCTTTTCAATTCATTAAAGTAATTGGAGAAACCATCCTCCCCTTCGTCCCAATCAGGAAAACTACCATTAGCGAATGTATATTGGTTTTGCTCACATCTTGCCAGCATAAAATAAGCTTGTGCTTGCCTTTCTCGGTTGAGTCCGCCAAGCGAAAGTGCTGTATTTAAATAGCCTTGTGCTACGCGCATGTCCACATTTCCTTCCGGACTACTATAGGTTCGGTAATATGCTAACACTTTCCATTGCAAACCATAATAACTACAATTATAATAGGCTACTCCCAATTGGAATGCATTTTCTGCCGTCATTGGTTGTGTCATTAGCTGCTTTACTTTTTGCGCAAATTCCAATCGATTCATTTTTGGAAGTTCTTCTTTTTTCTCATCGTGTTGTTCAAAATTAGGCGTCTTGGAACTATACCTAAATGGTGAGCCGTACACAATATCCTCATTGATTAATTCCGAAGGAATCGTTGATAGAATAGAAATTGCTTCATCAATATTTGCAGGATTGCGCATAAGAATGGTGGCCTTCAATCCCTTCAATTGTTGTTCGCATGCAGTGAAAGTTACATTAGGTAATTGGGGGTTCCCTTGGTAATATTCTTCATTGGGAGTTTGAAAATAATACGATGCAGCAAAAAGGGATAATTTACTTTCTGGTGTGCGTTTTAAATCCGTTATAATGCGGTCTATATCCGCTACGTTGATTTGAAAATTCAACGAATTCCCTTGTCCTCCCGCAACAAATGAAGTCGATTTAACACACAAATCGTAGAAAACTTCTCCGGAAAAAATTAAATGGATGAATGCATTTGAGCTACGGTAATGTGCGGCAATTTTACGGAAAATGAACTCGTTAATGGTATTGTATTCCTCCAATAAAAAGCTCTCATTCCGATACGCAGATTGAGTTGATTCACTTGTGCTTATGAATGGGTATGCCGGATTGTTTTCATTGATGTCATACATTTTTTCGCCAATGATGTTTTCATCCGCTATGGAAAGTGTGGATCGTGAATCTATGTAATTGATGACATAAATAATGTCATACTGTTTTTGAATTTCCAGACTTTTGGGATGAATCTCATTCAAAATCTTTGAACAATTTTCATTCTGAGCATCCAAGTAATATAAATAAGCCAAAGATAAATGCCAGAAATAATCGTTCTCATCCTGGGCCAACATACTTTGATTCAATTGAATCAAATCGTTGATATAGGCCGGTACTTGATTCTTCAGCAGTCGCAGTTCTTTGGTGCGTTCACTTAAATATTCCTCATCTTCCTCTGAATCAATTTTCGCCAAGAGAATTTTCTCCAATTTATTCAGCTCATGTGACATCACCACACGCGCATATTCATGGTTCCCTAATTTCTGTGTGATTTCATTTAAATCGGACATTGCCAACGTTTTAGACTGCATGGCGTGAATGTAATAAAGCGCCATTTTTTCTTCGTCATTTACACATAAATTCAGTGTGTTCTTGAAATCAGTCGGCGAATTCAACTTCATGCTCAAGTATGAACTACTGCGTTTTTCTGGACAATGAACATAGACTTTAGCAAAATAATAATTGGCTTCTGCTGTTCGTTTTAATTCGGACAAAACTCCTGCATAATGTTCCATCGCCCAAAAGCTCAACATGCTTGTTTTACCGTCAAAGTATTTCTTGAAATTGGAAATGAACGTCGTGTATTGCTTGCTGTAACGATTCAATTTCAACAATTGAAAGGCATACCTTTCCTTTAAGAAGGTATCCTGATTAGTCGTGATTTGCGCCATCGCTTGATTCATCAATGGACTAAAATCTGACATGACAATTTTCTTTGGTTCATCCTCCCAAGGATCTGGGGTGTACGCTTCCATCAGTTTTTCAACTTTCAATGCGAACACAATGCAATCAACAAATTGAGCTTCCTTTTGCGCGGACTTCAAGGGATTTAAACGACTTCTTCTAAGGTTTAAAAGTTCTTTTTCCCGGGTACTAAATTTAGATTCTCCACGGTAAATAAATGAGATTAAATCTTCTTTGCGGTAAGCACCCTCCAAAAAATCCGCCCAACTTTGCGCGTTTTGATTCTTTAAATTTTCATGGTTATAGAGATCGGCATTGTAATACCACGCATTGAAACTGGTGTTTTTCTTGGTGTAATTAAACACAAAATCCCTGTCAAACAGCATGTCATATTCCATGTCTGGACTCCATGCACATGAAATGGATTGAAACGCAATAACAATACTAAGGAATAAGGCGATTGATCGATGATAACGTGGATGCATTGTATTTATTTAGATGTTCTTGACTAATATGGTAAAAAATAAGCTGGTTAAAGGTAAGATTAGTTTTTCTAAAATATTCTGCCAATTGAACCAATGTTTCTGGTGATGAAGATTCAAATCGAATTAAATCTCCTTTGCAAAAATTCGTTTCGTTTGCAACCACATCTTTCCCCACCTTGTAGGTATGCCCACCTACCCTATTCAAGGTTTTAGTTGGAAAGTCGTGCAAAGATAAATTGTTGGAAATGACACTCAATTTTCCGAGACGAAAAATCAATCCCCATTGATAAATGGGTAGCGCCAAATCTAATGAAATAGGATACTCGGTATCTTCCTGAACATATTGTTTCAAAACCTTAGTGGAAACAATGGAATTTGGCGTGGAAATTTCGTCGATGTCATCCATGTTGTAACACATTAACAGTCCTTTTTCGACAGGTGGAATCCCTGAACTTTCTTGGTATTTAATTTGATGTAAGCGAATGGTGCAAGCCAATTTGGTTTCTCCCTGTTGGCTTTTTAATTCCTCTAAAAAAGCAAAATAATGATCCCTCGTGCCTTTTGTCCAATCACAATCAATTTGAATCTCGTTAATTTTTAAGGATTGATGATCGGCGATTTCATCGATTAATCGATTTATTTTTTCAGCCAATGAATGGACATCTTTTACATATCGGAAAACATCATTTTGGATAAAAACACAGGGAATCACGTCCATTTTGGTTGGCTCCTTGAACTGAATCTTTGAAATGGGTTTGGGCTGATTATTTTCATCCAGAATGACATCAAAAAACTTCACGTAAAGCCGTGTTGTCTTCGTTTCCTTCAGTAATTTTTGTTGCTCCTTCGACAATTCAAAGGATTGTTTCCAATAATAAAATGAAACAGGATTGTGTTCCTTCGATTGACAAGAATAAAGAAAGCAAATGGGAAATAATAGCGTGAAGATTTGCTTGAAGACTGTTGAATTCATTTTAGGTATGAAACAATTAGTATGAAAAAAGGAGACGAAAAACTATTCAAAGTTCTTAATGTACTCTGCATTTTCCTTTTCTAAGCTCGTCAATCGATTATTTACATCATTATACAATGGTTGATACCAACGTTTAGTTGAAAAATGATTTTTCATGTCTTGGGTTTTAAATATGTAACCGTATCGAGCGAATATTTCGTTTCGCATGATTTTCAATTCAAACTTATTCAAACCAGACACATCATCATACGTTAATCTCCTTTCAGAAGCTTCCGGATAATCCCCAAATCCTCTGGCATAAAATGTTTGTTGACTCGATTTTTTGGACGCTCCTTCATTTTTTAAACGTTCCAATTCGGCGTTTTTCTCAGCTAATTCCTTCTCCAAATCCGCCTGTTTTTCAGCTTGGATGGCTTGTTCCTGTTGATACAACTTTTCTTCAAGTGCTTCAATTTTAGCTTCATCATCCCCGCAGGATGAAATGAATATGCCGATGAATACGGTGACAAACAATGTTTTCATGTTTGATAGATTTTAGATTTCATGTTAAAAATAGAATAAATACGCCATCGTCCTAAAAATAAAATTTAAAATAATTAGTAAATTGCAAAAAAATCAATCAATGAAATCAATTCTTTTTGTCATTTCAACCTTTCTTTTTCAAAGTTTCATTTCTGCACAAACCATTCGGGATTTCAAAGTTAAAAATGATGCGAATGTCACGGAAAGAACCAAAATGTTGGATTTATTAAGAACTGAAATTAAAAATGACATCGAACAAGATGTGATCTTTGTCGTTAATCACTTTTTAGTTTCGGGAAACTATGCTTGGATGGAAGGTACAGTTCAAAGAAAAGATGGAAAAACACTTCAATTTCCTGCTGACTATTATGATTGTTGTCACGTTGAAGCCATTTTTAAAAAAGTGAATGGTACATGGATATTGAAGGAAGAAGGCGCTTTTTCGACAGACGTTTGGTACGCTTGCATTCACGATCGTTTTCCTGATGCGGATCCACGTATATTTTCGGTTAATGTTCGAAATATGATGAACTGTAACTAAGATGTTCTACCTCATCATTCTTTTATTTTCCTTCTTCGGGTCATCGGATGAATCTGTTTTTCTTCGGGCATATCCTGGAATAATAAAAAGCATCGATCAAAATAAAGTGAACTTTAAATCTGGGAAGATTCTTGCCTACAACGATTTCGCAAAAAAAACAAGCAAAGAATTATTGGAAAATCCAGATATCGAGGATCAACTGTTTTACACCTATAATACCGATGGGCCAGAAAAAAACAATGATGCAGGTAGAATCCGTAACGATGCGTTTTTTAAAGAAATCTATGGCCATTCAAAAGAGGAAGTTGCGAAAAACCTCACAACTGTTACTTGGTGTCCAAAATTAGTCAATGTAAAACTCAATTTTTCCAAAGTGAATAACGCACATTTGGCCTTGACCAACGTATCAAAAGAATTAGATGAGCATCCTGAATGGAAAAAATATTTAACCAATATTGGGGGAACTTTTAACTGGCGAAATATCAGTGGAACCAATCGACTGAGTGCGCATTCATTTGGAATTACCATTGACATCAACACCTCTTTTTCAAATTACTGGCAATGGGATTGTGGATGTAAAGATGAAACAAAATCCTTATCGTACAAAAATAGAATCCCGATGGGAATTGTCGAGATTTTCGAAAAACATGGATTCATTTGGGGTGGACGATGGAAACATTATGACACGATGCATTTTGAATACCGTCCAGAGTTTTATAAATAATTTACATTACATCGAGAGCCGATTTGCTTTCAATTTAATGCCTTTCGACAATTAGAAAATTTAACGGCAGAAGAACAAAAAAATAAAACTTGCCTTCATCGTTCTTCATTTTACACATGTAAAAAGAAAGACAATCAAAAAAGATGAAAATCGATTATTCATTTGAATTTGATCTCACTCAAAACCAATGTCCCGCCTAAAAGGCATTCTAAATCGAACGCTTTGCAATCTGAAGATTCAATATCCAACACGTCTCCGGCATTCAGCGTTTGATCAAAACAACGAAAACGTCCAGTATGGATGAAAAGTACCACCCGTTTTTGCGTCAATGGGATCAGCTGTTTTTCCATTTCATTGAGTGAAAACGCGCGAGATTTCCCTTCAGCTTGATGGTTACACATAAGGTTGAAATCACGTACTTTCCCAATGCTTTTGGTCGACCATGAACCATCAAACGTATCTTGATCGTATGGATTCAAATGTTTTTGGTAACGGCCTTCATGAATGAGGGTAATCGCTCCCTCCAAAACCATGAGAATGCGCGTCAAACCAGAAAAATCAGAAAATGTACTTTCCTCTGCCTCAACGGTAGCAGTACTCATGCGAAAAATGAAGTCACGCTTCACAAAATCGCTTTCAGGCGGATATTTTACTAATTCCGTTGTCGTACCGTTGGCCCAAGCATTTGTAGTAAATTTATTTGCAGGTGTATAATTGATTTTCATTGAACGCATTTATTTTCAAAAGTAGTTTTTTGACTAATACCACACTAACACTTCCTAAAACTCTTAATGCCTTTCATGAAATAATCATTCGGTCTGAATACCCTCTTGAGGAATGGGTTCGTTGTTTGAAATATACCGTAAACCTTTAGATTCAATGATCATCTTCGTGATTAATTTTCGAGTAATTAACGATTTGAATACGAGCGATGCCGGCAAAAGCAAAAACAATCCCGTAGGGTTTGCATAATAAATTGGATGAATTAGGTAATCCCTTACAACCCTTCGAAGTACGATAAAAGAAGTGTAAGCTGACATATATCCAATGGTATTTCCTGATTTTGCTAACTTGCTTTTCCTTGCATCACCAATTCGCTTATAAAAGCAACGTTTGCTAATGTAATCTACATCTCTGGATGGAAAAGTGAGTACGGTTCCATTCGATGTTCGGATGTACAAAGTGGAGTCCATAATAAAAACGGGGAGCTTCAAATCTTCATAGAGTGTGTCATTCACGAATACATAAGGCTTCATGAGCCAATCAGACTGAGCAGAACTTAATCCAACGCAAAAAAAGAAAAAGAAGGTGAAAATCGTTTTCATCGGTTATTTTTTTGGGGGGAAATGTAAAATTTTTCATGCGTATCGATATACATTCGTTGTATTCTCCTGCGCTTTACCAAATCACCTAAAATGAAGCCACCTAATCCCGTCGGATAAATCAAAACGGCCGACCAAAAGTACCCACGCACCGGATTTAATCCAATTTTTCTAAAATCTTCCATGGTCATCCAACGTATGTCACTTCGTTTACTAAACCCTTCAATGATTGAAATCGGTTGAACAACTGCTGTATCGTTCTTTTTATCAATGTAATAGCAGTTATTTTCACATACAATGACCGGTTTCTTTACGTAAACCCGCATGCCATTTTTAAATTGAATGAATGGACCTGAAAGTGAGGAATCAGTAACTTGGTTCTGCGCGGAAGCACTTAAGTAAGCAAGCAACAAAAAGAAAAATACGATATGTTTCATCCGTGTGTCAATATAGTTGCCAAAATTACTTTTATGATTCGCCGAATTAAAACTGAATATCACCACCTTCAGGAGTATACTTGCGTATTTCGCAAGAGTTCAGGGTTTAAATGTATTCCGTTCGCAAGTCGGACATTGTGGACGACTAAAAAAATTTACTAACTTCGTTCAAACTGAAAATATGAAACACCTACTACTTTTAACCAGCGTATTTCTTTCTCTTGTACTTTGGTCTCAGGTTCCAAGTTATGTTCCACAATACGGACTTTTGGGATACTATCCTTTCAATGGAACGCCCGATGATGTCAGTGCAAATGCTGCGAATTTAAGCAACAATGGAGCGGTGTTGACAACGGACCGATTTGGTACAGCAAATGCCGCATATTCTTTTAATGGTGTCAATCAAAATTTAATCAACAACACACCTAATTTCACCTTCAATCCCGCATCAAGTTTCACGTATTCTTTTTGGTACAATCGCAATGTGACATCTGTAAATGGCGTTTTAATCATGAATGCAACGAATGCTGCTGGGAACTTCATTTGGCTTTTTCAAGCGGGAGCAACAAATTCACAATTCGGAACAAACAAGCAACAATCGGCTTGGTTTTGGGCACAAACGACTACAACAACAAGTGTTTGGACACACATCGTTTGTGTATATAATGCAGGTGCTATGACACTTTACAAGGATAACGTACCGGTGGCAACTGCGACGTTTACCTACACAAACGTGACAAGTGCTAATATGCCACTTTACATTGGACGTGGTGTTGGAGGCAATTACTACAATGGAAAAATGGATGATATTGGAATCTGGAACCGTGCGTTAACTGCATGTGAAATCAACGATTTGTACAATAGTTCCAATTCATTAACCGGTGTGAGTGCTGGTGTGGATGTAATCAGTTGTAACAACTCAGCCATTACTTTAAATGGTTCGGGTGCAATGAATTATTTTTGGAATCAAAATGTATCAAATGGCATTCCATTTACACCAGTTAGCAACGGAACATACCTAGTAACGGGATTCAACGCAAATGGCTGTTCTGCTTGGGATGAAACCAACGTAACACTCGGACAACTTAGTATCAATGCCGGTCAAGATGTATCGGTTTGTCCAGGTGATACGGTAATACTGAATGCTACTGGAGCACAATCGTACACATGGACAAATGGCGTTACAAACAACCAACCTTTTCTTGCAACACAAAGTGGGACCTACATCGCAACGGGTGTAAATGGAGTCTGTACAGACACGGATACTTTGCAAATCAATGTCCTTCCCTTACCACAAATAACCGCAGGAAATGATACGGTTCTTTGCGCAGGAGGATTAGTAACTTTAGCTGCTACAGGAGGACAAAACTACCAATGGAATAACGGTGTTCAAAATTCGGTGCCATTCACGGCATTGAATAGCGCTTCGTACATCGTTACCGGATTTAGTCCGGCAGGATGTGCAAACCAAGACACCGTAGAAGTCGTTGCGAATCCTGTGCCGAACATCAATGCAGGGAATGACGTTACTACGTGTTCCGGTCAAGCTGTGGTCTTTACTGCAATAGGTGGATTTAATTTACAATGGAACAACGGTGTACAAGACGGCGTTCCTTTTTATCCTTCAGGAAATGGAACATACGTTGTAACTGGAATGAGTAATGATGGTTGCTATGGAACAGACACCTTGGTTTTAAGCGTTGGACCTTTACCAGATATTTCCGCTGGAACGGATCAAACAATATGTGCCGGCAATCCAATTACCTTGAATGGATCAGGTGGGATAACCTATGTTTGGAACAACAATGTTACAGACGGACAACCATTTACCCCAACACAAACAGCAACATATGGTGTAACTGGATTCAGCGGTATTGGGTGTAGCAATACCGACTCTGTTACCGTTTTTGTAAATCAACCAAGTCAAAGCACCATAACTGCCAATGGAATCGATGTATATTCCTTAAATGGAACGGATTATACGACTTCAGGAACGTACACCCAAGTGATTCCAAATTCAGTAGGATGTGACAGCAGTATTACCCTGGTCTTAAGTATGGACTATACGGGAATTTCTGAATGGGAATTGGCAAATTGGAAAGTATATCCGAATCCAAACAACGGGCAATTCGAGGTAATCGTACCAACAGATTTCCTTGGACAATCCGTTCAATTAGTTGATGCCTTCGGAAAAGAAATCACGACATTACTCGTTTCCTCCACTTCATGGAACATGGACCTCGGAAAAGTGTCAAAAGGAACGTATTTCTTAGCGATTAAAAATCAACCAAGTAAACCGATTCGGATCGTTATTCAATAGCAATAGAACGATTACACCTCAACTCAGCGTCTGTACTTTCCCCTAGTATGATAATAATACCTGGAACGAGCGCGAGATTTATAAGCTTTTGGCGAATAACTAACTTTTCGTCGAACGTATGCTTTTCTTACTTTACCGGTTCTTGTGACTGTCGGATGAACATACTCATAGTTCGAATCTTCCGTAGATTTCAGGTCACAGGAAGTCAGGTAAAACAGAAAACTCAAAAGTCCACCTACAAAAAACAATGTGTACATCCATGGCCGGACGTTTTTAACGGCTAGGCTAGCTACCATCGTTTTAGGATGATTCGAATTCCAGCTCAATTCGTTCGGTAGTTTTGAGTGACGTTCCATTGGATCCAATGTAGGAATAAAGGCCCGAGTCTCCGTTCGTTTTCTAATGGATGGTATGTTTATTCCGGCTTTCATCGTCGTTTTTGAGGATAATATTACTAATATTGAAGCTTCAAAATACCTAATCTGTCTTTTTGTGCAAGAAATAGTTACGTTCATACACCATCATCCGCTGCGCATTATTGCGTACTTAGTGATTGTATTCGCTGTGCTTCTAACCCTCTTTTTCGTTCTTAAAAAGGGGATAAAAAAATGGATTACACTTGGTTTATTAATCATTTATATGCCCCTTGCATTTCGGATTGTAAAAATGACTCCGATCAAACAATTGAATTTTTTCCAAGAATCGCTCATCACTCAAGAAAATACAGATCTTTCCTCCTTTGAAAAAAACGGTGTAAAAACCTTCGGGATTGACATTTCACATCATCAGGGAACACTAAACTGGGATTCCCTAATTACGTCAAAACACCCCATTCAATTTATCATCATTCGAGCAACCTATGGTTCTACCACATTGGACCGTGAATTTCACCGAAACTGGAATGAAAGCAGTGGAAAACCATACATTAGAGGCGTTTATCACTACTATCGTCCCGACCAATCTTCAAAAAGTCAATTCGAATTCTTTAAAAGCCATGTCTACCTCAAAAAAGGAGATTTACCCCCTGTTTTAGATATTGAAGAACACAGTTCGTTTGGACCTGAGAACTTAATTAAAGGCGTTAAAAACTGGTTGAAATTAGCAGAACAGCATTACCGAATCAAGCCAATAATTTATGCAAACTTGAACTTTTACCTGCGTTATTTCAATACCCCCGATTTTAAAAAATACCATTTTTGGATTGCGGCATATGCCGGACATCACCGTGTAAAAAATATCCCATGGACATTCCTTCAATTTTCTGAAAAAATGAGGGTAAAAGGGACCAATGAGAATGTCGATGGCAATGATTTTAATGGAGATCGAACGGATTTAGAGAAATTGACCATTCGTTAAATCGTTGCAATTAACTTACCTTTGAATCCAGATGAGAACATGCTACCTTTTGATATTCATCGGATTCACCTCTGCACTAAATGCGCAAATTTACAAGGATCCCAATCAAGAAACTTCCACACGCGTTCAAGATTTAGTATCGCGAATGACTTGGGAAGAGAAATGCTACCAACTATTCATGGTTCCTGGTGACACGAACTTATTGCATGGACAACTTTCCAAAGGGATTTTCGGACTACAAGTCAGTGCACAAGCTGCTGGTGACGCTGCCGGACAAGGGCTAAACTACCAAACAACCCATCCCACTTCTGTTCAAATGGAACGCCTTAATGCCATTCAAAAATATTGCATCGAAGAAACACGACTAGGAATTCCGATGCTTCCTTTCGACGAAGCCCTACATGGACTTGTTCGCAATGGAGCAACTGCTTTTCCACAGTCAATCGCATTAGCAGCAACATGGGACACCGAACTTGTTCATCAAGCAGCATTGCATATTGCATTTGAAACCAAACAACGTGGAATTCGACAAATTTTGTCGCCTGTCATCAATTTAGCGACAGATGTCCGCTGGGGAAGAACAGAAGAAACCTATGGTGAAGATCCATTTCTAAGTGCTCAAATGGGAGTTGCCTTCATGCGTGCGTTCGAAGAAAATGGCATCATAACCACACCTAAGCATTTTATTGCCAATGTAGGCGATGGTGGACGAGACAGCTATCCAATTCACCTCAGCAATTGGTATTTAGATCGGATGCACCTCGCGCCATTTGAACGTGCCATCAAACGTGCGGGTAGTCGATCCATTATGACCTCCTACAATTCCCTTAATGGACAAGCTTGCTCTGCAAACAAATGGCTTTTGACCGATAAACTAAAAAAAGACTGGGGATTCCAAGGATTTGTCATTTCAGATGCCAATGCCGTTGGTGGAGAATTGGTCCTTCACAAAACTGCCGCTGGATATGTCGAAAGCGGTGTGCATGCCATCAATGCCGGTCTTGATGTGATATTTCAAACAGACATTGCTCATTTTCCATTATTCTTTCCTTCATTTCCCCCAAAGGGAATGGACACCTTTCGAATCAACGATGCCGTTTCACGTGTTTTAACAGCAAAATTTAACTTGGGATTATTTGAACATCCGTACGCGCAACAAACGATGAATCAGGATTCACTTTTAATTTCTGGACATCAACTGGCACAAAAAGTCGCAGAAGAATCCATCGTATTGCTTAAAAACAACGGAAAAATCCTTCCATTGAGTACGGATATTGAATCCATTGCAATCTTCGGAGAGGACGCTATTTTAGGTCGTTTGGGAGGTTATAGCGGACCAGGATTTCAAGTTGTTTCCATCTTGGATGGCATCAAAGCTTCATTTCCCAAAACAGAAATTTCTTACGAAAAAGGAGCTTTATTGAAGGATACCAGCATTCACGTAATACACAGTGGTTCCATTACACACAATGGGAATATTGGTTTTTTAGGCGAGTACTTTCGTAACACACAATTGGATGGAACTCCTGCTTACACACGAAGCGATGAGCAAATTGACTTTCACTGGACATTATATGGTCCACATGCATCCTTAAACCCACATTTCTATAGTGTTCGTTGGACAGGATCTTATAAACCAATGTCTTCAGAGAATTTAACACTTGGACTCGAAGGTAACGATGGATATCGACTTTACATCAATGATGAATTAATGATCGACCGTTGGGAAAAGCAATCCTTTCACCAAGATTTGATTAGCTATTCATTCAAAAAAGATGTGGTTTACGCTATACGAATTGAATTCAAAGAAAGCCAAGGAAATGGATGGATCAAATTCATTTCGAAACACATGGATGTAAAAGCGGAAAAAGCACAAGTTAAGCGAATCGTAAAAAGCTCCAAAGCGGCAAAAGCGAATATCGTAGTTGTAGGAATCGAGGAAGGAGAATTCAATGATCGTGCGTCCCTAAGATTATCAGCATCGCAGGAACAATTAATTCATACGGTTGCAAAAAATGGAAAGAAAACGATTGTCCTGTTAGTTGGAGGAAGTGCCATCAATATGGAATCTTGGATGGAAGACGTAGATGGAATACTTGCCGTTTGGTATCCCGGTGAAGCTGGTGGAAATGCTATTGCAACAATTCTAAACGGAAAAGTCAATCCTTCCGGAAGACTTCCAATTACCTATCCTATGAATGAAGCACAATTGCCGCTCGTTTATAACCATTTACCAACGGGACGAGGCGATGACTATCGAAACTTGAGTGGTGAACCCATGTTTCCCTTTGGATTTGGACTAAGCTATACCACTTTTGACTATGCCATTCCAGAAATAGAAGAAAATACGTTTCACCTTGGAGATACGCTAAACATCAAACTGAGACTAAGCAATACCGGATCAAAACAGGGAACAGAAGTCGTTCAATGTTATTTAAAAAGCGTTTTAACAGATGAAATCAGGCCCGTTCAGGAGTTAATCCAATTTCAACGTATTTCTCTAAATCCTGCTGAAACTTCGATTCAAGAATTACAATTTGTTTTGAACCAAGACTTATCGACATTTGGACTCACACCTGGTGATTATGAAGTTCAAATTGGCAGTTCTTCGAAAGAAATTCGAGCGGTTATTCCTTTTAGGGTACGATAAGTAAAGCATTTCTTGGTTTTTCTTACTTCCTAAATCGAATCAATTGAAACGTACTCTTATTCGGTTAATTTTCAGATAACTCATGGAAATTTCTTTGGAAAACCTGCTTCAACTAAATAAAAATAGCGCATTTAATTTTACCTAACCTTCTTCCACCACCTGGTTCATGGTGGCTAAAAACGTTTCGACTTCTTGCGCGCCACTCACAGCATATTTCCGATCAAAAACGAAAAAAGGTACTCCCCTAACACCGAATTGTTGGGCTAAGTTTATATCGGAATCAATATGCGTTGAATATTCTCCAGATAAAATTTTTACATCTAAAGCTGTGGTGTTTAATCCTACCTCCGCTGCCAAATTCATGAGAATATTGACATCATCGATGTTTTTTCCTTCCACAAAATGCGCTTCAAATAAACGTTCTTCCATTTCGTGTTGGTATCCTTGCTCCTTTGCTACATGCAGCAATTGATGCGCTTTCATGGTATTAGCAAGTACAACTTTGTCGAAATGATAATCGAGTCCAACGGAACTGCCAGACTGGGTGATCTGAGACATCATTTGGCGCGCTTGTTCCTCGGGGAATCCTTTCTTCTCGGATAAATACTGAAAAATGGATACCGAAGGATCACTTGTCAAATCTGGATTTAACAGAAATGATTTCCACTCAATTTCAACACCGGCTTTCCCTAAAAACTGCGCTAACGCTAAGTCGAATTTACGCTTTCCCAAATAACAAAATGGACAAGCGATGTCACTCCAAATTTCTATCTTCATTACAGGTATTTTTAAGTGGAAAAGTTACTTTAACGTACTTTTATGTTATCGTCACGAAATTACATAAAAGAAACAGCCTCAGTTCAACAAATATGAGCTATTCTTGTTCTAAAATAAACACAAAACAACATGGGACTCGTGCGCATTGACAGACCGCAAATTGAACAGATGGATAAAATCCATCGGTTAAACCTCATCAATAGCTGTACGGGATATAAATCCGCGAATTTAATCGGTACGATTTCAAATTCAGGTAAAACAAATGTGGCTGTTTTTTCCAGTGTTACGCACATCGGAAGTGATCCCGCACTGATTGGTTTTATCATCAGACCAAGTTTTACTCCAAGAAATACCTATACAAATATCAAGGAATACGGCTATTTCTCGATCAATCACATTTATAGCGACAACATTGAAGAGGCACATCAATCTTCGGCAAACTACACTTCAGATGAAAGTGAATTTGAGTTTACAAAGCTAGAAGCAGTTTACCATGGAGGATGTCCAGTTCCATTTGTCAAAGGAAGTCCAGTTAAAATCTTGTGTAAATACGTCAATGAATACCACATCAAGGAAAATGATTGCATGCACATTATTGCTTCAATCGAGGCGATTTTCTACGAAGAGGAACTGCTAGACAAGGACCATCATTTGCAACTTGAAAAAGGAAATGTGGTCACCATTTCTGGATTAAAAGCCTATTCCCTCCCCCATCTTTTAAAGGAATTTCCAAAAGCTATTGTCACCAAAACGAGCTAAATCACTTTACTTCAACTCCAAATTCCCTGAATCGAGCAAGCAGCATATCCAATTCATAAGTTCGGTAGATGTATAATTCTACGACCATGTAATTGGGATGATCTACGACGATTCGTTGACTACGATGCAATAAGCGCTCACGAACGTAAGACATTGCCCAATCCGTGAATTTGATTCGAATGTATTCTGGCTCACTGTCCTTGAAACGGGCCACACCCAAACAATGTTTGAAATAATCTTTTAATCCAACTTTATGTGCAAGATCAGCATGGTGAAAATGGATCGTCCGAATGCTTGAATTCCCTTCCTCGCTCTCTAACTGTGCCGGCGCAATCACATAATCTTCAATCATATCGAATGCGAATATCTTAATGGTCCGCTTGAATTGATCCTCTGAATTGTCCTTGTAATCCACCGCAACCAAGTAAAATCGCCCGTCATAAAACTTTACCTGAAGGGGCGCGACAATCTGCAATTTAGACCGATAAGTTGTGTGAATTGGTTTATACCAAAACTGAATTGCTTCTTGCTCAAAAATACTCTGAACGATGTCCTTCGCAAGGTTCATCGCCTTTCCTCCATCATCTAATGCAGAAAAAGAGAAGGACAAAACCGATTCCAAATGAGACCCTGTAGCAGACGATTCTTGCATGTGCTCAAGGCCAAGGTTTTTCGCCAACTGATGCAACATGAGTGAAGCAACATCTTGTTTTAATTCAGCCTGAATTCCATCGATTTCCATGAGTTGATAGGAATGTCGTTTGGAGATATTGACGTGTTTTAAGCTTAGACCTAATTCTTCTCGAATAAACTGCAAATCAGACTCCAAGGTACGTCGACTGATTTTCTTTTGTTCCAATAAGGGTAATTGATCATTGAGGTGAGCCAGCATTTCTAAAAATGTTGCGCGCTTATTGACTTGTTCTCTTAAGAACTTCAGTAACACTTGAACCCTTTTACTTTGTGCCGTTAATTGAAACATTAATCGAAAGTACGTTTTATTCCGTAATAAAATTGCGGAATACATTTTTTTCTATGTTTTGAATCTCGAAGGAAAAAAATGAATATTTTTAAAAATCTAAATTTGAAACCATGGAACAACACGAACAATTACAAGCCGAAATTGATCAATTAAAGTCACAATTGACAGGAGACCTATTTTCTGACATGGACATCAAAGATTCCATTCACAACTTAGAAATGAAGTTGAATGGTGTGCGTCCGATGGACAGCCACATCGATTGTGTAGGTTGCGGTTCCTAGTCGAGAATTAGTTAAACAATTCCCTTAGTACGCGTCCATTTGATTTGAGTGTATGCAATTGCAACAACTCTCCGATGGTTGCATTGACATCAATTAATTCCGCTGGCTGATTTAATACAACTCCTTTTTTAAAATCTGGACCAAAACTCCATAAATGAATGCGTCGACATCCTTCACAAGAACAGCCATGTGAAGTGAATCCATTAGAGACGCCATCCAAATGCCTACCATGGTCATTTGTGACAAACATCGTCGTTTTTCCTTTATAGACTGGGTCATTTTCAAGGTACTTCCAAATTTCATGGACCATAGAATCTGTTTGTTGAATTCCGTGAATGTACGCAGCCCAATCACCTTTATGTCCTGAAAAATCTGGTTCCCGAAAGTTGATGAATAGCACCTTAGGTTTATAAATTTCCAAGGTATTCATGACATGCTGAAAAGTTATCGAATCATGCCTATATCCAGTTCCAAGTCCATTCACACCACAATCTGTTGAGGCAATGTGTTTCTTCTTCCATTGAAAATCTTTACAGTCGGACAATACTTGAAGTTTGTCCTTACTCGTGATTAACCAAACATGGTTGGATTCGTCCGGATATTTCTTAAGGTAGTGTTGAAAGATCCCCGGATTTTGAGGATATTCTCCGCCGGTATTATTAATGGATTGATAAACCCCTGTGGTAAGAGCTGTGTGGCCATTGGTTGTAAAAGTTTCACCTAAATTGTAAAAATAAGTATGTGTACAGCCTACGGGAGCCAATATGGAATCTAGATATCGGACGTTTGGTCTTCCGGTTTGACCCCAAGATTCCGAATATCTTGGGCCATCAATTACCACCACCACTACATTTTTTGTTTGATATACCCGGTCCACAACCTTGTCACTTGAACAAGCGTTCAAGAATCCCACAAAAATGACAATGACATAAAAGAATCTCATCCTTAAATGTACTCTTTTTCGTAATATTTCGCGTTAATCTTTTATTCGAGAGAAACGCAAGAACTTCAACATGAAGTCCGGAAGAGGTTTCATTGGATCTCGTTTCTCCACGTTCAAAAACAAGCCCCATTTCTCTACAATTGGCACTTTGAATACTTCAATCATTTCGATCAACGTTCCATCTGGGTCATCAATGTAAACACAATGTACTTTTGTGTTTCCCATGCTCAGTGCGGATTGACTATCACAGGTAAACGGAAATCCTTTTGAAGACATGTCTTTTTCTAATTCACGCATGCCTTTCACATCAAGTCCTAAATGAACAAATCCATAATCTCCCCAGATGCGACCTTTGAATATTTTTTGAGGAACTCGATCCATTGCCTGAACCAATTCAATGTAGTTTTTACCTGTTACTTTTCCGAATCCTCCTCCGGTTGGTTTGGATTTTGTCAGTAAAACGCGACGGAATTGTTCGGTGCCATTTGGTAATTCGCTCCAATCAGAAAAAACGGCTGTTTGATCGTAAACAACCTCGTCAAAACCTAAAATATCTCGGTATAACTTCATGGATTCATCGGCATCCTTCACGCCAATACTGAGTCCAAGTACACCTCCTGAATGATGACCCGTGTTCGAATAAAATTCGTTGTTCTCCACAAATTGAAAGAAATTACCATCGGGATCATTCATGAAAAATCCCTTGCGTTGATCTGGTCCGGATTGAATGGTTTTTGTTGGAGCTAAGTTCTTTACATATTCATGACTCGCCTGAATGTTTTTGGCTTTCATTTGAACTGCATTAATCCCTAAATCTCCCCAAGCAAACGTGTTCAAATTTCCTTTTCCTTTGAATGAAGTTGCTTCGATCACCTCCATCGCACAACCACCTTGTAAATTCATGATCATGCTTGCTCGCTTGGTCATTGTGACACCATGTGTATATACATCCATTAGGGGAGCCGCTTGAACTGAATCGAAAAAGGGAATGTCCATTCCGAATAGTTTTCGGTAAAGCGGTAATATTTTATTCATATCACTTACAGCTACTCCGATGTGCTGCATGCCATTTACGTTCACATATGTTGATTTCATCTGTTTCAAACTGTTTTCTTACTTAATAAATTCATGTGTTTTTCTCAAAAAAGCAAGTGTTTCTGCTTCCTCTGATCCTTCCTCCAATTCGAGGTTGTATTCCCAGTTCGCCCTAGGTGGCATGCTCATGAGAATGGACTCTGTGCGTCCTCCAGAATAAATACCAAACTTGGTTCCACGGTCGTGAAGCAAGTTGAATTCAACATACCTACCACGACGCACTGCTTGCCAATTTAGTTCTTTCTCCGTGACTTCCATGATCTGAATGGAATCTACCTGATGTTTATATGCTTTCGGAAAAAGGTGTCCAAGGGACATACAATATTCAAAAATCTGACTTTTGGTTAAACCACAAGTTTCATCCAAATGATCGAAGAAAACCCCTCCAATTCCACGCGATTCTTCACGGTGAGGCAAATAGAAATAGCGGTCCGCCCAATCCTTAAATTTCGGATAAAACGCCTCAGAAAACTGGTCGGATGTTTCTTTTAATTGCTGATGAAAATCAACTGCCAATGTTCGATCCACATAATGCGGTGTCAAATCGATTCCTCCACCAAACCAATATGTTGCACCATTATCCAATTCAAAATAACGAACATTCATGTGAATAATTGGATGTCTTGGGTGCTTCGGATGCAAGACAATCGAAACTCCTGTTGCAAAAAAGTACTCACCGTCTAAATTCAATTGCTTTTTCATCGCTTCAGAAACAGGCCCATGTACAGCAGAGAATGCTACACCACCTTTTTCGAAAATACGTCCATTACTAATGGTTCGCGTATAACCACCGCCACCTTCCTCGCGTGTCCATGGGTCTTCTATGAACCTTGCTTGGCCATCAATTTCCTCCAAGGCTTGACAAATGTGTAATTGTAATCCTCTATACGATTCTTCTATTTCTTTTCTCGTCATGTTATTCCGGCTTCGATTCAAATCCTTTGTAATCTAGTATATATCCAGCAGTATTTTGAAAGCCATTACCTACCCCCTGTTGAATCAGTTGGTAATTACTAATGATTCCTGTTTGCTTATTCGTTTGACTAATTAACTGTCGACAAATCATCAAGGTGGCGTCATATCCCAAACAAGCCATTCGAGTCAAATCAGACGAATACGTTCTTCGGTATTTTTTGTGAAAGGCCATGACATTGGGCGAATGGTAGGAGAAATAAGTTGGACTCGCGTAAGTAAACGCATACGTATTTTCAATCGTCCCACTCACTTCTTTCCACTCTAACCATTCTTTCAGTCCAAAAATATGAACATGATGGTTTGATTTATATTTTTCTAACAAGGCGAGTACTTTTGCTTTGTCTGTACTTAACACCACATATATGATGTCCTCGTTCATGAATTCATACTGCTTGTAGTTTTTCCAAGTTGCCTCGATGATTTTCGCTTTAGAAATGGAAGAAGGAACATTGCGAAACGCCGTTAAAAACAACTGATCCAATTTCATGTCCGCCTCTGTCTCCCCTTTGATCAGAACAACTGTTTGATCAACATAATGTTGATGAACACTCAAAGCCATCTGTTCCATGAGATTGGAGGATGATGGGGAAAGACAAATGGCATTTGGATTTCCGATTAGCTCACTTTCCTTCATCGCAACAGGAAAGGCTATAGTCAATTCATTCTTACGTGCAAACACACTCACCACCTCGGCCTCTCGTTGCTGTAAAGGAGAGAAAATTACATCCATCCCTAATAATTCAGGCTTTTCTAAAATAGCCGTAAGGTTTTCATTCGCGGACTCATAATCGTAGACATGAAAAGTAGCATTTAAACCAAGATGACTCAACGAATCCATGGCTAATTTTGCTCCCATGTAATATTCCAAAGCTGCATTCGAAACAAAGCGATTATAGGTTGCTGTTGAATCTAAATTCAATGGTAAAAAAAGGGCAATTTCAAATGATTTCCGTGCTGAAAACTGCAATTCATCCTTTTCTTCGGGTTCTTGTTTCGGTGGTACCGGACGAATTTGCACGCGCTCAACTTTTTCCTTTTTAATGGGGATTTTCACCGTTTGACCCGGATTTACACGACTCGATTTCAAGTTATTCAATGCTTGAAGCTCTGGAACAGGAACCATGAATCGTTTCGAAAGCGTATAAAGAGATTCCTGTGGCAAAACAACGTGAGAAACAATGGCATCCGAAAAGGATATTTTGAATTTCGATTGTGCTGCGACACTAGGTTTCGGAATTTCTTGTTGACTTACTTCAGTCGAAGTTGCAAGTTGGTCTGTTTGTATTTTTGCAATGGCATTCGGAATGGTTAAACGTTGATTCAAGATTAAACCATTCTTGGCTTTCGGATTATATTTCACAATACTATCCATAGAAACATCGTACATTCTCGATACAGCATATAAGGTTTCCTTTTCAGCAACGGTATGTTTAACCGTACGTCGCTGCACAGGAATAAAGACCACTTCTCCCGTGGTAAATCCACGTTCAATTCCTGGATTCATGTTTAAGATGTCCTCTGCTGGACACGCATACATTTGCTGAAGACCGTACAAATTGTTCCCATCTGCAACGGTGTGAATGTAACATTTCTTACCCTCTCGTTCTGTAATTTGAGCATATTGTTGTCCGTAGACAAACACTGTACTGAACAACAAAAAGAACAATAAGGATTTTTTCATGTAAAGAAGTTTATTCCCATTCTATCGTTGCGGGCGGCTTAGAACTAATGTCGTATGTCACACGGTTAATTCCTTTAACCTGATTGATGATTCTATTCGAGATTTTCGCCAGGAATTCATACGGCAAATGACACCAATCAGCCGTCATTCCATCCGTTGAGGTTACCGCTCTTAATGCAACTGCATTTTCATAAGTCCTTTCATCGCCCATCACTCCAACAGATTGGATCGGTAAGAATATCGCTCCCGCTTGCCAAACATCATCGTACAATCCATCCTCTTTTAATCCATCAATAAAAATGGCGTCAACATCTTGTAGAATGCGCACTTTTTCGGCACTTACTTCTCCTAAGATTCGGATTCCAAGTCCTGGGCCAGGAAAGGGATGACGTCCCAAAATGCGCTCATCAATTTCAAGCGAACGTCCAATGCGACGTACCTCATCCTTGAACAATAAACGCAACGGTTCAACCACCTGCAATTTCATGTAATCTGGAAGTCCACCAACATTGTGGTGAGATTTTATGGTTTGTGAAGGTCCACCGGTAGCCGATACAGATTCAATTACATCGGGGTAAATTGTTCCTTGTCCGAGCCATTTCGCTCCTGCTACTTTTTTCGATTCTTCGTCGAAGACATCAATAAATACTTTACCAATGGCTTTGCGCTTTAATTCTGGATCGGTTAATCCTTTCAATGCTGAATAGAACAGTTCAGATGCATCAACACCCTTCACGTTCAATCCCATTCCTTTGTAGGATTCAAGTACAGACTGATATTCATTTTTACGTAGAAGTCCATTGTCTACGAAAATACAATGTAAATTTTCGCCAATTGCTTTGTGTAATAGAACGGCAGCAACAGACGAATCCACTCCACCTGAAAGTCCAAGAATGACCTTGTCATCGCCTAATTGTTCTCGTAAACGAGCTGTTGTTTCTTCCACAAAAGAATCTGGTGTCCAATCACACGCGCAATGACAAATGTCTACAACATAATTTTGCAAAAGAATCTTTCCTTCCGTCGAGTGATACACTTCTGGGTGGAATTGGATTCCATATGTTTCTTCCCCTTCGATATGGTATCCAGCAATTTCTACATCGGATGTACTCGCAATGATTTTATAGTTGCTAGGGATTTTTTTTATGGTATCGCCATGAGACATCCACACTTGGGAGCCGTTAGTCATTCCTTTTGTAAGAATATGACGTTCGTCTACATAGGATAAATGTGCACGACCATATTCACGGATACTTGAAGGCAAAACTTCACCTCCAAAATGATGAGAAAGATACTGTGCGCCAAAGCAAACACCCAAAAGCGGAAGCTTTCCTTTGATGGCATCAAGATTTGGTTTTGGTGAAGCTTCATCGCGCACGGAGAAAGGACTTCCGGAAAGGATTACCCCCTTCACATTTGTGCCAATTTCTGGTATTTTATTCCACGGATGGATTTCACAATAAACATTCAACTCACGGATTCTACGGGCAATAAGCTGCGTATATTGGGATCCAAAATCTAAAATTAATATCATTTCATGCATGGCGCAAAGATAAGCATTATTGCTAATTAGCCGCGTCCGAAGCTTTGTTGATTTTTACGCTTTAAACTGCAGGAAACATCCGTGTATTATTTTCTTATGAATAGTTGCAATTCAACCTAGTGAATGTCCATAAGATTAACTAGAATTGATTAACTTTGGTGCTTGCATTAAAGAGAAAAACAATGATTGGAGATATCTTAAAATCCATTTTTGGAGATAAGAACGCGAAAGACAAGAAATTATACTGGCCTTACGTAGAGTTAGCAAATGCTGCTCATGAACACATAAAAACGTTAACTGACGAGCAATTGCGTCAAAAATCGCGTGAATTCCAACACCAAATTCGCGAAGAAAAGGAAAGCCTTGAACAGCAATTGGCAGATTTGCGCACAAAAGCAGAGAGTCTTGAAACAAGCATTAACGAAAAAGAAGATTTATTCGATCGCATCGATAAGTTAGAAAAAGAAGTTGATGCACAAATCGAAGAAACTCTCTTGAAAATCCTTCCGGAAGCCTTCGCAGTAGTCAAAGAAACAGCACATCGTTGGGCAACTAACGGACAATTGGTCGTGACAGCGGAAGCGTTTGATATTGAATTATCAAAGAAAAAAGACGGAATCACCATTGATGGCGACAAAGCGATTTGGCATAATGAATGGACTGCTGCTGGTGGGCACATCAAGTGGAACATGGTTCATTACGATGTTCAATTAATGGGTGGAGCTGTATTGCACAAAGGAAATATTTCTGAAATGCAAACGGGAGAAGGAAAAACCTTGGTGGCAACACTTCCAGTTTACTTAAATGCGCTTGCAGGAAAAGGTGTTCACATTGTAACAGTAAATGATTACTTAGCAAAACGTGACTCCGAGTGGATGGGTCCATTGTATCAATTCCACGGATTGAGCGTGGATTGCATCGATAAACACCGTCCGAACTCGAAAGAAAGAAGACAAGCATATCTTGCAGACATTACTTTTGGAACAAACAACGAATTCGGTTTCGATTATTTGCGTGATAATATGGCTGGACACGTAGATGATTTGGTGCAACGCAAACATCATTTTGCGATTGTCGATGAGGTCGATTCCGTATTGATTGACGACGCCCGTACGCCTTTAATTATTTCTGGTCCAACGCCAAAAGGAGACGAACACGAATTCCATGAATTGAAACCACGCATCGAACGAGTGGTTGAAGCGCAAAAACAGTATGTGCAACAATGCTTATCGGAAGCAAAAAAATTATTGACGGTAATTAATGAAGCTCCGGAAGATAAAAACGACGCGAAACGCATGTTAGAAGAAGGTGGAATTGCCTTGCTTCGTGCACACCGTGGATTGCCAAAAAACCGCACACTCATCAAATTCTTGTCTGAACCAGGTATTAAAGTTCACCTCCAAAAAACGGAGAACTTTTACATGTCCGAACAAGGTAAAAACATGAAAAAAATCGATGCAGAATTGTTTTTTGTCATCGATGAAAAAAACAACACCATTGAGCTAACAGACAAAGGAATTGATTTGGTATCTGGAAAAGATGACCGAAATTTCTTCGTGATGCCTGATATCGGTGATGAAATTGCAAAATTGCAAAAGTTAAACTTAGAGAAAGAAACATACCTCGATCAAAAAGATGTATTAGTTCGTGAATATTCCATCAAATCTGAACGCATTCACTCCATCAATCAGCTATTGAAAGCTTACACGCTCTTCGAAAAAGAAGTGGAATATGTGATTCTAGACGGGAAAGTGAAAATCGTGGATGAGTCCACTGGACGTATCCTCGAAGGACGTCGTTACTCAGACGGATTACACCAGGCGATTGAAGCGAAAGAAAATGTAGAGGTAGAAGCTGCCACGCAAACATATGCTACGGTTACCTTGCAAAATTATTTCCGTATGTACCACAAACTTGCTGGTATGACCGGAACAGCGGAAACGGAAGCAAAAGAATTCTGGGACATATACAAACTTGATGTAGTGATCGTTCCTACAAATAGAGCTGTTTCACGAAAAGATTTAGATGATTTTGTGTACAAAACAGCTCGAGAAAAATACAATGCTGTCATCCTAGAAGTGGAAGAATTAGTTGCTGCAGGACGACCGGTACTCGTTGGTACAACGACGGTAGAGATTTCAGAATTGGTTTCTAGAATGCTTCAAATGAAGAAGATTCCACACCAAGTATTGAATGCGAAATACCACCAAAAAGAAGCGGAAATTGTTGCAAATGCTGGACTTTCAGGTGCGGTAACGATTGCAACGAATATGGCAGGACGTGGAACTGACATCAAGCTAGGCGAAGGCGTGAAAGAAGCCGGCGGACTCGCAATTATTGGTACAGAGCGTCATGACTCCCGTCGTGTCGACCGTCAGCTAAGAGGTCGTGCCGGACGTCAAGGAGATCCAGGTTCATCTCGTTTCTTTGTGTCGTTGGAAGATGACTTGATGCGTAAGTTTGGTTCTGAACGTATCGCAAAACTCATGGACCGCATGGGACTGAAAGAAGGTGAAGTAATTTCCGCTGGAATGGTTTCTAAATCAATTGAGCGCGCTCAGAAAAAAGTGGAAGAAAACAACTTCGGGGTCCGTAAAAACTTGTTGGAATACGATGACGTGATGAACGCTCAACGTAAAGCGATCTATAAAAAACGCAAAAACGCATTGTTTGGAGACCGCCTCGATATTGATATCGACAACATGTTCTTTGAGTTGTGCGAGACAACCGTAAAACTACATAGTGGTTCAGATTTCAATGACTTTGAAATGGAATTATTGCGTATTATTGGTATCGAATCTCCGATTACATCAGAGGAATATGAGAAAATCAATAAGGAAGATTTGACAGAAAAAATCTACGCTTCGATGAAGGAATCGTATGAGCGTAAATGTGAGAAAATTGCGCACAGAGCCTTGCCTCAAATCAAGCACGTTCATGAAAACATGTCCGATAAATACAAAGACATGGTATTCCCATTAACAGATGGACGCCGTGAATTACAATTAATCGTGAACATCGAAGAAGCCTACAAGTCTGAAGGAAAAATCATTTCAAAAGCTTTCGAAAAAAATGTGATTTTATCTAAAATCGATGATGAGTGGAAAGAACATTTACGTGAAATGGATGAGTTGCGTTCTGCTGTGCGAAATGCCTCATACGAGCAAAAAGATCCACTAGTTGTG
Organism: Crocinitomicaceae bacterium; assembly: GCA_024643545.1. GTDB lineage: Bacteria > Bacteroidota > Bacteroidia > Flavobacteriales_D > Crocinitomicaceae > UBA952. The sequence continues at coordinate 29,546 of JAHEMR010000009.1, read as the reverse complement.
TACAAACTGGAATCCTATGAATTGTTCCGTTCTATGCTGAATCGCCTAAATGAAGAGGCTGTTGAATTATTGATGAAACTCGATATTCCAGTTGAACAAGCTGTTCAGGGAACCAACCTGGATTCACGTCAAAATAACTACCAACAAGCACAAACTAATCAATCAACTTCTTCTACTCCTACTCCATCTTTCGAAGGTAGACAAGGTTACGATCAAGCGATTGCCAATTCAATGCCTCAACCGGAAAAACGCCAACCAATCATCGCCGAACCTAAAGTGAATCGAAATGATGCGTGTCCTTGCGGAAGCGGAAAGAAATATAAACAATGTCACGGTAAGTAATGACGAACGAAAGTAAGATGCGTGTTGCATTCATTGGCTCTGGTAAAGTTGCCACGGAGCTCGCACTTATCTTTCGCTTTCAGGGCGTTCAAATTACAGGTGTTTCGAGTCGAAATCACCTAAGTGGAACTGCACTTTCGTCGCAAGTGAATTGTCCTTTCATGGCAGATCCAAACGATTTAGAGGCGGACTTAATCATTATTGCCACGAATGATTCTTCTGTCAAGGAATTAAACATATCGTTAAAAAAGGATTGTTTTGTTGCTTATACAGCTGGAGCCGTTAATTTAGCGGATATTCCAAATGAAAAATGGGGCGTTTTTTATCCGCTTCAAACATTCACGAAAAATCGCCACCTTTCAATTGATGAAGTTCCTATACTTCTTGAATCCAACTCCTTCGAGTTACGAAACAAACTAGAATCGCTGTGTAAATTAACTGGGCTTCGTTACGATTATTGTAGTTCTGAAGACAGACAAAAATACCATCTCGCAGCTGTTTATGTGAACAATTTTGTCAATCACCTGATATACAAAGCACAAGTGCAATTGCAAGAAAGTGGATTAAATTGGAACATGTTAAAACCCTTAATTGAAGAAACAGTAGCTAAACTTGACGACTTTTCTGCATTCGATTCCCAAACTGGACCAGCAAAACGAAATGATCAGAGTACCATTCTGACGCATGAATCTCTATTAAAAAAAGAGGAAGTAAATTTGTATCAAGCCTTAACAAAAAGCATCCAAAAGACCTATAACCATGACTAGTTACAAACATGCGCTAAACAACATAAACACTTTTATTTTCGATGTGGATGGTGTTTTCACTGATGGAAAGGTTTATTTGCTGAAGGATGAAATTGTTCGTGCCTTTAATTCAAAAGATGGATATGCCGTGCAATACGCAGCAAAAATGGGCTACAAAATCTTTGCGATAACTGGAGGACATTCAACAGAAGTAAGGGATCGGTTACTCGGACTCGGCATGAATCGTGTATACCTAAGTGCACATAGCAAGTTGATTTGTTACGAGGAAATCAAAACGGAGTTTAAGCTAACAGATCAAGAAATTGCCTATATGGGTGATGACATTCCTGATATTCCGGTATTAAAAGTTGCAGGTCTTTCTGCTTGTCCACAAGATGCGGTCAGCGATGTGAAAAATGTGGTAGATTATCAGAGTCCATTTGACGGAGGTAAAACCTGTGTCCGAGATATCATTGAACAAACTTTGCGCGTGCAAGGGAAATGGATGAGTGATTTAGCTTTTCAATGGTGATTTTAGTCCAATAAACAGATTTCTTCTAACATCTGCAATTGATTACGCGCGCGGCGTAGGTTATGGTTTTCATCCTCAACCCAATAATATTGATCACCGATCAAATAATCGCTTAAAAAACGAAGTCCTTGAATATAAATGACTGCCTTTGCACCAAGTAAGATATTTTCTCGTTCTAGTTCACTCAAGCAATCATTCATTTGTCCTTCAAAATACCCTGTTAATAACTCTTTTAAAATCTGAGGATTGAATGTTTTTTCTTGTTGACTATCTTCTGTTCCCACTTGACAAAACGAACGAATCATGTCCCCTAAATCATACAATATACTGCCTGTCATAATCGTATCCCAATCAATAATGGCACAAACACCTTCACCACTGGCGTTAAACAAAAAATTACTCAATTTAGGATCCGCATGGATGATGCGCTTGGGTAATTTTGGAAGGAGTTGTAAGTAGCGATTGAGGACTCCCTCGTGTTCCCCCAATTTCTGGATTATTTGATTCGCTTGCGTGAAGCGATATGGTATGGCTACTTTCAAAGAATGTTGGTAATCCTTCTTACGCTTTTTAAAATCCAAAAATCCAGGGATGCTTTCTTTCAATTGATCCATCGGAAAATCCTTCAAGAAAAAATGAAATTCACTCAATGCTTTTGCTGCTTCGAAGGCCTGAGAATGTTTGCTTAATACCTCCAGGCTTTTGCTTGGATGAATGGCGTGAAACATGCGCCAAGTTTGTCCTTTTTGATCTTGAAGTAAATAACTTCCATCTGCGTTTTTCAATAAGGTCAAACATGTTTTCGGATACCCATTTTGAGTCAAAAACTGTGAAATTCGTAGCTGATTCAGCACCACCAAGTTTGGATTGCTAAACACATGCGTGTTTACTCCCTGTAAGACAAAGTACGCATCGTTCATTGCCTCCACTAAGAATGTTTTGTGTATGAGGCCACCTTTTAATAGGCTTATCCGCTGGACTTTTGTACCAAGAGACTTTAGAAAGTCATTGGCCACTGATCGTTCCAATTGCCTATTCATGCCTAAATGATTTTGGATAACACCCATTATCGGTAAGTAACGCGACGTACGCTTGAACCGATTCTTTGTCCGCTGGGAAGGTAAGTCCAACCCACTTTTCATGACTTGAAAGCACTTTTACCGACAATTTCCCTTCCTGAATTCCTGATTGAACCATGGAGGGAAGGTAACATTCTGCAGATAGTTCATCGCAATTGACTTGGAAAAACAACTCAAAAAAGCGTGGTAAATAGTCAAGGATACTTTTTTGAAAAAACCACAAATTCATGGAAACACGGTCGTTTTCCTTCAGACTGATCGCCTCTTGACTTTGAAGGCCATTTACAGTTTTGCAGATTCCATGACACTCTACAATATGTTCCAGAAATCCATCCGCATTTATTCCGCATAAACCCCTAGAAACACCCCCGTGTTCGCTTAGGGTATCTGCCAACGAATAGGACAAAAGTCCGTGTGAGTTCGTTTCATTCAGAAAAAATGATTGAGCTGTCTTCATCACGGATTGTCCATAATAATCATCCGCATTCATCACAACAAACGGACCATTCAAATAAGGCTTGGCGCAAAGTAATGCGTGTGCAGTACCCCATGGTTTACTGCGCACTGGATTGACAAGAAGTTGTTGTTCCGAACTTAAATCTTGCAGGACAAAAACAACTTCAATGCGTGATTCCCAATGACTCAATTTGGATTGCATTTCGAGTAAAACCTTATCGTTGATAATCAATACCACTTTTTCAAATCCAGCTTCCACTGCATCATACAAAGCAAATTCGAGTAAATATGCGTGTTGTTCGCCGAGTAACGCACTTTGTTTGGACCCTTGATATCTAGCGCCCAAACCACCAGCTAATATAACCAAGCTTGGGCTAGAATTCATCTGTCAGTCCAAAAACGGGTTTACGTGTTTTCCATGCTCCATTGGTGAAATCAGGAATATCCTGAACTTGTCCATTCTCCTGGATTGACTTTTCACTCAATGGTGTAATCGCGTACCAAGAAGCAAGGTCATATACATCCAATGGAAATTCTTTGTTTTGTTTGATGCATTCTATGAACGCATTGTCAACGAAGAAATCCATTCCGCCATGTCCTGAATTCTCTGCTTCTTTTGAAAAGCGTTTCCAAAGCGGATGATCGTGTTGCTCCAACCACGTTTTTGTGTTATCCCATTTGTGAGAGTGGCTCATTTGTTTTTCAAAATAAATAAGTCCTTGTTCGGCATCTCCCCATCCGAAATCCTGCCAGATTCCTTCTGTACCTTGCACTCGAAAACCTAAATTATACGGGCGTTGTAAACTGGTGTCATGGGTTAAAAGTATGGTTTCTCCATTCGCACATTGAATCTGTGTGGTCACAATGTCTCCTTGTTTGAAATCTATTTGGGCATTTGGATGATCTTTCCCACCCTTCGGATGTTCCTCAATGTATTTTTTAAGTCCGCGCGACTTACTTGCCATCGATGTCAAACGCAGCATGCGATTTCCGCGGTTTAAATCAAACATTGTAGCAATTGGACCGAGTCCATGCGTTGGATACAATTCACCATTTCGATTCACGTAATGATTGGTTCGCCATTTGGCTTCACTAAATCCTTTTTCACCAAAATCAACACCAGAATTGTATGCTGTCTGACCATCATTAAACAATACACCCCGCAAATCATGTTCGTATCCACCTTGTCCGTGTACCAACTCACCAAAAAGTCCTTGCTTAACCATGTTTAACACCGCCATTACGTCTCGGCGATAGCAAACATTTTCCAGCATCATGATGGGTGTTTTTGTTTCCTCATATGTTTTAACAAATTCCCAGCAATCACTTAACTTCATGGCGCCACACACTTCCATCCCAACGATTTTACCCGCTTTCATAGCATCGGTTCCATGTTGAAGGTGCCATTCCCAAGGGGAACAAACGAAAACGGCATCTATATCATCCCGTTGCAAAAGATTTTTGTAATCTTCATCCCCATTGGAATATACCGCAGGTTCTTTCCTTCCAGCTTTGCTTACGAGACTCAAGGCATCTTTCATCATTCTTGGTTCTGGATCTGCAAGTGCGATGATCTCCACATCGTCTCGTTTCATCATTTCTTCCAAATGTGATTGTCCTCGGTAACCAACAGCGATAAAGCCTAAACGAACTTTTCGATTCCTTGGTAATTGACCAGCAAAAAGAGAATTAGGCAATACCAAAGCTCCCATTCCAGCTATCGTTGTAGTCTTTACAAAATCTCTTCTTTCCATGTGTGAAATAAAAATGAAAGATACTAAAAAAGTTCAGCCGATAAGAAGATCTTACCGGCTGAATTTTACTTGGAGAGCATTGAATTTTATTTTTTAGTAAAATCCAAATTATAGGTGGTAGAAATCCACAGGGTGTGGTTCCGTTCCATTTTTAATCCATCTGTTTTTACAACGAATTGATTCAGATATCCCACTTGAACATTGAAATTCTTATCAAAACGCCATCCCAAAGCAGCGATGAAGCGATTTTGATCCAAGATGTTCTTTCCGATTCCAGAACCAAATCCTAAAAAGACCTCATCATTCACGTTCATAAATAAGGTATTGTCGGTTAATTCTTTTCTTGATAAGGGAATCATAGCCATAGCTCTATAGCGAAGTCGGTTGCGAAAAACCGGATCCACTTGTACGATGTTATTCGATGCATCTGTTGCATATTGCTCCAAAAAACGTTGTTCCAAACGGTAGCGGTGTTGTACCTCTACATTTCCGATTTTGCTTTTCAAGTTAACCTGTTCGAAAATACGGTTTTCATCAAACTCATGAAGTATCGGTTGTTCACCGTAAGGAAAGGTTTTCACCCAAGCAAATCCTGCCATTAGCGAAACATTCGGATTCAGGTTGTATTCTAATCCAAAGCGAAGCAGTGATTGTTGCCAAGACTTGAAACCATCCGCTCGACGCCATTGGTATTCCGTCATCAAACTGAACTTATCTGTCAATTTGTGCGTCCCGACATACATTGCCCAACCATGCGTTTGTGGACTAATGATTTTCTGTGCCGAAAGCATGGCAGGCATTCCCATGCCCACCATCACAATGATTTGAAAAAGTATCTTTTTCATCTTATTTTTCTTTTTCGTGCAGCTAAATGGTGCGTTGAATTGTGTACATTTTCAAAGTGGTTTAAACCAATAATGTCGAGCATTCCACCTTGAGCTTTAAAATCGGCTTCTAAGTGATGTAATGATTCAATGGACGAGTGATCGATGAAGTTACATTGAGTCACATCCAAATGAATTTGCTCAGTAAATCCAACATTTTGAATTGCCGCTTGAAGTTTCAAGAAATTAGAGAAAACGATTGAACCGTGTACATGAATGACATTACCTTCCACCATGAACTCCGATTTAACGATGCTTTTCATGGATACTCCACGGAATAAGTGAAGGATGATTTTGAAAATGATTCCCGCTGCGATACCTAATAACAAGTCAGTCGCCAAGGTTACAACAATGGTTACTAAAAATACCACTAATTGATCTGGTCCGATTTTAAACATGTGTCCAAATTCTTTCGGATGCGCCAACTTCCAACCAACTCCGATTAACATCGCCGCTAAAGCAGTCATTGGAATAAGATTACTGAATGAAACGGCAAAAATCAAGAAGATTAAAATAAAAATACCATGAAATAAATTTGCCCAACGTGTGCGTCCACCATTGTTTACATTGGCAGATGAACGAGCAACTTCTGAGATCATTGGAAGTCCACCAAAAATTCCGGCGATAATATTACCTAATCCAACAGCCATTAAATCTTTATTGTAATTTGATTTACGCTTGAAAGGATCCATCATGTCAATCGCTTTCACGGTTAATAACGCTTCCAAACTACCTACCAAAGCAAACATGATCACAAATTTGATGAAAGTTCCCATTTGATGGAATCCATCAAAACTTACGTTAACACCTAAAATATCAAAGAATCCTTTGTCGAAAGTAAGTAAAGGCTTAAAGTCCTCTGTGTTTTTCAAACCAAATGCCATTGCCATTGGAATGGATACAAGAAGTACCATAAGTGGCGCAGGAATTTTCTTCAAGAAGTTCACTTTTAGCATTGGCCATCCAAATACAATTGCTAGTGACGTTAACCCAATCAATGCAACCTCCTTATGAACGAAGAAATTTGGAATTGTGGTTTTTAATAACGCAAGCAATTCAAGGGGTTCAACCATGGATTTTCCTTCTGGTGTTAACGGAGAAATGCCCGCTAAAATATGGATTTGCTTACTCATGATGATAATTCCAATGGCTGCTAACATTCCATGCACGGCGGACAAAGGGAAAATATCACTGAATTTACCGAATTTCAAGAGACCAAAAAGTACTTGAATAACTCCTGCAACAACAACTGCACCTAAAGCGAGGTGCCAACCCAACTCAGCATCTCCATGTCCGAGTTCCGTAACTGATCCTGCAACAATTACAATTAATCCAGCTGCTGGACCTTTAATTGTAAGCGGGGATCCTGCAATAAAACTGACAAAAATACCACCAATCATGGCTGTTAATAATCCAAAAATCGGTGGGAATTCACTCGCTTTAGCAATTCCTAAACTTAAAGGAAGTGCTAGTAAAAAGACAAGGAAGCCAGACAATGCGTCCGCAGAGAAATTCTCCTTTAATCCTTGCCATCCATCTTTAGGCATGTTCATTTTCATAATCGTTTATTTTAAGTTAAAAAAAATTAAGAAGAGCGTTTTGCTACTTCGTGATAGGTTTTGATGTGTGGCCCTAAAAACACACGTGCATATATACGTACTGTTGCCAGTCCGTTAATAACTAAACTCAATGCTGTAAAAAAGGCAAGTGCAATTTGATCTTCATGGATGTGAGAGAAAATTAAATCTTCTCCAACAAACGAAGGTGTAATTGGGAAACCAGCTAGTCCCAAACAACAAATCAAGAAAACGATTGCTGCTTTTGGATGCTCGTACACGTGCCCATAAAATTGATCCAAACTAATCCACTCTTCTTTGTTGCGTAGGTAGTTGATGACAAGCAATCCAAGTAACCAACTTACAACAATTCCACTCAAATACCAGAAATTGTGCATGAAGTCATAATGTTCGTTGAAGGAAATGGCAATGGCAATAGCCACATGGTTCAACATGATTAATGTGAGACTCTTGCGCACGCTGTCCTTTTCAGTGAATGCTTTTACCACAATCATGAATCCTGAAAAGGCAAAGAAAAATGGCAATTGGTGGCGCAATAATGCCGGCATTTGATCCCTGAATTGGATTAAAATAAAACCAGAAAAAATCACAAATCCAATGAAGTAAAAGACGAATTTGAAATTCAACAATTGCCAGTTTCTACCAATTTTCTTCAATGGATTCCAAAGGATTTTGTACATCAAATTATCCAAGTTCCATTCCTTCAAATTCAAGATGTAAAACGCATATTCAAAGCGTTTCGGCCATGAATCTTCTAAGGTGGCAGATTTGCGTTTGAAGTGATAAAACTGTTCCCGGATTTTGTAACTCACCACAGACGGGGAAATTAACAATTGGTACGTGCGTAGAAAAGCATTCCCTGCGATATGAACTAAAGCAAATACTTCCCAACCAAGGGCAATTTCAATGAAAATTAATCCGATTTGGGCAATGGATGCATAAGCAATTTGTGATTTAATCGAACTTTGAACCCGACTAATAAACGTTGCAATCACTGCTGTTAATAATCCAGAGAAAATCAGAAATACTTTAAACACAATTTGATTTTCCCAAAAGTGAATGGTTCGCAACATCAAAAAGGCACCAATATGCACTGAAAGTGATCCGTAGAAGATTGCACTCGATGGAGTTGGTCCTTCCATTGCACGTGGCAACCAAGATGAAAAAGGCAATTGCGCTGATTTCGCTGCAGCTGATATGTAAAACATAAATGCGATTGCTAGTCCAACCAAGGAATTCTGCATAATGTGGTCATGTACCAATTCCGCATTGTGCAATTTCGAAAAGGAAATATTTTCATGCCACAAATGATGAGACAACCACATGGCAAGAATAATTCCAACATCACCGATTCGGTAAACTGAAAATACCTTCAACGCATTTTTCACAGGCAAATAACGATCGCGATAGAAGGCAATGAGCAAGAAGGAGGAAATCCCTAATACTTCCCAGCCAATGAACATGGTCTCTAAGTTACCGGCAAAAATAATGATGATAAATCCAAGGAAAAAGAACAAGATGGTGTTAAAGAAACGCTTGTATCCTTCTTCTCTATGCAGATAATACCTTGAATAAATAGTGATTAAAAACGTTAATGACGATCCCAATAAGAGGTAAACCATTGTCACTTTATCAAAATAAAAATCCAAATAGAAATCATAATTTCCATTTCGATATACGGAAAACTCTTTGAGGTCAATTTCGGGGAAACCATGTCTTGCCCATTGATAGGTGAAGAATATGCTTACCAAGAGTTGAAGTCCTACAGAAGTATACGCCAACACTGAAAGTGTATTTTCATTCTTTTTGGGGATAAATAAGCTTAAAGTAAAGCTCACTAATGGCAATAGAATGAAAAAATGTATGAAGAATTTAAAGGTAAGTTCCATGTTCAATTAATGTGTTAGTTCTACAACTGGTAAATTCTCAAATTCACTTGTGACAAACTTCATGGCATCGTCAACATGTGCTAACGGTTCTTGAGGTAAATCATAAGGTGTGAAAGCGCCATTGGCAAACAAATAAAACTGTTTTTCAATTGGATGGAATGCGACGATATTTACCCAACTATTCAAGAACCATTCATAGGTTGCTGGATTCGTTTGAATCGTTTTCAATACCACTTCTGGGAAATGTTCCACAATAACCAACAAGCGCATTGGGTCATGCACTTCAATCATCTGACTTGGTAATCCTGTTCTGAAATCTCCGTCGATTCCATTCGCAACAGCAATAAGTCCCATGACGTTGTGAGGTAGTTTTGTTCCCGCACCCAGTTTTTGATTGTCTACGCGTGAGAAATAATATTCCAAATTGATTCCACCGCAAACCGGTGCAACGGCATTGAGAATTCCTAGTAAGTACTTACCTTCTGGATCAACTTCGTAATCAAATGAATTCAAGAACGAACGACGGTCCAAGAACAATCCACGAGAAAAAGAGCGCCTTCCGACGATGCATAAGGTATTAGTTGCATGGTTCAATTCAGGTCTTGGCTCGAACAAGGATACCGAACGTAATTTCACGTTTTTATGTACCTTTTTCACTGCTTTTTTTGAATTCATCACCACAAATCTTCGCGATCTTTCGGTTGCATTGAAATCCAACGCTTGGTCAAATAATCGCTTATTCACTTGGTGTTTCTGAGTATTTTGTTCACTCAACACTGCTAAATCGTAATACATGAATTCATCGCGACTAGTATCGTGTAATACCGGAACAAATTGCGTGCTTTCTGGGATATCAATGCCCCGCTCTTTTAATTTTTGGCGAACCACTGGATGATTCCCAATGTGACAAATCACGCGTGCATTTACGGAACCTGGACGGCCAGAACAAGCTCCGCAATCATACCCTGCGTAGTGTGTATTGTTCGAGCTACTGGAACCGTGTCCAACGACATAGATTAACGGCGCAAAAGTGTTGTTTAATCCAATACTCATTAACAAGGCTTGAATGCGGTCTGTCATTTCATCGATGGAAAATCCAACCTGCAATCCATCATCCGTTGTTTCTCCACCTTGATTTTCAATAAACAACGTGGAATTCTCATGCATATGACCGCTTGATGACACAGCTACCGTATTCAAGGATGGTTTAAAAATAGCCAAAGCTAATTTTAGCGCTGACCAAAATCCCATTGTATGGGTAAGGATCCAACCAAAAATAAGTCCGTAGGAACGGGCATCAAAGTGATACTCCTTGTCCGACTTCGCATCATTCGCCATTTCTTTAATTAAGAACTTTGGAGTAACGGGTGCTGGACAAACCTTTGTTCGAAAAGTTGATCCATAAGGTTGAAAATAAAATTCCACACCAAAGAATCCCGCTGTCCCAAAAGTTTGTACGCCTGGATGTCCTTCTTCAATGTAACGACGAATTGAACATTCGCGGTCATCAATACAGAAAATACCTTGCATCTCTGGACTTTTCTCCTCCACAATGGATTTTTCTTTTAGACCGTTCAAGACTTCGTTGTAATAGGTCCACTCATAGGCTTCTTGCCAAATGCGTTTCACTTCGGATAATTCATCCATCACAACTGGACCAAATAAATCAGGAATTTCATCTTCCATTTTGATCCCAATTGGTGTCCAAATCTCGCCAAAATAGGCATCCAACGAATCGATTTCCAATAAACACTCAAAGGTCATCCATTCAACCAAATCGATCTTTCTTTCATCAATGAGTGCAGAGGCATTTCCAGATAGTACAGAAACCATTCCCGCATATCCTGGATGGGCGAATTGTTGGTCGAACAAATAACGTTCGTACAAGTCCTCCTTGCCAACAAGAATCTGCAAGCAATCCTCCAAACGAAGGTCTGATTTCATCAATAAGTCCTTCGCACGTTTGGTTTGAAAGAAACTGACATTACCATTTGACTCCAAATGTCGAATGGCATCTAAAAAGCCTAGATCCTTGATTGGAAAACTCCAAACTGAAATTCCTTGATCCAAGTAACTGCTGGTAATTCTGAACAACGTGGAATGCGTGTAAACATCCAAATCTAATTTGTACTTCGACTTCCAATTGGCACGAAGCATTCCGATGCGCGGATTAACTTGTTCATTGTAATCTGTAGAAAGCAAACGTGTTTTCCACATAGCTTGATCTTCCTTTGGTAAGAAACGATCCAATACACCTTCATTAATCTTTCCTTGCTCGAATAATTTACGGTATTCACTCAATTGCAAATACGTCTTGTAACCGAACATCTCGTTTGATTTTTTCAATCCAAGGTGAAAGGAATCATGCTGGAAAGCATGCAGGGTATTGTGGTGAATAAAGTCCTTTAAAGGAGCTTGGGAAGGTAAAAAGTGTTTTAATTCTTCAACAACTTTTTCAAGTTGAAATGGGTGATTCATAGAAATTTAGAATTCGTTATACAATTGATTTTTAAGCCAATACGAAATCGATTCTATATTCTAAAATTTTCATAAGTAATGAAAAACGGTATTTTTCGTATTGACGTATAGTCAATGTGGTTGAATCCTATCGTCGAAGCATGGAAGAATGGAAACTGGAATTGGAATGTCGTTGGAGTAGTGTGATAAGAAACGAAGTGAAAATCAAAATCTAGGTCTTCATCTCCGTCCATTTCAACATCTTCTTCGAACTCAGTCGCATTTAAATGGAAGTCTTCCACTACTTTTTGGAAGACAATTGTTTTACTTTCTTGCTTAGCTGAAAATGTCAATTTCTTTGTCGAAAGCAACGTTCCACCTAATGCCACATTGGTAAAAATACTCAATGCGCAGAAAATCAAACATAAACGACTAATCAGCTTCATGAGACAAATGTAATGTATTATGTGAATATGAATTTTAAAATTCTTGTTAATTTATTTTCACATTTCCTTTGCCTATCTTTGCAACGTTTGAACGAATTCCCAATTACCCAATCATTATGAGTCAATCTACCCAACACATTGCATTAGAAGATCAGTACGGAGCACACAACTACCATCCGTTGCCCGTGGTACTTTCCAAAGGTCAAGGCGTACATGTTTGGGATGTGGACGGCAAACAATACTATGATTTTTTATCGGCTTACTCTGCGGTGAACCAAGGACACTGTCATCCGAAAATCACGCAAGCACTCATCGACCAAGCACAAACTTTGGCTTTGACATCTCGTGCGTTTTACAATGACTCACTTGGACACTACGAGAAATTTGTGACAGAAACATTCGGTTTTGATAAAGTGCTTCCTATGAACACCGGAGCTGAAGCTGTGGAGACCGCAATCAAACTATGCCGCAAATGGGCTTACGAGAAAAAAGGAATCGCAGAAAATGAAGCAGTTATTATTGTGTGTGAAGGTAACTTCCACGGACGCACAACAACCATCGTGTCGTTTTCGAGTGACCCAGATTCTTACCAGAATTTTGGACCCTTCCCTGCTGGATTTATCTCCATTCCTTACGATGACATTGCTGCATTGGAAGCGGTAATCAAAGGGGAAAATGTAGCGGGATTTCTAGTTGAACCGATTCAAGGGGAAGCAGGAGTTTACACACCAGGCGAACATTTCCTGAGTGAAGCAAAACGACTATGTACGGAAAACAACGTGCTGTTTATCGCGGATGAAGTCCAAACGGGAATCGCACGCACAGGAAGTCTACTCGCTGTTTGTGGAAACTGTTCCTGTGAAAACAAATGTGAGCGTCAAACCGCAACCTACAACCGTCCTGATATTCTCATCTTGGGAAAAGCACTTTCCGGTGGAGTTTATCCGGTTTCTGCTGTTTTGGCGGATGACCACATCATGACAGTGATCAAACCTGGACAACACGGTTCAACCTTTGGTGGAAATCCAATCGCTGCAAAAGTAGCCATTGCAGCCTTAGAAGTGGTGTACGAAGAAAACCTCATTCAAAATGCGCGCAGACTTGGTTCCTTGTTTCGAAAAGAAATGAACCGCATCATTGAAACGAATGATTTGATTCTTCAAGTACGTGGAAAAGGATTGTTAAACGCGATTGTCGTGAACGATTCTCCGGATAGCCAAACCGCATGGAATTTATGTGTGGCATTAAAAGAAAATGGACTTTTAGCGAAACCGACACATGGAAACATCATTCGCTTTGCACCTCCTTTGGTTATTACTGAAGAACAGTTGATGGATTGCGTGTCAATCATTGAAAACACCATTCGCGCATTCTCAAAGTAAAAAAGTTAGGGGTCGTTTATTAATCTCAATCTTCCCCCAGATTTTTCCTGCTAATTTCCCTATCTTTGCCTCATTAAAATCAATCAATTTGGCACAGAAAATAAAATTTGGAACGGACGGATGGAGAGCCATCATTGCAGATGACTTTACCGTAGAAAACGTCGCTCGCGTAACCGAGGCAACCGGAATCTGGTTAAAAAATAACTACGAGAATCCTTCCGTAATCGTTGGACACGACTGTCGTTTTGCAGGAGAATTGTTCATGGAAACAGCCGTAAAAGTACTCGTTGCGCAAGGAATTTCAGTTCGCATGTCACGTGGATTCGTTTCCACTCCGATGATATCACTCGCAGCGTTTCAATTTCAATGCGAAGTCGGAATCATCTTGACAGCAAGTCACAATCCACCTTCTTACAACGGATTCAAGTTGAAAGCATTTTTTGGTGGACCATTAGAACCTGAGAAAGTGCAAGAAGTGGAAGACATCATTCCAGATGTATGTACCATCGATTATAAATCCGTGAACATTGATGCAGCGATTGAAGCTGGAAAAATAGAAATCGTAGATATCGAAACGCGCTACGTGGATCACGTGAAAAAGAACTTTGACCTTGACGCAATTTCAAATTCTGGTTTGAATCTCGTGTATGATGCCATGTATGGCGCTGGTCAACGAGTGATGCCTTTGATTTTACCGAAAACACAATTATTGCATTGCGACCATAATCCATCTTTCCGCGGACAAGCACCAGAACCGATTGCGAAAAACCTTCAAGAATTAGAAGCGTTCATCAAAGCAGACGGAACAGTTTCTTGTGCTTTAGCAACGGATGGCGATGCCGACCGAATTGGACTCTACAATGGAAAAGGAGAATTCATCGACTCTCACCACATCATTCTTTTGTTGATCCATTACATGGTCAAATACAAGCAAATGACTGGAAAAGTAGTCATTGCTTTCAGTGTGACACCACGTGTGGAGAAATTATGTGCGCATTACGGATTGGAAATTCAAACCACGAAAATCGGATTTAAAGAAATTGCATCCATCATGATCAAGGACGATGTCCTGCTTGGCGGAGAAGAGTCCGGAGGAATTGCCGTGAAAGGACACATTCCAGAGCGCGATGGCATTTGGATGGGATTAATCATCTGGGAATTCATGGCGAAATCCGGAAAGTCACTGGATGAGTTAATTGATGAAGTCTATGAAATCGTTGGTCCCTTTAAATTTGAACGCAACGACCTTCACATCACCGAGGACTTAAAGCAAAAAATCATCGCGAATTGCAAAGCGAATAACTATACTTCGTTTGGAAAATACCAAGTCGCTGACTTAAAAACCATCGATGGATTCAAGTATTTCTTCGACGACAAACGTTGGGTCATGATTCGTCCTTCTGGAACGGAGCCTGTTCTTCGTACGTATGCAGAAGCACCGACTTTAGAAGAAGTACGTGAAATTCTGAAAGCGACGGAAGAAACCATTTGTCGATAAAATAACAAACGTTCACATTCTTAAAAGCCCTGACAGCATCGTTAGGGCTTTTTTGTTTTCCGAAAATTATTCATTATATTTATCTTTTATAAATATATAATGACAACATTTACAAGTTCACTTCCAGAAAGTCTCTTGCAGCAATTGCAGGATAAATCGAAGGAATTCGGCATTCCTAAAAATAAACTCATCGAAAAGGCACTCACTCTTTACTTGGAAGAATTGAATAAAGCGGCCTATGTTCGTTCATATAAAGAAATGAGCGAGGATACCAATCTTTTTCAAATCGCCGAAGAAGGAATGGCTGAATACCACAAGCAACTTAAGGATCCTGAATCACTATGAAACAGGGAGAACTTTGGTTTGCGAATTTGAATCCAGTTAAAGGAAGCGAACAAGCAGGAATGAGACCGGTTGTCATCATCAGTGGCAATTTACTAAACACGCATTTGAATACGGTTATTTGCTGTCCACTTACCACGAAAATTAAAGAATACAAAGGAGACATCGTGCTTCATCCCACAACAGAAAACGGACTCACTACTGCTTCTGAAATTCTAACGCATCACATTCGATCCATTTCAAAGGACCGCTTGACCAAGCGCATCGGTACCATCGAAGATAAGGATGTTCAGTTGCTAAAAAAGTATTTGAATGAAATCTTGACGTATTAAGATTTAGCCCAAGGCCACATCCAAAATCATCATCACGAGGAAGCCACCGATAAATCCTAGAACGGCGACATCGGTGTACTTGTCCCTTTGGGTTTCCGGAATTACTTCTTCCACCACCACGAAAATCATCGCTCCCGCAGCAAAGGACAACGCGAACGGTAAAATAGGTTCCATGTAGATAACAGCAATCGCACCAATAACACCAGCAATTGGTTCGACAATCGCGGAAAGTTGTCCATACATGAAACTCTTGAAACGACTCGCTCCTGCCCTTCTTAATGGCATTGCAACCGCAAATCCTTCCGGGAAATTTTGAATCCCAATTCCGATGGCTAATGCAATTGCCCCAGCGATGGTTGCTCCTTCCATTCCGTGCGCTGCAGCACCGAAAAGTACACCGACTGCTAATCCTTCTGGAATGTTATGCAAAGTGATGGCAAGTACCAACAAGGTTGTTTTGTGTAATTGCGTTTTAACTCCTTCGGACTCTTCCTCCTTAAAGTTGATGTGTAAGTGTGGAAGTTTTTTGTCCAAAAAGAACAGAAACAAAGCTCCAACTAAGAATCCAACGGCTGCCGGCATCCACGACATACTGGGATACAGTCGTTCAGAAAGTTCAATCGACGGCAACAACAAGGACCAAAAACTCGCTGCTACCATGACACCACCGGTAAATCCGAGCATGCCATCGAGGAGTCCACGGTGCATGTTTTTGAAGAAAAATACAAGGGAAGCTCCAGCCGCGGTTACCAACCAGGTAAAGGTTGTTGCTAAAAATGCTGCAAAAACTGGATCAATGTGTTGGAAGTAATGTTCGAGTTCTTTCATAGCCGATTGTTACACAAAAATAACAATCAATTGATTCGACGCCTTAATTAAATCCATTTAATACAGCCTTCTCTTTCAAACTTTTGGAAACTGCCGTTCCGAAATCGTCTTTTGCTTGCGCAGATTGTCCAGCTTGTTTTGTCTTTTCTTCTTGAATAAATTGTTCACGTTTCTTTCCAAGTTGACCAATTTCTCCTTGAATTTTCGCTCGTTCTTCACTTTTCTGTTTGATATACGCTTCTTTTTCCTCCGTGGATTTTCCTTTGAGTTCGTCGGGTAATTCTTCGTCGTTTAATTTCCCAACGATCGTGGAATCCATTTTCGCAGCGTCTACCATGTCCCAACTAACATTGGAGTAGACCGATTTCGATTTCACTAAGGCGCGTTCAGAGGAAACTGCGGCACCTTGCAATAAGGCATTATCATCTTCGCGTTTTTGCTTCATGCGGTTTTCCTTTCCTAGACTGCCATAGGAAATGTATGTTTGATTCAATTGGATGTTCAATTGGTTGATTTGCTCATCGTATGGCGTTTGAATCACAACGATTTGATCGTTGGAATTGATGTTAAAATAATCGCCACGTGAACAAGTTGCGCCATCCTTCCAATTCTCACGAATTCCTTGATCCATCGCTCCACAGTAAATCGTATTGACGAATACATTTTTTGTCTTTGCCAATTGACAAGCATCCTTGTAATTCACTGGTCCTTGAGTAAACGGTTCGTTACCTGCGATGTAGATCATTTTGAGGTCCGCTGGATCATTTGACCAATTCAATTGCTGCAACGAGGTTTGAATCACCGCACCGCAGAATTCTGATCCACCGTTCGTGCGCAAACCAAAAAGTTTTTCAGAAACCAAATCTAAATCGCTGGTGAAGGGCAACTGTTGACGGATAAAATTACTTTCCGCGCTTAGCTGCGCATTGCCATAATCGTACATCGCAATTTCAAGGGTTGGCGTTTGTCCTTGGTACTGCAATCCACTTGCCTCATTGACTATCGCCCAAATGCGCGATTTTGCCTGATTGATCAATCCATCCATGCTATTGGAGGTATCAAACAAAATCACTAATTGGATTTTTCGTGCAGTGGTTTGTGCTTGACTCATGCCAGCACTAAAAAGAAGTACGAGGGAAATAAAGACTTTTTTCATGTGTTCGGATCTTTGTTTTTTTGTCCGGTACAACGATGATTAAAAAAAGTTCAGGGAATTTGAAAATTTATTCCACAAAATGCACATGTGGATTTTCAATTCTACGGTACTACACTAAAAATACAAGCGATTCGTTTTATTTCCCGAAGAAATAAGAAATATTCAATCCTGCACTGAACAAATTCCCTGACGATTCCAAATCAACCATTTTGAACATGGCGCAACGAAATGTCGGTTCAATTCGGAGGTGTGAATTATCATCGAATGTGTAATCCATTCCAAAACTAAGACTAGGTGATAAATTTACTTTCCTCAAGTAATGTTCGGTTGGATAAATTATTTTTTTATCTGTATGATCTGGGTAAACATAAATGCTTGTTGATGTCTCTTTCAGAAATACATTCGTGGCTATTCCAGCACTTGTAAAGAATCGTGTCTTTTTGTTTCCAATGGAAAAATGCACTTTAAGTGGGATGTCCAAAAAGTTATAGTTATAAATATATTTTGCCTGTGTTGGAGATGTGGGATTTGGTTGAATAAAAACTAAATCCATCATTTTTGTTTGGAATCCCTTGTTCGAATAATGTAAACCCATTTCTAAACCTACGCGCTTATTGAACTGATAAACGGCATTGATTCCAGTGGTCAATCCTGCTTTTGGTATTTCATAAAGACTCGCTATTGAGATGTAACTATAATCGGGAGAAACACTGAGTCCAACTTGGAACTTGCTTAGGTCCACCTTTCCTTGACCGAAAGAAAGAAATGAAAGAAAAGTCAGGAAATAAAATGCGCGTTTTTTCATCAATTTTTAGGTTAAATGTGTGTATTGGTCTTATTACCGGGGTAATAACGCACCTGTTTAAACAATAGTTGCACTCGTTACGCAGCAGTTGCACTGTTGCGACAATAAATCAACGTATTAACACCACACTTCCAGTCACCTGGAATTTATTCACGTACCCAAACTCCTTGTATTTCACTAAATACGAATACACACCATCTGGCGCATCGAAGCCTGCGAGGGAAGCGTCCCAACCTTGTTTTGGATCCTGGCTGTAATACACGAGTTCTCCCCAACGGTCGTAAATATACATTTCGTAGCTCGCGAGCTTCATGTTATCGGGGAACACGGCCGTGAATTCATTGTTCAAGTCGTCGTCGTCGGGTGTAAAGGCATTTGGAATGAAGACCACCGGATCGTGTTCGACGACAATGACTTGCGAAGTGGTATCCATGCAACCGATTTGGTTACTGACTTGCAAGCTAACCAAGTAGGACCCTGCTTCTTCAGGGAAGGTGTGTTCGGGCGAGAAAATGCTGTCGTTGGTGGTTCCATCGCCAAAATTCCAGATAAAATGGTAGGCATTCGAAGAGTTGTTTTCCAAGATGGTTGTTGGCATGTACAGAGGCAAAACTGAATATTGCGGCGTGAAATCTGCAATTGGATTGGCCAGAATCGTCATGATTTGATTCACGACCTGTGGACAACGCAAACCTTGACTTGTATTGACAATCCCAAGTGAACTCGGGGTGAAGGTGTAGTTTTGTGTGGCTTGGTTGTTGAAAGTAGGTGTCCAAATTCCAGTGATACCCTCGATGGAGACATCGGGAAAATTGAATACAGCGTCCTCACAAAGTGAATCTACGAAGTTAAAACTTGGAGAAAGGGTTGGAATGATCGTAATGCTTTCAGTGACACTTGGTGCGCAACTGCTCAAAATGCTTGTTGAGTCGGGAATAAAGGTGTAATTTGTAGTTGCCTGATTATTGAACGGCACGGACCAGATTCCTGAGATGCCATTGTCGCTCACCGCTGGCAAGGTAAAGGCGCTACCTGCACACAAACTGTTCACAAAAGAAAAGTTCGGTGTGGTTGGAGGAACAATCACCACATCTTGTTGCGTCGAAACAAGACAGCTAAAGTTTTGGTTGTTGGGGTTCGACACATCGGGCGTAAAGGTATAGTTTGCACTATTTTGGTTGTCAAAAGCGGGTGACCACGTTCCTGAAATAGCATTATCAGAAACCGTTGGGAAGGTCAATTGTCCATTCAAGCAAATGGAATCGAGTAAACTAAATATCGGAACGGTTGATGGAATAATATTCACCGTATGCGTTACAGGGGTTGGACATCCCAAAGCCGGTGTGCAAATATCAGGCGTGAAGGTATAGGCAGTGGAACTTTGGTTATTTAACAAAGGAGACCATGTTCCGTGCACGCCATTTTGTGTAACTGAAGGGAAAACCAAGTTTCCGCCCTGACAAATCGAATCGATGATATTAAAAACAGGAGTTGATAGTCCCGCAATACTGACATTGAGCTGAACGGGTTGATTACACGTAGTGTCATCGGGCATGAAAAAGTACGTTCCACCAACTTGGTTGTTGAAGGCAGGAGACCATGTTCCATCAATACCATTCAAGGATGTTGTGGGCAAGGAATAATTCACTCCTTGACAGATTGGACCGATTGTTCCAAAATCTGGATAGATAATCTCAATTAACTGAATCAGCGTATCATTCGATGCATTGTTTGTTAGGTTACTTTCATACACAACACCCAATTGGGTACTATTTTGATTGACCACCATGCTCAAATTAAAAGGATTTGAGACTCCCGGTGGAATCGTCACCAAAGTACTTAAAGACAAACTGTCTCCGATATTAATGTTCGATGGCAAGTTTACCGTAGAAATCAAGATACTATCATTGACAAAAACTGATACTGGTGTGCCCGCCATTAAAGTGTCGAGGGCATTCACATTGTACACCGTGTAATCGAGCGTTAAATCATGGTTTTGACAAATGTCTTGTCCAGTAATGCTATCGAGTGAAATCGTTGCATCGGGAAGTTGGGATTGGATGGAAGTGATGATGGTGGAAAAAAAAGGAGCCCAAATCGAATTAGTAAAAAAATTTGCAACCGTATCCCCGACATTTATAAAAGCCGAAATATCGTAGGTGTCGACATCTAATTGATAACTAGTGTTTCCTGTACCATTGACATGAGTGCTGTTAAATCCATGATTGGATGGATTTTGTGAATTACTTAAGGGAAATCCATTAAGCTGATTGAATTGAGGGGGGAACCAAATAACATTACTTCCGCCGTATGCAATGTAACTAAATTTAGCACCAGCAGTACTCGAAACCAATAAATTCGTTATTGGCAAAACAATGGGCAACGAATAATTAGTAACAAAACCATCATAAATATTAATTTGTTTCGCGGGGAGATTCGGATTCGAAAATACGACAACAATGTTCCAACCTTGAAAATAACCATACGAATACTGTGAGTTGTAGGCATAATTTAAATTGCTTACTTGGTAATTAACATTACCTAGACTCTGTACATAAGGCGTTATATCTTTTATCGCCTTGTAAAAATAAGTATTTGTAGAGAAGGTAATCGTTTGGATTGAATCTGGAAATTGAGTAATTCCATTAAGTGACAATGAAGTACCTGCACCAGTTCCTACTCCAGCCCAAATAAGGTAGGCGCCTACAATGGTTTGACCCGGCGGCAAGGACAAACTAGCTGAAGACGCAGTAAGTAAGGCGCTTGCTGAAGGATTGGGATTTGTGTAACAGTCAGATGTGTTATGAGTTTTTCCAATAATCGTATAGTCATATTGACCATTAAATTGCTGATACAAATGTAGAGGATAACCAGGAGGGTTGGTTATTTGAGCTGTCAATGCATTTGAAAACAGTGTAAACAATAATAAAACGAAAATCTTCATCATCTGATTAACAATTGTTTATGTAAGACAAATTTAAATACAATTTGTTCTAATACAAATAAAGCTCAACTAAAACATATCCTAGAACGCGCAAATTAACTGAAGGGAGGAAGAAGTTAAAAGGTGAAAAATGATAACATGTTCTATGCTTTTAACCCTCAACAAAATAAACTCCAAAAAATCTCGTTTGAAAACCAGGTTTTAATTGCTATCCGTTCATGAAATTTATTCCACTTGTATTTTTATTCCTCCTAGGATCTTGCCTCAAAGAAATGAAGGTGAATCCTGAATTTGAAGGTTCGAAACTTGTTGTCAATGCGCTCATTTGTCCAGATTCAATTATCCGCGTGCATGTGAGCGCTTCAAGTGCAATGGGGCAGCCAAATTCACATTTAGACGATGTGGAACTTACGCTGTATGAAAATGGACTTGAAGTTGGCGTCTTCTTCTACGATACTTTAGGATGGTATCAAAATGTGTTTTATCCAAGTGCCGGAAATTCCTACAAACTTGTGGCAAATAGTGCAAGCTTTGGAAAAGTAGAAGCGACTACTTCTATTCCGTTTTTACCTCAGAATTTAAGCGGGACCTACTACAAAATTTCGGATGTTCCTATTTCTGACAATGGCATTGTAAAATACTTCGAAACAGAAACAAAGTTGTTTTTTTTAGATGATCCGCTGAAAGAAAATTATTATGAACTAGGACAAAATATATTCCTTTATCAGCAGACTCAAGAAAAGGATCCGAGTCTACTTTCGGATGGCGATTTGAGTTATAACCCACGAAATTACTATTGTTCGGATGTGCTCTTCAATGGTCAAGAAAAAACGTTCCTGCTCTGCAAAGGAGGATCGGTTTCCATGAGTCCCTTTGGTACCCTTTTCCATGATGAAAACTACCACCGATTAATCAAAAGCGGCAGTCGAGAATATTATTTGTTCCGTAAATCGTGGACCAAACATCTCTACAATCAAAATAGTGTGGATGTCCTTGATGATCCCTTACAAATTTTATTTTACGGGGATCCG
Source organism: Crocinitomicaceae bacterium (assembly GCA_024643545.1). Lineage (GTDB taxonomy): Bacteria > Bacteroidota > Bacteroidia > Flavobacteriales_D > Crocinitomicaceae > UBA952. The sequence continues at coordinate 7,066 of JAHEMR010000009.1, read as the reverse complement.
GTCACGATGTATTCCAACGTCATTAGTGGATATGGCATTTTTGCTGGCTATAGTCAAACAAACCTTAAAATCGATTATGTGGAATAAGTTGAGTCTGTTTCTTTTTGGATGCATCGCTCATGTTGCCTCCGCACAACAAATCCATATTCAAGGTGAAATTAACGATTCGATTAGCGGTGAAGCAATTTCGGGCGTGTCTGTGCTTTATGCTAAAAATGACGAACCGGTATTCAGTGACGCCAACGGACATTTTATGCTCACATTTAACACAAAAGAACGAACGGAAGGACTTCTGTTGCGTTTTGTCGCTCTTGGTTATCAAACAAAAGAACTGGCGCTGGTTCCCAATCAGGATTACTATGAAATCATACTTTCGCCTAGAACAAAAGTGGTGAGAGAAATCACGGTAAAAGCGCCAAAGGATAATTTGAGTAGTTTGAACTTACCCCTGGCTTTAGCACGAAAAATTCCGATGCTTGGAGGTGAGGCAGATGTCATTAAAGCATTTCAGTTCATGCCTGGTGTCGCTAGCGGTGGCGAAGGTTCGAGTGCCTTGTATGTACGTGGCGGAAGTCCTGACCAGAATTTATTTTTACTCGATCAAGTTCCGCTTTATTATGTCAGTCACATCGGTGGATTCGTTTCCACTTTTGATCCAAACATGATTGGTTCGGTTCAATTGCATAAAGGAAATTTTCCTGCACGTTATAACGGACGCTTGTCCTCCGTTGTGGACATTCACATGCGTAACGGGAATCGCTTCGAGACAAAAAGTGAAATGAGCGTGGGCTTACTTACGACAAAGTTTCAAATGGATGGTCCATTTAAAAAGGACAGTTCATGGACCTACTTAATTTCCATTCGCCGTTTCAATTTTGATCTGTTGATCCGCATGTTGGCGCGTTTGGATTCCGGTGGAAACGCAACATCAGGTTACACTTTTTATGATGCGAATATGAAACTCGTGAAACGCTGCGCTAACAAAGCATTGGTCAGCATGTTTTATTACGACGGAAGGGACCGAATTTTTGTCCGTGGGAAAGAAAAATCAGTGAACGATGGAACCTCGAGCTATTCCTACAACAACACTTGGGGAAATCGAGTACTTGGTGTGAACTACGCAAAAGCGCTTTCCTCAAAACTCATGGCAAATCTTACTGTTGGAAGTACTAATTTCTATTATTCCACGAAAATACAAGCACTTTTTTCACCGTCTTCAGGAGCTGCACCCAATAAAAACGTGTTTCAGTTTAGTTCGAAGGTGAATGATGTTTTGGCAAAGGCACGTTTTAATTTACTGATTGACGAAAGCAAACGATTCGAATTCGGATTGAATAGTACCTTTCATTATTTCAGACCAGGAAACCTGCGTTCAGAAAATCAAACAGCTACGATTGAATTGAAATCGCAGGTGCTATCCTTTGAACAAGCCATTTTCGGAGAGTTTTATTGGGATTTAAGCAAAGATTTGAGTCTGCAAATTGGATCAGCACTTAATGTGTACTTTGTGGAAGACACTACTTTCATCGAACCCGAACCGCGCATTTCGTTGAAATATGACCTGGCTGAATTAGGCATGCTACAACTTGGATTCTCACGCATGCAACAAAACTTGCACTATGTTTCGTATTCAGGATCGTCATTACCCACGGATTTATGGTTGCCAGCCACAAAGAACTTTCGTCCGGAACAAGCCTTGCAAGCGAACTTGAGTTATCGTTCAGACATGCGTGTAGGTAAGGTTCCTTTCGTATTAACCATTGAAGGATTTTACAAGGATCTTCAGAATTTATTGGACTTCAAAGAAGGCATTTCTTTTTATTCCACAAGTGCACTGGAATCCAAATTAGAAAAAAATGGAAGGGGAAAAGTGTATGGATTTGAGATAATGCTCGAGAAGTCCACTGGAAAAACCACTGGATGGATTTCCTATACATGGTCCAAAAATATTCGACAATTCGACAGCATGAATGGTGGACAAGAGTATCCCTTTAAATACGACCGACGTCACAATATTTCCGTGATTGTCAACCACGAATTCACAAAGCACGTTCAATTAACCACGTCTTGGGTTTTTTCAACAGGAAATGCACTTACCTTGAGTCAAGGATACTATGACCAAATAGACATTGTGAACAGTGGGATCAATGATGGCATCATGTACAATCTAGGACAAGCACAAATTTACACGGCGAAAAACGGATACCGAATGCCCGCATATCACCGTTTGGATGTCAGCATTCTATTCATCAAAGAAATGGCAAAAGGAGAACGAATCTGGAGTTTCAGCATCTACAATGTATACAATCAAATGAATCCATTTTACCTATTCTACGATAAAAATGACCAAGGAGCAGTGACCTTACACCAATTAACTGTATTTCCATTCATTCCGGCATTTAATTATCAGTTTCGGTTTAAAAATCAGGAATAAAAAATCTAAATATTTTATTCCTCCTAGGATCTTGCGTCAAAGAAATGAAGGTGAATCCTGAATTTGAAGGATCGAATTAAGCATATTTAACAGATTTAAAAATAACTTGATAGCATTGGAACTCAATATATATCCCTTCTTAATAAAGTCTAAATATAGAACATGTTCTATTCTTTCTTGAATTCGTACCAATAAGGAAGAGGATGCCATAAAATCGGTGGAAATTGAATAATTTAGAGCATGTATTTTTCTAGTCCAAACCTTTATTAGCCCAAACTAATGTCTAATTTCTTTCTTTTCGGAATGATCATATTTGACGCCTTAACATTTGTGGCTTGTTTACGTTATTTTTTGAAATCAAAAAATCGTCAAATAGGTCCGTTGGTGTTGTGGTTTGGTTCGCGTTTTTTATCGGTATTATTCCCTTATAATTTACGTGTTTACATGGGTTGGAAAACCGAATACCTCTATAGTTTTTCGGTCCTTTTAGAGGGCTTCCTCATGTATTACTTCTTTCTCTTGCTGCTTTCAAAAAAACATTGGTTTGCTAAGTTCTTATTCATGATTCCATTGTCCATTTTCGTGGTCGAATTTTATTTTCTGAAACACTATTACAATGTCATGTATGTCACCCATGTATTTTATTATGCATTTGTATCTGCTCTGCTCATTTGGTTAATTACTCGAGAAAAAATAAATCAACCACTCCAGTATTTCATTAACCTTCTTTTGGTATTCCATGTTTCAGTGTTCTTTTTTATGCTAAACCTTTCTTTTCTCACCACTAGCTACAATTTGGCGGCATATATCTACCCAATATTTTGGCTAACTTATGTTGTCTTTGATCTTTTAAGTATTCTCTATTTTAGAAAACAATACGTACACTGTCAAGAACAAGTCTAATGGAGCTCAAATATTACATTTTCATCGCTGTTTTACTGCTTTCCGAGCTCCCGCCCATAACCTTATTTCACCTTAATTACCGTAAGAAAAAGGAAAGCAAAATGTTGCTTTTGTTCTTTTGGTTATTAACTCATTTCCTGACTGATTTCATAGCTACTATTGTCATGTTCTGGGACTTAATGAGCACCTTGCCCCTGTTTGTTGTTTCGACATTTATCGAGACGATTATTTTCATCAAATACGCACAGCTTTATTTGAATTGGAAAACGAGTATTTGGCGCGGGCTGTATCTTCTCACTTCGGTCGTTTTTATCGCAGAAGTTTGCGCGCATGGCACACTTGACTTCAATTCATTCTATATCAACATGACCTATCAGAGTCTTGCTACAGTGCTTTTGTTATTTATTAGTTTTAAATCAACCAGGTCAAAATCCGATCTGAGAATGAACCAATTGCTCCTTGTTTATCATGTGACCATCTTTTTTTATATTGCAAATCTGGATTTTTTACGTAAAAGTGAAGCCTTAATGGATCAGGTTTATCCATTTTTTTTAAGTGTTGTGTTGCTGTTTTTGCTGCTACTTTCCATTCATTTGTACACCAATCTACGAAGCAAAAATGCTCATTGAAGAAAGTAAACTCGCACTAATCATCATTTTGAGCATGCTGTTTTCACTCGGTATGGCACTTGGAATTGTGATGCTTTCGAACAAAAACAGACGCATTCTCGAATTAAGTGAAGACTTGCTTCAAGAGACCCTAAAAAAGAAGGAACTAGAAAGGATTGGCGTGGTTTTAAAAACCCAAGAAAATGAACGTACTGAAATTGCTAGAAAACTTCATGATGAGGTAGGTGGCTTATTGTCCATTGTCCAAAAGCAAATTTCACTTGTCAAACGCAAGGGAGAAAAAGGAGAGTTTGATAAGCTTTCACTCACGGATGCCAGCGTATATTTACAAGAAAGTATTGATCAAATGCGTTCCATTACCAAAGATCTCATGCCGCATTATTTACTGAAATTTGGCTTATCCAATGCCTTGGAACGTATGGCGCAGCAAAAAACAACGAACCTAATCGAACACTTCCATTTTGAATCAGCATTGAATGATGACTTGCAACTTCCTGAACCAGTCATGACCCACAACTTTTTTATCGCAAGCGAATTACTTACTAATTTACTAAAGCACAGCAATGCGAAGCAAATTCATATGAAGTTATCATGGAGTATTTCAAATGAACTGATATTGCAATTAAGGCATGATGGCAAGGGACTCACACATTTGGAATATGAGAATTTGGTGAACTCTTCAGATACTTTCGGATTAGAAAATATTCGGTATCGTTTAACAATTATTGGTGCAGCTATTCAATATGATATCCATGACAATTTTGCGCAAACAACAATTGTTAGTCCATTAGATTTAGACATAAAATTAGAAAAGGCAAATGAAATCTAAACGAGTAAAAAAAATCAGATTAGCGCTTGTAGACGATCATCATGTGGTAAGAAAAGCATTGTGTAAAATGTTATCCGACTTACCAACTGTAAAAGTTGTGTTTGATGCAGCAGATGGCAAACAATTTCTAGAAGGACTTGCGCTACATCAAATAGATGTCGTTTTGCTCGATTTGGAAATGCCCATCATGAACGGCTGGCAAACGATTAAAGCACTTCAAGAATTCGCCTTCAAGCCAAAGATCATTGTTCTCACCATGCATGCTGATCATTCTGTTGCCGCAGAAATGCTCCATGCTGGAGCGGATGCGTACTTATTGAAAGAATGTTCGATTGATGAGATGCAACAAGCAATTGAACAAGTTCACCAGAACGGCCGTTTTGACAATGCAATGAGTCAACAGGCAAGAGAACTGCTGGATTCTAAGCCCAATCCATCCATACCGACAGCGCCTTTTGAACTAAGCGAACGCCAACTAAAATTACTGCATCTCATCTGTGATGGTTTCACAAGTATGCAAATCAGCGATCAAATGGCGACCTCTAAAAAGAACATCGATCGAATGCGTACCCAACTCATGAAAAAGTTTGATGTCAGTAGTGGAAACGAACTTATTCGGGTGGCAATTCTGTACGGATTATATAAACCACGCAGCAACCAACAAATTCATACAGAACTTCAAAATCAAGAACTCGAATCTCAAAAAAGAAGACTAGCTCGCCTCAGTGGACTCAACTATCCGCCAGTCGAATAATAGTCAGTAAAAATCTAGAACTAAAAGCCTAATTGGCTCTATTTTTCTAACGTTTCACTGAAAAGCAAAATCAACTTTGAATTTCCACTAAGCAGCAAAATACCCCAGCGCCAACTCATATCCCTTCATACCGAAACCGAAGATGCAGCCTGCACAAACTGGACTTAACATCGACTCATGGCGGAAAGATTCGCGTGCGCTAATGTTGGAAATGTGCACTTCCACTACAGGAGTGGAAATTGCGGAAATACAATCGCGAATGGCTACGCTGGTGTGCGTGTATCCACCGGCATTGAGAATGATGCCATCTACTTTTGCATTCTGAAGAATGTTGATGATTTCCCCTTCCACATTCGTTTGAACATAACTGATTTCTGCAGTCGATTTTGATTTCAACTCGTTTAGAAAGTCTTCGAACGAAACATTCCCATATATTTGTGTTTCACGGGAACCGAGTAAGTTTAAATTTGGACCGTTTACAATCAGAATTTTCATAGATGTCGAATTGGGAACGCTATATTAAGGATTTTGTTTCATACCTGAAAATCGAAAAGGGTTTGGCGGAGAATTCCATCCTAGCGTATCAAAACGATGTCGATAAACTAAAGGACTTTGCTGCTGGCATTAGAAAGACGGCGGATCAACTGGACTACGAGGACCTCAAACAGTTTCTTTCCACGCTTTTCGACCTTGGATTAAGTGCACGAAGTCAAGCGCGGATCATTTCTGGCATCAAACAATTTTACGGATTTTTAATCCTTGAAAACTTGGTCAAAGTAGATCCGAGTGAACTGCTCGAACAACCCAAACTTGGACGCAAACTTCCCGAAGTGTTGACCATTGAAGAAATCGATGCCTTACTCGCAGCAATTGATTTGAGTAAAAATGAAGGACACCGAAATCGAGCCATGCTGGAAACCTTGTACAGTTGTGGCTTGCGCGTGAGTGAACTCGTTGGACTGCGTTTCTCTGATTTGTTTTTCGAAGAAGGATTTATCCGGGTGATTGGAAAAGGAAACAAAGAACGTTTGGTACCTGTGAGTCCACAAGTTCAGAAAGAAATTGAGATTTATCAGCAACACATCCGTAACCATTTGAACATCCAAAAAGGAAGTGAAAACATCGTTTTTCTGAACCGCAGAGGCGCACAATTGACCCGTGTGATGGTCTTTACAATCATCAAAAATTTAGCAGAAAGCATCGGACTTAAAAAGAACATTTCACCACATACCTTTCGACACAGTTTTGCGACACATCTGATTGAAGGAGGCGCCAATTTACGGGCGATTCAGGAGATGTTGGGACACGAATCCATCACAACAACGGAGATCTACACACACCTCGATCAACGCTTCTTGAGGGATGCGATTTTGTCCTATCACCCACGAAATGCCAAGGCCTAATTCCAACAAAAAACAAGGGTCAAAAGTTTTTTTTGGGAATATTCGTAAAATCGTTTGTGGAATTTCAAAAGTTTGTTACCTTTGCATCCGCTTTTTTACATTTATAAGTAATTT
>JAHEMR010000019.1 GCA_024643545.1 Crocinitomicaceae bacterium | reverse complement strand
CGAAGGAGACGCTTCACTGCTACTTTCATTCCTTGCTTGACAGATTCTTTTACTGTCCAGTCGATGGTTGCGCTTTCTTTTACTTTGATAACCAGTTCTCGGGCAAGTTTTATTAGGACTTCATCTCCTAAGAGTTGTTTTGCACTATCGTTTGCGGCAACGGCATCGTAAAAGGCAAGTTCGTCTTTGGACATTTTTAATTTTTTACCACGCTTGTCTGTTTCTTTGATTTCTTTCGCAAGGTTGATGAATTCTTGAATAATCTCTGCGGATGTAATCAGGTTGTTTTGATAACGCTTTATTGAAGATTCTAACATTTCCATCAATGATCGGCCTTGAACCAAATTGTGTTTGGATCTAATCTTGATTTCGTCATTGAGTAATTTCTTTAAGACTTCAAGCGCTAAGTTTTTGTGCTTCATTCCTTTCATTTCTTCCAGGAAGTTGTCATCTAAAACTGAGATCTCCGGTTTTTTGATGCCTGCTGCATCGAAAATATCAATGACTTTTTCAGAAACTAAAGCCTGATCGATGACTTGTTTGATGGCTGTTTCCAATTCTGCATCAGAACGACCTCCGCCACCTTGTGAATCGAATTTAACGATTCGTGCTTTTACGGCTTGAAAATAGGCTATTTCATCGCGCACATCCATGGCTTGTTCATGAGGCAAGGCAATTGCAAAAGATTGAGATAATGCTGTTATTTCTCGTAGGAATCTATTTTTACCATCTTCTAAACTGAGTATGTGTTCAACTCCTGATAAAATGAGGTCGAGCTTATCTTTTGTTCCAGCCGAAAAATAACGTTCGTACTGAAATGTTTTGCCATATAATGCTCGTTCTTCAGCTGCAAGATTAACTATTTCATTATGCTTGATCGCTTTTTCTGCAAACATATTCGATACGACTTCTAATTTTTCAAGCATCATGGCCACTGCTTTTTCTTGTGCTTCAGCAGGATCTCCTTTTCCACCTGATTCAGAATAAAAACTCAATGCTTTTTTAAGATCTTGTGCAATTCCGAAATAGTCTACAACCAATCCACCCGGTTTATCTTTGTAAACACGATTTACACGTGCGATTGCTTGCATCAAATTGTGCCCCTTCATTGGTTTATCAATGTACAAGGTGTGCAAGCTCGGTGCATCAAATCCTGTCAACCACATATCGCGCACAATGACCAATTGCATAGGATCTGCAACATTTTTCATTCTGTCCGCTAAATCTCTACGTTGTTGCTTCGATGTGTGGTGTTTCATTAATTCTGGACCATCCGAAGAAGAAGCGGTCATTACGACTTTGATAACACCTTTGGTTAAATCATCGTTGTGCCAATGCGGACGAATTTTAATGATTTCATCGTACAATTCAGCAGCAATACGCCTGCTCATGGTGACAATCATTCCTTTACCACTCAAACCACCTTCACCGTTTCTTACTTCAAAGTGTTGAACGATATCCGTTGCAATTGTCTTGATGCGTTGTTCACTTCCAATAATTGCTTCAACTTTTGCCCACTTAGCTTTGGCTCTTTGTGTGTCGGTTAACTCTTCGTTTACTAATTCTTCATCCAGTTCTTTGATCAATTCTTTTCCTTCTTCGGATAGATTGATTTTAGCGAGACGACTTTCATAATAAATTGGAACAGTTGCGCCATCGGTTACTGCTTGGCCAATATCATAGATATCCACGTAATTTCCGAAAACAGCAGGTGTATTCGCATCTGTTTTTTCTACTGGAGTACCGGTAAAACCAAGATACGTTGCATTCGGTAAAGCGTCTCGCATGTATTTTGCAAAACCATACACCAATTTTTGACCTATCACATTTCCTTGGTCGTCTTTGACATCGACGGATTTTGGTTTGAAACCGTATTGTGTTCTATGTGCTTCATCGGCGATTACGACAATATTCGTTCGTTCTGAAAGCGTTTCATATACATTTCCTTCTTCCGGTTGGAATTTCTGAATGGTTGTAAAAACAATACCTCCAGAAGCGACTTTCAACAAGTCTTTTAAATTTTCTCTATCAGTTGCCTGAACAGGAATTTGACGCAACAAATCTTTAGATGCTGCAAAAGTATCGAACAACTGATCATCCAAATCGTTTCGGTCGGTGATGATCAATATTGTTGGATTGTTCAATGCCAACACTAATTTTCCGGTAAAGAAAACCATGGACAAGGATTTTCCACTTCCTTGCGTATGCCAAACAACTCCACCTTTTCTATCTCCATCGATACTGGCTGCATCCTGAACAGAATCTATAGCCTTGTTCACGGCGTAGTATTGGTGATATGCTGCAATCTTTTTAACCGTTGTAATTTGAGCAACTCCATTTTTATCTGTCTCCTTGGATTGCTCATAAACTATAAAATGACGAATAAAATCCAATAATACGGCAGGTTTTAGCATTTCCTGCAACATGATTTCTAACTGGTTCGAAAGTACCGGACGGTTCCCTTGATCATCTTTTAATTTCCATGTTAAGTAACGCGAAAGTCCTGCCGACAAAGAACCTGCTTTTGCATCTACACCATCGGAAATGATACAGATTTCATTGAAGGTAAACAGACTTGGAATACTTGATTTATAGGTTTGAATTTGTTTGTAGGCTGATTCAATTGTTGCGTTTTCATCGGCAGCGTTCTTGAGTTCGATGAGGACCAAGGGTAAACCATTCACAAAAAGTAATAGATCCGGGCGTTTGTTTTGGTTGTTTTCGATGATGGTGAATTGATTGACCACCAAGAAATCATTTTGTTCGGGTTGAGCGAAGTTGACCAACTGAACACGATCACCACGCATGACACCATCTTTGCGATATTCAACAGGAACACCTTCTGCCAAGTACTGATGAAAAAGTTGATTGTTCACCACAATTTCGGGTGAAGCCAAGCGTAGGATAATTTTTAATGCTTCTATTTGAGCATCCAGTGGAATTTCTGGATTATTGATTTGAATAGCGCGTTTCAGCCGTTCTTCCAGTACAATCGAAGAAAATGAAGCGCGTTCGGAACGTTCCCCATCAGGTGCCAATTCAGCACCGTTGACATATGACCAACCTACGGATTCTAATTCCTCGATTGCCCAGATTTCAATATCGTTTTCAGAGAGTTTGGTCATTGTTTAAATCGATATTTGTTTTTTCTCTTAAGAAAAGCCTCTTCGCCCCCTTCCAATATATCGCAAATATGCTCTTGAACTCCTTGAGAGTACAAAATTTCAGGTACTAAACTGTCTTTAAAAGAATGTTCAATACTTCCAGAAACATACTCGAATTTCGACGATTTGTTTTTAGAATCTTTACCCTCTTGATTGGCTACAATAATTTGTTCTGCGTCAGCTCCAAGAACTAAATTAGGGTTATGAGTTGCAATTATTATTTGACGTTCAGATTTCTTTCGTCTCAAAAACTTCACAACCTGATTGTAGATTGATCTGTTATCCAAATCATCTTCCGGTTGATCAATTAAAATTGGGCACTTACTATTATCTAAGTCAATCAGTAATCGAAGAAGTACAAATGACTTCTTTCCTGGTGACATATCAATTAATTGATCACCCAAATATTCTACTTTAAAAATATGAGCAAACCAATTTTTCAACAAACCTGTTACAATTTCCTTATTCGAAAAACCATCTCTTTTCGGTAGTTGGGTATTTATAATCTCCCGTAGAATTAATTTAATCTGATTTTTATATTCTTCTCTATTTGAAAAAGTAAATTCATTTACATGTTTGTACTCCTCTTTTTTAATTGATCGACCATCAAAAAACATCTCAACGAAATTTTTTTGAAAATCATCGATCACAAACTCAGTTTCTATTTCAAACTTTAGTTCCTCATCAAAAGAATTCCTATTTATTTTGTCTTTTGCTTCAAGATAAAGAGAATAGTAATTTGCACAAGATTCTGACAATAAATCAATCAATTCAAGTACTGCTGTCTGTGATGATGTTTTTTTTAATTTAATCTCCTCTAATTTTTGATCTTTTTGTTTTTCTTGAGCCAATAGTTTAAATTTTTCTTGTAGATTTTTTTGCCCATCTATTTTTGATTGAAGTAAAGCTATTGATTCAATTTCCTTGTTATTAATTCCGTTGAGGACTTCAATAGCAGCTTTATATTCTAAAATTAAATTATCAACTTTCACCTTCCAGTCTGAACTGTAAAGATTTTGATTTTCAATTGATAAAGCTTCCAGTTTTAAATTGAACTCTGGATTTTTTAGTTCAAATTCAAATGGATTATAGATTTCAATTTTATTGTTTGAAATATTTGTTAAAATTAAAATATCATGATTGAAGTTTTCAATAACCAATTTGTTTGAATTAATTAATTCAATTTTTTGATTATAAATCAATATTTCTTGCTCTGATAAATTAAGTTTAGATTGAATAGCCGTAATTTCTTCAGAAATCTTTTTTATTTGCTGCTTAATGCCAGATTCATCACCAATCTTTTTTATCTCTTCAGATGAACTATAGAAATTATCAATGTGATCGAACAATGTTTTAATATATAAGTCAATTGTATTCGATTGTAATCTCTCATTATGATGTAAAGAGTTAAACCAAATTGCAAATGATTCATCTTGTAAAAGAATTTCTCTAATTATTTCATCTATATCACTGCGTTTTTTATCAAAATCAACGACGCGATTTAGATAGGATTGCGGAATGTAAATTATCCGTTTGTTTACATTTTGTTCTGATCCTAAACTACTTTTTTGACCATCTTTCCATATCACTTCCATGCCTGCGATTGATTTTGGCTCTAACAATCCTGCGGTTTTATGTCTTTTTGAAAACTCTTCTGGATCAATTGTTTTTGAAATGTTACGGAGTAAAATTGATTTTCCAGTAGACTTTCCACCAATTATTGCTGTTAGATTGGAACTTAATTCAATTTCTTGAGTTGAAAAATTTGTATCTTGAAATTTCACTTTGTCAATAATGTGATAAAGTAGTTTTTCATCAGGAATTTCTTCTCCAATATGAACTCGATCCAATGGTTCAAATAAAATTTGTTTCAAACCTTCAAAAGTAGGATCAGCCTTGATCCAAAGTAATTGTTTTACATTGTAATTTTTTACATCATGATTATCTGAACAAATTATTAACGGGAGAACTTTGTTTATTTTTCTCTCTAAATAAGAATTAACCAGAGTCATATAAGGTATTAAATCCTCTTCTTTTCCCAATTCAAAAATGTCAATAATCTTAGCAATATCTTCCTTTTGAGCTATCCCGTGTTCAAGTGAGTTAGTAATATTATCAATTGTATTTGTTTTAGAGCCTGCATGAATCGTTACAATTCCACCAAGTTGATGAATCAAATCAGACGTTTGAAAAAGATCACAATAAACTTCATTAATCTTCAATCCTTCACCTTCAATTCGACTTATGTTAGTTTTATTTTTTATTTGTTCCCAAATAAATTGTATGTTGGAATTTTCAGGAAAGATTCCGATGAAATGTATTGGATCACTTCCGCGTGAATCGGAAAGAAACTCGATGCCGGGCAATACAGTGATTCGATCCTTGCCTAAGGATTGTAATTCCTGAATTCTTTGGACGTCAATAACATGATGGTCGGTTATCGCTATAACAGCTATCTGATTTTTAACAAGTTCAGCAATAATCTCTTGATTTGAAATTGACTTGTTTTTGTAGTCATATGAAGATGGAGTATGAAAATGCAAATCCCATCTTCTCCATTCTGATCCTTTTGGATATTTATTGTAGGCAGTTGTACTCATAATTTAGTTTATTTCTATTACTCCATTCATCAATTTCGGTAAAAGGGTATCACGTGTTTGAGTTAGAGTTTGGATTTCCTTATTATTGCTAATAAATAAGTTAAATATTGGGATTGAAATTCTAGAAAAAGCATCCAATACCTTATTACATGGAATAGTTATTTCAATTAACTCGGTCTCAATTGGGCTTAAATTTGCTTGAGCCGTACCCCGTGCAATTGAATTAATTTGGTTAAATACTTCTGTATTTCTAAACAAAAGATACGTGAAGGGATTATTTTTTTTGTTTTTAGGGCGACAAAAACCTACCCTTTGATTTAGTAATAAATTTTCCTCACAGACCAAACCAACCCTTCCAACATTTCCTGTTAAGGAAATCAAAACATCTCCTGTTTTAAGAAAACAATGTTCTTTAACATTTGACGGTATATTAGAAATCATCTCAGTTTTCCTTGAATCGATGTAGCCGTCTTGAACATTTTTGATAGTAATGAGTTTGTATTTTCCATCTTCCGTGAATTCACTACTTTTAAAAGGATAACCAGATGGAATATCTATTAAGTCTTTAATTTTTCCAATTCTCCACCCCTCCGGAATTTCAGCTAATTCTGAATCAATCATTTTCCCTCTAGAACTTTTATATGGTTCTCCATTTTCATTTGGAAATTCAAAGTCCACAAACCAGCGTTTGAAAAGCGTTTGTGCCAATTCTTCCAATGTTTGATTTTGTTGGCGGAGGAGGGAGATTTTTGAGTCGAGTGATGAAAGTGTTTTTGCAATTTCTTTTTGTCTATTAAAATCTGGTACTCGGACAGTAATTTGATGTAATTCATTTCTATTTAATCCAGGGACAGCACTTTTTTGCCCAAATTTTTCAAAGGATAAAGTTTGAAGAAAATAGTATATATACCGTGGGTCATTACCTTTAAAATCATCCACAAATAGGGTTGTGTTTAATGGCCAATATTTTACTGACTCTACTATAAAGTAAAAAGCTCCTAATGTACCGTATCGACCTGTTATGACTCCCGGTCCGATCTCTTTGTAATTCCTGTTATAATCACTTATACCTGATGAGGATATTATTGGATATGTACCTTTCTCCCTAACTCCTGCAGGTAAGTCGTACCCCCTTTTCAAATTGATAATATCACCCAATTCGGTTTCCTTCCACTCACTCATTTCCCTTCCGTATTTAATTGGCGTTCTGCATCACAGTGGTTCTGTAATCTAAATGAAACTAGCGATTCTAAGGTCGCATTATGCGACCCTAAAAATGGTGAAAAATGAACGGCTTTCAATTGCGCAACACCATGTTGCGTAAATTGGTCAACAGGCTGTTGACTGAAAGCACTATTGAATTTTCTGTCCTTTATCAATTCATTTATTTTTTGTATTGAACTAACGACAAATAAAATAAACCCTTTAAAATCAACGGTTTTAATTGTTTTATTTCTCAATTTATTTCTCATTTATTTTTTTTTAGACAGCAAATAAGTACGATTTTTATATGCGCCAACAGGAATCAAGGTTTCGCTTTTAACAAGACGATAAACTGCTTTTTGAATATCCTCTGGGTATACCTCACTCAATCGAGACTGAATATCAGCCATTTTACTTTCCCCGTTATGCTTTAAATCTTCAATGATCAATGCATCCAATTTATAAGGCTCTATGGTTTTTAAACTAGGAGTAAGATTTAATTTAGCCTGACTAAACAAATCAGGATTCAACAAGTATTCTGTACCTTTCTTAACCCCACGACTCATCAATATACTTTTATCCATAAGAGATCCCAACCAATACTTAAGTTTATCCTCTTGATTTAATTGTAAATTACTAGAGAGTTGTGTTGATAGAATTTTTTTAACCGTTGCCACAACACCTAGAGTAATCGTTTCTTTTTGAGTTAGTTGAAAGTGTTTATTTACATAATCAATTACGGATAATGCTTCTTCATCAATTATTCCGGATTCCACTGTAACAATCATTTTATTAAATGAACTCTCAATCAGCGGAAAAGGCTTAGCATCAAGACTTAATTTTTCATAAACTAAATCGTATCCAGAACCTTCACCTTCCATTAATTTTAAATCATGAAGGGTTTGAATTAAATGGGGATTTCGCCTTTGACGTTCGTGCAGAATATTATCTTTTGAAATACCCAATGGTAAACCACCAGGATTAGTGAAAACAATTCTATCAGAATAAACTTCCAAAAAGATGTCACCAGACATTGTATAACGCTTATGAGCGATTGTATTTATTAATAACTCTCTAATTACCTCTTTAGGATAATTACGTACCTTTTCACGGAAAAGTCCACTAGTTAATTCGAAGGAATATGTCAATTCAACTGCCTCTTTTTCAATCTCCAACAAAAGTTGCATTGGATTGAATTGGTGGAAATGATATTTTTTTTCCCTTATCTTTTCTTCACGATCATTGTAGACCAAATATTGAAATGTAACAGGATAAGATAAACGTGCACGTTGTGCAGGAGTGCCCAACCATAAAACTCCCAAGTTGGTTAAAAACCCTTCGGGAGAAAGAAGTTGATAATGTTCTAGAATCTCAGAATCATTTTTTTGTTTGATAAAATCAGATACTTTATCAGAACGTTTAATATTATCCAAAAAATAAACGATTTGATCAGCATCTGCCTGAGATAATGTCAGTTTTTGAACAACGGTTAATTCCCATTGAAATGCATTTTTTTCCGCAGCAAGATCTGTTAACTCTTCACTTTTAACCGGATAACAATTATCAGAAATTCGAACTAAAACTTTACCAGATGATGTTGTGGCTATAAGTCTAGTAGAAGGCATTACCTTAAAGTAAAAATATTCTCCACCGTTTTCGTGGATTACTAATTCAGGATTAACCAACCCAACACCATCGGTCAGTGAACGGAGACGAGCAAGAACTTTGTTCATTTCATCTACTTTAACTTTTTGCCCTAATGGTGGCTCAGAATCTTTATCTTCTATTCCAATTACGATTGTTCCACCTTGGGCATTCGCGAAACAAACACAGGTCTCAGCAAGTGATTCCAAATTGGATTTAGCTCCAATTGCCTTCTTTAAACTTTTAAAGTCGTAATTACTATCCTCTTTCCAACCATTCATAACGTAATTCCAATTTTTGCCAATTGTTCTTTGATCTCTTTATCTAACTCGTTCGAATGTTTCATCTGTTCACGCAAAGTTGAAGTCAGTTTATCGATCTTTTCTTCGAAAGGAATTCCATCATCTTCCTCATCTTCAATTCCGACATAGCGCCCAGGCGTTAAAACAAACTTGTGTTTTTCGATTTCGGAAAGGTCCGCAGATTTGCAAAATCCTTTAATGTCTTCATATTCATCATTCCCCTTCAACCAATTATGATAAGTATCTGCAACTTGTTTAACATCCTTGTCTTCAAAAATTCGGTTTTTACGATCGATCATCATCCCTAATTCAGAAGCATCGATGAACAACACTTGGCCGTTTCTTTTTTTCTTGTTGCGGTGTAGGAACCATAAACAAGCAGGAATTCCGGTATTGAAGAATAATGCCTTTGGCAACATAACAATACATTCTACCAAATCTGCTTCAACGATTCGTTTACGAATATCACCTTCGCCACCGGTATTTGAACTCAAGGAACCATTTGACAAGACGAATCCTGCTTTACCACTTGGAGATAGGTGATATAAGAAATGTTGCACCCAAGCAAAATTGGCATTTCCTGTTGGAGGATTACCATATTGCCAACGAGCATCGTCATTTAACAATTCTCCGCTCCAATCACTTACATTAAATGGGGGATTCGCAATGATGTAATCGGCTTTTAAATCTTTATGCGCATTGTTCAGAAAAGAACCTTCTGTATTCCATTTGATATTAGAACCATCAATTCCACGAATTGCAAGGTTCATTCGACATAAACGATAGGTTGTTTGGTTACTTTCCTGACCATATACAGAAATGTCATCCAAGCGACCTTGATGACTTTCAATGAATTTTTCGGATTGAACAAACATACCACCAGAACCACAACATGGATCATATACACGACCTTTGTATGGTTCGAGCATTTCAACCAATAATTTCACAATACTTTCAGGCGTGTAGAATTGTCCACCTTTTTGTCCCTCGGATAAGGCAAATTGACCTAAGAAGTATTCGTAAACTCTACCTAAAACATCTTGACTTTTACTCATGCTATCTCCAAGCGTAATCGTTCCGATAGTATCAATCAATCCACCAAGTGTTTGCGCATCCAAATTTTGACGTCCGAAAACTTTTGGAAGAATTCCTTTCAATGTAGCATTGTCGGCTTCAATCAAATCCATTGCATTGTCAATTAACTTTCCAATTCCCGGATTCTTTGCCATGGATTGAACGTGTGACCATCGCGCCCTTTCAGGAACAAAGAATACATTCTCAGCGCCATACTCGTCCGGATCCTCGGGATCAGCACCTGCATATTTTCCTTTGCCTTCAACTAGTAATTGATAGTGTTCTTCAAACGCATCTGAAATGTATTTTAAGAAGATTAATCCAAGAACTACGTGCTTATATTCTGCAGCATCAATGTTCTTTCGAAGTTTATCAGCAGTTTTCCATAATTTCTTTTCAAGAGATTCTTCTTGGATGTCTTTTTGCTTTGCCATTGTGGTTATATAAATTCTGATGTTAAATATAGTATTTTAGAAGTGTTTTTTGTCAAAATTATCAATAAAATGGAAGAAGTAGGTTAAACCTATTGTTCATTGTTAGTTGGTTTTTCCATAATTAAATCATTTATTACAATTAATATCCCAGGTACTTTTTTTTGAAAATGATAGTTGAAATGATTTTATTTTCTGAATTAAATTAACATCTATCTGCACACATCAAACGCTGAAATTAAGTATTAATACGTATGAGGAAAAATAATAATGCTACTAAAATGATTGAAATGTGACAGTTTTAGTACAAATACTAATAAATCAAGCTAAATATTATGATTTCAGGCAAAAAATAGCATCATTTAAACCAGTTTCTTCAACACCTCCACCAACTCCACCTGTGGGAAACAATCGCTTTTATCTTTCCGGAAATAACCCATAATTTATCCTTAAAAAGTATGGATATTTGTTTTATAAGCATAAAAGTATAATATTTGCACAACACGAAAGTATAACATTCGAAAAACATATAAGTATAATTATCGTGCAACATAAAAATATAATACTCGTACAACGCAGAAGTATAAACATTGTACGAAATAACATGTAGTAAACATGGCGACACCACAAGAAAAACTGGCACAATCTCTAGAAGCATTAAAGAAGCTACAAGACAAGGGAATTGTGGCAATTAAAACTTCGGAATTGAGTCGAGTGAACAGAGAAAGACTCATTGACAATGGATTCATACGTCAAGTGATTCAAGGTTGGTACATTATCGTGCCTCCAGAAGAACGACAAGGAGATAGTACTTCTTGGTATGCTTCTTACTGGCATTTTTGCGCGCGTTACCTTTCTGAACGCTATGGTGATTCTTATTGTATTTCAGCTGAACAATCTTTGCTTTTACATGTCGGTAACCAAACGGTACCGCACCAAATGATTATTCGTGCAACAAATGGAACCAATTCAATTACGGATATTCCCTTCGGAACGTCTTTATTTACAATGAAATCAACTTTACCAGAAAAGGCAGAAGTCATTGAGCAAGAAGGTATTCGCATGTTGACATTAGCATCATCTTTGGTTAATTGTTCACCAGCTTTTTTTATGCAAAATTCTACGGATTTACGCACTGCTTTGGCGATGATTCCAGATGCTTCTGAAGTACTTGGTTTACTTTTAAATGGAGGACATACGAAAATTGCAGGGAGATTGGCTGGTGCATTTCGCAATATAGGACGTGAAAAGTTGGCCGATGAAATTGTGAAGACCATGCAGAAGGCTGATTACAATGTGCGAGAAATTGATCCATTTGAGGATAAACCACCAATTGAATTGTCAATAAGAGATAAGTCTCCTTATGTGAACCGCATACGATTGATGTGGCATCAAATGAGAAATGTTGTCATCGATCACTTTCCAAGCGCTCCAGGAATACCTGCAAATAAAGAGAACTACTTAAAAGCTGTTGAAGAAATCTATGTTACGGATGCTTACCATTCATTATCGATTGAACGGTACCGTGTTTCCGTAGAACTCATAGAACGCGTTCGAAGTGGTGAATGGGATCCATCAGAAAATGAAGCAGATAAAAAACAACGCGATGCCATGGCCGCTAGAGGTTACTGGTTGGCAACACAGCAGGTTGGTGAGAGTCTAAAACGCATATTGGAAAATGAGAATTCAGGGCAAGTATTGGACGATGATCATGGAGATTGGTACCGCGAATTGTTTGCACCAAGTGTTACTTCCGGTATCTTAAAAGCTTCTGATCTTGCAGGATATCGGAACAACCAAGTATATATTGGAGGATCGATGCATGTACCGATGAACAAAGAAGCGGTAAGAGATGCGCTGCCTGAATTGTTTGATTTGATCCGAAATGAAGAAAATGCAGCAGTGCGTTCTGTCTTGGGGCATTTTATTTTTGTCTTTATTCACCCTTATATGGATGGAAATGGACGAATGGCTCGTTTCTTAATGAATGTTCTATTGGCTTCAGGTGGTTATCCGTGGACCGTTATTCCTGTGGAAGAAAGAGACCGATACATGAAAGCTTTGGAAACAGCAAGTGTTGAACAAAATATTCAACCGTTTGCTGAATTTGTTGGGTGGTTGGTTCAAGAAGGAATGAAGGGAACTCCAGTGGCAC
>JAHEMR010000027.1 GCA_024643545.1 Crocinitomicaceae bacterium | reverse complement strand
GCCATGAATGGACTTTCCATGTTGCAACATCAAGCCTTGAAAAGTTGGGAAATTTGGAATACCCCGCGTTAAGCCGCAGGGTTATTTCCGTTGTTTCCAATGCTGTACCAGTCAATTTTTCTAGAGAAGTACATGATCAAGGCCAAGATGATGAATACGCCAATACTTCCAATTAATAACGCGAAGTCTTCCAATTGAATGATCACGAAGATGAAGATGTAGAGAATCGTCAATAATCCAGAAATGAATGCAGTTAATTTTGTTGATTTTAAAATCGCCTTGACATATCCCGAAATAAGTAATAAGGTTGCGAGTGCTGAGATAAAGAAGGAAACATTGAACTTCAAATATTCAGAAATGGACAACAACAAGGTATAGAAAATCACTAAGGCAATTCCGACCAAAATATATTGAATCGGGTGAATAAAGGCCGATTGGAAAACTTCTATAAAGAAGAACACTAAGAATGTCAATCCAATAAATAGGATGGCATATTTAATCGAACGATGCGATTTTTGGTAGTTGTCTACTGGTAATATTAAGTCCACGCCAAATGATGAATACTTAATATTGTAACGACTGCCCACCCATGATTGTGGATAGTTTCTGTTTAAGTTCAACACATTCCAATGTGCTGTAAATCCATCTTTGCTTACTTTATTTTCATCTGGTAAAAATGAACCATTAAAGCTTGGGGTTGTCCAAGTAGAAGCAACGTGGATATCAGTTTCTTTTCCAACAGGAGTAAAGTACAGCTGTTGGCTTCCTTTCAATTTTAATTCAAAAGAAAATTTATAAATGTGATTATCGGTCGGACTCAATCCAATTTGGGCGTTGATACCAGAATTAAAATTGTCAGTGGAGGACACCCCTGGATTAAATGGAGAATTTAAGTTGTTCCATGTCAACTCGATTTGTTTCTCGATTCCACGAAGGTCATCGATTCCAACGTTTAAACGTGCTTTGGAAAAGTCAAAATTAGCTGCTGGAATATCCAATTCCTCGAAGTTTAATTTATTGAATTCTCCAGTTACTTTAATCACAGCATTGTACACCACTATTTCATAAACCCCGCGGTAACGTCGTTCTGGACGCATCTCAGTAACGATATTCAATTTACTCGGTAAAATGTGTAGTTTCTCTCGAACGGTGACTACTTTTTCTTTTCCTGATTTCTCATCCGTTTCTTTCGCGTAACGGACAAAGGGTAAACTCATGATTGGCCCCTTAATCGTTTGCGCTTCTCCCCATTTTGAACTTACTTCTTTGATGGCTTGTTCTTGTGTAGATTCGCGTTCGTAAATAATGCCACGAATCATCGCTGTTGGAATTAATAGAAGTAATGCAATGATTACGATGGTTCCAATTTTAAAGTAGAGGTTCGATTTTAGAGAATTCATCCGTTTTTGATTTTTTACTACAACGAAGGTGCACTTTTTTTATTGTGTTTCAAAATTTCAACATTTCTTTTCTCATAAAGCATTAGCCTATTGTTTGTCAGTTTCAAACGACTAAAAAACGAAAACAAGCGACAAACAACCGAATGAAAGTTGAGACAGCATCAAACTTTGTGGTGTCGAATTCAAGCAACAGTCTTGATGAGCGGCAAAACTAATTTTCAAACTTTTTAATTTATACAACATGAATGCTTTAAAAAACAATGTGAAATTGATCGGGAGACTTGGAGGTGAGCCAGAGATGGTGAAATTTGACACAGGTCGAACATTGGCGCGATTTACCCTCGCAACAAATGAGAATTACAAAGATAAAAAAGGCGAATGGCACGAGTTAACACAGTGGCATACGATCACTGCTTGGGGAAAACTGGCCGATTTGGTTCAGAAATTATTGAAGAAGGGACAAGAAGTCTTGGTTGAAGGAAGGTTAGTGAATCAATCCTATGAGAGTAAAAGCGGAGAAAAGCGATACACGACCATTATTGAAGCAAACGAGTTCTTAGTGTTAACGCCAAAATCAGAGAAATAATGAACGACTTGAATCAAGTGAATTTAATTGGTAAAATTAGTTCAACTCCAAAAATCGTGGAATTAGAAAATGGTTTACGCATCGCGAAATTCACCCTTTCCACCAAAGAACAATATTTGGATGTGAATGGAAATACTAAAACGCGTCGGTATTGGCATGCTTTAAGTGCCTGGGGACGTTGGGTCAAAGTATTGGAAGAGTTGGGTAAAGTCGGTTCGGCTTTAGCCATCGAAGGAAAATTGGTCACCCGCTTTTATCAATCTAAGGGCCAGCGAAAAATGGTTTCCGAAGTGGAAGTGAATGATATTGTAGTTATGTAATTTAAAGGAGAAAAGATGAACACCATTCGAAACTTTGTCACCTTAGTAGGGAACATGGGCAGTAATGCAAAAATCACAGAATTTGATAACGGACAACGTGTCGCACGATTTCAATTGTCCACACAAAAGAGTCTACGTAAAAACAATGGCAGGTATACAGCGGCTGTGGAATGGCACCGACTTTTTGCATGGGGAAATATGGCTCAATTTATTGAGAAGTATGGTGAGAAAGGAAAAAAAGTCGCCATCCATGGTCGCTTGGTACAGCGCACTTATTTAACAAAAAACGGTGTCCAGCGCAGTTTAAAAGAGGTGGAAGTCCGACAAATCATTGGCTTGTAAGTTCGACCAA
>JAHEMR010000008.1 GCA_024643545.1 Crocinitomicaceae bacterium | reverse complement strand
TTGTAGACCGTGTAATCCAAGGTCAAATCATGATTTTGACAAATGTCTTGCCCAGTTATACTATCCAATGAAATCGTTGCGTCTGGCAGTTCAGATTGGATGGAGGTGATGATGGTTGAGAAAAATGTAGGTAATGCAGCACCTGCGGTAATCACAAAACTCACATCTCCAACATTTATGTAGTTATTAATTGGATAGGTGTCTACGTCCATTTGCCAGCTAGAGGTGCTATTCGTAAAACTATTGGTACTATTAAAAGGGTTGTTTGCAGGGTTTAGAACGTTACTTAAAGTTGAGTTATTTACTTTTAATGTTTGACCGAGAATTACAGTTGAATTTCCCATAAATGAAATCATTGTCATTTTGGCACCGGAAGTATTTGTAACATTTAAATTGTTTACAGGAAAGTTTATTAATGGCACGCCCGAACCATTTGAGACAAATCGATATCCATCGTAAATATTGAGTTGTTTGTTCGGAAGTGTTGGATTTGAGTAAACGACAATTATATTCCACCCAGCAAAATAAATTCCATTGCTATAATAATTACCTTGATACGGATTCAGATTAAAATTTGTCACTTGGTAGTTTCCATTTCCAATTGTTTGAACAAAGCTTGTAATATCTTTTACTGCCGAGAAATAAGGAGCGGGAAAAATTGCAGTAGGAAAAGGATCTGTTACATTGATGAAATCTGGTGTGAATGTTGTGCCGTTTATAGTTAACGTTGTGTTGGCTCCGTTTGATATTCCCGCCCAGATTAAATAAGCTCCAACAATAGTCTGATTGGGTGCTAAATTTAGAAGTGACGAAGTACTTGTTAACATTGTTCCCGGTGCGGGGTATGGTAATGACCATGAATCTGATGGGTTATGTGTATTCCCAATTATAGTGTAGTCAAAAGGTCCATTAAATTGTTGATAAAGAGTATGTGGTACTCCGTTTTGCGCCTTCACTATGCCAGGCAACAAAACCAACAGGAACAGTACATGCTTTAACATCTGAAAAACAATTGTTTAACTAAAAGACAAATTTAAGCGTAATTTGTTCTTGAAAAAATAAAGTGGGGCTAAAGATTGCGGGGAATTCATCCACTTTGCACCGCCCTGAGGCCCTATAAAAGCAATTAAAAATTATGGGAAAGAGAAAATGAAGTAACCCTTTTATGTCTTTTGCATTCCGCATGATTTCAAATGCAGCGGTACGGGCTATCCTGCACATACGTCACACCCCAAATTGACGCAAATGGTGGTCGATGTGCTTATACAAAAGATTATTCCATTCCATCGCTGTTAATTTCCCCAAAGTTAAGGATGGTTTTGCACTTAATCCCTCTGGACCCAACTCTTGAATTTTCTGGATGTACCCAATCAACTTGCCTTTCTCTGCTTCGATGTCGAAGTGTTGGTTCAAACGAATAAACGTTGGTCCTGTCGGTAAGTTTTGACGGTATGGCACTTCATTCACCATGGATTGCTTGAAAAAGGTTTTCAGCATCCATTTCATGATCATACCAGGTTTATCGGTATTCTCACCAAGTACTTGCTGATAAGCGACACAACAATGCGACAACATTTGACCTGCATTCATTTTACCCCATAATGCAGGAGTTTCATTTGTTAGTGATGAAATTCTTGTTGTTAATTCAACAGTCGTTTCCGGGGAATAAATATTCGGTAATGCCATTTTGAAAAAGTTTGTTCAATAAAAAAGCCATCCTCAGATGGCTTTCAGTGTTTATGCTAAAACTTCTTTGACCAAGTCAGCGGCTTCTTGTAGTTGCACAGCTGAATGGACATTCAGTCCTGATTCGTCAATTAATCGTTTCGCCTCTACAGCGTTTGTTCCTTGTAAACGAACAATGATTGGAACTGGAATTTCACCAATGTTTTTGTATGCATCAACGATACCTTGAGCAACACGGTCACAACGAACGATTCCACCAAAGATATTGATTAGGATTGCTTTCACATTTGGATCTTTCAAGATGATGTGGAATGCTTTCTCAACGCGTTCTGCGTTTGCTGTTCCTCCTACGTCTAAGAAATTTGCTGGATTACCACCTGAAAGTTTGATGATGTCCATTGTTGCCATCGCAAGTCCAGCACCATTTACCATACATCCAACGTTTCCATCTAATTTCACAAAGTTCAATCCTGCTTCGTCTGCTTCAACTTCCGTTGGATCTTCCTCTGTTTTATCGCGCATCGCTGCGTAATCTGGGTGACGGAACAATCCGTTTCCATCTAAAGTAACTTTCGCATCAACAGCGATGATTTTGTCATCGGAAGTTTTGAATAATGGATTGATTTCAAACATCGACGCATCGATTCCTACATACGCATTGTATAAAGAAGGAACGAATTTACACATTTGTTTGAACGCTTCACCCGATAATCCAAGGTTAAAAGCAATTTTACGCACTTGGAATCCTTGAAGTCCAACACGTGGATCAATGAATTCTTTGTGTAATTTTTCTGGTGTATGTTCAGCAACGTGCTCAATGTCCATTCCACCTTCCGTAGAATAGATGATCACATTTCTTCCTTTTTCACGGTCAAGTAAAACGGACATATAAAATTCTTGAGGCTCGGAAGCACCAGGATAATATACATCTTGTGCGATTAACACTTGATTTACTTTTTTACCTTTTCCATTCGTTTGAAGCGTAGTGAGGTGTCCACCTAGGATACCAGCTACTTTTTCTTCCACTTGATCAAGCCCTTTTGCGATTACTACACCGTGAGAACCAGTTTCTTCCACTGTTCCTTTCCCGCGTCCACCAGCATGTATTTGCGCTTTCACGACAAACCAACTTGTTCCTGTTTCCTCCGATAATTTTTTAGCAGCTGCTACAGCATCTTCTACTTTATCGACTACTATCCCCTCTTGAACGGCAACGCCGAAACTTTTTAAGATAGATTTTCCTTGATATTCGTGTAAATTCATTGTTGAAATTTTGCGAGGTAAAAGTACGTTTTTTCTCGTAATTGGATTTGAAAAATTAAATTATTTTACTCCATGCGGTTTTTCCATGACGAAGAAATTTCTCTCGAGGCAAAATCCTTGTTTTTAAGTTCGATCACATGACTCCAAATCGAGTCAACGGCATGTTGCAAAGCAATGCTTTCTTCTTCCATTGCATTGACGATTAAATCAGGACTTGAGAAATGTTCTTTCACAAAGTTGGTATCAAAGTTTCCGCTCCTAAACGCTTCGTGTTTCAGCACAAACTTCCCAAAATCAAGGGTTGTTTTAACTCCTGAAATTTGATAATCATCTATTGCTTTGATAGCACGGTCGATTGCTTCGATACGCGTTTTTCCCCAAACGACCAATTTTGCAATCATTGGATCATAGTAAATAGGGATTTCCATTCCTTCTTCGAATGCGTCGTCCACGCGCACACTTTTTCCAGTTGGAATTCGGTAACGATTCAAGGTTCCGATGTCCGGTGTAAATCCATTTAAGCTATCTTCTGCGTAGACACGAATTTCAACCGCATGTCCATGAATTGCCAACTCATCTTGAAGTTTTGGCAAACGTTCACCTCTAGCCACACGAATCTGCCATTCGACTAAATCCAGCCCAGTGATTTCTTCCGTAACCGGATGTTCCACTTGCAAACGCGTATTCATTTCTAAAAAGTAGAAATCCAAATTTGCATCAATCAAGAACTCAACGGTTCCCGCACCTTCGTAATTGCAGGCTTTACACACTTGCACTGCCGCTGCGCCCATTTTCTCTCGAATTTCAGGTGTTAAAACAGCACTTGGAGCTTCTTCAATTACTTTTTGGTGACGGCGTTGAACCGAGCATTCACGTTCAAATAAATGCACTGCATTTCCATGCTGATCAGCAAAAACTTGAATTTCTATGTGACGCGGTTGATTGACAAATTTCTCAATAAATACAGCATCATCACCAAAAGAAGAGCGTGCTTCATTTTGGGCTAAGATCATTTGTTCTTCGAACTCACTTTCTTCATAAACAAGGCGCATTCCTTTTCCACCACCTCCAGCAGAGGCTTTGATTAAAATGGGATAACCAACTTCTGCGGCGATTCGTTTAGCAGCTGGGATATCCGAAATCGCTTCATCCACTCCAGGAACCAAGGGAACATTGTAGTCTTTTACTGCTTGTTTGGCACTTAGCTTATCTCCCATTAATTCCATCGATTCAGGAGAAGGACCAATTAATTTCATTCCTGCGTCCTTCACTTTTCGTGCAAATCCAGCATTTTCGGAAAGAAACCCATAACCCGGATGAATCCCGTCAACACCTAAATCTTTGCATATTTTTAAAATTAAGTCTTGCTGTAGGTAACTTTCAGCGGAAGGACTTTTTCCAACATACACAGCTTCGTCCGCCTCCAAAACATGCGGGGCATTGACATCTGCATCTGAATAGATCGCTACACTTTTAATATTCATTTTCTTCAAGGTTCTTAGAACCCTTCTCGCAATTTCTCCACGATTTGCAACGAGTACTTTTTTCATATTTTCGTATTTATTTTTTCTACTGATTCCGGAACGGTGATCTCACTGTTTGGAATCGTAACCGCTTGACGTTTTCTTTTATCTATTGGCATTTTATCGCTTTCCTTGCTATTTAACAGACGCAATGTTTTTTGAATGAATTGTAAATCATTCCAATGATTAAATTCCTCTCGGTACGAGATACCGATTCCTTGGGTAAATGGACCCGCATTTTGCTTAACTGTTGCATTGTTGGATTGATTGAATGCCCGAACCCTGAAGTTCTCTTTTATTTTGTATTCGAGACTCACATCACCAATAACCGAATTCTGAACACTTTTTGTCCCGCTGATGTCACTTGTGGATGAACGGTTTTCCACACCAAAACTTCCCGAAATAACAAGTCGATCATCTAAAATTCCTTTTTTCATTCCAATCGCCACACTCGTTTCACCTTGTGAAGCATCCGATCCTACGTCCAAGTTTAATTTATAATTTTCCGAGAGGTTGCTTAGTGCCGCATTGATTTGAGATTCAATTAAATCCAGGGCTGCTGATCCACCTGCCGAAATGTTTCCTTTTAAAGGTTGGAATTTACTCACGAGTAACAAGGAAAAAAATTGACGATTTTTCTCATCCGGATCCGCTAAAACACGGTCAATTAATGCGCGTCCTGTTTCAGGTGCGCGAGGCGCCTTGATATCGAATGCAATTTGAGGGGAAAGTAATTTATCCGTTAATTTCAAATAACAATATACATCTTGATTGACCAAGGATTTATCCGCCAGCTCAGGACTTAATTCCAAAATAGAGGCTTTCTTCGTTGCCACCGTATTCACATCAATCAATGCATCGTATGGATCGCCGGTCCATTCAATTACCGATCCGCTCTCAATCATAAACAATTGTTTGATCGAACCCATAGCAAAATTGTACTTACTTCCTGTCGCGATGCTGTACTTTCCAATCATGGTTAATTGGTCTAATTGATCAAGCTTGATGTTCATTTTGCCGTCACCTCTCGCAATAATTTCATCACCAATTTGCTCATTGAAAATGAGTTTCATTTGTGCATCTTGTGTGATTTTGAAATTTAAATCCAAATCAATGCCTGAGAAATCTAATTTGCGTTCCAATTGTTGTTGGAGCTCTGATTTATTTATGAAATGGATAAAGTCCTCTTCTTGTTCAATTTCTGAAACACCGTACATTGGAAACACGATATCCGTGTTCTTTTTCGTTTCCAAGTCAACAAACACCTCCAAATCACTGTCTGTTCCTGAAATATTCACCATTCCACGCGCAAAGGCTTTTCCATAATAGATATCACCTTCCTTGTACTTTGTGTTTAAAACCATGAATTGTTCAATGGCTGCATTTCGCTTCGTTAATGGATTAATCTTTCGAATGTCATCTTCCATGTTAAATTGGAGGTCGAAATTCCAATCAGTGAAGTTGTTATGGTTGATCGTACCAATGATGTAGGCTACATTTCCTACCTCATCGTACAATGGAATATTGGTAATTTCAAACGATTCCTCTTTTACATCAATGATTCCATCTGTTCGG
Organism: Crocinitomicaceae bacterium; assembly: GCA_024643545.1. GTDB lineage: Bacteria > Bacteroidota > Bacteroidia > Flavobacteriales_D > Crocinitomicaceae > UBA952. The sequence continues at coordinate 70,662 of JAHEMR010000008.1, read as the reverse complement.
TATTTGACGCCTAACAATTCAACCTCAGCCCCTCCATTTAACAGACGAAGTTTACCACTCAGCTCAGGCTTATCTGGACTTCCTTTCACTTGAATGCTTCCATTTACTTTACCTTGAATGTCTTTTACAACTTCAGGATCCATAAAGGCATTCACAAATTTTATGTCGGTTTGATCAAACTGAAGTTTAAGGTCGAGCTCATTTTTCTTTACCGCATATAAACCGTTAAAATCGAAGGTTCGCATGCCGCGGTACTTCAATTCACCCTGCATAAATATACTTTCCCTTTTCTCGTTCCAATCAGTTAATACGGAAACAGTACCAACTTCTTCGCCATCAATAAAGAAATTTTCAACGCGTGCGTCACAGCTAAAATTAAAATTCGTGTATGGATTTGATACATCACCCCACCCGGAGAAGGAACCAGCAAATTGTTGCTCCATCCCAAACATGCGACTTAATTCATCTAATTTGACTTGACTAACTTGGAAATGCAGTTTATCTCGGTCATTTTTCGTGAGACATCCTTCCATTTTAATCAATTGACTTCCTCTCGAAAGCCTGAATTCGTTTATGCTTAAATCATTATTTGCCAGCGTGATGTCTGATTGATTCTCAATTTCCCATTTATATCCGTTAATGGAGAAAAACGATGGTTCTAGCACAAAATTCACTTGATCATCTCCCAAAATTGTAGTAGTCCATTTGATGGATGAAAAGTCATTGGATTCTTTATCCCACATCAAAGATGAGCTAAGCACCCCGTCTTTTCCTTCATTTAAAAATTCCAATCCACTGAATGTCAATGAATCGCCATAATTAAGCGTTGAAATAAACAAATCGCCATTTATCCCTGAATTGGTAATGGTTTGATTCATGTTGACGTTTTGCATCCTCACTTCTTCAAATTGAATCTCTGAACTGAGTAATTTTGCTACTAGTTCATCCTCCTTGGATTTAAAGGATCCACGCAAAGATGTTCCGTTTGCAATTTTTAGTCCGGGAACAAAAATCGCCAATAAGTCATTCGCTTGATTCACCTCAAATTGATAGGTGAAATTGGTATGCGAGTTTTCCGTTTCTCTCAAGTTTCGGGTAACAGCCATGGAGGGGAATACTTGGGAAAGATTTTGTAAGAAATCTCCCACTACCGTATTGTAATCGATTTTCCCTTGCACGCGTGCATTCAAAAGTGAACTTTCAATATTGATGAAATCCGAATTTATTTGACGATCAAAATCTATCCGGACGTAATCCATCGCGACCGTTTTTCCTGCTTCTTGATAATTTAAATATTTTGTATTGATTGATCCACTCAATTCTTTCAAACTCTTTCCTGTAATCGTTGTGTTGAGCTTTGCAACGAAATGCGTTTCGTCGGAATTTGTAAAATGAAGCCGTGTCAAATCAGAGGATTTGATGTCCAAATTTACCTGATATGACGGTATTTCATTTAAGGATATTTTTCCTGTGTAATCCAATTCCAAGTTTGGATCTTTGATTTTAAGCGTGGAGCTTAATTGTTCGTCGACAATTTGACCATCAGTCAAGTGAATATTTGAATACGAATAGCCAAGATAGTCCAATCGACTCAAATCCGCTGACATTTTGTTTAATTGATAAGCTCCGTCATTGGCAAAGAATCCATCGAATCGAAGGAATCCATTGGCTATTCCAAAGTCTGAAACACCCGACAATTTTGCGATGTCTAGTGATTGAATTTGAATAAACGTTGAATCGACTTGAACCGGACTCAAAGCTACTCCATCCGGTTTGAAAGCAATACGCATGGGGCTTTTCAATCCAACTGTTCCAATAGCGGTTTGGGCTTCTTTCAGTTTCACTTGAATCTGCGTTAAATCCCCATTAATTTGTAAATCCCTAATGTTGGCAAAATCAAGCAAATCAACGGTGGAACCTAAATCAATCGAAGAAACTCCTTCCGGCATTTTTAAGCGTGCTAAATCCTGCACAGAAATATGTGCCGTACGAATGTACTCGTTGAGTTTTCCTCGGTCTCCTAATCGAAAATCTGGTAGAACGAGGTTTCCTTTCAAGTATGAACTTTTGCCAAATCTCAGGTGTAAATCCGTCAAGGTTAAGTTCCTTAAACGTTCAGAAACTTGTCCTGAAAGCGCAACTCTATCCGACATTCCCTTTAACTCCGGAGCGAAATAACTAATATCAGCCAGGTTGATTAAACTTGGGGCTAAATACGCATCAAAGTAAACCTCATCGTCGAACGAATTAAAGGCATCCCAATCCTTAAAGTCAAAATTAAATTTAGGGAAATGAATAGACGTTTTAGCTGTTTGGATCTTAAAATTGCGCAAATGCAATCCTTTTTCTAGAATGGAAACATGTGCAGAAAGTTGATTGATGTTAATTCCAGCACGTTCTTTAAACTTAAGTTGATCCAATTGAAAGGCCAAATCATTTCCGCGAACTTTAAAATTCGTTGCCAACAAATAAACATTTTTCAACGCTAAATGGTCGTAATCTACGCCATATGGCATCGTATATTTTCGGTTGTCATCGTATTTTATGTGGAAATCACGCAAGGAAACACGTTTCAAATCTAATTTTATCGGTTTCGACTTGGAGGTTGATTTATCTGAAGAAGCAAAATAATCCTCCAAAAACGCATAATTATAAGCACCTGTTTTCTTATCTCTTTGTATGTTAATTTTACCTTTTTTGAGTGCTAATTGTCCTAGTACAAACTCGTTTTTTGCAATTTTCAATTGATCAATTGTCACAAGAAGTTCGTCCATGGAAACCAAGGTGTCATTCTTCAAATCCTTGATCATCAATCCTTTTAAAGCAATTTTATTCAAGAAAACAATCTCTAATTGATCTAATTTTACGGTTGTATGAAGTTCTGAAGACAAATAACTTGTAGCCTGGCGAGCGAAAAAAGACTGAACACTTGGGAATCGAACTATAAAGGCAAGAAGCATCACAGACAGCAAAATCCACTCCACTGCAATACCGAATATTCGACCCAAGATTTTAAGTACCTTTGCCATTAGCATTACAAATTTAATAATCTTTTAGCAGTGAAAGACACGATTATACTTGGCATTGAATCTTCTTGTGACGATACCTCCGCAGCGGTTCTTCGCGGAAGCGAGATTTTGTCCAATATAATCGCTGGTCAGGCAGTGCACGAGCAATTCGGTGGAGTTGTTCCGGAACTTGCTTCACGTGCGCATCAAGAAAATATTGTGCCAGTTGTTTCTACCGCACTTTCTGAGGCAGGAATTCAACTAGAAGACGTTGATGCCATTGCTTTTACCCAAGGACCTGGTCTTTTGGGGTCATTGACTATCGGTACATCGTTTGCCAAAGCGCTAGCACTTGCGACGAACAAACCATTGGTTCCTGTTCATCACATGAAAGCGCATATTTTAGCGCATTTTATCGATGATGCGAGTGAAATGAAACCAAGTTTTCCCTTTCTCTGTTTAACCGTTTCAGGTGGACACACACAAATAGTTCGTGTGGATAATCCGTTACAAATGGAGGTACTCGGAAATACGATTGATGATGCTGCAGGAGAAGCCTTTGATAAAGCGGCTAAAATGCTCGATCTACCTTATCCCGGTGGACCTTTAATCGACAAATATGCGCAACTCGGAGATCAAAAAGCATTTCACTTTTCCAAACCAAGAATCGATGGACTTAACTTTAGCTTTAGTGGACTAAAAACATCTATTTTGTATACCATTCGGGACCACGTAAAATTGGATGAACAGTTTAAAAAAACGCATTTAAACGATCTTTGCGCCTCCATTCAAAATAGCATTGTGACCATTTTGATGGAGAAAATCGAAAAAGCTGTTAAAGAAACGGGGATTAGTTGTGTGGTCATTGCCGGTGGTGTTTCAGCGAATAGCGAATTACGTAAACGATTGAATGACAAGAACAAAATTGGTTGGAAGGTATCTATTCCAAAGTTTTCTTATTGCACAGATAATGCAGCGATGATTGCGATGGCCGGAAAATTTTCCTTCGATGCTGGTATTCGTGCAGACCAATCCGTCATTGCCCAAGCGCGATTAGAATGGTAAAAGGGTAACTTAGGTTGCGCAGATATGTCCCAAAAGTTTCGTAATTTCGAACATTCTGAAATAAAAAAACAGTTATGAAATCCATTCTCGCATTCGTTTTTATATTCGTTGGGACCTGGACATTTGCGCAAAACCACGTCAAATGGACTTTCCAATACAATTCAAAATCGAGCACAGTGATTGCGAGTGGTCAAATCGATGCTGGTTGGCACTTGTACTCGCAAAAAACGGATGAAAATGCCGGTCCAATTCCAACAAAAATGGTGATTGAACCATCCAAAAACTATAAAATTATCGGTGCTGCCAATGAAGGAACTGTTCCACACGAAATTTTCGATAAAAACTTTGAATCAACCGTTTATTTATTTGAGTCAAACTATGCAGCCGAACAACACATCAATGTAAAAAAACCAGGAACATTAAAAGGTGAAATGCAGTACATGATTTGCGATGACACCAAATGCCTCCCTCCTATTTCTGTACCTTTTACCTTAGAAATTAACTAACATGAAAAACCTATTTTTCTTTTTCAGCTTTCTCTTAAGTTTCACCTTTGCGAAAGCACAAGGAATGATGAACGATTACATCAAATGGACCTATTCCGTAGAAAAAATTGATGAATCACATGCAAACATTGTATTCAAAGGAAGCATCATTGAAGGATTTCACATTTTCTCTTTGAAACACAATCCTGCAGATGCAGATGGAACAGGTTTAGTTCCTGAATTCAACCTAAAAAAGTCTCCCAATTACAAATTAGTAGGTAAACCATTTGATTTAGGGAAACCCATTAAACATGTAGATGACCTTGGAACTTCTTATTATTTCGAGAAGAAAGCGACTTACAAGCAACAAATTGAAATATTGACCAAGGATGAATTCACCTTGGATTTTGGCATTAATTTCTTCCAATTGTGCAATGCAGACGGTTGCGTTGGTCCGTTTGATACGGAAGGAAAAGTTAAATTAAGCGGATTTACGCCGGATGAAAATGCAACAGTAACAGCTGCTGACACGAGTGATGTCGCAGCAACTTCTAAGGATACCACGAATGGTGCAAAAACGCAAATGGGTCCAGAAAAAATTGACAATAAAAAGAAAAAAGAAAAAGACTCCAATTTGGTGATTTTTATCGCTGGTTTCCTTGCTGGACTCGTAGCCTTGGTAACACCTTGTATGTTCCCAATGATTCCAATGACAGTGACGTTCTTTACAAAACAATCCAAAACACGTAAAGAAGGAATCTTCAAAGCCTTGGTTTATGGAACGTCCATTGTCTTAATTTACGTGACATTTGGATTGGTTTTCACTGCTGCAATGGGTCCGTTGGGCTTGAACCAACTTTCGACAGACCTATGGATGAACCTTATTTTCTTTAGTATTTTTGTCCTGTTCGCCTTTTCTTTCCTTGGTGCATTTGAAATTCAATTACCGAATTCTTGGGTGAACAAAATGGACAAACAAGCAGATCGTGGTGGTTACATCGGGATTTTCTTCATGGCCTTTACCTTAGGATTGGTATCCTTCTCTTGTACAGGTCCAATCATTGGAACTTTATTGGTTGAAGCTGCGACTTCCGGATCTTATTTGACCCCTGCCATTGGAATGACCGGTTTCTCCCTCGCATTAGCGATTCCGTTTACCATTTTCGCGATTTTCCCAGGATGGTTAAACTCCCTACCGCAATCAGGTGGATGGTTGAACTCCGTGAAAGTGGTGCTTGGTTTAGCTGAGTTAGCGCTAGCATTGAAATTCTTGTCATCCGTAGATTTAGCGTACCACTGGGATTTATTAACGCGTGAATGGTTCGTAGCGATTTGGTTTGTTTTGTTCCTAATTATGGGTCTTTACTTACTAGGGAAAATTCGTTTCTCTCACGATTCACCGGTGGAGAAATTGGGTGTTCCACGTTTTATGTTTGCATTGATTGCCTTGACGTTCTCGGTGTATTTGTTCACGGGAATGTTTGGTGCACCATTGACCTTGATTGATGGAATCGCGCCTCCAAGAACGCATTCAGAGGATAACTTCCGTTGGGTAAATGGTGGATTAGAGACCGGAATTGGAAGTGATTCACTTTCCGCACAATACGCTGCGGACATGCATCCAGTTGGAGATGGTTCGATTTTAGTATTTCATGATTTAAATATTGGAAAAGAATACGCAAAAAAGAAAAACCTACCGATTTTACTTGATTTCACAGGATATGCATGTCAGAACTGCCGTAAAACCGAATCAACTGTTTGGACCAACGACGAAATTCGTCCATTGTTGCAAAAACAATTTGTGATTGTTTCCTTGTACGTAGACGACCGCACACCTTTGCCTGCAAACGAAGTGCGTGTTTCTAAGCTCAGCGGTAACATCAAAACCGTTGGAAACAAATGGGCGGACTTAGAAATGGAGAAATATGGAAGTTTCCAACAACCGCTATACGTGGTAGTGGATAGTGAAGGAAATGACCTGACCGAAGCCATTGGATATACTCCTGATATTAAAACCTACAAAGCCTTCTTAATGAAAGGCATGAGCGCCTTCAAAAAATAACTTGGAAAAAGCGGTGTTAATCACCGCTTTTCTTGTGAAAAATCGTTCATAACTCTCGATATCGCCTTGTAAATAAAGGCACATTCTTTCCTATTTTTGAGGTTCAATTGTTCACCTTTCAATGAAACTTTGCATTGCCGAAAAACCAAGTGTTGCCCGCGATTTAGCGGAGATTCTAGGAGCTAAAAATCGTCGAGATGGCTACCTGGAGGGAAACGGCTATTGTGTGACTTGGGTTTTTGGACATTTGTGTTCCTTGAAGGATCCAGAGGATTACAATCCAAATTGGAAATATTGGAAATTGGAAGATTTACCGATTATTCCGGGTCAATTCGGCATCAAATTACGCGAGGACGAAGGTGCAAAACGTCAATTCAAAGTCATCGAAACGTTGATGACCCAAGCAGAAGAAGTCATTAATTGTGGGGATGCTGGACAAGAAGGAGAATTGATTCAACGTTGGGTGCTCATCAAAGCGAAATGCAAAGTTCCAGTAAAACGCTTATGGATTTCTTCCCTAACAGAAGAAGCCATTAAAGAAGGATTCAATAAATTGCGAGACTCCAAAGAATTCGACAATCTTTTTGCGGCTGGAAATTCACGTGCTGTGGGCGATTGGGTTCTCGGCATCAACGGTACACGTTTATATACACGCAAATTTGGTCGAGATAAAATGACCTTATCTGTTGGACGTGTTCAAACGCCGACATTAGCCATGATTGTTCAGCGTCAAAAGGAAATCAATGCGTTTAAAGCAGAAGAATACTGGGAACTAAAAACAATCTATCGCGAGACTGAATTTCAATGTCAAATTGATCGTTTACGTTCCAAAGATAAAGCTGACAAAGGTCTAGCATATTTAGTAGACAAACCTTTCGAAGTGACCTCTTTCGAACAAAAAGATGGAAAAGAAGGAAATCCACGCTTGTATGATTTAACATCCCTTCAAGTGGACGGAAATCGCTACTATGCCTATAGCGCCGAAGAAACATTGACGAAGATTCAAAGTTTGTACGAAAAGAAGTTAGTGACCTACCCACGTGTAGATACAACGTATTTATCGGAGGATTTACACCCAAAAATCCCGAACATCCTGAATGGATTGCGCGATTACAAACGATTCACAGATGCGCTGCAAGGAAAACCCATTCCAAAGTCCAAACAGATATTTGACGATAAAAAAATTACCGATCACCATGCGATTATACCAACAGGAGTTGCGCCGTCAGGTATTACGCCGGACGAACAACGCGTATACGATTTGATTTGCAGACGATTCATTGCTGTTTTTTATCCAGAATGTAAAATATCGAACACAACGGTATTAGGAAAAGTCGATGCGCTAGAATTCAAAGCCACCGGAAAGCAAATCTTGGATAAAGGTTGGCGTGTGATCTACGATGATCTGAAGGCAGAAAACAAAGAATCCGGAAGTAAAAAGAAAGAAGGTGAAAGCGAGGATAAAATCCTACCGATTTTTGAAAAAGGTGAAAGCGGCCCTCATCAACCTTTAATTCACAAGGGGAAAACGAGTGCACCAAAATATTATACAGAAGCCACACTTTTACGTGCCATGGAATCCGCAGGGAAATTAGTGGAGAACGAAGAAATGCGTGAAATCATGAAAGAGAATGGTATTGGGCGTCCATCAACACGTGCGAATATTATCGAAACCTTGTTTAAACGCAAATACATTGAAAAGAAAAAGAAAAACCTCGTAGCAACAGATACAGGGATGAACCTCATTGATACCATCAAAAATGAATTGCTGAAAAGCCCCGAATTAACTGGTCAATGGGAACACAAATTACGTCAGATTGAAAAAGGCACCTATGAGGCACAAACCTTCAAAGAAGAATTGTTTGTCATGGTACGTGAATTAACCGACGAGGTGATATTTGGACGGTAAAAACCAATTAATGTTTTTTGTTATTTTCATTTACGCATGGCATGCGTAAATGAAAAATTAATTTGTTGATACGAGCGTGCCTTGTATCAACAAATTGTATGGATGAATACGGTAGGCGCAGGGCGAAAAACGATAGGCGCAGGGCGAAAAACGGTAGGCGCAGGGCGAAAAACGGTAGGCGCAGGGCATGCCCTGCGCCTACCGTTTTTTATTATAATTTTCCACGTTTTTTGAAATATAATTTTCAATTCGTGCCAATTCCGTCGATGACCGAACCACGCGGTCATGAAACCGTGATTGCCAACCGAAGGCAGGGTTAATTAACCTAGATTTTCTTGATACGGCAGATTTATATGATCCAACAATCGATGAAATGGATTGACTACCAATATTCTGAAACCTATTTTCTTTCAACAACAAATCATTTTCATTGCGAATCACGGATTTATCAATGACAATGACACCGTGCATATGGTCGGGCATGACAATAAATTCACGCAAATGAACATTTGGAAAATGAGCTTCAATTTCCAACCAACATGCTTTAGCAATTTCACCAATCGGTGACATGGTCAGATGTCGATTTTTGATTTCACCGAAAAAATGAAATCTTTTTTTTGTGCAAATTGTGATGAAGTATGCGCCCTCTTGACGGTAATCCATATTTGGAATTCTAAATTGACTTTTCTTGAATTTTGACCACATCTTTTTTACTTTAAGTTAAAAAGAAATAGCAAGAATTCCAATCAATCGAAACCTACAAATATGAATTTACATCTTCATTGGAGCCTGAATGCCTAGCACCATTAAACTTTGTTGAATCGTGCGTCGTACACATTCACTCATAGCCAAACGAAGGTTTTTATTTGCCGCATTTTCTTCGGAAAGAATTTTCACCGCTTGATAAAATTGGTTGTAATGTTTCACCAAATCATAGATGTAATTCGCGATAATTGCTGGAGAATAGGAACTTGCCGCTTCATGAATGGTTCCTGGAAATTGCGTCAACAATTTAATGATTTCCTTCTCTTCATGAATTAAACTTGCCTGTTGAATCTCGGATGTATCAATTAATCCACCTCGATCCAACAACGTGGTGATTCGGGCATGTGCATATTGAATGAAAGGACCTGTATTTCCAGTTAAGTCAATCGACTCTTCCGGATTAAACATCATGCGTTTTTTCGGATCGACTTTCAATAAATAATACTTTAGTCCACCTAAGCCAATTTGTTCAAAAAGTGTACTTCGCTCTGCCTCACTTAACGATTCAATGTGCCCACGTTCTTTGGTCATTTCTTCCGCTTTTTCAATGACTTCATCCATCAAATCATCAGCATCAACAACGGTTCCTTCACGGGATTTCATTTTTCCCGTAGGTAAATCCACCATCCCGTAGGACAAATGGAAACAATTTTCCGCCCAAGCGTAACCCAATTTTTTTAGAATCAAGAACAGTACCTTGAAGTGGTAATCCTGTTCGTTCCCAACCGTATAAACCATTCCATTCAATCGTGGGTAATCATGAAAACGATCGATTGCCGTTCCAATATCCTGTGTCATGTAAACCGCTGTTCCATCTGAACGCAGCACTAATTTTTCGTCTAATCCTTCATTTGTCAAGTCAATCCAAACAGAGCCATCTTCCTTTTGATAGAAAACTCCCTCCTTCAATCCTTTCATCACCTGGTCTTTCCCCAATAAGAATGTTTCCGATTCGAAATACAATTTATCGAAGTCCACGCCCATTTTCTGGTAGGTTTTTTCAAATCCGTCGTAAACCCAACTGTTCATGGTTGTCCACAATAAATAAACTTGTGGATCACGCGCCTCCCATTTCACCAACATTTCTTTTGCGTCCAGCAAAATTCCGGTGTTATTTTTAGCTAATTCCTTGATTTTATCGTCGATTCCCTGAACTGCTTTTTCGTCTTTTCCTTCTTTGGCGGCTTGGAAATTCAAGAATGCCGTTTGAACTTCTTCCGAGCACATGGAGAAATCTCCTTGCTCCCAACTTGAAATCAGTGCTTTCGCTTCGATTTGCAAATTTTTATCAAATTCAACGTAGTATTTCCCAACGAGTTTATCACCTTTCAAACCAGTATTTGCCGGTGTTTCACGCTCTCCTTTGTCATTAAGCGGAGAAAAACGTTCCCACGCCAACATGCTTTTACAAATATGAATTCCACGGTCATTGATCACCTGTGTTTTGATGACTTCATGTCCATCCGCTTTTAATATTTCTGCGACAGAATATCCCAAGAAATTATTTCGAAGGTGTCCAAGGTGCAAAGGTTTATTTGTGTTTGGCGAAGAATATTCCACCATAACCGTTGGTTTCGAACCCGCAGGTGCAAATCCGTATTGGTTGGTATGATAAACTTCATTCAATTGATTTAACCAATAGGATTTTGAGAAAACAATATTTAAAAATCCATTGACAATGATGCATTTATCGACATCCGTTACATTGCTTTCGATGAAATCACCAAGTTTTTGTCCCGCTTCCATTGGCGAACAACGCAATAATTTCACAAAAGGGAAAACGACCAAAGTCAAATCACCTTCCACATCCTTTCTTGTCACTTGAAATTGAATCAATTGTTCATCAATCTCTTGTCCAAACAAAGTCGTTGCGTGCCCTAGAATCAGTGATTTTATGTGATTTTCCATCGTTATTTTAAACTTTTTACCAGTGAATTGATCAATTCAAATGATCGTTCAGCCATTTTATTTTTTTCATTATCCAAACATGGATTCACCTCTACGAGTTCCATGCAGGCCAAATTATTCAGTTTGGACATACTCGTAAGGATTGTTTTTGCTTCATCAAATGTGATTCCATTTGGAACCGGAGTTCCTGTTCCGTAAGACGTTTCACTTGGATCCATCGAATCCACATCAAAAGAAACATAAACGATGTCGCACGATTGTAATTTCGTTGAAATTTCATCGATGCAAATTTGCACCCCCCTGTCTCGCAGTTCTTTTACTGTGTAATTGCGTAGATTCAGTTGTTTCATCGCATGAATTTCCTCTTCTTCCACATCACGTACTCCAATGTAAATGAGATCCGCAGGCTTCAAGGAATGGCTTTTCAACTGATTCCAATATTGCATGGTGGTCAGGTCCAAATTATTTTTCTGAAGGTCTGACTGATCCACTCCTAAAGCTGTTGCAATAGGCATTCCGTGTATGTTTCCGGATGGTGTCGTATATGGCGAGTGAATATCTGCATGCGCGTCAATCCATAAAACACCAAGTCGTTTTCCAGGGTAAGCTAATTTTAATCCAGCCATTGTTCCACCAGCTGAAGAATGATCTCCGGCAATGATTAATGGAAACATTCCAGAATCGATTGCTTCTTTTACTTGCTGTTTGACTCCTTCAAAAATTTGAAGAACACCATCAATGCGTTTTGCGTAAGGAAAGTTTGTTGGACGATCCAACAAATCATTTCGATTAGGCAAGGTATAAACAGGGTATTCCGAAAACAAGGTAGAATTTTGTGCTCTTGCGGCGGCTCTAACTGCTTCTGGACCTAAGGAAGCTCCACGCGTTCCTGCGCCTAGTTCCGAGGGATTAAAGATAAATTGTAATTGACGATTCATAAAACTCCCTTTCTTCGGGCATGACAAATTTACAACTTTCTACAGGAACTATCGAATTGGAATCACTTAACTTATCGAGAATTCCTTATATTTGTTCAAGGATTCCTACACTTTACGAGCCAAAAGACATGATCAAATTCCTTCTTTTTTCTGTGCTATTGTTTGGTCTAAACTTTCAGAGTTTGAGTCAAAACTCCGAGCATTTTAATGGTACATTAACATATAGAATCGAGCGAGTTGACGTAAAGGATTCTATCGAAGCAAAAATGTTGGTGTTCGCTCGTGATTCACTTCTAAAAATTGTCAATTTCAATTCAGAATTCGGGAAGCAAGAAACCATCAAACATTTGACCCAGCAAAAGAAATATGTCCTCATTCAATTAGAGGAAGGAAATTTTGCCATTCAATTCAAAGAGGATCAATCGGATACAAGCTCAAAACCATATACATTTAAAAAGCAATTTGGACATGTGAAAATTGCTGGAATCAGGGGTAAAAGACTCTATTTCAAACATGAATTAGCGAAGAACGAATTAACGGTGATTTACACAAAAAAAATCGACGCAAAGTATTTAGGTGCCTACGAAGACGCCCCTGGATTATTGCTCCAATATTACGTTGTCAATGATCATGGATTATTCAAATATTCCTTGGAATCCATCGATCAAAAAATCCCGCCACTTTCGCTGTTCATGATTCCTGCTGATTATCAAAAAATTAGCATGAAAGCGTTTATGGAAAAAACCGCAGGAACAAGTACTACGATAACGCCAACTAACTAACAAAATCTTGTTTATACAATTCCGACCAAATCGGATAGAATGTGACCTTATCCACTAACTTCGTTGGATATTGTATACACAACGAATGGAAGACAACGAATTTACTCCGAAAAGCACAGCTAGAACTGAGAATACTAGCACTTCAAATACGACTAAAAAAGAAAGCAAAACGTCAAAACCAACGAAGGAAAAAACTCCTGAAAGGTGGAATTTTGCCTCAAAATTCGACACCAAACGATTTAAGGTAATTCTTGGGTCTGCTTTATCACTGCTTTCGATTTACTTATTTCTTGCTTGCTTATCCTATCTTTTTACTTGGACAGCGGACCAAGACCGTATTTTACAACGGTCTTTCATGGACTATATTTTTGACGGAACCGAAGCGCCTGTGCAGAATTGGCTAGGTAAATTTGGTGCATGGACTTCTCACCTGTTGATTTATCGCTTATTCGGTGTGACTTCCTTCGTAATTTGTTTCCTGATGTTTATCTCAGGGATTCGTATTCTTTTCGATTACACCATTGTTCCATTGGGAAGGGCATTTACGATTTCAATCGCATATATGATTTGGGGTTCCGTTTTCTTAGGTTTTTTCAGTGAAAACTTGAATTACCTTGGCGGAACATTTGGATTTTACGTCAATGAATGGCTGATACTCACACTCGGTAGTTTCGGTGCTTTTGCCTTGAGTTTGGTGTTTCTATACGTCATCACTACATTAATTTTCAATCCAAACTATTCCAAATTACTTGATTTCATTTTTAGTAGAGAAACGAATGATCAAGTAGCTGATGCTTACGTCGCGGAAAATGAGGACTCAAGACATGCCTATGAAGATATCTTCGTGGTCAATACCATTAAGGATGAAGAAATTCAATCTGATGTCATTTCTGAAACAGTGGATTTTTCCAAAAAAGAAGAGGTAGCTGAAGATGCGGACGAAGACGTATTTTTTGACGAAAGCGAGCTCACTGTTTCTTCCAAGTTTAGCATCCAAGAAGACGAATCAGATGACGATTTTGAAATTGAAATTGCATCTGAACCAGAACCAAATGTGCTTATTCCAGATGCTCCTCGCCCAACCAACATGGGATCAAATGCCACTCAGAAATCAGACGAGAATGATTTATCAAAAGAACTCGTGAGTAAATACGGTGAATATGATCCGACCAAAGATTTGGAAGGATACGTATTACCACCACTTGACTTAATGACGGACTACGGCACAAGTGGGATTTCTGTGAGCAAAGAGGAACTTGAAACAAACAAAGATAAAATTGTTCAAACGCTGCAACATTACAAAATCGAAATTGCCAAAATTAAGGCAACGGTTGGTCCAACAGTCACGCTCTATGAAATTGTTCCTGCACCTGGTGTTCGTATTTCCAAAATTAAAAACCTAGAAGACGACATCGCCTTGAGTCTATCCGCATTAGGAATTCGTATCATTGCACCGATACCAGGAAAAGGAACCATCGGAATTGAGGTTCCAAACTCCAACCCAGAAATGGTCAGCATGCGCTCACTGATTGCATCGGATAAATTTCAAAATTTCGATGGTGAATTGCCCATTGTTATGGGGAAAACCATTACAAACGAAACATTTGTCTTTGACCTTACCAAAATGCCTCACCTTTTAGTTGCAGGTGCTACGGGACAAGGAAAATCAGTTGGACTTAATGCCATTCTAATTTCCATTTTATACAAAAAACATCCAGCACAAGTTAAATTTGTTTTGGTGGATCCAAAAAAGGTAGAGTTAACGCTTTACAATAAAATCGAACGTCACTTTCTTGCAAAATTACCTGGGGAAGAAGATGCCATTATCACTGATACATCGAAAGTTGTAAATACCTTGAATTCCTTGTGTATTGAAATGGATGAACGTTACGAATTATTGAAAGACGCAGGTGTTCGAACCATTAAAGAATACAATGCAAAATTCATTGCTAGGCGTCTAAACCCAGAGAAAGGACATCGATACTTACCATACATCGTTGTGCTCATTGATGAGTTTGCCGACCTGATTATGACAGCAGGAAAAGAAGTAGAACATCCGATTGCCCGAATTGCGCAACTTGCTCGTGCGATTGGAATTCACCTTATCGTTGCGACACAGCGTCCTTCCGTGAATGTAATTACCGGAATGATCAAAGCAAATTTCCCTGCTAGAATTGCGTTCCGAGTCCTTTCAAAAATTGATTCAAGAACAATCCTTGACGCATCTGGTGCAGACCAATTAATTGGACGAGGAGATATGCTCATTTCAACTGGTTCGGATATTAAGCGTCTCCAATGTGGATTCGTAGATACGCCTGAAGTAGAAGAGATTTGTAGTTTTATTGGTGACCAACGCGCCTATCCTGAAGCACTCATTTTACCAGAGTATACTCCAGAAGGAGGCGAATCCAGCGGTAGCATCGACATGAATGAAATTGACCCAATGTTCGTTGATTCAGCGCGAATTGTAGTCATCAATCAGCAAGGATCGGCAAGTTTGCTTCAACGGAAATTAAAGCTAGGATATAACAGAGCTGGAAGAATCGTCGATCAATTGGAAGGAATGGGGATTATTGGTTCTTTCCAAGGAAGCAAGGCAAGGGAAGTGTTGTTTGGTGACATTGAGAGCTTGGACGAATTCCTACGCTCAAGAGGGCTCATTTAATCTCCTAAATTTTTTCTTACTATCGAATTGCACGCTCGTTAAAGAGAATATACCCGAAACTGAGTTGAAAAAACAACGGATGTTCTTGAGCAGGAAAATAATTTACTGTTGCTCTAACTGGACCAATTGGCGTGTGATATAAAATGGAAGAGGATGCAACCAACGATTTCACCTGCTGTGGCTTCACATATTGTATCGTCCCATCAATATTTTGACGCAACTGCATAAACGGTTGGAAATAGTACACATCCATTCGAAAATCCAACTTATGGAATAACTCAAGGACTACATTTGTTCCAAGTGACATGTATTGTGTCGCACGGTATTCAGGCAAGAAAAAGGTCTCCATGTCGGGGATTAAATTGAACGTAGGCATGGACAACAAACTCGCGGTATAATTAGCGAACAAAGACTGACTATTGACCACCGTTTTACCATGTAAACCTAAATGAAACGGACCTTTTTTGATAAAATAAGATTGAAACTCAGCCTGAACACTTAACCATTGGTGATCCTTTTCTACCGTATCTTTTAAGATGGATGTTGTCCCAGGAACTGTTCGTTCAAATCCATTCACATACCTTGCTTTTACCTGGAAAAAATGTCCCTCCGAAGCAAATTGCTTTCTATTTAAACTGTTTTTCGTGTATTCTGCCGACAATGATGTGCCGAAAAAACGGGTGAAGTCTGCCGTATCTTTTGAAGTAAATTCACTCGATTGATAGTAATCATCTTCCAAGCTAAAATAACGCGCATCCAATACCCAGCGTGCATTATTACCCAGTGGTAATTTTATTTTCACTCCTCCATATGCTTCATTTTGCACAAGAAAAGAGGGACGCACCTCTTCAAAAAACGTTGCGAAACTGCGAAAATAATCCCACCGATTTAACGTAAAATATCCACTTACGGAGATCGGAAAAACAGAAGGTAACACCAACTCGTAATTTGTACGAAGCGAACCATAAAACTTACCAAAATATGATTCTGCGTTTATTTTATGTGCAACACGACCAATACTACGGTAACTCAAATTGAAATATCCAGTATTTACCGCTCTTGAAGAAATGAGTCCGCCAAAGTCAGCGCGAAATTCCTTTGCTTTTTTAACATTTAAATTTAGTTGCAGAGTTCCATCTGGTTTAGATTCAAAATTCGGATAGATGAAATTAATCTGCGGAGTGGAAGCCAGTCGAAAATAACGTTCCTTTAATTCCTCCTCATCTAATATGCGGCGACTACCTTTCGGTAATATGAATTTATTAGCATATTGGAATTCATTCTTTTTATTAGACGCCGTTTTCACCGAAGAAACAAGAATTGGGTTTACTTTAAGACGGAAAGCTTTTCGTCTATTTGCCAGTGAATCTGGATTTTCTCGAACATCAATGAATTGCTCTAAAGAATCTAATTTCAATAAGGTGGCGCGATAACCGTCTTCAATTGCCTGTTTTACATGCTCAAATTCAAAGGTGCCTACTTCCGTTTTTGGTTCAATAATGATTCCCTCTTGACAGGGAAGTGTATAATTGGTTGGAGTGGTCATCATGCTTGAAATCATCCCGAAAAAATCGTTTTCATTCGCTTTGATGTCATTCTTCGTAACATTACTTCCGATGATAAAGTCTGCGTCAAACTGCTCATACATGGCATTCAATGGGAAATTATCATACAATCCGCCATCAAAATACAGCACTCCTTTTATGCGAATGGGATTTAAATATAACGGAAAAGTCATCGATGCACGAACAGATTCATTTAAATTTCCATCCGAAAACACCACACTTTCTTTCCGAACAACATCAGACGCTACGCAACGAAATGGAACAAATAACTGATTAAAGTCATTTCCAACTGATGCACTTGTTCGTCCCAATATTCGGAGCATCTCAAAATCAAAATAACTCGGATCTACAAACGACATTGGAATAGACTTTTGAAGAATGCTGTCTTTCGAAAAAGGGATGTTGAACATGCTACTGGTGTTGGAGTCATCAAAAAAGTAGAATTTTTTATCCACTTCTAATTCTCCTTTTACCATTAACTGAAAAGGTTCACTCAATACATAGGCTTCAATTTCTGATGGAGAATAGCCACTTGCATACATACTCGCTACAAGTGCACCTGCAGATGTTCCAACAATAAAATCAATTGGAATATGTCTTTCTTCCAGCGCTTTCAGAACGCCAACATGCGCTACACCTGCTGCTCCACCACCGCTTAAAACAAGTCCAACTTTCTGTTGCGCAAAACATTCTGTGAAAAGAATGAAAAAAAGTGATAAAATAAAGGTCCAGAAACTTCGCAAATTCGTTCTTTTGTACAAAGTTAGACCTTATCACGAGAAAATGGAAAAGAAGAGCACGGGAAATAATGGAGAGTTAACAATTACATTGAAATGTTTGTTTGGATTTGAGCAAACGTTAATGGAAGAATTGGAAGAACTTGGCTATCCAAAAGCAGAACAATTGAACCGAGCTGTTCGCATTAAAGGTACCTGGCGAGATGTATACTATTTGAATTTGTATGCTCGTTGCGCCATTTCGATTCTAGTAGAACTCGATAAGTTCTACATTAAATCAGAAGAAGATCTTTACCGTAAAGCGATGAAAATAAAGTGGACAGAGCTTTTCGATGTTTCTAAAACCTTTGCAGTGAAAGGCGCCGTTTTTTCGACCTTGTTTAATAACACTCAATATCCATACTTGGTTGTAAAAGATGCGATTGTGGATACTTTCCGCAATGAATTCGATGAACGTCCGGATGTGGAATTAAAACGCCCACAAATTCTTTTTGACTTATACATCAAAGAAAATGAAGTCACTCTTTCTTTAAATACGAGTGGTATTCCTCTGTTCCAACGTGGATATCGAGAAGCAGTTGGTGAAGCGCCATTAAATGAAGTGGTGGCAGCAAGCTTAATCCGTTTATCGAAATGGGACAGAAAAACGACTTTTTTAGATCCTTTCTGCGGATCTGGAACTTTATTGATGGAAGCTGCTTTGCTTGCATCCGGTATTCCATCAAACATTGAACGTCAACATTATGCTTTTAAAAATCTAAAAAACTACGACGAAACTGTTTGGAACGATATTTACGACAACGCACCTAGAAATGTCCGCTCACTTCCATGTCGAATTATGGGTTCTGATTTGTCCGATGAAATGATTTTAAAAACGCGTCGTAATTTACGACAGATGAGTTTTGGTCGCTTCATCGAAACCAAAGCTTGTTCCTTTGATGAAATCAAAAAAGAAGAAGACGAAGCAATTTTTATCCTGACGAATCCACCTTACGGGGAACGTCTAGCTGCAAATACACAGGAACTTTATGAAAACATCGGGAATTGGCTGAAGCACACCATGACCAATTCTCAAGCTTGGGTCATTACTTCAAGTGAAGAAGGACTAAAATCCATTGGACTGCGACCAAGTGTAAAACACAAAGTCTTTAACGGAGACCTAGAATGTAGTTTCCGTATGTTTGAAACGTATGCAGGATCTAAGCGAACACATTTTCCGTTTGATGAGCAAAACGAGCAAGTAGAAAATTAAACGTATAAAAAAAGCCCCGACAGTAACGTCGGGGCTTTTTTATGTTTTATCGTTTCGAGATATCTACGTAAGCTCGATTCGTTTCGCCGATGTAAATCTGACGTGGACGACCGATTGGCTCTTTGTTCTCTGTCATTTCTTTCCATTGAGCAATCCATCCTGGTAGACGTCCTAAAGCGAACATCACGGTAAACATTTCAGATGGAATTCCCAACGCTTTGTAAATGATTCCTGAATAGAAATCTACGTTTGGATATAAGTTTCTTGCTTTGAAGTATTCGTCCTCTAAAGCAACTTTTTCTAGTTTCTTAGCGATATCTAACAATGGGTCATTCACACCTAATTTCTCCAATACATCATCGCATGCTTTTTTGATAATTTTCGCACGTGGATCGAAGTTTTTATAAACGCGGTGTCCGAAGCCCATCAAACGGAACGGATCTTCTTTGTCCTTCGCTTTCAATACCCATTTATCTACATTCCCACCGTCGTTGTGAATTTTCTCCAACATCTCGATAACTTCTTGGTTTGCGCCACCGTGAAGTGGACCCCAAAGTGCGGAGATTCCTGCAGAAACTGTTGAATATAAGTTCGCTTGAGAAGATCCAACAATACGTACAGTTGATGTTGAACAATTTTGTTCGTGATCTGCATGTAGAATCAAAAGAGTATTTAATGCGCTCACTACCACTGGATCCACTTTGTAATCTTCCGTTGGCATGGCAAACATCATGTACAAGAAATTCTTGCAGTAATCGAATTCGTTTTTAGGGTACATGAATGGATGGCGAATCGAGTTCTTGTATGCCCAAGCGGCTAATGTCGGTAATTTCGCGATCAAACGGTGAATCGTCAAATTTTTTGCTTCCTTACTTCTATTCGGATCCAATGACTCTGGATAGAACGTCGCCAATGAAGCAATCATAGATGAAAGAACTCCCATTGGATGCGCTTTTGAAGGATAAGCTTCAAAAAACTGTTTCATGTCCTCATGAACCAATGTATGTTTCTTGATACTTTCTTCGAATTGATTTAATTCCATTTGTGTTGGAAGATTCCCATAAATGAGAAGATATGCAACTTCAATGAACGAAGCTTTCTCCGCTAATTGCTCAATTGAATATCCTCTGTAATGTAGAATTCCTTCTTCTCCGTCTAAGAATGTAATTGCACTTTTCGTTGCTCCTGTATTCTTGTATCCTGTATCTAAAGTAATGTAACCAGTCAAGTCTCTCAATTTGGAGATATCAATGGCTTTTTCGTTTTCTGTACCGGTAATGACTGGAAGTTCATATACTTTCCCGTCAAGTTCAATTTTGGCTAGTTCACTCATTTTTTCTGTCGAAATATGTGTTTGATATAAAAGTTTGCCCTAAATTACAAAAGAAAGACATAACTACGAAAGCCTCCTGTAAAATAAAAACAATTTAGGGTCAAATTTGACTTATTATAAATTCGCTTCGATGAAATTAAGCATCATCTGAAACAAGTGATTTCGTGTATTTCCACCATAAATTCCATGGTTTTTGTTCGGATATACAAATAATTCAAATTGTTTGTTTGCTTTCACTAATGCTGTTGTCATGTCCATGGTATTTTGAAAGTGTACATTGTCATCAGCAGCACCATGAATCAATAAATACTTTCCTTTAATATTATCCACATAATTGATTGGGGAATTGCGATCGTATCCATCGGCATTTTCTTGTGGTGTTCGCATAAAACGCTCCGTATAAATGTTATCGTAATAACGCCAATTGGTAACTGGCGCCACCGCAATCGCCATTTTAAACACGTCTGCCCCTTTCGTTATTCCTAAAGAGGCCATGAATCCACCATAGCTCCAGCCCATTATTCCAACTCGACTCGCATCCACAAAGGAATTTTTCGAATATTCTTTCACCGCATTGATGACATCTTCGATTTCCAATTTACCCAATTGCAAATAGGTACTTTTTTTAAATTCTTCACCTTGGTACATTGTCCCTCGTGGATCGACTTGAAAAACAATGTATCCTTTTTGAGCTAATAATTGATGGAACATATAATCATTTCCATCCCAATTATCCAACACTTCGTTGTGACCAGGTCCACCATAAACATTCACATACATAGGGTATTTCTTAGCCGGATCGAATCCAACTGGTAAAATGACCGATGCATTTAATTTCACACCGTTCGCATTGACAACAATGAATTGTTTGGTCGACAATCGTTCTTTCTTCAATTTATCCATGAATGTTTGGTTGGACTCCAACAAACGAACCACAGATCCGTCACTTTTACAAAGTGTATAAACAGGAGCTTGATTGGCATTTGAATACGTATGAATGAAGTAATGCATCCCATTTAAAAATTCTGCCTCATTATATCCTATCGTAGGCGTCAAATCACGTTTATTTCCACCAGTTGTTTCGACTGAATAGATGGACTTGTGAATCGCACCCTTCTCAGCCGAACTATAATAAATTTGTTTCGATGTTTCATCAAAACCTAGAAAATCGATAACATCCCAAGGTCCGGTTGTAATTTGTTTCACACTCCCATCAAAATTCAACTGGTAAATATGGCGGTAACCACTTTCTTCACTAATACGGAGGATTGATTTTCCATCTTTCAAAATCAACAAATTATCATCAATATCAATGTATGTTTTGGATTTCTCCGTGAAGAAATTCTTACTCGACACCTTTCCTTTGATGACATCCACAAGCCAGTAATTCAATTCGTTTTGATGGCGATTCATTGTTTGTATAATCAATTGATTGGAAGTGGAAGACCAATTTAATCGAGGTATGTACTCATAGGTGCCTAAGGAAATTTGCTGCGCTTTTTTCGAGTCTAATGAAACGCAATGTGCTGTCACAATGCTGTTTACTTCACCTGCTTTTGGATACTTAAATGTATAAGATTCTGGATATAATCCACCGTAAGTGTCCATGCTATATTCGTGAACTGCTTTCTCATCGAAACGCAAGTAAGCGATGTATTTGCTATCAGGGGACCAACCGTAGGCTTTCGTAATCGCGAACTCTTCCTCATATACCCAATCCGTTGTTCCATTTATGATTTTATTACGTTTGCCATCTTGGGTCAATTTTTCAACTTTACCTGTTGCAATTGTTTTGACAAATATATCATTTCCATAAATAAAGGATACTTTCGTGCCATCCGGAGAATATTCCGCTAAGGTTTGTGGAGAATGAACAGGATCTAACAAACTTAATTTATTGTTTTTTAAATCATATAAATAATAGACCGCTTGAAAACTTCGGCGGTAAATAGACGCTACATTCGTCAATAGCAGCAATTTTGACTCATCTGAATTAAATTGAAAATCATCAAATGCTATTTGTTTACCATCAAGCACAAGTTTTGATCCATCCAAGAAGAGCACTCCTTTATCGCTCACGTCATTCATGGAATATACATAAAAACTCCCATCCGATACTTTGATGTAGTGTTCACCATCATTCATGGCTTGATAGCCTCCGATACGCTTTGGATTGAATTCATAATTTTTCCAGATACGTTCAACAGACAAATCTTGCGCCGAAGAGTTAATACTCACGAAGACCAAAAGGATATAAAACAATTTTTTCATTGGATAAATTTGAAGCCCGAAATTAAGCAATGTGCGCGGATTAAACAACCTTCGAAACCAGGTAACATTCAATTAACAAAAGAATCATCTAGAAAGATTATTTTTTTTCAAAAAAAGACCTAAATTTGTTCTAACTTTTCATGTGACCTCCTTGATGCACTACTGCTGAAACCACATAAAAAGAGAATTTTGTTTGATGGCATTAATCTGGAGCTATTGGACTTGATGTTAGTTTATTATGAAAAAATTAGTACTATTTATTTCAAGTGTTTTAACGTTTGCGGCAACAGCACAAAACTGTTCCGAATTATTTATTTCTGAGTATGTAGAGGGATGGTCAAATAATAAGGCCTTAGAAATTTATAATCCAACGTCGAATCCAATAAACTTAAGTGGATACTTTGTCGCTCGTTATTCTAACGGAGCAACGACAGCAACCGTAGCCAATGCAATTCAATTAACTGGAACAATTGCAGCACATGATGTTTATGTTGCTGTTTTAGATAAACAAGATCCACTTGGAACAGGACAAGAAGCGCCAATTTGGGATTCATTACAAGCAAGAGCGGATGGATTCTATTGTCCGGTTTACAATACATCCAATTCATTTTATTGGAATGGAAATGATGCAATCATGTTGGCAAAAGGAACATTACCTGCAACCGCAACTACATTAATCAATGCAACGAACGTCCCAGGTTTTGCCATCGTTGACCTTTTTGGTAAAATTGGAGAGAATCCAGCAAATGAAACAGGAACATCCTCAGGAAATGATGGAGCGTGGTCAACACAGTTTCCTTATAGTACAGGATTAGGTGTTTTAGTAACGAAAGACCATTCAATGATTCGCAAGTCCACAATTGTAAAAGGTGCGACAGCTAATCCATCTTTCTTTGATCCGATGTTGGAATACGATACGATTCCACCTGTAATTGTTCGTTTGGACGCAAATGGTGATACGCTGTTCGGAACGAGTGGAAACCCGATTTTAGACGGAAACTGGGCATCATTAGGTGTTCATAACTGTTCGTGTAACCCAGCGGCTGTTTCGGAATTAGAAGAAATCGCTTTAAGCGTTTACCCAAATCCTAGTAATGGATTAGTAAATATTCGTAACAAAGGAAATATCCGTAAAGTTCAAGTGTTGAATTCACTCGGACAACAAGTTTACACGCAAACCTTAGCTACAGGAAAATCCATTATTTCTTTGGATTTAACCGATTTCACTGGCGTTTATATGATTCGTATGACGGATATAAATGGTCAACAAATCATTCGTAAGGTTATTTTAAGATAAGCGGATAGGTTTTCTATCAACTTAAATTCAAATGAAATACTTCTTAATTCTACTTGTTGTTTTCTGTGTTGAACAAAGTTTCGGACAGACAAGCGCGAAAATCACTGGCGAGGTCAGTGAAAATGCGACGAACCAACTATTGAGTGGTGCGAAAATCACATTATACAATACAAAGGGAATCGTGGTAAAAAGAGCCATGACGAATTCACAAGGTATTTACGAAATGACCGACGTGACCTATGGTGATTATTCCATGACCTTTAAAATGATGGGATTTGATTCCATGGTTCAAGAAATTCAGGTATCCAAACCACTTGTTACCGTCAATTTTTTCATTGGTGCAAGTCAAGAATACCGCGAAATTAAGGTCATCGGAAACTTAGCTAATTCACAAAATGTTCCGGTTGCGGTGACAAAAATACCGTTGCAAAAAATTACCGAAGAACTTGGTTCTCGCGATCTGCCGATGTTGTTGAATGGAACTCCAGGAGTATACGCTACACAACAAGGTGGTGGAGACGGAGATGCGCGCATCAACGTACGAGGATTTGATCAACGCAATGTTGGAGTGATGATTGATGGTGTTCCGGTCAATGACATGGAAAATGGTGCCGTTTATTGGTCCAATTGGTTTGGTCTTGATGCAATTACAGCTCAAATGCAGGTTCAGCGCGGACTTGGAGCAACTAAAATCGCCATGCCATCCATTGGGGGAACAATAAACATTATTACACAAGGTGTATCAAATAAGCCAGGAGGTTCATTTCGTCAAGAATATGGAACCGGAAACCTTTTGCGCTCCACCCTTTCCTACAATACAGGAATGACAAAATCAGGTTGGGGACTCACGTTCTCCGCGTCATACAAACAAGCGCAAGGTTGGGTCGCAGGAACTCAAAGCCAAGGTAAATTTGGGTACATTAAAGTATCCAAGAAATTAGACAAACACTTGATGACAATTTCAGCGTTCGCTGCTCCTCAAGAACATGGACAACGAGCTTACAATCAAGCCATTCAATATTTTGATGCAAAAACAGCTAGAACCTTGGGTGCTATTGTGGATTCAAATGCGAATTACTACGATATGGGCATTCGTTTCAATCAACACTGGGGATATCAAACCGATTCCTTAACTGGTAAAAAAGAAGTCCTCAGTGAGCGCATGAATTATTACACAAAACCTCAATTTACGCTGAAGGATTTTTGGTCGGTAAACGATAAACTCTCCATTTCTAATATCGCTTATGTTTCGATTGGAAAAGGTGGAGGTACCAGTATTTTCAATTCATCTGCATTGTTACGTGACTCAACAGGCACCATCAACTGGGACCTAGTCATTCAAGAAAACAAAATAAATTCCCTATTTGGAACACCAAATACAGATCCAATTTATTCTCCAACAGAAATTAAGGCGAGCCAGATTATTTACGAAAGCATGAACAATCACTTTTGGGCTGGATATTTGGGACAATTCAACTATCAATACAATAAAAAAATTGAAC
This sequence comes from Crocinitomicaceae bacterium, assembly GCA_024643545.1. Taxonomy (GTDB): domain Bacteria; phylum Bacteroidota; class Bacteroidia; order Flavobacteriales_D; family Crocinitomicaceae; genus UBA952. Next base: position 45,118 of record JAHEMR010000008.1, on the reverse strand, counting down.
TTTCTGGTGGTGTAGACTTTAGGTATTATCAAGGTTCACACTATCAGGTTATCACAAACCTACTTGGTGGAGATTATTTTGTAAGTACTGCGGATAAAAACGACGCCGATCCAATGCAACGTGTTGGAGATAAAATTGCCAAAAATGCGTTTAACGCAGACCGTGATGGAATTGTCCAATGGTCAGGTGCCTTCGGACAAATGGAATACACTGATAAAAAACTTTCCTTTTTCGTCAACCTTTCAGGAATCGTAAATGGGTACAAAGGAGTTGATCGTTTCCAAAAAAAGGTACTTGATTTGGGTGATACTGTATTGAGAATTGGTGCATTTGATACGATTACTTATAACGGTATCACATACGATGCTCGTAGCAAAGACTTGAAATACTATTCGACTGATTGGAAATTCCTACCTGGATTTACCTTTAAATCAGGTGTTAGTTACAAGGTGCAAAAAAATGCTACCGCTTATGTGAACGTTGGGTACCTAAATCGAACGCCACAATTTTCCAACGTGATTGATAATAACTCGAATACTTTCTTTGGTGAAATTGTAAATGAAAAAATTCTCTCGGCTGAAGGTGGATACAATTATGCGAAGGAAAAATTTGGATTCAATATAAACGCTTATGCAACAAATTGGAAAAACAAACCTTTCCCATATGGCGTAGCAGTACCTGATCCAAATGATCCTACAGAATTTATCCGTGTGAATATCAATGGAATGGATGCTGTTCACCTTGGAGGTGAATTCGATGCAGCATTTAAATTCAATAAAAAATTATCTGGCGACGTAATGGTTTCAATTGGCCAATGGTATTGGAATTCCTCCAAAACGGTAATCGTTCCTCAATACGATTCATTGCAGTTTAGCTTCGATGCAAAAGGTGTACACGTGGGTGATGCCGCTCAAACAGCGATGGCCGCATCACTTCGTTATGAACCAATTAAAAACCTATATTTCAAAGTACAACTTCAGTATTTTGATCGTTATTATTCTAATTTTGATCCATTTACACTACAAGGTGTTGATGGTGGTAGGGATTCTTGGAAAATGCCTTCATACACCTTGTTAAATGTCTTTGTAGGATATAAAATTCCATTTAAATCCTTCAATCTTTTAACCACTGGAACGATTACAAATGCTTTAAATAAAACATATATATCAGATGCAACGAACAATGCAAATGACATATATAATACTTTTGATGCGAAATCAGCTACCGTTATGTTTGGTGGTGGGTTCCGCTTTAATCTTTCACTCGCAATTCAATTTTAACTATGAAAAAAGGAATACTTAGTGCCTTAGCCTTTTTCGCTGTATTCAGTGGGAAAGCTCAAACCATTTCCCAAGTAAGAAACTTAGGGATCGGTCAAACAGTTACCGTAAGTGGTGTAGCGACAAACGGAAGTGAACTTGGAAACATTCGATACATTCAGGATGGGACCGCTGGTATCGCTTGTTATGGAAGCTCATTATCTTCCGTGCAACGTGGTGATTCAATTACTGCAACGGGTGTATTATTCGATTTTAGTGGGTTGTTGGAACTTTCTCCAACAAACAGTTTTATCAATCATGGACCAGCAATTCTTCCCCAAGCTCAAACCATTCCTTTCTCTAGTGCAACGGAATCATTAGAAGCACAATTAGTACGTTTTGATAATGTTAACTTTGTGCAAACGGGAACATTCGCAACTGGAAACAGTACGGTGCAAGTGATCTCCGGAACAACGACCTTTGACGTACGCATCAATGGTTCAACAAACATCGACGGAACAGCTATACCAACTGGACCAATTTCCATCGTTGGAGAATTAGGTCAGTTCAATGCCAATTACCAAATCATCCCTAGAAACCTATTGGATATTTTCCCATACGTTGCACCTGCAAGGGAGATTAACATTAAAGTAAATGGTACAACAGTGTTAAATGACGAAACCTATGTTGTTGGAACAACAACTGCTACAACAGTGACAATTGAAAATTCTGGAGTATCTAACTTAACCCTTTCTGGAGCTACTTTCTCTGGTACAAACGCTGCTGAATTCTCCATTAATTTAACAACTGGTACCGTAGCTGGACTTGGAAGTAATAACTACACATTATCATTTTCACCAGCAGGAACAGGTACACGCACAGCGACCATTTCAATCGCAAACGATGATAGCGATGAAAATCCATATGTAATCCATTTGTATGCAATTGGTACGAATAACCTCGCTACCGAACCAACAACTAATCCAACTAACCTAACATTTCCTTTGGTAAAAGCCTACACGGTTGGTGGACAATACACAGCGGGAACGAATGCTGAAAATTACATCGTGCTTTGGAAAAATGGTGCAGCAGTAACTGGAGTACCAACAGATGGAACAAGCTACAAAAGAGGAGATGTAGTTGGTGATGCACGCGTTGCATATATTGGAAGTGGAACTGGATTCACTCCACGTGGAATCATCGCTAATCAAAACTACCATTTCGCAGTATTTGCCTTCAATGGTCCTGCTGGATTCGAAAACTACAAAACAACTACACCTGCAACTGGAAACGTAACAAGTCAAGGTGAACAAATCGGAAACTATTATGCTGGAATCAATTCTGCTTCAACTACTTTCTTGAGTGACTTGAGCGCTTTGATTAATCCGCACACCGTTGTCTCATATTTTAACTACAAAACAACGTTGATGAATCAATTTGAAATCCGTGATACAACAAATGGACAATCTTATGTGACATGTGTTTATTCTGGAGAACGTAAAGTATTTGACGAACCATTTGATTGGACTGCAGTTGGATATTCACGTGAACACTCTTATTGCCACTCTTGGATGCCGACATACCCATGTGATAATCCAGAGCAACCTGAGTACAATGACCAACACAACTTATGGCCAACAAACTTACAACAAGCGAATACACCTCGTTCAAATTTACCTTTAATGGACATCGATGGACAAATCGTATTTACGTACCTAGAAGGAAATGTTGGATATAGCGGAAGTCAATTGGTTTACGAACCACGTGCAGCACAAAAAGGAAACGCAGCTCGTTCGATATTCTACATGGCGACAAGTTATAATGGACAAGGTGGAAATAACTGGCAATTGCCTTCTAATCAAAGTCAAGAGTCATTGAAAACATGGCATTTTAACGATTTACCTGACAACTACGAAATCGCTCGTAATGAATTTATTTTCAGCAAACAAGCAAACAGAAATCCATATATTGATTCTGTAAACTTCGCTTGCCACGTGAATTTCGCAAACATGACTTATGTGACATGTGATGCAGGAATTGACGAAAAATTAGCTGCGAATTTCACCGTGTTCCCTGTTCCTACATCGGATAAATTATTTGCTCAAGTAAATGGTTTAGAGATCGTTGAATACACGATTACAGACATGCAAGGAAGAACGATTCAATCTTCTTCCAATGTACAAGTTCCAGTGTTGGAGTTGTCAACGACAAACCTTAAAACAGGAATGTACATCTTGAAAGTTGGAACAACATTCGGACAAGTTCAGCGTGAATTCATCATTGAATAATGCTGAAGTACTTGATATTGTTTTTGATTGGAGCAAGCCTTTTGGCTTGCTCTTCTCATTTAAACGTATCCGTATCAAAAACTCCTTTACAATTTGACTCAACTGAACAAGATGAGCTCAGTCGGTTTATCGCTCCCTTTAAAGATTCCATGGATCGGGCAATGAACCAAGTTCTCGCTGAATCGAGTATCTCAATGGAAGTTGGACGTCCATCTAGTTTGTTGGGAAATTGGGCGAGCGATGCTTTATTTGTGAATCAAACAAGATCGGTTAAAATGTCGGAACCAATCTTCTGTTTGTTAAATACTGGTGGAATTCGCTCTTCCATAGGAAAAGGGCCAGTAACCCTCGGTGATATTTTTCGAATCATGCCATTTGAAAACGGAGTCGTTTGGCTGCGCTTACCGATTTCATCCCTAGAGAAAATACAAAACTACTTGCTTCAAATCGGTGGAGAACCCATTTCAAATGCTTCCATGACAAATGGAAAACTCATGGTAAACGGAGTAAACGAAGCAACTCAATTTTTTTGGGTCATAACCACTGATTACCTGGCAAACGGAGGCGACCGCATGGACTTTTTTCAAGATGCTGTTGAGCGGTTCGACAAAAAAACATTGTTGCGAGATGTCTTTATTGAAGAAGCAAAAACGCAGAAAAACTTGATTGTTTCATCCGAAAAACGCATCCAATAAATGAAACGTAGGTCTTTCTTAAAAACAAGTATTCTTGGATCCAGTTCCATGCTTTTATTGAATTCCTTTCAATGGACAAAGCAACTTCAGGTTTTAAAAGAAAAGAAATTGGTCATTTTACACACGAATGATACCCATTCACAAATAGACCCATTTCCAGCAAATCATCCAAAATACCCGAACAAAGGTGGTGTCGCTCGTCGTGCAAAACTCATCGATGATATTCGCACTCAAGAGGAACATGTTTTATTACTGGATTCTGGAGATATTTTTCAAGGGACGCCCTACTTCAACCTTTTCCACGGTGAATTGGAAATGAAACTTATGAGTGCCATGAACTACGACGCCGCAACTATGGGGAATCATGATTTTGACATTGGTCTCGACGGATTTCTAAAAGCAAAACAATTCGCTAACTTTCCTTTTCTATGCGCCAACTATGATTTTTCGAAGACCATTTTAAAGGATCAAACACAAGCATATAAAATCTTTCATAAAGCCGGATTAAAAATTGGCGTTTTTGGCATTGGTATACAACTCGAAGGACTTGTTTCCGCGGATAATTATGGTTCGACCCTCTATTTAAATCCGATTGATACAGCGAATAAAACAGCGCAAGAATTACACAAAAAAGGCTGTGATTTCATCATTTGCCTTTCTCATTTAGGATACAGTTATCCCGATTTGAAAAAACCATCCGACCTTCGGCTTGGCTTAGAAAATGAGCATATTGACCTCATCCTGGGCGGACATACACATACGTTCATGGAAGGACCATCCGTTCACCGAAATAAAGGAAACAAAGATACCTTGATACACCAAGTTGGTTTTGCTGGGTTGTTTTTAGGAAAAATTGAAGTCAGTTCTAACAAGGTTGCATGTTGGAAACATGCCATTGAATAATTCCCTAACTTCATCCCATGAAAAGCTGGTGGATTATTCTGTTTATCACATTGTTTTCTTGTACGAAGGAAGTGAAAATCGACATTCCTGGTTATCAAAACCAATTGGTGGTGGATGGTATCATTGAAACAGGTGGACATCCGATCGTATTGCTTTCACAAAGCGCAAACATTTATGAGCAAAGTGATTTAGCTGCTTACATTTCTCGCTTTGTATATGATGCAAGCCTTTGTGTTTTTCACGGGAACGACACGTTTGCATTGAGTCTTTACACAATTCCCGAATTACCTGTAGAAAGTCAAAAAAAAGTGGCTGAAATGCTTCGCTTGGATTGGAACGAGGCCTTACTACTACCGATAAAAGTATATAGTTCAAATGAACTCATTGCAGAAGCGAATCAATCATATACTTTGCGGATCTTACACCAAGGTAAAAGTTACCAAGGCACTACTTACCTTCCTACTCCAACGCCCTTGGACACCTTGTATTGGAAACCTTCAGCTCAAAATAATTTATATGGATATTCCTGGGCAAAATTGAGTGATCCAGCTCACCATTTCGACGCGTACAAATGGGAAGTTAAACGATTAAATTTCTTTAACGGTGCTCCAATCGACAACCTATATAAAAGAGGTTTTGGAGGATTCTTTTCGGATGAATTTTTTGATGGAAAAACCATCGAATTCTATTACGAAAATCCACTTAAAAGAAAAGACACAACCCATTTGAAAGCATTCAAACGCTATTATCGGCATGGCGACTCCGTTGTCGTTAAGTTTTCGAAAATGGATCAGAGCGTTTACGCATTCTACAATAAAAAATATGCACAATTGAATTCAGCTGCTAATCCATTTTCAACACCGATTAATGTTCCATCTAATATCTCCGGATTACTTGGGGTTTGGGCTGGATTCTCGCCGTGTTATGACACCTTATATTGTGTGGAATAGCCTACATCCACTTCGATAGAAAGACATTGTATTCCGCACGTAATTCCGCAAAATTCTTTTCAAAATACCCAATGAAGTCCGCTTCAGCCTCGTGATTTTCCACTTTTCGATGATCAACGGCAACTGGATTGGCATTAACTTCATTCACCAATCTTTGTTCGTTCATTTTTATCGAATGTCCCAACTCATCAATGTTATTTCGTTGAACAATAAATTGGTTTTGAAAATGCTCAACCTCCTTTAGAAAATCCGCCGCGTTGTTTTTGGTTGTAACCTCATCTAAACGTTCTTTCAAAATGATGATTTCTTCTTTGTAGAAATCAAGTCTTTTCAACCAATCCTGGTTCTCTAAATGTTGGTCAATGATATTTGCTTTTGTTGTCATGTCTATTGTTTTTGACAAAGTTCCTGCGATTTTACGCATGAAAACATGACGATAGTCAAGAAGTCTTATGATTTCTAGCATGAAAAATGTCGGGAAAAACCTTGAATTTGATGTATCTTTGCACAAAAATCAAGCTATGTCAGAAAAAGCCGTTCGCGTTCGTTTTGCACCTTCACCAACTGGACCATTACACATGGGTGGTGTGCGTACAGCATTATACAATTACCTATTCGCTAAAAAGCACAACGGTACCTTTTTAATTCGCATCGAAGATACGGATCAAACACGTTTCGTTCCAGGTGCACAAGAGTACATCATGGATGCATTGAATTGGTGCGGGATTATGCCTACTGAAGGACCTGGACTTGGTGGAGATTTTGGACCTTATATTCAGTCGGAACGAAAAGAAATGTATCGTCCATATGCAGAACAATTGGTAAGTGAGGACAAAGCATACTTCGCATTTGATTCAGCAGAAGAATTAGATACCATGCGTGACCAAGCAAAAGCAATGGGTATGCCGAACTGGCAATATAACAGCGTGACACGTGCTTCCTTGAAAAATTCGTTAACCTTGCCTCAAACAGAGGTTGAAAAGTTACTTGCGGAAGGACATCCATACGTAATCCGTATGAAAATGCCACGCAACAGAGATATCCGTTTTCACGATTTAATCCGTGGTTGGGTGGTCGTGAATACAAACAATTTAGATGATAAAGTTCTATTCAAAAGCGATGGAATGCCAACGTATCACTTGGCCAATATCGTGGATGACCATACCATGAACATTAGTCATGTCATTCGTGGAGAAGAATGGTTGCCTTCTGCCCCACTTCACGTCTTATTGTATGAAGCATTTGGTTGGGATTGTCCTGAATTTGCGCATCTACCATTATTATTACGTCCAGATGGAAATGGAAAACTATCGAAACGAGATGGTGACCGATTAGGCTTCCCTGTATTCCCAACAAATTGGACAACTTCCGAAGGTGAATTATATTCTGGATACCGTGAAAAAGGATATTTGCCGGATGCATTTATTAACATGTTGGCATTGCTTGGATGGAATCCAGGAACGACGCAAGAAATTTTTACTCTTGATGAATTATGTGAAGCATTTTCATTGGATCGTGTTTCAAAAGCAGGCGCCAAATTTGACCCGGAGAAAACAAAATGGTTCCAACAACAATACTTACGTAGTTTAGATAATGATGTGATTGCCACACAACTAAATGAAATCGGTGGATTTGAAATGGCACATGATCGTTTATCACAAATTTGTGGACTCATGAAGGAACGTGCAACATTCGCACAAGATATCCTTACAGAAGGTGCTTACCTATTTAATCGTCCTACGGAATTCGACAAAGACACCATTTTGAAAAAATGGAAAGATGAAACAACTGGATACATTTCCGAATGGAAGTCTATTGTTTCAGAAATTACTGATTTCAATCCATCCGAAATTGAAAAAGCATTTAAATCCTTTTTAGAAGCGAAACAAGTTGGAATTGGCGCTGTATTATTGCCTTACCGTTTATGTGTAACTGGAGTTGGTGCAGGACCAGGTATGTTTGATATTTCAGCATTTTTAGGAAAAGAGGAAGTATTACACAGATTAGATTCCGGATTAACGCACATACAAAAATTGCGTGATGAAGCAAGTCATTGAGGTTAACGGAATTCAATTGTATGCACATCATGGCTGCCTTCCTGAAGAAGCGCTCATCGGTGGACATTACGTTGTTGACATTGCTTTATTAACCGATTTTCAATCAGCTGCTGAAACGGACGATTTACAGCAAACAGTTGATTATGTTGCCATCAATCAGATTGTGAAAGAAGAAATGGCGATTCGATCCAAATTGATCGAACACGTGGGAGAACGCATCAACGTACGCATCCGCAAAGAACTTAAAGGAATTCACCAATTGCGCGTGAAGATCACAAAATTAACACCGCCGATTAATGGAGATGTTAAAAATGTGGCCATCATCATTAGTGATTTGGAAGTGTATTGAAAAATGCAACAAGCTTTTCAATCGCTCTTGCGCGGTGACTAAAGTTATTTTTTTCTGCCAAGGTCATTTCCGCAAAACTGCGTGTTTCTCCTTCAGGAATAAAAATTGGATCATAACCAAATCCTTCTGAACCAGTTTTTTCACGAGAAATATTCCCACGAACAATTCCCTCAAATTGATATTCTAGTCCCTCCCAAAACAAGGTGATAACCGTTTTGAATTGTGCTGAACGATTGGAACAACTTTCTAATTCCATCATGACTTTGTCCATGTTGTCATTCGAATCACGTTGCTCTCCAGCATATCGTGCAGAATGCACACCTGGACGTCCATTCAGGGCAAAAATCTCTAATCCTGTGTCGTCTGCAAAACAGTTTTGCTCGAATTTATGCTGTACAAAACGTGCTTTAAATTGAGAGTTACCTTCAATTGTCGGTTCATTTTCTGGAATTTCATCTAGATAATTGAGTTCCGAAAGTGTCACAATTTCTATCCAGGATGGAAGAATGCTTTGAATTTCACTTGCTTTGTGCGCATTGTGACTTGCAAAAATTAATTTCATGTTTCAAAAATAAGAAATGTATCCGATGTGTATTTTACCCGCGTTCATTTGAATGGGGTTATTAAATTCTTTACCTAGTGCATACGCCAAACGAAAAATACCCAAATTCGTTCCCGCCGAAATACCAAAGCCAAAACCATATGGATGATCTTTCACATAATTCACAGAGGTGTTTTCATAAAATCCCTGATTGAAAAAGGCAAAAACCGCTGAATTTTTATCCAAAAGAAAACGGTATTCAAAGGTTAAAATTGCTTTAGTCGTTGCGAAGATGCTCTCCTCATTAAATCCGCGTAAAGAATTTGTTCCACCAAAACGATACAGTTCATTTTGATAAATACTTGGCGCGTGATAGGTGTCGAACTCCAAATGCGTGAGAAAGGTCATTCTTCCAGCTAATGGAAGAAAATAAGAAATCTTGGCATTGGTCTTCCAAATGGATTGTGAATTTTGTTCCATTTTCCGCTGTCCTATTTGTCCTTCTAAATAAATGGAATATCCTTTTCTTGGATTTGGAATGTAATCTAGTTTACGTTGAAAGAGTACTAAACCATAACTATTCGTTTTTAAACTGGCCAATTTTGAAAAAATAGGATTTGCATTGGTTTGTGAGATGACAGATGAATTCACGAAATAATAATTTGCACGAAGTTGCCATCCATGTTGAAATTGAAACTGAATACCTAGGGAAGATTTAACATCTAAAAAACTTGAATCCCGCTTATACAATTGAAAATCACCAATCACACCAAAAGGAGACTTGAATAAGTAAGGAACAATTAAACTACTTTGAAGCGCTTGTGTTCTTGGCTGAATACTTTTCCAAGCAAATTGAAATGATTCATTGTGCTTCACAGAATTAATCAGTTTAAGCTGCATATCACCAGTAAAGCTTAACGCATTGGTTGTAGGATTCGGTTGGAATCCAATTATTCCTTGTGCCGAACTTGATTTAACGCGCTCTAAATAAACAAATAATTCAGCACCTTTTGTCGTAAAAAGAACCTCGCATTTTTTCTTTAAAGCAAAGATTCCCGTTTGCATTACGCGTTGTTCAATTGTATTTACAAGGGATTCGTTGTACTCATCTTGTAAGCGAATTCCAATTATACTTTGTAAGGTATTCGCGGAAACAGGGAGGTCATTTTTTAAATGTATTTCTGTCCATATATAGTATGGACCGCGATCGACAACCAGTTCCGCTTCGATAACATCTTGATTTGTTACCACCTCTTTGAGGTATACATTACAAAATGGATAACCGTGCTCCAAATGAAACGTTAATACACGTGTCATGAATCGGTGATACGCTGCTGGACTCAATTGTTTTGTCTCCTTTGAAAGTACCCGTTCAGATGGAAAGATACCCTGAAGTAATTTTTGTGTACGATCATTGATGTTTAAATTCAATCCTGTATACCGTTGACCAAGTTCAACAAGAAACGAATCGCAGGTATCCGAGGCATGGACCAATTCAATACCACATAAAAAATAACCTTTTTCTATGCTTTGAAGTTGAATGGACCGCACCGTTTTTTGTACTTGATTCGACGATTGTTCCATGAAGATTTTTTCCACCGAAACGGGAAACGCTATACCATGTTCTTGAAAAAACACCATTTTTTTTTGCCCAAACACAAATAAGGGCAAAACACCAATAAAGAATAAAGAAAATAGTCGTTTTTTCACACGTAAAAATCGAAACTTATGAGGATATAACTCCTCTTTTTTGAAAAAATTGTAACTTTATAAAATGTGCTTCGTTAGAGAAGCCACAAACAACAAAACAAACAACAATGAAAACGAAATTCACTCTTTTAATCTGTGCAGCGGTAGTATCAGTAGTATTGGCTTCTTGTGGAGCTGGAAGAACGGCTAGCTGTGATGCATACGGAAGTATTCAACAAACAGAAAATTCAGACTTAGCGTCGAAATAATTCGATCAGCTTATAAGTTCCAGCGCTGAACATGCAGGGCCATTTGGTTTTGTATTTTCAGCGCTTCTTTTTTTGCTTCGTTTGCAAAATCTAATCCTGAAGAAGCATAAATAATTCCGCGCGAAGAATTAACCAAAAGTCCACATTCTTTATTCGCACCAAATTTCACCACATCCTCTAGACTTCCACCTTGTGCACCTACTCCAGGTACTAGGAAAAAATAATCGGGCGCCAATTTTCTCACTTCGGCAATATCTTCCGCTCTGGTAGCACCAACCACAAACATCATCTTTTCTGAACTCGCCCATTGCATAGACGTTTTCAATACATTTTCAAACAAAAGTCCATCTTGACCAGGTTTTAATTGAAAGTCTTTCGCTCCTTCATTTGAAGTTAAAGCCAATAACACTACCCATTTTCCATCAAATTTTGTAAAGGGTAAAACACTATCTGATCCCATGTACGGAGCAACAGTCACTGCATCCGCCTGAAGTGTTTCAAAAAATGTTTTCGCATAATATGTCGATGTGTTTCCGATGTCTCCTCGTTTTGCATCTGCAATGATCATGCATTCTTTCGGAATGTAATTGATTGTTTTCTCCAAAGAATCCCATCCTTTTGAACCATGACATTCAAAGAAAGCTGTGTTTGGTTTAAAAGCAACGGCGTACGGATGTGTTGCATCAATAATTGCTTTGTTAAATTCAAATATCGGATCATCCATTTCCAAAAGATGCGCTGGGATTTTACTCATATCTGGATCTAATCCAACGCAAAGAAACGATTCTTTTAAGCGAATTTGTTCAATTAATTCTTGTTTTGTCATAGCGCTTGTCCTTTCAATTTCTCTGCATTTTCGGCCATTTTCAAGGCGTCAATCATTTCTTGTACATCTCCATTCATAAATGAACTCAGGTTGTACATGGTTTTATTGATTCGGTGATCTGTAATTCTTCCCTGTGGATAATTGTATGTGCGAATTTTAGCAGATCGATCACCCGTTGAAACAAGCGTTTTACGTTGTGCAGCTCGCTCGTTGTGAACACGATCTAACTCAGCTTGATACAAACGAGAACGTAATACTGAAATCGCTTTTTCAAGGTTTTTATGTTGTGAGCGTCCATCTTGACATTCCACAACCACTCCAGTTGGAATGTGTGTCAAACGAATCGCTGACTCTGTTTTATTAATGTGCTGTCCACCTGCTCCAGAGGCACGAAACGTGTCCTTACGCACATCGTTCATATCTAAATTAAAATCTACCTCTTCTGCCTCTGGTAACACCGCAACAGTAATTGCTGAAGTATGTACTCGTCCTTGAGATTCTGTTTCGGGAACGCGTTGCACACGGTGAACTCCAGATTCAAATTTCAGCATTCCATAGATTCCTGCTCCTGCAACATCAATAGAGATCTCTTTGTATCCTTTCACCGTTCCTTCTGATGAATTGATTACTTCGTATTGCCAACCCATTTCTTTGAAATACATGGTGTACATGCGGAAAATATCTTCGACAAAAATACATGCTTCATCTCCACCTGTTCCTGCACGAAGCTCAATGATCGCATTTTTGTCATCCTCTGGATCTTTTGGAATCAACATCAGTTTGATTTCTTCTTCCATAATCGGACGCGACGTTTCCAATTCATCGATTTCCATCTTTGCCATTTCACGCATTTCGGGGTCTGTTTCAACCTCCAACATGGCTTTCGAGCTGCTTAAATTTTCAAGGACATTCTTGTACGTTTTGTACATTTCATCCAACGATTCCAAATCTCGGTATTCTTTGTTGAGTTTCACGTAACGTTCCATATCCGAAATAATATCCGGATCGGTGATCATGGTTCCAACTTCTACAAAACGGTAGTGTATCGCTTCTAATTTCGAAAGTAAATCTGACATGAAGCAAAGATAAGAAGAACATCTGCGAAAGCAAAGAATTGCCTTCATTCCTTACATCTGGAAACAAAAAAAGCCAACGAAATTCGTTGGCTTTTGGATAAGTTGATTCAAGTTTTAGTCAATCGAACCGGTTACACGCTTCATGAATGCATTCAATGCATCTCTTTTAGCCGTACCTGTTTGAATGTCCTTGTGCACTTCTAATGCGCCAGAATAATTCGATAATAACTCGCCGATAACATCTAATTCTTCGTCTTTGATACCAGGAGCCTCGATTAAATTCTCAAGTGTCTCCATTGTTTCAATTACGTAGTCTTCATCATTATTCTCAATGAATTCGACGATGTGTTTAATGACTGGTAACCGCATTTAATACTTCTTGAATGGTTTCTATTTTATTTCCTTGAGCTTCTTTTACCAAGGATCCATTTATGAATCCAGCAAAAGTTGGCAAGTTGCTTACATTCGCAAATTGACGTGAATTTGGAAATTTTTCTGCATCGATGTAATAAAACTCAATGCCTTCGTTTTCCTCCGCCATGCGTTTGAATTTTGGTTTGGTGATTTTGCAATTCCCGCACCACGTCGCTCCATATTGAACCATTACTTTTGGATTATTAGCCAAAAGTTGATCCAAATGATCTTCCGTTATTTCAGTAAACATGATTGATTAGTGTTTGCTTAAGTAATCTGCAACACCATTGCGTGTCGCGTTCATTGCATCTTTACCTTCTTCCCAGTTCGCTGGACAAACTTCACCATGTTGTTGTACGTGTGTGAAAGCATCAATCAAACGAATGTACTCTTGAACATTACGTCCAACAGGGAAGTGATTAATTGATTCATGGAATACCATTCCGGTCTCATCCAATAAGTAAGTTGCACGGTAAGGCACATTATCACCAACTGAATCTTCATCGAACATGTCGTAATCCAAAATCCCTAACTCCATAGCCAAGTTACGTGTTGAATCCGCAATAAGTGGAAACTTCACTCCTTCGATTCCACCGTTATCTTTTGCCGTGTTCAACCAAGCAAAATGAACTTCAGCAGTATCACAAGATGCACCGATCACGATTGTGTTTCTTTTCGCGAATTCAGCAGCTGCCTCTTGAAATGCATGGATTTCAGTTGGACAAACAAATGTGAAATCTTTTGGATACCAAAATAAAACTACTTTTTTCTTGTTATCGATTGCTTGTTTAAGGACATTGATTTGAAATGCATCACCCATTTCATCGATTGCTTTGACAGTTACGTCTGGAAATTGTTTCCCTACAAATGTTGACATATAATTTATTTAATTAGTTACTTATTTATTAGTACAAAGTTACGGCGAAAAGGTTTTCTTATGCTTACAAAAAGGCGCTAAAATGCAAGATTGAAGCAAAATCCTATTTTCTCTTTGACAAGACAAAGATACACCCAAATAAACCATGTGCTTATTCAATACTTTTTATATTTGCATAGATTTTATTTATATGATATCCATTCAACAAATGCACTACATTGTCGTTCTAAGCGAAGAACAACAATTCCAACGAGCCAGTGAGCGCTGTTTTGTCACGCAACCAACGCTTTCCATGCAAATAAAAAAAGCGGAGGAACAGCTTGGTTATTTGGTTTTTGACCGAGATTCAAATCCTCTTCGTTTGACACCAGCTGGAGCAAAGTTATTGCCCATTCTCCGCGAACTTCTCAATGAGAACGAAAAAATCAAATGGTTATCCGAACAATTAAAAGGAAATGTGAAGGAAGAAATTCGAATTGGAATCATTCCAACCGTTGCTTGTTACTTGATTCCACAACTTTTCGGTGAATGGCAAAAAATGTTTGATCACATCAAATTGAGTATTCACGAAATGAAAACGACGGAAGTATTGGAAGCAATGGAACGCAAAGAAATTGATTTGGGAATCATTGCTGGTCCACATTTGGATCAACGTTTAAGGAATATCCCGTTATTTCAAGAGGAAATCTTTGTTTACGCCCCAGAAGTTAGTGCCGAAACCCTGAGCTTATCCGACCTGCAACACATGCATCCTTGGCTATTGAATCAAGGGAATTGCCTGCGTACACAAATGATTCATTTTTGCCAATTGAAAAAAACGCTAAATGAAAACGAGTGGAATTACGAAGGCGGAAACATCCCGCTCATCATGGAAATGGTAGACCGTCATGGTGGATACACATTGATTCCAAGTAATTTTCCCCTTACGAAAATACAGCAAGGTGGAATAAAATCCATCCGTGACATGTCAGCATCTCCTGCGCGTGAAATCATCGCATTATGTTCGAATAGAACTTCCAAGATGCAAAGCATTGAAGCTCTTGCGCGCAGCATTCAATTTGCATTTGGACAATCCTTGAAATCCAAGGAACTTCAGGTATTAGACTGGAAATAAAAAAGGGATGAATTACTTCACCCCTTTCCTTATCTTTTCACATCGTTCGCTTATTGTGCAGATGCCAATTTAACGAAGTCATCGTATTTCACTTCTTTTTTCACCAAATTAACAGCTGTTTTGAAGAACTCCGTTAACTTTTGTTCAGCTAAACGGTCATAAATGCCATTCACTTGATCTTTATCTTGTAACACGCGAGCTGCTGTTTCTGTTAATTCTTGATCATCCGGAGCTGGCAAACCATATTGTGCGTAATTACTCACCAACAATCCTTTTGTGTAATCCATCACCTCTTGGTTTGTCAATTGAATATTATTGTCTTTAAAAATTCGCGTTTGAATCAACTGCCACTTCAATGATTTCAAGTAAGCGTCAAATTCTGCTTCGATTTCCTCTTCAGTAACTGGTTTTTCCGAAGATACTTGAATCCAACGTTTCAAAAACGTTACAGGGAAAGTCATTTTTGTTTCATTCACTAAATGAGTGTATACATTACGTGTAAAAACACGGTCAGCATCCTCTGCAAACATGCGTGTAAGATCGGTAGAGATGCGCGCATGGAGTTCTTCTTCTGTCTTAACCTCTTCCGCGAATAACTTCGTGTATAATTCTTCATTTAAATCTGCCATTTCCATGCGTTTCACATCAGCAATGGTAAATTGAAAATTCGAAGTTAAACCCGCAACTTGCTCTTCCGTAATTCCTAAAAGGGATGCACAGTCTTTGTCGTCTTTGGAAACATTTTTCGGATCCAACTCAACAACTTCATTCACTTTCTTTCCTTTCAAAGCCTTAATTCCCGCTTTGTTCTCAAGGAATTCCATGGAAATTGTTGAAGAGTGACTGATTCCGTCTGCTTTGACAGATCCATCTGCATCTCTTTCTTCAAATTTACCCATGACCATATCTTTGTCTCCTACTGATTCAGAAGAAACAAGTTTACCGTAACGACGGCGTAAATCTTCAACTTGCTTGTTGATTAATTCTTTGTCAATCTTTACAGTTGTGTAATCGAATTTTGATTTCGGATTGATTGGTAATTCAAACGATGGGCTGTAACCAATTTCAAAAGAAAATTCAAAATTTTCAGGTTGTTCGAAACTACCTGTCATTCCTTCATCCGCTTTTGGAATTGGATTTCCAAGAATTTCCAATTTCTCATCCAAGATATATCTGTACAAAGCGTCATTCGTCAATTTATTTAACTCTTCTGCTAATACAGATCTTCCAACTTGTTTTTGAATAAGTGCCATGGGAATATTCCCTGGACGAAAACCTGGGATTTTCGCAGTTTTTCTATATTTCTCCAAAGAAGCTTTCACTTTTCCTTGGTAATCAGCTGGAGCAATGTTCACTTTAAGTACAGCATTCTGTGCATCTACTTCTTGACGAGTAATGTTCATTTTGTTGTGTTTTTTATCAATTTATGTTAAAAAAAAAGGCCTCGTTACCAACGAGACCTTTTGTGCGGATGGAGGGACTCGAACCCGCATACCTCTCGGCACCAGATCCTAAGTCTGGCGTGTCTACCAATTTCACCACATCCGCAATTCTATTAAAACATCGGGATCGCTCACCCGTGCCGTATGAAATTTCTCTCATGTTGGGGTGCAAAGATAAAGTTAATTTTTTAAAATGAAAGTGTCGAACGAAAATTATGTTCTTTTTTCTTGCATAATGGAACGAATTTCCTTCATGAATTCAGATGCAAACACAAAACTGACGATTTCCGGATTATCCGTGGTGATAATTGAATTATTATCGCCACTCCACCATTTCTTACCTTGGTGTATGAAAATGATGTTTTGCCCTATCTCAATCACACTATTCATGTCATGTGTAATGACGACAGTGGTCATGTTAAATTCTGCTGTAATGTCCTTGATTAAGCCATCAATCACAATCGATGTTTTTGGATCTAATCCAGAATTTGGCTCATCGCAGAACAAATATTTTGGATTCATCGAAATTGCTCGTGCAATTCCGATCCGTTTTTGCATTCCACCGCTACATTCCGCTGGATATAATTTGTTTCGACCAGTTAAGTTCACGCGCTCCAAACAAAAATCCACGCGCTTTTGCATTTCTCCTTTGGTCATGTTCGTGAACATCGTTAACGGAAACATGATGTTTTCTTCAACAGTTAGGGAGTCGAATAATGCAACTCCTTGGAACAACATGCCAATTTCTTCACGAATTTGACTTCTTTCGAAACGCTCCATATCGGTAAAGTTCCTTCCATCAAATAAAATTTGACCTTCGTCTACTTCGTAAAGTCCAACCATGCATTTCGCCAAAACGGATTTCCCTTGTCCGGATTGACCAATAATAAGGTTCACTTTTCCCTTTTCGAATTGATGGTTTATATCGAAGAGAACTTGCTGTCCATTAAAGGACTTATTTACTTGCTTCACCTCGATCATGACAACAACAATAACTGAGTTAAAATGAAGTTCGCAATGAGGATTGCAATGCTGCTGCTAACTACCGCTTGAGTTGACGAGAGTCCTACATTAATGGATCCTCCTTTAACATAGTAGCCATAAAAAGAAGAAATCGAAACGATAAGAAATCCAAAAACGACCGTTTTTGTTAATGCATACGTAATATGAAATGGATTAAAGAAGGCGCGTAATCCTAACACATATGTTTCTGTCGTAGTCAAATCAGAAATCATCAATGACATCCAACCACCAAACATACTTAAGGCCATCGAAAAAATAATCAAAATTGGAAAAAACAAGATTGCTGCCATCACCTTCGGTAAAACAAGGTGATTTAGGGAATTTACGCCCATAATCTCGAGGGCATCGATTTGTTCAGTAACACGCATGGTTCCAATTTCTGATGCGACATTTGAACCAACTTTTCCAGCAAGAATGAGGGAGATAATGGTAGGTGAAAATTCTAGAATGGTACTTGATTGTGTAATATATCCAACGGTATACTTTGGAAGCAAAGGGTTCGACATGTTCGATGCTGTTTGCAGTGCAATAACCCCTCCAATGAACGTTGACATCAACCCAACGATTGGCAACGAACTAATGCCGATGTTGTCGAGCTCATTTATCAGGCGCGAAAAGAATATTTTCCATTTCTTTGGCTTTGTAAAAACCATGGTCAACATCAACGTGTACTTTCCTATGTTCTGCAATAATTTCACGAAGCTAAGTTAAGGATATTTTCTAAGGTGGTTTAAGTGATTTTGCTTTCATTTTGTTTTTAACTTTGTTTGTGTCAATTTCCAAACGAGAACATTTTATTGTGACCTTAAACCGTTTCGCTCCTGAAGCGTTTACGGAATACCTGACGGATTTAATTTTATCTGCAAAAGTCAAGTTCAAAATAGTTCCTGGAAGAAGCACAAAACTTGGTGATTTCCGCGTGAAATCCGGTGAAGAAAAACCGACCATTACCGTGAATGGTGATTTAAACAAATTCTCCTTTCTGGTGACCGCAATCCATGAATTGGCTCATTTAGAAGCTTTTCGCGACCACGGACTTCGCATTCAAGCACATGGGATCGAGTGGAAACAAGCGTACCGACGTTTAATGGAACCTATTTTAATCAGTAAAAAATTGCCAGAGGATGTTGAAAAAGCACTGTGGAAAAACTTCACAAATACGAAAGCTTCCTCTTGTACTGATATCCAACTAAGCAGAACATTAAAGCAATACGACAAGACTCCCAGTACAACCTTAGAAGAAATACCAGATAAAAGCATGTTTCATTTGAATGGAAAATCATTCGAGAAAGGCTTACTGCGCAGAAGTCGCTATCTTTGTACGGAAATAAAAACAGGCAAGCCTTATTTGGTGCATGCCCTTGCAACCGTTGAATTAATCGAAAAATATGAGCACAAATAATTACGGACTAATCATGGCTGGCGGAGTAGGAAGCCGTTTTTGGCCGATGTCCACTCCACAAAAACCGAAACAATTCCTCGATGTTTTGGGAATTGGTAAATCATTGTTGCGATTGACATTTGAGCGAATGCAAAAATCCGTTCCAACAGAACACATTTATATTTTAACAAATACTTCGTACCGTGAATTGGTAAAGGAACAATTACCTGAGCTAAGTTTCGAGCAAATTTTGTGCGAACCAATGCGCAAGAATACCGCTCCATGCATCGCGTATGCCGCGGCAAAAATTCACGCAAGTAATCCAGAGGCTACTTTGATTATCTCTCCTTCTGATCACCTCATCGTGAACGAAACAAGGTTTCAAGAGATTATTTCTACAGCAATTGCTGTAGCAAATGAAAATAAACACTTAGTGACTCTTGGGATCGAACCAAGTCGTCCTGATACTGGATATGGATACATTGAATTTGACTTAAGTAGTGGTGTTCAAAAAGGACAAGCAACCGATGTCATTCAGTTTCGCGAGAAACCAAATGTTGAAACAGCTCAACAATTTTTAGATGCGAAAAACTTTTATTGGAACGCAGGTATTTTTGTGTGGCGAGCAGATGTGATTCTTGATGCGTTGCATAAATTTCAGCCAATGCTTCATGAAATTTTCATGTCCGATACAAGTGCCTATGGCAGTACCAAAGAAACCGACTTTTTATACCAAGCATTTGACCAATGTGAAGATATTTCCATCGACTTCGCAGTAATGGAACACGCAAAAAATGTTTCCGTTGTTCTTTCTGATTTTGATTGGAGTGACCTCGGAACTTGGGGAAGTTTAACAGAGCACTTACCAAAGGATAATGAGGCGAATTCTATTATTGGAGACAACGTGTTTGCTTTTGATTCAAGCAATTGCTTGGTAAATGTGCCCAAAGATAAATTGGTTCTTTTAGATGGCTTGAATGATTACATCGTTGTGGAATCGGAACACATGTTGATGATTTTGAAATCGTCGAATGAGCAACAACTTAAAAATTACTTAAAAGTAATTGAAACAAACCGTCCCGAATACTTTCAGAAATAATGGTAAAAATTCGCAACATTGAATTAGGAGAATTTCCACTCTTACTTGCTCCAATGGAGGATGTAAGTGACCCACCGTTTCGAGCACTGTGCAAACAACACGGTGCAGACTTAATGTATACCGAATTTATTTCCTCTGAAGGACTCATTCGTGACGCTGCAAAAAGTGTTCAGAAACTGGACATTTTTGAATATGAACGTCCGATTGGGATTCAAATTTTCGGTTCGGATATCGAAAGCATGATTCAATGCGCAGAAATCATCGATCAAGTGAAACCTGATTTACTGGACATTAATTATGGATGTCCGGTAAAGAAAGTTGCTTGTAAAGGCGCAGGAGCAGGACTATTACAAGACATCCCGAAAATGGTTCGAATGACCGAGGCAATTGTAAAAGCAACTTCGCTTCCGGTTACCGTTAAAACCCGTTTGGGCTGGGATGATGACACTAAATATGTTGTTGAAACGGCAGAGCGACTGCAAGACATCGGCATTGAAGCTATTTCTATTCATGGTCGAACGCGCAAGCAGATGTACAAAGGAGAAGCTGACTGGACGTTAATTGGGGAAGTGAAAAACAATTCACGCATGCGCATTCCTGTTTTTGGAAATG
Source organism: Crocinitomicaceae bacterium (assembly GCA_024643545.1). Lineage (GTDB taxonomy): Bacteria > Bacteroidota > Bacteroidia > Flavobacteriales_D > Crocinitomicaceae > UBA952. Next base: position 24,254 of record JAHEMR010000008.1, on the reverse strand, counting down.
GCGACATTGACTCTCCTGAAAAAGCAGTGGAATACAAAAACCGTTACGGCGTTGATGGCATCATGATTGGACGCGCAAGCATCGGTTATCCATGGGTGTTTAATGAAATAAAGCATTTCATGGCCACCGGGACTCACCTAGCTGCACCAAGTATACAAGATAGAGTTCAAGCGTGTCGTGATCACCTAGAAATGAGCATCAAATGGAAGGGAATGCAGCTTGGAATCAATGAAATGAAGCGTCATTACACCAATTACTTTAAAGGAATTTCACATTTCAAAGAATACCGAACAAAGTTAGTTTCCAGTTTTGATCTTGATGAAATTTTAGGTATTCTCCAATATATTGAAGCACATGCAGATGAGTTTCACTTCGCACTTGCTTCGGACAACAACTAAAGCAATTTGTTTCGGCGGAAGATTCGTCTAACTGGTATGTGGAGACTTCCAAATACTTCGTGTTTTGTTAAGGAATCTATACTAAAAAAATACTTTGTTCCTTCGTAAGTCCATGTCACGTGATTGTTTGTGCTCGGTACTAATTGTGGCGCCGAAGGTCCAGAGTAAAATTGATAAATGTCGCCCAATTTTTTTAGTTTTAATAATGGAGAAAATAAGAATCGAAAATCCTCTCCTTCCTTTCTTAAAATTCCTTTTTTCATTAATTTATTTAGGAAAGTTTGTCCATATGCATTCATGGAAATCATGGCAGAATACGCCGGAATGAGCACATCTTTTTCGCGGGAAACTTCTTGTTCGTTAAAATCTTCATCCAACACCGTTTCAATGTAACGTTCTTTTACTTTTTGCATACCGCCTTCGATGAAACATAAATCTCCAGTCCAGGCTTGAATAAACTCTGCAATTGGAAAGCCAAAGCGACGACCAATTTTTGAGAATTGCACGAACATGGAATCTTCTTTGTTCTTTTTCAATTCCTCGATATCCAAATGAACATCAATCATGCGTTGCGTACCCAATGAGGAAGCATAACTTAAAGCATTTACTTTCTCTTTAAAATAAAGGGGTTTTGTTTTCTTTAAGTAACTTTTCAATTTGAAACTTGAGGAATCACTATCATGAGCAAACATGGCCGTTTCAATCCCGAGTGATTTCAATTTCGACCAATTTGAATAAATCACTAAATGTTCATTTTTAAACTGTTTTTGGGCTAAAAAACGTTTCCAATCCTTGTGAATTCCTTTGTTTTTCGCAGAAATCACTTGTTCAAGTACTTCCTTGAATTCACTTCCTTTGTAAAAAAGCACATACCCATCCCCATAATGTAGGTAAGACTTATCTTCGAGGTTATAAAAATATTTATGGTCGTTGAATGTTGAATCGGAAATCTTTACAAACTTTCGAATCCGTTCGATACCTCCCATGATTTTTGAACTGTCACTCAATTGTGCCATTGCACCCCAATTTCCATCTTCGTTACCGAAAAGGTATACATTTTCCTGTAGGTCAATTCCGTACATTTTTCCTTGGCCAAGCAAAAATTCGTAGGTTGTAAAATCCCGAGCTGAAATTTTGTTGTACTGCAACATTCCATTTGTTTCCTTTGCTAATTCGAGAATGTTTGCTGTAGCAATGAAGTCTGCCGAAGGTAATCGGTCAATTAATCTTGGTGGTATTGGTTTCTGAAACAAAATGTTTTTCAGGAAAAGCACCAATCCGAGGGCACCGGCAAGTAAAAGTAGGGTACTTATTTTACGAAACACGCTTATTAATTAAAAGTAGTCACAACATAAATTGAATTGATTAAATCCAACAAGTGTTTACCTGTTGTCTCCTCTCCTTCAAAGGAATATTGTAGGTTGAATTTTGTTTGCTCGCTAGTCGTATTACTAGAATTCAACTCAAATTGACCAGATTTACCTTTCAAGGACTGAAGAATTTCTTCTTGTCTTGGATTGAGTACCCCAACTGGGAAGCGATTCAATGTTTCTTGAATATCGACGTGCCCATACATAAATCCACTTTTCTTCGCTGTCTTACATTCTTTTCGTGAGAGGGATTCAGATCCATAGCCATCAAAATGATTTACTGCTAAATCCTCGTCGTTCGTTAAAATGAACAAACCATTTCGGTTGATGAAATACATCGGCGCGGCATCCAAAATGGCATTCTCAAATTTCCAATAATCACCACAATTTTTAAACTTGGATGTCAGTTGACTCATATGTTTCATGACTTTCTCTGGGATATCAGAACGATCAATGGAAAATCCTACCGTAAAAATAGGCATGTCTTCCTCTGCTTCTGCTTCACGTTCACCGTATTCGAAAGTCTCCTCATCGTAGAAAAACTCAATTTTCTTTGTCTTTATTTTTTTGATTCCATTGAACGTTCCAAACATACTTCCTTTGTACGTGCCAAATAACGCATCCTTATTCACGAATTCATTTAACAATTCTATTGTGAGGACATTCATGGAGATTTGTGCATTCTTTTCGTCACTCAAAATAGGCATAATCACTTTATATGCCTGTTCATAAGCTTGACGCAGGTTCACATTGTAGGTAAAATACCCCGTACTTGATTGCGGAATATATTTGAGCACATGCTTATCAAACTTAGAATCGTTCATTTCCTTGTAGATAGAACCTAATTCTTTGCCATAATTTGCTTCAACATGGAACTCTACCATGTTTTCTTTCAAGATCAAGTCTCCTAAGATTACATTTCCAGTATACAATTCTTGAATGTCTCTGTACAAAGAAGGAAGAACGGTTTGAAAATACCATAGACCTTGAGATTTTTCGAAATTTCTTGAATTATCCAAGTAAAAAGTACCAATTGCTTCGTGCGTCAATTGTCCAGCAAAGCGAGCATCTTGCGAATGCAAATTGACTCCATCAACGAACAATTCTTTCATCAATCGATCCAATTCCTTACTTTGAAGCACCGTTTGAACGCTATCCCTTAATTCATAGTAATTTTTAACATTCGGATTTTCTGTTGCCTCTGGGTAGCTAGATTCCTCAACAACTTGATTGTTTTCAAACTCTTGCTCATTTAAAATCTCTTCCTCTTCTTGTACCTCTTCATCTTCAAACAATTCATATGGCATTTCATTGCCACGTGCGTACCACAAAGAGTCGGTCATTTGATCGATGTAATCCATGGTCGGTTCAATGCGAATTAAGATAGCTGTATTTCCTTTAATAATGAGGTTATTGAAGAATGTGCCATAAAAATCCACTCCCGGATAATTCAGGTCTAGCTTTTGAAAATCATCAAAAACATCAAATAATTGTTCACGGCTTTTTACGCCAAACGTAAAGCCTGAAATTTCATTCTGGTATGTTTTCCCGTAGAATAAATTTAACCTTTGGTCAAAATCAATTCCGGCATCTTTCAATGTTTTTCCCGATGTTGAACCATCAAATAACTCTTGATGAACTTCCTCCATGAATTCATATTGCACCAAATCATCCATGGAGATTTTTTGCAATAAATTGATGTTATTAATACTGAAAACCGTTACAGCGTCTTTTGGTATTAAGTTTTCTGATTTTTGTCCAAACAAGAAACTGTTTGACAACAATACAATGGAGTAAAAAAGTGATTTTTTCACAGGCGTTTTCAAATGAAATATGAAGCGAATTTAATCATTATCTCGTTAGTTTTTCGAAGATATCAAATAGATTGTATTTTCAAGTAGGTCTTGGTTTTCTTTAATGCTAAACGCACTTACTTTCATCATGACCGCTTGTTTGTTTTTGCTAAGTGTTCCAAGTGTATTTTCAAAACGATCAATCGGGCGATCAAAGCGCGTAATTGTCGTATACGAACCTTCTTTTAATAGCTCCAAATCATTCGATTTAAAGGCTTTCACTTTCGCACGGGCAAACGCAGGAATCGAACGTTTGAGTTTATTACCGTCCCAGGTGATCCAAATTTCATCTGCTTCTGGACCAAGTTTTTCCTTAGACACCGCTTCAATGGCATTTGCTAATCCAGCTTGCAAAGCCATAATACTTGTGAAATCACAAGAGAATTTTAAGATGAAATCAGTATAATTTTCTTCAATAAGTACATTCGAAATACCTGTTTGCGCATCGAGTATGCGTGCAAAATCACCGACTTTGGCACTGATTTCTTGAATGCTTGGAACTTTTTTACCATCTAGGCTGTCTAGCGCAAGAATGGAATTGACTTTCACCTTGCTTGCCGATAAATTCACTTTATAACGTAATGTTCCAGATCCATCATTGTGCATGGTTAGATCATCCGAGATTTCAATACAAGAAACCAAGGATAAAAATAAAACTAGAAGAATGGTAACTTTTTTCACGTGCGATGGAAATCAAATGTAATGCCAAAATTAGTCAAATAGATTTGTTTGACGTTGACTATCATCTATAAATTCTTTATGTATTTCTACGCTATTTGCTTGATTCGAAAGTATTAAGCGTTTATTAATGGTGTGTGCCATTAATTTCTCTGAAGAAATACGCTTGGAAAGGTCCCATTGAAAGTTTCCACTCAACCATTCACTTTCTAATTCAGGGGATAAAATTAGGGGCATTCGTTTTTTTACATTGTGAATTTCCGCCATTAATTCGTTTGCTTCGCAGGTCACGATTGTAAAAGTGTGTTCAACCGCTCGCGTTTGTGGATTTAACCATGAATCATACATCCCCGCAAGCGTAAAGAGTTCTTGTTCTTTGCATCGAATAAAGTATGGAATTCGGTTCTTTCCTTGGTGTTGCCAGTCGAAAAATCCAGTGGAAGGCACCAAGCAATGTTGTCGGTTCCATAAATGTTTAAAGGAACTACGTTCTTCCAACGTTTCGATTCGAGCATTTAAGGTTTTATTGCTTACATCCAGTGTATTTTGACCTTTAAACCAAAAGGGAATTAATCCCCAATTCATTTGTTGGATCTGCGCATCATTCGTAACAATGCGCCACATTGGATGATCAAATCCTGATGCATAAAAAATGGGCTTATCCGGAATCAACTCGGGCACTACCTTCTGGTATCGTTTCGCTAAGTCAATGTTGACTGAGGTAGATGAATTTGCGTAACACATAACGTAAGAATGAGTGCTAAAGTTAAGAAACAAGATTTGACTATGGATCAAAAAAAAAGCCACTCTTGCGAGTGGCCATATAGAGTCGTCTCCAGCTATCCGAATAAATCGGGAAGTAGGAAACGGGAAAGAGCCCGAAGGCTCTTATAAATCCTACATCATTCCCGGCATTCCACCACCCATTCCTGCCATCGCAGCAGCTGAGTTTGGTTCTTCCGGTTGATCTGCGATCACACATTCTGTGGTCAACAACATTGCGGCGATAGACGCTGCGTTTTCAACGGCGATACGTGTAACTTTCGTTGGATCGATGACACCTGCTTTGTACAATGGTTCGAATTTCTCCGTACGAGCATTGTATCCGAAGTCATCTTTTCCTTCGCGTACTTTTTGAACGATGATTGCTCCTTCTCCTCCAGCATTAGCAATGATTTGACGTAATGGCTCTTCTGCCGCACGTTTTACAATCGCAATACCGGTAGTTTCGTCCTCGTTAACTCCTTTTAATTTATCTAAGGATTCAATCGCACGAATTAAAGCTACACCTCCACCAGGAACAATTCCTTCTTCCACAGCGGCACGTGTTGCTGCTAATGCATCATCCACACGGTCTTTTTTCTCTTTCATTTCTACTTCTGTTGGAGCACCTACATAAAGTACAGCAACACCACCCGCTAATTTCGCTAAACGTTCTTGTAATTTCTCACGGTCGTAATCAGAAGTAGTTGATTCAATTTGAGAACGGATTTGTCCAACGCGCGCTTTAATGTCCGCTTTTGTTCCTTTTCCGTTAATGATTGTTGTATTGTCTTTGTCGATTTCAATTTTCGCGGCAGATCCTAACATGTCCATTGTGACATTTTCCAAGGTCATTCCACGCTCTTCTGAAATCACTTGTCCTCCAGTTAAGATGGCGATGTCTTCCAACATTGCTTTGCGACGGTCACCGAAACCTGGTGCTTTCACAGCAGCAACTTTCAATGAGCCACGTAATCTGTTCACAACTAAAGTTCCTAATGCTTCACCGTCAACATCTTCCGCGATGATCAATAATCCTTTTCCTGCTTGAACTACTGGCTCCAAAATTGGAAGCAATTCTTTCATGCTTGAAATTTTCTTCTCGCTGATGAGGATTAATGGATTTTCCATTTCTGTGACCATTTTTTCTGCGTTAGTCACAAAATAAGGCGATAAGTATCCTCGATCGAATTGCATTCCTTCAACCGTTTTCACTTCCGTTTCAGTTCCTTTAGCTTCCTCAACAGTAATCACACCATCGTTTCCTACCACTTTCATGGCTTCAGCGATTAATTTACCGATTGTTTCATCGTTGTTTGCAGAAATCGTCGCGATTTGTTGGATTTTGCTATTGTCTGAACCAACCTCTTTAGAGATTTTCTTCAAGTTTTTTACAACTTCCGCTACCGCTTTATCGATTCCGCGTTTCAAGTCCATTGGATTTGCTCCAGCAGCAACATTTTTCAATCCTGCGCTTACAATTGCTTGTGCCAATACAGTTGCCGTTGTCGTTCCATCTCCAGCGATATCTGCTGTTTTAGACGCTACTTCTTTCACCATTTGTGCACCCATGTTCTCAATTGGGTCTTTTAATTCAATTTCTTTTGCCACTGTCACACCATCTTTTGTGATGTGTGGAGCACCGAATTTTTTACCAATTACGACATTGCGTCCTTTTGGACCTAATGTTACTTTCACTGCATCTGCCAAAGCATCTACACCTCTTTTTAATTTCTCACGTGCTTCTACGTCGAAATAAATATCTTTTGCCATTGTTTTACGTTTGAATGTTTAATTAAAAAATTCCATAAATATCAGATTCTCTCATAATCAGGTAGTTTGTACCATCGATTTTGATTTCCGTTCCAGCATATTGTCCGTATAAAACTGAATCTCCAACGTTCACTGACATTGGCTCATCTTTTTTACCGGAACCAGCTGCTACAACAATTCCGCGCAATGGTTTTTCTTTTGCTGTGTCTGGAATAATGATTCCACTTGCTGTTTTTTGTTCTGCTGGCGCAGGTTCTACCAGAACTCTGTCTGCCAAAGGTTTAAAATTTACTGACATTGTTTATTTATTTTGGATATTCAATTCACCAATATTATGCCACTACTCGAAAGTGGACAATTTTTCGCTTTAGGGCAAAAAAAATGTCAGCATGCGTGACATACTGACATTTCAACGGTCGAAACCGAATGTTATTTATTTCCTTGAGCTGGCGCTTGACCTTGCCCTTGTCCTTGCTGAGTTTGTTGAGGAGCAACTGGTTTCGCTGCTTTTGGTTGACGAATCGTCATCACCAAACTTACAACGACAATTGTTGCTGCCAATCCCCAAGTCATTTTATCAATCAACTCGTTCGTTTTTTGAACACCGCCTAATTGAGATGGAGAACCAAAATCAGAACTCAAGCCCCCACCTTTTGGGTTTTGAACGTAAACAACTAAAATCAACAAGATACTTGCTGCGATGATAAGTATTGATAATAATAAATCCATGATTAAGAATTAAGTTTTCTCTTTAAATTTCTAATTTGGGTTGCAAAGAAACTCTTTTTTTCCGGAAAAGACAAACTTAATTGATCATAAACGTGAATTGCCTTGTTAATATTTCCTTGTAAGGCAAATATTTGGGCAAGTGTTTCACTCACAGGCATAGCATTTTCGCTGACACTTTCCTTTGCTTTTTTCGCTGGTGAATAGAATTCTTTCTTCGGTTTTTCGAAGTGATAGAAACTAGGTTTTTTCTCCTCTACCTCCAATTCTTCCTTCCCTCCATCTAGAATTTCTCCCATTTTCAACCAATCCGTAAAAGACTTAGGCTCCACTTTAGCGGTGCTTTCGATTTCTGGAATGCGTTCGGTTTCTTCGAATTCGTTATCCGTTTCCGCGTCAAGTGAATTTATTTCGTTTCTTTCGACTTCTTCCGCTGCTCCGGGATACGCTAATTGCAAATAAGATGAGGAAATCACGGCAGATTGAATCATCGTATCCACCTCATCCATTTCCCGATTCACCTCTATTTGGTGTGGAATATTCAAGGAACTTTCTTCCGCCCCTTCTTCCGCAGTAACTGTTTCCTCAACAATTTCTTCCGATCTAAGTGTTTCTGATTTAGCAACTGGTTCAAGCAAGGTTTCTAATTCCTCCGTTTCTTCTTCTGGTAATTTTTCAATTTCGACTTCAGGAACTAGAACTGGAACTTCCACTGTTGAAATTGGTGTTGTTTCATGAATCGATTCCAAAGATTCCACGTGCATCGGAATTACCTTAGCTACTTCTTGAATGTCGTCAGCGTGCGCTTCTGTGTGATTTTTTTGGTTATTGGTTTGAGTTACGAGTAAATCGTATAACAACGCACGATTGGGAATTTGATATGCATATTTTTCCAATTGAGAACTCAAGCGCAAATCTTGGTCATTTGCCAACGATTTAAGATACAACGTAACTATGCTTGATGCGTACGGATACAAATCCATAAGTTCCTTCAATTCATTTAACTGAAGTGTGGAACAACTAGCAGTGTTGCGCATTTGTTGGTGGATGGACTCGCTGCTTAACATCACCAATTACTTAATAATTTATTGATCAAATCTTGCACCATTTGCGCAGAAATATCTTCAAACAATTTCGTTTCTACTTGAGATAGATTCGTTCCGGAACTAAAATCAGCAAAACGCGTGCTGGTTAAGGTCCATTGTTCTTCTTTCGGTTTTGTGATGTTAATGGACATAACAACTGTCATCGTAAGTCGATTTTGAGAAGCATTATTATCTCCTTGAACAGCTAAAGGTTGGACAGAATATTGGGTGATTTTCCCTTCCATATTTACTTCCCCTTTACCATACGACGTATTTAACAGTAGCGGTGTGTTGTTTTGAACTCCGTCCTTCATGTTTTCAGACAAAAGCGCGGCGAAATTCAATGGACAAGTAGCTGCTTCCAAGGTCAGGGTTTTCAATGTAAATGTTTTCCATTCCTCAGGCATTCCTCCCGTATCTCTGAACGAAAAGCTACTTGGCCAGCAAGCACTTAATCCAATTGCCACGAAAATGAATAGGATGATTTTCATTTATTCCCCGAGTTGGTATTCTTTAATTTTACGGTAAAGTGTTCGTTCAGAAATCCCTAATTCCAAGGCCGCATACTTACGTTTTCCTCTGTGTTTTTCCAAGGCTTTCTGAATCAATTCTTTTTCCCGATCTTCCAAAGATAAGGATTCCTCAATTTCTTCGTGAATTTCAAACGTTTCAGATGCTGTAGGATATGTAGTATGTGCTTCATTTGCCGTTCCAGGTGGGAGCATGCGTGTTGAAACTGGTGCCTCGTCGTACACGTCTTGGTAAATGCGATTGACCAAAGCTGTTTGATCTTGGTTTAAGTTCACGGATTGACCATTATTGATAACTTCCAAGACCAATTTTTTGAGTTCAGTTAAGTCTTTTTTCATGTCGAAAAGAAACTTGTACATCAATTCACGTTCAGAAATCGATTCTTGCGTTTGGTCATTTTTAACCAAAAAACTGGATTTTTCGGTTATTGGTTGAAGGTATGACGCCAGCATCATTGCATCAATATCCCGAGCTGTCTCGATAACCGATAATTGCTCAACCAAATTTTTTAATTGGCGAATATTTCCTGGCCACGGATAATTTTGCAGTAAGACAACCGCCTCATCAGATAATTTGATGGCAGGCATTCGGTATTTTTCAGCAAAGTCATTGGCGAATTTTCGAAACAATAAATGCACATCTTCCTGTCTATTTTTCAATGCAGGTAGCTGAATTGGCACGGTACTCAAACGGTAAAATAAATCCTCGCGGAATTTTCCGGAGTGTATTGCTTGCTGCATGTTTTCATTGGTCGCAGCAACAACACGTACGTTTGTTTTGATTACTTTGGAGGATCCAACACGGATGAATTCACCTGTTTCCAATACACGTAACAAACGGACTTGTGTTTGCATGGGTAATTCTGCTACCTCATCCAAGAATATTGTTCCTCCATTTGCCACTTCGAAATAACCTTGTCGGCTACCGCTCGCACCTGTAAACGATCCTTTTTCGTGTCCAAATAATTCAGAATCAATTGTTCCCTCCGGAATTGCACCGCAGTTTACTGCGATGTATTCTCCGTGTTTACGCGAACTTAATTGATGAATTACTTGAGGAATAATTTCTTTCCCTGTTCCGCTTTCTCCTGTAACAAGTACGGAGATATCCGTAGGTGCAACTTGCATCGCAACCTCCAAAGCGCGGTTCAACATGGGAGAATTCCCAATAATGCCAAAGCGCTGTTTAACTTGTTGAATATTCATTTATCCTAAGGTTAACATACTGAAACAACTTCACCCATCAGCGTGGCAGAAGTACAACTGTCGATGCGCACCATCACATACTGTGCCTTTTCGAAAGATTCTTTTGGAAAAACAACCATTGAGTTCCTTCCAGTTCTTCCACATAAATGCTCCTCGGAACGTTTGGAAGTACCTTCAATCAAAACTTTTTGCACGGTTCCAATTTGTTTTTGATTTGACTTCAATGAATGAGCCAATTGCTTTTCAATGATTTCATTTAAGCGACGTCCTTTTACTTCTTCCGGAACATCATCTTCGAATCTTCTTTCTGCCAATGTCTTTGGACGTTCTGAGTATTTAAACATATATGCAAAATCGTATTCAACGAAATCCATCAATGAAAGGGTTCCTTCGTGTTCTTCTTCCGTTTCTCCGCAAAATCCGGTAATCACATCGGTTGAAATTGCACAATCCGGAACAATTCGACGTATCGCATTTATGCGTTCCATGTACCATTCTCTTGAATATCCACGGTTCATTCGGTATAGGACATCGGTATTTCCAGACTGAACTGGTAAATGAATGTAGGGACAAATATTTTCGTATTTCGCCATGATTTCAAGTACATCATCCGTCATGTCTTTGGGATGAGAAGTACTAAATCGAACGCGTAATTCAGGTGAAACCAGAGCCACCATCTCCATTAATTCGGCAAAATTTGTCGTTGGTTCATCCGGATTTTTCACTTCTCCTTTAGAACTTAAATTCCAACGGTAAGAATCCACATTTTGTCCGAGTAAGGTTACTTCACGGTAACCACGATCGAATAAATCTTTACACTCTTCTACAATTGTATGAGGATCACGAGAACGCTCTCTCCCACGTGTGAAAGGTACAACACAGAACGAACACATGTTATCACACCCACGCATGATTGTGACAAATGCGGCAATTCCACCTTGATCCAAACGTACGGGAGATATGTCTGCATATGTTTCATCTCGCGAAAGCAATACATTCACTGCTTTTTGTCCTGTTCCAACCTCTTCAATTAAATTCGGTAAATCTCGGTAGGCATCTGGACCAGCAACTAAATCCACCAGTTTTTCTTCTTCCAGTAAATTCTTTTTCAGTCGTTCAGCCATACAACCTAAAACTCCTACCACCAATTCAGGGTTATTTTCTTTTTTGATTTTGAATTCAGTCAATCGATTACGGACACGTTGCTCCGCGTTTTCTCGAATGGAGCAAGTATTCAAAAGAATCACATCAGCCTCATCCATGTTTCGCGTAGTTTCATATCCATCTTGTGCTAAAATGGAAGCAACAACCTCACTGTCAGAAAAATTCATCTGACAACCATAACTTTCCAGGTATAGCTTTTTCTTTCCTTCTCCTCCTTGATTTTGCAATTCGATGGCAGTTCCCTGCATTGATTCATCTATCACTTTATTTTCAAATTCCATTTCTTATGTTTAATTCTCGGGAAGCAAAATTACGACAAATTAAAACGCATGACAAATTGACAGGCCAAATTCATTAAATAAGTTTTTTTCATACAGAAATTTTTCTTAACCATAGGTTAAAGGAAAATAGTCGAAAAATTTTGCTGTGAACAACTTGCGAATTGCCGTGTTTTCCATATACATTTGTCCCAAAATTCTTTTTATGTCAAAAAATCTCGTTATCGTTGAGTCCCCTGCAAAGGCAAAAACCATCGAATCATACCTCGGAAAAGATTTCATTGTAAAGTCAAGTTTTGGGCATGTTCGGGATTTAACCAAAAAGGGATTAGCCATTGAAATTGATAATCACTTCAATCCATTATACGAAGTCAGTGCCGACAAGAAACAAGTAGTAGCTGAATTGAAAAAACTAGCAAAATCAGCAGAAGTTGTATGGCTAGCGACCGATGAGGACCGCGAGGGAGAAGCAATTTCTTGGCATTTATTTGAAACATTAGATTTAGCGAAAAAAGATACGCACCGGATCACCTTTAATGAGATCACCAAAACAGCAGTTTTGAAGGCCATTGAAAATCCACGAAAAATCAACAAAGAACTTGTCGATGCCCAGCAAGCAAGACGTGTGCTAGACAGGATTGTGGGATTTGAACTATCCCCTGTTCTTTGGAAAAAAGTTCGTCCAAGTTTGTCTGCCGGACGTGTTCAATCCGTAGCGGTTCGATTAATTGTAGACCGCGAACGTGAAATACAAGCATTTAATGTCAACCCTTTCTTTCGAGTGAACGGAACATTTGGTGCGAACAACGGTGTCTTAAAAGCAGAATTAAACAGGCATCTGAACGGAGAAAAAGAAGCACAAGAATTTTTAGAATTGTGTAAAACCACCTCTTTTATTGTGGATGATGTGCAACAAAAACCAAGCACAAAATCACCTTCAGCACCATTTACCACATCAACACTTCAACAAGAAGCCAGTTTAAAACTTGGTTTCTCTGTAACCAAAACAATGAGTGTTGCGCAGCGCTTGTACGAGTCTGGACACATCACATACATGAGAACAGATTCCGTGAATCTTTCTGATACAGCTGTAAACGGAGCAAAAGCTGCAATCGAGGAATTTTACGGGAGCGACTACTCGAAACCGACAAAATATACGACCAAAAGTTCCGGTGCCCAAGAAGCCCATGAGGCCATTCGTCCAACAGACTTTGGTAAAACAACGATTGATTCAGAACGTGACGAAACAAGGCTTTATGAATTGATTTGGAAAAGATCAATCGCAAGCCAAATGGCGCATGCGAAACTAGAGCGCACGACAGTGAAAATTGGCGGTTTACCGACAGCTGATTATTTTACGGCGAAAGGTGAAGTCATTGTTTTCGACGGATTCCTAAAAGTTTACATGGAGTCAAGTTTGGATGACGAGCAAGATGAAGAAGCTGATGGATTATTGCCAAAAGTAAATGCAAAAGAGCCGTTAGATTTATCCATTTGCACAGCAATTGAACGTTTCACGCGTCCACCTTCTCGCTATGTTGAAGCTTCCTTGGTTAAGAAATTGGAAGAACTTGGAATTGGTCGTCCATCTACTTATGCACCGACAATTTCAACTATTCAGAAACGTACTTACGTTGAAAAACAAGAACGCGAAGGTGAAATCAGGAATTATTGCTTGTTAACCTTGACAAAAGGTGAAATTTCGAAAGAAGAAAAATCGGAAACCACTGGAAAAGACCGTAATAAACTTTTCCCTACGGATATCGGAATCGTCGTTACAGATTACCTGAAAGAGCACTTTGATCAAATCATGGATTACCAATTTACCGCGAAAGTTGAGGCGGAATTTGATGAGATTGCACAAGGACGTTTAGAATGGACCAGCATGATGGATAATTTCTACAAACCTTTCCATACTGTTGTCGAAAATACACTTGAACATAGCGAAAGAGCTACGGGAGAACGCGAATTAGGTGTTCATCCTGAAAGCGGAAGAAAAATTATTGTGCGTATTGGCAAGTTTGGGCCAATGGTTCAAATTGGAGATGAAAAAGTAGATGGTGAAAAAGCCTTGTTTGCATCCCTTCAACCAAATCAGTCAATTGGAAATATTTCACTGGAAGATGCATTGAAGTTGTTTCAATTACCGAGAGTTGTTGGTCAATATGAAGATCAAGATATCAAAGTAAATAATGGCCGTTTTGGACCATATGTTCAAGTTGGAAAGATTTTCGCCTCTATCCCGAAAGGTGAAGACCCAATGTCGATTACTTACGAAAGATCGTTGGAAATTTACTTGGAAAAGCTACAAGTAGAAGCAAATCGCTTGATTAAAAGTTTCGATGAGCGTCCCGATATTCAATTACTCAACGGTCGATATGGTCCTTACATGAAAATCGGAAAAGACAATTTTAAACTTCCGAAAGGAACCGAAGCTGAAAAATTAAGTTTGGAAGAATGCATCGAGATTTCTAAAAGTGATGCGGCAAAACCAGCAAAAAAACGTGCATTTAAAAAAAAATAAGTATTATTGATACCGTAAACCTTTAGTTTTGTCCAAATGAATGGAAGTGTCAATAAAGTAATTTTAATTGGAAACTTGGGTAAAGACCCTGAGGTTCGACGTCTTGAAAACGGATCAGTTGTTGCGACATTTCCCCTTGCTACATCAGAGATCTATAACGATAAGCAAACTGGAGACCGTAAGGAAATAACAGACTGGCACGACATTGTATTGTGGCGTGGACTAGCAGAAATTGCTGAAAAGTATGTTCGAAAAGGATCAAAAGTTTACATCGAGGGCAAATTAAAAAAACGTTCTTGGCAAGACAAAGAAGGAAATACACGTTACGCAACAGAAGTTGTTGGAGATGATTTAACCATTTTAACGCGCAGTGAACAATCTGAACGTAACAATGCCCCATATTCCCCAGAAGGAAAGCCCGCTAATCCTTCACCAATGAGCGGTTTAGAAAACAATATTGAAGATTCTTTACCTTTTTAACCATGAGCCTAATTGAGCCTCCCAGTTTTATCTGTTTAGTGAAATCATTACCGAGTGGTTTTGATTCTACCACAGTAATTTACATCATTTGCATCGCGCTTTTACTCTTTGTTTCAGCGTTGATGTCCGGTTCTGAAAGTGCTTTTTTCTCCCTTCGGCCATCTGATAATGAAGACCTGAAAAAGGAAAATAGTTCGCGTTCCAAACTGATATTGAACTTACTAGGAAAACCAAAAGAACTCCTTGCAACTATCTTAATCACCAACAACTTTGTAAATGTTGGGATTGTGATTCTCTCCACTTTTATCTTGAACGATGTGTACCCACCAATGCCCGGTACAGAGTTGAAACGATTCTTATTGGAGGTAGTTGGCATTACCTTTTTAATTCTGTTGCTCGGCGAGGTTGTTCCAAAGATTTTTGCCGCTCGAAACACCATGAGCGTTGTGCGATGGATGTCCTACCCACTCTATTTTCTCGGTTCCATCCCACCCGTTTCTTGGTTAAAAACGGCGCTTGTATTCGGAACAAGTTTTATTCAGAAACGCAGTAAGACATCCGTAAAAGTTAACCAGGATGAATTAGAACAAGCACTCGCATTGACCCGTGAAGATTCTAGTTCCGAAGAGGATCATAAGATTCTTGAGGGCATCGTAAAATTTGGAAAGACAGATGCCAGTCAAATCATGACACCTAGAATTGAAGTGGAAGCCATCGACGCAGAAGCAACATTTGAAGAAGTGATGCAAACCGTTCTTGAAGCTGGATATTCACGTATGCCGATATTCAATGAATCCCCGGATAATATTGTCGGCATTTTATACATCAAAGATTTGTTACCGCATTTGAATGCTGGTAAAGATTTTGATTGGAAAACTGTGCTTCGGAAACCTTTTTTCATTCCTGAAAACAAAAAAATCAACGATTTACTCCAAGAATTCAGAAGCATGCGCATGCACATGGCAATTGTTGTCGATGAATATGGCGGTGCCAGTGGAATTGTGACCTTGGAAGATATTTTAGAGGAAATTGTAGGAGATATCACCGATGAATTTGATGACCACGAAATTACGTATACAAAGTTGGATGATCAAACCTTTATTTTTGAAGGAAGAACATCGTTGAATGACTTCTATAAAGTAATTGGAGAAACCTATCAAGCTTCCTTTGAACAAGTAAAAGGCGAAGCGGAAACTATTGGTGGATTAGTGCTTGAACAAGCTGGAAGAATTTTAAAAAACAATGAATACATTTTTATAGATGAAGTGAAATTTATTGTAGAATCATCCGATAAAAAACGCATGAAAACCATTAAAATCAAACTGCCATGATTCTTCGAATAATAGCGCCGTTTATTCTCATTCTTGGAATTTTCTCTGCTTGTTCCGATGAAAACCCTGTGCCTAAACCATCGACATATCTTCGCATGAATTTACCCGAACATAGCTACCGAGTATTTAAAAGCGATTGTCCTTATTCGATGAAATTATCAAATCTTTATTTGCCAACCGCGACCGAGCAACCGCAATCCAATTACTGTATTCAAGAAATCGACCTTGGTCCACTAAATGGTAAATTATACTTGTATTACCTGAAATTACCAAGTAAAGATTCGTTGGCCGAAATCATTAATTTCGCTAACGATAAAGTTGATGAGCACAAAATCAAAGCAGACAAAATCAACTTCGAACAGATTATTCAAGCAAAAAAAAGGGTTTTTGGAACTTTTTTTGAGTTGAAAGGAAACGTTGCAACGAATTTTCAATTTTACTTAACTGATTCCACAACGAATTTTGTTCGCGGAGAGGTTTTACTCAATTGTCGACCAAATTATGATTCACTCCGACCAACGCTCGAATATTTGAAAACAGACTTACTCGAACTCGTTCGCCATTTTGAATGGAAAAAGTAAGTTTAAATCGCGTGTTGCTGTCCTTAGGTTCTAACCTAGGTGACAAAATTGAGCATTTGGAAAAGGCCATTGAAGCCATCAAAGTTTCAGTTGGAGAACTGGAATATATTTCTTCACATTATTATTCTGAACCTTGGGGTTTTCAATCCGAGAATGAATTTGTGAATCTGTGTTTAACATGTTTTACCAAACTCACCCCCACTGAACTTCTTGAAAAGATTAAAGAAATCGAGGCGTCAATGGGTCGAAATAAATCAATATCCGGATATGAAGATCGCTGCATTGATATAGATGTGATTTTCTATAATCAAGATGAAATTCAATCAGATCAATTAACGATTCCTCATCCACATTTTAAAAATCGAGCATTCGTAATGATTCCACTGCAAGAAATTATTAATAAACAAGATTCATTTTATCATTTCATTAACAGCTAAAGTGTTTATTTTCGCAGTAGTAAAATGTTTTATACATTTGTAAAAAATAAAAAACCAAATATGAAATTATTTCGTGCAAGCAATTTGTTCTTCTTAGGTTCAGGTATGATGTTCCTAGCTTCATGTGATTTAGTTAAGGATGTGACTTACTCCGTTAGTCCTAATCCACTTGAAATGCATGCTGACAGCGTTAAAATCGCCATCACTGTTAATGTTCCAGCAAAAGGAATTAAGAAAAAAGCAAAAGCTGAGATAACTCCCAAATTAGGTTCTTATGCCATCGGTACTTGGTATGTTAATGGGGAAAAGGTAACGGAAAACGGTACAACCATTAATTTTAAAAATGGTGGAACCGCTACATTTGAGCAAACCGTTCCATATTTACCTGAAATGGAAGCAGCTGATTTAGTTGTAACTGGGAAAATCTACAAGCAAACGAAAGAGAAAGATGCATTGCCGGAAATGAAAATTGCTGATGCAACAATCATTACTCCTTATTTGGTAAATAAAACGTTTAAAGTGCTTTATGAAGAGGATGCATTAGTTCGTCAATTTGAAAAAACAACTGACGCCACTTTCAACTTCGAAAAAGGAAAATCTGATGTTCGTGCAACAGAATTGAAAGATACAGATATTGCCGCATTGGTTTCTTGGATTCAAGCTGCACAATCAAATCCTAAAATAAAAATCAATAAAATTGAGATCAATGGATACGCTTCTCCTGACGGGGAAGTTTCTAAAAACGACAACCTTTCTTTTGATCGCACCGCAACAACGAGAACGGCAATTATCGCGTTAATGAAAAAAGCGAATTTAACCGCTTTCACTGACACTAATATGTACAAATTAACAAAGTACGGTGAGGATTTCGAAGGCTTCAAAACACAATTGGCTTTATCAACTACGATAACAGAAGCGGACAAAAACTTGTTCATTCGTATTTTGGAGATGACGAAAGACTTAGAACAACGTGAAAAAGAAATGTACAACCTAGGAAAGTCATACAGTGAATTGGAAAAAGATGTTTTTCCTAAAATTCGTCGTGCGATGGTGGTTGTTAAATATACGGAGTTCGGATTAACTGACGACGAATTAAAAGCTGCGGCTAGTAACAATCCTAATTCACTTTCAGTAGAAGAATTATTGTTTACGGCAAATAAATTAACTACAGACTTGAACGATAAGGCACGAATTTACGGTGTTGCAGCAACAAACTTTGCTAACGATTACCGCACACACACCAACCTAGGTGCTGCACGTTTCCAATTAAACAAAACAGCAGAAGCGAAAAGTTCATTCGAAAAAGCTGCAGCCATCAAGGATAATGGGATTTCTAAAAACAATTTAGCTGCATCTCTCATTTTAGATGGAAATACAACAAATGCTAAAAAACTAATTGCTCAAGCGAAAACAGCTTTTGACTCAAAAGGTGATGCAACACAAAAAACAGCCGTGAACTATAATCAAGGAATTTTGAACATTATGGAGGCTAAATACACTGCTGCCGATGGGAATTTCTCTGACAATAGCTTCAACAAAGCTCTTGCTCAAGTTCTATCTGGGAAATTAGATGCTGCGAAGAAAACAGTTTCTGGCTTAACTGAAACAGCTGAAACGGCTTACTTAAAAGCCATTATTGCTGCTCGTTCTAATGAAGGTGTTGACGCAGTTGTGGCACAATTAAAAATAGCCATTTCGAAAAATGCTTCTTTGAAAGATAAAGCAGCTAAAGACCGTGAATTCTTGAAAATATCAACAGAATCTACCTTTACAAACATCGTAAAGTAACCTGTTTAAAAGCGAATACAAAATCCCGAGAAATCGGGATTTTTTTTTGCTTAAACATTTTATCTGTTCTTCACGAATTTACGTAACTTTGTTTCCTAAAATCAAAAAAAATGGATAGTAACGAATTCCGCAAATACGCGACAAAACATATCGGCCTCAATAGCATGGTTGTTGACCATTACATCGAGTCCTCATTAACTCCTTACATCATCGAAGAACGCCCGATGAACATGACCCAAATGGATGTGTTCTCCCGATTGATGATGGATCGAATTATTTTTCTTGGAACAGGAATCAATGACCAAGTAGCTAACATTATTAATGCTCAGTTGTTATTCTTGGAATCTGTAGATGCAAAAAAAGACATTCAGATTTATTTAAATTCTCCAGGTGGTTCTGTTTATGCTGGACTAGGTATTTACGACACAATGCAATACATTCGTCCGGACGTAGCAACAATTTGTACTGGAATGGCTGCTTCTATGGGAGCTGTTTTGCTTTGTGCTGGAGCAGACGGAAAAAGAAGTGCATTGAAACACTCACGAGTGATGATTCACCAACCATTAGGTGGAGCACAAGGTCAAGCGTCTGACATCGAAATCACAGCGAGAGAAATTCAAAAGTTGAAAAAAGAACTGTACGACATTATCGCGCGTCATTCCAAACAAGACTACGAAAAAGTTTGGGCGGATTCAGACCGTGACTATTGGATGACATCCGAAGAAGCGAAAGCTTACGGTATGGTGGATGAAGTTTTGCTTCGTAACCCGAAATAAACATGGCTAAAAAAGATGCTGTTTGTTCGTTTTGTGGTTCGGAAAGGGCCGCAGTTGGTATTCTTATTGCCGGGATTTCCGGACATATTTGTGACAACTGTGCATCACAAGCTAACAAAATTGTTCAAGAAGAACTTTCTGACAAAGTAAAGGAGGAACAGTTAGAACTTGTAAAAGTGAACCTCTTAAAACCTCATGAAATCAAAGCACATTTGGATCAATATGTGATTGGGCAAAATGAGGCGAAAAAATTCCTTTCTGTAGCTGTTTACAATCACTTTAAACGCCTTGGATACAAGACAACTTCCGACGAAGTAGAGATTGAAAAATCGAACGTAATTCTAGTAGGTAGAACTGGAACAGGTAAAACCTTACTTGCTAAATCGATCGCCAAATTACTGAATGTGCCGTTTAGCATAGCAGATGCAACTGTTCTCACAGAAGCGGGATATGTAGGTGAAGATGTGGAAAGTATCCTCTCAAGACTTTTACAAGCTGCTGATTACAATGTGGAAAGTGCCCAAATGGGGATTGTTTTCATTGATGAAATCGACAAAGTAGCACGTAAAAATGACAATCCTTCTATCACAAGAGATGTTTCCGGTGAAGGAGTTCAACAGGCTTTACTCAAATTATTAGAAGGAGCTGTTGTCAATGTACCGCCTCAAGGAGGAAGAAAGCATCCAGAGCAAAAGATGATCCAAATCGACACGAAAAACATTTTGTTTATTTGTGGAGGAGCATTTGATGGAATAGAAAAGTTAATCGCTAATCGCGTCAATCGTCAAACAATCGGATTCTCTTCTGATACGGAAGAAATGATTGAGAAAGATTCCCTTTTAAAATATATTTCACCAAGCGATGTGCGATCTTTTGGTTTAATCCCTGAATTAATTGGTCGATTCCCTGTATTGACTTATTTAGAGCCATTGTCGGACGCGGATTTAAAACGCATTCTTACAGAACCAAAAAATGCGCTGATCAAACAATACAAACGATTGTTTGAATTAGACGGGGTAAAACTCAGCATTGACAACGATGTTTTAGATTTTATGGTGAAAAAAGCCAATGAATTTCAACTCGGTGCAAGAGGATTAAGATCTATTTGTGAGGCCATTCTCACGGATGCAATGTTTGATATCCCTTCCTCTGAAGTTAAAAAGCTGGATGTGAACATCAAGTATGCGGAAGAAAAATTCTCCAAATCTAAAATTGCCTCATTAAAAGTGGCCTAAAATAACCCGCGAATTAGTTGGATTTTATACTTTTGCAATTCGAAATTTTTGAACTATGAAAACATTACAATTTAGAGAAGCCTTAAGAGAAGCAATGTCCGAAGAAATGCGTCGCGATGAGCGTGTATTTTTACTTGGAGAGGAAGTAGCTGAATACAACGGTGCTTACAAGGTTTCTCAAGGAATGCTGGATGAATTTGGTCCAAAAAGAGTAATTGACACACCAATCGCAGAACTTGGGTTTACAGGAATCGCAGTTGGGGCTTCTATGAACGGACTTCGTCCAATCGTTGAATTCATGACATGGAATTTTGCTATCCTAGCAGCGGACCAAATAATTAACTCGGCAGCAAAAATGTTGCAAATGTCTGGAGGACAATATTCTTGTCCAATCGTTTTCCGTGGTGGAAATGGTACGGCTGGACAATTAGCGGCAACGCACTCACAAAGTTTCGAAGCGTTTTATGCGCATGTTCCAGGATTAAAAGTTCTTACACCTTCGAATCCCGCAGATGCGAAAGGATTGTTAAAAGCAGCCATTCGTGATAATGACCCAGTGGTTTTCTTGGAGTCTGAAAAAATGTACGGAGATAAAGGAGAGGTTCCTGAAGGAGAATACATTATTCCAATTGGCGTTGCAAACGTTTTGCGAAAAGGTACAGACGTTACAATTGTTACTTTTGGAAAAATCATTAAAGTTGCTGAAGAAGCTGCTGAAATATTAGCGAAAGATAACATCAACGTTGAAATCATCGACTTAAGAACGATTCGTCCGTTAGATTACGGAACAGTCGTTGAATCCATTAAGAAAACGAATCGTTGTGTTGTATTAGAAGAATCTTGGCCGCTAGCTTCGATCTCTTCTGAAATCGCTTACCACTTGCAACGCTATGCATTTGACTATTTAGATGCACCAGTTCAACGTGTGACACAAACGGATACACCATTTGCATTCTCCCCTACGTTAATTGACGAAGCGCTACCAAATGTAGATCGATTGATTAAAGCAGTAAAAGCAACAATGTATCGATAAAATACATTTTTAAATTATTGAAAAGGAATCCTTTTGGGTTCCTTTTTTTGTTTCTATATCTTATTAAACTTAATAAAATCAAAAAATTCCATTAACTTTTACTATCTTAGTTTAATGAAGACACTATTCCTCTTATTCAGTCTCTCGTGGTTTGGGACAACTTTTGCGCAAGATCATTACCATTTTTTATTGACATCCAATTCTTCCATTAAAATTACAGACCCTATCTGTAAAGAATTGGCTAAAAAATCCAAAGAGGAACTCCTCTCGCAAATAAAGCAAATCAATCAAAAGAAGAAAGAATTTGAATTTAGAGACCTTACTCAACAATCTTATTTCGAAATGATCCAAAGTTTTGGGGCAGACCCAGAGGATCTGTTTCCAGCTTTTCCTCTCTCTGAAATCCTATTTAAAACATATGGGATAACACTCGAAGATAAGATGGTATTCAGTTTGCAAAAGGTGACATTGAAATCTCTAGGAGATGCAGACATTGAGTTGTCCATTAAAAATGTCCAAGTTAGTTCTTCAGAAACGGCTTTAGACATGGAGGTTAGGAATTTAAAAAAACCAGGAACGCTGGTACAAACGAAACATTTAAGCTGTCCTACTGGACGAATGTTACTAGATGATTTTGAAGTAGAACAACCATTAGCATGGTTAGGTTTTTGGGTGCAATTCTATTCAGAAGTAAAAGTGCGTGATTGGTTGGAACAAGCAATAATGAATGTAGAACCTAGTTTAATGAGCAAGGCGCAACAAGATATTTTAACAGATGAAAAAATAAGCAAGCTTGGTCTAGGCAACAAAGATCTCCTCATTAAAGGAACCGAACAAGCTAAGCGAATTTTGAAAGAAGTACCATACCACATACCATTCGATGAAACCGTTGCCGCGCTTATTAGTCAAGACGAACAGAAAATTAGCTTGCTGACATATCACCAAAATCCAGAACAAACGGAATTGTACCTGGAAGATGAAAATATCTGGGTAGAAGAAGACGCAAATTCATCATTAATTCAAATGACCAAATGGAATTTTGAAAAGAAAGATGGGCAATGGGGTATTTATTATTCTTTTGACGACAGGGATTCTCTAGATCACATTCGATCTTTTTACAAAGCAGGATTGGATTCGGAAAATCGCTTTACGGAGGCAAACTGGATTAAAAATAATTTTAACCAAGAACTACTCGTTAATGATTTTCGTCACATTGAGTTTGTGACAGAAGAGGCCTCACCGGAAATAACATCCTTGATTAGAAAAGAAATTCAGCCAAAATTGTCGAAGGTATTGAGTGAGACGACCAATTCATATGACCAGTTCTATCAACGCATATCCCAACAAATTTCTGATTACTGGGAAGAACAATTCACAAAAAAACAAACGTACAAGGACGTATTAATTTCCAATCCGGAAAAAACCGCCTTTATTTATCCCGTTCTATTGCATTATAACCAAGAAGATTATGATGGTGAAGGTTATTCGACTGAAGAAGATTTCAAATTCTATGTTTTATTAAAAAACGCAGACGGCAGTTATACGATGTATGATTGGTATTACTTTAAACCACTTTCGTACTGGTACAATTACTCCCTACTTCGATGTGCAGAAACTCACCTTGGAAAAATAAGCAATTATACAGCAGATCAAGAGATAATTAATGACCAAGCCTTCTGGGACAATTACATTTTCAAACGAAGTGTGCGCGGATACGACTATTTGACAGAAGTTGTGCTTTCCAATGAATCTATTTCAATTACAAAGAGTGAATTTGATGCGACGGTTCAAGATTGCATTGACTTGCTTTTGGAACATGACTTAATTGATCTCTATGACCATCAGTTCAAACAAATCATTCGCTGTCTAAACACGATTCAAAATGGAAACTTGAATGGTCCTCAAAACCTCAAATTAGTTGCACTCAGTCAGGAACTGCATTTCCAGAAACGTTTGAATAAAATCAAAAAAGCAGAAGGGAACTATTATCCAGAACTGAACATTGAATTTGGAGCACCATATAACAAAAGTTCCTACTACCAATTTCACTAAGTCTAAAATTATTTTGAAAAGGAATGACTTTGGGTTTCTTTATTTTTGATTATCAAGCAATAAAAAGCTGATTTTTTTTCAAACACTCTTGGTTTATAAAAATAAATAGTTATCTTTGCACCCCTCAAAGTACGTTTGGGGGTTATTATTTATTTTAAAACAAGAGTATTTTATGCCAACTATTCAACAGTTAG
>JAHEMR010000033.1 GCA_024643545.1 Crocinitomicaceae bacterium | reverse complement strand
ACAGAACCACCAATGCAGCGTATCACAATAACGTTTTTGGAATTGGACGATCAGATTGTCAAGGCTTACACCAACGCCAAGCAATTACATCAAATTACAACGGAAAATTCATAACGCTTGGAAATAATTCAATTATTGGTACTACCAATGCAAGCAGTGTTGGAAATGATATTGTTACAGATAATACCTTCTTAGTTTTAGGAGATAATAATAGTGATTTATTATATTCTCAAACCTTAGTTGGCAATTATTATCCTTTAGGACGCAAGTGGAAAGTTAGTAACGTGGGCATTACAGCAGCTACTAAAGTTAGTGTGCCTGCTTTTGGAAATGCAGCGAATTTCACCTTACCAAATTCAGCGTTTGAAACCTATGATGCCGAAACGGTTTATTTAGCTATTGATGCGGATGGCGATGGTGACTTTACTAACGCTACGTTTACAGCGATGACAAAAGTTGGAACTGGTGTCAATGTGACTTGGGAAATTGCACAAGTCTTGCCTAACAACGCGGTGATTGGTTTTGCAGTAAAACAAAATTTGGCAGATACTGATTTAGATGGTGTTTTAGATGTTACAGATATAGACGATGATAATGACGGTATTTTGGACAAAGAAGAGCAGGTTTCTTGTTTGGCTTATGGCGTAAATTTAACTACTGCTTCATTTTCAGGAGTAACTGTTACTGAAAAAACCATAAATTCAATCAGAACAAATACCAATGGTTGGAACTCATCGTATTCAACTCAAAACTTTGCATTACCTCTTTCTTTAAAATTCAATAAATTAACTACTGAAGGTTCGGCTATGATTGGTTTAATACCAGTAGGGAACGCTCAAACACCTGCGAACTATAATGATAATGGGTATAAGTTTTATACAGCGGCAACACAATTGTACGGTTATTTTGGCGCTGCATGGAGTTTTACGCATGGAGCAATAACGGGTAGTGAAGAATACAGCATTGATATTTCGGCAACGGGATATGTAACTGTAAAAGTAAACGGAGTTCAAAAACAAGCTTTTCAAGGAGTAAACTCCGCATATAAGTTAGTAATTTCAGGCGGAACAACCGCTGCAACGTATTCAAATATACGTTTAACCAACGCGGCTAATCCAGAAAAAACAATTTGTTTGGATCGCGATACCGATAATGACGGCATTCCAAACCGTTTGGATTTAGACTCAGATGGTGACGGTTGTGCAGATGCATTTGAAGGAGGAACAACCACAAGTTTTACTCCTAATTATACGCATGCAGCACCTTACGGAACGAATGGTTTTGCAAACAGCTTAGAAGCTACTGCCGACAATGGCATATACAATGGAACCTATAATTTTTTACAGGTAATTGATAATACGATTAAAGCATGTTTGGATTCTGATGGAGATAACATCAGCGATGTCATTGATTTAGACGATGACAACGACGGGGTACTAGATGAAGAAGAATGTGATGCACCCTCTTTTTCAAGCTGGAACGATGAAGCAAGATTTAAAACTAAAATCATGAGTTCTGCGTTTCACGGAACCTTGTTTAGAAGTAGAAGTGGTAAATATTACGTAGCAGGACAGTATGCAAAACCCGATGGAACCGATCAAGTAACACCTACATTAGTTACCCCAGCCAATGGGTACAATTATACAGGTGAAATAATTGACATGGCAGCAGTAGGTTCAAACAGTTGCTATGTACTTGCTACAACTGAAGGAATTTGGGTTTGGGGATTTTTAAATACCAATTTTGTATTACCAGGTACGACCAATACAGCAGCTAGTCCTTTTCAAAAGGTAGCTTTACCATCAGAGATTGATCCGAAGAACATCAAATCGATTAGTGCTGCGACCAATAATTTCTTGATTTTAATGCTAGACGGTACCGTTTATTCCTATGCCAAAGCACTTCCAGTATTGAATGGAGCTGGTTTAACGGTTGCTACAAGTGGATTTACTAAAGTATTAGTGGCGCCTAATACTCCCTTAACTTATATCGATCAAATTGAGGCAACCTCAAATGGTTCTATTGCAGCTGATATTACGCATAATAAACTCTATACGTGGGGAACCAATGTGTATTTAGGAAACGGCTCAGCAGCAACGACACTCAATTATGCAACCGAAATGACCAATCCGTTGCCAAGTGGAACTGGTATTGCCATGATTGAAGCGACCTATAATGCAAGTATGACTTACTTGGTTTTAGGAACAGATAAAAAGGTATATGCTATGGGATCGGGTTCGGCAGGGATTTTAGGTCAAAATAGTACCACCAATTCTACCACTTGGGTAAATGTTAAAGGCAAGAACGGTGTAGGTATTTTAGAAAACATTGAATATTTAAGCGCGCAAAACTCAACAGACTTATATACATCAGCATCCGTAATCACAAACATGGGTCAACCACTATCTTGGGGTGATGCAGGTGGAGCCAACATGCTTGGTTTAGGTAATGTTAGTGCGCTCGTTCCTGCTCAACCTGATGGTACAGAAAATCAATTTATTTATGTGATTGAAAATGGCGGTCACGTCACCCCAATGTTAAATGACAAGGGTGAGATTGGTAACGTGGGACACAATGTTTCGGGTGCTTTTGGAGATGGATCTACAACAAATAGAGCAATTTATGTTTTTAATCCGTTTGAAAGAGGAACTGATTTTTCAGACAACATTGCAGCAACTTGTAATCCGGACATTGATGGCGATGGTATCATCAATCGTTTGGACTTAGATACCGATGGCGATGGTTGTTCTGATGCCAAAGAAGCAAGTGTTTCGGGTACATTACTAGCTGGAAATTTAGTAAACAAAGTAAATGGAACGTTAACAACAACCTCCGTATCCAATGCTTTAGCGCAAGGTTCTTTTGGCGCAAATGGATTAGCTGACGGCGTGGAAACGACTACCAATTCAGGGGCCATCAATTACGTATCAACTTACAAACAATATGCACAAAACGTTACTATTAATAGTTGTGCTGATTTTGATGGAGATGGAATTCCTGACATCATGGATATTGACGATGACAACGATGGTATATTAGATGCTATTGAATCACCTAGTTGTTTTTTAACTGCAAGCGAATGGAATACAGTAGATAGAACGGCTTTTGTTACGGTTTCTTCGGTATTAAATACAGCAC
>JAHEMR010000031.1 GCA_024643545.1 Crocinitomicaceae bacterium | reverse complement strand
CAGACGATTTACAATAACCAATACGGTTCTGAATTGAACTTTAATTTTGGAAAGAATACGTTCTTGTCCTATAATTTAGACTACAAAGTGTACGAGAATAAGACGCGCGGATTGTATCAAGAGATGCCTATTTTAAATGTTTCCGTCTTTAAATATGTGGGGAAAGCCCAAAAATCAGAGATTCGTCTGACCGTATATGACGTGTTTAAAAAGAATTTAGGAGTGAATCAAAATGCTTTTCAAAACTTCGTAAGTTTCGAAAAGACTCAAACTCTTTCTCAATACGTGATGTTAAGCTATACCTATAACATGCGCGGATTGAGCTCACCCATTCGCAAAAACTAAGCCATGAGAAAAATTGCTCTTTTATTGTTAATACTCTCTTTTTCCGCCTTCTGTCAAGAGGTGAAAACGGAAGGAATTGTTCAGTTTGAACGAACCACTTTTT
The DNA here is from genome assembly GCA_024643545.1 of Crocinitomicaceae bacterium. Classification (GTDB taxonomy): domain Bacteria; phylum Bacteroidota; class Bacteroidia; order Flavobacteriales_D; family Crocinitomicaceae; genus UBA952. Next base: position 2,714 of record JAHEMR010000031.1, on the reverse strand, counting down.
GGGCAAATATTATGTCCCGTCTTACCTATTTAAGCGCGGAGGAACGAGATCGCATTAAGCTGACTTGGGGTAGTTCAGACGAAGGCTGGAAGCAAAAAATGACTTTGGCCTTTACGGAAAACCAAAGCTTGTACCAGCAAGGCGAGGACAACGCAGAGCAAGGTTGGTCTGGCAGAAAAGAAACCTTTTTTCTAACGAAAAACTTTGCCTCAGAGCATTCAACAGATTACATCGATCTACTGGGTAAGTCTTACATTGTGGACGATACCTTGCACGCACCTACCTGGAAAATCTTAAATCAAATCAAGGAGGTGGCCGGTTATATTTGCATGAAAGCAGTTACGGTAGATACGGTGAAAAACCAAACGATCACCGCTTGGTTTGCGCAAGATATTCCCGTTCAAGCGGGCCCAGAACGCTTTTTTGGATTACCCGGTTTAATTTTAGAATTGGATGTCAATGACGGCGATGTGACGATAATTGCCAGTAAAGTCGAGTTTAAAAAACTGACGAATGAATTCAATTTGAAGAAAATGAAAGGCAAGAAAATCTCCGATGCGGAGTACAACAAAATCATTGCTGACTTCATCAAAGAATCCATTAAAGGCGAACGCAATCCGTTTTGGGGTCTTCGGTATTAATTCAACAACCTAAACTCATTAGGCGTCTGTCCCACACGTTGCTTGAATAAGCGCGTGAAATGTTGTGGGTATTTGAAGCCCATTTCAAATGCAATTTCATTGATCGTTTTATCCGATTCGAATACGCGGTTTTTCGCCACGTCGATGGTCTTGTTTTGGATGTAATCCTTCGCGGTTAAACCGGTTTCTTTTTTGATTAAATCCCCAAAATAATTGGCCGATAAATGCAGCTCATTCGCGAAATAACTAACGGATGGAATGCCGTAAACTTGCGCCTGATCGGATTCAAAATAGTTGTTCAATAAGGTTTCAAAGCGTTCTAAAATGCCCTTGTTCACATGTTCCCGCGTGATGAATTGACGGTCGTAGAACCTTTGGCAATAACCTAAAAACAATTCGATGTTTGAGACAATCAACTTCTTCGAATGCTTGTCGATGGGTTGCTTGAGCTCGAATTCGATTTTGGCAAAACAGTCCAATATCATTTGGCGCTCATCATCGGATAAGTGTAATGCTTCGTGAGATTCGTAATGGAAGAATTTATACTGGGACATATTTCGACCCAAACTCGTCCCTATCAATAAGTCAGGATGGAAGATTAATCCATGTCCCATCGGTTGGTAGGGAATCTTTGTATTTTGAATTTCCGCCACCTGACTTGGAGCAAAAAAGATTAAAGTACCGGCTTGGTAATCATAGGTATGTCTGCCGTACCGAATGTCGCCACATTGGACATCCTTTAAAATAACGCTATATAGTCCATATTGAAATCGGATGGTATCCGCATCGCCCCAATCACGGATGTTCGCTAGGGAGTAATCAATAACAGACACCAATGGGTGTAAAGTCTTGTGATTGTTATCTGTATTGTACTTTGCGATGCTGTTAACTGGGTAGTTCAGTTCCATGGGACACGAATTTTAATAACGAATTTACCAATTATCAAATAGATGTAAACTTCGAACATTCCTAATCCGTAAAAATGGTAGAAAATCCCGGAATTTATCTACTTACTTTCAATGCATTAAGTTTGAAATTTGTTTAGTAAAAAAATAACCTATGAAATCAATCGTATTATTCTTGAGCTTTATGCTCTTGACACTCAACAGCGCTTCCGCGCAAACCAATTCAGACGAAACGATTAAGCAATTATCGAAAGACAAGTGGCAATGGATGGCTAACAAAGATGCCGATAAATTAGCCGCTTTGTTTGATGAAAAGTGCGAGTTTGTTCACATGGGAGGAACTTGGGGGAAAGCGCGTGAAGTGGATATCATCAAAGCTGGTTTTATTTGGTATAAACAAGCGGAAGTGTATTCTACCAATGTAAAATTCTATGGCAATACGGCCATTTTATTGAGCGATATCGATTTAGTTGCACAAGTAGGGGGAAACGTTGTGACGAATCCATTTATGGTAACTGAAGTATATGTATTGGAAAATAATACATGGAAAATGGCCCAATTAACATTTTCTCATTTATCTCGACCAGTTAAATTAAAACAATAAAACACATGAAAAAGCTAGTATTCTTATTGAGCATCTTGCTCGTTTCTATTTCATCTTCCTTTGCACAGACCGCTGCAGAAAAAGAATTGATCCAATTGTCGATGGACAAGTGGCAATGGATGTCGGATAAAGACGTGGACAAACTAGACAAATTATTCGATGCTAAAGCCAAATTCGTTCACATGAGCGGAACGTGGAAGAAAGATGAAGAATTGGACATCATTAAAACGGGGCGCATTTGGTATAAAAAAGCGACAGTGAAAGATACCGCAGTGGAGATCGTAGGGAATACAGCGATCGTTTGGAATCGCATTACATTAGATGCTATCGTGCGGGAACAAGTGGCGGTTACGGAGTTTACGGTGACGGAAGTCTACCAAAAACAAGGGAACGATTGGAAGATGCTCGCATTGACATTTAGTAGCGTGCGTGATACGCATCAGATAAAACATTAAATTTGAATATATTTGCTTCGATTCTCCTAAATCACTTCGACTATGATCAAGAAATATTCGGTTAAGATTAACAAGAAAGTCCACCAGGTAGAGGCGGACGAAAATATGC
>JAHEMR010000026.1 GCA_024643545.1 Crocinitomicaceae bacterium | reverse complement strand
ATTTATTGCCAGATTTTACAAAACCACTTGACTCATTTGAAAAGGCAGAAGACCACGTGTTAAAAGGAATTGGTGGTGCTGATTTTGTTGCCCAGCTATTTGTAATTGGATTGTATTCAACGAGCGTAGTTGCATTGTAAACATATCCTTTGTTATTGGTAGAAAATGCTTGAACATCCGTTGGATAAATTGGACACAAAGCAGTTGGTGTCCATGTATTAGAAACAGGATCGAATCCATAAAATTCTCCATTTAAACCCGAACCTCCACCAACATATCCAATGTTTCCAATAGTAAATGTTAACGCGCCATGAGTTTTTGTTGGAAAATCCGCTTTTTGAGTCCAACTATTGGATGCCGGATCGTATTCCCACCAATCTTTATAGGAAATATCAACACCAGAACCGTTCATATGTCCCAAACCAATGTATCCTTTGTTTGCAATGGATAAACCAGCGCCTCTGTGACGACCAATTGCGCCAAAATCAGCCTTTTGAACCCAGCTTGAAGCAATTGAATTGAATGCTAAAATTAAACTAAATAGAATAAATATATGTTTCATTCGATGGTAAGTTTTTTCGTGAATTGCATCGAATTTGCAACAAAAGAAAGGGTATAAAAGCCTGAAATAAGTTGTGAAATATCCAAGGTCGTTTTATTGAAAATGGCAGCATCCATCACTTTTTCTCCATTGATGGCAAAAATTGTCAATTGACCTTCTAAGCCTTCAATCGTTAAGTTTGATTTAGCTGGGTTTGGATAGATTTTTAGAAGTTCTGTAGTTTCTTCTTCCAATCCTAAGTAACTCGCATTTATGGTTAAAGTGTAATCTCCAGCCGATGCTCCCCAACCTTCCACAACAAGGTAACATAATCCTAGAGTGGAAGTTGAAAAAGTTAATGCAGATTGATTGCCACAAGAAGGATCGTCATCGTTGTATGCAATTACATTTCCAGTTGCGTCCACTACACTTAGGAAAGTGTCAAAAGAAGAACCACACAAAGAAGCTGTTATGCTATTCATCATTGGATTTGGATTCAATGCATAATAAACATCAGGAGAATTGTAAACATAGTTTTGATTGGAATAACAAAAAGAAGAATTTCTAGTGTCAATAAATGGTAGCGTTGTTACTGGAATTGCATCTGCCATTTCATCACCTGGATACGCTGAGCAATCGATGCCATTTTGAATATTGATGGTAAAATCCATTGCCGAACCCCATGTGAAACTTGCGCAAGGATCCAAAGGAAATGTTTGATTTGCTCCTTCATGCTGAATAACGCGCATGCGTGTAGGTCCATTTTGTGCATTCATTGGAATGGAAAAGTTATGATTTGTAATCGCAACAGGTGGAGTACCATTCCATGTCCCAACAGATTCCCATGGATCAAACGTTTGACTTTGATCAAAATCTATCCAAACTTGTCCGTAACCAATGTAGTTTCCACCACATGTTCCATATTGAACTTGTAAGTTATAAGTAGAGCCTGCATTGACTGTAGTCGATAAATTTGTGAGATTTTGAAGACCAATAATTCCTGGACAGGTATAATTGTAACTAATTGAATCTCCGACACCTATAATACGAACTTTTTTTACATTTGAATCTGCTGTTGAGGTTGGGCCTGAAGTAGTACAATATTGAGAAAATACACTAAATGAAAGTATCGTTAGAGTAAATAATAGTAGTTTTTTCATTTAAATTTCTGTTTAAATAGAATCTAAATGTACAAAATAAATGAATATTAAGCAATTGTTAAGAACGAAAAACGATTCTACGATAGATTATTGTAACTAAAAGACTGTATAAAGTTGCTAATATTAATAAAGCTAGGGTAGAGAGTGTTGCAGTGAAACCTGCAGAAGCTCCTTGTTTGTTACTTTGTTTTAATTTTTTCTCTATTTGCTGTTTTGTCATTACTTCTGCATCAGCTTGTTGTGATTTAAACTTTTCCAAGGCGATAGGATCGTTGACCATTTTTTCAATGGCAATTTCATTTTCTGCAATTTGATGTTGGTAATATTCAGGATTGATTTTAGCATAAAAGAAATAGATAAAAATACTCACCATCAATACGTATGGAACACCAGCGCTCATTGCATTTTTTAAGTCAATCATCGTGTTGGTTTCTTCCGTATCGCGTCTTTTTTGTAAAAACAAACCAATTGCAATACATGCCAATAACCCTAGGATGTTTAATAAAACTGCAGGAACAATCGTTCGTTCAAAAATACCTGCATAATAAATCGCCATTTTTATTCCAATCCAACAAAGGGCACTTATAATTCCGGTTTTGACTGTAATTCGCATTTTTATACATTTTAAAAAAATCCCGATTTAGTTTAACCAAATCGGGATTGAATATTATTTTTTAGCTATTCATCGAAACAAGGAATTCCTCGTTTGATAAAGTGTTTGCCATGTGACTTTTTAAGAATTCCATTGCTTCAACAGGATTCATGTCTGCAATGAACTTACGCATTAACCAAACGCGTTGTAACACATCTTTGTTGACCAATAAATCTTCACGACGTGTTCCTGAAGCTGTAATGTCAATTGCAGGATAAATTCTACGGTTTGCAATTTTACGATCCAATTGTAACTCCATATTACCCGTTCCTTTGAATTCTTCAAAGATAACTTCGTCCATTTTTGAACCTGTATCCGTTAATGCAGTAGCTAAAATAGATAAAGAACCTCCGTTTTCAATTTTACGAGCAGAACCAAAGAAACGTTTTGGTTTGTGTAGCGCATTTGCATCCACACCTCCAGAAAGAACTTTTCCAGAAGCTGGTGAAACTGTATTGTATGCACGAGCTAAACGTGTGATTGAATCCAATAAAATACAAACATCGTGTCCACATTCTACCATACGTTTTGCTTTTTCCAACACCATGTTCGCAACTTTTACGTGTCGATCTGCTGGTTCATCAAACGTAGAAGCAATTACTTCCGCTTTAACTGAACGCGCCATATCTGTTACCTCTTCTGGACGCTCATCGATCAATAAAACGATCAAATACGTTTCAGGATGATTGGCAGCAATGGCATTCGCAACGTCTTTTAATAACATTGTTTTACCCGTTTTTGGTTGTGCTACAATCATTCCACGTTGTCCTTTACCAATTGGTGCAAATAAATCCATCACACGCGTAGAAAGTGTTTCTTGTGCGTGACCAGTTAATTTAAATTTCTCATCTGGAAATAAAGGTGTTAAATATTGGAACGGTACACGGTCACGAATGTAAGAAGGGTGACGACCATTGATCGATTCAACTTTCACTAAAGGAAAGAATTTTT
>JAHEMR010000025.1 GCA_024643545.1 Crocinitomicaceae bacterium | reverse complement strand
AAAAAATTGAACGCTTAAAAGCGCATCACTCAAACCTGTATATAACCGACCGTGTTCCTGAAAATCTGAATGATTTTAACTTCGTGTTCATTGATAGCGTTTCCAAAGCAGGAATGGATGTCAACGACATTGACGCATTAAGAAAAATGCACCCTGAAGTCTCTTTTATTTTTATCTACCACACCACCAAGGAAGGAAAATTCAAAGGCGTGAATGAACACGCCCATGAAGTTGATGTAATTGTACAGGTTGAAAAGGGAAAAGCAACTTCCACGGGCAGGTTTAATGCTGGTGGGGTGATGGAGATTTAATAAGTGCCATCAACGGTTGCAATAACATAAGCACCGCTGCTTGTTTGTTGCGCCAATACTTTTCCGTCTTTGATTATTTTGACTGTAACGGTTCCGCTACCTGTGTTGTTTTGAGCAGACATATATAACCATCGCGTACCCGTTTGTGTCCAGGTGTATGTCCATCCACTGCCAACATTTGCATACTGGACAGTTCCACTTGGTGCACCTTCACAGGTAATGCTATAATCGTCAGCAGAACCGCTCACTTCATATTTGTAACTTGACTGCATAGATTCTTTAGAGCACCCAGTAATTGAAATAAAAATCATAGCAAAAAATGCGAATCCGATTGTTTTGACACTCATGGTTAGAGCATTTTAGTTTTTGCCTGTTCGAGCAACCCATACAATGTTGTTAGATCAGCAGCTTCAAGCCAAACATAACTTTTCCCATCAAATTTTTCTAGTTTCAAATAACAAGACCAAGCACCTTTGCTTGTAAAGCATCCTGCCTCAAAACCACCACGACTTCTATAATATACTTCAGTGTAGTTTGTTGGTACAGTGATCATAACCTTTTCTTGCATTAATTTAATTGATTTCATAAGACCATCAATTTCATCGACATCAAGAACGGCCACTTTTGTGTCTGTAGAATATTGGGTTACAACATCGACTTCAAATTTGAGAGCGGATTTTTTTACACTCGAAATTAAATCAGTGTAATACAATACTTGAACTTTTGCTTTTTTCAATGAGCCAACTTCCACAAACTCTTTTTGCATAAGTGTTCCAGCTTTTGCTGAAAAGGCTTCGGCATTACTGATCTCTTTCTCTTTGGTAGGGGTTTGTGCAAAAATCTGTGCAGCAAACAGAACTGACATCATCAGGGTTACAATTTTTTTAGACTTCATATTTATTTGAGTTAATTATTAATGTCGACAAAATAACCCAATCTTTTTGCCAAATAGGGTCAACTACTTGGTAGGTTGCAATCATTTGACTTTATTTGTCAAAATATTTTTCAACATGTTTAATCAGAATAGAATTTACAGGCTATTTCAGCTGATAAATTACTTGAAAGCTCGCCCTGCAAAATCGGTGCGAAGCATCGAAACATTCCTAGACACATCTGAAAGAACAGTGTATCGGTATCTCGATTTACTAAAAGACCTTGGTTTTACTATTGAGAAAGACAGCAACAACAAAATATTTATTGCCGCTTCATCTGATATTGATCTTATTCCGTTTACACCCCAAGAAGCAGACTACCTTAAAAAACTCATATTATCCACTGGAAAGAAAAATCAATTGGCCCAGAGTGTTTTGCAAAAAGTGCAGCAATCTAGCGAAATAGAATTAGGGGCTGAAAGCTTATTTAAGGCGCACCTGGCAAAAATCGTGGAGCAAATTTCAGTAGCAATCATTGAAGGAAAGCAGCTTTTAATCAAAGGGTATAGTTCTGCCAACAGTCAAAGTGTTTCAGACCGCGTGGTAGAGCCCACATGTTTTACTGATAATTACGATGCTGTTTCAGCATTTGAAATAAAAACAAGGCTCAATAAGTATTACAATATTGAGCGAATGGCTAGCGTAGAAGTGTTAGAAACACCCATGAAACATGAAGCCCAACATGAATTTTACAAGCCCGATATTTTTGGATTCCAAGGCAAAAGCATAAACAAAGAAATTGAATTGCAAATGTCCATGCGTGCCTGTTTATTGCTAAAGGAAGAGTACCCAATGAGTGCCGCATTCATAAAGCCAATTCCAGAAACTGGCAAGTATTATTTCAAGGCAAATGTGCAAAGCTTCAAGGCGCCAGGGCGTTTTGTTTTGGGCTTTTTAGAAGAAGTACAAGTGGTTGGCTCAAAAGAATTTATCCGCTACATACAGCGGGTAGTTCAAAAGAATAATTAGTTCTTTTTACGTCTGTATTTCCCTCTCGTTTGATAATAGTACCTGGATCTATTTTGACTTTTAATCGCGTTCTTTTTGGTACTTACAGGCATGCGTACGTATCCCTTTCTAAATTTGCCTTTATAGTCAATGCTCGGTTTTACATAAACGGGCTTTCTTGCGCTACCTGATTCTGAATTGTTATCACAGGCGGAAACAAATAGAACAGCAAGTACAATAAATAAAAACTTAATTTTCATGAAACCAATATTTGCCAAACCACAAAGACCACCGCTAGCGGAATGCTTAACAAAAACACCAGGCTAACCAGGCAACCCTTGGAAGTTTTGTTATACACTTTATTGTACAACGCTTTCTTTGGATCCGTTATCCATCCCATTCCTCTAGGAGCCTTAAAGCCTAAGTTGTGGCGAATGATACGCTTAACCGAAGTACGGGCAGCAATTCGTTTGGTGAGTGACGGTATGCGGAATCCGAATTTCATTTTTATTTCTATAATTTCTTTTCTGATGCGAGTCTCCAATATTGATAGCCTATTGCTGTTAATCTGCAAGATTTAGAATTCATTGCTGCATAATACATGTGTTCTTCATCTACAGGTACAACAAGTCCAATTGTGACATATTCTTGAAGTAGTTTAAACGTTTTCACTTTCTGCATATCATGATTTTCAAAAGTGTCTTCAAATTCAGGGTCCAAATTAAAATGTTCATTTGGGCTAGGAAATAATTCAACAATCATTCTAAGCTTATCAATTGGAACTCGTGGATTTATTTTTCTTAATTGAACAAATTTTGAAACATTGGTTTTAAATATAGGTCTTTGATCCCACGCACCTAATGCTTCATCTACATAAGCATAAACACTACCTGGAGTTACATTCCCTCTTAAATCGGCTGCTCCACCTTCAAATGCATCTAAAAGAAGGGAAGTGAAAACTCCACCACCATTTACTTCTATGGAAGATTCGTTATCTCTACAAGCAGTTAAAACTGTAATACCATCGGAAATCTGTGCTAAAGTTGAATCGCCAAAATTAGGATTCCCAAATATTCCTGAATGACAACAATCAAGAATAATTACTTTGTCTCTTGCACCTGAACGATTAGCTATTTTAAGAATATCATCCATGCTTATTCCTTCATCATAACTTTTATAATCACTAGTTACAAGATAACCGCCAGTTGATTTAATTAATCCATGTCCTGAAAAATAAAAAAGAGCTACATCAGATTTTCCTTCAAATAGTTTTTCAATTGCTTCCCGAATCTTAACTTTATTAGCAGATTCACCTGGATCAGTTATTAATTTGACACTAAAGTTTGGTGAGCCGTCCGAATGTTTTTCTAAAACATTTGCAATTTCAATTGCATCCTTGACACAGCCATTAAGAGGTGCAGAAGGATAATTATTAATTCCTATTACTAGTGCCTTTCTCATATTTTACGATAACTTTCTAATGCCTGTAATTATTGATTCTGTGTTCCAGCCTACTATAAGGTCTGCTGCATCTGTTACAACCTTACTTGTTCTTTCTGAACCCCAAGGTTCAATTGCTAGAATTGGTTTTTTAATTGAAAATTCTCTTGTAGCAATTAAAATTTCCTTATTAATCCATTTACTATGTGTGCTATAAACTCCTGACATTAAAATCACAACATGACTTAATTGAATTTGCCTCTTAATAGCCTCATACAATAATTTTTCATTTGGTGCATTATGAATAGGGTCGTCTTTAGGCACAGAAAAATTTTTGTACATAAAGTGTGACCTATTATCTAGCATGCTAGTTAGCTTTATGTAAGCATCTGAATAATTCCAGGAATGACTAATAAAAAGATTATGTGTTTTTGACATCTTTAATTGTTTAAAATTATTTTTTACGCTCTCAACATCCTTTTGATTGTATCCTGCATCGCATGTTTAAATCCTTCATCCTGAGAAATTAATCGATACAGATCAAGTTCGTTTTTGCGTTGTTTACCCATGACTTCATCAAAGATTTTACTGAAAGCAATTTCTCTGTTTTGTACATCAGAATTGTCAGCATACTTTTCTTTGAAGTCGCTATGCTCTTTCATTTTCTGTGCGAGGTTCACAAACTTGGCTCTTTGTTCATCAGGTGTGGCTTCCCAACCTTGAAACCAGCGTTCGTTAAAGCTTTTAATAATTAAATCCAACTCGTCTTTTTCAGATTCAGCTCCATGAGCACCTCTTGGATTTGGATTCTGTGGGTCAACTTCTGTTTCTGATGCATCAAGGCCTATAGATGTATTAAGCTTTACACGTTCTAAACCGTAGGTCGAAAGGTCAACGGAATTTAATAAACCATCTAAGGCATCTTTTTCATTGTCTACAATGATGAGTTTTGGAATTAAGAATTTTAAAAACCAAAACAGTTTTTCCCAAGCCAGAACTTCATACGGCATGATGGAAGCCATCTGCCCGTATATTTTTACAAAATGTTTTGCTTTAATTTTATAATCTGCTTTTGCCTTGTCTTCTAACTCTAAAGTTGTATTAAATCTTTCAGCAGCAATATCAATTATCGGACTTAACTCTTGGGCATTTACCCCTTTAAAATACTTTTCTACAAAATCTTCTACTTCACTCCATTCATAAACACCTGCATCATCCAAATTTGATTTTAATTCGTGAAGCACATTGATGTCTGTAGCTTTACTTAATGAGGTAGCAGTATAGAATGGGTCGAATGATTTCTTAATATCTTCAGTTGCATTGTAAAAATCAAGAATGAATAAATCTTCGGTTTTCTTTCCGAGTTTATCAGATGAACGATTTAATCTTGATAGAGCCTGAACAGCAATTACACCTTGCAGTTTTTTATCGACATACATGGCGGTTAATTTGGGTTGGTCATAACCTGTCAGATATTTATTTGCCACTACTAAAATTCGATATTCGTCCATATCAACATAACGAGCAATCTTGTCGCTGATATATCCAGGGTCTGTTGGTTTAGCTGTGTCAAGATGAGCAGGAAAGTCATTGATACTTTCCTCCGTATATTCAATTCCTTTTATTTTTTTAACTCCTGAAAAAGCAATTGCAATCCTAAATGGATTTCCTCTTTCTTCAAGTAATGTTTTTAAAGAAAAATAATAGTTAATTGCGGATTCAATGCTTTGAGTAGCAACAATTGCTTTGGCTTTGCCTTTTAGTTTTTTGGTGTTTACCAATTTCGTTACAAAATGCTCCAGCATAATGTCCGCTTTAGTAGCAATGGTTTGCTTGTTTTGCTCTACATAGGTTCTTAGCTTCTTTTGAGCTTTTATAGAATCAAACAGTGGGTTCTCTTGAATTGACTTTTCAATTTCGTAGTAACTTTTGTAGGTTGTGTAATTAGCAAGCACATCTAATATAAAACCTTCTTCAATGGCTTGTTTCATAGAATACAAATGAAAAGGCTTATATTTTCCATCGGCTTGTTTTACGCCAAAACGTTCTAGTGTATTATTCTTAGGTGTTGCAGTAAAAGCCAGATATGATGCGTTACCACGCATTTTACGGGAACGCATGGCTTCTAATATCTTGTCTTGTGGGTCTTCGTCTTCTTCTTCATTCTCATCTGAAGTATTGCCCATAGCTTGGTTCATTTTACCTGCTGCTGTTCCACTTTGACTGCTGTGTGCTTCATCAATGATCACAGCAAATCTTTTATCGCTTAAATCGGCAATGCCATCAACAATAAACGGAAACTTCTGAATTGTGGTAATAATTATTTTCTTTCCACTTTCTAAACTTTCTTTTAGCTCCTTAGATGAATAGGCAGGAGCTACAATGTTTTTTACTTCCGAAAATTCTTTGATGTTTTCTCGTAGCTGTTTGTCTAATAATCTTCTGTCAGTAACTACAATTACCGAATCAAACAAAGGATTGGAAATGCCTTTGCTACCTGGTATTGTATCAGTTGCAGGGTATGTTTCAATCAGTTGATAGGCAGCCCAAGTAATGGAATTAGATTTGCCAGAACCGGCCGAATGTTGTATTAAATAAGTTTGCCCAACGCCTTTTTTACTGGCATCCGAAATAAGTTTTCGCACCACATCCAATTGGTGGTAACGGGGGAAATACAAGGTTTTCTTGTTTAATGGGTCGGTATCTTTTCCATCAAAACGAACAAAATGCTGAATAATATTGGCAACGCTGTTTCGTGTAAATATTTCTTCCCACAAATAAGCTGTTTTATGACCGAATGTATTGGGTGGATTTCCTTTTCCAAATAAGGGTTCTCGCTGCCCTAAATTAAAAGGTAAGAAGTAAGTGCTTGCACCATTCAACTTGGTGGTCATATACACTTCATCGGTATCAACAGCAAAGTGAACAATGCAACGCCCAAAGTTTAATAAGGGCTGCGTAATATCTCTTTTGTATTTGTATTGATTTTGTCCATGCACCTTTGCATTCTGACCTGTCCAATGATTTTTTAATTCCATGGTGGCAAAGGGTAAGCCGTTTACAAAAAGCACCATGTCTATTTCTTCGCCAGTATTGGTTAAGGAGTAACGAAGCTGACGGGTAGAACTAAATTGATTGCTTTCAAAATTTTCCTTCACCGTTTCGCTACTGCTGGCTAATGGCAAAGGATACATTAGGGTAAAGTGTGCATCATCTACATCTAAGCCTTTACGAAATGAACGAAGGATACCGTATTTTTTTATCATACGGTCTAAGCGTTCCAATATTTTTAATTTCCAATCGCTTTGTTTTTGTAGTTTGGCTAATTCTTCTTTTTGGGTGCTTTGTAAAAAATCCCAAAAGCGCTGTTCATCAATTGCATACTTCGCATTATAATCTTCCGGCAAGCCAATGTAGTAGCCATTACCACTGCGATACAATTCTGCGCGTTCATTCACTGTATTGAAAGCAATATTTTGCTCTTTCAACTCTTCAAGGCAAGTACCTGTAAGTTTTTTTTCTATGGCTGACTCTAGAGCTTGTTCGTTGGTTTTAGATAGACTCATTTTTTATTTTTTTTAATTCTTCTTGTCCTAATTGGGTAAGACGATACTTCTGTTTTTTACTTTTTGGCTTATCAGGAATTGTCATTTCAATCCATCTATTTTCTGTTGCAGGATCTAAATAGTTTTCATTAAAATTGGTTCTGTGTGATAATTCGAGTTTTGCCATCATTTCACTTCTGCTAATCTCACCTTGCAGTATCCATAGTAACCGATGTGCCAAGTTTTCTATATGAATAAATTTTTGTTCATGTGCGGTATCATGTGCGGTATCATGTGCGGTATCATGTGCGGTATCATGTGCGGTATCATGTATTCCTTTTGCAGTAGCAGAGGGTCTCCATAAAATTACCTTAAATCCTTCATTAATAATAAATTCGGGAGCAATCAAATCTGCTTCTTCAGAGAGTTTAATCATTTCTAAAATACCCGTTCCATACCTTTCAATATCGCCTGTTAAAAACATGCAATTTGCTAATAATGGATTGTGAGGGTAAGAGCCATGTGCCTTTGGAAGGTCGGATAGCTCTAATTCGTCGGGTAGGCTGCCGGGATTAAATATTTCTATTCGGTTTTTAAAAATGGATACTTGAATACTTGCCTTGCTATAATAGTCTCTGTGAGCAACTGCATTTATAATGGCTTCGGCAATGGCTCTACGAGGAATTTCATAGGTAGTACTTACCTGATTATTTGCTTCTCGAGTACCTGTGCTAAGACTTATTTTAGAGAGTACAAAATCAACTGCGCGCTCTGCCATTTCAAAGGCAGTTCCACTAAATTCTTTATAATCAGGAATCGGCTTTTCTACTACGAAACCATGAAAATGGGCACATTTTACAGTTGATGTTGTGAAAAAACGTTGTGGTTTTTTTCCAAAAGCTAAAATGGCACTGTTGGTTAATTCATGATTTCGGATAAGATTGAGGTGAATCAATACCTGCTCAATAGGGGCTGTCTCTGGCACCGGAAAATTTCGTTTTGCTCTTGCCGTGCGCACAAATTGCTGAATCAATAAAGGATCAATATCATCTATTGTAGCTTCGCTGTTTATACTTTCATCAAATTCGTGACTATTTATTTTGCCGGTTTGTTTCAAGTAGCGAACACATGAATTGTACACTTCTTTTTTTAAATCTTCGATGGTTTCAAAACGTTTGCGAGAAACATCATCGCCCACTTTTTTGATAAATTTGAGTTCTTTAAGGTGGCGATTTTGATCCGTGTATCCTTTAATAAATACCCATTTTTGCAGAAAATTTCTTTTTGCTTCGTTATACTCATTTTCTGTGGGAGAAATGCCTTGAGCATCTTCAAATCCATAATCGTTACCCAAAATACCGATATAGATATTAGACGCAGCCACTTCGGCCAAATACACTTGAGACGCACTATGACCATTGGCTGCTATTTCTTCAAATAAAAACACCTCAAAAAAACTTCCCAACAAGGCATCATTCCGGATGTATTGACCCAAAGCCTTACGCTCTAGTTCAAATTCCTTTTGCACACTACTGATGAATATTTTTAAAGGCTTCATGTTAACTCACTTTTATTTTACCCGTTACCGCACTATTTATTAAGGTGGCTTTGTATTCTTTTAGCTTTTCTATTTCTTGCTCTTTGAGGGAAATGGCGGTATCTACTTTCAAATTTATATTCTCTACATAATTTCTTATTTCATCCATTTCATTAATTGGCGGTATTGGCACTTCAATCGAATTCAAATTTCCGATGGTAAGTTGATTAATTGTTGAAGTTAAAAACATACCCGACAGAGCTTTGAATATGGATGAATTTAAAATACAAAAAATATAAGGATTGATATCCGACCTAAAAACTGTTGTAAATGCCCCAAATGAATGACCAGCATCAATCTTAGTTGCTAAAGCACATTTGCCAATTAAGTCTCGGCTCCCGTTTCTAGAGCAGATTAAAATATCATTTTCTCTGATTAATAATTTTTCAGGAATTCTTGATTTTACATAAGCATTTTCTTTTTCACCATACTTAAACTTTCCCTCGAATAAATTTGAAGATCTTAAAACTAAGGTTCCTTCTTCTATGCCGCATAAATCATTTGGATTATAGGTTAGCCCAATAATTGAATTTCCTAAATGCTTCAACCTTTTTACCTCCCAACCCTCCGGTATTTCCCCAATCCATTCCACCCCACTATCTTTCATTTTCAAATTGGGGTTTAACCCACGGGTAACCGCTTTGTGTATGAGTATTTGCCTGCGTTCTTTGAGCAGTTCTATTTGTTTTTGTTTGATGTCGATGGCTTGGTCTAGAAAGGCAGTTTTGCGGTCGAGAAAGTGAGCAATGGCGGTTTGTTCTTCCATTGGAGGAAAAATCAAATCACAATTAGCAATGTCGTTCCAATTTAGAGTTTGCCTTACACCTGAACCCAATAATTTCATAAATTCCACATCAAAACGATGCAAAAAATATTTATAAAATGTTTTATCAAGCTTAATTGAATTGCCTAATACAATATAACCTGAGCTTACAACAACATCAATATCTGACAAGGCAATTCTCAAACTAATTAAGTCATAGTTTAGATTAAGGGGGTTTACTAAAAAATCACCTCTTAATACTACCTGATAGGATTTCTTTGTTGACTCAGGAATTTTTTCATCATCCTTGTAAACTACTTTTCCAAAGCTAATTGAACCACAATTCAATTCAGGATTACTTCGTTTCTTTATCTCATGGAAAACTCGCTTGAATTTTTTTATTTCCCAGTGGGAAGGAACATCTACAATCCAATCAACTCCTGAATGTTTATATGCTGGATATTTATTAACCGTTTTATTTTCTATTACCGTTTCCATTAAGCTAGATTTAAAATTTCACGAATTAAACCATCACTCAATTCTTCCAGTTTTAAAATATCGGCACTAACTTCATCAATGGCACGTAAAGGTTTGTGGCGGTAGAAGTATTTATTAAAACTTATTTCGTAACCAATTTTGGTGGCATCCAGGTTTATCCAAGCTTCGGCAACGTGTGGTTTTACTTCACGCAAAAAGTAGCCGTAAATGTTTTCTTTCAGAGGTACATTCTCCGTATCACGTAAATCGCTTTCGGTTTCGTATTCTATATACCAGCCACGGCTGGTAGGCTCGCCTTTTTTGGAAGTAGCAAAATAACCGTAATCGGCAAGTTCCGTTTCTCTGCAATCCAAGTGCTCCAGCAATTGTTCTAATTTATCCCCCGTTAATTTAGTAATGCCTTTTATAACTTTTTCGGCTGTGGCATCGTACCAACTTACGGCATTCAAAATGGCATTTTTTTCTGAAGCAGAAAGTTTTGCTTTCATCGTTTTCAATGCTTCATCTACCTTTTCTTTGAATACATTAAAGTCGTTGTATTCATCATTGCCAATGGTTTTCATCAACTCAGTGGCGGTATTTAATAACTCTTCTTGCTTTGTCCAAAGGGCTTCGCTTACCAATGTTTTACTTTGTTTGGCATTGAGGTTTAACTCATTTTTTTCGCACCATTCCGTTATTTCTTTTTCATGTTTGGCCAGGTCGGTATACACCTTTTCTCCAAATGTTTCATACGCCCACACCATTGGCTCACGCAAGGTTTTATCGAAACGCAGTTCAGCAATACGTTCAGCGGTAAATTGTGATTTCATTCGCTTAGGTCGTTCAATGGTTACTTTGTAATAACCAAAGTCGGTATTGTCAAACAGTTTCGATGCGATACCTTGTTCTTCTTTTGTTTCAGGATGTATTACCCGATCAACGGCTTGCATTTTTTCATATACCGATACTATTTCACGAATATGTTCGGGTGCAAACTCACAGTTTTTATTTCCTAAGTTCTTACGCAGTTTTCGGAACAATAATCCCGCATCAATCAATTGCACTTTGCCTTTACGGTTCTTTGCTTTGTTGTTGCTTAAAATCCAGATATAAGTAGTAATGCCCGTATTGTAAAACAAGTTATTGGGCATTTGCACAATGGCTTCTAACCAATCGTTTTCAATAATGTACCTGCGAATATTACTTTCGCCACCACCGGCATCACCTGTAAACAAACTACTTCCATTATGCACTGAAGCAATACGAGAACCCAAAGGACTTTGTGTTAAGGGTTTCATTTTGTTTACCATTTCCATCAGGAAAAGCAACTGCCCATCAGATGAACGGGGTGTTGCATCAGCGTCTTCTTCAATACCCCAATAGTTTTTCAGTTTAATTTGAAAACGAGGGTCTATAATATCCTTGCCATCTTTAATAAACTTCTGCTCACTCGCCCACGACTTTCCGTAAGGCGGATTAGAAAGCATAAAGTCAAAGCTTGTTCCGGAAAACTCATCGGTAGAAAGGGTTGAACCCACACGAATGTTTTCAGGGTTGTTGCCCTTAATCATCATATCCGATTTGCAAATGGCATAGGTTTCATCGTTTATTTCCTTACCATACAAATACACATCGCCTTTGGCTTTGATTTCTCCCTCATCATCCTTTACAAAATTCTGCGATTCAGTAAGCATACCACCGCTGCCACAAGCCGGGTCGTAAATGGTCATTACGGGTGGGAGTTTATCTCTAACAAGTTCAAAAATAATGTGCGTCATCAAGTCAATAACTTCACGAGGAGTAAAGTGCTCACCGGCTTCTTCGTTATTGTCTTCGTTAAATTTCCGAATCAATTCCTCAAACACATAGCCCATTCCCAAATTGGTTAACGGTGGCAGTTTCCGACCGTCAGGATCATTTTTTTCGAAAGGGGTAAGGTTGATATAAGGCGAAGTGAACTTTTCAAGCACATTCAATAAAACATCTTTCGATGCCATGTGTCTCACTTGACTTTTGAGTTTAAATTTTTCAATAATCTCTTTTACGTTTCCACTAAAGCCGTTCAGGTAATCTTCAAAGTTGGCTTCCAGTATTTGTTGGTTATTGGTAGCTGTGTCGTGCAAGCGTTGCAAGGTCCATTCGCTAGTATTGTAAAACACAAAACCACTGGCTTGTCTCAAACCATTTTCGTCCCATTCGGTAAACTTGGCTTCCTCTTTTTGGAAAACCAATTCTTCAAGAACTGCTTCTTTGGTAGGCTCTAGCAAAGCATCCAGTCTGCGAAGCACCACCATGGGTAAAATTACATCGCGGTATTTTCCTCTTACATATACGTCACGCAAACAATCGTCTGCTATTGACCAAATGAAGGATATTGATTTATTATGTACGGCTTGGTTCATTTATTTTATTTTGAAACGGTTCTTAAATATTTTTCTAATGATTCAATAAAAAATGGCTCATTGCCATAATCATTTTCAATTTTCTGATTCAACAATTGTATTTGCATTTCTTTGTAGTCCAAATCAAACAGTTCTGATAAGCCATTGAGCATGTGTGATTGAAGTTGTCTTTCTCCATTTTCAATCTTGCTCAGCAGCGAAATATCTATTCCTAGTTTATCAGCAACAATCTTTAAAGAATACTTTTTCTCTTTGCGCAAACCATGAATAAATTTTCCGAATTCAATTGGCTTTTCCATTTCTTTATTAATTATCATAATTACCTTTGACAAACGTGTCAAAAATAGGAAATAAATATTGCTATTTAATACCTTATTTTGAAAATTTTCTGCCATTTAAGGTCAAAGTGAGTAATACTGCGGAACCACGTGGTAAAAAAGAAAGTCCCACGGAAATCCGCAGGACTTTTACCAGAAAAGGGGGACTAAATCTGGTAATTTCGTAGTAAAAACTCCGAATATTGTTAGAAAGGCATGTTAACTAGACAGTATTCTAGCGCATTTGAGGGGTTTTTCTCGATGATTCCATTCTCGCGCATGAATTTGATATACGACCTAGCAGTTCTCTCTTTTACATCCATGCTTTCCATGAGTGCTTTGTATAGATTTTGGTTGCTGATGTACACACGGTTCTTGAAAATTTCGTTTGCCACATCCTTCAGCTCACTGGTTTTTCTGATTTCAGAATCCTCTTTGCTTTTTTCACCCAGGTAAACATGTCGGCCTTCGGTCTTACTCCAGCCAAATTGCATCATGGGCACATCTAATGGCGAACCATCACGAACTTTTAGTGCTTTTACCACGCTGCAATTGTTGTTATCGTCCTTTTCAATCAATAAAATACCTGCGGCCTTTCGCTGAACCTCTGATCCAAGGTGTCCGCGAAGTTTCATGCCCGATGGCGCAAGGTGCAATACACAAATAATAACGGTATTGTAAATGGCTGCCATTCTAAAAAGTTCCTCAACCAATTTCACGGAGCTTTCTTCATCGTTTACGGCTCCCAGCAAATCGGCAATACCGTCAATGACCACCATGTGAATACCACCGTGCTCATAAAAGAACCGATCCATGGATTCCAGGATCAAATTCATGCGCTCACTTCTTGAAATACCCACCAAGCAAAAAGCTTTGAACCAGGAAGGTGGTTTTTCTTGAGAAGACCTGCGAATAATGTAGGTTAGATTCTTATACAACTGAAATTCCGATTGCTCTGTATCGTAAAGCAATACAGCTCGCTGCTCAATGTTTTCTTTGATGGTGGTTCCTAGGGTGTCAATTTCTATTTCACCTGGTTTAATGGCTCCAGAAAGAATGCCTCCTAAATAATTGGTTTTACCGCTGCCTTCGGATCCAGCCACACAAACAATGTTTCCAGGTGTACCAATGGTAACGTCGTTTATGGTAATGAGCGGTTCGGGTGCTTTTGGTGGATTGTCAAAATCAATTTCGCAGCTCTTCATTACTGCAATGGTGTCCTCGTACAAGTGATCGAGCATTTCACGAAACAGCATCATCAAATCATCTGCCGAATGGTTCAAGCGAAAAAAATCTGAAATGTCTTTCTCTGTTTTATCGCCCGATAGTGGCAGGAGTAAACTTTTAAGCTGGTATTCTTTTAAATCTTTGGTAAGCTTCTCCATAGATGCTTTACCCGTTTGATCAACATCGTATAGTAGGGTGATGTGCTTGAATCGGTAGCCCAAGCCCCTGATTAAATTCTTAGGAATGTGAGCCGTTTCACTATTAAAACAAATGGCATGAAAACCATGGGAAACCAAACTCAACACGTCTTTTTCTCCACCTGTAATGAAAAGTACATCGCCTCTAATCGGCAGTTGGTCAAATCCAAACACATAGCTCTCGGTTATTTCGCCAGTGTACAAAAAGCGCAACTTCGAAAAGGGTCGATAAAGTTTCGTGTACCTTCTTCCATTGTAACCAAACATGGGTTGCTCATCGGTGCTTCCTAGGGCATATTCACTGCCGTCTTTGCCAATACCAATAAAGCGTTCAATGGCCGTTACATTGAAGCGATCTAAAATGTCTCTGGTAATTCCGTATTGCGCCCAAAATAGAATTTCACTTTCGTTGAATTCCCTGGTTTGAATCGGCAATTTGGTTTTCGCTGTTTCAAATCCATCATGAATGGAAGGTAGGGAGGAGGCTCTTTGAACTTCACCTCTGGTATCCCTTACAATCCGATTTACCTTTTGGTCGTTATCTTCCAGGGAAAGGCCTAGTTCGTTGTCTATGATTTCTAAGATTTTAATGAAATCTTGTCGGTCATCACAGCTGAGTCCAAATATTTTACTGACAAAGAAAAAGCAATCGCCACTGTATTCGGCATCCCCAAAATCCTTGAACTTGTAAATAGATGATTTCTTATCAAAATACAAATAGCATGATGCTTTTGAATCCTGATAAAACGGGCTTTTAAAGGATTTCCCAACCTTTGAAAATTTACTTCCGAGGAAGTGTTTAAAAATGCTTAATCCGTTGTTGGTTGCTTGAAGAATTGAATCTTTATTGAGTGACATATAAAAAGTTGTAAGAAGGTTAAATGATTGATTTTCTAGCAGGCTGGTAGCCTTTTTTCACATAGTTGACCAGGTCTGATAAAATCAGTCGCCGCTGCCGACCCACATGAGTGTAGGGCAATTTGCCGTCTCTCATGAGGATGTACATTTGTGCTCTAGAAAGTCCCAGGATTTTTGCCGCACTGGCAACATCCAGGTATTTCATTTCCTTCTTAGGTTCTTTTACTTCTTCAGCAAGTTGGCTCAGGATACGCTCAACTTTCATAAGTCTTTCTTCCAGCAATTTAATGCTAGGTATTTCTGTACTATTGGTTTTGTTTTCCCACATAAGCTGCCTATAAATTAATTAGGCTGCAATGCTACCAACACTTTTCAGCTTGCTTATTGTACTACAATTGTACTACAATGATTTTTTTTAAAGACCCCTGTCGCAATAATTATCGAAAACCTCCATGAGCTCTTTCAAATAGGGCTTTTGCTCAATTTTTCTGTTTTTTGCTGCTTGCAACGTAGAATCGATGTTTCCAATCTGAATATTGAAAAACCACATTAGGATCCCAAAAAACTCCTTCTTGGTGATTTTGGGGCGATCTATTGCCTTAACGGAATTGCTCTCGTAAACCGATACAAAAAGCTCAATAAAGGCGACTTTATCCCGTTGCCATTGGATTAGGGTCATTCCACTGCCTTTTGGAAATAACGATAGTTGACCCGACATGTAGGCCGATAATTCTTGTTTGGTTGGGATGGATAAATCCTGGTTGTTTTGCAGTGCAACTTGCCTTGTGGCATATTTGTTCAAATGCGAGATGCGATGCAAGTAGAGCTGTTCTAAAAGTTCGAGCATTTGATACTGAACGGTAAAATAGTCAAGAATTTTTTTTTATGACTTCACTGTTTACGAGCTCCCTGGAAATGGATTTATGGAGCTCAACACGATGAAGCAATACCTCGACATAATCTTTGGGAAAATACCGTTGTCGAAATTCCCTGATCTCAAAACAGTACAAGTCAAATTCCCTTTTAATCGAATCAGCTTGATGGAGTGAGTTGTTCATCATTTCATCTACCAGCCTTTTACAGGGTAGGTAGAAGGTGTAGAGGTACTCGTGATAGGTGACGGTTGATTTTAGGCCGTTAAATTCCACTTCTTGGGAATCGTCAATCTCAAAAAGTGAAATCTGTTTTCTAAGGGATCGCGGATTGACATTAATTCGGGCAATTTTCAATTGCGCCAATGCATTGTTTAATAATTCTTTCATGACTTATACGTTTTGTTAAAAAATGATAATAATAACGAAAGTCATTTGTCAAATGAGGTCAAAAAGAAAATTACTTTTGATAGGCCAAAATGGTAAAATCACCTACTTGGCAATTGGCAAGGGTATATATATACACCTTGCCATTTGCCAACCTAGATATGATTTCGCGCAATGCCTGTAAACAGTGGGTTTGAGGGTGTTTTTGAGGGGATTGATGATTTTTGTCAAATACTTATCGAAATCTCAAGAAATTCGGAATTTCCGAATGTGTATATTAAACTCTAAATAGACTGATTTCAATGTTCATTTGTTCAAAGTTCATCGGGTAGTGCTGCGAAAAGTCAACATAGATAAGAGAGTTTTCTTGTGACAAAGGATATTATAAATTTGTCACGAGAAAGATATAAGTTAACCGACTACTAAATCTTTTACACTAAACGGACGTGCTATTTCCAAATTGGTTGTTTTTGCCAGTTATTTAAAAATCCTAGTTTATAAATTGGCAAGTTTGGATTGGATGCAAAAAGGTCTAAAATTTTAATTTTAATTTGATGTGTCGGCGTTACTTTATTGCATAAATAAATCATTGAAGTTATAATTAGAAATGGTTTTTTGCATTGCACGGGAAGCAATGAACTATTTAACCAGTCCGCTTTGGGATTATTGAGGGTTTCAATAGGTATTTTTACCAAATTTCTACTCCAAAGTCTTGAATGATGAGCAATTATGTTTCTAACATAGGTTATTGATTCAAGCCAGCTAGAAAGCTCACTATGCAAGTTTAGCCCCATTTCCTTAGCAATGGTTGCTTTTTCAGGAAGCTGGTGTTTTAAATTCTTGTAAAGTTTAGATAGCGTCCCCATTGAGGCAATTTCTAAAATTTTCCAGGAATCTGAATCTTGATTTGGATATCTTCTTTTTTGGTCTTTAATGAAAATTTCTTGACTTCGGTTGAATTCCTTCTTAAGTTCAGATACTATATTTTGATGAATGGTAACAGTTGGATCAGATGGCAATGGCGTATTTTCAAATAACTTATTGTCTAAATACCATAAACTCCCATATGCAATTGACATATGGTAAATCATCTTTGTTCGTAACGCAATTTCAATTCTTTCAATTGCATCAAACAGTATTAACCTTAATTTTCTATCGAAATTGTATCGTTCGATAACATCCTCAAAATAAGTGTTTGGCTTCAAGGCATGGGAAGAAACATCTTCTTGCATATCCCACCAATATCCCTTTAAACGGTAATAGCTAATGTTTTCTAAAAAATGGTATGCAGACTGCTCATCATTGAAAAGCATACCTCGTTGCTTTAACAAGGCAATTTGATCTGCTATGGAGTAAGGAGTTTTATTTGCCATAGCTATAAAAAGAATGACCCGCTAGCAGATCTTACGGTATGCTAGCGGGTACTGTTGGTACAAATGTACAACAATTTTTAAATTCTCTACAAATTCAAATTTTTTTTAACTCTAATTTTTTTTAAAATTTAATTAGGTTCATTATCTTTGTGAAACCCAAGGGAACTCAATCTGGACAATCAAGCCCTCCTTTTGGCTGCTTGGTTTCTAAGGGGGTTTCCAAAGGAAAATAGAGAAGTAAAATACTTGATATATAGGATTTTAGGGCTTATGGTTCATAATCCTCTCTCTCCGCCCAAGAATCAAAAAGCTAGCCGTTAGGCTGGCTTTTTTTGTTTTCAAGCGCGTCAAAAGCTTGCTTTTGTAAGCGTATTGAAAACAAAAAAAGCCAAAGTTGCGCAGCAACTT
>JAHEMR010000028.1 GCA_024643545.1 Crocinitomicaceae bacterium | reverse complement strand
AATCATTCAATGCCAAAATAAAAGCTTTTAGAGCACAATTTAGAGGAGTTCGAAATGTTGATTTTTTTCTTTTTAGATTAACCCAAATTTATGCCTAGTCCCCAGGTTTTGGTCTTGATCCAGTAAATTGCAGCGGTACGGTAAAGTTGCTTTAAACAAAAAAAGCCCTGACGTTGCTGTCAGGGCTTGAATATCTTTGAAAAAGAATTAACGTTTGTGGAAAGGCTCGTCAGAAACAGTTAATTTCTTTCTTCCTTTTTTGCGTCGCGCAGCCAAAACTCTACGACCATTTTTTGTAGCCATACGGCTTCGGAATCCGTGTTTGTTTCTTCTTTTTCTTACCGATGGTTGAAACGTTCTTTTCATGTCGTATCTTAATTATGTAATCAATTTTGGGATTGCAAAGATATTGATTTTTTTAAAATTTCAAATTCTTTCGACAAAATTATTTAAAAAATCTACTTAACCGCCCAAAGCAACGTAAATTTGTGAAAAGAATTATCACATGCTGAGACCGAAAAAAGAGCAAAAAGAAAAAGTAAAAATCATTAAATCAAGCATTAAGAAGGCAAAAGGTATTTTTACTTACTTAAAACCTTACGCTGGAATTTATTTTATCGGTTGGATATTTTTAGTACTTAGTACTTCCGCAGGACTCGTTTTTCCCTATTTAATGGGTAAATTATTAGGAGCTGGCGCGTCAAACCCGAATATGTCGGAGGCGATTGGACTAATAGACATGTCCAACATCAATAGTGTAGCTATCGCTCTATTCGTTTTATTTGGCTTTCAGTCACTCTTTTCCTTTGTTCGGGTAGTCTTGTTCAATAATGTCACTGAAAACGCGTTACGAGACCTTAGAAACGATGCTTTTTCGAAGCTAGTATACATGCCGATGGATTTCTTCAACCGAAATAAAGTTGGAGAGTTAACGAGTCGCCTTTCTTCAGACATCGCACAAATTCAAGAAACACTTAGAACGACCATCGCGGAGTTCTTTCGTCAAATCATTATTGTGGTGGGCGGCATCCTTTTCTTATTCTTCATTTCCTGGAAATTGGCCTTGATTATGTTGGGAACAGTTCCAGTGATGGCGATTGTTGCAGTGATCTTCGGACGTTACATTCGTAAGTTGAGTAAAGAAGCGCAGGATTACATTGCAGAATCGAATTCCATCGTAGAGGAGGCTCTAACGGGAATTGCGAATGTGAAAGCATTTACGAATGAATTTTTCATCTTTTCGAACTACAAAAAATCTACCCAACAAACGCGAGACTTGAATGTACGCAGCGGAATCTGGCGCGGATTATTTGTTTCCTTCATCATTTTCTGTCTTTTCGGAGCGATTGTCTTCATTGTTTGGAGAGGATTACTCATGACACAAGGTCCAAATCCGGAATTAAACCAGGAAGGATTCTACCAATTCGTGCTTTTTACCATCATGATGGGAGCTTCCGTTGGATCTCTGCCGGATTTATACGCCAGCGTTCAAAAAGCGATTGGTGCAACGGAAAACCTTATGGACATCATTCACCAGGAAACAGAAGTTCAAACCAACAAAGGAACGCGTACGGATAAATTAAGTGGACGCATTCAATTTAAAGATGTTCGTTTCTCTTACCCACAACGAGGCGATATCGAGGTGTTGAAAGGCATCTCTTTTGACGTGAAGGAAAACCAGACTTTGGCATTGGTTGGTCAAAGTGGCTCCGGGAAATCAACTATATCCAACTTATTGTTGCAATTCTATGCCTTGAACGAAGGAAGCATCAGCTTTGATGAAATTCCTGCGAACGAAATGGAGTTGAATGCGCTGCGCGATCAAATGGCGATTGTTCCACAGGAAGTGATTTTATTCTCTGGAAGCATCCGTGAGAACATTTTGTTTGGGAATCCAAATGCGACGCTAGAGGAAGTCATTGAAGCAGCGAAGCAAGCGAATGCATGGGAATTCATCGATAACTTCCCGAATAAACTGGAAACAGAAGTAGGGGACAGGGGAATTCAACTTTCGGGTGGACAAAAACAACGCATTGCGATTGCACGAGCGATTTTGAAAAATCCAACGATCTTGATTTTGGATGAAGCGACTTCCGCATTGGACTCTGAGTCCGAGCGTTTGGTGCAAGATGCCTTGGATAAATTAATGAAAGGACGCACATCCATCGTGATTGCTCACCGCTTGTCTACGATTCGCAACGCAGACCAGATCCTTGTATTGCAAGCTGGAATCATCGAAGAATCTGGAACACATCAGTCTTTGATGGAATTGAAAGGCTTATACGCAGACTACGTTGGATTACAGTCCATGAATCAATAAGCTACGTAAAAAGTGTTGGTAGATTTATTCGGAGAACAACGATTCAACGAATAATTTTCGGTCGAACAATTGTAGGTCCTCCATTTTCTCCCCGATTCCAATGTATTTCACAGGGATTTTCATTTGGTCGGAGATTCCGATGATGACACCACCTTTTGCTGTTCCATCCAGTTTGGTTACTGCTAAGGCATTGATGTCCGTTGCTTGTGCAAATTGTTTCGCTTGTTCGAAGGCATTTTGTCCTGTGGAACCATCCAGCACGAGTAAAATCTCATGAGGTGCACCCGGAATGATTTTTTCCATGACACGTTTGATTTTCGTCAATTCGGCCATTAAATTTACTTTGTTGTGAAGTCTTCCAGCTGTATCGATGATCACGACATCTGCTCCTTGCGATTTAGCGGACTGTAAGGTATCGAACGCTACACTCGCTGGGTCAGCGCCCATTCCTTGCTGAACGATTGGCACATCGACGCGTTTGGACCAAATAATCAATTGATCTACGGCTGCGGCACGGAAAGTATCTGCGGCACCAAGAACGACTTTTAATCCAGAGGCTTTGAATTGGTGTGCCAGTTTTCCGATAGTGGTTGTTTTACCAACTCCATTGACACCTACGACCATGATCACGTATGGATTTCCATTCGTAGGTTTTTCAATTTCTAGGTTGCCGTTTTGATTGGAATTGTTTTCTTCCAATAAGGCAATGATTTCTTCTCTTAGTACTCGGTTTAATTCGTCGGAACCCATGACTTTGTCTTTGGATACCCGCGCTTGAATGCGCTCAATGATTTTCAGGGTTGTTTCCACTCCGACATCAGAAGTGATGAGCATTTCCTCTAAGTCATCTAGTACTTCCTCGTCAACGTGTGATTTACCAACTAGGACGCGTGCAATTTTAGAGAAAAACGATTGTTTCGTCTTCTCTAGGCCTTGGTCTAGCGTTTCTTTTTTAGATTTCGAGAAAAAATCAAATAGTCCCATAATTTAAAGATAAAAAAAAAGCTCCCTGAACTGGAAGCTTTTTACAAGGTTTTTTTGAGGATTAGTTCTTAGCGAACCATTCTTTTACTTTATCGTTGTGAACGATTTCCTCTTTAAATGTGTAAGAATTCGATTTCTCGGATTTTACCATTTTAATCACTTTCGTATGTTCTTTACCGCCACCTTTTTGTAGGGAAGCTACAACTTTCTTTGCCATGTCCTAGT
>JAHEMR010000021.1 GCA_024643545.1 Crocinitomicaceae bacterium | reverse complement strand
ACACGAAACTTTATCGACCCTTTTCGAAGTTGCGCTTTTTGTACACAGGCGAAGTAACCGAGAGCTATGTGTTTGGATTTGACCAATTGCCGATTAGAGGCGATGTACTTTTCATTACAGGCGGAGAAAAAGACGTGTTGAGTTTGGTTTCCCATGGTTTTCATGCCATTTGTTTTAATAGTGAAACGGCTCACATTCCTAAGAATTTAATCAGGGGCTTGGGTTACCGATTCAAGCACATCACCTTACTATACGATGTTGATCAAACGGGTAAAGCATCTATGGAGAAGCTTACCAAAGATTTAAAAGAATACCAGCTTAAAAGTTTACTCCTGCCACTATCGGGCGATAAAACAGAGAAAGACATTTCAGATTTTTTTCGCTTGAACCATTCGGCAGATGATTTGATGATGCTGTTTCGTGAGATGCTCGATCACTTGTATGAGGATACAATTGCTGTAATGAAGAGCTGTGAAATTGATTTTGAGAATCCTCCAAAAGCACCCGAACCACTAATTACCATTAACGATGTTACCATTGGAACACCAGGGAACATCGTTTGTGTTGCTGGTTCCGAAGGCAGCGGTAAAACAAACTATTTAGGTGGTATTTTATCAGGTGCAATCAAACCAGGTGAGATAGAAATTGACACATTGGGAACTACCATCAAAGAAAATATTGAGCAACGAGCGGTTTTGCTATACGACACTGAGCAATCCGAATTTCAGTTGTATAAAAACTTGACTTACATTATTCGAAGGTCATCCCAAGAAAAGCCACCAACTTGGTTCAAGGCGTTTTGCTTAGTTGGTATTTCACGAAGTGAACGTATCAATTTAATCCTGGAATCTATGGATCGTTTCTTCTATGAGCATGGGGGAATTCACCTGGTGGTCATTGACGGTATCGCTGACTTACTTGGAGCTGTTAACGATGAAGAAAGCTCTGTGAAGCTAGTTGAGGAACTATTTCGAATGGCAGCGATTTACAATACCGTAATTATTTGTGTGTTGCACCTCGCACCATCGGGTATGAAACTTCGAGGACACCTTGGATCCGAAGTTCAGCGAAAGGCAGCAGGTATTTTATTGATTGAAAAAGACGATAACAACAATTGCAGTGTTGTAAAAGCATTGAAAGTCAGAGATGGTTCACCACTAGATGTGCCAATGATGCAATTTGGTTGGAGTAAAACAGAAGGCCGACATATTTACATGGGTGAAAAGAGCAAAGAAGATTCTGAAATAAGAAAAACTAGCGAGCTCAAAGATGTTGCCAGCGAAATTTTTAAGAATCGCGTGTACATCAGTAACCAAAACTTAATCAAGGCCATTATGGAAAGCATGGATGTGAAAGATAGAACAGCTAGATCTTATATAAAATTCATGCGGGATAATGAAATCATTGAGAAAAACCCCTCAAATGCCCTTGAATACTGTCTAGTTACCATGCCTTTCTAACGAAATTCGGAGTTTTTACTACGAAATTACCAGTTTTAGCCCCCCTTTTCTGGTAAAAGTCCTGCGGTTTTCCGTGGGACTTTATTTTTTACCACTTAGTTCCGCAGTATTACTCACTTTGACCTTAAATGGCAGAAAATTTTCAAATTATCTCTTTAAACAGCAATATTTATTTCCTATTTTTGACCAAATTTGACAAGTGTATTTAATACAAAAATAATGATGTTAGGAAATCGACTTAAAGAATTAAGAGAATCTAATGGTTATGTTCAAAGAGAGGTTGCTGCTTTATTGCATGTTGATACCGCTTTTATCAGCAAAACAGAAAAAGGCGAAAAGCTTCTTAATGAAATACATTTGAAGCCACTAGCAAAATTTTATAAAGTGTCAGAAAGCGAATTAAAATCTATTTGGTTAGCCGATAGAATTTTAAAAATAGTTGACAAAAGCAACGAGACGGCTAATGCCTTGAAAATAGTTGAGAAGTATTTTAATTTAAATAAATAAAATCGAAAGGAAATGAGCATTAATACACAAAAACTACAACCAGTTATAAACTTCCTTTGGACAGTTGCTGATGATGTTTTGGTAAATACATACCAAAAAGGGAAATATAAAGATGTAATACTGCCTATGGTTGTTATTCGAAGACTTGACTTACTTTTAGAGCCAACTAAAGAGGTAGTATTAAATACTTTTTCTGAATACAAAACTAAACTTCAAAATCTCGATAGTTTATTGACCAACAACAAACATGGTTCGGGTTTGGCATTTTACAATACTTCAAAGTTTACTTTAAAAAAGCTGCTGGACGATCCAAAAAACCTGAGAAGCAATTTTGAAAATTACCTGAACGGATTTTCTGAAAATGTACAGGACATAATCAAGCAATTTAAATTCAGAAATGAAATCGAAACTTTAGATGAAGCTGATATACTATACTCACTTATTGAAAAATTCTGTTCTCCAAAAGTAGAATTGCATCCCGACTTATTGCCGCCTCTAGCCATGGGCTATGTTTATGAAGATTTAGTAAGACGTTTTAACGAAGAAAATAACGAGGAAGCAGGAGAACACTTCACTCCAAGAGAAATCATAGATTTGATGACGCACCTAATATTTTTGCCTGTAAAAGACAAAATAAAACAGGGAACATATTTGCTTTATGATCCCTGTGTTGGAAGCGGCGGCATGTTAACCATTGCCAAAAACTTTATGCTAAATCCTGACGGATTGATTAAAAGCAATGCAACTGTTCATTTATACGGACAGGAAAGTACTCCTTTCATTTATGCGACTTGCAAAAGCGATATGCTAATAAAAGGCGAAGATCCTGACAAAATTGCATACGGCAGTACTTTGAGTGCTTATGGTTTTGATAAGGATTTAAGATTTGACTTCATGCTTACCAATCCACCTTATGGTAAGACCTGGGCACCTGATAAAAAAGCTCTAGGTGTGGGCCCTAAAGGAGCCATCACCGACAAACGGTTTATATTGAAAGACAGCTACAAAGAAGAAGCAGTTACAAGTCGTGTAAATGATGGACAATTGATGTTTGTTTTACACATGCTTAGTAAAATGAAAGAAACTGAATTAGGTAGCCGAATTGCTTCGGTTCATAATGGTTCAGCTTTGTTTACTGGTGATGCAGGTCAAGGCGAAAGTGAAATTCGCAAACACATTATTGAAAATGATTTATTGGAAGCAATTGTAGCATTGCCAAATGATATGTTTTACAATACTGGAATTCCTACCTACATTTTTCTTTTCACTAATCGAAAAACAAAAAATCGAAAAGGGAAAGTCCAATTGATAAATGCTACCTCTGAAAAATTCTATTATAAAATGCGTAAGCCATTAGGCAAAAAGCGAGTTGAGTTTTCGATGGAACATATTCCAGTAATTGAAAAAATGTTCTTGAATTTTGAAGAGAACGAATACAGTAAAATATTTGACAATACCGATTTTGGCTATGCACAAATTACCGTTAACAGACCATTGAAGGACGAAAAAGGAAAGATACTAAAAGATGCCAAAGGCAAGCTAAAGCCCGATCCAAAGTTAAAAGACAGTGAAAACATTCCGTTGAATGAAGATATACAGGAATTTTTTGAACGTGAAGTATTGCCTTTTTCTCCTGATGCTTGGTGGGATAAAAAAGATACCAAAATTGGCTATGAAATAAACTTTGCGAAATACTTTTATAAGCACCAACCGCCAAGGGCATTGACTGATATTGCTAAAGATATTTTTGCAATTGAACAAGAAACAGACGGTTTACTAAAAGAAATAATTGAAGCATGATAGCAGCGAAAGTAGAATATACAAAAAATGCTTGGTTGGTAGATTATCCTTCTCATTGGGAAGTGCTTCGCATTAAAAATCTCTTTCAGGAAATGGACAGCCGAAGCGAAACAGGCAGCGAAGAACTGCTTTCCGTTTCGAATTATACAGGTGTAACCTTAAAACGTGAAAGTTTAGAAAACGAAGACGACCATTTATCCAATGCCGAAAGCTTGGTGGGTTATAAATTGGTGTCAAAAAACGATTTAGTTATCAATATAATGTTAGCGTGGAACGGAAGTTTGGGTATCTCACAACACAACGGAATGACAAGCCCTGCTTACTGTGTTTACCGAATTAAAGGCGACAACAACCCTGAATATTTTGGTTATTTGTTCACCACCAATTTATTTAAAGCCGAGTTTCGCAGACACAGCACAGGCATTATTGACAGCCGTTTGCGTTTATACTCCGATAAGTTTTTTGGTATTTTTACAGTAGTACCGCCCAAAGACGAGCAAGATGAAATTGTTAAATACATAAAAGCACAGGAAGAAAAGATAAACTTGTTTATTCAAAAGAAGAAGCGATTTATTGAGTTATTGAAGGAACAACGCTTGAGTGTAGTCAACATAGCCGTAACGAATGAAGGTAAAAATTGGGCTTGGCTAAGGTTAAAGGATATAGTAACTATAAATGATGAGGCATTAACCGAAAAAACAGAAGATGACTATTTCATTAAATATATTGATATCGGCTGTGTCAATTCTTATGGTGACATTGCAGAAATTCAGGAATATACTTTCAAAGAAGCTCCATCACGAGCAAGAAGAATTGTAAAGAAGGGGGATGTAATAATTTCAACTGTTAGAACATATTTGAAAGCTATTACTTTAATTGAAAGCGAAGAAGATAATTTAATAGCTTCGACTGGTTTTGCAATTTTGCGACCAAAAAATGATGTTCTTTCTGAATATCTAAACTTTGCTTTGAGAGCCGAATATTTCATTGCTTCTGTAATAAAAAATTCATACGGCGTAAGTTATCCAGCAATCAACTCTACAACTCTGAGTGGTTTAAAAATTGTAATTCCAAAATCAATTAAGGAACAAGAAGAAATAATCAACACGATAAAAGCCGAAACCACTACAATAGATAAAGCCATAGCGAAAACCGAACGAGAAATAGAACTCATTCGGGAATACAAAGAGGCAATGATTAGTGAAGTGATAATGGGAAAAAGAAACATTAATGAATAAATATTTAGAAAAATGATTTCACAAGAAATAGAATCGGAATTGAGCTACGCATACCTTCATGCTGTTGCTGCGAAAGCAGGTATGAGTTGTAAACAAGGAGATCGCCATGATGATGGAGCAGGAGTTGATGCGGAAATTAACTATAGAGGATTAACATCCCATGAATACCTTAGGCATATTCAACTTAATATTCAATTGAAGGCTACAATTAAGGATGGTGGTTCATATACTGATCACATGAGTTATTTTATGCAAGGTGTAAAAAGGTTTGAAAAATTAAGAGTTAATGATAGTGAAATATACAAAATTTTAGTGGTTTTATTTCTCCCAACAGATTCATCCGAATGGCTGAATTGCAGTCCTGATGAACTTATTTTGAAAAAAGCAGCATATTGGACTTGTTTATATGGTGCAGATCCAGCAACAAATGAAACTGGTCAAACTGTATATTTAAGCAAAAATAATTTACTAACACCAGAGAATTTGAAGATCTTAGTTGAACTTGCTGTAAACAAAAACATCCCTAATTATTTAAAGCCTTGATAAATGGAAAATATAGATGTTAAAGCTCTTGAAATAAGAGATTACGCAATAAGTCAAGGTTGGATTTTGGTAAAAGAAGCTTTAAAAGATGGGCTCTTTGTCTTAAATAGCCCTAACAATGACTATTCGCAATTAGTCTTTCCTAAAGACGAAAGTATAAAAGAATTTCATGAAATGGCATACGTTTCATTAAAACGACTAACAGATTTTTATAAAATTCAATTAAATAAATTAACCGAAGATATAAGAGAAGTAAATGATGATGTTATTGCATTGCGTTACTTTTCGGATAGTAAAACTGTAAATTCAATTTCTTTTCAAGAAGCGCTTGATTCTATTGATGCAACAAAGCAATTACTTATGTCAGCAGCAAGTACAATTGTAAATCCTGTTACTTTTCACCCAAAATTAAATAGAACAGAAGCCCAAGATTTGATAAAGAAAGCAAGATTTAGACATACAGAAGAAGGTAGTTTTATTTTAAAAATATCAATCCCGTTTGAACTAAGCCGTCCTCCGACTCCAACATTATTCGGGGAAAATATTGAAAAGCCTTTTAGCCGTCAAGCAATTGAAATTATTTCTCAGTCATCTGCTTTACTAAAGGAAAGTATAGAATCAGATAGTATTGGTGAGTTATATCAACTTCAAACAGAATCTGAACGTCCAATAATTAGTTATAATTTTTGTGATGCTATTAGTAAGTTGTTTGACGAAGAAAGAGAGTTGCCCTTTCAATTATTATTTAATTGGAGCAAAGCATCAAGCTTAAAAATGCCAATACCAACATTACCTAATAGAATTACATTTCCTTTTTCACATAAAAGTAAAATTGAAGAAGTTAGGGAATATTTTGCTCCTAAACGAAATGATTTGAAAGACGATTTTATAGCAACTGTTGAAACATTAGATGGTAGTATTGGAGAAGATGGCAAAAGATCTGGCCCAATAGTTTTATCTATTCTATATGAAAATGAAATTATTAAAGCCCGAGTAAATCTCTCGAGTGATTTTTACTCTACAGCTGTTGATGCTCATAAAAAGGCAGGTTCATACATAGAAATTCATGGCTTGCTAAAAAGGAACAAAAGATCAAATACAATCGAAGAAATATCGACTTTCAAACTAAGAGGAAATTAATGAAAACAGATACAACAGAAAAAGGATTAGAAGCCCATATAACTCAACACCTGTGTTTGGTGAATGCTTTTGTAGAAAGGCATTTCAGCAATTACAACCGTACAGATTGCGTAGATGAAGATTTGCTTTTCAATTTCCTTCAATCTACACAAGAAAAAGAAGTTATGAAACTGCAAACCATTCACGGTAGCAATTTCAGAAGCAAGGTATTATATCGTTTAAACAATCAAATAAAAACCTTTGGCATTATTGAGGTTTTGCGCAAAGGCATAACAGATAATAATATCAAACTCAAGCTGTTTTTTGATAAACCTGTTTCTAATCTTAATGAAAAAGACTTTGCGCTATACAGGCAAAACACATTTTCAATAACTAGACAAGTGCATTACAGCTCTCAAAATGAAAATTCATTAGACTTAGTTGCTTTCATTAATGGTTTACCAATAATCACTTTCGAACTAAAAAATGAACTAACTAAGCAAACTGTAAAAGATGCCATCAAGCAGTACAAAACTAACCGAGATCCACGGGAAGAACTGTTCCGTTTAGGGCGTTGCATGGTACACTTTGCTGTTGATAGCGAGCAAATTTGGATGGCAACTCATTTAAAAGGTGAGAATACGTATTTCTTACCATTTAATAAAGGATACAATAACGGAGCAGGTAATCCAACTAATTCAATCGGCATCAAAACAGATTATCTATGGAAAGATATTTTAACCAAAGATCGATTAACCAACATTATTCAGAACTATGTTCAGTTGTTCGAAGAAGAAACGGAAAAAATATTACCTGATGGCAAAGTAAAAAAAGAGAAAGTAAAGAAACTTATTTTTCCACGCTATCATCAAATTGATGCCGTTGATAAACTGCTAACCAACGCCAAAGAAAATGGAGCAGGAAAACGATATTTAATTCAACATTCAGCAGGTTCAGGAAAATCAAATTCGATTTCCTGGTTGGCTCATCAATTAGTTGGTTTGTATGATAATGAAAATACAGATACTATTTTTGATACTGTAATAGTGGTTACTGACCGCAAAATATTGGATGCTCAAATACGAAACAATATAAAACAGTTTGAACAAGTTAAAGGCGTTGTAGAAGCCATAACAGAAGGAAGCAAACAACTGAAAAATGCTTTAGAAGAAGGAAAGAAAATCATCATTACAACAATTCAGAAATTCCCTTACATTGTAAATGAAATTGGTGAATTACCAGGAAATAGGTTTGCCATTATAATAGACGAAGCACATAGCAGCCAAAGTGGTAACACTGCAGGAAAGTTAAATGAAACCTTAGCAAAAGATTTTGAAAAAGTGGAAGTTGATGATGACGAATTTGTGTTTGTTGACAAAGACCAATATGATGAATTAACCTCGGAAGATTTGGTCGTAGATATTGTGAAAGGAAGAAAGATGCTGACAAACGCCAGTTACTTTGCATTTACTGCAACGCCAAAAAATAAAACACTTGAACTTTTCGGAGAAAAATACAACGACAATGGAAAAGTAAAATTCAGAGCATTTCATTTATATTCAATGAAACAAGCCATTGAAGAAAATTTCATTTTGGATGTATTACAAAACTACACTACTTATCAAAGCTATTTTGCATTGTTAAAGAAAATTGAGGATGACCCTGCTTATGATAAAAATAAGGCTCAAAAAAAACTAAAAATATTTGTTGAAAGTCATACTCATGCCATTGCTAAGAAATCTGCTTTAATTATTGACCACTTTATGGATAATGTAATTCAGAAAGCTAAGATAAATGGATTGGCAAAAGCAATGATTGTAACAAGTAGTCGCAGAAATGCAGTGAAGTACAAAAAAGCTTTTGACAAATATTTAATGGATACAGGAAATCCCTATAAAGCTATTGTTGCCTATTCAGGAGAAATAGACGGACAAACAGAATCTGCACTTAATCATTTTTCTAGTGCTGCCATTCCTGAAGAGTTTAAGAAATCAGAATACCGTTTTTTGATTGTTGCAAATAAATATCAAACAGGATTTGACCAACCACTATTGCATACGATGTATGTTGACAAGAAACTTGGTGGTGTTAATGCCGTTCAAACACTTTCAAGATTAAACAGAACTACTGCTGGCAAAAAAGACACTTTTGTATTAGACTTTGTAAATGATGCAGACGAAATAAAAAAATCATTTGACCCATTTTTTGAAACCACTATTTTGGGTGAAGCAACCGATCCAAACAAACTTTTTGACTTACAAAGCTCATTGGATGCGTTTCAAGTTTACACACCCGAACAAGTACAAGAGTTTTCTCAAAAGATGGTTACCAATGTTCCTGTTGATCAATTGCATAGCCTTTTAGATGAAGCAGCCGAAGTTTTCAGAACTTCACTGACAGAAGAACAGCAAGATGATTTCAGAGCTAAATGCAAAACTTATGTTCGCTTGTATGTTTTTCTTGCACAGATTGTTCCTTTTGTAAATCCATATTTAGAAAGACTGTATTTGTTTTTAAATCACTTACAAAACAAGCTTGGCAAGCAACGTGACGAAGATTTAGCACAAGGCATTTTGGATAATATTGACATGGACAGTTATCGCCTGCAAAAAGAAGGAGAGTTCAATATTCAGTTACAACAAGGGGATGAATTAAAACCAATTCCTACAGACATGAGAGGTGGAGCAGCAGAGCCTGAAATGGAATATCTTTCAAGTATTGTAAAAGCATTTAATGATAGATTCGGCACAACATTTACTAATGAGGACAAGGTTAAAAAAATGACTGAAGACTTGATGGCAGATGTGGCACAAGACGTAGAATTTGCAAATTCTTTTAAACATTCTGACGAACAAAACGCTAAAATAACATTTGAGGAAGTACTAAAACGTAAACTCATTGACCATATTGAAACCAACTTTGAAGTTTTCAAAGAATATAATGATAATAAAGAATTTAGAGATTTTTTTTCAGGTACAATGTTTCAATTAATGCAACGAGATTTCATGAAATTTAATATTGGAAAATAATAGTCAAACTCTATGAAAGCATCATCAGCAAATTTTCTTACCGTTATAAAAGGGCCAAAGCAATTTGTAATACCAATTTATCAGCGCACATACAGCTGGCAAATTGCACAATGCAATAAGCTGTTCAATGATATTTTACGAATCAGTAAGGATGGTAGTGCCCCTGGTCATTTTATTGGCTCAGTAGTTTATTTTCAAGAGAGCATACATACGGTTTCTGATGTACCAAAATTATTGGTAATAGATGGGCAGCAACGGCTTACTACCATTTCTATAATGATTGCTGCATTGGCAGAATTTGTAAGGGATAATCAAGTAGATATAGATACGAATTTTACCAAACTGCAAAACTACTATTTGTTAAATGCTGAAGAAGAGGGCGATTTAAGATATAAGCTGTTGCTTACACGCAGGGACAAGGATTCTCTAATAAACATTATCAAGGGTGTTCCGCTTGGTAGCGATGCTTCATTACGTGTGGCTGATAATTTCAAGTTTTTTAAAGAGAAGATAAATGCAGACAATGCGGTAGATATATACAATGGCATAATGCGTTTATTTATTGTTGATGTTGCTTTAGAAAAAGACAAAGACAATCCTCAATTAATATTTGAAAGTTTAAATAGCACAGGATTAGATTTATCTCAAGCCGATTTGATTAGAAATTATATTCTAATGGGGCAAGAAATAAAACTTCAAACCGAACTTTACGAAAAGTATTGGTACCCAATGGAGCAAAGCTATGGCAACGAATACACCGCTTCATTTGATTGGTTTATGCGTGATTACCTTTCAGTAAAAACAGGAACTATTCCACGTATCGATCGTGTTTATGATAGCTTTAAAACCTACGCATCTAGTAGCAAAGCTCCTGATACTATAACAGAAGTTGTTCAAGATATTTATAAGTTTTCGGGCTATTATGTAAATATGGTTTTGCATAAAGAGCCTGATGCCAAACTTCAAAAAGGCTTTAAAAATATTAGCAAATTAAAGGTTGATGTTTGTTATCCATTCCTTTTACCTGTATATAACGACTATGAAACAGGCACAATTACAAATGATGAGTTTAAGCAAATCATTAGCCTGGTAGAAAATTATGTTTTCCGCAGAGCCATTTGTGGCATTCCGACAAACAGCATGAATAAAACCTTTGCAACAATATACAAAGCAATTCAAAAAACAGATTATTTAGAAGGTGTAAAAGCAGCGTTTCAATTAATGGATAGCTACAAACGCTTTCCAACTGATACAGAATTTGAAAAGGAAATTGTGGTTAAAGAGGTATATAATTTTCGTAATAGAAACTACCTTTTAAGCAAATTGGAAAACTATAAGCGTAAAGAATTTGTCAACGTTGACGATTATACTATTGAGCATATCATACCTCAAAACCCTGAATTATCAGCTGAATGGCAAAAAATGTTGGGTGAAGATTGGAAAGAAGTTCAATCTAAGTATTTGCATTCATTAGGTAATCTTACGCTAACAGGCTATAATTCTGAATTGAGTGACAAGCCATTTTCTCAAAAGAAAACAATGGAAGGCGGATTTAATGATTCGCCAATTCGCTTGAATGATTTTTTAAGAAAGGTTGATTTTTGGAATGCCGAAAATATTGAAGCCAGGGCTAAGGAACTAGCTGAAAAGGCTTGTCAAATTTGGTTTGCGCCAAATTTATCTCAAGAAGTTTTGGATAAATATAGTACTGAGGAGAAAACAACCACAGTATATTCAATAGAGCAATACGAGCACTTAAAAGGTGACATGCTTGAATTATACCATGCCTTAAAGAAACGAATTTTAAATATTGACTCTTCTGTAAAAGAAGAATACAAAAAACTTTATATCGCTTTTAAATCATCCACAAATTTTGTTGATGTAGTGCCACAAAAGGTTAGATTGAGACTATCTCTAAATATTGATTATCCAGACATGATAGATCCAAAAGGACTGTGTAAAGATGTTTCAGGACTTGGTCGCTGGGGAAATGGAGATGTTGAAGTAGGTATATCAAACATGAATGAACTTGATGACGTAATGGAATTAATTCAACAAGCTTTCGACAAACAATTAGAATATTTATAAATGAAATTCGGATTCCGCATACCGTCCCTCACCAAACGAATTGCAGCGCGTACTTCGGTAAAACGCGTTATTCGCCACAACCTAGGATTTAAAGCGCCTAGAGGTATGGGCTGGATAACTGATCCTAAAAAGGCCTTGTACAATAAAGTGTATAACAAAACTAGCCGAGGATGCTTGGTTAGTGTGGTGTTTTTGTTGAGCGTGCCCATGGCGTTGGCTTATGCAGCATGGAAATATTTTACCTTATGAAACTTCGATTCTTTTTAATAACCTGCATTTTCATTCTGCTCGCGGCTTGTGGAAATAGCAGTGATTCAGAATCAGGCAGAAAGCCTGTTTATGTAAAGCCAAGTTTTGATTATAAAGGGAAATTCAGAAAAGGACATGTGCGTATGCCTGTGAGTACAAAAAAGAACGCTATTAAAAGTCAGAATCGTTCCAGGTATTACTACCAAACCAGGGGAAAATACAGACGTAAAAAAAACTAAGTATTTTTCTTTACCACCTTTTGAATAAAGCGGATAAATTCTTTTGAGCCTACCACATCTACTTCCTCTAAAAAGCCCAACACAAAACGCCCTGGAGCTTGAAAGCTTTGTACGTTTGCCTTGAAGTAGTATTTACCTGTATCGGGTATTGGTTTGATAAATGCTGCACTCATGGGGTATTCTTCTTTTAGCACCAAGTAAGCTCTCATGGTCAT
This sequence comes from Crocinitomicaceae bacterium, assembly GCA_024643545.1. Taxonomy (GTDB): domain Bacteria; phylum Bacteroidota; class Bacteroidia; order Flavobacteriales_D; family Crocinitomicaceae; genus UBA952. The sequence goes on along the minus strand of JAHEMR010000021.1, from coordinate 6,538 downwards.
TTGCAATTCTATTTCCTTGTTCATGCTCTTGCCCTGGAATCCGAAAATATCAGGCTTATAAAATTCATGTTGGGCTTCATGCTTCATTGGAGTATCTTGAACTTCCACCCCAGTCATACGTTCAATATTGAAATACTTATTCAGTCTTGTTTTAATTTCAAATGCAGAAACTGAATCGTAATTATCAGTAAAACAAGTTGGTTCTACCAAGCGATCTGTAACGCTTTGACTGTTTGCAGAACTATATCCTTTGATCAAAAGTTGTTTCCCCTCTATGATTGCTACTGAAATCTGCTCCACGATTTTTGAAAGATGCGCTTTGAATAAGCTGTTAGCACCTAATTCAATTTCGCTAGATTGCTGCACCTTTTGTAGTACACTCTGAGCTAATTGATTTTCTTTTCCTGACGACAGTAGTAACATCTTCAAGTACTCGGCTTCCTGTGGCGTAAACGGAATGAGGTCAGTATCAGCCGATGAGGCAATGAAAATTTTATTGTTACTGTCTCTCTCTATGGTGAAGCCCAAATCTTTTAATAAATCTAGGTAGCGATACACCGTTCTTTCGGACGTATCCAAAAATGATTCGATGCTTCGAACTGATTTTGCAGGACGTGCTTTCAGGTAATTGATTAGCTGAAAAAGCCTGTAAATTCTATTTTGATTGAACATACTAAAAATAGTTTGTCAAATAAAGTCAATTCAATTGAAGTAGCCAAGTGATTGACCTCATTTGGCAAAATCATTGTGTTAATTTGTCCCAGTATTCACTAATAAAATAAAATATGTACAAAAAAAACCTAATTATTGCAGCAGCTGTATGCCTGTTCTCTCTCCAGATTTATGCCCAAGCTCCAGCAAAAGAAAAAGAACAAAGTAATGCAGAGGCTTTCTCTGCCAAAGCAGGAACTTTAATGCAAAAAGAGTTTATTGAAATTGGAACAGTAAAAAAAGCCAAAGTCCAGGTACTTTATTACACCGATCTCATTTCAAACATTAAAAAATCAGCTTTAAAATTTGAATATGATGTTGTTTCCTCATATTCTACGGATACAAAAGTTGCCATTCTTGATGTGGATGAAATTGATGGCCTGATGAAGTCAATTAAGTTAATGCAGGACAAAGTTATGCTAACTGTTCCAGTCAATTACACAGAAGTATATTACAGAAGCCGTGGTGGTTTTGAAGGTGGTTGCTTTACCAGTAAAGGTGCTTGGTCATGCTATTTAAAACTAGAGAAATATGACAGCAAAAGTTATGTTTGGTTGGAAAGCGCAGACTTAACTACTCTATACGGTTTGCTTGAACAAGCAAAAGCTAAAATGTAATTGGCATGAAATTCAAAATTAAAGCACTTGCTGCATTCTGTGTTGTATTAATAGCTATTACAGGTTGCTCCAAAGAATCAATGCAGTCAAGTTACAAATATGAAGTAAGCGGTTCTGCTGGCGACTACAGTATTACCTGTGAAGGAGCACCAAGCGGAACAGTTCAATATGCCAATGTAGGCAGCGGTTGGGCTTACACTTGGACACAAACAGGAACACGTTGGCTATACATGTCAGCTCAAAACAATACAGGCAGTGGATCTGTCACCGTTAAAATTATTCGCGATGGAAAAGTCCTTGCTCAACAAACAAGCAGCGGAGCATACGTTATTGCAACTGTTGATGGAACCTATTAAAACTCCATACTTCCGCCAGCATTAAACCTGCCTGTGGAAGTTGCTTTTCCCTTTTCAACCTGCACTATTACATCAACTTCATGGGCGTGTTCATTCACGCCTTTGAATTTCCCTTCCTTTGTGGTGTGGTAAATAAAAATAAAGGATACTTCAGGGTGCATTTTTCTTAAGGCATCAATGTCGTTCACATCCATTCCAGCTTTGGAAACACTGTCAATAAAAACGAAATGAAAATCATTCAGGTTTTCAGGAACGCGATCGGTTATGTATAGGTTTGAGTGGTGTGCCTTTAGGCGTTCAATCTTTTCTTTCAAGGTGTAGCCAAATCCTTCCTCAATGGCACAATACAACACCTTTCCATGATGTGCAGCCAGGTAGTTTGCAAAGTCTAAACACAGAGTCGATTTTCCAGATTTTGGCAGTCCGTAAACCATGGCCGTAAATCCTACACTTGGATCACCAATGAGTTCTTTGTATCGGCCTTGTAAGCCGATTGTTTGAAAGTCCATGGCAAGCAATTCACCCGAACTCACAATCATTCCATTATCATCATCGTAACCGTTGATGCTTTTTTTTTGAAACAAGTTTTCTCCTAAAATGCCCATTAATCCATTAAGCTGGGCTTTGTTGATATTCAACATCGCAGAATCGCCGTCAATGTAGTTTTTAAGCGTTTGGTAGGCTTCATTCAACTTATCGGCATACTTGTCCGTTTTGGTGATTTTACCTTGTTCAACAGCTTTTTTAATGCGATTAAATAATCTTTGAGACCTATCCTTAACATCTCGCTTTCCGTTAAGTGCGATATAGGATTTTAATAACGCAACTGAAAACATCCCTTCCTGGCTATGAGCAATTTCTAAATACCGCTTTAAGTTTTTGCTGTCAATCTTAATTTCTGCCATGTCGCCCATTTTCTCATAGCAAGAAATCAGTTGTTTTTGCATCATGTCAATCTCTTTCGCGTAAGGGGAGTCCTTTCCTATTCTGCGCTCAATAATGGCTTTTTGAAGACTGTGTAACAGGGTTAATATTTGAGCTTGACTTTTTACTTTTCCATGCATGGCAGCGTAACGTTTGATAAACTGAACATCGGTATCAATCAGTTCTACATCTTCGCTGTCGTATTCCTCTTTTTCAACCGATTCTTTTTTAGGTGGCATTTTACGCGTTGCAGGTGTTGGCTTTGCCGCTGCAACCCTGGGCTCGGTTTTTACAGTTTTGGTTGGCAATGATTTTGAAGTAGCCACCACTGAGCTTGGATTTTTATCCAGGTACTCATTTAATTTCTGAAAAAACGCATCCACAACACGTTTGATGTTTTCGTTTGAGTTGTACGCTGCCCAATTATTTTGAGATGCCCCTTCAACAAGTTTATGTCCTTTTGCAAGGGCTTCAGGTAGATTATCCCAGTTAATGCTGGCGGCTTTTGAAAAGTAGTTGTTCGTATTTAGCATGGTTTAAAAATTTATAAGTTCGAGTTCTATTTCAAGGGCTAAAGCTTCAAGCTCTAATTCACTTGTATTGAATGTTTGTGTTGTTGTAACTGTTGCTAGGTTGGTTCGGTATTCCAATAAGTAATTCAAGCGCTGAAATTCTGAAGCTCTATCCTGGGCACTTCTACCTTCAACTTGAAGTGCTGATTTTTTAGCTTGTATTTCCAGCCTAAGCTCCGCCCATTTTGGCGAATTTTCATCGCCATTGTAACTTTGCGATTGGTTTAAAATAGCTTGTTTTTCCGCTTCGTATTGTGCCATTACTGGACTTAAATCACTGCTAAGTGAATAGCCTCTCGGTTTCAAGAGTGTGCGTTCCGTTTTTCGCACCTTGCTCACATACTCTTTGAAATAATTGAGGTAGTAACGGTTTGAAAAGTATATGCCAAGCACCTGGTAAGAACTTTCAATTTTCCGTCCAATGGCTAGAATTTCTTTGTCTTGTTGATCCGTTGAATTCAGCACCGCCTCAATATCTTCTTTGAGTTCTTTTGCTTTCTTAGATTGCTTTTTAATTACTTCACCATCTTCGGCAACTTTCGGTGTTTCAACCAAATAATTCGATGCTAACAGCGAAGTATAAAAATAGCGGATGGCTTCAATGGATTTTTCACGGTAAATTTTGTAGTCTCTAATATCGCTTTGTACTTCTTTGAGCATTTCAATGGCTAGTCCGATTTTTTTATAATCGCGATTTAGCTGCTCTTTTGCCTGGTCAAAGAACATGCGTACCAAACGGTCAACATCGGTAATGAGTGCGAGCTTAATCTCCTCTGGATCCATGCTTTCTAAATCAAGCACGTTTCCTCTATCACCCCTGAACCAAATATCATTAATACGTGAGGTTTTTTCCTCTAGCTTTTGGAATACAAATACATCCATGGAATCCTGAACCAATGGCATTACAATACGCACATACTGAAACTGATTCCCTTGTCGCCAAATACGGCCTTCGAGCTGACGAATATCCGTTGGATTCCATTCAGGATAGCAGTTGTAAATAACAGTGCCGCGTTTTTGCAAATCTATTCCTTCACGGATTGTGGCGGTTCCAATGATGATTTTTACCACGCCATCTAGGAAAGCTTCTTTGATAGTTTCCTTTCGCGTATCGTTGATTTCAGAGGAAATGATTTCTACTTCATCAACCTTAACTTTATCATACATGACCCCACGCTTGTAGCCTACTTCTTTCTCTAGGTATTCTTTGATAAGCGGGAAAAACAGTTTACCACGGTTCATATAAATCACCTGGCCGCTAGCGGTTTCCTGGTGCTGCTCATGCCAAGCTTTCACAGATTTGATGCAATCCATGACATAAGCAATCTTTGGACTTTGATCAACAAAATCCTTGTAGTCTTCGGGTGTTCCGTTTAACAGGAATGGAGACAGCGCATTGTCTAAACTATAAGCCAACGCTCTAAATAAATTACCCATATCCAATTTACCTTGCGTAGAACTTTTCGCCATGGCCACAATGCCATTTTGATTTTCACGCTGCTTTGGGGTCATGTTGATATAGGTCAGCACTTGCTTATCCTGGGACAATCGCTCCTTGGCATTTTCAAAGCTATATAACAAGGGCAAGTTGATTTTCTTTGGTCTGATCACGCCCGCCTCTTCACCTGTTTTATATAGGATGTGGTTGTAAATCAGCTTTTGTAAAATCCTGCGGTTGGTAAAGCTTTTTATGACTTCCTTTTCTACAATTTCCTCTTTGTAATTAGCAGCCCATTCCACGGTTGGCAGCACAAACAAATCAAAAAACGTATCCAGGTTTAAAATACCGTTGTCTCTTAATGAATCATAGGCCACCAGGGAAAGCATGGAGTAAATCTCCAGCGGTGAATTAGAAAAAGGAGTTGCAGTAAGCAGCATGGTATTGCGACCATATTTGCGCTGAATGAAACTGAGAATCAAAAACGCTTTTTGTCCAATTTCAGAAGTGGCCGATTGAATGTTATAGCGCTTGTTTCCTTCATCATCGCTTTTTACGGAGGCGAATACATTTTTACATCTATGAGCTTCATCAATTACAGCGTAATCAATACCAAGCACGTCAATGTCGGCAATGGAGTTTTTTAAACCCACACCAATCATTTCTCTGAATTTTTGGTACTCAATTTCTTTGTCTCGGCTTGATTTTTCTTTGCTTTGACCCAGGATATTTACAAGTTCGGTAAACAGTTCATCCGAAACGGATTCACCAAAGCCCAGGCGTTTAAAACCTTCGTAAGTAACCATGGTAATGGATCGTTCGGCAACAGGCGCATTCAAGTTGATTTTATCAATGATGTCCGTTCCCAGGTTATACCAATCGTTTACGGTAATGCCTGTATGAGATAATACGCCCGAAACAAACTCTCCCGTTTTTTTATCAGTGTAACCGATAATTTCATTCATCCACTTTTTATAGGTGGGCTTTGGAACTACTACAATTGGGCGTTTATATTTTCCTGAATACAGGTTATGAGCCAGGTTAACAATGGCGGTCATGGTTTTACCGACACCCACATCAAAGGCATTGATACCTGATCCCATGGCTTCCATAAAAGCCACGCCTTCGCGCTGAATATCGGTTATTTGTAAAATACCTGACTTAAATCGAGCCGAACACTCAAATCCAATCGGAACCTTGGAGTAATTGATATCGGATTGTCCGTTATACAATCTGTTCCAGGCGTAATTCAGCTTATGTTGATCATCAAAGGCCAAGACTTCATGCAGGAACTTTGAGAATAGCTTTTCGCCCTCGATTCGAGCATTTGCTCTCAGCTCTGCTTTTTCTTCCTTCGATAGTTTGTCGTCTCGAAGGGAACGGTTTGCCAGGTAATAATCGGCAATATCAATGGCCGATGATTTTTCAAAATCCGTATCATTATTTAAGGTGAACAACCACTTAATGAAAACATGTTGCAGCGTGTATTTTGTTTCACCGTCAAAACGGATACTGATTTTTTCACGGTCTTTTTTGCGTTCAATCTTACCGTTCACCTTTTTGAGTTCTTCGGCATTTTCTAAGTCCATGTATTCTTCACGAACACTGGTTACATAGAACAACATGGGGTCAACGGCAAAATCTGAAATTGCGGTAATGATTGGGCGCTCTTTTTCATCGGCATTTTCAACGGTAAGTAGTTCAGGTTTTGCTTTTTCAATTACCTGTTTGTGATTCTCCCATATTTCTAGTCCGAAATGTTTTTCAATATCCTCTTTGTCATTTTCAAGTTGGGTCAACCTATCGTACATATTGCCATAGGTATAGGTCGGAAAAGGCAGCAATTCACCTGCATGGTAAAAAAGTGCGCCAGCCCGAACCAAGTCAAAGAGCTGCTCTTCTAAAGCCTTTCCTGTTCCT
>JAHEMR010000010.1 GCA_024643545.1 Crocinitomicaceae bacterium | reverse complement strand
CCACCAAAATATCTGGCAAGAACAGTTTTAATAAGTCAAGGTAATTATCCAAGGGTCTTTTTTATGCAAAAATCAGCATTATATTCAAATCCCTCCCCAACTTTTGGTTATGATCCAAAAAGCCTCAACACTTCCCAAGGAAGAGGTGAGGAGCTTTCATCCACTGCACGTCGGTCACGATAGGATCTATAATCCTGAGCGGATCACGAAGCCCTTCATTCGAAGGGCTTTTTCATTTTATATATGCCATACTATTCATACGTATTACGATCATTGACGAAAGGAATATTGTATAAGGGTTCTACAGAAATTCTTGAAAAACGATTAAATTATCAATATCAAGGTAAGGTGACTTTCACGTCAAAATACACTCCTTGGGAATAATTAGTGTTGTTTGAAACGTTTGAAACACGACCAGAGGCCGTAAAACGCGAAAAATGGTATAAAACTGGAGCGGAAAGGATCATGAATTAAACCATCGAGTAGGTATTAAAAAAAGCGTATAAGGTAAGTGGACACAGGAGGTAGAAATTCGAATTACTAAAAAGTTATCTCCAAAAATCATTTGTTAAATAAAAAACAGTAGCGATAAAATACAGAATGTCATTTTACGTTAAAACATTTTCGTCATGCAAGTCCTCTAAAATAATTCCTAAATCCTTATGGATATAATCATGGTTCCGATTATTTTGAAATCCATTTGATTCCAAGAACTCTTTTGCTTTGTTTAAATCTGTTGTAGCATTGACGGTTACATATTTTTGTTGAACAACAGCGTATAAGACATCGTTATCTTTTGTGAATCCGATTAAATCATATTCGGTATCTGGAAAGAAATAATTATGAAGCAAAAGGTTGTGAAAATAATCTTTCCAAGATGAATAATAGATTCCATCGTTTAATTTTAGAACATGATCACCATCTTTTAAGTAGACACGTTGCTCGGCTCCTTCACTGACATATTGAGTGAAATCAATTTCTTTAAGCCATAAATCGTTAGCTTCTATGAAATCAATTAAATCCTTTGCTTCTTCTTCTTTGAAATGCTTTTCATTTTTAGTAATTCTGCCTGAGTTCTAGCCATTTTCAAGGTAACAGGCAATTGTTTGGATAATTGATCCATGGCTAATTTTGCTCTTTCCTGAAAGGATATTGAATAGTTCATTTTTTAAACTATTTGACACATTCAAATTTAATAAATTAAGTAATACAAAAAAATTCAGTCAAGTCACATTGAAATGGAACTGCTTTTATGTTTTAATAACAGGTTAAATTCGGTTGATAGGAAATAATATTGTTTTTGGAAGAAACGCGGCACTAAACAGGAGTGGGGAGAGCGTGGATAAAAGCGAAAATACCTGTGTAACTCATTCTTCAATTCTTTCAGATTGCTGTTTGCTTATTTTGAAAAGCAATAGCAATGGCTACTTTTTATTCATTATTTAGGTGAAAATAGGTGAAAACCTAAGCTTCACTCATTCTTTTCATGAAAATCTAACGTGAATTCTATCTTTGACAAAAAGATTTTGATGAAGCAATTATTCGTTCTTGTTCTCTTACTTTCACCTTGTTTGTTCCAAGCGCAAAAACGTTTAGACTTGGTACATAACAATGCCTTCGCTTTTTATGATTACCAGGAAAAAGCATTCTTTGCTTTGGATGATTCGACCTTTATTTGGAAATACAATGCAAGAAAGGAGAAATGGGAAAAGTCACCGATTGAGTTACATTTGGAAATGCCATTTGAGAAATTCTTAGCTGATTTTATTCCCATGTCAGACGAGGGTACACCAGTTTATTTTGTTTTTGCAGGATGTGGTGTGGTTTATTCGAAAAATGGAAATACCATCAGAAGACATGATCATTCCTTTTATCATATGAATCAATTTGAGGGTGCTTATTTTATGGATGAAGGTGAGCCCAGGATATATGGTGGGTATGGATTATTTACTAATAAAAATATTATCACACGGTATGATACAACTGAACGAGAATGGTTTGTAATAAATACTAGTTTAAACGCACCTCCAGCAGGTATTCAATGTGAAATAAAAAAATGCAATAATCATTATTATATTTTTGATGGGTTTCGAGGTATTGGAAGAAATTATTTCAATCAAGACAGAGTATGGAGTTTAAATTTGAAAACGTTAAAGTGGAAAAATATTGGGAAATTGAATTCAAGAATACTGGAGAAACGTGTTGGTAATATTCATGAAGAAGTTCAAGCAATCGGAAATGATTATTCCTGTTTTGAAAACGAAATTATCAGTTATGACTTTGAAAAAATGCGCTATAAAAAGTATAAAGTCAATGCAACTAACTTGTTCAAGAAAATTCTAAAAATTGATTCCCTATTTTTAATAATTAAAACAACTTCAGTTCCTTCTCGTTTTGTTGTAATATCTGATTCCAGCTTTTTAAAACAATTTAGATACGAGGAAGGACAAATTATCTGGACGAAGTCTAAGTTGTCGATTTTTACACCACTTATAATCTTCAGTTTTGTTATAATTCTTGTTTTATTTTTTGTTTGGATGCCAATAAAACGCAAAACATTAACGTCTAAAAGAAAAAATAATACTGATTTTGGTCTGGTCATTGAGACAAATGAATTCAATCAAACTGAATTAGATTTACTTCAATTGTTGTTAACTCATCAAAAAACAGGATTAGAAATATCCTATATCACTGATTTAGTAAACCATGATCAACCTTCTATCGATACGCTTAAAAAGCGACGAGAAATTCTTTTAAAGGAATTACGGTATAAATTAGCCACGAAATTCAATTTACCCTTCGAGGATGTGCTTTTTGAAAAACGCATGGAAACTGATAAACGCATGAAATTGCTTTTTTTAAATGAGCTAGTAAAGATAAAAATGTGATTTCTGATTTTAATACTTTTGATTGGATTTGGTGATAATGAGTGTTCACCTAAAATAAAGTACCTTAGAATAATCTCAGAATATCTTTGTTTTCAAAAACAACACATGAAAACAATAATTTTACTTGCGCTAGTCTTAATCTCGGTGAATTGCACATCTCAAGTCCCTTCTTACCTTCCATCAAATGGGCTGGTGGGTTGGTGGCCTTTTAATGGAAATGCCAATGATGAAAGTGGTAATGGGAATAATGGAACTGTGAGTGATGCAATTTCATCTACTGATAGAATGGGAAATTTAAATCAAGCATATAGTTTTAATGGAACAAGCTCATATATTTCTGTAAATGATAATAGTTCATTAGACATCTCAAATGTAACGATTAGTGCCTGGTATTTAGCCACAGATTACGGAACTAGCACTCAACTTAATCAAGGGCACATTGTAAGTAAAAGGGAGTCAAGTGGTTGGGGAAGTGGATATCAATTAGCTGTTGAATCTAGTACTAACACAAATGGAATTTGGGCAACTTTTACGAATGGAACAAATGCTTGGGTAGCATTTACATCTAATTCGATTCTAACATCCAATAATTGGATCAATGTAATTTACACTCATGATAATAACTTTGCAAAGTTGTATATAAACGGTGTGTTACTGTCAACAACAATTGTTAATGGTGGATTAGGTTTCAATGATTTACCTTTATGGTTTGGGGCTCGTCCATTTTCAGGTGGAAATAGTTCTTTTTTTAATGGCAAACTCGACGACATCGGCATATGGAACCGAGCTTTATCAGAGCAAGAAATTCTTGCACTTTATCATGGTTGTCAATTGAACATTTCAACGCAACCATCAAATCAATCTGTAAATTTATCCGTAGGAAATACCTCTTTTAACGTAGCATCTAATGCAGCAAATCCAACCTTTCAATGGCAAACCAATCTTGGACTTGGTTTTCAATCCTTAAGTAATGCTGGGCAATATAATGGCGTAAATACAGCGAATCTAAGTGTTTCCAATCTCAACCTTTCAAATAATAATCAAACGTTTAGATGCATAATAAACGACAATGGTTGTGTTGACACATCGAATATTGCTACATTAACGATTATTGACGATGCATCTGTTTTTGAGGAAAATGTAATTTCAATTACCATATCCCCAAACCCCATCAACAACTCATTTTCCATTGCGGGAATAGAGAATATCGCATCATTAACCTTAAAAGACCTAAATGGTAACTTAGTGAAGACTTTCGATATTCAAGAGAAGAATCATTCTATTACAAATGTAAGTGCAGGTATTTACTTTTTAGAGCTTAGGGATGATAATCGATCTCATATGATTAGATTGTTGAAGGAATAAAAAGTTTCAAAACAATTAGAAAAAATGCACCTATACGGTGCATTTTTTGTTTAGACTTTGGCTTAGTGCTTTCCGTGTTGTCCCAAAAAAGCATTTTCTGAGTTACTTTTTTTCTTTCTGATCGATTCAATCCGAACGCATTAGGTCGACTCTTTTATTTTGGCTTATTACTGAAAATACGGAACAATCAATTTTTACTAAATTCTAGTATATTCGTAAAAAGCAAGCATTATGAAAAATTACTTACTGATGATCTTTCTTTTCCTCTGCACAGGAAAAATAAGTCAATTTTTTGCACAACAAAACCAATTTACCGATCCACGTGATGGAAGAACTTACAAAACGGTGGTCATTGGTGATCAAATGTGGTTCGCAGAAAATTTGAAATTCAAACCTTCAAACGGAAATTACTTTTCTTATAATAATGACCCTAGCACTGTCAATATGTTTGGGTATTTATATGACTGGAAAACTGCTTGTAATGTTTGTCCTTCCGGATGGAGGCTGCCTAGCAATGAAGAGTGGATGATCCTGACAAATTATGTGGGTGATCCATATAAAACGAAATTGATGAGCAAAGTTATTTGGGATGCATCGGAAAATGCCACCAATTCTTTTGGCTTTAGTGGTTTGCCTGGCGGATTAAGGGATCATTTGGGTAATTACAGAAACAAAGGTATTGGCGCTTATTTTTGGTCTTCCAGCCCACAAGATCAGAATTTTTCTTTTGCTAGAGAATTTGGTAAAAATGCGGGAAATTATGCCAGCTATCAATTTGGGACAAATAAAAACATGGGGCTTTCGGTGCGCTGTATGCAGGATTTGAATCAATCGATGGAAGAAGAATACGACCAATCCGAATATGAGGAGTCAGCATACGAAGAACCGGTGACACCTCAATACGAAGAGTCTTACGCCATTCAGAAATCAGTAAAGCAATACGCGGTATTTAAAACACAAACGTGTAATGAGAAACAAGATTTGTATTACAACTATTTGGGTGAATACGAATGTAAACCTGCAAAGTCAGCTAACATAAAAATAACGATCAATATTCACCTAAGTGATCCAATGTATAACGAAGCAACGGTAACGATGTATGATGTGATAAAGAAATCAACAGATGAATTCCCAATTGAATTTGTGGAATTACTGGATGACGGTAAATTGTTGTTTCACTTCTCTGTGGTCAATCAACCTCACACTTTTTTATTGGATGAATCGAATAAAAAGCTAAGCTGGAATTCGGAGTGGGGACATTGGCAGGAGGATTATTTTTTTAAATAATGGAAAGGCTCTTTGCATAAAGAATTCCTTCTTCGAAACCAAATTTCTTTCTTTCCGTAAACACCCGCAAACTTAAAAACAACAAACAATGAAAAAAGTATTACTAAGTGTTGGTCTTTTTGCAATGACCATATCCGCAAAAGCACAGGTGATTTCGTTCGATGCCGGATTAAAAGGTGCGTACAGCGCTACAGAGATGTTTAACAACAACATTTCTGACCTTGGGGCGATCCAAGATTACAAAATGTCAACTGGATCAAATTATGGAGTGGCACTTAACGCAAACGTAAAGAACATTGGCTTAACCGTTGAATTTTTAGGCGGACAGTTCAATACAGGTTACCAAGGAACAATTGGAAGTACAGCATACACTTCCAATGTTCAATTAAATACGTTTTCCATTCCAATTTTATTGAAGTTAGGGAAACAAACTGGTGGATATGCTGAAATTGGTGTTTCAACAAATGGGGTGAGAAGAGCTACTTACTCTAATGATTTACCAATATCAAATCCATTAACAACAACAGGAACAGATGTGACGACAAGTTTCAAAAGCTATACAACTGCGGTTTTAGGTTTTGGATCAAAAGTAAGCTTAGGTGATAAGTTTCCACTTATTTTAAATGTAGGAGTTCGTTTCCAATATGGGATCACAGATTCACAAGGAGTTGATGCATTTGGTGTTAATTTAACAAACAAATTTGCTTATCCAACATACCAAAAATCCGCGGCCGCTTCTGTTGGTTTACACGTTGGATTGACATATAAAATTAAATAATACGGTTTTAACCAAACGAAAAAGGGGCTTGAATCATTTCAAGCCCCTTTTTTATATGTTAGAAAATTATTTATTTATGATGTGAATGAATCCATGTAAGGTATACAAGGTCCGCTGTACGTCGTCATATTCATACTTGTCACTTTGAGGTGTAACGGTATAGAAATATACGCCATCTTCCAATTGAATGCCAGATTTATCTTTTCCATCCCAATCGTTTTTGTAGTCCTCGTTCAGGTAAACCACATTTCCCCAACGATTAAATACGGTTAAACTCACTTTGTCATAATCTTCCCAATTACGGATGACAAGAAGGTCGTTTTTTTGGTCATTGTTCGTTGTTATTACGTTCGGCACGACTAACGGACATTGATTGTATACACGAATGTTTGGAGAAGAAATCGTTTTACCACATTGATCCAAGGTATTCACTGTAAAGACATTTAAATTGGGCTGCAAAATGGAAGGGTCCACATTCACCGTATCGTTATTCGGGAAATTTCCCGGTTGCCAATAATAATTGTAAGGAGGAACACCATTTTCAACGTGACACCACATTTTGGTCCATTCCCCAAAATCTGCACACACATTTACAGAATCAAGCGCCTGGATTGTTAGTGGTAAATAATCAATAATCGTCAAGGAAATAGAAGTTGTGTCAAAGGTTCCATCACATGGATTTGGTACGATAACGTTAAAGAAAACGGTTTCGTTTCCTTCGATCAGACCATCGTAAATTGCAGCAATACCAATGGTGTCAGATAGCACTCCCGCTGGAATGATGAGTGTATCATTAATAAATGGATAATCCTCTCCGTTTGTAGCTGTCCCGCTCAATAAGACCTGCACGATTAGGTTTTCTGTTGCATCTGTTCTGCCAACAACAAATCCCGCAAATCCACAATCTTCGATCAATTGGGTCGGACCCGTTACATCGACTTCTATGGGTAATTCTACTTGACAAGCAACAACTCGGTAGCCGAATGTGCGAATTTTTGTATTAATTAAAATGCCGTTTCTATATTCCTTCACGGCAACACCAGCAACATAGTTCCCAATCAAATTAGGTGTAAATGACATCATTCCTGTTTGGGAATTTATCGTAATGTTTGATCCCGTACCAAAAGGCACTAATTCCGTATAGGTAGGATTCCAATTTACCGGTGCATACGGACCGGCAGTTTCAGGGTTGGGAACGACATTCGCAATGCTTCCGCCTAGGAGTGGGGCCATTAATTCATACACAAGCGAATCTCCATCTGGATCGAAGGCTGAATGATCAAAATTTAAGGTGTTTTGTGAACACAATACAAGGGGAGGATAATTGATGAACCGAGCCCCTTGGTTTGGAACATTGATCAATGAAGAGCCTGGAATGTAAGTTGTTAAAGTGATTCCATTATTTGAAGGATCGACAATGTTGTCAATACTTCCAGACCAGCAACACCGTTGATAAGATAAATAATATCCTTCGACATTAAATGGCAAGGTGATGGTATCAATGTAAATAGCTCTCTCCACACAAATGTCGTTTGGTGGTGTGACACATGGATCGTCGTAAACAATCGGAAGGATGTTTTGGCTAAAGATGCTGACATCATAAGATGCGAAAATCGTTCCATCCATGTAAAAAACAGTGTAATTTAAAGGCGCATCAAATCCAGTAGCAGAGTTGCAATCACGGTAAATTTCGATTGTCACTTTGTATTGGTTGTTACCTAAAGAATCATAGTAAATTTCTCCGCCAATAATGTGGGATGCTTTGGATTCAAAAGAGCATCCAAGACATAGTAAAAAGGTGAGTAATGAAAAAAGAAGTGAACGGGTTATTTTAAACATATTAATTCTACATTGAAGCCAATTTTGGCAGATTTTGGTCAAATTTACGACTAATTACTTGATGTCTTGGTTAGAATGCTTTTCAAATAAAGACAACGGACCTATGACGTAGAAAAATCGTATATTAGTTGCACGATGTTCATGCGATTTTTCATTTGCTGTATTTTTAGTGTTTTAACGGTTTCTTTTGCGCATACGCAAGAAACGAATACAACATCCTTGGCGTTGAAAGAAAAGATTTCCAAGGCTAAAAATAGTGGTGATGCATTAATGTCAACATTGGAGCTCATCGATTTCTATGAGCATACTGATCTTGTAAAATGGAAGCAGTCCATTTTGTCCTTATATGCCAATCAGAAAAGGTATTCTGGTCAGAAATCAAAACAATTAGTGGAGCTCATCTATGCAGAATATTTGTTTAAGACAGGTAATACAAGTCAATTCAAATCGAATTTCCTAAAAAAAATGTCTAATGTTACGTTCACCTCGAGCGAGTTGACTTTTCGTTTAGATCGATTGCGTTTTGAGTATGAATTTTTGAATAAACGATGGGTTCTTGCCAAGCAAATAGCGGATTCAAGCCTTATCAAACTTCGAGGAAGTAGAAATAACGCCAAGAATTCCCTTATTTATCAGGATCTTTCTAGGTTCTATTTAGCAAGAATGAAAAGAGATTCTGCTTATTGGAGCTCAAATCAGGCGATTTCTTACGCAAAAAGGTCTCAGAAAAGGGAAATTTTGGTGAGGGCTTTGCAGAATCAAGCAGGGACATTTGGGTATTTTTTAGATTTGGAAGGCGCAGTTCAAAAAGAATTACAAGCAATTCGTTTGGCGGAAGAATTACACATTGATCGATTAAAAATACACTCATTTATGGAGATCGCTCGCTATTCGATGCTTGTAGAAAACTGGAATGAGGCCTTAGGATATTTGAAAAGAGCGAATCAATTAGCACGTGGATTCAATGATTTACACGCAACCGCATTGGTTCAATTATCCTATTCAAAGGTGTATTTGAACCAGGGAAATGCGATTCGGGCAATGTACAATGCTCAGAAAGCAAGCGCTTATTTTGAAAAGGAAAATGATCTTTTTCATTTGGCTCAATGTGCACATTCCATTGGAAACATTGCGTCCTTTAGAGGAAATCTAAACCTAGCGCAAGAATCATATAATCAAGCCATTGCGTTTTATTCAAAAGAAAAAATGGCTACCAATTTAGCAGAGGTTTACCAAGATTACGGGCAATTGAGTATTCAAATCGGCGACATGAAACAAGCACAACGATTTCTCGATATGTCTGTTTCTAGCGATCAATTAATCCAATCCATTGGACTGATCGAGCGCTATAAGTTATTGGCTCAAATTTCCATGAAAAATGGTGAATTGCGCAAAGCACTGAATTACCAAAATTCCTACATTCAATTTTTAGAGTCCAATTCCATCAAGCGAAACGATTCAAAAATTGCTGAATTGACTTCTAGCAATCTCCGTGAAGAACGTGAACGGTTAATTGAACTTCAGCAACGCCGAATCGAACAAGAAAATAAAGAACAGGAAATTTTAATGTTGCAAAACGACCGTGTTTTGTACATATCGCTGATCGTCATTTTCGCTATTGTCTTCAGTTTGGTTATTTTGATTTTACGAATGAAGCAAGTACGCTCTAGACAGGAGCAAAGGGAGGCAGAGTTATCACAAACCTTGCTTCGAACGCAAATGAATCCACATTTTGTCTTCAATGCCATGTCGGTGATTCAAAGTTATATTTATGAGAATAACCCGGAAAAATCCTCTCAGTTTTTGGTGAATTTCTCCCGTTTGATGCGTTTGATTCTTGAAAACTCCCCCAAGGAATTTATTTCACTTGAGCTGGAATTAGAAATTTTAGATAAGTATTTGAGTACGCAAAAAATGCGCTTTGAAAATCGATTTACTTATGCATTACACGTGGATGATGAATTGCTGACGAACAAAGCAATGGTTCCTCCGATGATTACGCAGCCTTTCATTGAAAATGCGATAGAGCACGGACAACTCCATACCGTAAAGGGAGGTCAAATTAATGTAGAAATGAAAGAATCAAACGGTAATTTAGAAATCACGATTTCCGATAACGGCGTAGGTAGAAAAAAGTCGGCGCAAACGAAAAAAATTCGCACGCATAAAAGCATGGCCATAGATATAACACAAGAAAGAATCAAGATATTAAATAAAAAGTATAAATTTAGTGGAAGTTTGGCTTTCAGAGATTTAGATGGTCAAAAAGAACAAGGTACGCTCGTTACGATTGTACTGCCACTAAAATTCGATACAGATAACTTTTAAAATCAATAGGTATGACAAGAAAAGTACTCATTATCGACGATGAAAATCCAACCAGGGAATTTATCCGAAAAATGCTTGAATCTTTTGATTTAAAGTTGGAAATCTATACCGATGGCGAGAACGTACAATCGGGAATAGAAGCGATTGAACGTATAAAACCAGACATCGTTTTATTGGATATACAAATGCCGGATGGCAATGGATTTGATGTATTGAAAAGTGTCGCACACAAGCAATTTGAGATCATTTTTATTACGGCCTTTCAAGAATTTGCAGTACAGGCAATCAAATTTAGCGCATTGGATTATATCTTAAAACCGATTGATGCCGAGGAGTTAAGAAATGCGGTGACGAATGCACTTCAGTTATTGTCTCATAAAAAGGACGATCACCAACTTCAAGCCCTACAGCACAATATTCAACCTCATTTAAAAAGAAAACTGGTGTTAAAAACACAAGAAAGTATTTTTGTTGTTGAAATTGATGACATCGTTCATTGTGAAGCGGATAAAAACTATACCTTTTTTTACTTGAATGATGGAAAGAAAATTCTTGTATCCAAGACCTTGAAGGATTACGATACGCTGTTGTCAGGACTTCAATTTTTCAGAGTGCATCAGTCCCATTTGATCAACTTGAACTGCGTGGAACGTTATGACAAACATGACGGAGGGTCAGTCATTCTCAAAGACGGAACATCCATTCCTCTTTCACCAGCAAAAAAGGAACAGTTCTTTAAAAGCCTGGATCAATTGTAAAATTAAGCGAGTGCTTGTGTTAAATCGGCAATTAAGTCGTCAGCATCTTCTATTCCTACGCTCAGTCTAATTAACGAATCAACAACGCCACTTTGTTCGCGTACATCTTTTGGAATGGATGCATGTGTCATTGTCGCTGGATGTCCGATCAATGATTCAACACCTCCCAATGATTCAGCTAAAGCGAAGATTTCGACTTTTTTCACAATGTTTAAAGCGTCCTCTAATTGATTTCCTTTTAAATTAAACGAAATCATTCCGCCAAAACCGCGCATTTGTCGTTTAGCCACCTCATGATTTGGGTGCGTTTCGAATCCTGGCCAATATACTTTGTCGATTTTTGGATGTGCTGCTAAGAAGCGGGCAACTTTCTCACCGTTTTCACAATGACGTTGAACGCGTAAATGCAGTGTTTTAATTCCCCGTAACACCAGAAATGAGTCCATTGGAGCAGTAACAGCGCCACTTGAATTTTGAATGCGGTACATTTCGTTTGCAATGTTCTCATCGGAACAAACCAACGCGCCCATCACAACATCTGAGTGTCCACCAAGGTATTTTGTTACTGAATGCATTACCATGTCAGCGCCTAAATCTAATGGATTTTGCAAGTAAGGTGTGGCGAAAGTGTTATCAACACATAACATCGCTCCAGCGGCTTTGGAAATTTTCGCCATTGCTTCGATGTCAACAATATTCATCATTGGATTAGTAGGAGTTTCTACCCAAATCATTTTTGTTTTCTCGTTAACCAATGTAGCTACAGCAGCTACATCTTGCATATTCACAAAATGGAATATGATTCCGTATTTTTCAAAAATGGTTTTAAAAATGCGGTACGATCCACCGTATAAGTCGTTTGTCGAAATAACCTCATCACCTGGATTTAACATTTTCAACACACAGTCTATTGCCGCTAGTCCCGAACCAAAACAAGCACCGTATTTCCCGTTTTCAATAGCTGCGATGTTCTTTTCCAATGCATGACGCGTAGGATTTTGTGTACGAGAATATTCGTAACCCTTGTGATTTCCAACACCATCTTGAACATATGTTGATGTTTGGTAGATGGGTGTCATAATTGCACCTGTTGCTGGATCTGGATGAACTCCGGCGTGTATAGCTTTTGTAGCGAATTTCATGTGTTGAATTTTATGCAAAATTAGCAGAAACTTTAAGGTAAAATTAATTCTTTGGAAGGATCCCAAAAGATTTTTGAAAAGTGTTGAATTTGATCGTCTTGAATTTCGATTCCTTCGGACTCCAGCGCTTCCTGCATGGCGTTAGGAGTAGGGAAGTGCATTTTACCACTTAACAAACCGTTGCGATTGACCACACGGTGAGCAGGAATTCCAGCATATTGATGCGATGCATTCATTGCCCAACCTACAAGTCTCGCTCCGCGTTTCGATCCAAGGTAGTTGGCAATTGCACCATAGGAAGTTGCACGTCCTGTAGGGATGAGTTTTACTACCTGAAAAACTTGCTCGAAGAAATCCTTGTTTTTGGTGTTCAGATTTTCAATCATGAAACAAAGATAGGAAGCTATTTCGTACGATTTAAGGATTTTAACTTTGGCCGTAATAAAAAAGCCACCTCATTGGGTGGCTTTCTTCAATCTATTTGGTTTTATTGGATTAGTGTCCTTTGCAACATGCTTTTTTATCTTTCGCACATTCCTTAGTCTTTCCTAACCATTTACCATCTTTTCCGTAATGCGCCATGCAAATTGCTTTCTCTTCAGGTGAACATCCTTTTTCATCACACATTTTAGCGCATTCTGTTTTCGACATTTTTGCACATTCATTCATGTCACATTTCATGTTCATTTTTCCTTCATGACACATTTCCATACCTTCATGACACATTTTGCTTTCGCCAGCGCACATCTCCTTGGACATACAATTGCCACCTTCACGCATTTCGCATGTTGCTTTCTTACTGTCACATCCACCTTTTTCCTCGGCACCATTTCCTAAGATCGGCGCGATTACTAATCCAATTAAACATGTCAATTTAATTAAGATGTTCATGGATGGACCAGAAGTATCTTTGAATGGATCTCCAACTGTATCTCCAGTTACCGCTGCTTTGTGAGCGTCTGAACCTTTGTATGTCATTTCACCGTTGATTTCAACACCTGCTTCGAATGATTTCTTAGCATTATCCCATGCTCCACCTGCGTTGTTTTGGAATACTGCCCAAAGAACACCAGAAACAGTAACACCAGCCATATAACCACCAAGCATTTCAGCGATTAATTGGTTGCTGTATCCTAATAACATTGGTAATGTTGCAATTAAAATAGGGAAACCAATTGTTAAAATTCCTGGCAACATCATTTCGCGTAAAGCTGCTTTTGTCGAAATTTCCACACATTTACCGTATTCAGGTTTTCCTGTACCTTCCATGATTCCTGGAATTTCTTTGAACTGACGACGAACTTCGTACACCATGTCCATTGCCGCTTTACCAACTGAATTCATTGCTAACGCAGAGAATACAACCGGAATCATTCCACCAACGAATAACATCGCTAATACTGGCGCTTTAAAGATGTTGATTCCATCAATTCCTGTAAATGTTACATAAGCAGCGAACAAAGCCAATGAAGTTAACGCTGCAGATGCAATTGCAAATCCTTTACCAGTTGCAGCTGTCGTATTTCCAACTGAATCCAAAATATCAGTACGTTGACGAACTTCTTTTGGTAATTCGCTCATTTCAGCGATACCACCTGCGTTGTCAGAGATTGGGCCGAAAGCATCAATTGCTAATTGCATAGCTGTTGTTGCCATCATTGCAGAAGCAGCTAAAGCCACACCGTAGAATCCTGCTAAAGCGTAAGATCCCCAGATTGCACCGGCGAACAAAAGAACAGTTGGGAACGTCGAGATCATTCCAGTCGCTAAACCTGCGATAACGTTTGTTCCAGCACCTGTTGATGACTTTTGAACGATTTTCAAAACTGGTTTTGTACCTAATCCTGTATAGTATTCAGTTACGGATGAAATAACACCACCCACAAATAATCCAACGATCGTTGCGAAAAATACGCGCATGGAAGAAATTTCTTGAAGACCTTCACCAAAGAATTCCATCGACATTTTAGCTGGTAACATCCACGTTACTAAAACGTAACACGCAACTGCTGTTAAGGCAATAGATACCCAGTTTCCAAGGTTTAAAGCTCCTTGAACTTGTTTTTCTTTTGCATCATTACTTGTAATGCGTACAAGCATTGTTCCGATAATAGAGAAAAGGATTCCGAATCCAGCAATTGCCATTGGCAATAAGATTGGACCGATACCACCGAAAGCATCTTCAATACTTCCACCCATGTCTTTGATCACATAGTTACCAAGTACCATTGCAGCTAATACAGTTGCTACATATGATCCAAATAAATCGGCACCCATTCCGGCAACGTCACCTACGTTATCACCTACGTTATCTGCAATTGTAGCAGGGTTACGTGGATCATCTTCTGGAATACCAGCTTCCACTTTACCAACAAGGTCAGCTCCAACGTCAGCAGCTTTGGTATAAATACCACCACCAACACGCGCAAACAATGCGATTGATTCAGCACCTAAAGAAAATCCAGCCAGTGTTTCAAGTACGATCGTCATGTCTTCTGTATTTGTCCATTTACCTCCCATAAAGAAGTGGAAAAAGAAAATGAAGAATGCCGTCAAACCTAAAACAGCTAATCCCGCAACTCCAAGTCCCATTACTGTTCCACCACCGAAAGAAACTTTCAATGCTTGTGGTAAACTAGTACGAGCAGCTTGTGTGGTGCGAACGTTTGTTTTTGTTGCAATTTTCATCCCCATGTTTCCTGCAAGTGCAGAAAAGATCGCTCCAAAGATGAAAGCGATGATGATTAATAAATGTGTTTTCACGCCTGGCACGAAAGTGATTCCAGCTAAAACAACACTTGCAATTAGCACGAAAACGGCTAAAAGTCTATATTCTGCTTTAAGAAAAGCAAGTGCTCCTTCGTAGATGTAGTCTGAAATTTCTTTCATTTTTCCATCTCCAGCATCTTGTTTTAAAACCCAAGCTCTTTTCATTGCCATAAACAGCAATCCGATAACGGCCATTACGATAGGCACATAAATCATCATTGATTCCATACTAATTTGTTAATTTGTTAAATTTTACGCTGGCAAAAGTAGAGTTTTCCGCCATGGTATGCAAATACGTAGGAAAAAAATAAGGGTTACGTTTTTTTATAAAACAGCTTGAATTTTAGCCTTTAATGTTGCTAATGGGAATGCACCACTTTCTCTCCACAGAACTTCACTGTTTTTAAAGAGCACAAATGTGGGAACGCCTCTTACCTTGAATCGTGCTGCGACATCTTGATTTTTATCGACATCAATTTTTAGGATGCGAATTTTTGAACCCATTTGTTTTTTGAGATCCTCTAAAATTGGACTCATTGTTTTGCAAGGTCCGCACCATGTTGCGTGGAAGTCAACCAAAGTTGGTATTTCTGATTTAATTATTTCATTGAATTTTCCCATAGGACAAAGTTAGTCATTACAAGAATCATGGGTGTAACCTAGGATACAAAAAAAGGCAGGTTTTACCTGCCTTTAAAAATGAGTTGATCTCTGTTTATTGTTTCACGTATGTTGCTGTACATGTTCCTGAGCCTCCAATTAAAGGAGCATTGTTGTCATATGTATACGTTATAACAATGATGTTTCCTTGGTCGTTCATTGTGCCTGTTCCTGAGTAAGTAATTTGACCAATTGTTGCATCAACAGTTTGTTGTGGAATGTTTACCGATGAACCGTTAATGGTTGCAGTAGCTGTTCCTCCGATTAAGTTAAACATGTTGTCGATGTTTAGTGAAGTGGCATTGCTTCCTGCTGTGATAACTGGAGCGGTTGCTAAAGGAAATGCTGTTGCACCACAATCGCTAGAAAGACTCCAAGTTACTAACCAGTTATCTTGTCCAATGACAACATTTACTGTGCGTTGAGCGGTTGTTGTACCATTTGCGTTAGTAGCAGTGTATGTTACGGTATAAGTGCCTTTATTCGCAGTATTTACTGTGCTAGTTGTTGTAACAGTAACTGTAGATCCATCCTTGTTCATGGCTGTTGCGCCCGCATCAGTATATGTTGCGCCAACATTCACATTTACAATTGCATTACCGTTCAAGGTAATAATCGGCGTATAAAGACAGCTTCCATCGTCTTTTTTTGCAGAGCTGTTGTAATTAGTTGCGGTATTGTCAGTACAGCCTTTCTTTTTACAGCTGGAATTTGTTGTTACAACGAGTGCACCTAGTAGGAATAGACCAATAATTTTTTTCATTGTGTAATTGTTTTGATTGAATCCAAAAATAACGAATTTTTTATTGAAAAAAAAACGGCATCCGAAGACGCCGTTTTCAACCAAACGATATGCACTTAGTCTTGCAACACCTCTTCTGTTGAAGCGGGTGAACCAAGAGCTTTTTTAATTTTCTCTTCTAATTCTTCTGCTAATGCTGGGTTATCCATTAAAATTGATTTAATCGAATCACGTCCTTGTCCAAGTTTCGTTTCACCATAAGAGAACCAAGAACCACTTTTCTTAAGGATGTTTAGGTCTACACCAAGATCGATGATTTCACCAATTTTCGAAATTCCTTCACCATACATGATATCGAATTCGGCTTTTCTAAATGGTGGTGCAACCTTGTTTTTAACCACTTTTACTTTCACACGGTTACCCATTACTTCATCCCCTTCTTTAATTTGAGTAGCACGACGAATATCGATGCGGACGGACGAGTAGAATTTCAAAGCGTTACCACCAGTCGTTGTTTCTGGATTTCCAAACATCACACCAATTTTATCACGTAATTGGTTAATGAAGATGCAACAACAGCCAGCTTTATTGATTGATCCCGTTAATTTTCTTAGAGCCTTAGACATTAAACGAGCCTGTAAGCCCATTTGAGAATCGCCCATTTCACCTTCAATCTCCGCTTTTGGAGTTAATGCCGCTACGGAGTCAATAACGATTAAGTCGATTGCACCTGAGCGAATCAAATTGTCTGCGATTTCCAATGCTTGTTCACCATTGTCAGGTTGTGAGATCAATAAATTTGCAACATCAACACCTAATTTCTGAGCGTAGAATTGATCAAAGGCATGTTCCGCATCGATAAATGCAGCAATTCCACCTTGTTTCTGTACTTCAGCAATGGCATGAATCGCTAAGGTTGTTTTACCGGATGACTCTGGGCCATAGATTTCAACAACGCGTCCTTTTGGATAACCGTTGATACCTAAGGCTAAATCAAGTGTAATGGATCCGGTTGGAATGACTTCCACTTTTTCTACGGGAGAATCTCCTAATTTCATTACAGAACCTTTTCCAAAGGTTTTGTCTAATTTCTCCATCGTTAATTGGAGTGCTTTTAATTTTTCTACGTTTTGTTCTTTTGACTTTGACATATCGTTTGTGTTTGTTGAGTTGGTTGACTCGGTTATTAATTTCTACAAATGTAAGCGGGTAAGATCGTAAACTATTTACGAACTAAATTAAGCTGCATAAATGGCTAAAATTTCACGTGCGTGATTTTTAGTATTGGGTTTGTCGATTACAGAAATGAGTGTGCCTGTTTCGTCGAATAAAAAGGTCGTGCGGTGAATTCCATCATAGACTTTTCCCATAAATTTCTTCTCACCCCAAACACCGAATAAATTTAAGAGTACTTTTTCCGTATCCGCAATCAAAGGAAATGGCAAGTTGAATTTATCAATAAATTTTTTGTGTGATGAAACACTGTCTGCGCTAACGCCCAGAATGGCAATGTTATTCTCTGTTAAAAGAGCATAGTCATCACGAAGACTACAGGCTTGTGCTGTACATCCAGGCGTGTTGTCTTTTGGGTAAAAATAAACAACCAAACGTTTTCCATTGAAGCTATTCGCGTTCAATTCTGCTCCATTTTGATCGATTCCAGTAAATGCTGGAAGTGCTGATCCGATACTGAGTTTATTCATAATGCGTAAATATTAATCGTTAAAAAGATTAAAAACTAATCAAATGTAGAAACTATTCTTCAATATCAAAACATAATCTGAAAAAATGTTTTAAAAAAGATTAATTTTTAATCAAACGATAAAGAAAGATGATCCAACTGATGATGGTAATTGAACCTCCAATTGGCGTAATTGGTCCAATGAACGCTGTTGTAAAATGAAGGTGCTTAAAAGCAACGAGTAGGTAAATAGATGCGCTAAACAACAACATTCCGATCATCATCGCAGTTAAAATTCTCTTCAAGGGGAAAGAAAAACGATCGGTGTTTAATGCGATTATGAAAACGCCCATTGAGAGAAATCCTTGGTATTTTACAGCAACTTCAAAAGAATTGAACTGTTCTGGTGACAAAATATCTTTTAACGCATGCGCACCCATTGCACCCAGTACAATGGAGATCATGATGGCAAGTCCTGAGAAAAAAACGAATTGTTTTTGCATGTGACGAAGTTCAGAAAAATTCTACTCATTTCAAATATGTATCTTTGTATAATGAATCAAATGAAGTATTTTCTTTTCGGGATAATCTCTCTTGCATTATTCACAAGATGCGATAGCACTTCGAGTGAGGAGAAAAAGAAATTTGATTATTTTCAATTTCAAAGGTTAGATCTTAAGAAATACGACATTCAAGCATCTATTATGATTCCTGATGCAACTGCCGGAATTGGAACATCCTTTAAGCCAGAAGTAGAATACGATGAAGGTGGATATAAATGGAAGATTTCTGTTGGAAGAAACTTTCAACTTTTTATTGAAGACTATGGAGACAATTTGTATCGTTTCGATGAGTTTAAAAAAGACATGTTGAAGGATCAAAAAAAAACAAACTATTTTGAATTTAAAATGTTAAAAGAGGAGAAAAATGTACTCGTTTTTAGCAGGAAAGAAAAATCAAATTTTGTCAAGAATAAAAAACTGAGTTATCATATCTACGCAGTGAAGAAGATTAATGGCATTTACTACGAAATTCAAAATAAGGAACTTGGCGACTCTAAAAAAGTTGTTGATTTCATGTATCATTCAATTCAATCATTCCAACCTTAATTTCTAATGGAACTTACAAGAGAAAACGTCTTAAGCACACTCGGAAAAATTATTGAACCAGACCTGAAAAATGACCTGGTAAGCTTAAACCTAATTGAAGAACTAGATTTGTCAGCTGATAAAATTGCGTTAACTGTTCAAATTTCCAATCCAGCTTTGCACGCTAGAAAACGCATGCAAGAAGCAATTGAATTTAATTTGAAACGTATTTTCGGAGATGAAATAACCATCTCTTGTGTGATTAAAGGAATGAGCACCGAAAACCGAAGCGCAAGAAGAAAAATCCTTCCGGATGTCAAATACATTGTCGCAATTGCTTCCGGAAAAGGAGGTGTTGGAAAATCAACTGTAACAGCTAACTTGGCTGGTGGACTTCAAAAGCAAGGGTACAAAGTTGGCATCGTTGATGCTGATATTCACGGTCCTTCCATGCCAACAATGTTTGACCTCGTCGGAGAACGTCCGCAGATGGTCGACGTAAATGGACAAGGACTTATTCAACCTGTCGATGCAAAAGGAATTGGCGTGTTGTCCATTGGATTTTTTACGGATCAAGATAATGCTGTTGTTTGGCGCGGACCAATGGCGTCAAAAGCATTAACACAATTGTTTACGGATGCTCACTGGGGTGAATTAGACTTTTTATTAGTTGACCTTCCTCCGGGTACAGGCGACATTCATTTATCATTGGTTCAAACAGTTCCTTTAGATGGTGTTGTCATCGTAAGTACTCCGCAAGAAGTGGCACTCGCAGACGCGCGACGCGGAATCAACATGTTCCAAATGGATACGTTAAAAGTACCAGTGATTGGTGTGGTGGAAAATATGGCTTGGTTTACTCCGGCGGAACTTCCAGATCATAAATATTACATCTTTGGTCGTGACGGAGCAAAAAACTTAGCAAAAGGAATGAATGTACCTTTTCTTGGGAGCATTCCATTAGTTCAGAGTGTTTGTGAAGCTGGTGACGCAGGAAGACCTGCTGTTTATCAGGAAAATACACCGACGGCATTGGCCTTTGATGAATTAGTTCATACCTTTGTTGACGAGCTTACAAAACTGAAAGCAAAAACTCTTTCGAAGGTATGATGAACGAGCAACTAAAAGCAACACTTTCAGAAAAGGTGAATGAAGCCTTGAATCAATTGCGTCCATTTTTACACGCAGATGGAGGTGATATGGAACTTGTTGAGATAACGGATGATGCCATTGTGCGTGTGAAATTAATGGGTTCTTGTTCAGACTGTTCGATGAGTCATATGACACTAAAAGGTGGATTAGAAGAAGCATTGAAACAAGCAGCTCCAGAATTAAAAGGTGTCGAAGCGGTTCAAATGGCTTAACATGAAAATCAAATTTTTAGTGCTTGGTAAAACGGCTTTCCCAGATGTGAAAATCGGTGAGGATCGTTATTCCACTCGCTTACAACATTATTGTTCTTTCGAACGCGTGGAGATTCCGGATGTAAAAAATCCCAAAGCGTTGAGTCAAGATCAATTAAAGAAGAAAGAAGGGGATCTGATTTTAGCCAAAGTCATACCAACGGATTACCTAATTCTTATGGATGAAAATGGTTTGCACCAAAGTTCTGTAGAATTTGCTCAATGGCTAGACAAAAAACAAATGTCCGTAAATGGAAATTTACTCTTTGTCATTGGTGGTGCTTATGGATTTAGCGAGGCCGTTTATGAACGTGCGAACGCAAAATTATCCTTATCCAAAATGACCTTTTCTCATCAAATGGTGCGCATGATATTCTTAGAACAACTTTACCGTGCTTATTCTATTTTAAAAGGAGAACCTTACCATCATTCCTAGTTCCATGGAAATTTACATTGAAAAAAAATTACTGCATTTCAAAAAACCGAGCGGTACTAGTCGTGGCATTTTATACGATAAACCTTCTTGGATCTTGAGTGTCCAGCTAAATAATGGTCATATTGCGCGTGGTGAGTGCAGTGTTATTCCAGGACTTTCGCCAGATTTTATCGATGAGAATCAATACCAAGGGAAATTAGAAGAATTGAAGCATGTATTCGCATCTGCATGGATGCTAGATGAATTCAAGGAACCGGGAGTTTTCACTTCAGAAAAATGGTTGAGATTTATCAACAACTGGATCACGTACCCTTCCATCGTATTTGGAATGGAATCACTCACACGCGATATTTTCAATGGGGGAATTGGACTCATTTTTGAAAGTGGATTTACCCGTAAAGAACTCAGTATTCCAATCAACGGATTAATTTGGATGGGTGACGAATCTTTTATGCTCGAACAAATGGAAGAGAAATTATCCGAAGGATTTTCGACCATTAAAATGAAAGTAGGCGCGATTGATTGGGAAAAAGAAAAGAAACTTTTAAGTCAATTGAGAAGTAGATTTTCAGCTGATGATTTAACTTTGCGCGTCGATGCGAATGGCGCCTTTACACCGACAGAGGCTCCCTCCAAATTAGCACAATTGGCTGCGTTCGACATTCATTCAATTGAACAACCAATAATGGCAGGACAAATAAACGCGATGAGCGAGTTGTGTAAAAACGCACCAATAGGAATTGCCCTAGATGAGGAAATGATTGGAATTCACGCATGCGAACAAAAGGAAGAATTATTGAAATTGATTGCACCACAATTCATTGTATTGAAACCAAGTCTACATGGCGGTTTCATTGGATGTCAAGAATGGATTGCATTAGCTGAACAGAACGGAATCGCTTGGTGGATGACTTCCGCTTTAGAATCTTCGATTGGGCTAAATGCCATAGCTCAATTCACCGTGACATTTAAGGACCTTCTTCCCCAAGGATTAGGTACCGGTGGACTCTATACAAACAATTTCGAATCCTCACTTGTTGTTGAAAAAGGACAATTAAGAATGAAGCGATGAAAGAAAGAAATGAGTGGAATGAACTTTCTCCGGATGAGAAACGCATCATCATAAATAAAGGAACGGAATACCCATTTTCTGGAGAATACAATTCTTTCTATGAAACAGGAACGTTTGTTTGTCGTCAATGTGAATCCCCACTTTACCGCAGTGAGTCTAAATTTAATTCAGGTTGCGGATGGCCTAGTTTTGACGATCAAATAGAAAAACATGTGGAACATGTTTTAGATGCAGATGGACGTCGAACAGAAATCATTTGTGCAAATTGCAAGGGACACCTAGGACACGTTTTTTTTGGCGAACGTTTCACACAAAAAGACACACGTCATTGTGTCAATTCAATCTCCATGAAATTTATAAAAGATTAACGCGCTCTACAATTGGTGATTTCATCACATTGTTGGTAAACCATGTCATGGAGAATAATCTGAGCCGCAAGCGCTAATTGCGTGTAGTTTTGAGAATTATTTCCGAATCCACCTGCTGTATTTTGCCACATATCAAGAATCAATTGTCTTGATCCAACAGTCGGTTGAATTTTGTTTACGACAGCGGCAACATTCATAGCTCCTGCATGATATACATGTAAAACAAATAATCGGAACCATAAATCTGTTTCATTATAACTTAATTGATGTTTGTCCAAAATACGTTTCGCTTCGGGAATGCAAACTTTACGAATGAGGTGAGCAGATCCATATGCACAGCGATCAAAATCTTTTCGTTCATCAACGTTCGCATTTACGGTAAGTCCAGCCGCTCTTGCAACCTCTGGCATTAATTGAAATGCTCCATAGGCGCCAGTAATTGATTTTTTCATTTGTCCGGGACACTCAATTAACAAAATAGCTTGAGCATACCAAGGATCCACGCCAAATCGTTCAAACGCAGCAACTCCCTTTGAAAGTTGTGGATAGACTTCATTAAATTGGTAAAAGTCGTTTTTCCCAGAAGTGACATAAATTCGTGTTGTCGGATCTAGGTTGAATTTTGTGCGCAATTCGGCACGTGTGACATCTTTTTCTGCTTCACTTTGTTTGTTCCAGTCTTTGTAGGACATTTTTTTTAAAATTTGCCGAGTACTCGCCACATTGATCAAACAAGAATCTGGAGAAAGTAACATAATCTGTTTCCAAAATTGTGGTTGTGCAAGCATGTCCCAACGGTCTTCAAAAAGTGCTTCTGCATGCATGATGGTACTCGTATTGCTTGATTTTTTTACAATAATTTTATCCCCATCCCAGTTGGAAATAGGTTGTGCATAAGCGAGACTAAAATAAACAGATAGAATAAAAAAGATAAGTTGTTGCATGTTTCGTTTGATTGAGTTCCCTAAAGTTAAGAAGATAGTTCAGTCAAGCAATTTTGTTACACCAAAGCTTTAAACACAGTGGTGTTAAATAAGTGTGTAACTTTGAAAAATGAAATGGATATATAAACTTTTAGGACTCCCTTTTATTTTTTTGGTTCGTGTGTACCAATGGATCATCTCTCCTATTTTCCCTCCTTCATGCAGGTATACTCCAACGTGCTCTTCATATATGATCGAAGCCATTCATGTATGGGGTCCAATCAAAGGACTTTGGCTTGGGTCAAAACGCATTGCATCATGTCATCCTAGAGGTGGATTCGGCTATGACCCGGTTCCTAAAAAAGACGTCAAGGAAGGTTCCAACCACGTTGAGACAGTACATCAAAACGATTAGTGAAGGAAAGAAATGAATCTTCTTCACGCAATAGATCTTCAAAACTGAGTTCCTCCATTTTCTCGTTCGAGCGAGGTCCTTGTTGATTTTCGATAAATCCGAACCAATCCTTCATGCGCTGAACACCTTCATTCGTCGAATGAGTAAAGTCATCACTTTTAATACTAGCCACGAAATGTATGGAACGTTTCGCTCGGCTAAACAATACATTTAATCGTTTTGCACCATTTGTTAAGTTCAGTGGACCGAATCGAAGTTCAAATTTGCCAGCTGGATTTTTCCCATATCCAAAGCTGATCAACAAATGATCGCATTCTTCTCCTTGAACCTGTTCCAATGCTTTAAAAAAGATACGGTCCTCGTTGATTGCGTCATTCAACGCTCCTTGATTCTTTACGGATAAACTTGAGTATATAGTGGCTAATTGTACTTCAGAGAAGGCAACAATTCCATATTTCTCTTTCGATACAAGGGCTTTTTCTATTAAATCTGCAAGGATTTTCGCTTCGATTAAATTGCACCGATTTTCAAAAATTGCGTTTGGAACAAAGGTGAATTGCAAAGGATTTTTTGCCGTTATTTTTTCGGCAAAAGTGCGTAATCTCCCACTGTAAAAGTTTTGATTAGAAAAGGCAATTAGTTCAGGATGCCTACTGCGGTAATGCCTTGTTAATAGGACATTTTTAAAGTAGAACGCAGATTGGTGCAAAACGTCAACCACTACGTCATCGGATTTTTTAAAGTAACTGGATGGGCTCATTTGTTGGTGATCTCCAGCAACAACAACACGTTTTGCCCGTTGTAAAGCACCGAGAGCATAACTCATTGGTATTTGCCCTGCTTCGTCGAAAATCAATAGATCAAATTGACCGGTTTCCATGGGATAAATGGAGGCCAATGAACTCGGATTAGATAATTGAATTGGTTTTAATACATCAATCCATAATCGCGCTTCGCTTTTGCGCAATTCACGAATCGGTAAATGTTGCCGTGTTTTTGCAAATTCCTTGACTAAAATAGACTTGCCTTTTCGAAGAATTCCCCTAAGCGTCTTTTCTTCAGTTGAAAGTTTGTTCATTGGTGCAATGAGGATGTTTTGGAAATGAGCAAATTTTTCTGCTTGATGTGAAATTAAGAAAACAGAAAAATCATCTTCTTGTTGCCTCCGTTCTTTTAGCAATTTTTTTACGTCTTGTTTAAATGATTTTAGTTCAAAATCCACCATATAAGGATGTTCGGATATGAACGCTTGCCAAACCCGTTGATGAATCGTTGAATTCAATACAGAAAGGTCTTTTTCGTACTTGAGCAATTGAAAAGTCGTTTCGGACAGCTTTTCTAATAAGGACAGGTCGATTTCAAAGGAACTTAATGAAGTTTTGGTTTTATTTAACACGGACGATATTATCGTCTCCTCTGTTAAGGAAAAAAGTTGCTGAAAGGATTGATTAAAGGTGCTGATTGCTAGGTTTGCAGCGGCCATTGCAGCTCTTTCCTCAGGTTTTATTGACTGATACCAATTCCAATCCGCCAATGAACTGTGTTGAACCAATTGCTCGATAATGGGTAATTCAATTTCAAGATTTACAATCCCCAAATCTGTAAAAACACGTTCTATCTTATGTTTGGAAAGTAGAAGACTCAAGTGTTTTTCCCTCGACATAATACACTTCAATGGATCTAATCCCGGTGTACGAGTCCATTTCTTCCAAGTATTTTTCCACCGGAGTTTCGGAAAAAAACCAGGTTCGTGAGATGAATCCTTTAATACGATTAATTCATCGTGACTTGGTTTTTTTATCCAATGCTGCTGATCGATATCGCTTAACTCAATTTCGGAACAAACTTGTTTCCATTTTTTGAGTGATTTTTTAAAGGTAAGAAGGTCGTTCCCGAGGAAACGCCCATATTTTTCATAGATATTACCCTGGAATTGATGACAGATTAAGGCCTTTCTAACGGCAGAATGAAGTGAGTTGGTGTCTTCAATCGGGAAAATGATTTCAAGTTGTTCGTGTTTCTTAACGAGTTCTTCAAATTGATGAACATTTGCTTGAAAACTCTTCGGGTTTTTCCAGGATATCCCTAAAAACGGCAAGCAATCAAGGGTGTTCTTCTGTAACTCAATTAATATCGAATAATCTTTCCTCCATGTTTTTATATCGGGAAATGGACCTTGAATAGCATGTTTTTTCGAAGGGTGACTGAACTGTTTTTTGAAGTCCATAAAAGAAACCTCATTTTCTTGTTCAAATATTTTTAATCCTTTAAATAGCTTATTTATTCGGTCTTCACTTTCGGATACAGGTAAGGTAATTTTTCGCAAATGATCTTGCTGGGACAAAAATTCCCACGTTGTTTTTAAGTCTGAATAGAATGCATGTGAATTCGTGTGAAAGGACAAATACGAACAAAGAAAACCAAGGTTTTTTTGTGCAAGTTTTTGCTGGAGGACACTCAATGCAGACTTTTTTTCTGAAACAATCAACACATTTTTATTCTGCCGCAAGCAAGAACCGATGAGGTTACTAATGACTTGAGATTTACCTGTTCCTGGTGGGCCTTGAACGGTGACCGAGGAGTTGTTGATTGCTTCAAAAACTTGTTCTTGATCTGGATCAAATGGAAATAAATAGGGTGCCTGAAAGTCCCAAGATTCTTTATCATCCGAATATTCCGAATGACCAAGTAATTGTTTTAAAGGCTCTGAAATCTCATCACATAAAAGTAGCTCATCAACTTCTTTCAATAGTTCATAGCGCTGTGGATGGAAATTACCATAAAACGTATATTCCTCTTCAAATGAATGTCCAACCTTCGCTAAGATTTCTTTGAGTTGATTGCGGTTTTCGAAACTTGGTGGAATGCTGTTAAATTCATGACGAAACCAACGGTCAAAGTATGGATTGAGGTAATAGGATTCTTCGAATTCAGTTCTGGCAAAGATGTTGGATTTTTTAAAATCCAACGGGACATCCGAAAGGTAAATGGGGGTTTCAATTTGTTTTCCTTGCTTGTCCCAACGCATAAGGCCTTTGCTTTGACAAAATGCTTGAACGCCAAGTTCACGATAAATTCGTTGAGCTTCACGTAAAACGCGTTGTACTTTCGGTTGATTTAAATCAACCCATTCATTTTCATGAAGTGTTCGTCCAGGATGAAGGTGCACAAGAATATCATCTGACTGAAAATGAGTCAATTCATCTTTGTATCCAAGCAATTGTTCTTTCAATCCGAACTCCATTGTTGTAAAGTTAAGTCCATTTTTAGAATCACGGAAGAAAAGCAATCATTGGATTTTATTTTCATTACATTTGGAGTGCTTAAATTTTTGCTATGTTAAAATCGTTTTTGTCTGTTTGTACAATTATTCTAATATCGGGGGAGCTAAATGCTCAAATCTCTCTTTCTGTTGGTGATTTTGCCAATGCCGGCGACACGGTTCGCATGAGTCAAATGCAAAATTCCAACTTGGATTTTGTTTCAACAGGTGCAAATCACACGTGGGATTTCAGTAGTTTAACTGCATCAACACAAAGTTTGAAAGATTATACTCCTATTGGTTTTGGTTCGTTTTTAATTTTAGCTACGTATGGACCATTCGCGGGATCTTATGCTGCGACTTATTTTAATTTAACAACCGAATTACCAATTGACCAGTTATCCGCTTTTCTACCCATTCAAATCAGCGATTTAAGTCAATACACCAAGCGTTCAACGAGTGCAATTACTTCTATTGGATATTCGATCAACGTGCAAGGACAAGGAGTTCCGTTTAAATCAGATACAATTGAAACGCGCTACAGTTTACCACTTACTTTTGGGGATATCCATGACTCACGTGGTTATACATTTGTTGATTTGAATCCGGCTACAGATATCAAATACATTCAACACCGTCAACGCCACACGGAAGTTGATGGATGGGGAACGATAACCACACCACTAGGTACTTTTCAGGCATTACGTGTGAGACATGACATCAATGAAATCGACTCTATTTATCAAACATTCTTCGGAAGTGGAAGTTGGATAGGAACGCCACCAATTGACCGAACGGAATACGAATGGTGGACAAATGGAAAAAAAGAATACCTATTGAAAGTCGTGGCGACAAATGTTAATGGCAACCAAAACATCAGTTCCATCGAATTCCAAGATCAATACCTAGGATTGGATGCAGGAATGAACGAATTATCATTGAGTGCTTCCATTTACCCAAATCCGGCGGAAGATTTGTGCTTTTTCGAAACGCAATTTGCCGTAGAAAATGTAGCTTTTTATAATCAGATGGGTGAACTAGCGTTAAATGCCTCTTTTAATGGTGTTCAAAGTGCTTACATCGATATTCAAGACTTGAAACCTGGTGTTTATTTCTGCCACTTACTTACCAATAAAGGAACAATCGTCCGAAAACTGACGAAACTTTAATACCTTTGAGCAGGCAAATCAGTCTATCGCTTTTTTAAAGAGGAAAGTCCGGGCAGTACAGAGCGTCGTACTTCCTAACGGGAAGGTCTCGAGAAAGGAATTTTTCGGGAACAGAAAGTGCCGCAGAAAGGAAAACTACCTGAGCGCTTGCGCAAAGGAAAAGGTGAAAAGGTGAGGTAAGAGCTCACCGCTTTGACAGCGATGTGAAAGGCAAGGTAAACCTTACGAACTGAAAGACCAAATAAACCGAGGATTGCAGCAATGCATAAAGGGCTGCTCGTCCGATCTCGGAGGGTAGGTTGATGGATTCCAAGCGTGAGTTTGGAACAAGATAAATGATAGATAACTGCGTTGATTATTCAACAAAGGATACAGAACCCGGCTTATGATTTGCCTTTTTTCTTTTTTTCATGAATGCATATATTGATGATTTAAGCAAGCGCCTTGAGCTTGTTAGAGATTCTTCACGCGTAACGGCAATGGAGAATTATATGAAAAATAAATTCCCCTTCCTTGGTGTCATGAGTGGACCAAGAAAAGATGTAATGCGTGCTTGGAAAGCGAGCTTACCTTCAACACTAACACGCAGTCAGTCTTGGGATATAATCCGTGAATTGTGGCAGAAAGAAGAGCGTGAATACCATCAATTGGCTCTGGATTGGATGTTAACGTGGAACATCAAATCGTATGAAAAGTCTGACATTGAACACATCTATTTTGTTTTAAGTAATCAAAGTTGGTGGGATACAATCGACGGGATCGCCGTCCATATTGTTGGAAAATATGCCAAGAAGTTTCCAGAGGAAATGCCAACAATTATTGCTGAATGGATCGCTCATCCATCATTTTGGCTTAATCGAACCTGTTTAATTTATCAATTGAAATTTAAGGATAAAACAGACCTTGGCTTGCAACAAGGATACATCCATACGTTAAAATGGAACAAAGAATTTTTTATTCAAAAGGCAATTGGTTGGAGTTTGAGAGAGGTTTCTAAATGGAATCCAGAATGGGTTCGGGCTGTTGTTCAAGTTGAAGAATTGAAAGGATTGGCTTATCGTGAAGCAATGAAATATGTCCCCTAAAATCTCAACACTTTTTTGTAATTTCACCATCCTATGAAAAAAAGCATATTCTTCTCAATCTTTTTAACGTTTCAATTTCTTCCCGTATTTGCACAATTTGGGCCAGAAAATGGCGTTAAAAAATCCGAACCAAAGTCAATTCTCATTCAGAACGCACGAATTTATGTATCCCCATCAGTCATTTGGGAGAAAGCAGATATGTTATTGGTGGATGGTAAAATAAAAGAAATCGCTCCGTCAATTAAAGCAAATCAATCTGTAATAATTGACTATTCAGGCAAGACGGTAGTGCCTTCTTTTATTGAATTGTATTCCAATATTGGACAACCAAAAACTACCTTTCATGAAGGTGGGTTTCGTACTCAATCAAAAGTAGAAAAGGATGGGGCCTTTTATTGGAATGAAGCAATTCATCCGGAATTTAAAGCTGCAAATTCGTATGCGATTGACGCAAAAACAAATGAAACGTTGATGCAGCAAGGATTTGGTTATGCAGTTAGCCACTTAATGGATGGAATGGTGCGAGGTACAGGAGCGCTTGTCTCGTTAGGAAATGACCAGGTCAACAAACAAATGATCAAAGGTGATGCTGCACAATTCTTATCCTTTTCAAAGGGCTCGTCACCTGAAGGATATCCCTCTGCTCAAATGGGTTCGATTGCCTTGATGCGTCAAGCATTATTTGATTTATCCTACTACACGTCTTCACCGCAAAACGAATTTTCGATTTCCTTGGATGCTTGGTCCAATCAAATGAAATTACCTATGTTCTTCAAAACGGAAGATAAATGGGAGATTTTGCGTGCAGAAAAAATCATGAAAGAACACAAGTTAAACGTGTGCTATATCGGTTCAGGAAACGAATATGCTGCGATTGACGCGATTAAAAACATTCATCGAACAATAGTAATTCCGATAAATTTCCCTGAACCTTTTGAATTGAGAGATCCGTACATTGCACGTCAAATTCCTTTAAGTGATTTGAAACATTGGGAATTGGCACCTTCGAATCCACTTTACTTATTTCAAAATGGTGTGCCTTTTTGCATCACAACGAATGGACTTAAATCTGCAGAGCAATTTTGGAAAAATGTGAGACTTGCAATCGCTAGGGGCTTACCAGTGGATGCAGCTTTGGCCGCGTTGACAATAAATCCAGCGAAAGAATTAGGAGTAGGAAGTGAATTGGGTACCTTGGAAGCAGGGAAATTTGCCAATTTCTCAGTGTATTCATCTGATCCATTTACAACGGAAGCTCAGTTGTTAGATGCTTGGATTCAAGGTGAAAAATCACAAATAAAAGCCATTGCAGGACCGAGTATTGTAGGAAAATATAATCTGTTAGTTGACGGCGAGAAATACGACTTAGAAATCGAAGGTTCGAATGAACGTCCAAGTGGGAAGGTGAAATTAGCGAGCAAAGCGAATGCAACTCTGTTGGACACGACAACCAAAAAAGCATCTGTACAGTTGGTTGAAAATGATATCACGATTCAGTTTTCTTCGTGTGATAAATCCAATCCAGGAATCGTTCAACTTCATGGAAAAATGACACGAAATGCAGCCATTTTTGAAGGGGATGGAACAAATTCTTTTGGAAATTGGATTGTTTGGTCTGGCATTCGAACGGACAAATCACCCGATCCTGTGAAAGCAACGGAACTCAAGAAAGATACTTCGTTTATTGCGCGTCCTTGGTTGCCAAATATGGCTTTCGGAATGGAAACTTCTCCAAAAAGTCAAACTATCTTGGTGAAAAATGCGACTGTTTGGACCAATGAAGCAGATGGAGTTTTGAAAAATGTCTCGGTTTTGATTGAAAATGGTAAAATTGTCAATGTCGCTAAAAATAATTCCATTTCAGCTCCGAGTTCAGCAATTATTATCGACGGAAAAGGAATGCACCTTACGGCAGGAATCATCGACGAGCATTCGCACATTGCCATTTCGAAAGGAGTGAATGAAGCAGGTCAAGCGGTGACTGCTGAAGTCAGTATTGCAGATGTGGTTAATCCAGATGACATTAATATTTACCGTCAATTAGCAGGTGGTGTAACAGCAGCTCAATTGCTACATGGATCTGCTAATCCAATCGGTGGATGTTCAGCATTAATCAAATTGAAATGGGGATCGAATCCGGATGAAATGCTCATTCCAAACGCGCCAAAATTCATCAAATGTGCGTTGGGTGAAAATGTGAAGCAATCCAATTGGGGCGATTATAATACTTCCCGTTTTCCGCAAACGCGTATGGGTGTAGAACAAGTTTTTTATGATGCTTTTTACCGTGCACGCGCTTACAAAGCAGATTGGGAAGCGTATAATAATAAGCAAACATTGATTCAGCCAAGACGCGACTTAGAATTAGATGTACTTGTAGAAATTATGGATAGCCAGCGCTTTGTAACCTGTCACTCTTATGTACAATCGGAAATCAATATGCTCATGCATGTGGCGGATTCCATGGGCTTTCACATCAATACATTTACCCACATTCTTGAAGGATATAAAGTGGCGGATAAAATGAAAAAACATGGTGTTGGTGGCTCTACCTTTTCCGATTGGTGGGCATACAAATTTGAAGTAAATGATGCCATTCCTTACAACGCAAAATTAATGGCAGACCAAAGAGTAATTGTCAGCATTAACTCAGATGATGCAGAAATGGGCCGACGACTAAATCAAGAAGCAGCAAAGAGCATTAAATACGGAGGAATGAGTGAAGAAGAAGCGCTGAAGATGGTAACATTGAATCCAGCCAAACTCTTACACCTAGATGACCGAATGGGAAGCGTTAGAGTCGGAAAAGACGCCGATTTAGTGCTTTGGACAGACAATCCATTAAGTATCAAAGCTAAAGTGCAATTTACGATTGTTGACGGGGTTATCTTGTATGACGCGGCGAAAGATCAATCTCAAAATGAACGCAACGAAGCAGAACGTGCTCGAATCATTGCTAAAATGTTGAATGCAAATGAAAACGGAGAAAAAACCACACCGTTTGTCAAAAAACCAAGAAAACACTATCACTGTGATACCTTAGGTGAGGAAGGTGAAACGGGAGAAAATACACATTGATCATGAAAAATATTCGCATATTTCTAACCATCCTTGCATGGATTCCTGTCGCAAATGCACAACGCATTTTAATCATTAACGGGACCGCACATATTGGTAATGGAGAAGTAGTTGAAACAGCTGCAATTGGTATTGCTGAGGGAAAAATTTTGTTTGTGAAAAACTCCCTTACCAACGCCGTACAACGCAAAGACTGGGATACAATAATTGACGCGCAAAATCAACACGTTTATCCCGGATTAGTAGCGGCAAATTCTACCTTGGGTTTAACAGAAATTGATGCTGTCCGCGCAACCCGAGATTTCAATGATGTCGGTGAGTTAAATCCACATGTTCGTACCCAGGTAGCATTCAACGTTGAATCAAGGGTGATTGAAACGGTTAGAACGAATGGGGTGATGTTGACGCAATCCACTCCTCGCGGTGGAACGATTTCTGGTTCTTCAGCTGTGATGTTTTTATCTGGATGGAACTGGGAAGACGCAACGGTTTTAGCCGATGACGGAATTCATGTGAACTGGCCATCAAGCACACAAGGTGGTGGATGGTGGGCCGAACCAGCACCAAAGACTAGGAATACAAACTATCAAAAAGAAAAAGAGGAAATCATGGATTTCTTCACCCTGGCTGAAGTATATGCGAAAGGCGCGAAATCAATCGATGACCTTCGCTTGGAAGCAATGAAAGCATGCTTCGTTGGCACAAAACGCGTGTATTTTCACGCAGATGGCATGCAGCAAATTTTGGACATTATCGAGTTTGTAGAAAAATTCAACTTGAAATTCCCCGTAATTATTGGTGGTTACGAAGCACATATGGTGGGTAAACGCTTAAAAGACGCAAAGATTCCGGTTATGTTGAATCGTGTTCACATGTTGCCGGAAAGAGAAGAAGATGATGTGAATTTGCCATATGCAATGCCTGCACTTCTCCAAAAACAAGGAATCCTTTTCTGTTTGCAAAATGCAGGAGACATGGAAGCAATGAACGCACGAAATTTACCATTTCAAGCAGGTACGGCAATGGCCTACGGATTAACAGAAGAAGAAGCATTAGTATCTGTTTCATTGAATGCATGTAAAATAATGGGTATTGACAAGGAATTTGGTTCAATTGAATCAGGTAAATCGGCTACCTTGTTTATTTCCAAAGGTCCTGCGTTGGATATGAAAACAAATCAAGTTTCAACCCTAATTTTTCATGGTCAAATCGTTTCTTCCGAAAATTTCCAATTAAAATTGTATCAGAAATACAAGAAAAAATACCAAGGAAAATAATCAATTATTGATGTGTAACTTTTGCTTAAGATGCACGTCTTGGCTTTGGTATTATGACGGTAAGTGAGTATAATCAAAGTGTGAAGGACTTTGCGGATCGATTGTATCGGTTTGCATTGAAAAATCTGAACGACTCAGATTTAGCAAAAGATTTTGTTCAAGATGCCTATGAAAAATTGTGGGTAAGAATTGATCAGGTAGACAACAACAAGGTTAAATCTTATTTGTTTCGCACCGTCGTAAACGCGCAAATTGATAGGTCGCGAAGAGCTAAATTACAGCAGAATCACCTCGCAACAATTAATGTACATCAAACAGAAGAACAAATCCCATTTGATGTCCAAGAGAAAATTGACGAAGGGGTAAGGCGCTTGTCAGAAATACAACGCACTGTTTTGACATTAAGAGATTACGAGGGATATTCGTATCAAGAAATTGCCGAAATGTCTGGATTAAGCGAAGATCAAGTGAAAGTGTATATTTTTAGGGCGAGAAAATTTTTGAAAGCCTACATTGGACAAGTTGAAGTATTAATATGAATTGGTCGAAAGAACATTTGGAAGCACGAATGCTGGATGCCATCGAAGGTCGCCTTTCAGCGGATCAATTGATTCAATTGAAGGAACTTTTACGTGAACATCCTGAAATGGGTGATTTGGACGAGTCGTTGATTTATATGAATGATACGGATGCAATCGATTTTGACCATTCTTCCTTATTAAAAAAGGAATCGTTCAATCCAGTTGCATATAAAACCGAAGAAGGTTCCGAGAAAGAAAAAATGTCAATTGCCAAAATGGAAGGACTTTTATCCATTCAAGAAGAAAAAGAGTTTGAATGCCTACTCAAAGTGGATCAAGAGTTAATAAGTCATTGGGAACAAGTTCAACAAACGAAACTTATCCCTAATTCAGGGATTCTATTTCCATCCATAAAAACACTGACCAAAGAAAAGGGCAGAGTCATTCCTTTCCGCGTGTATTTTTCATACGCCGCTGCGGCAAGTATTATTTTGTTGTTGTTTTTGAACTGGCCCAGTAATGACGTACAAGTAAGATCAGCCAGCAAAATAGGGAGGAAACAATTAAAAGTAGAGCAAAATAGAACAAAATCACACATTGCTGCCACAAATGAAGTCAATAAAAATGTATCACCAACGCCAAAAAACAGTAAAGTAGAACACATAGAGCTGCGTCCGAATGACACACGTGATTGCATTGTCCAAGAGGTTTATCCGCAAGTGGAACAAATACCGAATGCACAGTCATATTACCTGATGCCAGCCATTGTAGATCCCATTGAATTAGCAGTGGTAAATCCAAAACCAATTCAAACACCTACGAATAATAAAGTTACTGAGAACAATGAAACGATTGGATTTCGTGAATTCGTTATTCAAAAAGGAAACGAAAAACTTTTTGGAACAGCAAAACCGAGTACCGCAGATAAATATACCACTATTACAAACTACCTTGCTCAATCCGTCAATATCCCTATAACCTACGTTGAAAAAGAA
Organism: Crocinitomicaceae bacterium; assembly: GCA_024643545.1. Lineage (GTDB taxonomy): Bacteria > Bacteroidota > Bacteroidia > Flavobacteriales_D > Crocinitomicaceae > UBA952. Next base: position 56,199 of record JAHEMR010000010.1, on the reverse strand, counting down.
GATGAACAAGTGAAGTCAACCTTTTTTAAACTCGGATTCATAACGGTTGAACGAAAACAAACAAAAAAATAATTTATTGTAACTAAATCAAAATAAACGCGTCAGAGCACTATCAAAATAAAAAACATGAAAAATTTAGTACTATTTGGAATTTTAAGTTTAGCGCAAGTAACGTTCGCTCAAAAAGGTCAATCTAAACGCATTGTGCAAATTCAAGGGAATGATACCACGGTAATCATTATCAACGAACGAATGGATAAAATGGACTCCATCTTAACAGAAGAAATGAAAAAAATCTATGTGAATGATTCCATGGTGACTCGTGTCGATGTATTTATCGATTCTACCATAATTTCGGAAGATGGACAAGCTTCCATGGACTCGATCAAAGTAAAAATTGGCAACATGAAAATTGTCATTTTGGATGATCGAAATGGGGACGCTAAAGGCCAAAAACGCATGATAATCGATGAGCGTGTGATTATTAACGAGGACCGTGATATTTCTTTTCAAGACGAGGAAATGAAAGAAGACGATTGCAACAGCTGTAGTTCAAACACAAGCAATCCTGTATGGTCGGGCATTGGAATCACGGCTAATGGATTCATGAATACACAAAATAAGGTGGCGACCGGAAGCGAATTAGGCTTTTTGGAGTTAGATCCTGCAAGAAGTATTGGTGTTCAGTTGAATGTTTTTGAAAAACGTTTTCCAATCATTAAAGATTATTTGGGCGTTACAACTGGATTGGGAATACAATGGAATCGATATGCTTTAAAAGGAAATTATGACATTACAACAACCAATGATACAATCTTTGGCGTTGAAAACACCAGCGTTCAATATTCAAAAAATGTTTTGAGTTCTGCGTACCTTCAAGCGCCATTATTGTTGCAAATAAACACGAATAAAAACGCAAGTGAATCATGGACAATTGCTGCTGGAGTTGTCGGGGGAATTAGAGTAGGAGGATTGCATAAAACCAAATGGGAAGTGGATGGTAATCAAAACAAAGACAAAACAAAAGATGACTTTAATTTCAAGCCATTTTCTGCATCCCTTATGGCTTTGATTGGTTACGGACAATGGAATTTGTATATGACTTATAATTTGACAGACGTCTTTAACGAAGGATCCGCTCTGTCATTGCGTGGTGTGAACGCTGGAATTTTACTCTCGTTTTAAAAAAGACCTCTTATCACCACCATAAATGAAGCGACGGCGCAAAGATTTCTTTGCGCCGTTTCTTTTTATAGGATTTTCCGGTTTATTCCTATGGTCTGATTCGCGCCTTTCCGTGTTGATTTGTATATTTGCCTCACTGAATTACAAAACTAAAAGAACCATGAGTTCATTTGACCATAAAACTACCTCTTGGAATGCATTTCGATTGATGTGCACAGCAAAAACCATGGCGGAGAAATATGAGCAGAACAAAGAGATTACCTCTAAGTATGTTCATGCTACTTCTCGTGGACACGAAGCCATTCAATTGGCGGTCGGAATGCAATTAAAGGCTCAAGATTGGGTTTCTCCCTATTACCGCGATGATAGTATTCTACTCGGTATAGGAATGAAACCATACGAATTAATGCTCCAGGTTTTTGCTAAAAAAGATGATCCGTTTTCAGGAGGAAGAACGTATTATTCTCATCCATCTTTAAACCGAGAAGGATTTCCTAAGATTCCACATCAATCCTCGGCAACAGGAATGCAAGCCATACCAACTACCGGAATTGCGATGGGAATTCAATACAAAGAGAAGACTGGAATCGCAGAATGGGACCTCAGCGATGCCCCTGTTGTCGTATGTTCATTGGGTGACGCTTCCTGTACAGAAGGGGAAGTTTCGGAAGCATTTCAAATGGCCGCATTAAAGCAATTTCCGATTGTTTACCTAGTTCAAGATAATGGTTGGGATATTTCAGCAAACGCCAAAGAAACACGTGCGCAGGATATTTCCGAATACGCAAAAGGATTCCACGGCATAGAAGTACGTTCGATTGATGGCAGTGACTTCTTTACGAGTTATGAAACGGTTAAAGAAGTGTTTGAAATCGTTCGAAAAGAGCGCCGTCCATTTATTATTCACGCAAAAGTTCCGTTACTCGGACACCACACATCTGGAGTACGTAAAGAATGGTACCGTGATGATTTGGATGAGGCAGCGAAAAGCGATCCATATCCAAAGTTGAAACAAGTTGTTCAAGATTTAGGACACAGTCTAGCCGAAGTAATTAACTTGGAGTCTGCTGTCCGAAAAGAAATTGACGAAGCTTATGATCAAGCTTTAAATGCTGAGGATCCAAGTTTAGATAGTGTAACTGATTTCATTTTTGCTCCGACACCTGTAACAGAAGAAGTCGGTGAGCGGGAACCAAGTGGAAAGAAAAAAACCGTTATGGTAGATTCTGCACTCTTTGCAGTGCGTGAAATCATGTCGAAACATCCAGAAGCCTTGCTTTATGGACAAGATGTTGGTGGACGACTGGGTGGTGTTTTTCGTGAAGCGGCTACCTTAGCACAAACGTTTGGAGATGATCGCGTTTTTAATACCCCCATTCAAGAAGCATTTATCATCGGCTCAACGGTGGGAATGTCCGCGGTAGGTCTAAAACCATTCGTAGAAGTTCAATTCGCCGATTACATTTGGCCTGGATTAAACCAATTATTTACAGAAGTATCTCGATCATACTATTTATCCAACGGTAAGTGGCCTGTGAGCGCTGTCATACGTGTGCCAATTGGAGCATATGGTTCCGGTGGACCATACCATTCTTCAAGTGTAGAGTCCGTTCTGGCAAATATTCGAGGGATTAAAGTAGTGTATCCATCTACGGGAGCTGACTTAAAAGGACTGCTTAAAGCTGCATTTTATGATCCGAATCCAGTCGTGATTTTAGAACACAAAGGATTGTATTGGTCGAAAATTCCTGGAACAGAAGGAGCAATGTCGATTGAACCTAGCGAGGATTACATGATTCCAATTGGAAAGGCACGCATTGTTCAAACAGCTACAGAAGAAAAACGTTTAGCAGGTGAATCCATTGGTGTCATTACCTATGGTAGAGGAGTTTATTGGAGCATTGAAGCCGCAAGTTCTTTTGAAGGACAAGTGGAAATCATGGACCTTCGAAGTATTAATCCATTGGATTTGGATGCTATGGGCGCCTTATGTGAACGACATGGAAAAATCCTTCTCGTTACCGAGGAGTCTATTGAATGTACCTTCACGCAAGGATTGGCAGGACGCTTGCAACGCTCGCATTTCAAATCGTTGGACGCACCCATCGAAATTGTTGCATCCATTGACACGCCAGCTATACCTTTGAATGGTGCCCTGGAAGCAGAACTTTTGCCGAATGCAGCGAAAGTATCCGATGGAATGAGGAAATTACTAAACTATTAAATAGCAGAAATGAATTTTAATGAGATTATTGGTGCAGTGGAAACATTTCATGATGCATTTGGAATAGAAAATCATTATGAGCTGAAGTCAAACCTTACGGAGAAAGAAGTCCAACTGCGTTTCGATTTGATGAAAGAAGAAAACGAGGAATACCTCGAAGCAGCTAAGAATGGAGATATGGTTGAAATCGCAGATGCACTCGGTGATCAATTGTATATCTTATGCGGAACAATTCTAAGACATGGCCTACAAAATAAAATAGTTGAAGTTTTTGAAGAAATTCAGCGATCCAATATGAGTAAGCTAGATGCGGATGGTAAACCAATTTACCGTGAGGATGGCAAAGTATTAAAGTCAGACCGTTACTTTAAACCAAACATTGCTGCTATCTTGAATAAATAGAGTTTTACACGAATTTGTTTTCATTACTTTTTCCTTTCTGATTATTTCGGCCAACTAGGATGGTTAGATTTGTTACTTAAAGGAAAATGAATGACAGATATCTCTATTTATTTCCAAGCTGTTTCAGATAATGGAAATTGGCAAGGACAACAACTTGGCGCATATGTTATAAAAAATCAGGGAGGGTTCCCGGAATTAGAGAAAAACGGTTGCGCAATATTTTATGTGCCAGAGTACAGAGGGAGTGGCGTAGAAAATATGACGCGCTCAACCAATTTTCGCGATTCATTTTACAAACTTCACAATGAACAAGATTGGAAAACTCCGATTTATGATTTAGGAGATATTCTTCCAGGGAATACCTTAGAAGACACCTATTTTGCAGTGGCCAAAGTGGTGACTGAATTAGTCAAGAATAAAATCATCCCAATTATAATAGGCGGCAGTCAAGATTTAACTGTTGCTATGTACAATGGTTATGAAAGCTTGGAGCAATTAGTAAATATTTGCTCCGTTGATCACTCCTTGGATCTCGGCTCACCAGAAGAAGAAATCAGTGCAAATGGTTTCCTAAGCCAAATCCTGATGAAACGTCCGTGCTATCTTTTTAATCATTCGAATATTGGCTTGCAAATTCCCTATGCAAGTGCAAAAGAGTTTGATTTATTCGAAAAACTTTATTTTGACATCTGTAGATTAGGTGAGTTTAATCAAGATTTCACTAAAGCAGAACCACACATTCGAAATGCCGATATTATAAACATCGATTTTCAGGCCATTAAAGCATCCGAAACAATCAATAGTAAAGGGATTCCAAATGGATTTTACGCAGAACAAATCTGCCAGATAGCACGTTATGCCGGAATCTCAGACAAAGTAACATCTTTTGGTATTTTTAACTATGAAAGTGTAAATCAGATGTCCGATAAGTTGCTAAGTGAAATGATTTGGTACTTCATCCAAGGAACCATGTCTCGAAAAGGGGATTTTCCAATTGGCAGCAAATCGGAATACACGCGTTTCACTGTTTTTCTAGAAGAATCAGGAAGAGAGATTGTATTTTTTAAAAGCAATAAATCCGCCCGTTGGTGGATGGAAGTACCATATCCACCACAGAGTGGAACTAAATACGAAAGGCATCACATGGTTCCATGCAATAAATTGGATTATGATAATGCCATGAATAACGAAATGCCTGATTTATGGTGGAAGACCTATCAAAAACTCGGTTAAGAGCAAGATAAAATTCCAAATTCATTTTATTTTTTCATTTAAATTTCTTATTTTAGCACCTTAAAATATCATTTTCCCAACAGAGAATGATAATTTATATTTGTTAAATAAACCATATGCTATTGAAAACCAAGCTATTAACTATCTTGTTAGTTGCAGTAATTGGAACCATCCAAGCGCAACAAGATAAGCTCGTTACTCACTTTATTTATGATAAAATGAGTATTAATCCGGGTAAAACAGGTCTTGACTTGTATAATGGAATTTGTGCAACCTCTATTTACCGAAACCAATGGGATAAAGTAAATGGTGCACCTAACTCGGCGATCTTAAATATTGAGTCTAATTTATCTCGATTTTTACCTGGTGGGATTGGAATCAATTTCTACCACGATGCCATTGGTTTTTCTCGTCAAAATAACTTACTCATCAACTATTCCTATCCCATTCAAATCGGACGCGAAGGCGTTCTAGGTGTTGGAGTGGGTGTTGGAATTATGAATTATGGTATTGATCCGAATTGGGTTACTCCTAATGGTTTACCAGCAGCGCAAGACCCGACACTTCCTCCAAGTTTTTCCGCAACAGGTGTTGATGCGAATTTTGGATTGTATTTCCAATCTAAAAATTATTACGCAGGAATTTCTTCAACTCACCTTTCTGAATCTCAGTTGTCAAAGGCTGTTGGGACATTGACACCAAGCTACCAAACAGCACGTCACTATTACTTGATGGGTGGATACAAATTTAAGGATGTTGCGAATGGGACAATTGATGCACAAATGTTGGTGCGTACGGATTTAATTAAGTTCTCAGCAGATTTGAATGCGCGATACCTATTTAAAATGGATGGAAAAGATGCTTACGGTGGTCTTTCTTTCAGAACATCAGATGCAATCGCTGTTATGTTAGGTTATTCGCCTATTCCGAAATTGCAAGTAGGATATTCATATGATATTACAATTAATAAATTAGCAAGTGTTTCTCGTGGTTCACATGAGATGATGGTGAAATATTGTTATTTCATACCGCCACCTCCAAAGACGAAAGCGAGACACCCACGAATGTTGTAATAGACGTAAAAATAGAATGTAACCATTTTTATAGTTCTTACGTTATACCCCAAGTTAAAGGAATCCTGTAGCAAGGTAATTTGGATAATGGCAGAACCAAAAACAAAAGAATGAAAAAATTAATTAGTTTTTTATTTGTATTAAGTTTCTTGTACGCATGTAGTGATGTAGAAGGTAATTTAGTAGGTGTGAGTGGTAGAGACACCTGGTATCCAGATGTTTTAGGACCTGGAAAAATGCCTTTGGGAATGGTATATGTTCCCTCCGGTGCTTTTCAGTCCGGTGAAGACGGCGAAGATATCATGGGAATGCATACAGCACGCAAGAAAACAGTTTCTGTTCCTGCATTCTACATGGACGCAACGGAAATTTCTAACAACGAATACCGTCAATTTGTCCATTGGGTGCGTGATTCAATTGCACGTGAGAAATTGTATAGAAGAAGCGCTGATGAAGATGCAGAACGTTGGGTGAATGTTCCGGATAATTTCTTTAAGGAGCCATACAGAACCTTGATTGATATGGGTTCTGATATTCAAGGGGGTAATACACCTTTTCAGTTGTATATGGATTCTATCAATAATGCAAATGCCGATCTTACGTATTTAGCAATGATGGGTAAGTTTGATCAAAAGAATGGTAATAAAAATGCAAAGGTTAAAATAACGAAAGAGTTAGTGAATGGATTCAAATTTGATCCGAAAAAGAACGGACCTTTGAATTTTAAGGATGGAGTTACCATTTCTGACGATGAATTAGCTGGTATTTTTGCGATGTATGCTTTCAAAGGAGCTCCAGCGAAAGGTGGTGCTGCTGATATGAAAGATGAGAAAGGTGGTTCAACTAAAACAACTTATTTCCAAGGAGGTAGAGTTGATAACCGTAAATACTTTACATTGAATTGGTCTGAACCAGTTGATTATGAAGATCCAGAAGTTGCTTTCCTTTTGTCTGACATGTATTATAGTGCTCAAGAGAGCTTCTATAAAAGAAAAGAAATTGATACACGTTTACTTTTCTTCGATTATTTTTGGATTGACTACAAAGAAGCTGCGCGACGTGGAAAAGTTATTACAAAAGCAATCGATTCTCGTAAATCGTTCGCTTATGATAGCCTAAATGGTGAAGCTGCAAATGATCTATATAAAAGAGATCGCAGAGAACCTCTTGGAAAAGATTATAAATCCAATGATGAACACCGTTCAACGCTATACACCGTAGATCAAAATACGAATAAAGTTTGGGTAGATACTACATTGTATGTTGATCAGTGGGCTGATGGGGTTACAAAAATAAATGATACAAATAAATTAAAAGGATCTATCCTTGCTAATCCAGGTCAGGACCTAGATTTAGGTTTTACCAATAGTAAAGGTGGTCACAATGCAATTCGTGGACATACGGATAGAAGTCGCTTCATTATAAAAGAGCGAATTAATATTTATCCAGATACGCTTTGTTGGGTGAGAGACTTTACCTACGCAAACCATACACCAATGGCTCAGAATTATTTCTGGAACACAGCTTATGACAACTACCCAGTAGTGGGTGTTACATGGCCGCAGGCAAGAGCATTCTCGGTTTGGAGAACACAAATTTTCCATTCATGGTTACAATCAAATGGTGACTTGTTTGTAAATGATTTCCGTTTACCAACAGAAAGTGAATGGGAAAGAGCTGCACGTGGAGATTTAGACATGGCTGAATACCCTTGGGGTGGACCATACATTAGAAATAACAGTGGTTGTTTCTTGGCAAACTTTAAGCCAATGAGAGGCCGTTATTTTGAAGATGGTGGATTCTACACCGTTAAAGTTTATTCGTATAATCCAAATGGTTTTGGTTTATATTGTATGGCTGGAAACGTTGCAGAGTGGTGTTCTACAGCATTCGATCCTTCTGCGTATGAGTTTGAAACAGACATGGCTGCGGATTATGAATATGACGCGAAAGATGGAGATCATCCAGCGAAAAAACGCAAAGTTCTTCGCGGTGGATCATGGAAGGATATTGGGTTCTATTTAATGAATAGTACGCGAACATTTGAATACCAAGATACAGCCAAATCGTATATTGGATTCAGAAACACAATGACGCACTTGGGTCGTGGTGGAAAAAGTATCGAACAGGAAAATGGAGAAGAAATCCAAAGCGATATTTCAATTAAGTAATCAATGTTTAATCTATAGTTTAATTTAAAATCAAAAGTTATGAGTGGTAATGGTGGTTTTTTTGCTTCAAGAAAGTACAAGTTGTTTGTTAAATACCTTTCTGGATTTGGAGCATCAGTGGTAATTGTTGGAGCGTTATTTAAAATTATGCACTGGCCTGGATGTGACATCATGTTGATCGCAGGTTTGTTAACAGAGGCAGGTATCTTTGCGTTCATCGCATTGGAACCAATGCATGAAGATCCGGACTGGACACGTGTTTTTCCTGAATTAGCTGTGCACGAAAATAACGAGGAAAATCGCTTAATGCCTTTATTGAAAAAAGGTGGACTTGGTGGCGGTGGTGCTGCTGACGGGTTAGCGAAAGAACTAGACAAAGCTGGAATCGACCAAAACCTTTTGGCTCGTTTGAAAGACGGAATGTCAAACCTTGCAGATAATGCGAAATCGTTGGGAGCTGTAGCTACCGCTGCAGGAGCAACTGATTCATACGTTAAAAGTTTGGAAACAGCTTCAGCTAGTTTGACGAAATTGACTGATCAATATGCTGCGTCAGCTCAAGCAATTGCTGGAATCTCTACGGAAGGACAAGGTAATTTTGGTTCTGAAATGCAAAAATTGGGTCAAAACCTAGGTGCATTGAACAATGTGTACGAATTACAATTGAAATCTTCTCAAGACTATTTAGATTCTCTTGGTCAAATGAGCGCACTTCAAGAAAACATCAAAAATATTATGACGGATCTTGCTGCTTCTGCAAAAGATACATCATCTTACCGTGAAAACATGTCTATGTTGTCTCAAAACTTAACTGACTTGAACAACGTATATGGTAACATGTTGAAAGCTATGAAAGCTTAATATTAGTACGTACTAATTTATTTTATTTACAAACAAACTAATAGCTAGAAATTATGGCAGGTGGTAAGGAAACCCCAAGACAGAAGATGATTGGTATGATGTACCTCGTTTTGACTGCTCTTCTTGCATTGAATGTTTCCAAACAAATTTTGGATGCGTTTGTGGCAATTGAAGAGAACATTCAGCGCGGTAGTATTACTCAATTAGAGCGCGGAAATGCTGCAAAAAGTGCCTTGATTGAAGAAATGAATTCAACGGCAAACGATGAATCAGGGAAAGCGAAAATCAAAAAAATCAAGAAGTACCTAGGTATGATTGAGAAAATTGATAAAGAAGCTGGATCTTTAATCAAATACATCGATGACATCAAAATCGAAATGATGACGAAGTCAAATGAGGATGTGAAAACGGTAAAAGATGAGGATGAAAAGGTAATTGTATGGAAAAAATACGATCCTAAATTCCCTCTTCAACCAACTCGTCTAAATTTGATGGCCGTTCAAGCCAAAGATCAATTCGACATTCCAATGCACGAAATTGTTGGTTCGGAAATCACAAGGTTAGATCCAACAAAACATGGATTAAAATTATGGAAACGTTACAACGGATTCCGTAAATTTATTGTTGAAACAACGGGAACTTATTTAGAAGGTGAAAAAAACAGCTGGAAAGTGAAGGTTACTGATGTTAACGACAACATGCCAAATTTGAAGTTGCAAGAGAAAATTGCAAAAATGATAACTTCTAAACCAAATAAGGTTAATCCGGAAGATGAAGAAGTTCTATTAGGACTATATCAAGAATTAACGAAAATTGAATTCGCTGATCACCATGAGCAAAAAAACATCCATTGGATGGGTCGAACGTTTGACCACGCACCAATGGTGGGTGCATTAGCTTCATTGTCTTCAATGCAGAATGAAATTTTAAGTGCTCGTGCGAAAGCAGTAAACTTATTGAAAAGTAAAGTTACGGTTGGAGAATTTTCATTTAACAAAATTCAACAATTAGTTAGTGGACCTGGTGTTGCTACAGAAGGAGAAGACATCGAGTTAAAAGTGACTATGGCTGCTTATGATTCAGATAATAATCCAGAAGTTACAGGTTCAGGATCAATTACCGTAAAAGATGGTATTGGTACAGTTAAGACGCGTGCTTCAGGATCTGGTGAAATGAATTTAAGTGGTACGGTGATGATTCGCAACAAGTCAGGTGTTGAATACCGCAAACCATGGTCTTGGAAAGTTTCAATCGCAAAACCCCAAGGATCAATTTCTTTACCTGAGTTGGCCGTTTTATATTTGGGTTATCCTAATAAAGTTGTTCCAGTTGTAGCAGGAATGGTAAGTTCAAGTATATCAATAGACAAAGGTACTTGCACACCATCTACTTTTACGGTTAATGGTACATCTCAAAAAGGATACATTGTTAAACCAAATGGTGCAGGATTAGCTACTATTACGTTAACGGCAAAAGATAAGGATGGAAAATCTAAATCATTTGGTACGTTTAAGTACAAAATTAGAATGCTTCCTAGACCAAATGTAGAACAAACGACAATTTCAAAATCTGGTGGAAACGTAACAGTTGGATTAGGACAAGATTCACCTTTATCGGCACTTTCGTTTACAGTAACCGGAGGTAGAATTACAGTTGGTGACAATGAGCCTATTAATTTTACAGGATCAAGAATTCCTTCAAGTGCTTTAGCTAAGGCGAGAGTCGGAAGAATGGTAACTGTGGAAATTAAATATAATCAATCAACTGGAGGTTCAGCTTCTGTTTCTACTGGCCTTAAAGTGACACAGTAAAATTTCAAGTTATGAAAAAAGTATTTTTTGGTTTAGGTTGTTTGTGCATTACAGCTGCATTTGGACAAGGAGGAGTGCAGTCTGGTGACTTAAGAGGTCCTGTAAATGTACTTCCAAATGGTGTAATTGATGGTGTTGTGTTAAAGGAAGAAGTTCCTGTAAGACAAGCTATCCAACCGGAATTTGTCCGTGAAGCTGATTTGGTTTGGTCTAAACGTGTATTCTCACGCATAGATTCACGTGAGAAAATCAATCATGAAATCTTTTTTCCTTTTGATAATTTTGATGGTGACCCACTAGGTGGAAGCTTGTATAATCCTGCAACAAGAAATGATATTGATGATCCTCGATGGAATAAAGACCAACAAAGATGGTCCTTATGGACAATAATTTTAAGACATGTAATGTTAGGTGACCTTACGGTTTATCAAGTATCAAGTCCTGACTATACAACGTTGGAAGATGGATACAGTTTAAGGTATCCAATTGCACGCGTTGATAAAGATGATTATTTTACTTCAGGGACATATCGTGACCGAGTTAATAAAGCGATTAGTTCAAGGGCAAAAGGAGCTGAGTTTGAGATTGAACTTACTGCCGTTGGTGGTGGTAAAGTGCCAATCTTAAAAACGAATCAAACTTTACAACAGTACATAGACTCGTTAAGAAGTGATTCCAATCTGGCCGATATGAATAAGGATATCATCGATATGTATGTTTCCGAGCCCCAAACTCTACAACGCTATTGGGATAATGGCGACGTAGGTTTCAATATCTCTTATGATGATATCGTTAGCTATGTTGGTTCAAGTCACATTATCGCTTACAACATTAAAGAAGATTGGTTCTTTGACAAGGAGCGTTCGCTGTTGGATCGCCGTATTATAGCTATTGCTCCAGTTGCAAGATATAGTAGTGTGGAGCAGAAGGATCCAAGTCAGCCAAAAGAAAGAGGTAAACTACTTGTATATGATTTAGAAGGCACACCTTATTTGGGTGCAGATAAGTATACGGAACAAGTAGAAGAAAACGAAATGTTTTGGTTGTACTTTCCTGAACTTCGTAATGTAATTATCAACTATTACGTTTATAACGATCAAAATGACGCGCAATGGATGTCAATGGATGATTTGTTCTGGAAACGCAAGTTTAGTTCTACAATTTATAAAGTTTCCGACAAGTTCGATCGTGAAATTCAAGATTACAAATTTGGTGTTGATGCTTTATATGAGGCTGAACGTATCAAAGAAGAAATCCGTACATGGGAACACGATGTTTGGAATTTTTAAGACAAACGTATAATTTTAGAAAGCCCCGTTGTTAGACGGGGCTTTTTTATTTTAATTTTGTAAGGTGAAGTGGATAGGAAATAGAATTAGTTTTGTTGATCAAAGATCAAAAACGACCATAGTCGTTGACCCTGAAAAAAATGTTTGGATCAACGCAATCATGGGTTCATGGCTTGCCATGTGGTACGCTATTGGAGGAACTGTATTTTGGGCTTTAAATGTTATGCCATTAAAGGAACAAGAAGTTATCATCCTGTGGGTTTTTGTAGTCTTTTGGTGTTACTATGCGTTTCGCGTGACCAAATCGTTTTTGTGGATCATGTTTGGACAAGAATTCATCAAAATCGATGAAAGAGCATTTCACCTTAAAAAAAGTATTCTTTCGTACGGAAAGTCACACCCATATTATTTTGATAACATCAAAAACATGACTTACGAAATTCCAAAACAAGGTTCCTTACAAGGAATTTGGGAATCTTCTCCTTGGGTGAATGGCGCGGAACGTTTTTCATTCGATTATTTTCAGAAAAAAATTACGTTCGGTCGAAAATTATCTGAGAAAGAAGCGAAAGTACTTTCTCAACTGATCACAAAAAAAATTCAAGAAAACTCAAAAAAATAATATGTTCGGTTCAATCAAAGATTTTTTAGCACAAGAATTGGCTTCCATTGAGGAAAATGGACTTCTAAAAAAAGAACGAGTAATTACAAGTCCTCAAGGTGCTCAAGTAAAGATTTCTACAGGAGAAGATGTGGTTGTGATGTGTGCCAATAATTATTTGGGATTGTCCTCACATCCGGATGTAGTTGCCGCTGCTAAAAATGCGCTTGATACACATGGGTTTGGAATGTCTTCGGTTCGTTTCATTTGTGGAACACAGGATATTCATAAGGAACTAGAAGCTAAAATCGCACAGTTCTATGGTACAGAAGACACAATTCTGTATGCCGCAGCATTTGATGCAAATGGCGGTGTTTTCGAGCCTTTGTTTACAGAACAAGATGCAATTATCTCGGATGAATTGAATCATGCATCCATCATTGATGGCGTTCGTCTTGCCAAAGCTGCAAGATACCGTTATAAACACTCCGACATGCAAGACCTTGAGGAACAATTAATCAAAGCGCAGGAACAACGTTTTCGTGTGATTGTGACGGATGGTGTTTTCTCTATGGATGGTGATATTGCTAAAATGGACCAAATTTGTGACCTAGCCGATAAATACGATGCATTGGTCATGACAGACGAATGCCACTCTGCAGGCTTTATTGGAAAGACAGGTAGAGGAGTTCCTGAACATTGCGGGGTAATGGATAGAGTGGATATTATTACCGGAACCCTAGGGAAAGCACTAGGTGGCGCCATGGGCGGTTACACAACGGGTAAAAAGGAAATCATAGATATGCTACGTCAACGTTCTCGTCCTTATTTATTTTCAAATTCATTGGCACCTGCAATTGTTGGTGCTTCCATCAAAGTGTTTGACATTTTGAGCTCAACAACTGAATTACGCGACCGTTTGGAGGAAAATACACGCTATTTCAAAAAACAAATCATTGAAGCTGGTTTTGATATTAAACCTGGTGATTCTCCAATTGTACCCATCATGCTTTATGACGCGGCACTTTCTCAAAAATTCGCAAATGAATTATTGGAAGAAGGAATATATGCCATTGGATTCTTTTATCCTGTCGTAGCAAAAGGACAAGCGCGCATTCGTACGCAAATTTCTGCGGCACATTCAAAGGCTGATTTAGATAAAGCGATTGCGGCATTTATTAAAGTTGGAAAGAACTTGGGGGTTATTTCTTAAAGTTTGATTTTTCGGACCTTGATATGGTCCACTTCGAAAAATACATTGGTAGATTTACCGAATAAAAAACAATGATACTCACTGGGGAAAGTTTGTGACTTGAAACGTATGTTAGCGTGAATTTTATTCGAATAAATCCCAGGGAAGGAGCCAACACTTCTTGCGTAAAACCAGTTCACTTCTTTTGTTTTTGGATTAACAAATTCAATGTAGCATACATTCGAAAGAGGTTTGGTCCAATCAGGATAGTAATCAAATGAAATTTCATACCATTCATTGGGTTCTATTTTACTAGAATCTAAACTTATAATGGTATTGTAGTTCTCAATCTTTCCACGATATCGTCCATTCACGACTTGTCCATTCCATTTTTCTTCATCTGAAAATTCTTCTCTTAGAATCGTAGAAGAGTGAAGTGACAAGTCCTTTTGAATCTGATTTTTCTTGAGTATCAGCAATTCACCAATTGAATTTGCATTTAGTTGATTTGCATCCGAAAGCAGTTTCTGTTCATCTTCTCCGTATAAGCCAACGCTAGGATAATGATAAATTAATAATGGTAAATAACTCGATTTAGAGGTATGCTGTGAACATAAGAAAAAATGAAAATAGTCAATGGTTTGTTGTTTCGAAGTGCGACCTAACATGACTGCATAAATTGGAATTCCAGTATGAGCAGAGAGCAAAAAGGAGTTTCTCAGGGTGCTTGGATTTGCCTCCTTGCCATAGATTTCTGATCCAATGTGGAACCAAGGAAGGGGTAAAATTGCCTTAACTTCTGGCTTTATTTTTTCTGCGGAGCGAACGAGTTGTTTTTCCGCTGAGCTTAAATGCTTCCAGTCAAAAATGTTTTTCTCGAAATGTTCAGGAATTTTCAATAAGGACAATCCTTCTTTTATTTGAAGACAAAGTAAAAGGAGGATCAATATGAGCGTCTTATGTTGAAAGCGGTGTTTTATTTCCAATCCCCGAAATCGATCGTAAAGGATGTTCAATAGGTAAATTCCAAGTACACCAATAACGTAATAAAATACCCACGAAAATCTTCCTAGTGCGCGAAATTGCTTGAGAAATGTAAGGTAATCTAACCAATGTGGGTTTCCATTAAAAGGAAAACCAAAGGACAGAATGAGTAAAAAGAAAGCGGCAAGAAGTGCAGGGATCCATTGAGGGGGAATTTCAGTTTTTTTCTTTGACTTATTTAAAAGACTCCAGATGAAAAAACCAACACCGAAAAGGAGCATTAGTATGGATAAAAAGCCAATGTACGCATAACCCTCCCAACGAAATTCACCGTAAGAAATGTAGTGAGCAATCCAGTCATGAATGGGACCTGAATCTGGTAAGAAAATACTTTTCCAATGCGCTTGGTACTCGAAAAACCCATAGGGAGTAGTGGGTCGATCTCCAATTGAATCCGTTAACTTGAGTAAAAGTTGAACGAGTAAAACTGGAAGTATCACCGGTACGAATGTAATCAATCTTTGCCTGAATAATGTGCGTTTTTTAACTTGTTCGATCACCCAATCAATCCCGTAAAAAACCGTCACCATGAATCCTAAATAGGGATGCATGAAGTACCAAAAGAGTTGATTGATTATCAGTAATCCAATCCATTTTAGTGATGAATGTTGTTCCTTATATCGCAGCAATAAATACCAAGAAAGCGGAAAGAAAATGGAATAAGCCAAACTCAAGTGGCTGAATAAACGAGGGAATTGTGGTTGTAGTATAAATAAAGAAAGTGCACCGAAAATGGCAATCCACTCATGTACATGGAATTTCCTCAGGATTAAATAAATGAATAGTGGTGTGAATAAAAGGCTAATTATCAACGTAAAATGGATGATGAAAATCCCGTAAGGCTTTAAAAAAGGCAAAAGTTGAATGAGCCATGCGATAGCCGGAAATCCATCGGTGTACAGGTAATGCTCGCCATGTGGATAGTTCATTCCTCCAAAGTGGAACAAGGTTGAATCAAAGGTAAGGTGGTAGACAAATGAATAGTAGCTTTTTAATCCGTCACCGTCAGCTGTTAATAAATATTCATTGGGATGAAAAAGTAGCGTGGGAAGTTCCCAGGCCAAAAAAACAAATGTTAATCCGAGTAGGATTAATTTGTATTGATGTCGTTGAATCACAGATGAAACCAAGTTTAAAAGGATTTGATTTCAATACCACCCAATACAGCGGTACCGCGCAGGTGAAGTTTGCGCTGTGGTGAGTCATCATCCGACTGAATCATACGTTTGTCGCTAACGTCACCAAGAATTGCGGAAATTTCGTTGACGATTTCCCAGTTACCAGGTACAATTAACTCGAGTCCACCCATGATAGAAGTCACTTCAATTGTACAATCTCCTTGAAAGTCGGCATTAACTAAATTTAACTCCACACTACCCAGTAAACAAATGATTCTTCCACCTTTAAAATCTTGGGATGTGATCGTTTTTTCAATGCTACCAAGAATGGCATCCATGGAAAGCACGTCCGATGTACTGTGATCCTCCGCAAAATCAATTTCTTTTTTGAACTTGTTCCATTGCCAATTCCGAATAATCTTCAGCGGATTTAATAGAAAAATCACTCCAGAAACGAGGATTGCAAAAGGCAAAATAAAATCTTTTAAATTCCAATTCGGATATAATTGATCGACGATGAAAAAAGATCCAAGGAAAATCCAAATGTAAGCACCAATTTGTTGTGGACCATTTTTGACCAAGGAATAGGTTCCTAGTAAAAGGAAAATACTTGGAAAACCAAAAATCCAATCGGGTAGGGCATAATCCAATTCTCTGAGCATCCAAACAGAGCCAATGATTAATAAAAGAATTCCCTTTGCGATTCGTTCGCGTTTTTTGCGTTTAACAAAAGCCAAATTGTTCCAAAAGGTATTCAGTTTTCCATTTTCGTCGAAGGGAGTTTTCATGTGCCGTACATTTCTACTTAAAGGTAAGCAATAACTCCGAAATGAGCATGCAAGCGGGAAAAGGTTTTATTCAGTCCAATCATCTGTTCTAAACGGAAACAAAGGTAATCCTGCGCTATTTTTTACGTTCCCTACTTGGTAATTTTTGAAACAGTAGCGTACCGAGTGAACGCTCGTTCCCTTTTCAAGTGGAATAACAATGGTGCTTTTATTGTCTCCAATTTCCGCATTTACAAGATGAAATTCATGTATAGAATTACCAATTTCGAATCCTGTAATGATGCCTTCGTGTTGGAGTCCTTCGTAGCTATTTTTAAAAAATAAAACAACCTCATCCTCATGTAATTCAAGGTGATCAAATTCTGGAGATAGTCCTTGAATCGAATCAATGCGATAGGTTTTCAGCAAGGATAAATTTCCTAAACGTTCGCCTATAGGTTTT
The DNA here is from genome assembly GCA_024643545.1 of Crocinitomicaceae bacterium. GTDB lineage: Bacteria > Bacteroidota > Bacteroidia > Flavobacteriales_D > Crocinitomicaceae > UBA952. Next base: position 38,765 of record JAHEMR010000010.1, on the reverse strand, counting down.
TTTACCGGTGGATGAATGCAGGTTGCTTCTGTACTTGGGACTAAATCATTTGTGCAGACTATCCCAGCATTTTCCAAGTTATGTGTTGCTTTAAATGCTGCCTCTCTGATTTTAGCTGGCTCAGAAATACTTTCATACAAATAAGGTGCAATTTCAACCACATAAAAAGGGAGTTCCGGATTTTCAAACGTAAAACGCCATAGGTATGCGAGGTCCTGTAGTTTTTGTGCATAAGTAGCTGATCGTCCAACATTTCCTTCTCCTTGATACCAAACGATTCCTTTAATTTGATAATTCCTCAAAGGTCTGATCATCCCTTGAAACATGACGCATGGACGCAAATTACTCATTGAATCTGGAATGTTTGCGTTGTAAGGATAGTCCATGTATTTTTCAACGGTACTTTGGTTCAACCAGCCTTCAATTGTTGAGCCACCAAAACTGCTATTGATGATGCCAATCGGACAGTTGAGCGTTTTTTGCAATTGTTGTGCATAGGTATATCCGACCACGCTATAGGAAGATAGATTTTTTGGATTACTTAGTAACCAATACCCTTTAGCTGAAATCGTTGGAGCATAGGACGCTGTTTTGTCAACGTTGAACATGCGTATGCCACTTTCCTCTTTAGCTGCTTCTATTTCAATTTTGGCATTCGCAATCGGTTGATTCCGGTAGCCAGAAAAAGTCATCGCCATGTTTGATTGTCCTGCGCAAAGCCAAACTTCTCCGATGAGTACATTTTTTAAGGTAAGTGGTGTGCCGTCTGATATAATGATGCTTTGTTTTTCAAAAGTTCCTTTGGGTGTGAAAATGCTAATTTCCCATGCCCCATCTGGTTTTGTTACACAGGAGAATAGGGTGTTTGTCCAACTTACGCGTACAGTAATATTTTTTTTCGTGGTGGATGTTCCCCATAACTTAACAACGCTTTTTTGCTGTAAGACCATGTTGTCACTCAGTATCATCGGTAATTTAATGCTTGCTTGAAGCTGTAAATGAATCAATGACAGGAGTAGGAAAAAGGGTATTTTTTTCATGAATGCAATTTGATGGAACGAAATTAATGAAATGCGTTGGTCACCAAGCAAAATCACTTCAAAATATTAAACACCGTTCTCATGACAAATTAGTTAAAATGAAAGGAATTACGATAACATTGATTAAATTTGGGTTATTATCCAATCCATATTTATAAAGCAATGTCCTTCTTACGTAAATTATTCCAATTCGAGATTTCAGAAAATAGAATATTTGGATTAGATGTTTTGCGATTTATCGCCATTTTCATGGTGTTACTTGGACACAGCCTAATTCTTGTTCCTCAAGAATTTAAAAAATCAGTGAATCCATATCTATATGATGGTGTAGCTATATTCTTTGTTTTGAGCGGTTTTTTAATTGGAGGAATCCTCGTGAAAATACTCAATAAACAAGCAGCTTCTTGGCCTGGACTTTTAGACTTTTGGAAGCGACGCTGGATGCGAACACTACCTGTTTATTTGGTGGTGCTTTTATTCCTTTTTGCCTATACGCTGATTTTCTTTCCTGTGAATTTCCCAAAGGAATGGTTCCGATTTTTCTTTTTCACGCAAAACATTTTTGGCCATTATCGTCCAGGATTCTTTGCAGAGGCTTGGAGTTTGAGTATCGAAGAATGGTTCTATTTGTCGGTCCCATTCATTCTTTTTGTGGCGTTAATGGCGTTTAAGTCTTCCACGAAATGGACCATTTTAATTGTTTCCGTTGGTTTATTGACAGCGATAACGTACTACCGTTATTACTTGTACCATTCTTATGGTATTTCAGAAAATCCAAACCCCTATCAACTAAAATTATTCAAAAAGTTTTTAAGTTACGGAATCGATTACCAGGTGATTCCACGTTTAGATTCCATTATGTTTGGTGTTTTAGCAGCCTTTATTGCTTTCTATTATCCAAAAATATGGAATGCAAAATGGAACATATTATTGGTTTTAGTGGGATTATATTTACTTTATTACTCGAAGTTTCATATGGGAAAAAGTTATGGTCCATTCGCAAATATTTGGTGTCCAACTTTGAAGTCCCTCGCGGTATTCTTTATGTTACCTTTTATGTCCAACCTTCGAAGAGGACTAGGGAAATGGACCGCTTGGATTTCCTTCTTTAGTTTGATTTCATATTCAATGTACCTCGTGAATTTAAACGTGGTAACGATTGCGATCATTAAACACACCATCCATGGAAATTACAGTGTAGACAAGTTTGTTGCTGGAAAAGGGTGGGTATTCGATTACCTGCTTTTTTGGATTTTTACGATTTCAATATCATACGTTTTATACCAATTGATTGAAATTCCATTCATGAAAATGCGGGATAAAAAACGTAGTTGATACGCTTTATGAAAATCCTAAAAATCGCCATTTTCTGCCTGATCACGTCTTTGTTGGCTTATGTAGTATATCATTTTCAATCAAAAGAGGAAACAACTTTTTACCTAGGTAGTGACAAGCGAATTCAATACATTGGACGCTTTGATTTTTCAGATGAACATGCGCCAAAAACATGGGCGCCAGGAGCATACCTTGAATTTGATTGCATTGGAACGGAAGCATTCGTTACGATTGAAGATGAAATAAAATTTAGCAAGACCCATAATTACATTCAAATTGTAGTGGATGGTCAATCCAAGCGAATCAAGTTAAAAGGAAAAGTAAACCGTCTTCCATTGTTTTCAGGAAAAAAAGCGACAAAACACCATGTGTTGATTTGCAAAAACACGGAAAGTAGTATTGGGTATATAAAAATTCGTGGAATTCAATGTAAACAATTGGTCCGAACAAAGAAAAAACGGAAGAAGCTCGTTTTTGAGTTCATTGGAGATTCCATTACGTGTGGCAACGGAGCTGATTCTTCAAGTTGTTCCTTTGGTAAAGGCACATGGTACGATTACCACAATGCTTATTTCAGCTATGGAGCTAGTTTAGCTCGTGAATTTGAGGCCGATTGGATTTTAAGTGCTGTTTCTGGAATAGGAATGCATCATAGTTGTTGTGGCATCAAACATACCATGCCAGATGTTTACGAACACATTGATTTTCATCCAGGGAATGAAAAGTGGTCCTTTCGCATCAAACCGCAAGTTGTTTTTATCACCCTCGGACAGAATGATGGTTCGAAGTCGATGAAAGAATACGAAAAAAATTATGTTGCCTTTATACAACAACTTCGCAAACGATATCCTAACAGTTATTTCATATGCAGTACAAGTCCAATGGCGGAACGTGAATTAAAGAATAAAATGAAAAGGAGTATTCAAAAAATTGTTCGAATACAAAATGCTAAAGGTGACAATAAAGTTTATTCCTTCTCATACAAGGGTATCTATACAGAAGGGTATGACAAACATCCTACGATCACACAACATCAACAGATGAAGAGTGAATTGCTGAACTTTGTTCGCACACTAACAGCATTTCAAGGATTTAGTAACCAAGGGAAAACCCATCGTTTTACAAAAAAATCGAGGTGAGAAAAATCCTACATTATCTGTTCCTGTTTCTTATTTTCAACATAGAATCCAGTCATTCTTGTAGCATGTACAAATTGACATTGCATGGCAAAACGTATGTTGGATGCAATGAAGATGCTTGGAGAACAACGTCACGTATTTGGTTCGAGACAAAGGGCAAAGGAGCATATGGCGCAGCATTTACAGGATCACGCTTTGATGGTTCGCATGGATTCGCACCACAGTCAGGAATGAATGAAGCTGGACTTTCTTTTTCCCGGCTTGCATCTTTTACTCCTGGTCGTAAGGCGATTGGAGGACTCAAACCAATTATAAATCAAACTGAGTTTTTAAAACAAATCTTACATTCGTGTCAAACAGTTGAAGAGGTTCAAGCCTTTGTTCGGCAATTCGACCGTTCTACTTTTATTGAGGACGTTTTCATTTTTACCGATAAATCTGGCAAATACCTCGTGGTTGAACCGTATTCCACTCAAATTGGGAATAAAAGCGCCTATGTTCTATCCAATTTTTGTCCATCAATCACCTCTCCCAAAGAAGCAATGAAACTCAATCGATACCGCAAAGGAGTTGAATTGTTAAAATTGAAGCAAGATACAACGCTGCTTTTTTTACGTTCCTTGTCTGACTCCATGCATGTTTGTCGGCCAAAAATCGGTGATGGAACCTTGCTAACATCTATTTGGAATTTGAACGATGGAAAAGTACACCTCTATTTTTACCATGATTACCGAAGAAATAAAACCTTTGATTTAAGGCAGGAATTGAAAAAGGGTGATCACCTTCTTTCGATTGATTCATTGTTTTTAAAAAATGCAGAATTCGAAAAATTAGGCACCTATATAACAACGATTAATTCACCTTGGCTCATGTGGATGATGATGGTTTTTTCGGGTGTCTTATTTTGCACTTCGATTTATTTTTTGATGAGTTTCATGAGAAAAAAGGACCAGTATTACTTTGTTAAAGTTCTACTTGCTATTCTCGGATTCGCGCTCAGTTATTACGGATTCATCCTATGCACGCATCAATCCATATTTTACTTTCAAGCACCCTACGAAGATCGATTTAGCAAGTTCGTGAGTCTAGCAGCTTATGTGCCGAATATCCTTCTACTCTTAATCCTTCCTCTGTATTATGGAAATTACCTTGTCATTAAAGGAAAGTTTTGGACTTTAATCTCTCGGAATTTATTCCTTCTAAACAATATGATTTACACCATTCTTGTTTACTTTTTCTTTTATTGGCGCTTGTTTTGGTGCTAAAAAGCGGTCTTTGGTTATTCCGTTAATACACCAACAAGTACAAATTAACCTCATGTTCATCGAAATTCAATTTTCATTCAAATGTTAAAAAAGTACTTTTTATTCCTCCTCATTTTAGGGGAAATCCCAAGTTTCATCTTCCAAAACTATTATATCCTAAGTAACTAGGATTCATCCCTATGAAATAGCATAAACTATTTCAATACCAATGCCCAAGGTAAAATGGTGGAATTCGAATTTGTGAATTTGCAGAACGAAACAATCCGTTTTACCAAAAATGAAATGCCCGAAATTGATAAAATCAGTCAGGATGGTGTTGTTAATGTGAAAATGTCATTGAAAATTGATAAACCTGATGGTTATTACCGAAATGGCAAAAAGGTCGTTAACGGAAAAATGATTGTCGATGTTTTTGATGATGTTCAAACGAGTTACCGCTATTTCGTCATACCGAACTTCCAACAGGATAGGTCTAAGAGGTTTCGGGACTAAAAGGACTGAAATCCTTGGAAGCAATCCAAGCGTACATGTTTGCTTGTGAAGCATATTAAACCGAATACGAGTCCGAATCCAAAATAACAAACGTGCACTTTGGAAGAGGCAGTTGCGGATTTAAATAAGATGTGTCCGTGATTTAAAGTAGGAATGTTATAATTTTGTAGCCCCGCCAGGAATCGAACCTGGATCGAGCGTTTAGGAAACGCTTATTCTATCCGTTGAACTACGGGGCTATGTGACAAAGTTAACGCTTATTTTTCCATCAATATTTCCCACACGTCTTCAGCTGATTTATCCCAACTAAATTGCGTGGAGCGGCTTAATGCATTTTTTGATAAACTTGAATGCAATGCTGGTTTTCCGGCTAATTCACTCATTTTATCCGTGATGTCCATTACTGAAAAAGGATCACAATAAATTGCAGCATCACCGGCTATTTCTGGCAAGCAGCTTGCGTCGGCACTGATAATCGGTACGCCACAACACATGGCTTCAACTAATGGAATCCCAAATCCCTCAAAATAGGGAACGTAACTTAAAGCAAATGCAGCCCCTGTTACAAGGCTTAATTCCGTAGTAGATAAATGACCTAGAAAATGAACACGATCCTTGGTTTCTTTTGAAAGATTGAATGCTTCTTGTTTCCACATGGCATTCCCAACAATCACTAAATCGATTTCGAAATTCACCAGACAAAATGCTGAAAATGCTTGTACCAAACGCTGAACATTCTTTCTAGGATGTAAGGAACCGACAAAGAGAAAATACGGTTTCCCATTCGTGTATATTAGACGTGTTGCCGTGACTTCTTCCATCCTTAGTTCTCGAAACTCATCACTGATTCCATTATATACTGAGGAGATTTTAGTGCTTGAAATTCCATATGTTTGAATAATATCCTGTTTGGAAAAATCTGAAACGGTCAATATGCGTTTCGCTTTTCGGGCAAACTTTGGAAAGAAAAACCGAAAATAGCGGGATACTAACCATGGCAAGTCTTGCGGATAATGTTCGAAGTTCAAATCGTGGATGGTGGCAATTTGTGGTACAGAAGAGCTTAACGAACAAAACCCATCTGGTGACCAAAGTAGATCAATGTGGTGTTTTTTTAAGGCACGTTTTAAACTCCATTCGAACCAAAATATCCATAAAAGGGGATGACGAGTTGGTGGGAATAAAACGACTGTTTGAACATTCGAAGTAAATTCAAATTTCGGATCTACTGCTCGGTCAAAAAACAAAACAAACGTTTGTTCAGGATGATTTTTTGTAATGCGTCGAACCAATTCAAAGGAATAATTTCCAAATCCTTCCATTTTGGAACCCAAGATGTTTCGCGCATTTATACCTATGATCAAAATCCTAAAATTGATGGATGTAATTCGTTCTTTTTTCTTGTCCAATTGTTGTTTCCGGACCATGTCCACAATAAACGATGGTTTCTGCTGGATATTGGAAAAGAATGTTAAAAATGGATGATTTCAATATCTCCAAATCTCCTCCAGGTAGATCAACGCGTCCAAAACTGCCTTTGAACAAGACATCTCCATTGATGATGAACTGATCTTCTTCAAAATAATAGATGACATGACCGGGAGCATGTCCAGGTGTGTGACGTACTTGAATGTTAAATGAACCAATTTCCAACTGTTGTCCATCGATTACTTGTTTAGTGGGAATCGCCTCTAACTGGTAGCCTTCAAATCCATAAACATGCGCGTAACTCGCAACAGCGTTCCATGTCCCATGATCTTTTTCATGCAAATAGGCAGGTGCTTTAAATTTTCGTTGGACAAAAGCTGCACCCAATATATGATCGATGTGGGCATGCGTGTAAAGTATGGCAAGCACGGACAACTCATTTTCTTCAATGAAATCTGATAAGGCATTTTCTTCATCCTTGGAATAACATCCCGGGTCAAAAATGATGGCTTCGCCTTGATCATTCGCAACGACATATGTGTTTTCCTGAAAGGCATTGAATTGAAAAACGCTTACTTGTACTCCCATGTTACAAATTTAGCGGAAAGAACGGGTACTAACGCAATAAATTAATATGTCCCGTAATTTCTTTTTTATTGTTTGCGAAATCTTTGTATTTCAATTTCCAAACATACGTACCATCTTGGCAAGGTAAGTTCTTATACGTCCCATCCCAATAATCATCTGTGGATGTCATTTCATAGACAATTTCTCCCCAACGATCGAATACGAGCATTTCAAATTCTCGGATATTTCCTAAAATAGGTCTGAATTCATTGTTGTATTCATCCCCATCTGGCGTAAAGGTATTTGGAACATAGATAAATGGATCAAAGTATACGCTGACTTGACTTTGTGCTTGACAGCCGTTCAAATCTGTAAAATAAACATTGTAAACAGCATTCTGACTTGGTGAAACGCTTGTGTTTGCGCAGGTTGAACATGAGAATTCATCTTGGGGTGTCCATAGGATATTTCCTGGCCCACTCGTGATTGCATTGAACTGAATGGTTTCACCAACCAACGCATATACATCTAAACCAGCATTTATATGTGGCGGAGGAAATACGCTTATGAGAACATCTGCTGTGTCTTGACATCCATTTGAATCCGTACCAATGACTGTGTAGTTTGTGTTGATTTGGTTTTGTACAACAGCGAATGCCCCATTATTAGCAGTGGATACAGGTGATGGTGACCATACATAATACGAAGCACCGCTGGCCCATACAGCTGCCGGAGCTCCTGGACAAACAATGGTGTCATTTCCAGCAAAAATTTGAGGTGTGATAATATTCACCCAAATGGAGTCACTTTCTGTCCCGCAACTATTGGTCACATCGCAATAATAATATTGTTCAATTAACGGACTCAATTGAACAGTTTGATTGGTTTGTCCGATTAAGTTGTTTGTTGGATACCAAAAGTAACTCGTTCCTCCTGAAATGAAAGCACTTCCTGTGCCGCCGTAACAGATGGTAAGTGTGTCATCTAATACAGGCAATGGTGGATTGAAAAATACTTGAATATTGATGGAATCGCTAGCTGTACATCCGTTAGCAGAGGTCACTGTTGCGGTATATGTTGTTGTACTTGTTGGAGTAGCTGTTGTGTTAAAGGTGCTTGTACTTGTTAGGAAATTCGAAGGTGTCCATAAAATGGTTCCAGTTCCTGTAGCGATTAAATTAACTGATCCACCCAAACAAATGGTTGTGTCATTATTCAAACTGACTGTTGGAGCTGACACATTTATGGTGACTTGAACAGTATCAGATCCACAAGTATCCGAAATAATCACACTAAATGCAGTGGTAGCATTGATTGTAGCAATTGGGTTTGCAATGTTCGGGTTATTTAAGAGGTTTGCCGGGCTCCAACTATAGGTTGTTCCTCCATATGCATCCAACTGATATGAATCTCCTGGACAAATACTTGTTGTAGGTTGAACAGCTCCTGCCGTAAATGCACCAATATTCACGGTAACTGTTACTGAATCTGGCGCATAACACCCTGTCGAATCGTAAACGATTAATTGAACATCATATGCACCTGGGACCGTGTATTGATGACTTGGCTGCATTAAAGTAGATCCAGAACCATCGCCGAAATCCCAGATGTAGGCATTTCCATTTACACTGTTATTTTGAAAATAAACTGATTGAGGTATGCAAATGAGCGGTGCAGGTTGAGCGGCAATTGCTTGAATAGTACTCAACTCAAACTTGAAGGTGGCCATGTTGCAATTGGAACTTAAATTTTGGGGAGAAAAACTTCCCGGAGTGCTGGTAAACCCAAAATTATTTCCACCACAAGCTCCGCAAACAGCGTGATATATTCTACCGGCATTATCGAATCGACTTGTCCCACCATCCACGTGATTGTAGCTGCTGGCAGACCCTCCCATAAAGGTAGCATATTTTAATGCGGTTGCATCATTGTCGAGTACGGCAATGTAAAAATTACTTCCATTTGTGGTTTGCTGATAACCATCAAGTGTTGTGTGAAATCCAGTGGTTGTTGAATAAGCAGCCTGTGCATATGTTTGATTTAGCACGCCTCCCCATCCCGCAAGGTATATATCGTAACAATCTGAAACCAAAAATGCTGTTGGGGAAAGCTCAACATGTCCAGTTCCAGCACCAATCATAGTTGTCCATGAAATCGTAACTAAATCGGAAGAGTATTTTCGAATAAACTGACCGGAATTTGGATTGCTATAGCAACCTGCAGTAATTGGCCACGCAGATTCTGATTGCCCATAAACGTAGGGTAAATTATCGATGTCTGTTCGAACAAAGTACGCTTGATCGTATTCGGAGTACCCCATGTACGATCCAGCTTGAAAGGCTCCCGCACCATTCATTTTTAATATAAATCCATCTCCCAGTCCTCCATTGAAACTTAAGTCATTTCCTGAGTTAATAGGCAGTGAAGAGGAAGACGTACCTCCACAAATATAGATCGAACCATTGTTGGCCACTGCAATTGAGTTTCCTGCTTCGTTAGCTGTTCCTCCAAAATAGGTACTCCATTGTAAGTTTGAAAGAGTAGAATTAAATTTAAAGATTACCGCATCCTGACTCCCATTTAGCATGGACTGTGAAGCCCCAACTGTTGGAAAATTCAAGGAAGCACTTGAACTCGCCACATAAACATTTTGGTTGTTATCAAGGACAATTTCCCCCCTGAATTGGTCACCGTAATTAAAATTTAAGGAGCTCGTGTTTAGTCCATCTGTACCAGAACCTCCTATAAATGTGGATGATAAAAGGGCTGTGCCAGTAGGATTCAAACGTGCGATGTAAATATCTGAACCGTTAAACTCTAGTTCATTTTGTAATTGATATGGACCACCATTAAATGAATTATCGTAGGCACCATTCGTAATTGGGAAATTAGCAGATGAGGTAACACCATAAATGTATAATTCACCATTCGGAGCGGAAACCAATGAATGAGGTGTTTCATTTCCAGATCCGCCGAGAAAAGTGGAATAGAGTAAGGCTGTACCGTTTGCATTAAATTTTGTTATCGATGCATCCATAGGAAACATTCCTGTTCCACTTCCAAAACTAGAATCAAATGCTCCAGTGGTAATGGGATATCCTGTTCCAAAAACAATTCCACCTCCAAAAAGATTGCCATTTGGATCCGGTGTTGCAGTGAATCCCCAATTATCAGCGGTAGACCCTGAAAACGTTGAAAAGGTTAAACTAGGGTCGATGAATAATTCTTCTGACGCGTCATATCCTTCTGGCAATATGAAAGATACGTGTTGTTTGTAGACTTGAAAATAAATCGCAACATCCGTCTTTTTCCCGTTCGATGAAATATTCCATGCCTTTGGAGCCGAGTAGGTAATCGTCCCTAAAGAGTGTGTCAAGACTAGGTTACCAAGTTTGTCTAATTCTATTTCATCTGCACCATCTAAGAAAAATGATAATTGACTGAGATCAGCATGAGGTTTAGCTAAAAATTGAAAACTCAATTGGTCACTTTTTCCATTATACATCATATCAATCCCATCGAAATAGGAAACGTATGTAAGCTGAGAAACTGCGTGGATATTTGACTTCCAAGCTGATTGATCAGAGCCTAACATGTAGTTAAAGTAATGTGAACTTGAATCTGATTCGATGATTTCCGCATCGCTATGAGCATGAGGAAAAACATGTTTAATGGCATGGTATTTCGTTTTCTCATGGATGGTTTCTCGTCCATCGTGGTGATTATGACTCATTGCATCCGTCATAAAATAGGTCATGCCTTGAGGTTCAAGGTACATTTTCCCACCATTCAAATCAATGTTGTATTGTATGCGATTATCCCATTGACCTTCGTTCGGAATCATCCAAACCTTTTGAGCAAAAAGCCCGTCAGTGCAGCAGATAACAGTAAGAAGTGTAAGTAGGAATTTCATGGCCAAAAGCTAAGTTACAACAAATGTAAATGACTTCAAAGCAAAGACAAGTTTCTGATAAAAAGGTTGCCTGTTTTTTCTAAAATATTGTGTTTCAACTTGAAATTTTGTTTATTTGTGGTGCTAAATTCAAACGATGAAATCAATTTTACTCTCCGTTATCCTTTTCGCTTGTTCCTGGACATTACACGCGCAGGATTATTCACGACTTAAAGTATACGCTGACGAAGCTCAATTAATCAAACTTGGCAATCTTGGGGTGGCTGTAGATCATGGAATTCGCAAAGAAGGCACTTTCTTTATTTCGGACTTTTCAAGTGCAGAACGAGCAATCATGGATCAATATGAGTTTACTTATGATGTACTAATAGAGGACGTTGAGCAGTACTATATCGATATGCTTAACAATCCCCAAAAACAAGAACCAAGTCTAAAAAACTCCATATGTTCAAGCACGTCGGGTGGTGGGTCAGGTTATTTGAATCCAAATACTCCAACTAATTTCAATTTAGGAACGATGGGTGGATATTTGAAGTATACTGAAATGTTGGCTGAGTTGGACGCTATGGTTCAGCAATATCCAAATTTAATTACTGCCAAAGCGCCTATTTCAACTTTTTTAACTCATGAGAATCGTCCGATTTACCATGTGAAGATTTCGGATAATCCAAACGTGGATGAAAACGAACCGAAAGTACTTTACACAGCCATTCATCATGCACGGGAACCAATGAGTTTGATGGAAACGATTTTCTTTATGTGGTACGTTTTGGAAAACTACGGAACGAAAGAAGAAATTACTTACTTAGTTAATGAGACACAATTGTTTTTTGTCCCGTGCATTAATCCCGATGGATACGTTTACAACGAAACTACGAATCCAACCGGTGGTGGTATGTGGCGCAAAAACCGCAGAAACAATGGAGGTGGAGTTTACGGTGTAGACTTAAACCGTAATTACGGTTATGGCTGGGGAACAACTGGCACGAGTAACGTGACCAGCAATGATACATACTGTGGACCTTCAGCTTATTCTGAACCAGAAGTACAAGCTATGCGCTGGTTGGTACAAAACCATAAATTTGTTTCAGCCTTCAATGCTCATACCTATGCGAAGGATATATTATTTCCAATTGGAACAACGGTTGCTGAATACGCTGACCACCATGCGTATTTTCAAGCACATACAGACCACATGGTAGAGCACAATGGGTATGTTTCAATGAAAAGTTCTGCCTTGTATCCGGCATCAGGTGATTCAGATGATTACATGTACAAATTGGACATCGGAGTGGGAGTAAAAGACACGATGTTTGTACACACGCCTGAGGTAGGGACTGCATTTTGGCAACCATCCTCAGAGATTATTGCAACGTGTCGTGACATGGTTTTTCCAAACTTGATTTTAGCTCATATCACGAGAAATTACGTTGTTGTCAAGGATACCGATCCTAATAATGTTTCAACCTTGAGTGGAAACTTTAATCATTCCGCATATCGTTTGGGCCGCATGTCTGGACCAGTAACCGTTTCTATTCAGCCTTTATTAAATGTCACAGCAGTTGGAACACCTGTGGTGTACAATTTAAACTTAATGCAAACATCAACAGGAGCCATTTCTTACACATTAAATCCGAGCATTCAATTTGGAGATTTAATCAAATACATCATAAAAACGGATAATGGATTATGGGTAAAACGCGATACAATTGTTAAAACCTTTGGTGCATATAACCTTCAAGTAACAGAAAATGCGTCGGCTACAACAAACTGGACAGGAAACTGGAGTACGACAACAAGTACGTTCGTTTCTGCTCCAAAAAGTTTTACAGACTCTCCAACTGGAAACTACGCGAGTAACGCAAATAAAACATATTCCTATGTTCCGACCATTGATTTGAGTAATGCTAATGCTGCGAAAATTAACTTTTATGCAAAATGGGCATTAGAGGCAGATTTTGATTATGTTCAATTTCAGGTATCTACAGACGGTGGAACAACATGGATTGGACAATGTGGAAATTATACGAATGCAGGAACAAGTGCCAATGGAAGTGTTCAACCTAACAACCAACCTGTTTATGATGGAACGATGTCCTCTTGGGTATTAGAAGAAATAAATTTAAGCGATTACTTGGGACAAGTCATTAAAGTTCGTTTCCAATTAAAGTCTGATGGAGGCACAAACATGGACGGTTTTTATTTTGATGATTTCAAAATTTATTTCAACATCCAGGCTCCTGCAGTAACACCAACAGCACAATTTGGAATCAATAACGCGGTTGTGTGTTCAGGTACCACAGCAAATTTCACAGACTCATCTTTGGATAATCCAACTGCCTGGGCATGGGATTTTGGTGATGGAAGTACGGCTACCACTCAAAATGCGAGTCATGTTTTTGCTACGGCGGGAACATACACGGTCACTTTAACTGTTTCGAATTCTGCTGGAAGTAATTCAACCACTCAAACAATTGTTGTAAATGGTGCACCTACCTTAACGATAACGACTTCAGATACTGATGGAGTTGTATGTTTGGACGCTGGACTTATAACGTTGGCATCTGACCAACTTGCTGCGGTATTTTCCGGAAATGGGGTAACAGGAAACAATTTTGATCCTCAATTGGCAGGTGTTGGTCCACAAACGGTTACTGCATCTTACACAGATGGAATTGGATGCACAGGAACAACAAATACGGTTATTATCGTTGAAGATTGTGCTTCGTTAACCGAATTATCAACTTATGGTGTTGTTGTATTTCCGAATCCGAATCAAGGATCATTTACCATCAAAGGACTTGAACTAGAATCGGCATTTTCGGTATACGATTTGAATGGAAAAATCATTTTTGAAGGGATAGCATCTTCAACGACGGAACAAATTCAATTGCCGAAAATCACATCTGGAATTTACTACCTTCAGTCGACTAAAAATGGACAGATTGGCCAATTGAAATTTGCCGTTCTGAACTAAGATTGAATAAATGCCGCAAGGCGATCAATATACGCTTGATACCCCATGACAAATGGGGTAGTCTCGTGTTCTCCTCCCGGAACTAAAACACATTCTTTTGCACCCGGTTTGTTATCATAAACAAGTTGACCATGGCTTGACATCGATAAGAAAGAATCGGCCATTCCATGAATCCAAAGCAATGGGACATTTACCTTTTTTATTTCGGTAGCATTGTCAATTTTTAAATCCACAAGAAAGGACCCGGGCATCGATAAAAGCGCGGCATCTTGAATCATAATCTCAGCAGAGGCAAATGGAGCTTCTAAAATAATTTTAGCCGGTTGAAGTGGATAATCACTTGCGTGTCCTGCTACTTCACATACTGGAGCTGAGCCTAAAGAGAAACCAAACATCACAAAACGATCATTGGTTAAGCCACGGTTTTTTAACCAAGAAATTGCAGATGAAGTAGATGCATACATGTTATTTTCTGTAGCCGTTCCCTCACTTAATCCAAAACCTGGATAGTCAAACATCAACACACCGTATCTTCCGAGTCCACCAATGTTTGCATACAACTTTTCACGGCACCAATAGAAGTCCATGTGGTCTTTGTTTCCATGGCAATATAAAATCACCGTATCTTGATTGATGTGATTTGTATCTCCAACATAAATTCCCTGAATTTGAACTGTTTTCCCATCAATATTTACGGGAAAATGAACGCGGTTAATCATGCTGTCTGGAACGGCGAATTGACCGTTGAGCTCCAAAGAAACCTCACCAGTGTAATTGTCTAGTTGGTAACTTTCCAATTTGGAGCCATTAAACAAAAAGGAATCCAGTCGTTTACGACAAGAAAGTAAACTCACAGATATTAAAAGAAGTGCGATGTATTTCATTTTTTCAAGTGATAAGTGATGCCAAAATAGAGTCCAATTGCACCGCGATTATTGAGCAAGCTTGGATAATTCACAACGATGTTTTGATTTGATTGATTGGGTGCAAGCATTTTTAATTCCGCTTGATAGCTCCATTTGGGACGAATCCATTGGTGTCCGAGTTGGACACTTGGAATCCAAAATTGTGCATTTGGACGCCCTTGAGATTCCGTTTTGTAGGGGTCAAACCAATTGCTGATTCCAGCATAGAAAAAGTTGTAATGTTTGCTGTCCACTTTGCAGAGCGCATCCAATTGAACTGGTTTGGAATTTTTCCCATATTTTAGGTAGTAATTGGCATCTAATTGAGGCCAGAAACGATTCGCTCCAGTGTAGAAATCTACTAGAATGTTCATGCTGCCTTGCGCACTGATACCCATTTTATCATTTTTCCAAATACTTTGTGATACTCCGATATCCGTTTGACCAACTCCAAAAGCTAAAGAAGTGGTGTGCAAGTTTCCGAATACGGTGGTTTTATCTGTGAGTCCACGTCCATAACCGATGGCAGTAAACGGAATGGGAATTGCTCCAATACCGGGTATTTTCGCTACTGGACCTCCGAAATTTCCGGTGATCACTTGCTGTCCCCTTTTCAACGGTTCAACAAAGCGTGCAGGAGCACAACTAGCCAAAGCAAGCAGTACACCTATAAAAATGAGATTTATTCGATACATGCACCAAAGATAGAAACTTTGTACAAATCAAATTCATTACCTTTGTTCCATGGCAGGATCAAGTTATGGTACGCTTTTTAGACTCAGTACGTTTGGTGAATCTCACGGAGATGCCATTGGCGGAGTTATTGATGGGGTTCCAGCGAATGTTTCCTTGGATTTAGTTGCCATTCAGATGGAATTAAATCGCCGTAAACCTGGGCAATCTCAGTTAACATCACCGCGTGTTGAAACGGACCAAGTTCAGTTTCTTTCAGGTATTTTTGAAGGAAAAACAACGGGAACTCCAATAGGATTTATCATTCCTAATACAAATGTGAAATCGTCGGATTACGATCACATCAAAGAAGTTTTTCGACCCTCACATGCAGATTTTACCTACCAACAAAAATACGGACACCGCGATTACCGTGGTGGTGGACGAAGTAGTGCGAGAGAAACGGCAAGTCGAGTAGTAGCAGGAGCCATTGCGAAACAACTGTTACAATCAATCGGAATTGAGTTTAGCACCTATGTTTCCCAAGTGGGAGCAATTGCGCTCAACTCAAAAGAATTTTACCCGCTGTCAGAAATTGAAGCGAGTCCCGTTCGTTGTCCGGATGTCCAGATTGCCCAACAAATGATTGCCCGAATTGAAGAAATTAAAAATTTGGGTGATTCGATCGGTGGAACGGTACAATGTGTTATTACAGGTGTTCCAGTTGGACTTGGTGAACCTGTGTTCGATAAATTACATGCGGAATTAGGGAAGGCGATGTTGTCTATCAATGCGGTAAAAGGATTTGAAATTGGTTCCGGGTTTTCTTCTTTGGGTATGACCGGTAGTGAGCACAATGACATCTTTCTGTCAAATGGACAAACGAAAACCAATCATTCTGGTGGAATTCAAGGTGGAATTTCAAATGGAATGCCGATTGATTTCCGAGTGGCATTTAAACCGGTAGCGACGATCATGCAGGATCAGGATACGATTGATAAAAGTGGAAATGAAATCACCATCGAAGGGAAAGGACGTCACGATGCATGTGTTTTACCGAGAGCAGTTCCAATTGTCGAAGCAATGGCAGCCATCGTTCTGTTAGATTTTTATTTACGAAACAAAGCAAATCATCTTTAAAAATAGAATTATGTTACAACGTATTCAAACCATTTATTTCATCATTGTGATGGCAATTTTATCAAGTTTATTGTTCGGAATGGAGCTATTTACTATGTCTGACGGAAAACTCAATTACACTCAATCCGTGTTTGGTGTCGAGCGTCAAGACGTTAAGGGTGGATACATAGAATGGTTGAGCAATTACCAATTTACCTATATTTTCGTTATTCTATTTGTGCTTTTCACCTTTGTTGCAATGATGTCCTACAAAAATTTAAAACGTCAATATACCTTGGCAAAAATGGGATTATTCATTTACTTAGTATTTGTACTTGCAGTCATTTTGGTTACCACCTTCGGAATGAATGGTTATTCCTCTCAAGAAATCACCGGAGTTCACGTTGGAATTGGTTTTTACGTGCTCGTTTGTGGATTGCCATTTACCTACTTTGCGATGAAAGGCGTACAAAAGGACAAAGTATTGTTAGATTCGTTGAATCGTTTGAGGTAGGTTAGAATAACTCATTTAATTCTTGACGACCTATGATGGCTATGATTTCAACTTGTCCGTTTGATATCCGAAAGAAAATACTATCGACTCCGCAAGGTCATCTTCGATAACCTTGAGCAAGGTAATCAACAGACTCAAACATAAGAGGATTCTGTGCAATGATTTCAAATTGTTTAAAGAAATTCTCAAAGTAGAGATCTGCTTGAATTACTCCAAATTTTTCAAAACCGTATTGATGAATTCTTATTAGGTCATCCTTTGCAACTTGACTAAGTTTAAAGTTGGCCATTTAACAAGGCTTTTGATTGTCTTAAAATTTCCTCTTTTGAGTCTTCCGTGAATCCCTTTTTTTCGGCTTGTTCTAATTTCATACGTATCCAATCAACTTGTTTTTGTTGTTTTCGCGCCTGACGAATTAAATCGTTAATTAATTCACTTTTGCTTGCATATTCCTTATTGTCTACTTGGTTTTTCAACCACTCGTCATTTGGTTCTGTAAATGTAATGCTCAGTCTTCTCATTGGAATTGTTTTAACTGGTGTAAAAATACACCACATATGCATCATCAGCAAGTAAATCTTATGGAACTTTATTTGTTGCAGCTGTAACGTCAATTCATGTTCCATTAATTTATCCTTATCTTTGCCCGCCCATCTTACGGGAATTAGACTATGAATTTCTTATCCATTGAAAACTTAACCAAATCATACGGCGAGCGAATGATTTTCGCAGACCTAACATTTGGAATCGACCAAGGTCAAAAAGTGGCAATTGTTGCCAAAAATGGATCCGGTAAAACGACCATGATGCGATGCATTATGGGGATGGAGCCTATCGACTCAGGAAAAGTGACTTTCCGCAAGGATATTCGTGTTGCATTCATGGAGCAAACGGAAAGCATGCGCGAGGATCAAACGATTTTAGAATCGATTTTTGACCACGATTTGCCTGAATTGAAATTAATCAAAGAATACAATATCGCTGTTGCGAAAAACGACGAGGCGAAATTAGAAGAATTGTATCAGTCGATTACAGAATTGAACGCTTGGGATACAGAAGTTCGTGTTCAACAAATTCTTTCAGTATTGAAATTGGAGGACATGGATAAGCGCATTAGCGAATTATCCGGAGGACAAAAAAAGCGTGTTGCTTTGGCCAAAGTGTTGCTTTCTGATGCTGATTTTTTAATCTTGGATGAGCCTACCAATCACTTGGATTTGGACATGATTGAATGGTTGGAAAACTATTTATCTTCCTCCAAATCGACGATCTTAATGGTAACACACGACCGATATTTCCTGGAAGTTGTTTGCGATACGATCATGGAATTAGCTGATCAAACCATCTATCGCTACAAAGGAAATTTTTCCTATTATTTGGAGAAAAAAGCGGAGCGACAAGAACAGACGCAATCAACGATTGAAAAGGCAAAAAATACCTTCCGAAAAGAATTAGACTGGATTCGACGTCAACCGAAAGCGCGTGGAGTGAAACAAAAAGCCCGCGTGGATGCTTTTCAGGATGTGAAAAAAGTAGCTTCACAACGTTTGGATGAAGACGAGTTGGAATTGCCGGTTAAAATGGAACGACTAGGTTCAAAAATCGTGGAATTCCATAAAGTAAGCAAGTCTTATCCGAATCGAGTGATTTTAAATGATTTCTCTTACAATGTTCAACGTCAAGAACGCTTAGGAATTGTTGGAAATAACGGGGCCGGAAAAACCACATTCCTAAAAATGTTGGTTGGACAAGAAGAAGTGGACAAAGGAAAAATTGTACTCGGTGAAACTGTTGTTTTTGGGTATTATTCTCAAGATTTAATTAAGGTAAACGATGACTTTAAGGTCATTGATGTTGTGCGTGAGGTAGCGGAATACATTCCGTTGGAAAAAGGACGTCAACTATCCGCAGCCCAATTATTAGAGCGTTTCTTGTTTCCTCGCGACATGCATTATCAATTCGTGCATAAGCTAAGTGGGGGTGAAAAACGTCGCTTGAAATTATTGCGCGTTCTAATGAGTAATCCAAATTTCTTGATTCTCGATGAGCCTACAAATGACTTGGATATTTTTGCTATGTCCGTTTTGGAAGAGTACTTACGACAATTCCAAGGTTGTTTAATTGTTGTTTCACACGACCGTTACTTTATGGATAAAATGGTCGATCACCTTTTTGTTTTTGAAGGTCAAGGAGAACTTAAAGACATCGTTGGAAACTATACAGTTTTCCGTCAACAACAGTTGGATAAAAAACGTGGAGTGAAACAAAATAGCACGAAGGAAGAACCGGAAATCAAAGAAAAAACGATTTCTCCATCTGCTGTGGAAACAAAAAAACGAAAATTAACTTTCAAGGAAAAAGAAGAATACGAAACAATTGAACGTCGTCTTCCAGAATTAGAAAAATCAAAAGATGAACTAACCTTGACTTTGTCGAGTGGAGAATTATCGAACGAAGATCTCATGAAAAATGGAACGGCTTTGGGAAAAGTAGTGGAAGAGATCGATGCTCTAACAGAACGTTGGATTGAACTAGCGGAATTTATTTAAGCAACTTTTTTTCCTTAATCCCGTCAATGTCTGCGTTTTCTAGTAAAAAATGCACATCTTTATTGTCTAAATTTCAAGAAATGAATTTTAAGTATTTCTTCCTATTGATTTGTTTATCGTTTGGCATTCAAACACATGCACAAACATTGGTTTTTGCTCAATTAACTGGGACTCCAAACATGAATACAACTGGATGGAATCTTACGGGAGCAGCAGCTACCGGTGATACTGGAGGTGATGTCAACTTCGATCCGGATGAATTGATTTTAACCAATAATGTTGGAAATTCTAGTGGGGCAATATTTTACAATCAACCGATTGATTTAGGAACCTGCTATCAATGGAATGTTGAATTCGATTTTCGGATGTTTGATGGGAATAGTGCAGATGGAATTGCGTTTTGTTTTTTAGATGTGCCGCCAACAGGATTTGTTTCGGGAGGTGGTGTAGGGATTCCTTCCACAGCAAACGGAATTAAAGTGGTGTTTGATACGTACAATAATTGCGGTGGCGCAAATCCGGAAATTCAAATTTACAGCGGTCCAGGTTATAACGAGTGCATTGCTGGAATTACCACACTAAACAATGTTGGTGGAAACCTGAATTTTCTTCGATCAAGTACTTACAATACAGCTGTCATTAGTTATAACTATGGCGTAGTAACTGTTTCGGTGAATGGTACCCAGTATTTATCCGGGACATACAATTTGAATTTCGCAGGATATATGGGTTGGACTGCGAGTACAGGTGGATCAAATGACCGTCATTCCATTCGCAATGCGACTATTTTCGCTGATATTGCAACCTCCAACGCAGGACCTGATGTCAGTATTTGCAGTGGGCAACCAGCTCAAATTGGAAGCACAAACAATGCCAATTATATTTATTCTTGGACAACTGCTCCGGGATTAACGCAAACAACGGTTTCCAATCCTACGGTGAATTTAGCAAATACGGGGAATACACCGTTGTCTCAAACGTATACGGTGATGACGAATTTGGCATCGAATCCAAACTCATGCCCTTCTTTTGACAGTGTCATTGTCACGGTGAATCCATTGTTTAATGACACCTTACCCGTGAGTATTTGTCAAGGATCGACCTATACTTTGGGTACACAAACATTTTCCTCAGCTGGATTTCACCCCGTTGTTTTTCCAAGCGTGTTAGGCTGTGATTCAACAGTCGTTTTGAATTTGACACTTTTGCCCAATTTAACGAATAATCAAACGGTACATATTTGTCAAGGCGCGACATACACCTTTGCTGGAAATACGTTGACGACAGGAGGAACCTACTCTCAATTACTGCAAACGGCAACAGGGTGTGATTCCACGATAAACCTTACATTGATTGTTGATCCAATTCTCACATCAAACATTCAAGCTGCTATCTGCCAAGGGGGAAGTTATGTTTTTGGTCCACAAACCCTCACGGCTCCGGGGAATTACAGTCGAACCATACAAACCATAGCGGGATGTGATTCCATTATCAATTTGACTTTAGCGGTGAATCCAGTTTTATCTTCAAGTAGTTCCATGTCCTTTTGTCAAGGGGAATCTACTTTGTTCTTTGGCCAAACATTAACGAATTCCGGCATTTATTCACACACTTTACAAACTGTTGCAGGTTGTGATTCAGTTGTCACCTTGAATTTGACGGTTTATCCTATTCCTGCTGCTCCTATCTTAACGGGAAATAGTCCTGTTGAATGTCCTGGTGATGTTGTTTCCTTGCACATTGATCCAGTAACCAACGCAGCATACAGTTGGTCTGGACCACAGAGTTTCTCTTCAAACAGCCCTGATGTATTTTTCCCTGTGCATATCGAACAAATGGGAAATTTTAGTGCAACGATTTCCATCAATGGCTGTGTTTCTAGTCCATCGGTTATTCCGGTTCTCATTACGAATATTTACGATTATGCGGACTTTGATTTTCCGAATGTGATTACACCAAATGGCGATAACAACAATGATGAGTTAGACATTGAAGCCATGTTTAAATCCTGTCAGGAATACCAATTAAAGTTATTCAATCGTTGGGGTAATTTGGTGTACGCTGGAAAGCGATTCGATTCACCTTTCAATGGGAAAGATGTGAATGGAGTGTTGTTGCCTGATGGCGTTTATTACTATTTATTGGAAGTTGACCAAAAAGAAAAGAGTGGATTCATCCACCTTATTCGTTAGTTTAAAATGCGCGCCTCGTTTCCAAATTGACGGTAAGAAACAACTACCGAAAGCGTTGCCAAAATCAACATGATTCCCAAGCTAATCGAATAATATCCTACGGAAAGTGTTCCGGATATCAATTCCTTTGTTGAAAGAACGATGTTTACTACCGGAATGGCAGCAGTTAGTGCATTTAATTCAATTCCAGGGAAAAACCCGATCATTGCAGGAAGAACCATAACAAAATTCAGTGGTGTAATAATGCTTTGCGCTTCCTTAAATGATTTGGCATAAATCGCGATTGGGATCATTACTCCTGCGAAAAAGACAACCAAAGGAAAAAGTAAGCTAAACATGGCAAGTATGAATGTGGGGGTAAGGATTCCATGGACAATATCAAGGATTTCTTTGTTGTGAACGATGTCTAAAAACTCGATGGAAACGAATAAGCCAAGAAGTGCACAACTTGCAGCGAGCATTCCTGATGTGACAACTACCATCATTTTCCCAACCAACATTTGCCACCTAGAAACGGGAGTGGTCAACAAAGTTTCGATGGTTCCACGTTCTTTTTCCCCTGTGAATAAATCAATTGCTGGGTACATGCAGCCAATAAATCCAAAGGCGATAAAAATGTAAGGTAAAAATCCTCCAGCTAATTGACCGATCATTTTTTTATCGCTAGCACAATTCTGAAAAACAGGAATCAATGGATGAAGTTTTTCTGAGTCAACGCCGAGTTCTTTTAACCTTACTGTTTCAGCGATGTCGGACAAGTAATTCATATAGGATTCAGCACGTTGTTGACGTCCAACAGAGGAGGCATCAAATAACCACATCAATGGAATGGGCTTTTTTGAGCGTGCTAATTCAGCTTCGTTTTTAGGAACAATGAGTCCAAGTTGAATTTCTCCTTGTTCGATCGCACGTTTTAATGCGGAAGAATCCTTGAAGTTTTTTAATTCCTTTTTTCCAAGTCCTGCAGGCATTTGCTCGAGCTGATTCCAATATTTGGCGCCGAGATCGCCCCAAACACCAATTTTCAATTGTTCTTCGCTTGCTTTTTTCTCGAAGGAGGAAGAAACATTTACAAATAGAGTCAGTGTAATCGGGAAAACCAATAAAGGAATCAATAACATGGTACGCATGGTGCGTTTATCACGTAGGGTATCGATTAATTCTTTTTTGAATATGGTAAAGATCATGTGGTTTGAATTAACGTTGTACGATGCGGATGAATTCTTCTGTTAGATTGGAGGCTTCCATGTTTTGACGGAAATCGGACATTTGTCCATTGTATTTCAGTTGTCCTTTGTGAACGATCGCCAAATCGTCACATAGTAAATCGACCTCGCTCATGATGTGACTAGAGAAAATAACTGTTTTTCCTTGGTTCTTACAATCTCGAATGAGTTTAATGATGTTTTCTGCGGTGATCACATCAAGACCACTCGTTGGTTCATCAAAAATTACAACCTCTGGATTGTGAATCATCGTGCGGCAAATGGAAACTTTTTGTTTCATACCTGTACTTAACTTACCAATGCGCTTTTGAAGAAAGTCGTTCATGTTCAACAAATCGAAAAGATACTTTTTACGTTCCTCTTTTTCTTTCGTCGGAACTTGGTACAATGCGGCAAAATAATCAATGATTTCGATCGGAGTTAAACGTGCGTAAAGTCCTGTTGAACCAGTGAGGAAACCAATTTTCGCACGCGCTTCTTGCGGATATTTCACGGCGTCAACACCTGCTATTTCAATGCTTCCAGAGCTTGGAGTTAATATCGTTGAAAGCATGCGAAGTGTTGTCGTTTTTCCAGCTCCGTTCGGTCCAAGTAGGGAAAATACTTTACCAGGTTGACACTCGAAGCTGAGGTCGTCAACGGCAAGTGCATTATTGGCTGTTGTATTGAGTTCTTTTTTCTGTTGTCGACTCAGTTCAAATTCCTTTCGGAGGTGAGAAACTTTAATCATGAATAATGGATTTTCAATAAAAAGGACGTTCAGAGTACCTTGATGTTACTTTAGAATGCGTTCGTCCTTGAGAATGGCTTTGTTTTTATTGGCAAGTTGTCCGCAAGCGGCGTCGATGTCTTTTCCGCGGCTACGTCTTACATTAACGATGAGGTTTTTCGATTCTAAAAAGGATGCGAATGCATCCACTTTATGCGTGTCTGCTTGTTGGAATTCCCCGTTTTCAATGGGATTGTATTCAATGATATTGATTTTGCACGGAACACATTTGGCGAAGTTTGCAAGTTCGCGTGCATCTTCGATTTCGTCGTTGAAATCTTTGAAAATAATGTACTCAAATGTGACCCTTGATCCAGTCTTCTCATGGAAATATTCCAAGGCCTCTGATAACTCAGAAAGGTTATTGGATTCATTTATCTCCATGATTTTATCGCGTTTTTTATCATTCGCCGCGTGAAGTGAAAGTGCCAAGTTGAATTTAACCTCGTCATCTCCGAGCTTGCGAATCATCTTTGCGATTCCAGCAGTTGAAACGGTGATGCGTTTCGGAGAGATTCCAAGTCCATCTTCGCTGCACAAACGATCAATCGATTGAAGCACATTTTTATAGTTCAAAAGCGGCTCACCCATTCCCATATAGACAATGTTCGTGAGGTTTTGACCGTAACGTTCTTCTGCTTGATTCTTTAGGTAAACAACTTGATCTACGATTTCTCCAGCGCTTAAATTCCGAAGTAATTTTAACCTGCCAGTAGCACAAAACGTACAAGAAAGACTGCATCCCACTTGCGAGGATATGCAGGCAGTGGTGCGAGATTTTGTTGGAATAAGCACTCCTTCCACGACCTTTCCTTCCTCAATGGTAAACGCGCATTTGATGGTTTTGTCCTTGCTGATTTGTTGGTCTTGTAATTGGATGTGATCGATGAAAAAATGTTGCACTAACATTTCTCTAAGTTCTTTACTTAGGTTGGTCATTTCTTCAAAAGAGGAGGCATTTTTTTTCCACAGCCATTCATAGACTTGTTTGGCACGAAACGATTTTTCATTTCTTGCAACAAATTCATCCTGAAGTTCCTTCAAGGATAAATTCCGAATGTTGCTCAATCCTTGAGGCATGTAATTAAGTGGATTAACGGTTCAGCATCACCGGCATCACGAGCATCAAAATGTCTTCGTGTTCGTTTGCAGGGATAGAAGGTGTTAAAATTCCTGCACGACTTGGTTCGCTCATGGACAATTTGATTTCATCCGAATCCAAGTTGTTCAACATTTCCATCAAGAAACGAGAGTTGAATCCGATTTCTAAATCATCTCCGTCGTAGTTACACGTCAAACGTTCTGTCGCTTCACTTGAAAAATCGATGTCTTCAGCAAACAAAGAAAGTTCAGAACCAACAAGTTTCAATTTGATTTGATGTGTTGTTTTGTTGGAGAAAAGAGATACGCGTTTGATGGATGAAAGCAATTGAGCGCGATCAATCGTCAATACATTTGGATTTTCTTTCGGGATAACAGCCTCGTAGTTCGGATATTTTCCATCGATAAGACGACAAACAAGAATCAAATCATTGAAGGTAAAAACAGCATTTGATTCATTGTATTCCAAAAGAACATCTTCATCACCACGAAGATTTGATTTCAACATGTTTAATGGTTTCTTCGGCAAGATGAAAGCAGAACTACCACTTGCTTCTGCGTCGGTTCTTTTGAATCGAACGAGTTTGTGTGCGTCAGTAGCAACGAAAGTGATTTCACTGGCAGAAAACTGGCAAAAAACACCGCTCATTACTGGACGAAGGTCATCGTTTCCAGAAGCGAATAATGTTTTATTGATAGCGCGAGAAAGTAATTCACCCGATAATTTAATGGAGCTTTTACCAGCTAATTCAGGGATTTTTGGAAATTCATCACCGTTAAATCCGACCATTCGGGATTTCCCGTTATCGTACGCGATTTCAATTTGGTAATTCGTTGCATTTACCTTGAATGTACAAGGTTGATCTGGCAAGCTTTTTAAAACGTCAAGCAATAATTTTGCGGGAATTGCGATTTTCCCATCTTCTTCCGATTGAACTTCCATTTTTGTGACCATGGTTGTTTCTAAATCCGAAGCTGATGCAGTAAGTTCACCATTAACGATTTCGAAAAGAAAGTTGTCTAAAATTGGCAATGTATTGCTCGTATTTAGAACTCCTGAAATGCTTTGAAGGTGTTTTAATAGGCTTGTGCTTGATGCAATGAAATTCATACTCATTATTTTAGATACAAATTTAATAAATCAACTGAGATTAAACGCATGCAAGCAAACGAAAACGCATTCTTTCGGAGATTTATTTACCAACAGTTGTTTGATAAGCTAAAACGAAGGCCGCTGGGTCATCAGGGGTAATCACGATGGTTTTGCCATTACTACATTTAATCACCACAAAGCGATCCCGACGCGTTGCGTACCAGACCATATTTCCATAAGTGCTATTACGAAACCTACCGAAGTAACCAAAAAGTCCACCAACACCAAATGTGCGAATCGATCCTTTCAGGTTTTTCTTTTCTACTTCGGTGACAGATTGTATATCTGAAAGCGGGTAATTCTTCGTCTTAAACGGACGCAATATGGTGAATACGTCATCCTCTATGACATAGCCTTTAGGACTAAAACCGAAAGTAAGAACAGGGATAATAATCATCGCAAACGGCATTACATATAAGGGTCCTGGAGAAAGTACATTTGACAGATGAAATTCACTTGTGAATACTGGGATGAAACCAGATAAAAGCAAAATAATTGTGACCCCAATTGTCAAACCTGAGGTCAAGGAATCCATAGAAGCTTTGTGTATTTTCATTATTCGCTAAATTTCGTTCGTAAATATACTTTTAATCCTTCTCTCATTAAAATCACTTCACTTAATCGCTTGTGAAAAGTTTCAGTTCTAGAAAGTGTGGTGAAAATCGATTCTGGGATGTCAATGAGGTAAATTAATTGCTGCAATTGCGTATTCGAAACGTGCGAAATACATCGTTCAATCGCGGGAATCAGCTCATTTATATCGGTAGATTGCAGCTCAAGTCCACACCGTTGAAAATCCTTTTCTAGTTGAATTAAGGTTTGGGCACGAAAGGACTGATCCATGAGTGCTTGTTCGACTTGTTTCTGTATTTCCTGTGCCATGCTTGGGAAAATAAATTAGTTTTGTACCAAATGTGAAGTTACGAATGAAAAGACTATTTGACATCCTTTTTTCCAGTTTTGTTCTCTTGTGTTTTTTGCCGATTGGGGGGATTCTTGCCATGTTGATTCTGTTTGAATCCAAAGGCGGAGTTTTTTTTAGGCAGGAACGCATCGGGAGAAATGGGATTCCATTTTACTTGCTGAAATTTCGCTCCATGAAGACTGATTCGGAGTCTAAAGGGAAAATTACCGTCGGGACAAGAGATCCGCGCATCACAAAAATCGGTTATTACATTAGAAAGTACAAGTTGGATGAATTCCCTCAATTTATCAATGTCCTTAAAGGAGAAATGAGCATTGTGGGACCACGTCCAGAAGTGAAAGAATACGTGGATTTATATACGGAAGAGCAACGTAAAATCCTATCGGTAAAAC
Source organism: Crocinitomicaceae bacterium (assembly GCA_024643545.1). GTDB lineage: Bacteria > Bacteroidota > Bacteroidia > Flavobacteriales_D > Crocinitomicaceae > UBA952. The sequence goes on along the minus strand of JAHEMR010000010.1, from coordinate 11,092 downwards.
CTGGAATAACAGATTATGCTTCCTTGGCTTACTTTCATGAGAACGAATTACTAGCGAAGTCCGACAATCCGCAACAAACGTACATCAATGAGGTAATGCCTGAAAAAATCAAGTTGAATGAGAAGTATTTGGCTAATCCAACCCTTTCTCAGGACCTTGTAATTATTGGTAAAACATTTGCGAAAATCTTTCGCGGATAAAAAATCATCAAAAAAACAACTTAAGTTTACCGATAACATCGTAATATTGCAATATAACAATATTGCATGCTATGGGAACGACGAAATCAGAAGGATTCAGCACAGAAACGAATGAATTAGCTCATTTATTTAAGGCGCTTGGGCATCCTGCTCGAATTGCCATCATTCAATTTTTAAGAAAACAAGAATCCTGTATTTGTAATGATCTTGTGAATGAACTGCCTTTGGCTCAACCAACGATTTCACAGCATCTGAAGGAATTAAAAAATGCGGGCATAATTAAGGGAAACATTTCAGGAACGTCGATTTGTTACTGTCTGGATTTATCCAAAATTAAACTATTGGATGTCTTTCTTGCTTCCTTAAGTTACGATCAAAATCAATCATGTTGCTAAAGAAAAAAAATGAATCCAAGATTAATCCAATTTTCGCAGCAAATTATTCAATGTTTTGATGAGATTCCTTCGGACCGAAAGTTACTATTGAATAAGTTGACTTCCTATATCCGAGTAAATCAAAACGAAGGCAAGGAATCTTCATTGATGTTCATCTGTACACATAATTCAAGAAGAAGTCATTTCGGACAAATTTTATGTGCATTAGCAGCCGAATATTATCAGATTCCAGCCATACGCACATTCTCTGCGGGGACAGAAGTAACAGCCTTTCATCCAAATGCGATTTCAGCGTTACGTTCCATAGGAATGGATATTCAAACAACGGAAATGAGTGAAAATCCTCATTTCGTCGTTCAACTAGATGCTACAAAATCAATGGCTGCTTTTTCAAAACTCATTGAGGATGACGTCAATCCAAAAGAGAATTTCGCTGCTATCATGACGTGCACGCATGCGGAGCAAAATTGTCCCTTTGTTGTTGGAGCAGATTTCCGACTCGGACTTCCTTTTGAGGATCCAAAAGCATTCGATGGAACCGAACTTCAATCTACAAAATACCTGGAACGCGCGATGCAAATCGCCACAGAACTTTTTTATGTTTTCTCCCAATTAAACGCATAAACCATGACAACCCAAATACCCGTTAAACGCTTGTCCTTTCTTGATCGCTACCTAACCTTATGGATTTTTCTTGCCATGATTGTTGGTGTTTTAATCGGAAATATTGTTCCGAACATGGATCAAAAATTGGATGCATTCTCTTATGGCACGACAAATATTCCACTAGCAATTGGACTTATTTTGATGATGTATCCACCTTTAACGAAGGTGCAGTTTTCTAAAATACCAAGTATCTTATCTAAGCCGAAGCTCTTGTTGGTTTCCTTTTTTATCACATGGATTGTTGGACCATTCTTGATGTTTCTTTTGGCGGTTTTCTTCTTAAAAGATTATCCAGAGTACATGACAGGACTCATCATTATTGGACTTGCACCGTGCATTGCGATGGTCATTGTTTGGAATGAATTGGCTGATGGTAATCGAGAATTGGTAGCTGGATTGGTGGGGATCAATAGTTTACTTCAAGTATTTTTCTTTTCATCCTATGCTTATTTTTATTTGGAAATCGTTTTGCCGTTGTTTGGAATGAATCGACTTCATTTAAATATTTCGATGCTAGATATTGCGCAATCGGTTGGAGTGTATTTAGGAATTCCATTTGCATGTGCGGTCCTCAGTAGAGTTTGGTTGATAAAACAAAAAGGGGAGGAGTGGTTTACGAAGCGATTTATTCCTTTTGTTTCCCCCATAACCTTAATTTCTTTGTTGTTTACAATTGTGGTAATGTTTAGTTTAAAAGGAAAAATGATGTTGTCGATACCATTGGATGTTCTGACCATAGCCGTTCCTTTGATCATCTTTTTTGCTATTATGTTTGTTTTGATGTTTTTAACAGCGCGTTGGTTGGGAGCAAGTTACTCGGATACTGCCACACTTTCATTTACGGCATCAGGAAACAATTTTGAACTAGCAATTGCCGTTTCCATTGGTGTGTTTGGACTTCATTCGGGTGAAGCATTTGCAGGGGTAGTTGGTCCATTAGTTGAAGTTCCAGCCTTAATAATTCTTGTGAAATTAGCGCAATTTTGGCGTAAGAAGTGGTTTACAATCCCTTCGTAATTTCTTGCCAAAGTCGATCTGAAGGAACTGGAGCAGTCACCGAAATTTCTTCCTTTGACGTTGGATGCGTGAATTTCAGGTAACGTGCATGTAAGCAAATGGATCCATCCGGATTCGAACGTTTTGCTCCGTATTTGACATCCCCTTTAATAATGCATCCAATCGAACTCAATTGAACCCTGATTTGATGATGACGTCCCGTTTCTAATGTGATTTCCAATAAATGGTAACGATCACCCGACGCCAACTTGCGGTAAGATAAAATCGCTTCTTTTGACCCCGCAACACTTGCATTTACCGGATAACTTTTATTTTGTCCCTCGTTCTTTTTGAGGTGATGAATCAATCGTCCACTGGATTTTTCTGGTGCCGTTTCCACAATTGCCCAATAGATTTTATTGGTTTCTTTGTCTCGGAATTGTGCGTTCAGTCGCTCCAGCGCTTTGCTCGTTCGAGCAAAAACCAATGCGCCGCTTGTTGGTCGATCCAAGCGATGAACCACTCCACAAAATACATTGCCTGGTTTTTGGTATTTTTCTTTTAAATATGCTTTGATTTCATCCGGCATCGTTTGATCACCAGTCTTATCGCCTTGAACAATTTCGGAAGCCATTTTATTGATGACAATAACATGATTATCCTCGTGAAGAATGCGCTCTGAAATCATTCGGAAAGTAAATCTTTTTTAGACTTGCGTTCAAGTGATTTGTTTCGGAAAGAAGCAAATGCGGTAAATCCTGCAAAGAATAATATGGTCAAACTTAACCAAGTTGGAAACTTGCCTATTCCGTCCCCATTCGCATATGAATGGAGTCCAACTAACATAAAATTCACACCGAAGAACGTGAATAAAATAGCTGAATACCCCCAGAAGGACATCACGTTAAACAAGAACTTCCCATTTAACTTCGGAATGAAGCGTAAGTGAAGAATGACTGCGTACACGAGTACTGAAACAAGTGCCCATGTTTCTTTTGGATCCCAGCCCCAGTAGCGGCCCCAAGACTCATTTGCCCAAATCCCACCAAGGAAGGTACCAATCGTCAACATGAAGAGTCCGATGGTCATGGTCATTTCAGACACATAGGTTAATTCATTGATATTAATCGTTACAATTGCTTTATTTTTCTCATTTCTAACGGTGTAAAGTACTAAGTTGAGCAGTCCAAGAATTGCGGCCAAGCCTAGGAATCCATAACTTCCTGTAATAATTGCTACGTGGATTTTCAACCAATACGATTTCAATACCGGTACAAGTGGTGTTATTTCAGGATCGAAAAGACTTAATTCCGTTACAAAGATCATCAGGGAGGCAAGAATTGCTGTACCAGCCAGGATTACAATGTTTTTACGTGTAAAGCTGAATCCTGCGATCATCGTTACCCAAGCGATGAAAACAACAGCTTCATATCCGTTACTCCAAGGAGCATGACCAGAAATGATCCAACGCATTCCAAGTCCGGCTGCGAGGTAAAAGAATGTGACAACCATTAAGGCGACAATGATGCGGTTGCTCCATTTTTGAATTTTTCTAAATCGGGATGATTTCGATTGAAAAATCCCAATAAAGGAAGTAATCAATAGTATGAATCCGAGTGTTAATAGCAATTGATAGGAGTGTTTGAATACCTCCATTTTGTTGTAGGAGATTTCCATTTTAATAGCTGAAACTGCCGGTACAACATCCGAACTAATTTTGCGTTGGTGTGCTTTAACTTTTTTAAGCACACTTTCGGCCTTGCTAAAATTGTGCTTTTTCGCTCCTTCATCCAATAGTGAAATGTAACTCAGGACTTGTAAGGAAGCTGCCGTGTCTACTTGAAATGGAATGTACCATGTGTGATTCGCATCTCCTTTTTTAGGCACAACTCTTAAGTATTTCCACATGATGATACCTTGAATCACTTCGAATTTCTCATTTAATTTAATGAGTTTTTTGTCGAATTCATTTCGCTGGGATTCTAAGCGTTGGTGTGCAATTTTGTATTCCTTTAACCATTTGAATTGCTGTGTTTTTTCGTCCACTAGTTCCATCACACTGGCGTACTCACCCAATTTCAATGGCTCTCTTAAATTACTTGGTACTTGAACAATTTTTTGATTGATCCAGTATTGAGGATACATCTGAATACTCATGATCGTTTGCACGGCATTGTATTCTTGGTAGTGATTAGAACGATGGATTTTTCGAAGTAATTGATCACACAAGGTATGCATTGGTGAAATACGTCCTTCGTAGTCTTGGACTAAAAGGGAAGCAAGCTTTTCCGAATGTTCTTCGGAGATTACTCTGTATATTTTCGCAGCAGGATTTGCGTTGTGAGCATGTTCTTGTGCATGAGATGTTGACTGAAAAAACAGCAGTCCAAGAACGAGTAACAACGTATTAAGTTGCGTTCGTTTTTCTTTCAATTTCTTCATTTTATCGTTCAATTCGCGAAAACGTCCAACTGGAGCAAACAAGGACATCAACATACCGATACTCATGAGTAAGTAACCAAGATAAGTAATGTTTGTTCCCCACCAATCGTGGTTCACACTTAATACTGTTCCTTCTTCATTTTCAGGTGTTGAAGGATTATCCAGTTCATAGGAAGACTGGAAGAATCGGTATCCATCGTAATCCATGACATTGTTCATGTAAACTTTTTTGTCTTTTTTCACATTTCTTTTCGGGTCAAGTATGGTTAATTCACTCGAAAAAGAGGACGGCGATTCGCTTCCAGGATATTTATCCAACTTGAAATCCTTGCAAAAAATTTGGAAGGCAATTGGTTTTCGGATAGAACCGTATTCCAATTGGTACATTACGTTGTTCATTGCAAAACGTACGGGAGTAGGAACAGTGCCTATCCCACCTTCTAGTCGAACAATTTTTGTTGCTTTACCATCAGAAACACGCACGGTTAAATAATCTGAACCTACGTTTTTCTTTCCGGAAGGCATCAGCACCTTTTTCGCATGATTTAGTGCGCGTTTGAGGACAAATTGCTTATCTCCGCAATGATATAAGGTTGTGGTTTTGAATTCTACCCATGTGTTTAACGGGACGTTCGTAAACATCGAGTCAGGAACATTTGCACCACTTTGACGCGCTTTTCTCATTTCTGACATCGGTAAATAAGTCAATGGAACAGCTGTTTTGATTTGCAAACTATCACCTTTTTTACGCACCTGCATCCCTGGAGATTTTGGTTCTGGCCCAAAAGAAAGTGGAACCATGCCGACCATGAAAAAGTCATTTTCTGTAAGAAAATTCGACGTCATCCCATCTGTTATTAATTCTAGAGACGTTTCCTTAAACGCTTGTCGAACGACTAATGAATCAATCATTTTCGATTGAAAATTCACGTAGCTAACATCAATGTTTTTCTTTTGAAAATCAGTCGTGTAGGTGAAATCATTGTCAGTAATTTCGGACAAAAAACAGGTATGAGCTTCTGTTTTGGTTTTTCCGCTTGCTAAATCCTGCATGTGAATCAGTAAATGTGGTACTGATGTATGTATAAAATCAGAGGATGTCCCTTCCTTGATGACCATTTGACCTTCGAAGCTAACGTAACGCGTGATCGCTGCTCCAAAAATGATGATTAAAAAAGACAAGTGAAATAGCAGCATGGCAATTTTCTCACGCTGAAACATGCGGTATTTAAAAATATTGGATAATAGATTCAATGACAAATAAACGAGGAGTATTTCAAACCACGTTGCATTGTAAATAATGATCTTCGCACTTTGTATTCCGTAAATGGATTCGATGAATGTTGCAGCGCCAATTCCTACTAAAAATAAAATCAATCCAAGGGACATCAATCGCATGGAGAAAAGGGAGGCAAGAAGTTTATCCAACATGTGCTAAATTTTTACTGCAAAAATACGACTTGTACGTTTGATTCTTGATAGGAAAGAACTATTCTTGTGAAATAATTTATTCCAATGATTCAAATAAACCAAATTAAGAACGTTTTCTTTCTAGTTCTTTTCTATTCAGGTTCGATACTTGCTCAGAAACAGTTAAACATCGTTGAGGTAACAAATGATCAAAAGGTTTCCAAAGGAAGCCTAAATTGTTATCAATTTCCGTTCAAAGATTCATCCAACAGAAAAGTCTTGATTTGGTTGCCAAGTAATTACAATCCAAAAGTGAAATACGCGACTATTTACATGCACGACGGACAAATGCTTTTTGATGCAACAACAACTTGGAACAAAAAAGAATGGAGGGTCGATGAAACTGCTGACAGTTTAATTTCCAATGGAATAACACGTCCGTTTATAGTCGCAGGAATTTACAATGATCCACCGAATCGCTATGCAGAATTTTTCCCACAGCAAACTGCTGAGTACATGGATACTGCGTATGTCAATAAATTGAAGAAAACCCTTTGGAATGGGGAATTACGAGCGGATTATTACTTGGAATGGATGACGAAAGAACTGATTCCTTTTGTAGAGTCAACGTACAATGTCAGTCATAAAAGTGCGGACCGATTTTTAATTGGATCTAGTATGGGAGGATTAATTTCACTTTACGGTTTAACCCAAAAGCCCAAGACATTCGGAGGAGCTGCCTGTTTGTCCATTCACACACCGATGATCAATTTCCAAATGACAGGTGATGATGCTATGAATCAATTGGTACTCCCATTTAACGCGTATTTAAGCAAAAAATTACCTTCACCAAATAAAGTGAAAATCTACATCGATCGAGGAACTGAAACCTTGGATGCGAATTATGGTCCATATCACGAAGTTTTAATAAACACACTTCAGTCGTGTGGTTATCAAACTGGCCCGAATTTTTTACCGCTTGTTTGGGATAAAACGGGTCACGATGAAGTCTCTTGGGCAAATCGATTGGCTGTCCCTATCAAATTCTTGTTGATAAAAGACAAGTAGGAAAATCAGTGCGTCCAAACATTTTTTTAAATTTGTCAAAGGTCCTGTGCGGATAAAGTAAATAAAGGAATGAAGACCATATTAATATTAGGAGCAGGAATGTCTGCATCCTCACTCATCAGATACTTGTTAGCTCATTCAGAAGCTGAGAATTGGCATTTAAAAATCGTGGATCAAAACATTGATTTAGTGAAAAAGAAAATCAATGGGCATCCGAATGCGGAAGCGATTTCCTTTAATGCCTTGGATTCTAACGAGCGCAAGCCGGCAATTGCACACGCGGATTTAGTGATTTCGATGTTACCTGCGATTTATCACGTGGAAGTGGCAAAAGATTGCATCGAAGTAAGAACAGATTTAATCACTCCTTCTTATATCTCTCCTGAAATGCGTGCCTTGAACGAGGACGCGAAGAAAGCGGGAATTATCATCATGAACGAAATTGGTGTTGATCCAGGCATCGATCACATGAGTGCAATGAAAGTCATTGATCACATCAAAGCAATTGGTGGAAAATTAACGAGTTTCAAGTCTTTTTGCGGTGGATTACTAGCTCCAGAATCGGATAACAATCCATGGCATTATAAATTTACATGGAATCCTCGGAATGTCATCGTTGCGGGACAAGGTCCAGCGGCTTGTTATATGGACAACAACGAATACAAGTATATTCCATATTCTCAATTATTCAAAAAGTTAGACCGTTTTGAAATCCCACCCTATGGTGAATTTGATGGTTATGCCAATCGAAATTCATTGATTTATTCTTCCACCTACGGAATAGAGGGAATCCCAACGATTTATCGCGGAACTTTACGTCGTCCAAATTATTGCCAAGGTTGGGATGTTTTTATCCAACTTGGAATGACAGATGATTCTTATGCGATGACCAATTCAGAAACCTTAACTCCAAGGTCCTTTTTGAACGCTTTTTTACCGTATGAATTAAATACCTCCGTTGAGGATAAATTTAGAAAAGTATTAGGGGATGAAAACGCCTATCTTTTTGATCAATTCGAAAGCATGGGTATCTTTGACGGCTCATTTACGTACGGAATTGAAAATGCCAGTCCAGCCAAATTATTACAGCAATTATTAGAACCTAAGTGGAAATTAGAGCCAGGTGATAAAGATATGTTGGTGATGTACCATGAATTTGAATATCGAATTGAGAATCAACAGAAGAAAATCACTTCTTCCTTGGTAACACTTGGAGAGGATGAGGTATTTACAGCGATGTCAAATACAGTTGGACTCCCAGTTGCAATTGCCGCTAAATTAATATTGTCCGGGGGAATTCAAGAAAAAGGCGTTACCTTGCCAGTTCAAAAAGCCGTTTACGAACCCATTCTACAGGAATTGGAATCTTTCGGAATTACCTTTGAAGAAAAAGAACACATTATATAAAAGATAGAAAATGGAAAACGAAGAAAACCACATGAACATTGAGTTGTCTGAAGAAATTGCTTTAGGTACTTATTCTAATTTAGCGATTATTACACATTCACCTGCTGAGGTAGTTTGTGATTTCGTTCAAATTATGCCTGGAATGCCTAAAGGTAAAGTTCGTTCTCGTGTATTAATGACACCGCAGAATGCGAAGCGTTTTTTACAAGCATTAACAGATAATATTCAAAAATACGAACAAAATTTCGGGGTAATTGATGACCCACAAGCTGGATTTCCACCAATGAATTTTGGTACGCCAAATACAATGGCATAATCTAAAATTATGTTACTGTCGATTTGTATTCCTATCTATAATTCGGATATTCGTCCGATTGCGACGGAACTCCATCGGCAAATTCAAGCATACTCATCGGAAGTCGAACTCCTTTTTTTGGATGACGCTTCCGATGTTTTTTTTAAGGAGTTAAATCGAAGTGTTGGTTCATTCTGTGGCTATCATGAATTAGCATCCAATGTTGGTCGTTCAAAAATTCGTAATGCGTTTCGTTCAATTGCAAAAGGGACGTATTTATTATTTATTGACGGGGACTCTAAAATCATTCAATCAGATTTTATTGAGCGCTATGTAGAACGGCTCCGATCAACAAGCACAGAGGTTTTGATTGGTGCAAGTATTTATTCGGATGAAAAGCCTGACCGTGCTCAATTACTGCGATGGACGTACAGTCGAAAGAGGGAAAGTAAAACATTTACGGAAAGAAACAGTCAGCCAGAACTTGAGTTCAAGTCGAATAATTTCGTCATTCTAAAATCCATTTTCGAAACGCATCTATTTGATGAGTCTTTGACAACTTATGGACATGAAGACACGCTTTTTGGCTATCAGTTAAGACAGGATGGAGTTAAATTTGAACACATTGAAAATCCTGTACTCAATTCAAACTTGGATGAAAACCAACAATTTTTAGAGAAAACAAAGGAGGCGTTGCGAAACCTTTTATTGATTTCCATCAAGCTAAAAGATGCACGTTTTAATGAACAACAGAAATTAGTAAGACTTGCGTTCAGCATTTGTAAGTTTACGGCCCTACGATTTGTCTTTCGTGCTTTCGGACACTTACTTCAGCCAATACTTGCTCTTTTGCTCAGAAAAGGATTTTTCCGTTTATGGATGTTTGATCTATATCGATTAATAGAACTAGAGCGAATAATTCGTAAGAACGGAACGAATAAGTAATTCTAGCTTAAGTCGTTCATTTTCCCAATTTTCGATTTCAGAAGCTTTTCGACACGCTTCTTTCAGTTGCAATAATAAATCAGGTTGACTTTTTATGTCATTGACAGCAGAAGCAATTGCCGCTGGACTTACTTCTTCAAGAATAACACCTATTTGATGTGATTCAATTACCCGTTCAATCTCTACCAATTTACTTGCTAATATGGGTGTGCCGGCATGCATGTAATCGAATACTTTATTTGGAAGGGAATATTCATAATTTTTACTGAGCGGTTTATCGAGCGTTAATCCAAGATCAGCATGCATTGTAAACTGCATCATCTCGTCATATGGACGTCTCCCAAAAATTTTCACTTTATCTTCAAGTCTATTTGTTTTGATGAGTTCTTTTACTACAGGCATCACATCACCATCTCCCACAAGCATCAGGGTTGTGTCTTCTAACATTTTCATGGCTAGCACCGCTTCTTCAATTCCACGTTCAACATTTAACCCAGAACCTTGAATGATGATTAAAAAAGTATTTTCGGGAATTTCGAGTTGCGTTTTTGTAAGGTGTTGAGTTGGCTGGTATTTATTAGGTATGTTTCGAATGACAAGAAGTTCTTTTCGATAAAGTTCCTTGTATGTGTTAGCAATGGAGTCATTTACAGTAATAATGTGCTTAAGTCGAGGAAAAATCAATCGCTCAATGGCAAGCCAAATTTTTCGAACGCGGTTGCGATGGATTAACTCAGGAGCCTCCGTAAATAATTCGTGACTATCATAAATCAATTTCGCTCCGGAAAGTTTACTAACTAGAAAATTTGGTAATAGTGTATCTAGATCATTCGAATATAAAAGTGTTTTCCGCTGAAACAAAAGAATAAAAAACAGCCTTAAATTTAATTCAGCATAAAATAGTGGGCCTTTTTCAAAGATTAAATGAAGTCGTTTTGTGCGGTAATTTCGTTGATTTAGTGCTGGACTAGATTTTTTTTTTCGTCCAATTAATAGAACATCTATCCCAAGATCATGGAGCACAGAACAGGTTCGATGAACACGGTTGTCAGTGACCAAATCGCTTGATACTGAAACAATCACTTTTTGATTTAACATGGAAACAAAAGTAATGAAATCCCCGTAGGAAAGAATCGCGAATGAAAAAGTGATAAAATTTTCAAATATTTTTTCAAAAAATTCTTTGAGATAAGAAAAAGTTTCATACATTTGCAATCCCAAATTGGTCTTTGGGAAAAGAAAAAGTTCTTTATTTAAGAAAACCAACA
>JAHEMR010000012.1 GCA_024643545.1 Crocinitomicaceae bacterium | reverse complement strand
CCACCAAGTGATTTAATCTCACCTTCGAATTTCTGTACTGCTTCCTTTGCCTGATCATCAGACAAAACGGGAGTTAAAATGAAAACAGTTTCGTAAGAATTCATAAGATTATTTTTAAAAAATTTATTAATCGGGTGCAAAGATACACATTCTACTTTAATCGTGCAATAGCTTTTTATCCGCTTTTTCACGTTTCTATCTTCGGATTTTCCCTATCTTCGTCCTATGTCATTTTTTACAGAAGATTACCTACATTTCTTTATCGAGCTTGCCGGAAACAACCACAAAACATGGTTCGATGAAAACCGCAAACGTTATGAGACTTCGGTCAAAAAGCCGTTTTACGCATTCACCCAACACTTGATTGATCAACTTGCAAAAAAGGATCCCTCCTTTGCAGAGCTACAATCCAAAGACTGCGTGTTTCGCATCAATCGAGACATTCGCTTTTCAAAGGACAAAACACCTTACAAATTGATGTGCTCCGCTGTAGTAGCGCCAAATGGAAAAAAAAGCAAAGCTGTCAATGGCATTTACTTTGAATTGAGTCCGGAACATGTCCGTGCTTATGGAGGCATTTACGAAATCGACAAAGAAGATTTGGATGCAGTCCGCGAAGGAATTGCGTCCAACATGGATGAATTTCGTTCCATTTACAGCTCCAAGACCTTTAAAAAGACTTTCGGAGAAATCCTCGGCGAGAAAAACAAAGTCCTTCCAGCTCACCTGAAAGAAGCTGCTCAAGAGGAAAACCTCATCTTTAATAAACAATGGTATTTTTATGCCGAATTTCCAGCTGAACAAGTGCTTTCAGAAGACCTTGATCAACTCATGCTTTCGTGTTACGAAGCTGGAAAACCATTAGAACAATTTTTTAATCAATTTATACAACGCTCATGAAACGACTGATCCTTCCTTTCATATTATTAGTTACACCATTTGCCTTCACTCAAAAAAAAGAAATGACGGTAAAAGAATCTGTTCTTTTGCAACGCAGTGTTTCTCCGGATCGCGTGGTGAATTTCCTGTGGATGAATGACAGTGAATACGCTACGTGCAGCAAGGACTACAAAACCATGTACAAGTCCTCCGTTGGAAGTGATAAGTCTGTAGATCTTATTACCATAGATGAAATCAATAAAATACTTGGAACTTCCTTTGGGAACTTCTTTGGTGCCGAATGGACCAACGAAACAACGTTACTCTTGAACGATGGTCAAACCGTGGCGACATTCAACATTCAAACGAAAACCGGAAAAATTCTCAAAAAATCAGTAGAGAATTCAGCCAATCAAACGTACCACGCTGCATCGAATCAATTGGCGTATACCATTGATAATAATCTTTACTTGGATGGACGCGCAGTGACCAAAAACGCAGATAAGAACATCGTTTCGGGACAATCGATTGCGCGCAATGAATTTGGCATCTCTGGTGGAATTTTCTGGTCAAGTAATGGATCCATTCTTGCATTTTATCAAAAAGACGAGACCGAGGTTCACAATTATCCCTTGCTTGACATCAATACCACTCCTGCTTCCTTGGTTTCCATTAAGTATCCAATGGCTGGACAAAAATCGGAGAAACCACGCGTAGGTATTTACAACGTCAAATCGAAAAAAGTACTTTACATCTCCCCTCGTGGTGCCGCGGATGATTACTTTACCAATTTGGCGATCACACCAGATGAGCAATTCATCGTTGTAGCGGAAGTGAACCGCGATCAAAACCACATGTGGCTCAATGTCTACTCCGCAAAAACAGGAAAGTTTGTTAAAACCTTATTCGAGGAACAAAACGATAAATGGATCGAACCAGAACATCCGGTTTTCTTCCCAAGTGAAAAATCCAATTCTTTTGTATGGATTTCTGAGCGCGACGGATTCAATAATTTGTACTTGTATGACTTCAACGGAAATCTGATACAAAAACTGACTAACCATACCTTTGTGGTTAAAGACATTTTATGCGCGACAAAAGATGGTGAGAAATTGTATTACACGGCAACTGGACCCAACGCAACAAATACCTTGGTTTACCGCTGTGATTTAAAAGGAAATACCGAGTTAATGACAAAAGAAGAGGGAACACATACTTTTAGCTTATCCACAAACGGAACCTATTTCATGGATGCCTTTTCTAGTTTAACCGTTCCATTTAAAGCAATGCTGTGGACCAACAACGGGAAAATGGCGAAACCACTGATGGAATCTAAAGAAAAATTAGCTGAATACAACGTTGGAACAACAGAAATTGGCACCATCAAAGGGAAAGATGGTTCTGATTTGTATTACAGAATGATCAAACCAAGCAATTTTGACCCAAGCAAGAAATACCCAGTAATGGTTTACGTTTACGGTGGTCCACATGCGCAAATGGTCACAAACTCTTGGTTGGCAGGAGCAAACCTTTGGATGCATTGGATGGCGAATCAAGGCTACATCATTTTCACCTTAGATAACCGTGGCTCAGGGGAACGCGGATTTGCCTTTGAATCTCAAATCCACCGTCAATTGGGAACCGTTGAAATGGAAGACCAATTAACGGGTGTTGACTACTTGAAATCCTTGAATTACGTCGATGGAAATCGTTTGGCGGTTCACGGTTGGTCCTTTGGTGGATTCATGACGACTTCCTTAATGTTGCGTCAAGCAGGTGTCTTCAATGTCGGCGTCGCTGGTGGACCAGTGACGGATTGGAAATACTATGAAATCATGTACGGCGAACGTTACATGGACCGTCCAGAGCAAAACAAAGCTGGATACGATGCGAATTCCTTGTTGAACTACACGAAAAACTTAAAAGGAGATTTATTGTTAATTCACGGCTCAATTGACGATGTTGTAGTGATGCAACACAACGAAGCACTATTAAAATCCTTCATTGAAAACGGAATTCAAGTAGACGACTTCATTTATCCAATGCACAAACACAACGTAACAGGGAAAGACCGAGCACATTTAATGGAAAAAGTATTGTTGTACATTCTTGAAAACAACAAGTAAGCATGGAAACGTTAGTCATCGCTTATATCCCATTAATCCTCAGCATTTTTTTAAGTCGAAGAATGTTACAAGGTGCCATTCGAAAATTGGATGATGACTTAAAATTGAAATTGATCAATTACACCACAAAAGACAAATCGCTGCAGCTGGGTATCGTTGCAGCGATTTTAGTCTTGTTTTTAGTCAACATGAAATTCAGGTGGATTCCATTTGCACTCTCAAGCTACATCGCACTAGGCATATTATTCGTGCTAGCGATTATCTCCGTGCTACGTGCACATCAAAAATTGAAAGCCGATGGATTTCCATCTTGGTATTTAAAAGACATGGTCAAAGGAAATCTATTGCGTTCCTTAGGATTGATCCTGTTCTTGTTGATATTAACGTTTGTTTAGATCTTACTTTTCAAGCTCATCCAACCACCGCCATTGTGAACATCTGCATAACCAGCAGATTTCAAAATGCTTTTAGCACTTGCACTGCGCATTCCGGATGCACAACAGGTAATAACCGTTTTATTCTTCGGTATTTTACCCAATGAACTTTGGATACTTTGCAAAGGAACATTGATGGATCCTTTGATGTGTCCACCTTGAAATTCTCCTGGAGAACGAACATCAACGATAACCGCACCTTCTTTAACGAGTTGTTGATAGTTTACGGACTTCATTCCAAATAATTTACCTAATAAGGACATGTGTTTTTCGTTTTAGTGCGTGAGTAATTAGATGCGACCGTTTACTTCCATCCATCCGCCACCGTTTTCACAGTCAACGCCAAGCGATGTAAAATACTGGGTTGCTTGTCCAGAACGCATTCCAGATGCGCAACAAAATAAAATCGGTTGAGGCATTCCTTTTACTTCTTCTACCCTATCCGCAATTTCTTGCAAGGGAATGTTAATGGATCCGGCAACATGGCCTCCACTGTACTCTGCGTGCGTGCGCACATCGATAATTGTAGGAAAATTTGACATAGTTATTTTTGTTTAGCGATAAAAAATTCGTGAATAAATTGAAAAAGAAAACCTCCGATGAAAAAACCAAAAATCACGTTGTAAACCGGACTCGTTTTCATGTAACAACCTGTCTCACATTTCACATTCAAAAAGTAAATGTATCCACCAATTGCTCCTAATGCGTAACCGAGGATGGTCCAGAATGTGCGCGTTTTAAGAAAAGTCATTTGCTGTTTTTTTTGACAAAGGTAGTTGCTCTTATAGAATTCATCTGTAGCACAAGTTACATAATTTAGTTTCGCCATTTTTTCTTCTTATTTTTGTCAAAAAAAAAGAAAGTCATGAAACAAGTAAGTCTAGCATCCATTGAAAAAGCCATTGAAATTGTTGACAATTTAACGGACGACCAACTAGAAAACGTATCCGAAAAATATGCATTGGCACAACAAGAATTGTTGGATTACGTCATGACAGCTCCTTCAGAATACGAGAACGAAGATTTAGAAGGATTATTAATTTATTATTTCTGTGTTATTTCAGAATGTTTTACACAAGAAGGAATTAAACTTCGCCAGGTAACAGAAGCTGACATTGACGAAATCGAAGAACCATACTTTGATATGTTGGAGCAATACTTCGATGAAGAAGACGAAGAAATCATCGAATCATTCTGTGACCAACCCTTTCTAGCGCAATTCATGGCAATGGAAGTATCTACCGAAGATGAAGATGGCTCAAGTTTGGATGAAGAAACTGCTACTCAATTGTTTATTGTAACATTAGCAATGGTTTCTTTAATGAATCGTGCCATCGAAGCATAGTAATTCATTGATTTTTTCGTTCGAATAAAAAGAAATCCCTACATTTGCACGGGGTAAGTCTTTTACGACCAGCTCCCTCTTAATCCTCCAGGACAGGAATGTAGCAAAGGTATGAGGTTGAGCGGTGCGATAAGAGTAGCTTACCCCTCTTTTTTTTCTTTAATTTCCTACCTAGCCTAAATGGGTTAAGTCCGACAATCGGACATAAAGTTTAAATAAAGGAGATTGTTTTTTTTGCTCTTACTTTTTGGCATTGCCCCAAAAAGTAACAAAAAAGTCTAGCGCTTAAAAGATCTAACTACCCTCATCTTCCTCCTTGCTAAAATTTCTGAAACTCGCTCTCGTACCTCGGCTCAAACAGCCAGAAATTTTGACGCAACTTCGTCGTGAGGGCTTGCGTTAAATCTTTTCATGCGCGGAGAAGCAATCTTGAAGATGAATGTTGTTATCACTCCAACGAAAGAAATCCGAAATAGAATCTTGACCGACCTAGAATTCGACGTTTTTCAAGGAGCATTGTCACGCGCACATGCTCAGCATAGCTGTAAGCTCATGCGCCAAGCATCGTGTGACAAAATCCGAAGAAAACCCTTTGCTTGAAGTGAGGAATATCCATACGGAGTAAGATCGCAAAGGGAATCGAATTCGAAGTCATGATCTTTTTGCGAACTTTTTGGATCAAGTCCGACAATCGGACAAAAAGTGGGAGATAAAGAAGGATTTTCTGATGGTAGGTTCGATTGTCCATTGACATCACGGCATCAATTTCGCTTTATTTCCACTTATTTTTCGATAAAATAACTACAACCGTTTGTTATTCAATTCAAAAAAGTCTGTTTGAAAGTTTGTATAGGAAAAAACAAATATCCTGTTTGTTTGGCATTGAGTTTTGAAGGAAACGAATGTTAAGAGATACAAAATGACGCGAGGCACAATGGTTTTGGCCCGATTGTCGGACTTAATCCATTAACATTCCAACTCCGGACATTTACCGAATATTTCAGTATCTTTGTTACATGAAGATTTCCGCATCTATTTACAGCGATAAAAGTCGCTCATTAAAAGAAGTGATTCTCGATTTAGTTGCGCATCAGGTCGACTTACTTCATGTTGATTGCAACGATGATTTAAGTGTTTTTTCAGATATCGAACACATCCGTTCGTGGTGCAACCTACCGATTGACCTCCACATTATCACGGAAAATCCATCCAAATATTACGCTTTACTGGAAAAACACCCAGTAGAATACGTGACTTTTCAGGTGGAAAATTTACAGGAGCCCTTGGAAATCCCTGCAAGTGTTTCAGGTAAAAAGGGTTTGGCCATCATTACCCCTACTCCTATCTCGGCTTTTGACCCCTATGCGGATTTTGATTTTATTTTAATCATGGCAACCATTCCGGGACAAAGCGGCGGGAAATTTGACCGTCAGAATTTTGCAAAAATCAGACAGTTTCGCGCGAAATATCCGAGTAAGTCCATTCACGTGGATGGCGGTGTAAATGGAGAAGTATCTTTCATTCTCCGAAATATGGGCGTTAGCTCTGCTGTTTCTGGCTCCTATTTATTCAACGGGCCAAGTATTGGTCATGCTTTAATGAACTTAACTAAACGTGAAATCGAATCCAGTTTTATTATGGGTGATTTCATGATTCCTTTGGAAGAAGCACCAACGTTTGACGCCTCTATCTGTACGACGCGCAGCATCCTCGAAGCTGTTGAATTCGGACAAATGGGATTCGCGTTAGCCATCGGTGAAGAAAATGCCTTAACGGGGATCGTTTCCAGTGCGGATATCCGTAAAACATTTTTGAAAAACCTAGAACAACCTACTCATATTGAAGCAAGTGAATTCATCAACCGTCAGCCTTTGTGCATCGAAGAGAAAGCGACGGTGGTTGACTTGTTACAACTCTTAAAAAAATCGAACTTCCCTGTGATGTATCTTCCAGTCGTGAATGAAAAAAAGCAAGCAGTGGGAATTATTAATTTTGTCAACCTCATCAAGGGAGAACTATGATCATTCAATTAAAATCAACCGTTGGCGCAACTGAATGTGCCACATTAGCTGAGAAACACAAAGCTTTTCACATTACCTACGAAGGAAAGAACTTACTCATTACCGGATCTGGATTGAAGGAAGTTCCTGCAGACCTAGAAAACCTTTGCGATGAACATTGGGTATTCGCCAATGACATTCAATTGGCTTCGAAACGATTTCGCTCCGATAAAAGAGAAGTGAAATTCGGAAATGTGAGCATCGGTGGAAACACAAAAAACACCATTTTAATCGGTGGACCTTGCTCTGTTGAATCCGAGGATCAAATTCGTTCGTCTGCGGAATTACTTGTTGGAATGGGATTAAGCACGCTTCGTGGCGGATGCTACAAACCAAGAACAAGTCCCTACTCTTTCCAAGGATTGGGATTGGAAGGATTGCAACTATTGGCAAAAATGAGAACCGAATACGGTTTAAATGTCATCACGGAAGCGAGAGATGCGACACACATTGATGAAATCATCGAACACACTGATATCATCCAAGTTGGAGCGAAAGCAATGTACGATCAAGGAATTTTACGTGCATGTGCCAAAATCAAAAAACCGGTTTTAATCAAACGTGGATTTGGAACAACCTTGCAAGAATTCGTTCAAGCCGCTGAATTTGTTTTAGCTGGAGGTAACGAAAACGTGATTCTTTGCGAACGTGGTATTCGCACCTTCGAAACTGGAACACGTTTCACCTTGGATCTTTGCGGTGTTGCTTGGCTACAAGAACACACAAATCTTCCGGTTATCTTGGATCCTTCACATGCGATGGGATACGCTTACGGTGTTAATCCACTAGCTCGTGCCTGTGTGGCCATGGGAATTGATGGACTTTTAATCGAAGCACATCCAAATCCGAAAGTGGCGAAATCAGATGCTTCACAGCAATTGAATTACGAAGAATTCAAGCAATTACAAAAAGACCTTCAAGCTGTTGCAGCAAGTGTTGGTTACAAAATGATTTAAGATGTTATTGGAACAAAATATAAAAGGACTTTGTCAAAAAAACGGAATCGAGTTTGATGACTTCTTGTCCGATTTGGATGTGGAACATGTGAATGAACTCTCCGTCTACGATTTAGAAGCCGTTTGTGAAGAATACGAAGTCGATTTGACGGCACTGCTTTTCAAACCACTATTTCGCAACAAGCATTTCAAAAAGCAACTTGACCAACTTAAATTACTCATTTTGGATGTAGACGGTGTTTTAACAGACGGCGGAATGTTCATGAGTGAAAAAGGAGATCAATTAAAACGTTACCACACACAAGATGGCTTGGCCATCATGCATGTGGTGAAAAATGGTCCCGTTCAACTGGGAATCATTTCCTCCGGATTCACGGAACATATGGTACAAGATCGTGCCGCAGTTCTCGGAATTGAACGAGTTTACGTTGGACGCGAACCGAAATTAGACATTCTAAACGCTTGGTGTAGTGAACTCGGTATTGGCTTACATGAAGTGGGAATCATTGGCGATGACGTGAATGATTTAGCCGTGATGAAAGCCGTTGGACTCGCTGTTTGTCCATCATCTGCGGTGAATGCCGTGAAATCGGAATGCCACATCATCCTATCTCGAAAAGGTGGAGATGCGTGTGTCCGTGAATTCATCGACCAATACTTACTACCACAAGGAATTTAATTTATGAAACCCATCAAATTAGGTGTCATCCGTGAAGGAAAAGTACCACCAGATTTTCGTGTTCCCTTAACACCAAAACAATGTAAAGCCATTGAAGTGCTTTATCCCGAAGTAAAAGTTGTGGTTCAAAAGAGTCCAATTCGAACCTATCCAGATGCGGCGTATGCTGACCAAGGAATAGAACTTGTCGATCAACTGAACGATTGCGACTATATTTTCGGCGTAAAAGAAGTTCAAATTGCGGATTTAATTCCAAATAAGACCTTTTTCTTCTTTTCACACACCTTCAAAAAACAGCCCTACAACCGTTCTCTTCTCAATGCGATTTTGGATAAAAACATCCGTTTGGTCGATTACGAAGTATTGAAAGACAAATACAATAAACGCATCATTGGATTTGGTCGCTACGCTGGAATTGTCGGTTGCTACAATGCGTTTTTAACGTATGGATTGAAATCGGGACGTTACGCGATGAAACCTGCCCATGAATGTGAAGACCGAAAGGAAGTGGAACAAGAATTAAAGAAAGTAGACTTACCTGCTGATTTTCGAGTAGTTCTAACTGGCTTTGGTCGCGTTGGACACGGTGCAAGAGAAATCATTGATTTGCTACCAATCACCGAAGTGAGTCCAGAAGAATACTTGAAAAATTCATTTGAAGGTCCTGTTTATACACATTTAGAAGCGGAAGATTATTTCGCTCCTCAAGATGGTTCATCGTTTGTGAAAAAGGATTTCTATGCGACACCAGAAAAGTACTGTTCCACGTTTGGACGCTATTCAAAAAAATCTGACATGTACATTCCATGTCATTTTTGGAGTGCAAAATCCCCCTTCATTTTAACCAATGAAGATTTACTTCACCCTGAAAATCGCATCAAAGTTGTTGGTGACATTTCCTGTGACATCGCTGGACCTATCGCTTGTACGATTCGCCCAAGTAAAATTGGCAATGGAATTTATGGTTATGATCCAAATACTCAAATGGAAGTGGACTTCATGCAAGAAGGTGCGATTGCAGTTATGGCGATTGACAACTTACCATGTGAATTACCCAAAGATGCATCTGAAGATTTCGGAAACGAACTATTGAAACATGTACTTCCTTGTCTATTTGGAAAGGATCCCGATGATGTCATTGCAAGAGGTTCCCAAACAACGACAACAGGTGAATTAACAGAAGGATTTAGCTATTTGAGCAATTACATCGCTGGATTAGAATAATTTTCTACATTCGTATATGATTGAAAAAGGAGATAAAAAAATCATCCGCGGTTGGGTGATGTATGACTGGGCAAATTCCGTTTACCCACTGATAATCAGTTCGGCTATTTTTCCAATTTTGTATGAGACACAGACAAGTGTTAAGGATCCAATTACAAAAGCCACGATTTTTGACACCATTTCTGTCTTGGGAATGGAATTCAAAAACACGGAGTTTTATGCCTACCTCATTTGTTTATCGTATATCGTAGTCGCGCTACTTTCGCCTGTTTTATCAGGAATTGCTGACGCTGGAGGAAAACGAAAACTCTTCATGCAGTTCTTTTGTTACTTGGGAGCAATCTCCAGTGGACTTTTATATTTTTTCCATGCAGACCGAGGCGCGGCAGAAGGAGCACCCTTTTACATCGATTGGAGTATACTCGCGCTTTTCTTCGGTTCCGTTGGATTCTGGGCGAGTTTAGTCTATTACAATTCCTATTTGCCCGAAATCGCAGAACCGAAAGACCACGATAAAATCAGTGCGCGAGGATTCTCGATGGGCTATCTTGGAAGTTCCATCTTACTCATCATCGTTTTAATCCTAACTGTTTTCACCAAAGCAATTCCGATTCGTTTTGCTTTTCCATTGGTGAGTATTTGGTGGATTAGTTTTGCCACCTATTCTTTTATTCGTCTACCAAAATCTACCGCTACAAGTAAAGTTGAAGGAAATATCATTCTAAAAGGTTACCGCGAAGTGTATAAAGTTTGGAAGGAAATCAAGTTAAACATTCCATTGAAACGCTATTTATTTTCCTTCTTCATGTTCAACATGGCCGTTCAAACAATCATGGTGATGGCGGTTGCATTTGCCAACAAAGAAGTGCGTGGAATTAAACAACAGGACCTCATTATTTCTATTTTAATCATTCAATTCATTGGAATTCTCGGCGCTTATCTTTTGTCCAAAATTTCTGGATTGATTGGAAACTTGAAATCGATTGGCATCGCCATTGTGATTTGGATCGGATTGTGCCTTGGCGTTTATTACTTGGTCTATGAACCGTGGCAATTTTACATCGCTGCCGCAATCGTTGGACTTGTGATGGGAGGGATTCAATCTTTGTCGAGATCTACATATTCTAAATTACTTCCAGAAACAAAAGACTTGACCTCTTATTTCAGCTTTTATGATTTAGCCGAAAAAATCGGTTTAGCAGTAGGAACTTTAACCTTCGGGGTAATAGAAGGTATGTTAGACATCCGAACCTCAATTTTATCCTTGGTCATATTCTTCGCAATCGGATTAATCATCCTACTTTTCGTTCCAAAAACAACAAACTTACAACATGAGACAAGAAATTGAAGCAGCATGGGATAACCGTGAATTATTGAAGGAAAAAGCAACGATTCAAGCCATTGAAACGGTGATTGAAGACTTAGACAAAGGTTTATTACGTGTCGCTGAACCAGGTGAAAATGGAGAGTGGATTGTCAACGAATGGGTGAAGAAAGCGGTTGTCATGTATTTCCCGATTCGTCAAATGGAAACCATTGAGGTTGGTCCATTCGAATTTCACGATAAAATGGCGTTAAAACGCAATTACAAAGAATTAGGCGTACGCGTGGTTCCACATGCGATTGCACGTTATGGTGCTTTTGTAGCTCCAGGTGTGATCATGATGCCTTCTTATATCAACATCGGTGCATATGTAGATTCTGGAACAATGGTAGACACATGGGCAACGGTTGGAAGTTGTGCGCAAGTTGGGAAAAATGTTCACTTAAGCGGTGGTGTTGGAATCGGTGGCGTATTGGAACCATTGCAAGCAGCTCCCGTGATCATCGAAGATGATGCATTTATTGGCTCGCGTTGCATTGTAGTTGAAGGAGTGCGTGTTGGAAAACAAGCTGTTCTTGGAGCGAATGTTGTCCTGACAAAATCCACGAAAATTATTGACGTCACTGGTCCAGAACCAATCGAACACCGCGGATATGTACCAGAACGAAGCGTGGTGATCCCAGGAACCTACACCAAAGAATTTCCTGCAGGATCTTACCAAGTTCCATGTGCGTTAATCATTGGACAACGCAAAGCATCTACAGACTTAAAAACGTCATTGAACGATGCCTTACGTGAACACAATGTGGCTGTGTAAGGTATGAGTTCCCTTCTTCGCTTCAGTTGCTTGGTGGCATTGATGGTCGTTTTGTCCTCTTCCATTAAACAACCCTTACCAAGCATATCTGGACTTTGGTCCGTGCATTGGGTGGAAAGCGATATCGAAGAAATAGATACCCTTCGTTTTGAACAAAAGAACGATTCGCTGTTTGTTTTTATCCAAAATAAAGAAGACGGTTGGGCTCCACAATTTTCCAAAGTGAAATTCGATGGTTCCATTTTAACCTTTCAAATGGATGTCAATAACATCACGAATTTCTATACCTTTCAATTAAACGCAGATCAGCTAAGATTCGAAGGAAAAGTACACACATGGAGGGGATTCATTTTTAAAATTCATTTAGACAAAGAACTTCATTAATGCCGTGATCCTCGCTGAATGACTTTTTGAATTTCCATTACGTACACTTTAACACAAAATTGGCCCTCATCTTAAGTTCGTTATGCAAGAGAAAAATCGCAAATTGGTGTAAAAATCAGGCGATTTTATTTTTCATGACTTTTGTCATTTTTTTCAGCCATCACGTTTTGTTATCTTTGCCGTATTAATTATTTAATTCAACATAGTATGCAACTGTGGAATACATTAAATAAGGAGGATTTAGAAAAGCATTTGCGTGAAGTTGGACACAAATTTATCACCATTTCATTTTATCAATATGCGAAAATTGAGAATCCTCACTTATTCAGAGATCACTTATTCTTGATGTGGTCGAAATTAGATGTGGTTGGACGAACATACGTCGCACATGAAGGGATAAATGCTCAAATTGCCGTCCCAACTGAAAACTTAGGTCAGTTTCGCGAAGAATTATACGGCATCGAATTTTTGGATGGTGTTCGCTTGAACTTCGCTGTAGATGATTCCGAAGCCGAATTTCCCTTTTTGAAGTTAAAAATCAAAGTGCGTGACAAAATCCTTGCCGACGGACTTGAAGACACCACTTTCGATGTGACCAATAAAGGAAAACACTTGAATGCGCAAGAATTCAATGAGTTAACGGAAAAACCAGATACCATTCTCATTGATTTCCGCAACCACTACGAATCCGAAGTTGGACACTTCAAAGGAGCGATACTTCCAGATGTAGATACCTTTAGAGAATCACTTCCATACATCGAAGAAACCTATTTGAAAGGAAACGAGGACAAAAACATTGTTATGTATTGTACTGGTGGCGTACGTTGCGAGAAAGCTTCCGCATGGTTCAAGCACCGTGGATTCCAAAATGTACACCAACTAGAAGGTGGAATCATCAAATATGCAAACGACGCAAAAGAACAAGGTCTTGAAAACAAATTCATTGGAAAGAACTTTGTTTTTGACGAACGCCGTGGAGAACGAATCTCCGATGACATCATCGCTGTGTGTCACCAATGTGGAGAACCAGCGGATACACACACCAATTGTGTGAACGACGCTTGTCATTTGCTCTTCATTCAATGTGATTCCTGCAAGGCGAAAATGGAGAACTGCTGTTCGTCTGAATGCCTGGAAACGATCCACTTACCTGAAGATATCCAAAAAGAACTTCGCAAGGGAATTGAGAACAGCAATCGAATTTTCAAAAAAGGACGATCAAATAAACTTCCCTTTAAACACAATCCTGAAAAACCCTTATCTTTGATTGAACTTTCAATCAGAGAAAACAAGTGATTTTAGCTATAAACTGGACCGTTGATTCGGAAATTATTGATGGCTGGCGAACGCCCAACCTCTATGGACTATTATTTGTAACGGGACTTATTCTCGGTTATTTCGTGGTGAAACGTATGTTCAAACAAGAACAAATCAGCGATGAACTATTGGATAAACTGGTATGGTTCATGATTCCAGCTACCGTTATTGGTGCACGACTAGGACACGTCTTTTTCTATGGACCTTTGTTTGATAACATTCAAAACGGTGTCGTTGTCGATCGTGGATATTTATCCCATCCCGCAGATATTTTCAAAATTTGGGAAGGTGGATTAGCGAGCCATGGTGCAGCAATTGTCATACTTCTATCCCTGTGGTATTACTCCCAGAAAATAATAAAACGTCCTTACTTGTGGATGCTCGATCGAATTTCAGCACCTGTTGCAATCGGCGCAACATTTATTCGTCTTGGAAATTTAGTCAACCACGAAATGGTCGGAGATCCAACTAATGTTCCGTGGGCATTCAAATTTCAAAACTATTGGAACGATCAATTGCACATGTACGATCCAACACCAAGACATCCGGCGCAATTGTATGAAGCCATTTGTTACTTCATCGCCTTTGGAATTCTGTTATTCCTTTATTGGAAAAAGGAAAAATGGAAGCAACAAGGATTCATCTTCGGTACATTTTTAATCTTGATCTTTGGTTCCCGATTCTTTATTGAATTCGTGAAAATTGGTCAAACAGCCAGAGACTTTGAATGGTCACTAAACACCGGTCAATTGTTAAGCATTCCTTTTGTTTTGACAGGAATTTACTTGATTTATCGTTCAAGTAAATCAGCTCAAACTAAAGATATTTAAAAGCTCCTTCCACGGAACAACATTGCGAAAAAAAGAAATTATTCATTGAAACAAAAAATCACTTAGTGTAAAGATGACAATTTGTAATTTTATTCAAATTCATTCTTATATTTGTGACCGAAAATAACGGACGTATTATGCCAGCAAAAGCTACAACAAGCACAAAAAAAGCAAGCACTGCTTCTAAATCTGCAGGAAAACCTAAGTTTTCCAAGGAAACGTACATCAAATGGTACAAAGACATGTTATTAATTCGTCGTTTCGAGGAGAAAACAGGTCAATTGTACATTCAACAAAAATTTGGTGGATTCTGTCACCTTTACATTGGACAAGAAGCCATTGTTGCAGGAACAGCAAGCGCATGTCGTCCAGGCGATAAACACATGACAGCTTACCGTGACCACGCTCATCCAATTGCACTTGGAACAGACCCACGTGTATTGATGGCTGAACTTTATGGTCGTACGACGGGATGTTCAAAAGGAAAAGGTGGATCCATGCACTTCTTTGATAAAGAGAAAAACTTCATGGGTGGACACGGAATCGTTGGAGCACAAATTGCAATGGGCGCTGGTGTTGCTTTCGCTGAACAATACAACGGTACGGATAACGTAGCATTTGTATCTATGGGTGATGGAGCCGTTCGTCAAGGTGCATTGCACGAAACGTTCAATATGGCGATGAACTGGAAACTTCCAGTTATTTTCATCATTGAAAACAACAACTACGCAATGGGAACATCCGTAGAGCGTACCACAAACGTAACCGATCTTTCGAAAATTGGTCTTTCATACGAAATGCCATCGAAAGTGGTAAATGGAATGCGTCCAGAAAGCGTTCACGAAGCGATTGAAGAAGCATGTAACCGTGCACGTCGTGGAGATGGACCAACTTTATTGGATATCCGTACATACCGATACAAAGGACACTCAATGTCCGATCCTCAAAAATACCGTACAAAAGACGAAGTTGCTGAATGGATGGAACAAGATCCAATCGAACATTGTTTACATACTATTCAGGAAAACAAATGGTTAAACGAGAAAGAAATTGAAGAAATTTCTGCTTGGGTGAAGAAAGAAGTAGAAGAATCAGTAGAATTTGCTGAAAATTCTCCTTACCCAGAAGCGCATGAGTTGTACGAGGACGTATACACGCAAACTGATTATCCTTACATCAAAGAATATTAAAAACTTAAAATATTAGAATCCATGGCTGAAATCGTTTACATGCCGAAATTGAGTGATACAATGACCGAAGGTGTCGTTGCAACTTGGAATAAAAATGTGGGTGATACCGTAAAAGCTGGTGAAGTACTAGCGGAAATTGAAACGGATAAAGCAACCATGGAATTCGAATCATTTTACGACGGTGTTTTATTACACATCGGCGTAGAAACAGGAAAAGCAGCACCAGTAAATAGCGTATTAGCGATTATCGGTCAAGCAGGAGAAGATATTTCAGCTGCCTTGGCTAGTGCAGGAGCAAATGCTCCAGGCGCTGCTGCAGAAGCACCTGCTGCGGCTGCACCGAGTCCGGCACCTGTTGCGGCTGCACCTGCTCCAGTTGCTACAAGTACGCCAATCGCGAACAATACCAACGGTCGTGTATTTGCCTCGCCTTTAGCGAAAAAATTAGCAAGCGAAAAAGGGATTGACATTCATTCCGTTGCTGGTACAGGCGAAAGTGGACGCATCGTAAAACGCGATGTCGATCATTACACACCATACACGCCAGCAGAAAGAACATTCTCTGCAGCACCCAGTGGGGTTGAATCTTTCACAGATGAGCCTGTTAGTCAAATGCGTAAAACCATTGCTCGTCGTTTGGCGGAAAGTAAATTTACTGCTCCCCACTTCTACTTGACAATGGACATCAACATGGATCAAGCGATTGCTTCTCGTAAAGCGTTAAATAGCTTGGATGGAGTGAAAGTTTCATTCAATGATCTTGTTGTGAAAGCCGTAGCTATGGCCTTGAAACAAAATCCGGGTGTGAATAGCTCTTGGATGGGCGACTTTATCCGTCGCAACCAACACGTACACATTGGTGTGGCTGTGGCTGTAGAAGATGGATTGTTGGTTCCCGTGATTCGTCACGCAGACACCAAAGGGTTGGTTCAAATTTCTGCTGAAGTGCGTGAATTCGCCCAAAAAGCAAAAGATAAAAAACTTCAACCAAGTGATTGGGAAGGAAATACCTTCACGATTTCAAACCTTGGGATGTTCGGAATAGAATCATTCACTGCAATTGTGAATCCACCGGACAGCTGTATTTTGGCAATCGGAGGAATCAAAGAAGTTCCAGTTGTTAAAAACGGACAAGTTGTTCCTGGAAATGTCATGAAAGTTACCCTTTCTTGCGATCACCGTGTCGTAGATGGTGCAACAGGAGCTGGATTCCTTCAAACGTTTAAAACGTACATGGAGAATCCTGCAGCGATGTTGTTGTAAGTTTCCTTAAACGTCTTTACCGATGGAGTGCATGTCATTGTGGTTTTCCTCAATTTCATCCTTCACGCGTTGAATACTTTTGGTCAGAATTCGCACTTCTTGTGAGGTGTATTTTGCCAGCCAGAACCAACTATTATCTTCGTGATCTATAGCCAATGACATGTGATACAAGGTTTCAAAGTTATTTTTCAATAACCATTCTTGCGCTTTCAAGTTTCCTTCTGCTCCGTTAATCATCGCCATCAAGTGTGCGTATCCATTTTCAATTAACCAGTTTCGGGCTTCGTCTTTCAAGAGAATGGCAAAGGTGGCCATGTACAATTCTGGATAACCATTCTCCTTCAACCAAAGCTGAAGATCCTCGTTTCCTTCTACCGCTTTTGCCCACGCAATGAATACCAACGATGGATAATTTACATCGTGTAAAGGAGCAGCCGCAATAGGCGCCGTAGGATTCTCCTGGGATTTCTTCCCTGAACCAAATAATTTTCTTAACATACGCTTATCTTAGAAAAACCAAAGTGCTACAAAAATAGCAGTGATGACACAGATTAAATCAACCAATAACATCGTACCTAAAGCATATCGTGTATTTCGAACGTTAATCGAGCCAAAATATACAGCAATGACATAAAACGTCGTTTCCGCACTGCATTGGAAGATGCTACTAAGTCTACCAGCTAAAGAATCGGGACCAAAATTATTCATCGCATCCAACATGAATCCACGAGAACCACTGGAACTAAAAGGTCGCAACAAAGCAACTGGCAAAGAATCTGTGATTTCTTTGGAAACGCCAATAAAATGAAATCCAGTCGCAATCCAATTACTGATGATTTCAAACAAGCCGCTATTTCTAAATAGTGAAATGGCTGCTAACATCCCTAGAACATAAGGAAATATTGCTACTCCTGTGCTCACACCACTCTTCGCTCCTACCACAAATGAATCAAAAACGGTCGTTTCTTTTTCCTTGAATTTCTTTTCGTGAATAAAGGCAAAAATTAAAGTTGCTACGATAATACCGAGTAAAAGAACGCTTGAAAAATTACTTGAAAAGAAATTCTTTCCAATCAAATCCAAACTATTGACATACATTAAAAGTCCAATGATTGCAGCAATAATAGAGGTCAATGCGATCAACAATGTCGCACTTTTAAACTGAATACGCTGTCTGATTCCAACAATAAAAAATGCGGCTAATGTCCCAATTAAAGAAGTCACAATACACGGCAACATCACATCCGCTGGATTCGCTGCATTTGCTGCGGCACGGTAACCAATGATGGAGGTTGGAATCAAGGTCAGTCCGGCGGCATGTAAACATAAAAACATGATTTGTGCATCTGACGCGCGTTCTTTATCTGGATTGATTTCTTGCAAACTCTGCATGGCTTTTAATCCGAACGGTGTCGCCGCGGAATCAAGTCCTAAGAAATTTGCGGAAAAATTCAAGGTCATATAAGAGATCGACTCATGATTTTTAGGGACTGAAGGAAAAACTTTTACA
Source organism: Crocinitomicaceae bacterium (assembly GCA_024643545.1). Classification (GTDB taxonomy): domain Bacteria; phylum Bacteroidota; class Bacteroidia; order Flavobacteriales_D; family Crocinitomicaceae; genus UBA952. The sequence goes on along the minus strand of JAHEMR010000012.1, from coordinate 85,993 downwards.
AAAAACGGACTTAATCTTCGTGCCAATCTTTCGGTGGCACCCGAATCAATGAGCAATTGCATGATTCCACAGAAAAAAGCCAAATACGCCATCAAAGGCAGAATTAAATCAAACAAACTCGCTTTGCATGTTTCGAGTAATCCATCAGCCTTTTGCGTTCCCTGGTAAATGAGAACGGTTTGATTCTTCACGACGTAGGTTGTATCCACGTCATCCGGATTGATATTCAACACCAACGTTCCTTCCGGAGCAGCCTTCAATTTCTCCTGAAATCCTTTCGAATAAGAATTGAAATACCTTTCCCCAGTTAAGATGGGATTGTCTTTTTTTCCGTTTAAAACAAATTCTATTGAATACGAATTGGACAAGAAAAGTCCAGCAAAAACGAATAACACGGAGCTAATAAAGATAATTAGCCAAAATCTACTTAATACCATAAAACGAATATCTACAAATTTATGACTCAAAGCTCCATTTCAACAAAAAAGAATTAACACAGGTTATTGAATTACGTGAAAACCGACGAAAGATGAATCCGTCTCGGGATAGTCCGTACTTTTGTCCAAACAATTGATCAAGCATGAAAAAAGTATTCCATTCTTCACAAAGTCGCGGCCATGCGAACCACGGGTGGTTGAACGCTAAACACTCTTTTAGTTTCGCACAGTGGTACAATCCTGAAAGAATCAACTTTGGTGCATTACGTGTATTAAATGATGACATCGTTGCGCCATCGATGGGATTTGGAAAACACCCACACGACAACATGGAAATCATCACCATTCCTCTACGTGGATCTTTGCGTCACCAAGACAGCATGGGATTCAGCGAAGTAGTAAAAGCTGGAGAAGTACAAGTGATGTCCGCCGGAACAGGAATTTTCCACAGTGAAATGAATGCCAGTCAACAGGAAGAAATCAACCTATTCCAAATATGGATTTTCCCAAATAAGCAAGGAGTAACGCCTCGTTATGAGCAAAAACCATACGACTTAAAGGATACCGAACAACGCTTTCTGCAATTGGTTTCCCCAAATGCGGATCAAGAAGGTGTTTGGATTCATCAAAACGCTTGGATTCACCTTGTCAGCATGGAAGAAAATACCTCACTTACTTACTCCATCAAAGGAGAAGGTAATGGCGCGTACTTCATGAACATTGACGGTCAATTTGAAATCGAGCAAGAACTTTTAAATGAAAGAGACGCTATTGGCATCTGGGATACAAAAGAAATTGTGCTTCGGAATAAACAAAAAGGACAAATGCTAGTTATAGAAGTACCAATGATATTTTAGACATGAAAAAAATAGTAGAAGACTTAAACTGGAGATATGCTGTAAAGCAATACGACGCAAACAAAAAACTCTCAACTGAGCAACTGGACATCATCAAGGAATCCTTGAGACTGACTCCCTCCGCTTATGGCATCCAACCGTTGAAATTTATTTTTGTTTCTAGTCCAGCATTAAGAGAGGAAATCAAAGAAATCGCACATAACCAAGGACAAGTTGTCGACGCCTCTCACCTGTTGATCATTTGCTCTCACAAGTCAATTGATGAGTCATACCTCGATAACCACGTGAATTTAGTGACCGGGATCCGAAATACCCCACCCGAGAGAGCTGCTGGATTCAGTGAGTTTTTAAAGAATAACATCTTGAAAATGCCAGATAGCGACGTAGAACCATGGAACGTTCGTCAAGCATACATTGCGTTGGGACAACTGCTTCATACATGTGCGAGCATTCGTGTGGATGCAACACCAATGGAAGGATTCAACGCAAAAAAATTAGACGAATTATTAGGCCTAGAAGAAAAAAACCTAAAAAGCGTTTTACTTTGTCCGATTGGATTTCGTTCAACAGAGGATAACTACCAACACCTCACAAAGGTTCGTAAAACAAACGAACAACTATTCGAAACCATTTAGTTTATTCACATTTTTACGTGAATAAAAAGCTCGGTAGAATTTATAGCTAGACGTCTCCTCAGCCTCAATTATACTTATATTTGAGAATGGTGAGATTAAAAAACTACTTTTTCCTTGTACTCCTTTCTTTTCTATGCAATAGTCTTTCGTTGCATGGACAAGTGAAAATGAGTGCCAGCAATCGAATAGATTTACAAAAGATACAACAGCAATTGATGGTTAACAAAGGTGAGGTGCATCCGGACCTCATTTCCCGTTATCCAATTTACAACATAAACGGCACGTACTATTTATCCTTTTTAGGGAAGGTTTCAGATGGATTTGACCGTTCGGAATTAATCAAAAAACAATGCATCGTTGGTAAACCAATTGCCAATTTAGTGAGCATCAAAGTTCCATTAACGAAAACGAGTCAACTTTCAACGATGAAAGGACTAAGCTACTTGGAAATTGCTTCGAAAATCCACAATTCACTGGACAAAGCCATCGTAGACATGCATGCAGATAGTGTGCACCAAGGAATTGGACTTCCACAAGGATATTCTGGAAAAGACGTGTACATTGGCGTTACAGACTGGGGATTTGATTACACATCTCCCGTTTTTTACGATACGTCGATGCAGCAATCGCGCATAGTGGCTGCGTGGGACCAATATAAAACGAGTGGACCACATCCACAAGGATTTGCCTATGGCACTGAATATTCAAACTGGAATGATTTGTTGACTGCGGGAAGTGACACAGCCAATATCTATTCGTATGCGACGCACGGAACACACGTTTCTTGTATTGCAGGTGGTGGCGGCGCTGGTACGCCATACAAAGGTGTAGCATTTGACGCAAACTTCTTATTTGTTACCTTTTTAGTGGATGAAGCAGCAGTGCTTGACGCGTGGGAATGGATGTACCAAAAAGCACAAGCGGATGGAAAACGATTGGTGATCAACATGTCTTGGGGACTTTACCATTTCGGAACGTTAGACGGAACCTCCATTCTGAGTCAAGCAATTACGGCATATACAGATCTAGGAGTTGTGTTTGCAAATTCAGGAGGAAACAATGGAAACGTCAATTTCCACATTAAAAAAACCTTTAACCAAGACCAGTTTAAGTCAAGGATCGAGTTTTATTCTTACACTGCAAATGCGAACATGTGGGGACAGAGCATTCATGCCTGGGGTGAAGCTGGAAACTCATTCGAAAACGGGTTAATCATCACGAATAACGCTGGAAACACGCTCGTTGAAAGTCCGTTTTACAATACAGCAACTGTCACCAATTACATCGATTCCTTTTTAGTAACTGGAAATGACACCATTTGGTTTAACATCACTGCGGATGCTGCACATCCATTGAACGGAAGACCACAAATGCGTTTACGTGTGAAAAACACCAATACGGCACTTCGTGTGCTATTAAAATCGAAAGCTGATACCGGAACCGTTCATTATTGGAATGTCACTGAACTTTCGAATGATGTTGGGAATTGGGGAATGCCATTTTCCTTTTCCTACGGAGGTTCCATTGCAGGTGATAACCTTAATGGAATCAGTGAACCATCGTGTTCCGAAGATGTCATCAGTGTTGCTGCATATGCATCCCAGTACTTAAGTGGAAGTGGGAATCCGATTGGTGGTGGAATTGCCTCCTTTTCTTCTGTTGGTCCACGCTACGACGGACAAATGAAACCGGATATTGCAGCTCCTGGAGTTGCGGTGATTTCTGCCATGTCTTCGTTTACGGATGCGACTTTCTCCTCCGTTGACAATGTTAGTTTTAACAACAAAACGTATCACTTTGCGAAAATGTCTGGAACTTCCATGGCCTCACCGATGGTAGCGGGAGTTTCTGCGTTAATCCTTGAAGCGAATCCGTATTTGTCCGCAAGACAGGTGAAAGAAATCATCATGTTGACAGCAAGACAGGATAATTTAACTGGAACCATTCCTGCTGAAGGAAGTCCGATTTGGGGAGCAGGAAAAATCAATGCGTATGCAGCGGTGAAATTGGCTTTACAAACGATGGGGATGGAAAATGTCAAACACGACATTGATTGGAACGTGTATCCAAATCCAGTAATGAACGAATTGCATTTCACGATTGTGGAACTTCCAAAAAAGGCTGAAATCATCGACATGGAAGGAAACCTATATGAAAAGAACATTTACGAAGGGAAATTGTACGTTTCAGACCTTCCTGCTGGAACATACTTCATTCGCTTGATCATTGACGGCAAAGTCCAGCAAGAGCGCTTCATCAAACAGTAAGTATGGAAATTCGCTTTGTTGAACAAACAGAATTACACATTCTAGAAACCCTCGCACGACGCATTTGGCCTCATACCTACTCAGACATCATCAGCACTGAACAAATGGAGTTCATGTTGAATTGGATGTACTCCACAGAAACCTTGAGTCAGCAATGGCGAGACGGACACGAATTCTACCTGATTTCCAAAGACAACACAGACATCGGCTTTATCGCGCTAGAACAAGCGGGACACGAATTAAAAGTCAACAAAGTGTATGTCCTGCCGGAAATTCAAGGAAGTGGCGCTGGTAAACAATTAATGGACAAAGCCATTGAACGTGCAAAAGCTAAAAATTGCACCCACATATTTCTGCAAGTCAACCGAGCAAACAAGGCAAAATTCTTTTACGACAAACTTGGATTCATCGTTAGAAAAGAAGAGAAATTTGACATCGGACATGGCTTTTTTATGGATGATTATGTGATGGAGTTGAACGTATAGATAAGCCCTGATATCAACTTCGAGTTTTATTCCCCAATCACCAACACTTTCCCATTCGATTGATACCCCAAACTGGTAGAAAAGTGATACTGATATAAGCCGTAAGCAAATCCTTCAAAAGTGTAAGTTGCACTTGGACCTTGCAGGGTCTTTTGAACCAATAGTCTACCAGCACTATCATAAATACTCAAATTACCGGTTGAACCTTCAGCAATTTTCATTTCTAAGGAAGTAAACTGATTTCCTGTTGATGGATTCCCAAGAACGTGCAATTCTTCCAGTACAATCGTGCTTTGCGGTATCGTGGTACAAGTCGCTACTTCTTGTAAAGAGAAATTATCGAATAGTCGATAATCCAATGCTGAAAAATTACTGCCATCAAAATAAGCTTTATAGGTGATTTTAATGGAATCGTACTCATGAAAATTACCTAGTGCAAATGCTTTCTCACCCCCATTAGCTTGAAAACAGACATTCACGTGTTGCCAATTGGTGGTATCTGCCATCGGCTCTTGTTCAGACCAAATTTTATAGCCATAGGATTGATAATTTTTCACATCAACAATGGTATCATACAACATGAGGACATCAAGGGCATTGGAATTCAATGTGCTTTTTTCAGCCTTACTCAAATAAAAATCAAAACGATAGGATTTAGCATTTACTAGATTCTGAGATAAAAGACCTCCTGCATATTCCATTTCACAGAAATAACATGTGTCATTAAAAAGGGTTTCTCGATCATGTAGATATAGACCGAAATAATTTTTTCCATTCAAGGAATTTTGGTAACCAATTAAACAATTTGGAATCGTGCCGTATATCTCAGAATAAAAATCCACAGTATTTCCAATCGCATTTCCATACGGATCCCACCAATTAGGACAAACATCAAATAAAAACTTCTGAAAACTATTGGTGTCCACCGCTAGCATTTCCTCTACTGAAGGATTAAGTATCAAATTTTCCTGAGCATGCAAGGGAGTGAAAACCTGCCAAAAAAGAAAAAGCAGCGTAAATCTAAAGGATGATGACTTGAAGTGTTTCATGGTTTCCTGATTTAAGTACTACATCTATGAAGTACAGCCCTTTTGGTAAATTTAACTCAAATTGATTGGTTTCCAAATTATTAAACGTAAAAAGTTCCTGCCCGTGTAGTGAGTGCACCACAATTTTTTTCATTTCTTCTTTGAGTCAAACAGGAACGGCACCTTTAGTCCTAATCACATTTTCCTTATCTTCGCTAACAAATTTTGACCTATGCTAAAAATAGCATCAACAATTCCGTGTTTCTAATCAATCGTGTAACTTAATCAGTTTATAAGTTGCATTATAGTTATTGCTTGTAAGAAAATTCACGAAGTAAAGACCCGGCGAAAGACCAATCGCATCAAATATCATTTCATTGTCATTCATTTCAGTAATGACAATATCCCTGCAAAGTTGTCCTGCCGCGTCTGTCATTTTTATTGAATTTGAATCAATTTTTTCACTGAATTTAAATTTGAAGGAGGTGAAAAATGGATTCGGATAGACTTCAACTGAAAATGGAATCGGTTCATGGTATTCTGGAAAGACAATTGGATTAAATTCAGAAAGTAGCTTTAAATCTTTTGTTTGAAACGATGAAATATCATCATTCCAAGAAAAACAAATACTGTTTTGAAAATTACAAGAATGTTCAAAAACGGCGGTTCCAGAAATATAATTTTGAAAAACCGAAAGATGTCTTAAATTGAATTCACCACCTTTAATGTATTTGAGGTCGTTGAGTAATAATTGATCATTTAAACTAGCAATAAAGGAACCTCTATCATATTGATTGGCCAATGGAATTGAGATGGATTTTAGCTTTAAATAACCATCAAAAACACCAGATATTAAGAATCCAAATTCTTTAGAAATATTGAACCCTGTCATATAAACTGATTTGTTCGTTTGCAAATCAACAAAACCAATTAGATCAAGTTCTTCACTTAATTCTCCCAAATAACAACTTGAATAGTCAAATGGTGTAACAAATGTCCCGTTCCAACTTACCGTATCAAAATAAGTTCCTGCTATGAATATTCGGTTTTGATAAACATTGAGATCTGCAATACTACCAATTCCATCTTCAAGAAATTCTGTTTGAAGAATATCTCCAAACTCATTCAAGGTTGAAACAAAAAAATGTTGATTATACTTACTATTATTTTGAGCCTTAAAAACTCCGTCTACAAAAATCGAGTCACTTAATAAAACATAACCAGAAATGAAAATATTACTTGGACATAAATTACAACTCTCTGCTACTTTTAATACTTGAGTCGTAAGGTTGTAGTAGGAGTTGTAATGGTGCGTCCATTCGATTATTCCTATTGGATTAAGTTTAACTATAACAGATCCGTAACCCTGAGGTTGTTGATAATCTTGGTTGTCAATTGACAACGAACCTAGAAATTGGATTGTCGCATAAATATTTTCATCTTCGTCTAATACTATTTGATCTATATAGGTTGCACTTAGACAAGGGAATGTTTTGAACCACTTTAGCACAAAATTCTGATCAAGTTTAACAATAATGCTACTCCAGTTATCTGAATAGGCAATTGAGTCTCCATCTAAATAAAAGTTGGATTTGAAGCAAAGACCAAAAACGAGATCACCGTTATCACAGACTTGAATGTCACCAAAAGTAAAACTATTCGTTCCACCAATATTTTTTACAAAGAGTTTATCGCCGTTTGAATTCTGTTTAGTGACAAAATAATTTCCTAAACTTTCATCTACACTATCTCCCAAACAATTTGCCTTATTTTCAAAACTTCCTAGTGTGAACGTGTTGCCATTCGTGTCATTGCATATTGAATAAACATGATCTATGTAGCCATCAGAGCATACAACCTTTTGCCATTCAACAGATAATAAATCTTGAGAATAAGAAAAAGAACATATCAAAATGCTTGATAAGAAAAAATAAATTATTCGTTCAATCATTGAGATTTAAAGGATTGTTTTGGGCTTTTTTAAATAATTTATCGATATGTTTGAAACAAACTTACCTTATTAACTAAGTTACAATAATAAAACGAACAAACTTGCTACCCGTGTGGTAAGTGCACCACATTTTTTTTCATTTCTTATTTTGAATCAAACCGAAACGGCAACTTTAGACCTAATCACATTTTACTTATCTTCGTTACCAAAATTTGACCTATGCTGAAAATCGACATGCACTCGCACATCATTCCGAAAAACTTGCCCAATTGGACGGAGAAATTTGGCTACGGGAAATTCATTTACTTGAATCACAATGAGGACCGAAGTGCAGATATGATGCAAGGTGGACAGTTTTTTAGACGCATCAAAGAAAACTGCTGGGACGAAGACTTGCGCTTAGGCGAATACGAGCAATTTCAAACGCAAACACAAGTCGTTTGTACGATTCCGGTCTTGTTCTCCTATTGGGCGGAACCGAAGCACGGTTTAGAGTTATCTGAATACTTGAACGACCACATTGCCGAATTGGTAGCGAAATACCCGAAAAATTACATTGGACTCGCAACGATACCGATGCAAGATACCGAATTAGCGATCAAAGAATTGGAACGCGCAAAAGCAATTGGACACGTTGGTATTCAGATTGGATCAAATATCAACGACGAGAATTTAAGTGAGGAACGCTTCTTTCCGATTTTTGAAGCTTGTGAACGCTTGGGAATGGCGGTAATGATTCACCCGTGGCAAATGATGGGATTTGACAGCATGAAAAAATACTGGCTTCCTTGGTTAGTGGGAATGCCTGCAGAAACCTCTCGTGCCGCTTGTTCGATGATTTTTGGTGGTGTTTTGGAACGCTTACCAAACTTACGTGTGTGTTTCTCTCATGCCGGTGGGTCTTTTCTTCCCACACTGGGTAGAATCGAACATGGATTCAATTGTCGTCCAGACTTAGTTGCGATTGACAACGAAGTAAATCCACGTGATTACGTTGGGAAATTCTGGGTGGACTGCATCACGCACGACATCGACGCCTTGAAATACATCTTGAAAATGCAAGGATCCATGCGCGTGTGTCTGGGTTCAGATTATCCGTTCCCTTTAGGTGATTTGGAAATCGGGAAATTCATTGAAGAAAGTGACTTATCCCTTCAGGACAAAGAAAACATCTTTTCAAATTCGACCTTGGAATGGTTGAACTTGGATAAATCGCGTTTTCTGTAAATGAAATTATTCGGGTAAAAGAACCATTTCCTTGCTTCGTTGTTACAACAACATGGAAACGAAAAACTATTTCATCGTAGGTGCGTCGTCTGGAATCGGACTTGAACTTGCAAAAACATTACACGCCGAAGGACACCAAGTATTTGGAACATATTTCACGAAAGCACATGCGGATCTTCTAGTTGGAATCCATTACCAACAGCTGGATGTCCGCTCAGAAACGTTGGACTTTTCCTTCCTGCCCGATCGTTTAGACGGAATCGTTTATTGTCCGGGAGCCATTTCACTGAAGCCGTTCGCACGCATTTCCAGCACACAATTCCAAGAGGACTTTGATTTACAAGTATTAGGGGCCATCAAATGCATTCAAGGAAATTTGACCCGACTAAAAACTGGTGTAACGCCATCCATCTTATTATTTAGTTCGATTGCTGCGAGTCAGGGATTGAATTTCCACACACAGGTTTCCGTATCCAAAGCAGCAATTGAGGGACTCACCAAATCGTTAGCAGCAGAATTAGCGCCGACGATTCGCGTGAATTGCATTGCACCATCACTGACGGATACACCTTTGGCGCAAAACCTATTGAACTCCGATCAAAAGAAAGAAGCAAATGGACTGCGTCATCCAATGAAACGTGTAGGAACAGTGGAAGACATGGCAAACTATGCTGCATTTTTACTTTCCGACAAAGCATCTTGGGTAACTGGACAAATCATCGGAATCGATGGTGGCTTGTCGACCTTACGGATTTAAAAAATCATCAGTTTTTGTCGGCTGAAGGCTCCAATTCGACTCGCTATTTCAAGCACATACATCCCTGTACCGAGATCTGTGCACAAGTGAAGCTGATCGGTACTTTTTTGAACTTTTACTCTAAACGTATTCTTTCACAAAAGCTGCCTTGCGCTGTAGAAATTTTAAGTAAATAGATACCTGGTGATAAATCCGTTAGCTGTAAAGTTGTGTTCTTAGGTTCAAATCGCTTAATCAACTTTCCAGTATAGTCAAATAGCTCAAGTGCTTTAAAATCATCATTGGAGCTATTTTCAATGGTGATCAAATCTTTTGCTGGGTTGGGGTAAATAAAATAATGAAGGAATTCAATAGATTCAACGTTAGCTTGATTCGGATTAAAGGTACTTACAATATTATAAAACTCCGGATTAGATTTAAATGGACAATAAACAGCCAAAATTAGGTTTATTGCCCCTAAACTTGACGGATAGTAGTAGATGTAGTCAATTTGCATAGATGCTCCCGAAGTATCTGAAAGGTACCACACAGTATACAATGAATCTTGCGTAGCAGTAGTGTTTCCGTAGTTTGCTGAAACTAAGTATGCGGTGTCTAAGCTGCTCAAATCAATTGCGCAACTATTGATCCATTCCGTAGAAAGGGAACTCAAGCCTGCAGTTGGATTACCAGCTACAACGACATTGTTGATGCCACCACTCACATAATCAATTTCTACTGCAGTCTGACTATGGCATCCTTGACCGTCCCATACATGAAGCGCATAAAATCCGGGGCATAGACCTGTTGCTACAGTGTCTGTATTCACAATAGTTTGATTGTACCACCATTCGAAATCAGCCTGTCCATTTCCACTGAAAAAAGAAACTTCTGCACTGCCATCACATATTGCAGCAGTCGTACAATCAGTAGTATTTACGACTCCTGAAAATCCTAGACATTCACTCGAAGTTGAATCCATAATTGCAAAACTAACCACATTGTAACAAGAATTGGTGTCATAAATTTCAACCGTATAAGTACCCATTGATAAATTATTGAAAGTCGGACTACTTACCCAGGGAATTAATCCATTATTGATGTTGTACATGTAGGGTGCGTTTCCACCTAAAACTGTAATCGTTGCGCTACCATTAGAACAAGTTGCACAACTGACAAATTCCAAAGAAACCCCAATAGCAACATTTGGGCAAGGTTGTGCTTGAGCCTTAACGAACAAACTGAATAATAGAAAGAAATTGAAAAGTATTCTCATAGCGTTTCAAGTTAAATGAATAGTTTTTTGGTTTATTAAAACTTAAATTATAAGATAAGATTACATTTTGTTAATCCCTAACACTTTTATTATCAAAGTTGCCTTGCGTGAAACAGAAATAATAAATATGTAAATTACTAAAAGATGTACATAAGGAATGTGTAATTTATCTTTGTAATCTGAATTAGTTAAACGAAAATAGCAATTATTTAACTAATAATCAAAGCAACACAACTATTTAACTATTGATTCCTAAGCGTTTAAGCGAACCACCACCGCAAAAACAGCGATTCCAGCTAACAAAGAAACCAACACATTCAAGGCGAAGATGCTGTAATGTCCATTGGAAAGCAATTGAAAATTCTCGTAGGAAAAGGTACTGAAGGTACTGAATCCACCGCAGAATCCTGCGAGCAGTAAGGGTTGAATCCATTCTGTTTTTGGCAACTTCGTACTGAAATACAGCACTAATGCGAACACCAAACACGCGAGTAAGTTACTCCAGAAGGTTGCCCACGGGAATCCATTTTGATATGGCATTGCTTTGCTCATGCCGAAACGCGCGATGCTTCCGATTCCTCCGCCGATAAAGACTAAAATCCAATTCATTCCTTTGTGATTTTAACAAAACGACTCAACACAAAGCGACGCATTCCATACGCAATAGCCATTCCGAGCAGCGCTCCGACAAATACATCCGTGAAATAGTGAACGCCTAAATACATGCGGCTGTAGATAACCAAAAATACGATGGAAACAATGACAGCCTTCATCCAAGTTTTGTGAAAGAAAGGCCAGAAAAACACCGCGAATCCAGCAAAGTTTGCAGCGTGGGAAGAAACAAATCCATATTTCCCACCAAGATATGGCGAGCCATCACTGAATAAATGGTAATGAAGTTGCTCCGCAATTGCTAAATTATGCGAAGGACGAAAACGGTGAAAAACTTCCTTGAATAATTGCGTAGAAATCACATCGCAGGCTACAATCATTAACGCACCAAAAAGTAGGAGCATTCCGATTTCCTTCCCGTTTCGTTGCTGCTTCCTCAAGATGAAAATCAGCCCAATCAGTATCGGTAAAATCAGCCACTTCGACGAAAGTCCCCACATCAGTTGATCAAGGAATCCATTGTGCTGTGCGTTAACCCACAACACGAATTGTTCATCCCAAGAATTAAGCTGGGAGATCATTCGTTAAGTGCTTCCAAATCAAATCCTTCAACTCAACAATTCCTTTTTGAGCTACAGATGAAATGAATACATATGGAATCTCAGGAATGTCCTTTTTCATTTGCGAAATCATTACATCGTCCAACATATCACTTTTCGTGATCGCTAACAAACGTTCTTTGTGCAGTAATTCAGGATTGTATTGTTTCAACTCATTTAAGAGAATGCCGTATTCTTTTCGAATGTCGTCACTATCCGCTGGAATCATGAACAACAACAAGGAATTTCGTTCAATGTGACGCAAAAAGCGAAGTCCAAGTCCTTTTCCTTCGTGCGCTCCTTCAATGATTCCCGGGATATCCGCCATAACAAATGAACGGTGATCACGGTAGGAAACGATTCCTAAATTTGGACGCAGCGTCGTAAACGCATAATCGCCAATTTCTGGTTTTGCTTCAGTTACTACTGAAAGCAAGGTGCTTTTTCCAGCATTTGGAAATCCAACTAGTCCGACATCCGCAAGGAGTTTCATCTCCAAAATCTTCCATCCTTCTTGTCCAGATTCTCCTGGCTGCGCATAACGCGGTGTTTGGTTGGTTGGAGATTTGAAATTATTATTCCCCATTCCACCTTTTCCACCTGGCTGAATGATGACCGTTTCGCCATCCTGTGTGATTTCGAATAGTACCTCACCTGTTTCGCCATCTTTGGCTAACGTTCCCAACGGAACATCAATGTATTTATCTTCACCTTGTGAACCTGTTTTCAAGTTCCCAGCACCGTGAGCGCCGTGTCCAGCTTTCACGTGTTTGTGAAATTTCAAGTGAAGTAACGTCCACAGTTGTTTATTTCCACGCAAGTAGATGTGTCCACCACGTCCACCATCTCCCCCATCAGGACCACCTTTAGGGATGTATTTTTCACGGCGAAAGTGTGTAGAACCTCCACCTCCGTTACCGGAAGTACAGTGGATTTTTACGTAATCAACGAAATTGTCAGATGCCATTGTTAGGCTTTAAATTGAATCAATTTCTTGAAACAAACGGTTAGTAATTTCATCAATACTTCCAATTCCATTGATGGATATAAACTTATTTTGAGCGTGATAAAACGATTTTACAGGAGCTGTTTCTTGATTGTAAACATGGATTCTTTTTTCAATCACCTCTGGATTTGCATCGTCTGCTCTTCCACTCACTTCTGCACGTTTCAACAAACGCGTTTTTAACTCATTCTCTTCTACTTCTAGTGCCAACATCACGCTGATACCTGTTCCTAATTCATTTAAAAACACATCTAAGGCCTCCGCTTGCGCATTTGTACGCGGAAATCCATCAAAGATGAATCCTCGTGGGGACTCATGTTTTACCACTTCTGAACGCAACATATCAATCGTTACCGAATCTGGTACTAATTGCCCTTGATCCATGTAACTTTTCGCTAATGTTCCAAGTTCGGTTTCACCTTTAATATTTGCACGGAAAATATCTCCTGTCGAAAGGTGAACCAATCCATATTTTTCAATCAAACGTTCCGATTGCGTTCCTTTTCCTGCTCCTGGAGGTCCAAATAGTACAATGTTTAACATATGTCAGTCTATTAATTGATAAATCTCTTTTAAATTTCTACCTAATTCGTTGTAATCTAGACCATAGCCTACAACAAATTTATTCGGAATCTCCAAGCCGATGTATTTCGGTTTGTTTTTCCCCAAATATGCCTCTGGTTTAAACAACAAAGTGCATATTTCTATGGATTCGACGTCCTGCGTTCTCAATAAAGTCAAAACCTTATCAATGGTAATTCCAGTGTCGACAATGTCTTCTAAAATCACCACTGATTTGTGTTTCAAATCCGCATTCAATCCGATTAATTCATCTACGCGTCCCGTTGTACTTGTTCCTTGATACGAACTTACTTTCACGAATGAAATTTCCACATTGGACTCGATGCACTTCATTAAATCCGCTGTAAACATAAAGGAACCATTCAAAATGGATAAGAAAATCACATTTTTTCCGTGGTAGTCCTTTTCCAATTCCTGTGCTAATCTTTCGACTACGGATTGAATTTCCGCTGCACTGATGTAGGATTGAAATTGTTTGTCATGAATGGTGCGCACATCTTTCATATGAATGCAAAGGTACGATTTTGCAGACGTAATTGAAAATTTTCTTTGAATTCCATTGGTTTAATTTCCTTGCTGTATCTTTGTTGCATGGAAGCAATTTGGTACGGTAATAAAATGAAAGTCGGTGTTCTTGGTGGTGGACAACTCGGACGCATGCTCATTCAAGAGGCAACAAACTTGAATGTTCAGCTACATATGATGGACAGCGATTCTTCTGCTCCGTGTGCACAACTTGCACATTCCTTCACGTGGGGATCCATTACGGATTTTGATGCCGTATATGCCTTCGGTAAGGACAAAGACCTCATCACCGTTGAAATTGAAAACGTTTCCATCGAAGCCTTGGAAGCACTTGAAAACGAAGGTGTGAAAGTGTATCCACAGCCACGTGTCCTGCGCATCATTCGCGACAAAGGATTGCAAAAACAATTTTATACCGACCAACACATTCCAACGGCTCCATTTTCGCTCATTGAAAACCGTACGGACTTACTTTCGAAAGCGAGTTATCCAATTGTGCATAAGCTACGCACAGGTGGTTACGATGGAAAAGGAGTAAACATCTTGAAATCCGAAGCGGATGCACGTGAGTCCTTTGAGGCTCCAAGCATCATCGAAAATAAAATTCCTTTTCAAAAAGAACTTTCGGTCATCGTTGCCCGCAATGAAAATGGCGAAATGACGACCTTTCCCTGCGTAGAATGTGAATTCAATCCAGAAGCGAATTTGGTGGAATTCTTATTCTCGCCTGCGGATGTCGACGCAAACGTTGAACAGCAAGCGGACGAAATCGCAAAAGACATCATCCAAAAACTAGATATGGTTGGATTGCTCGCTGTGGAATTCTTTTTAACGAACGATGGTAGTTTATTGGTCAACGAAATCGCTCCACGTCCACACAATAGCGGACACCACACGATCGAAATTTGCCACACTTCACAATTTGCGCAGCATTTACGTGCCATTTTGAACTTGCCTTTGGGAGATACTTCCCTTATCCAATGCGGATCGATGATCAACTTGGTGGGAGAAA
Source organism: Crocinitomicaceae bacterium (assembly GCA_024643545.1). Taxonomy (GTDB): domain Bacteria; phylum Bacteroidota; class Bacteroidia; order Flavobacteriales_D; family Crocinitomicaceae; genus UBA952. The sequence goes on along the minus strand of JAHEMR010000012.1, from coordinate 70,758 downwards.
AAGGATTTGAAGGTCCAGCGATTTACGAGGGACTGAAGGAAATTCTCGCTATACCTGGCGTTTATCCACACATCTACGGGAAAGAAATCACGAAGTCTTTCCGCAAAATGGGACATGTCACCATCACTGGTTCAAACATGGATGAAGTCCGCGAAAAGACAAAGAAAGTCCAAGAAAGCATTCGCGTCATCGCATAAAAAAAGGACCACTTTTCAGCAGTCCTTTTCCTAATTTATTCTTTCTTGACCTTATTCGATGATCAATTTTTTCGAAGTTGTTTGTCCGTTTACCGTCAATTCAACAAAGTAAACACCAGCTTTGAAGTTGCTAGTATTCACATTAATTTGATAGTCACCCTCAACAGAACCATACGCTTTCTCACTCATTACCTTCCCAGCGAAATCAACCAATTTCATGGAAATGTTTGACGCTTGAGCAATGTGAAGATTTACGGTTGCCGCTGTTGAAGCTGGATTTGGATAAACCGTCATCACTTGTGTTAAATCCGTTACCGGCATTTCAGTCAAACCAGCTACGTAACCATTTGTCACTGCTTCAGCGATGGTTGCACGTCCTGCGTTTTCAATTTTTCCAGTTGGATCGATGATCATTCCAATGATATTGATTTTTGTTTCATCCCAATCAGCCGGTAAAGTAAAGCTTACGTTCATCGTGTATGATTCTCCCGCATTTACAGTTGCTGGATAACTGTTCGGCATTCCATTAAAGCTAGGTGAAATTGCACGAGCAACGTGATTGTACACCATGGTTGCCGCAGGAACAGGATTAGAAAGTGCTTCAAATCCACCCATAACACCATTGTTTCCACCAGCGTATGCATTTGACTGACTCCAACCAGCACCTGTACCAGTAACTTCGTCTTCTGTCAACACACAAGCTGCTTTGTAATTGCTATTTGCAGTCATGGAGAAATTAGATGTAACAGAAACATTCAAAACGCGTGTTGTTGCGTCCCATGTTGCACCATTTAAAATTGTTGCCACTGGAGCAGTCTGCAAGCGTGTAAAGAAATCAGGTGTCATTCCAGAAGGATCCACATCTGTTAAGCGGTCAACAACTGCACTTGGATAGCCACTAATTAATCCACCCATTCCAGCATCGTATTCCGTAACAGTCATTGGATCAGCATTGTGTACAGCAATCCCTGCCCAATATTGGTCGTATTTTGTTTCAAATAAGTCCATGAAAACAGCACCACGAGGACACCATTGACACCAAGTCCCTGTTGCTTCCTCACCGACAACCATTTTCCCAACTGCAGGAACAACTGGGTCGATTTGACCAGTTAATGTATTGTCCCCAGCGATGTCATCATTTCCACCGTTGATATTCGAAATCGTAGCTGTGTATGATTGATTTCCAGCAGCCAAGATGTTCGCAGGCATGTTGACTGTGTATGTTCCAATACTTGCAATGTTCACACCCGTTACCGAGAAAGGGAAGTTTTGGCTATTGTAGGATAAATTCACATCAAACGACGTAATCGCCGTTGCTCCAGCGTTTAATACTTTTACAGTTGGTGTTACGTTTTGTCCTGCAATTTCTCCACCCATGTTTACACTAGCAATCATGGCATTCAAATTTGGCAAGGTATAAGTCTGGTGATCAAAGCTCACGTTATCCATGTAGAACGCGCTGTTTTGTACCGGATAAAAGTCTGCAGCCGCTACGGAGTTAACCCCATTTAACCAAGTACCGATCAGTACACCATTCACATATGCTTTCCACACATGTAATGTTAGATTTGCTTCAATTTTCAAGGTAAACCAGGTTGCATCCGTGTAAGAACCAACAGCAAGATTTGGCGTTGTTCCATCGTCAATTAACACTTGATTGGCATCCATATTTACGTTCAATGCCCAAATTTGTCCTAAAGTTGCAGCACCCTGCATATTGAAATAAGCATTTTTACCGGCATTGATGTTAAAATCGGCTTGTAGAGTAAAAATTCCGCTATTATAGACCTGACCAAATTTCAATACCACATCTTGTGGACCTCCAGCAGTAGCAGTAGATGCTAGAAATATGGAATTCGGAGCTGAATTTGCATTGTTATTGGTAATCGTTACATCTTCCGTTGCTCCTTCTGTTCCACTCCAAGTGGACCATGACGCAGATTGCGGACCTAAAAAGGAACCTGGAGCGTACGAATCAAAATTATCTGAAAATAATTGTGCAAACGAAGTGCTGCACAACAATACAGATGCAATAAATAAAGTAGTTTTTTTCATGTTGTTGAATGAATTAATGATTTAGCGAAGGGAAAGTACGAAAATTCGATGAGTTTTAATCATTTTCCTCGGTATTATTTGCCAGAAATTGAATCACTTCTGCCGCTCCTACGAGTCCAAATAAAGCGGGCATGTAGGAAATCGTTCCATAAAATGACTTCTTGTAATTTGCTCCATTGGTCATCTTCAAGGAATCCTTTTGTTGGATTTCAGTTGAATAAACGGCTTTGATTCCACGGTAGGAAATGTTTTTTCTCTTCAAACGCTTTTTCATGTGCGCACCGAGTTTACATCCAGCGACATGTTGAATATTCGTCACTTTAATTTTGCTGGGATCGGTTTTTCCACCCGCACCCATGTGACTGATGATTTTCACTTTTTTGCGCTTGCAGGCAATCAACCATTCTAATTTTGGCGTTACAGAATCAATGCAATCCATGACATAATCTGGTTGATGTTCGTCCAACAATTCCCAAACGCGTTCTGGAAGGACAAACTCTTCGACAATGTTGAGTTGAATTTCTGGATTGATGTCTCTAATTCGTTGAGCTAAAACAACAGCCTTGTTGATACCAATCGTACTATCAAGTGCTGTCAACTGGCGGTTTTTATTTGTCGGATCAAAAACATCACCATCAATGATGGTCATCTTTCCAATTCCAGCACGTGCGATGAATTCTCCCGCGAAGGAACCGATTCCTCCAAGTCCAACAATTAACACATGTGCATTTTTCAAACGGTCCATTTGTTCTTTCGAAAACAATAATTCCGTTCGTTCCAACCAATTTACCATGACTTTTTTTTGCGCAAAGATATTTCATTCTTGTTCAATTGAACAGGAAAAATCAAGTTGCCAATGATCAAAAAAGAACGCGAACCATGATTTTTTACTATATTCGGCAGGTAAACTAAACTATTTTTATGGAAAATAATGCACAAAAAGGACATCCAACAGGACTTTGGTACTTGTTCGGAACAGAAATGTGGGAGCGCTTTGGCTACTACTTGATGCTTGGGATTTTCTCCCTTTATATGATTGATGGTTGGAACAACGGCGGAATGGGATTCGATGCCGGAAAAAAATCTGACATCTATGGAACGTATTTAGGATTAGTGTATTTAACACCGTTTATTGGTGGACTTTTAGCCGATCGTATTTTAGGATACCGTCGTTCCATCATTATGGGTGGACTCATGATGTCTGCTGGATATTTCTGTTTATCGATTCATAACGAAACATCATTTTACGTGGCGTTGATGTTGATCATCCTTGGAAATGGATTCTTTAAACCAAACATCTCTACCCTTGTTGGAAATCTGTACAGTGCAGATGACATGAAGGATAAAAAAGATGCTGGATACAATATTTTCTATATGGGAATTAACATTGGAGCATTCATCTGTAACTTCGTTGCAGCATACATGCGCATCAACTACGGTTGGGGACATGCATTCGCAGCTGCAGGAGTTGGAATGTTAATTGGTGTTGCTATTTTCATATTAGGAACAAAACACATCAAACATGTCGATGTCGTGAAACCAGTTCAAGAAGGAGATATGTCCACCGTGCGTATTTTCTCTATGACGGTACTTCCAATGTTTATTTTCGGTATTCTTGGATACATGATTCCTGGAAACTTCTTAGGTTCAGATACAAATGATGCCTTCATTATTGGATGTTTACCAGTGATTGCCTTCTTTATTTATTTAGCATTTAAATCCGAAGCGAAAGAAAGCCGTGCGATTAAAGCCTTGCTTGCTGTTTTTGCATGTGTGATTTTATTCTTTGCGATTTTCCACCAAAATGGAGATGCATTAACGGTTTGGGCAGAAGATCATACAAATCGTGAAATGTCTGAAGGCGTAGCAAATGTAGCTGGAAGTGTTGGAATGGCGCAAGTTGTAGTAAACAACGACATCGTTTCATCTTCTGACAGTGAATTTAAAGCAACGATTGATTCCATGAGAAAAGTGGAAGAAGGAATGCCGAAAGTGACAAAAGCAGAATTGAAAGCGAAAGCAGATTTTTCAGGAAAAATCTCTCAACTAGAAAGTTCACGTAAGTATTTTGCAACACTTCCGAAGGACGAAGTTCCAGCGAAAGGTGAGGACATGAAATTGTATTCTACAGAGTTGTATCAATCGATCAATCCATTCTGGGTGGTGACATTAACACCAATCGTTGTTGGATTCTTTGGTTGGATGCGTCGCCGCAAAAGAGAACCAAGCACACCAACTAAAATTGCTATCGGACTAGTAATTACAGCATTGTCAGCATTGGTAATGGTTGGAGCTGTATTCGCTACAAATGGAATGTCTGCTAAAGCAGGGTCAATTTGGCTGATTGCATCTTATGGTGTTATTACAATTGGGGAACTTTGTTTATCTCCAATGGGATTATCACTCGTTTCTAAGTTATCCCCACCACGTATTACCGCGTTAATGATGGGTGGATTCTTCCTCGCGATTTCTGTTGGAAATAAATTATCCGGAATGTTATCTAGCTTATGGGAAACCATTCCTGAAAAACAGAATTTCTTCTATTTGAACTTTGGATTGGTAATGGCTGCAGCAATTATCCTATTCTTGATGCTTCGCTGGTTAAACGGCGTAATGCGCGAAAATAATGTTCAATAAATTCATTTTAAAGCCTCTGAAATCAGAGGCTTTTTATTTTAACACCTAATCTAAACATGCAAACACTCGAACAAATTCAAAGCTTTGAAGGAAAATACCCAAAACAGATTTGGAGTCTTTTCTTCACCGAAATGTGGGAACGTTTCTGTTTTTATGGAAACCGTGGTATGTTGGTCGTATTCATGACAAACATTCTTTTCTTTTCCGACCAAGAAGCGAACCTAAAATATGGCGCCATTCAAGCATTCGTCTATGCGTTTACTTTTATTGGAGGACTTTTTGCAGATAAAATCCTTGGTTTTCAGAAATCACTCCTTTGGGGAGGAATCCTGATGATCCTAGGTAGTTTGATTCTCGGAATTGATGCGAAAGCTAATTTCTTTTACGGAATTTGTTTAATCATTATTGGAACGGGATTTTTCAAACCGAATATTTCTACCATGGTTGGAGAATTATACCGTGCAGGTGATACGCGTCGCGATGCAGGATTTAGCTTGTTCTATGCGGGAATTAATCTTGGAGCCTTATTTGGTGGCGGACTTTGTGTCTATGTGGGAAAAACCTACTCATGGAACATGGCGTTTGCCTTATCTGGAATCTTCATGTTTGTTGGATTAGTGAATTTCTTGTTGACACGAAAAAACCTTGGTCCAATTGGACAAGCACCTGTTCATTCGGATGAGAAAAAAGCAAAAAGAAATCAGTATTTGGTTTACGGAGGATCGGTATTATCTATTCCATTTATTTATGCAATGATTACCAATACAGCATATACAGATATTTTCATGTTTATTATTGGACCTGCAACCCTACTCTACTTGATCTTCGAAATGAGTAAACTCGATTGGGAACAAAATAGAAAATTAGTGGGAGCGATGATTTTCATTTTTCTATCCATCATTTTTTGGTCCTTCTTTGAGCAAAGTGGTGGATCTTTAAGCTTGTATGCAGAGAAATTAATTTCCAAGGACATGCTCGGACTTAAATTTGACCCTAATGTGGTGAACAACTCTGCAAATTCACTTTTCGTGATTATCCTGAGTGTATTTATCGGTTTAATGTGGATTTGGTTGGCGAAAAGAAAATTAGAACCGAATTACTTCATGAAATTTGGATTGGCTTTTATCTTTTTAAGTGTTTCCTTCTACTTGTTTTATTACACACGTTTTATGTTGGATAACGCAGGACTTGCCTCCCTTGGCTTATTCACATTTGCATACTTGGTGATTTCAATTGGAGAATTATTTTTATCACCAATTGGCTTATCCTTAATGACTAAATTATCACCGAAACATTTATGGGGAGTCATGATGGGAATGTGGTTCTTAGCCTCTGCATATGGACAATATGCCGCAGGAATCCTAGGAGCAGGAATGGCGAGTCCAAAAAAGGACGCAAGTCCAATGGAGCGTATGATTGCCTACACAGATGGATACCATCAATTGGCACTTTATGCTTTGGTCACAGGAGCAATCGTCATGATCGCTTCCATCTCGTTAAATCGATTGATTTCCGATCGCACTGAATAAGTGTTGCGCAACTTTTGAATAATTACCCGAGGCGCTTAGTTACAAGCGCCTCAACTTTTTCATAGAAGTGCTGCGGTTTATACGTACGCCATTCGATGTCCTCCAGTTCTCCGCCCATCACAAAGTAATGATCAATATTGATGCGTTCAAATTCGCGTACAACGTGGTCGTGGAAGTTGACCATGGCAATCCATCCTTCTTCAACATCATCGAACCATTCTTCGTAGTAACAATCATCCGAATAATGGAAATTCAAGACGTTTTCCCCGATGAGAATAAATTGATTGATTCCTTGGTTTATAAGCACATCGATGATGTCCCGCTTTAAAATCATGATGTCATTTTCAATCGCATCGTTCCATTCGCCAATTAATTCAACAATCGCATACGCTGCGTCATAGTCCACCATGAGGATTTTGATAAACAAAGTCGGTGAACCAATCGAATCCCATTGCGGATGAATGTAGAAGTCGTATATGCTATTCGTGAACTCGAATTCACTGTACTCACGTTCGAAAAACGGGGACATTGGATCCTCGGAAGCGACGTAGTATCCACGCCAGTTAAAATACGGTTCGACAAAATGCATGGACAAATTTATACAGCGAAAGCGAGACTACGCTGCTTTAGTCTAAAATAAGTTATAATTTCGCGTTTTTCTTTTGAAGAATTCAAACCTATCCAAAATAACAACACGTGGGAAAAGATAAACTTTTACGATTTGAAGCCATTAAATCATTCTCCAATGTCTATGAACCAGTTTTCAGAGAACCATTCCCCATCCAAGGAAATTGGCGCAAAGAGGTTTTTCATAATGACAACCCCATTATTTTAGAATTAGGCTGTGGCAAAGGTGAATACTCCGTTGGACTTGGAAGAAAATACCCGGAAAAGAATTTTATCGGCGTCGATTTAAAAGGAAACCGCATTTACATTGGGGCGAAAGATGCTTTGGAAACGAATTTAACCAATGTCGCGTTTTTGCGCACGCGCATAGACTTCATCCTCGATTACTTTGGGGAACATGAAGTGGATGAGATTTGGTTGACTTTTTCGGATCCACAACCGAATAAAGCCCGTAAACGATTGTCATCTCCGCTATTCGTAGACCGTTACAAGAAAATTTTAAAACCAGGTGGCATCGTTCACATGAAAACGGATAGTGACATTCTATTCGAATATACCTTGGAACAAATAGAGGAAAACAAATATGAGTGTTTAGAGTCTACTTGGGACTTATACGCGAATCTCCCGGAGGATTTAGATCAAGATACCAGAGAGATTTTCCACATCCAAACGTACTACGAGAAATTATTTTCCTCACGTGGACACAAAATCAAGTACTGTAAATTCAAGATTTCTTAGTCAGCGAACCTGCTTGTAATTTCGGTAATTCGTATCAATTCCAATAAATTTCAACAAATCCTTCAATTTATTTTTGAGGGATTTTTTATTTCGACTTGGCTCCACTTTAAACGACCAGTTTAAACGATCAATGCGCGGTTGCATAACGGCCGGATGGGTTCCTTTGAAGCGCGCCAATCCATTAATGTGGTCTTCGTACGGAAAAAATTCTACATCCTCAATGTTCTTCTCCATCCATTCGTCATCGTGCCACAGTTTGTGAAAAGACGTTTGCTTTGCTTGCATAGCTCTCGGATCTTTCACCCAACCATAATGGTAAACATTCGCTTTGATAGCGGCTACGTTTAATTTCTGATTATCATCCTTACGGAATCCCTGGGCATCTCGATAAGAATAGATGTTTTTTTGATTGCGAATGATTCGAATTTCGTTTTTGTACCAATTATTGGAAGCACCAATAAAATCGTAGGAACCGAAAAAATGCTGATAAGCAAACAATAACCCGTCGACCTCTAAGTCATTCACATACGCTTGCATTTTTGCTCGGATTTCGGCGTAATCTTCTTCGTGAATGACCTCATCACCTTGGATGTAAAAAGCCCAATCACTGTCTGAAGAAATTGCATGGAATGCTTTATTGGTTTCATCCGCTAGTACAGCACCGTTTTCACGCTTGGAATCATCCCAAATGGTTTCAATGATGCGGATTTTCGACGGATCAATGGATTGAATAAGTGCGAGTGTCTCGTCTTCTGAATTGCCTACCGCAACAATGACTTCGTCACACAAAGGTAATATCGACTGAATCGCCTCCACAATTGGGTAATCCAACTTGATGGCATTTCGGATAAACGTAAATCCAGAGACTTTCACGTTTATTTATCCAATACTTTTGGAATTCGGAAATAATCAGAGTCCTTTTTAGGAGCATTCATCAAGGCCTCCTCATGCGTTACCGTCACGATTGGTTCGTCCTCTCTTAAACGGTTCATTTCTTCTGACATGAAAATCAAGGGCTCCACATTAGCTGTATCAATCTCTGAAAGTTTGTCCACGAATTCAATCATGCGTTCCATGTCCTTCTGGATCGACACTTTATCTTCTCCTTGAAACTCCAATCTCGCGAGGTGTGCAATGTGATCAATTAATTCTTCTGTGATTTTCATGTGTCAAAATTATTTATTTTCATCGAATAAGTGTGGATATTCGCTTAAAATTGGCGCATTAATTCGGTCAAAACACGCTTGACGAATTTCGCTTATTTCCATGCGATTCAATTCCTCCACTGTGAAATAGGGATGAATGTATACGCGTGATATACCTGGTTGGGCAGGACCCAAGATTTCTGTTGGGTCCGAAAAAAGCTTGTAATTATTGGTAAAAGTTAATGGCAACAAAGGAATTCCCATGGTTTTTGCCATTTTAAATGCACCGTCTTTAAACGGAATCATTTTGGGACACTGGTGATCTGGAATCGTTCCTTCAGGGAAAATCACGATGGACCAACCTTCCGCTACGGCTTTATTCGCCATAGAATAAGCTTGTCCTGCTTTACTTTTATCCTTGCGATAAACAGGAATATTCAAATTTTTAAAATACGTTCCTAAAATGGGATACTTCAAAATCTCACTTTTCCCCAAAAACACAAATGGAAATTTCGGAAGGATGGAATGCATTAAAAATATATCCAAATAGGACGTATGATTGGCGACAATGATATATGGTCCTTCCGGTAACGTTGCTTTTTCCATAACACGAACGCCATAGAAACAAAAAATGCGCATCAACCAACTCCATATAATGAACAGTTTGAAACTAAATTTCTTCCATTTAGGATTCATGATGAGGACCAAGAAAAATGGATAGAAAAGCAACGCAATAATGGCAAACACTACCGCGATGTAAAGCTTCCAAATTAAACCAAATACGCCGAAAAAATTACGCATAGTCAAAGATACGCTTTTCAATGCACTTTTGAATCCTTCGATTCCGCAGAAATGAGTAATTTTGAAAAAAAGAAATTACCAATGGCGCGCATTTTAACCGGAATTCAAAGTACAGGGACACCACATTTAGGAAACATCCTCGGTGCGATTCTTCCTGCCATTGAATTGGCCTCGAATCCAGCAAATGAGTCTTTCTTATTTATTGCGGACATGCATTCATTAACGCAAATTAAAGACGGAGAAACCTTACGTAATAATACATACGCAACTGCTGCAACTTGGCTCGCTTTCGGTTTAGATAGTTCCAAAACGGTTTTCTACCGTCAAAGTGATGTTCCCGAAGTGACGGAACTCATGTGGTATTTGTTGTGCATGTTTCCGTATAACCGTTTGACACTTGCGCACAGTTTCAAGGATAAATCCGATCGTTTAGACGATGTCAATGGTGGACTCTTCTCCTACCCGATTTTAATGGCTGCTGATATTTTGTTGTTTGATGCGGAAATCGTTCCAGTTGGAAAAGACCAAAAACAACACATTGAAATGACACGCGATGTGGCTAATCGTTTCAATTTAGCTTACGGCGAAACATTGGTATTACCGGAGGACCAAATCCGTGAGGACACCATGTTAATTCCAGGAACAGACGGAGAAAAAATGAGTAAATCCAGAGGGAATTACATCGATATCTTTTTGCCGGAAAAACAACTGAGAAAGCAAATCATGTCTATTGTTTCGGATAGCACTCCACTAGAGGAACCAAAGAACCCAGATACCTGCCATACTTTTGCTTTGTACAAATTACTAGCATCAACAGAACAAGTAGCCGAAATGCGTAGCAATTACGTGAATGGTGGCTATGGTTTTGGACACGCCAAACAAGCACTTTTCGAACTGATTTTAAACAAATTTGAAAAACAACGCTCGCGTTTCGATGAATTAATGGCGAATCCTAGTGAAATTGATGCAGCATTACAAATTGGCGCGGAAAAAGCTCGTCACGTGGCAAGCGGTGTTTTAAAACGCGTTCGAACGAAGGTTGGGTATTAAGTAATTTTCAACAGAAGAAAGTGCTTTTTTAAAGGAACGGCTTAGTCACTTATTTTACTTTTTGCATTCTGTAAGAATTGCTTTAATTGATCATAACTTGGCAGTACGGTTTGATAAGTTGAAACAAATAAATTTTGATCCATTCCCCCTAACGCATACTCAACTAATTCAGTGTTTTTATCAGTACACAATAAAATTCCTATTGGTGGATTATCATTTGATTCCTTAATTTTTCGCTTGTAAAATTGAAGGTAAGTGTTTAATTGTCCAACATTTGAATAATTGAACTCATCTACTTTTAATTCAATCAAAACATGACATTTCAGTATGCGATGATAAAAAACCAAGTCCACAAAAAAATACTCACCTCCAATGACAATTCTCTTTTGTTGTCCTTCAAAACAGAAGCCATGTCCAAGTTCTAACATGAAATTTTTAAGATTACTTATGAGTGCATTTTCAAAGTCAGATTCAACTGCTAAAGCACTGTCAGGAAAATCTGGAAAATCAAAAACAAATGAAGTTTTTATAAGGGACTGAACACTTTGTAACTCGTTAGACGCTGTTGATTCTTTAACCGTTCTATTACCATTGGACAGAACCGTTCTTTCATAAGTTAAACTATTAATTTGTCGCCTTAAATCACGAATGGACCACGTTCCTTTTACTGCTTGAAGCTCATAGAATTGCGGCTATCCTTATCCTTAATTTTCATTAATTCCGTGAGGTGGGAAAAAGAGAGATTGTCAATTAACTTCGAAACATCCTCATCTGAACCGATGTATGTTGCAGATAATGCAGACGTTGTCTGCATTATCTTTTCTGGTAATTTGAATTGTGCAGACACTGTCTGCATCATTTGAGGATAACAGATATAAAACTGTTTGAATAGTTTTAAGTTTCGCTCAGACAATCCTTTTCTGCCAAGATTTTCAGATATAGCTTGCTCTAATTTGGAACCATAATTCGCTCGGTCAGAACCATTTTGCTCATATTCAAAAATGTAACAACCTATCATCCAATTTCGAATGGTTAACAAGCGATCAATGGATTTTACCGCTTGACTCGTCATCTGACGATCCAAAAAACTAATTTGAGAAACTAAGTTATCTAAAGAATGGCTCATTTTTTATTCGTTTTCTGATGGATTCAAACTGAACACATGAACTATGAAAACGAAAGAAATCATTTTTTATTCTTCGTTTAAATGTAGAATAACAAATGAACTAAGTCAAGAAGGATATTATTCAATTATCCTTTCGACCAACGATAATTCAAACCGACTTTAAACCATCTCCCAGGCATTTGAACATATCCTGCTTCGACGTATTGTGTATTTAAAATGTTATTGACTTCAGCGAAGAACGAGAACCCTTTTACTGATTCGGAATGTAGTTTTAAATCCAATAACTGATAAGCCGGATTTGAAACGCGCTGAAGGAAACGGTAATTCACTTGCAGCATCCCGTATTTACTCAATTGAAAATTAATCTTCGCGATAAGTTGATGTTTCAAATTTGAATAGGCATAGCGGGACTCCAAATTCGCATCGAATACGTGTGTCGCCTGAATGTACGTATATGACACATCTACGAAGTTCGGTTTGAATTTAGCCGTATAAACAAATGTCTTACGTACCGTTCCTTCTAAACCATAAAATCGAACTTCTGCAATGTTCACTGGTTGCCATTTATTGGGATTTGGAATCACACTAGAAGAATCACGCACCCAGTCAATCATATTGTATGTTTGACGGTAAAACACATTTGCTTCCATGTACAATTTTCCAATTTTAAACCATCCTAACTCTGCAGCATTGGCATATTCCGGTTTTAACGCTGCATTCCCCATATTTGAAGGATCGGAATAATACAATTCTGTATACGTAGGGATTCGGTTGCTTTTTGAAAGGTTTGCGTAAACACGGTTTACATCGTTCAATTGATATGCACCTTGAATGCTTGGCAAGACTTTCAACGGAACATCTGAATATTGGAAAGCGAGTAAACTTGAAGTCGCTGTTAACTTGCCTATTTTAAAAGTTACATCACCAAAACCACTAGAATACTGCCTGTTACGCAATCCTAAATTAGAGCTATTTAAGGCCTCAAATCGATGTTCAAAACCAAGATGGTACTGCCAATTACTCCCAAATTTTCCATTTAATATACTTTCCAAACTATACGTTTCGGAGAAATGACGATTGGTATAAAATCCTGGATCATTGCGTTTCAATCGAAATTCATCGCGATTGGTTCGGGTACTCAAACGATTGACCCATGTTGCTTTTCTAAAGGAAACATTGTAACGTACGCCAGCAAAGGCATTTTGGGTACTTTCCCACTGATCCGGAAATTTGTTTGAATAATATCCATTTGCGCCGAATTTACGGTCTGAATAGGCCAACATGACCAATAAATACTGATTTTTAAAAGATTTTCCTCCTTCGTACGAAATCTGTTTATTGTCAAAATCTGAATTTGACCAATGTCCGTTTGAACGATCAAATCCCATGGATAACTTTTGATTCCAACCTTTAATCGGTGCGCTCAACGTGGCGTTGATTCCAGTTGTCCCAAATGAGCCTGTATATGATTGCGCTTTCACAAATGTTTTACTAGAAAGTAAAGACACAAAATTCACCGCACCAGCAAGTGCACTTTGTCCGAACAACTGTGTTGCGGGACCTTTTATCACTTCAATTTGATCGATGGCATTAACGGTGAACGGAATATTCATGGCATGATGTCCCGTTTGTGGATCAACCATTTTAAATCCATTCACCAAAATCAAGGTCTGTTCGAAACTTCCTCCCCGAATTCCAATGTCCGCTTGCATTCCGTTCAAACCACGTTGACGAACATCTACGCCGGAAGTGTAGCTCAATGCTTCGCTCAAACTTCGAGAGGGCAACAATGCCAATTTATCGGCTTTCAATAAAGTCATCGATTGATTTCGTTGAAAATAATCTATCGGATTTCCCCTTCCCGTAATAATGATGTCATTTACCGTCAATGTTTTTATAACGTCTCGTTGCGTAAAAGCGTGAAATGCAAATGCACAAGTGAAAAGAAGAATGGAGATTTTTTTCATTTCATTTTTTTTTTGCAAAATTACGCAAGGAAAATCAGGCAACAATCCTATGGATTGAAAATACCTATTTAATGGTAGAGAAAAGAAAAATCTGCAACCGACGGAACATCCCCTTCATACAAGATGCGAATGAGGTGCTCACCTGGTAGTAAGTGAACAAAATTACGTTCAAAGGAAATTCCTGATTTCGACGAAAAAAGCCAGAAATCGGCGCAAAAAGCACTGTTTTTCACCCAAATCTCAGCTGTTTTATTCAATTTATCGACATTTTTAATGGTGAGGTCAATTTGAACAGATCGTTTTTTAGGTGAAGGACCTATCAAAAAATCACGGGTAATTCCATTGGATAATTCAACGCGAATCAATTGTTCGCTTTTCGGAATGACACTCCAGATTAAATGATTTTCTTGATAACCAACCGTTGCGTCACCACTTATATTCAAAGGTGATGCCGAACGAGCGCTTCCGTTCAATGCATAAACCAATACTTTATAACCGAAAACCTGATTTTCCATGACATCGGACTTCACATAAAGTTGCACTTCACCTTTTTCCATGGTTTTCTGCAAAATTGCAACAGGTTGGTAGTCATCACGCATCGCATAATGCAAGGCTTTCCAATTTCCCTGATAATCAATGCTTGACCAGGTTGGTGCAGGCCAACAGTCGTTTAATTGCCAATACAATGTTCCCATGCAACGTGGTGCATCCAAACGATGACCAGAAACAGCACTCGAAACTGCATGACGCTGTGTTAATTGTGAATAATAAACGAAGCGATTGAAGTCTTTTGTAGAACCATAAAGTAAATCCGAATGTTTTTGAATCATTCCATTTCCAACATAACTTTTTTGATGGTGTTTCATCACAGCACTGTTCAAGGTAAAATCCTTGGGTTCAGCAAACGATTTCAGCGTCGAAAATTCAGGAAAACTTTGGAAACCATATTCGGCATTGAAGCGTCCAATTTTTGTTGCGAAATTGGACATTGGATCTTTTCCATGCCAAACTCCCCAATAATGCTGGGATCCATGATTATAGAAATCATCATTTCCCCAATTGCTCAATGGAGATGTATGAATGTAATTGGTATTGGTCCAGTTGGAAACAATCTTTGGAGCCAATCCTTTGAATAAGTCGTTGTAGGCTTTTAAAATGATTTCTTGCTCACTAGACGATAAATCGTATTGACTTTGAAATCCCCAATTTTTCCAAGCAACGTCCACTTCGTTGTTTCCATTAAATAATACGACCGAAGGATGGGCAGAAATGCGCGGGATTTGGTAATTGAATTCAGCTTCTACCGTTTTTAGAAATGCTTCGTCACCAGGATACATAGCACACGCAAACATGAAATCCTGCCAAACCATGATTCCTTTTTCATCGCATGCACGAAAGAACGCCTCGTCGGGATAAAATCCCCCACCCCAAATACGCACCATGTTGAAGTTTGCCTTAGACATTTGTTCAACTTGATTTGTCCAATCTTCCTCACTTATCGAAGCAGGAAAAACAGATGGCGGAATAAAATCCGCCCCTTTGCAAAAAATTGGAAGTCCATTTACGTGAAATTCATACGATGTTCCCCATTGATCCTTTTTTTGCACCAATTCAGCTGTACGAATACCAAATTGAATTGGTTTCTCATCAACTAATTTTCCATGGACAAACAATCGAAGTGTATCCTGGTAAAGATTTGGCTCACTGATTCCAGCTGGCCACCATAATTGTGGATTGTATTGAATGATTTCTGCCTCGAAATTTCCAGTTGAAGGATTCAACTTAATAGGAAGTTCGCCATATAATGTTGATTGAATGTTAAATTCAGTAGAAGTATCTTTCACAGAAAGCACATATTTCAAACGCGCAAATAATTCTTCTTTCGGAATCGTTAAGGTTTGAATGGTAGCAGCACTGATCTCATTCTCTTTTTCAAGGCGAATTTCCACTGGTTTAGAAAATCCCATCGTATTCATTCGCAATGCCCAATCCCAACCAAATTGATACTGTGGTTTTCTACTCAACGGAGCAACTTTTAATTTTGCAACATCATTTGGCGCTGGAAAATGAAAGGACTCAGATTCATATCTTTTTTCGTGGTAAAGAATTGGAGGTGTAAAAACGACGCGCACGTCATTGTAGCCACATTGCAGATGAGACCTGATTTCAAAACTAAATGGGTGAAAGAAATTATCTGTTTGACCAACGAGTTTTCCATTGACATAAACATCTGCGTAGGTATCAACATTCGGAAAATGTATCGCTATTTTTTTTGCTGTAAATTGCTCCTCCGTTAAATAGAATTGTGATTTAAACTCCCATTTATACGTTTCGATCCACTGGTAAAGCTCTTCGTTCTTTCCATAAAATGGATCTGGCAATTGTCCGGATTGAAAGAATTTTTCTTGAATGCTCCCAGTTTCACCAAAGGCATTCCATTCGTTCGTTTTTGGATTTTTGTAACTCCAACTAAGCACAGTTTGACCATTGACAAGTCCGACCATGTTACAAAAAATGAAAAAGAACCATTTACTCATTACCAGTTACGATCAAAAGTTGCATCGACCATCTTTTCTTCTTCCATCGTTCTTAATGCGAAGTTGAATCCTGCATAAATGGAATAAGCTCCGTAATTCCCATCCTTATCCAAGGCAATAAATCCGCATTGTAAACCAGTAAGATCGTCGTGTTTTTTAATGATCCGCATACACGCTTCCTTACATGCATCCATCGGAGAATATCCATGGCGCATTAATTCTACCACTGTATGACTTCCTGCAACGCGAATAATCGCCTCTCCAAGTCCAGTAGACGTCGCCGCACCAATTTCTTGATCGATGAATAAGCCAGCACCAATTATTGGCGAATCTCCCACGCGTCCATGCATTTTGTATGCCCAACCACTTGTGGTACATGCGCCACTTAGGTTTCCTTTCGCATCCATGGCAATCATTCCAATTGTATCATGGTTTTCATGGTTGATTTCTGGTTTTTTAAAAACGTCCTTGTTTTCTTTTTTCCACTTTTCGTAGTCCTTTTTAACTTCTGGAATGGGTGTCTTAATGGTGTCAAATCCATAATCCAATGCAAATTGACGCGCTCCATCTCCAACAAGCATGACATGTTGTGTTTTTTCCATCACCGCACGAGCGACAGAAATGGGATGTGCAATTCCTTCCAAACATGCCACCGAACCGCAACGCGAACGTTCATCCATGATACATGCATCCAAGGTCACGTGTCCATCGCGATCTGGGCGACCACCAATTCCAACACTACGATTTGTAATGTCCGATTCTGTGACACGAACACCTTTTTCAACTGCGTCCAATGCTGACCCGCCGTTTTTAAGTACTTCCCAAGCTGCTTTATTTGCATCAAGTCCGTGAATCCAGGTCGACAATACAATCGGACCTTTGATTTTCCCACTGGCGGATGTTGCAACGATATTGGCTGCTTTCGATGGTTCAACCAGACTGAGTAATCCTGTGGCAGCGCCTAGTTTAAGGAAATTTCTTCTTTTCATCGTGCGTTCTTTTTTCTGAGTTCATTTGCCAACCAGGATTGAAAAGCATCCGCATTGCGCATGTGTTCTGCACCTGTAACAGCGAAATTATGTCGACCGGAATAATCTGGTTTGGCGCACATAAAAATGTAATCTACATCCGCTCGATTCAAAACCGCATCCACAACTTTCGGTGAAGGCAAGCAAATTGGTCCCGGAGGAAGACCTTTAATTTTGTACGTATTGTAAGGACAATCAATGTCCCTGTGGACTGCCAACAAACGTTGAACACCTTTCAGTTGATCTCCCCAACAGAATTTAAACGTTGGATCGGACTGCAAACGAACGCCTTGATTGACACGGTTCAAATACAATCCCGCGATAATTGGCCACTCATCAGAGTTAACCGACTGCTCAGAGTAAACAATACTCGCCAAAGTAACCGCTTGACTAGGAGACTTCAAGCCAATTTTACTTAAACTATTTTTTCGTTCAGGAGTCCAGAATTTTTTAAATTCATCAGCCATTCGTTCAACGAACATTTCCTCGTTTGTGTCCCAATACATTTGGTAGCTATCTGGAATAAATAGAGCTGGTAATTGCTCGATCGAAAATCCAAGTTTTGAAAGCGTGGCACCAGATTGTAGGTAAGTAATCAACTTCGCGCTATCTATATCAAGCGATTTTGACACCTTCCCTGCCATTTGATAGATGTCACGGCAATTGTTAAATGTCACTTCCACTGCTACTTCAGCATTCCCATTTCCATTGGAATTTATGGTGAATCCATTTAACAAGGTGCGGTAGTTTGTTCCAGGTTCAATCACATACTTTCCAGAAGCTATCTTTTTATCAGTCAAATTTTTATACTCGCCTACTGAAACAAAAGATTCAACGTCATCAATGATTTTATCCTTCACTAATTGATCAGCTAATTGATTCAAATCCATCGATCCATCAATGTAAAAAGCTTGCGAATCTGAATTGAGACTTGTGTGGCTTCCCGCGAGGTAAATCATCGCTTTTGGAGCGACAACAATCAATCCAACAACGGCTAAAATCCCACCAACAATGATTAATTTTCCTTTAGACATAACTGATAACTTATTTCATCTATTTCACTTCCTTTATAGCGAAGCCAACCTTTGCGGACACCTACTTTTCTGAAATTCATCCGTTCAAAAAGTGCAATACTTGCTGGATTATCACCATGAATGGAACACTGTAAATTTCGTAATTCCAAGTAATCGCGGGTGTACTTAATCAATTCTTGAAGTGCATCCATTGCAAATCCTTTACCTCGATCAGAATCCATCGCAATTAAGATTCCAACAGAGGCATAACCATGTTTGAAATTCACCTCGTACAAATCGATTACCCCAACGGATCGTTCTGTTTCCTTTTCGATAATAACAAAACGCAGTTGTCCGGATTTCCGAAGATCAGCTTGATGCTCAATTAAAGCCATGATGTCAAACATGGAAAAAGGAACTTCCGTATTGGAAACTTTCCAATTTTCCGGATTGTTTTCCCACATATAAATGGTGGTCGCATCGGATTTCTCCACTGCTCTTAAGTATACTTTTTCTCCTACTAACATCGTTCTATTTTACCTTGAAACACAAACGTTGCTGGACCAACCAAATAGATTTGATCGAAACCATGTTGCGTTCTTTCCCAGAAAACCTCTAGGTTACCACCTTTTGTTCGGACTTTCACACGGTGATTCATGGTTTGTGATTCAAGTGCATATACAAGCGCACAAGCGGTAACACCTGTCCCACAGGACAATGTCTCGTCTTCCACTCCACGTTCATACGTCGCTACGCGAATTACGTCATTTTCTACCGAAAGCAAATTCACATTGATTCCTTCGCTTCTATATTTCTCCGAATACCTGATTGATTTACCAAAGTCAACAACCGTCTCAGTGGAATGATCACTATTAAAATTTACGTAATGCGGAGAACCCGTGTTTAAAACAAAATCCTGACCGTCTTTGACAATTTCATGAACATCTTGCATGTGAATTTTCACCTCATCGCCACATTGTGCAGCGTGATGAAATCCATCAATCGCTTTGAATTGAACGGAACGTGTATCTATTCCCAAACTCCCTGCAAAATGAACCGCACAACGTGCGCCATTCCCACAAAAGGATTGAGAACCATCTGCGTTAAAATACACCATTTCAAAGGCTGCATCTGAACACAACTGAATTAAAATCAGTCCATCAGCACCTATACCAAAGCGCCTGTCACAATAAAATTGTATGTCAGACTGAGACAAATTGTCACATTGTCCATGACGATTATCGATTAAAATAAAATCGTTCCCTGTTCCTTGATATTTCGAAAATTCAATCTGCATAAAGCTTGAACAAAAGTATCGAATAAATCAATATCATTTCTTAACAAAATTTAACATTTTTGAGGCAATTTTTGGAATGCTATTTGCGTTTAGAAACCGAACTATTTAAAAACTGTTTTATTATGAATTTCTTAAGTTACTTTAAAATGTTAGGATTAGGCATACTTGGTGGAACCTTACCTCTAGCCACTTATGTCATTATAGAACATTCCTCCACGACACTTTCAGAACAAGTATTAGATGGAAATCGTTTTGCACGTCAAGTTTCGATGAGTGGCGTTCCTCCGGGGGCTGATTTTACAGAAGCTTCCGCAAATACCATTAACTCAGTGGTTCACATTACAACAAAAGTGGTTTCCACTACTTTTCAACGCGATCCGTTCCAAGAGTTATTTTACGGTCCTGGGGCAGGTGGACGTGAATTCAAGCAATATGGGGCAAGTTCTGGTTCTGGTGTCATCGTGTCATCTGAAGGATACATTGTCACAAATAACCACGTGATTGAAAACGCCAGTGAAATCGAAGTCATCTTAAATGATAATTCGAAGTATACAGCAAAGGTTATTGGCGCTGATCCAGCAACTGATATCGCGGTGTTAAAAATTGAAGGATCCGGTTTCACACCCATTCCATTAGGAAACAGTGACGATTTGAAAATTGGCGAATGGGTCCTTGCAGTAGGAAATCCATTTAATTTAACATCCACCGTAACAGCGGGAATTGTTTCCGCAAAAGCGCGTAACATCAATTTATTAAGCGAAAGAAATGGGCAGGACATCGTTCCTATTGAATCATTTATTCAAACAGATGCGGCTGTGAATCCTGGCAATAGTGGTGGAGCACTGGTTAACACACAAGGAGAACTTGTAGGGATTAACACTGCCATCGCATCACAAACGGGAAGTTACAGTGGATATTCCTTTGCAGTACCGGTTAACTTGGTACACAAAGTCATGAGCGACTTAATTGATTACGGAATTGTTCAACGTGGTTATTTAGGTGTTCAAATTTCCGATGTCTCTCAAGAAATCAAGGAAAAAAATAAACTTCCAAATTTAAAAGGAGTGTTTTTAGCGAAAGTAATTGAAGACGGAAGCGCAGACAAAGCTGGACTAAAAGACGGAGATGTCATTTTGAAAATCGGAAGCAAAGAAGTGAATTCAGTTTCTGCACTTCAGGAAGAAATTGGAAAACGACGTCCTGGTGATAAAATTTCGCTGACGGTTCGCAAGAAAGATGGTGAAGAAGTGATTCGAGAATTGGTATTGCGTAACAAAGAAGGAGAGACCGCGTTGATGTCCAAGGAAGAAATTAACAAAAGTCAAGCACTCGGAGCCATTTTTACTGAAATGACCGACAAGGAGAAAAAAGAGTTAAATATCGCTTATGGTGTAAAAATAAAATCGATTGGTGCAGGCAAGTTAAAATCGATCGGATTAATGGAAGGGGATGTTATCTTAAAAGTGAACAATGAACCCATCGAAACCATTGAACAATTAAGCGGTAAATTGAGTGGCGTGAACAGAGGTGTTTTACTTGAAATCATGACTGAGAGCGGGAAACGGGAATATAAAGGATTAGGTTTATAAAAGGATTTCAGTAGAAAAAGCAGGGTTGAGAACTCTTTGGAAATAGTTAATAAATTGTGGAAACTTAATTTTTTCAATCCCAATTTTTGGCGTTACTTTGCTTCCAATACAAACAACAAGAACAAGATTATTAACTAACAAATAAAGAGGTATTCAGCGGCATGAGACAGCTCAAAATCACCAAATCGATAACAAACAGAGAAAGTCAGTCTTTAGACAAATATCTTCAAGATATTGGTCGTGAAGAACTGATTACAGCAGAGGAAGAAGTAGAATTAGCCAGAAAGATAAAAGCCGGTGATCAAAAAGCTTTGGAAAAACTGACAAGAGCGAATTTACGTTTTGTCGTTTCCGTAGCGAAACAATACCAAAATCAAGGGTTGACTCTTCCCGACTTAATCAACGAAGGAAACCTTGGATTAATCAAAGCAGCACAGAAATTTGATGAAACTCGTGGATTCAAATTTATCTCATACGCCGTTTGGTGGATTCGTCAATCAATCTTGCAAGCATTAGCTGAACAAGCACGAATTGTACGACTTCCATTGAACCAAGTAGGTTCTTTGAATAAAATCAACAAGGCATTCTCTCGACTTGAACAAGAATTCGAACGTCCACCTTCAGCTGAAGAATTAGCAGAAGCTTTGGAAGTTCCTGAAGACAAAATCAAAGAGAGCTTAAATGTATCTGGACGCCACGTATCAATGGATGCACCATTATCTTCAAACGAAGACGGTGGAACATTAATGGATGTCATGGCAAACACAGATGCACCTCGCACAGACCAAGCCCTTATGGCTGAGTCTCTTCAAAAAGAAATTGAGCGTTCGTTGAGTACGCTAACAGATAAAGAGCGTGAGATTATTCGTTTGTTCTTCGGAATCGGAATGAATCACGGTTTAACGTTAGAGGAAATCGGAGCGAAATTCAACTTGACTCGCGAGCGTGTTCGTCAAATCAAAGAAAAAGCAATTCGACGACTGCGACACACCTCTCGAAATAAATTACTGAAGTCCTACTTAGGATAATCATTGTAAAGGCTGTCTGCGAAAGTGGACAGCCTTTTTTTCTTCCCTATTTTTTAGAATCAACAATCAATCAACACATAAACAAAAAAGAATGGAATCGAAAGATGGCTATGAAAAAGAGCTTCACTCGCACATTGAGCAGGAGCGCGCAGCGGTAACGTTGCAAAGTAAGGTCGGCGAATTATTGTACGACAAAGGAATTGAATTGGTGTTATTCCGCAATCACTTGACGGATGTCACCATTTCAGAAATTCTAAATCTTCACGAGTACGCGAAGAAAGTAGTAAACAAACCAATTGATGTGTTTACCACTTCTGAATTGGCGGTTGCTTTAATGACCATGGATGTAACAGCATCTAAATTGGACATTGGAAAACTGGCAAGTGAATGGTTAGCTGAACAAGCAAACTATGCCTCAAAAGCAGACTTTTTAGCTAAAAAACTTGGACAACTTCCAGCGCAACAGGCAATCGAACCGCGTGATGTGGTTTTGTATGGTTTTGGTCGAATTGGACGTTTGGCTGCCCGCGAATTAATCAAACAAGCTGGAAAGGGACAACAATTGCGCTTAAGAGCAATCGTTACACGTGGATCCAGTGATGCAGACATCATTAAACGTGCTTCATTGTTGCGTAATGACTCTGTTCATGGTGCATTCAAAGGAACCGTTATTGAGGATTTAGCGAATAAAAGCCTTGTTATCAATGGACAAATCGTTCACATGATTGACGCATCCAATCCAGAGGATATCGATTATACTCAGTTTGGCATTAACAATGCTTTAATCATCGACAATACAGGTGTTTTCACAAACCGTGAGCAATTATCTCGTCACTTACAAGCGAAAGGTGTTTCAAAAGTATTATTGACCGCACCAGGAAAAGAAGTTCCAAACATCGTTTATGGCATTAACCAAGGAACATTAGACATTGAAAATGAAAATATTTTCTCTGCTGCTTCTTGTACAACGAATGCCATCTCCCCAATTTTAAAGGTGGTTAACGATAAATTTGGCGTGGTTAAAGGACACATCGAAACAGTTCACGCCTATACGAATGACCAAAACTTGTTGGATAACATGCACAAAAAAGTGCGTCGTGGACGTTCAGCTGCGATAAACATGGTCATCACATCTACAGGAGCTGGTAGCGCAGTAACGAAAGTTATTCCAGATTTAAAAGATAAATTAACTGCGAATGCGGTTCGTGTCCCAACACCAAATGGATCTTTGGCCATCTTAAGTTTAGAACTTGGAAAAGGAACAACCGTGGAGGATGTGAATGCTGCAATTAAAGATGCTGCATTAAACGGCGAATTAGTGAATCAAATCCACTATTCATTCGATCCAGAATTGGTTTCGAGTGACATCATCGGCAACACGTGTTGTTCGGTTTTCGATTCCAACGCGACGATTGCATCGGTTGACGGTAGAAACGTTGTTTTGTACGCATGGTACGACAACGAATTCGGTTACACGAAACAAGTTATTCGACTAGCTAAATACATCTCGAAAGTTCGAAGAGCAATTTACTATTAATTGAAAGCCTCCTCCGGGAGGCTTTTTTTTGACTTTTTTTCAAACTTTGGAAGGAAGAAGGATGGAATCAAGTCAAAACAATTATTTTTGAGACATGAATCAAAAAAGAATTACCATCGCCATTGACGGATTTTCAGCGTGTGGAAAAAGTACCCTTGCAAAAGACCTCGCCAAACGATTAGATTATGTTTTTATTGATTCAGGTGCTATGTACCGAGCAGCTGCGCTATATTGCCTTAATCATCAGTTGATTCAAAACGGTGAATTAGCAAAGGAAGAAATCAATGCACAATTGAGTGCAATAGAAATTCATTTTGAACTGATTCAACAAGAACCACATGTTTTTCTGAACGGCACAGACGTTTCGGAGGAGATACGTCAACCAGAAGTTGCTGGAATTGTCTCCATCGTTGCTTCTTACAAACCTATCCGAGAAAAATTAGTGGAAGCGCAGCAAAAAATGGGGAAACAAGGAGGAATCGTCATGGACGGACGTGACATTGGTTCTGTTGTCTTTCCCAATGCCGAACTGAAGTTATTTGTCACAGCTAAACCTGAAATCCGCGTACAACGTCGACTAGCTGAAATGGAAGCAAAAGGAATTCAAATGAATGTCGACGAAGTTCGAAAAAACCTAGCAGAACGGGACCATTTAGATTCAACAAGGGAGGAAAGTCCACTGATTCAAGTGAAAGATGCACTTGTATTAGACAATTCGCAACTTACAAAAGAAGAACAGTTAGACTGGGTTTTGGCGAAGGTGAATTTACTCGTAACCAATTAAAGCAAATACCGAGAAGGACGACAACCAATGGTCAATGTCGTAATTTCCTTTTCCAATACTTTCTTGAGCGTAATCCCACATGTCATTCATGGCTTTCACCCACTCTTTTTTCGTTGCATCGTCCAAGGTTCCTGCCGGCATGGTTTTTAACATTCCGTTCAAACACCAAATTCGGTTCAAGTGATACCCATCCCAATGTGATTCGTAGCCATCATGCTTCGCTGATCGTTTGATTTGCAAAGGAATTTTCACACGATCTGCCACAAACAAATCTGGACAATATTTTTTGCTCCATTTAACAAATTTCTCAGGAGACATTACTTTCCGCATTAAATCAGCCACTAACAAACTTGCCGACATGAAATCGTATTCGTATGGTTCTTTTTCAATGGCTACATTTTCTAGTTTTCCATAATACTTCATCGCTGCAGAAGCCACAACTTTCTTTAATTTTTTATCTCCAAAAGCGATTGCATAATCATATGCAAATGATAAGCCCATTGCGGGACTATCATGGCTTCCAGATAATTCAACCTCGTTCACTTGTTTCCAAACAACGGTATGAACAAACGCAATGTAGTTAGACAGTGGCATTAGGTTTCTCAACCATTCTTTCGCTTCCGGATCATCCCAAGAATGCAATTCATCAGCCACTTTTAACACCCAGGATTGTCCGTAAGGAAATTCAAAAAGACCATTTTCGTGGGACTGTACGTACGCAAGCTCTTTCTTAATTTTTTCAGACGAAAAACTTTCTTTCAAACGCTGACGCAACTCTGCCGCTTCTGGAATGTTTGGATGCAACTTCAAGATTTTGATCATGCACCAATGGTTGTGAACCGCACTGTGCCAATCGTAGCAACCATAAAACGAAGGCCAGACATCGCGCGGACCATCGGTATCACCTTTCTTACGAAGCGCTTTAAAATAGTAGTGTGGACTTGATTTCGAGGCGCAGTCCAACGATAATTTTGCAAAATATGAAGCACCTTCATCAGATAGCGAATAGCGTCCATCCGGCAAAGTTGTAACCAGCTTATTATTACCCGTATTCAGAATTAAACTGGAAACTTCTTGAGCCGAAGTGGAGAATCCAATGAACAGAAATAGAAAAAGTAAGTGTTTCATAATATCTAAATGAGGTGTTATTTGACTGTTGGAGCTTTGAATCCATTTTTCATTATCGACAAGGATTCTTTTCCAATTCCAACAATCGAGATGATATTCAATGGGAATTCCAACAATACGTGTGAGAAGGATAAAAAGAACAACAAACTCAATCCCAAAGAATAATCGTATGCATAGAACACACTGGCAACAACCCAAAGTAAGATCACTGCCGCAAAACGCAATTTTGGTACTTGGTGCCAACGAATGATTTCCGTTTTACTGAACCAGTTTAAGTAGTGGTATAAATAAGCGAAGGCGATGAAGCGCATCAACATGATTCCGATCGTTGAATTATATACAAGGGATGCATATTTCTCCAAGGAATAACCTGTAAACAATTTAGCCGGAATTGGTTTCATTTGGTATTCATCCAACATGCCCTCTTTAGAGAAAAGCAACAAAATATTGTCCACCTGAAAATTAGGATTCAACGGTTGTTTCTTCATCAAATATGCTTTATTTGGGATTTTCGAAAGACTATCCACTAACAAATTTAAGTTTGCCTTTGTAATAAAATTGTATTGCGCATTCGCTTGTTTAAAGTCTTTTTTCTTCACGAAAGACACAAAATCAGCATTGGTATAAACGGGGTCATTAATCAAATCAAAATGGTCCAAAATGCTAATATTCGTAGCGTAGAATCCATCTCCTTTCGCATAATGTGCGTTTCTTCCAAATTCAGAAACTTTTGCTTTAGAGTCAACAGGCAAAGCAAAAACCAAAAGCAAGGGAACAACAACGAAACCAACCATTTGCCACATTCCTGAAACACTTCTTGTTTTCAATGACCCAAACAACATGAAGAGTCCAGTAAATAAATACACGTGAATTAATGTTGGCACCAGAGATGTTAAAGCGAAAACAGTCGTGCTTTCTGAATTGGCAATTGAGTTATCTGGACTCAACCATCCAGAAACAAATACAAATAAGAATAAAATGGCAATGATTTTCACGAACAAGTTTTTCACCAAGGCGAATAATATGGCGCTAAACAAGGCGAAAACCAAGAGTTTATCGAACAAATTCATTTTCACAAAGTAATCATATACTTCGACGCTGACACCGAAGTCCTTAGCAAATGCCGCATAGGAAAGTAGGATTCCAACCAACAGTAAAACAACGAAATCATATTTCCCTTTCGCATAATAATTGCGGTCGTGCAACCAACTTATTTCCGTCAAATAATGCAGGGGACCTAAATAAGCGTATGCCAATAAGAATGTTTCAAAAGGATAAAAATATGCAAGTACTGCTGTAATAAGCATTAATCCAATGTTGGCGTAATTGATTTTGTCTTCTCTTAATGCATTCATGTTGGTTGATTTTATCTAACAAATTTAACGAAAATAATAGCTAAAAAAAAGCCACCGAAACTTTCGATGGCTATATAGAAAGATTCTAAGATTGAATGGGTTTCTATAACCTCTGTTTAACTTTTTCCAGATCAAGGACCCATGCCATTTCTAACAACGATGGCTAGACTGAAAAGCAAAAAGAATACAGATATTGAAAAAGATAAAAGCAATCCGAAGAGCAACTTGACGCCATTGTTTTGTGTGCTAATTTTCCAAACCATTGGGATGCAAATGAATGGCGTGACAAAAATCAGATACCAACATATTTCACCGATTAAATCCATTTTAAATCTATTTTAGTTCATTTATCAACGAGCGAAGTTAGCGATCATGAGATGGAATATACACATGACGACCACCACAAGAAAACTAACTAAATTTAAACTAATCGATAAATACCTTGAAAATGAAGCGTGCCTTTTTCGAATAAAGAAGATCACTTCCAAGATTAATAAACCAATAGAAACCAAAACTGAAAAGAATAGAATTTCCATCGATAATTGACGTTCGAGAACAACAAGCAGCAAGACAAGTATTGGATTTAGGAATGAACTGACTCTCCATTTTTTTGTAAGTTTGTCTACTCTATCCATCTACATAAGCTGATTTCACATATTCATTCTAAAACAACTTAATCTGATCCTGATTGTCTTCCTCTTCTTTTTTGGTTAAATCCCATTCCATCGATGGAGTTGGTCCTGCTTCATCGTCGTCATCTAAGATTTCTGCTTCAGCTCCCTCTCCGGCATCCGCTGATAGTTTCTGATCTGGCCATGGCTCTGGACTTTCATCGATTGGGTGAGTCAACACAATTTCTTTCACTTTGAGTTTCGTCATTTGATTTCCTTGTGCTTTCATTCCTTTCACATCAATCAAATCGGCTAAATTGACCACATTATCCGGTAAATTCTTCGTTTCCTTCAGTAGCTTATTGTAAACGATTTTCGCTTCTGGACGAAAAGCTGTTGAAACAACATCCATGTACGAGCCAGCTGATTCGCTGATGAAAGAAACACGTTTATCCGAAAGAACTTCACATATAAATCGCTTTACGTAATGCATTTCTTTTTCCGCGTCAAAGTAAACCGTAGCTATTGGGCGGTCTTGAATCCATTTTTCGATGTGCACCATGTCTTCATCGAAATGCGTCGCTAAATCAAACGAACTCAAACGGTATTCTCCATTTCGATACAAAGTCAAAATACGGTCATCCCCTTTAAATGAACCTAAGAATTTCCCACGTCCTTCATCATTCAACCTTCCAACAATGGAATCG
The DNA here is from genome assembly GCA_024643545.1 of Crocinitomicaceae bacterium. Lineage (GTDB taxonomy): Bacteria > Bacteroidota > Bacteroidia > Flavobacteriales_D > Crocinitomicaceae > UBA952. The sequence goes on along the minus strand of JAHEMR010000012.1, from coordinate 42,272 downwards.
TACCAAATCTTACGAGCTGCCAATGTTGAACCACCAACTTCTTTTTGAACGATTTTCTGAATGATTTCTTTCGTTACGCGATTACCTGCTGAATTTCTTCCTTTGATCAGTAATTCTCCCAAATCCACATCGAAGCGTAAGCGTTTCAAGTGTGGTCGTGGACGCAACAATACCGTAATTACCTCACGTTCCCCGTTTGGATGAACGGAGAAATACAACATTTTAGAACCTTTAGTTCCTTTTGTTAAGTCATACTCTGAATCTCGGGTGATGGAATTCACGTAAAAACGCTTCATCATGGTAGCACCTCCAAGGCCATCTTGATAGAACAAGTGGTAAATGGTACGTGTATCTCCTTTTTTCCAAACACTTGCAAAAATCAAGTCCTTCCCAACAAACTTCTTATCCGAAACTTTGGTCACCATCATTTTACCGGACGCAAAGAAACAAATGATGTCATCGATTTCAGAACAATCACCAATAGGTTCATTTTTCTTCAATCCATATCCAATAAATCCTTCTTCGTAATCGACGTATAATTTGCGGTTTGCAATAATCACCTTAGTCGCACTGATGTTATCAAATACTTTGATTTCCGTTTTACGCTCTTTTCCAGCACCAAAACGCTTTTTCAAATCTTTGTAATAATCAATCGCATATTCCACAAGGTTGTTCAAATGCGCTTTCACCGCCTCGATTTCTTCCTCGATTTTCAACAATGCATCATCTGCTTTCGTGGAATCAAATCGCGTGATACGAATCATTGGAATTTGCGTCAATTTCTGCAAATCTTCATCCTCAATCGCACGGATCAATAACTTTTTGAATGGTTCAAAACGCTTGTATAAATATTCGTACAAAGCCTCACGATCGCTGTAGTGCTTAAAGTCGATGTACATCTCGTTGTTAATGAACAACTTCTCCAACGTTGAGAAATGCCATTGACGTTCCAACTCATCTAAACGTATTTGCAATTCGAGTTTCAACAAGCGAACAGTATTGTCAGTATTGATTTTCAGAATTTCTGTTACACCTAAAAAACGTGGTTTATCACCATCGATAATCGATGAATTTGGTGCCATCGATACTTCACAATCGGTGAAAGCATAAAGTGCGTCAATCGTTTTATCAGGAGAAACACCCGGGAATAGATGCACGATGATTTCCGCCTCCGAAGACGTATTGTCTTCGATTTTCTTAATCTTGATTTTTCCTTTGTCGTTGGCTTTGATCACAGACTCAATCAAGGATCCGGTCGTTGTTCCAAAAGGAATTTCGTGGATCGTCAAGGTTTTATTGTCTACCTTTTTAATCTTCGCACGAACGCGCACGCGTCCACCACGTAATCCATCATTGTATCCCGTGAAATCAGCCATACCACCATTCGGGAAATCCGGTAGTAATTCAACTTTCTTCCCGCGTAAATGATTAATGGACTGATCAATTAATTCAATAAAGTTGTGTGGTAAAAACTTACACGCCATTCCGACTGCAATTCCTTCTGCACCTTGAGCGAGCAAAAGCGGGAATTTCATTGGAAGCTGTTCTGGTTCTTTGTTACGTCCATCGTAACTCAACAACCAATTCGTTGTTTTGGGGTTAAAAGCCACATGAAGCGCAAATTTCGACAACCGTGCTTCAATGTAACGAGGCGCCGCAGCTCCATCACCTGTTAAGGTATTTCCCCAGTTTCCTTGGCAATCAATCAATAAATCTTTTTGACCAAGTTGCACGAGTGCATCACCAATCGAAGCATCCCCATGCGGGTGATATTTCATGGTGTTACCAATAATATTCGCTACTTTATTGTAACGTCCATCTTCCAACTCTCTCATCGAGTGGAGAATGCGTCGTTGAACAGGTTTTAGTCCATCATTCAACGCTGGAACGGCTCTTTCAAGAATTACATAACTCGCATAATCCAAGAACCAATTTTGGTATAAACCACCGACAGGAATGATTTTCTCATCCACTTGCTTATTTTCAAATGGATTGTGTTCATCTCCCAAGGATGGATTTAAGTCTTCTATTTCGTCTTCCGCCATGATTTAGGATGCAATTTCAATTTCATTTGTACTAAGTTCCGATTTCCCTTGATCTACCACATCCTTCTCGACGCGCAGATTATCAATGATAAATTCTTGACGTTCTTGGGTGTTTTTACCCATAAAATAGGAAAGGATCGAATCAATCGAATTGTCTTTTGTCAACAATACAGGCTCCAGACGAATGTCCGCACCAATAAAGTGGATAAACTCATCCGGTGAAATCTCTCCGAGTCCTTTAAATCGTGTAATCTCTGCACCTTTTCCAATTTCTTCGATGGCATTTTTTCGCTCCTCATCCGAATAACAATAAATCGTTTTCTTTTTATTGCGGACGCGGAACAACGGCGTCTGAAGCACATATACATGGTTACGTTTCACTAAATCAGGGAAGAACTGAAGGAAAAACGTTAACAACAACATTCGGATGTGCATTCCGTCGACATCGGCATCGGTTGCAATAACAATTTTATTGTACCGCAAGTTATCCATGTCGTCTTCGATGTCCAAAGCCGCTTGAATCAGGTTAAACTCCTCATTCTCATACACGACTTTTTTCGTTAGACCATAACAATTTAATGGCTTACCACGCAAGGAGAATACTGCTTGCGTACTCACATCTCTTGACTTAGTAATCGATCCACTCGCTGAGTCTCCCTCCGTAATAAAGAGTGTCGTTTCTTCGCGTTTTTCGTCTTTAAGGTCCGTCAAGTGCGTACGACAATCGCGTAATTTCTTGTTGTGTAAATTCGCTTTTTTGGAGCGATCACGTGCTATTTTACGAATTCCAGCCAATTCCTTACGCTCGCGTTCGGATTGCTTAATTTTCTTTTCGATGGTTTCAGCTACATCCGGATTTCGGTGTAGGTAATTATCTAACTTATCCTTTAAGAAATCATTGATGAACGCCCGCATGGACTTTCCTCCTGGTTCAATTTCTTGCGACCCAAGTTTTGTTTTCGTTTGCGATTCGAAGACTGGCTCGATTACTTTCACTGCAATCGCCGCCACAATGGACTGACGAATGTCCGATGCTTCGTAGTTTTTATTGTAAAAATCACGAATGACCTTTGCTACGGATTCACGGAAAGCACTTTGATGTGTTCCACCTTGTGTGGTATGTTGACCATTAACGAAGGAATAATAATCTTCTCCGTATGTTCTTCCATGCGTAAATGCCACTTCAATGTCCTCATCTTCCAAATGAATGATTGGGTAAAGTGGATCTCCGTCCATGTTGTTTTCCAACAAATCCTTTAGTCCATCTTTTGATTGGAATTTCTCCCCATTGTAATACATGGCTAAACCACGATTCAAATAGCAATAATTCCACATCATTTTATCTAAATACGCTGTCTTGAAAGCATATTTCTTGAAGATTGTTTCATCTGGAATGAACTCAACATACGTGCCATTGACTTCATCCGTTTTCTCAATTGGATATTCCTTAATTAACTCTCCTTTCGAAAATTCAGCTGCAACTTTTTCTCCCTCGCGCACGGAATAAACCATAAAATGAGAAGAAAGTGCATTCACTGCTTTTGTTCCAACTCCATTTAATCCAACTGATTTCTTAAATGCTTTTGAGTCGTATTTACCGCCGGTATTCATTTTGGAAACAACTTCAACAACCTTCCCAAGGGGAATTCCACGTCCATAATCGCGAACAGAAACTTTTCCATCCTTGATTTTAATGTCAACACGTTTTCCATTCCCCATGACAAATTCGTCGATACAGTTATCCACGACTTCTTTCACAAGGATATAGATCCCGTCATCAGCTGCTGCACCATCACCTAATTTCCCGATGTACATTCCGGGACGAAGACGAATGTGCTCCTTCCAATCGAGGGAACGTATATTGTCTTCCGTATATTGATTTTCTGCCATTTCGATTTTTGAGATTTTCGCAATAACAAAAATAACTTTTAGAAGCACTGAAAACACATGAAAAGTCGCTTTTTTATGAACGAATTTCCGTTGATAAAGGCCTTTATTTCAAGAACTAAGTTGAAATCGATCAAAAGTTCACGAAGCACAGTCCAATTTCGAAGGAAATTCAGTCGAAACAATTGTGATTTCCGCTCAAAATCCTATATTTGCCTCCAAATTTGAATTGAACCATGGCTAATACTTCCGACATCCGAAATGGATTGTGCATCCGTCACAATGATAAACTTTATCAAATCATCGAATTTCAACACGTTAAACCTGGAAAAGGACCTGCATTTGTGCGCACGAAAATGCGTCAAATCGAGTCTGGAAAAGTGCTTGACAATACGTTTTCCGCTGGACATAAAATCGACCCAGTACGTATTGAAAACCGCGAGTACCAATACCTATACCAAGAAGCTGAATCATATGTATTCATGAACAATGAAACATATGAACAAGTAAACATCCCATTGAAAATGGTTGAAAAACCAGGATTCTTGCAAGAAGGAATGATTGTTAATATTCTTTTTCACGCTGAAGAAGAGATGCCGCTTGTCGTTGAACTTCCAATGTACATCATTTCTGAAGTTACCTACACAGAACCAGGGGTAAAAGGTGATACCGCAACCAACTCTATGAAACCAGCAACAATTGCTACAGGAGCAGAAGTAAAAGTTCCTTTATTTATCGATAATGGAGAAGTGATTAAAATCGACACTCGCACTGGTGTTTACGTTGAGCGCGTGAAAAACTAAACCAAATTTACCCACTGAAAAATTAGCAACACCAAATTATGAGAAATACAGCACTAACCCAAAAACACATCGATCTAGGAGCTAAAATGGTTCCATTTGCAGGATACAACATGCCTGTTCAATACGAAGGTGTGAATGCAGAACATGAAACAGTTCGAAATGCGGTGGGTGTTTTTGATGTTTCTCACATGGGAGAGTTTGTTTTACGCGGCCCAAATGCATTGGCATTAATTCAAAAGTTTGCATCCAACGATGCGTCTGTTTTGTTTGATGGAAAAGCACAGTATTCTTGCATGCCAAATGGCAAAGGAGGAATTGTGGATGATTTAATAATCTACCGTGTAAATTCGGAAGAATATTTCATTGTGGTAAATGCCTCAAACATTGAAAAGGATTGGAATTGGATTTCTTCTTTGAACGACTTAGGTGTTGAAATGGAAAACCTATCTGATCAATACAGTTTATTGGCAATCCAAGGTCCAAAAGCCGCGGAAGCTATGCAATCGTTGACAAATATTGATTTGTCAAACATGACCTATTACACCTTCCAACATGGAACATTCGCAGGAATTGAAAACGTCATGATTTCAGCTACTGGATACACTGGTTCAGGTGGCTTCGAAGTCTATGTAAAAAATGAAGACGCAAACAAATTGTGGGACGCTGTTTTTGCTGCTGGAGCTGATTTTGGCATCAAACCAATCGGACTTGCTGCACGTGACACACTTCGCTTAGAAATGGGCTTCTGTTTATATGGAAATGACATCGACGACACAACTTCTCCTTTAGAAGCAGGTTTGGGATGGATTACGAAATTCACGAAAGATTTTACCGATTCAACATTCCTAGCGAAACAAAAAGAGTCAGGAGTTAGCCGTAAATTAGTGGCTTTCGAAATGATTGACCGCGGAATTCCACGTCACGATTACCCAATTTTAGATGCAGCTGGAACGGTTATTGGAAAAGTTACTTCTGGTACAATGTCTCCAAGCATGAAATTAGGAATTGGACTTGGTTACGTAACCGTTGATAACAGTAAATTGGATAACGAAATCTTTATTGAAATTCGCGAAAAAGGTGTTAAAGCAAAGGTTGTTAAATTGCCTTTCTACAAAGCATAACCTCTTTCTGCTAAAGCCTTTCTTAGTTCATCTGCAAAGATTCCAGTCGGATTTTTAGCATACGCTTGTCGGATTCCTTTCAAGGATCGGATGTCGTATAAATAAACTACTTTTCCTTGATCCTTTACCCAAGAAACTTCTTCTGTGTTCATCGCGGAATTTCGCACAACTAATCCGTTTATCAAGGGTTCATTCAGAACGATTTCTTTTCCTTCTTCGATATCATCCGTTGAATAGAGGACTGCGTAATGCTGTGCTAAATCATTCAACCAATATTTATAGGAACAGATTATTTTCACCCGTGTTTGATATCCCGCTAATTGATCTTCAAATGCTTCCATTAATTCTTCAAAATCAACGTTTTCATTCCGACAAGAATTCACCTGTTTCAAATCTAGAAATAACGTTTGATCTTCATTAAGAAGAGGCAACACATCGATCAATTTCACAAGCTTTTCATGTTTCACTGAACGATACGAAAGTTCGGATAATTCCGAATCACCTAATTCGGAAACACACCCTTTACCATTCGTTTCAGCTTCCAAATATTCATCGTGATATAACCACAAAGTTCCATCTGCACTTAAACGAACATCTACCTCTACCCCATTTGATGTCGGTAAATTCAAAGCCAATGAAATTGCTTCTTTCGAATTGTCGTGATAGATCGAATTATCCATACTCAAACCCATTCCGGCATGACCAAAAACGAGAATGTTTTTCACTTGTTCGCTTTTCGTGCAAGCAAAAAGGATGCAAATCAATAAGGGAAATTTAACGAAGCGCATACTGAAGTCCAAGATTAACATGGTAATTCCATGTGAAGTGCTGCATTTTTTGATTCAAATAAGTGAACGTTTCCGTCGTCGGACCGAAGCTTGTTTCTTGAAAAAACTGCCATTGCTTACCGAATACAAAACGATAGCCTCCGGATGCATGAAGGTACGTAAAACGCGTTCCAAAAACATGCGTATCTGCAGAAACAACGATAACTGGACCAATAAACACGTGTTGAATTTTCCACAATTTAGCATAGTCAATCGAGAAGCCTGGAGCAAAGATGTTTTGAGTCACCTTTTGAGGAGAAAGTCCAATGTTGACGGCTAACATATTTTTATTTCGCTCACCTTGAATGCGGATGCTTGAAAACTGATCGAATTTCTGAAATTCTTGAGTGAATCCAACCCTCCAGACATCGCTAAAGCTATGTTCTTGTGCTTGACAGAACAAGAGTTGAAAAAGAAAAAAACAGCAAATTAGTCGTCGAATCATTACCTCACAAAGGTGCTGAAAATTCCGAAAATAGAAACAAAAAAAAATCCCGCCAAAGACGGGATTTTCATTTTTATCTATTGGATATTATACCAAACCTTGATCGATCATTGAATCTGCAACTTTCACAAATCCAGCGATGTTCGCGCCTTTTACGTAATCTACGTATCCAGACTCATCTTTTCCGTATTTCACACAAGCCTCATGAATAGAAACCATGATGCCGTGTAAACGTTGATCAACTTCTTCAGCTGGCCAAGAAAGACGAAGAGAGTTTTGAGACATCTCCAATCCTGAAGTTGCTACTCCACCAGCGTTAGACGCTTTTCCTGGAGAGAACAATACTTTCGCATCTTGGAATGCCGTAATTGCTTCTGGCGTTGAAGGCATATTTGCTCCTTCCGCAACACAAATCACACCGTTAGAAACAAGTACTTTCGCCTCGTCACCATTCAATTCGTTTTGCGTTGCACATGGTAAAGCGATGTCTACTTTCACCTCCCAAGGACGTTTTCCAGCAATGAATTTTGCAGATGAATAAACGTTTGTGTATTCAGAGATACGTCCACGTTTCACATTTTTCAATTCCATTACGAAAGCTAATTTCTCTGCGTCGATTCCGTCTGCATCATAGATGTATCCTTCTGAATCAGATAAAGTTACCACTTTCGCTCCTAATTGTGTTGCTTTCTCGCATGCATATTGTGCTACGTTTCCAGAACCAGAAACCGCTACCACTTTACCGTTGAAAGAATCACCTTTTGTCGCCAACATTTCTTTCGCGAAATAAACTGTTCCGTAACCAGTAGCTTCTGGACGAATCAAAGATCCACCCCAGTTGCGTGCTTTTCCTGTTAATACACCTGTAAATTCGTTACGGATTCTTTTGTATTGTCCGAACATGTATCCGATTTCGCGTCCACCAACACCGATATCTCCTGCAGGAACATCCGTATCAGCACCAATGTGACGAGACAATTCAGTCATAAATGATTGACAGAATTTCATTACTTCATTGTCTGACTTTCCTTTTGGATCAAAATCAGAACCACCTTTACCACCACCCATAGGAAGTGTTGTTAAGGAATTTTTGAAAATTTGTTCAAATCCTAAGAACTTAAGAATCGATAAATTCACAGATGGGTGAAAACGCAATCCACCTTTATATGGACCAATTGCAGAGTTAAACTCAACACGGTATCCTCTATTTACTTGAACTTCTCCTTTGTCGTCGATCCAAGGAACTCTGAAAATAATGGTTCTTTCTGGCTCAACAATGCGATCTAAAATTTTAGCCGCCTTATACTTTGGTGTTGCTTCAACAATTGGAATAACTGCTTCCGCTACTTCTTGAACCGCTTGAAGAAATTCTGGCTCATGTCCGTTTTTAGCACGAACTCGATCCATGAACGCTTCAATCTCTGCATGATACTTATTAGACATATTTATCGTTTTTAATAATTGAACTTGGGCAAAAGTAGCAACATTTTCGTACGATAAGCCAACTATTTTCAACAAATTATTAGTGTCAAAATGACACTTTTACCTCAATCTAGCGATCAGTTCAAAAAATCACCCATTAAAAGAGGGAAATCTCATGCTTCAACCTTGTGAAACGAATCTTTTTTTCATATTTTTGGTCCACCTAAGCAACCACAGACAATTTATTGTCGTTTATGGCTCAGAACTAACTACTAGATATCGAAAACATGTTACATAGAACATCAAAAAGTATGAATTACATTAAATTATCCCTTGCATTTTTATTGGTTTTAGCCACACAGCTAAATTCGTATAGTCAAAGCAACGTTGTTTTGTGCCTTGGACAAGATGCAACGGTTTGTGCTGGTCAAACAGTGACAATCAACAACTGTAATTCAGGTGTAAACCCAGGAACAGCAGCAGGAGTATATTTAAATGCACCCACAAGTGTGTTTTTAAGTGACGACGTTTGGTCTGGATCTGTTCCAATCGGATTTCCATTTAGTTTTTATGGGACAAGTTATTCGAATTGTGTGATTGGTTCCAATGGACTCATTTCCTTTGTAACCGCAAATGCAGGTGGATATTGTCCTTGGTCATTAAACGGTGTGGCTCCATTGCCAAACATGGCTTTCCCATCTGCTCGAAACTCCATTATGATTGCTTATCAAGATTTGAATCCGTCCACCGCTGGACAAGTGCAATACCAAACAATTGGTACAGCTCCGAACCGTAAGTTTGTTGTGTTGTATAAAAATGTAGCCATGTTTGGATGTACTACGCAATGTAATTACTTGGCGATTATCCTTTACGAAACCTCAAATATTTTTGAATTACATATTGGAAACAAACCAATTTGTGGAACTTGGAACAGCAGTTTAGCAATTCAGGGTTCTGAAAACAATCCAATGACTGTGGCGCACATCACACCAGGACGAAATGTTTCTGTTTGGAGTGCGAACCAAGATGGACGAAGATTTTTACCTACTGCTCCGGCAAATACAAATGCATATACCATTTCGCAAATTCCATATGTCATGGTTAATAGTCCAGGAAGTAATTTCCTTTGGGCAAATACATTGGGACAAACGTTCCCTTATAACAATGGTACCTTAAATGTCAATCCGGTTCCATCTGGAACAACAGGATATTTCTTAACTGGTGCGGCTTGTGGTACGAGTGTTGGTTCGATTACCAACGATACTACTTGGTTGACTGTATCGAATCCGACCTTAACAACAACCACTGTTCCAGATATTTGTTCTCAAGGAATTGGGACAGCAACAGCAGTTCCAGGCGCGGGTTCTCCTCCACCATATACCTACCTATGGAGCAATGGTCAAACTGGAGCAACAGCAACAGGATTATTAGCAGGCACATATACTGTTTCGGTAGTAAACGGAAACGGATGTACTGCAACAGGTACAGCAATTATCACAGATAATCCTGCAACATTTAACGGTACAACAACTCCGGTTTCTTGTCCGGGTGGTAGCGATGGAACCGCAACAGCAATCGTCACACCAGTAACAGGCCCAGTGAACTTTCAATGGAGCAATGGACAATCTACTCAAACAGCAACTGGATTAAGTGCTGGAAACTATTGGTGTTACGCAACGACGGCTAGCGGATGTCAGGATACAATTTATGTAACCGTTACGGAAATTCCAGCAATGGTCTTAACGATGACCAATGTTGTGGATGCAAATTGCTACACGATTGCGAACGGTCAAGCTACAGTTAATGTTACACAAGGAACGCCAAACTATTCTTACAGTTGGTCAGGATCCACAGCTTCGGCAGCGACAGCATTAGATTTAGGCGTAGGATTGCACACCGTTACTGTAACAGATATGAATGGTTGTATTCAAACGTTGGATGTTTTAATAAACGAACCTTTACCTCTTGATATCACTTTCTTGACACAAGACACCATGATTTGTTCGGAAGATGCTATTTTATTAACTGCAACGGGTGCGGGCGGATCATCTGCATACACCTACACATGGACAGAAGATGGTTTACCAATTGGAAACGGCAGTTCATTAACAGTAGATCCAATAAATTCCGGAACAGTTTATTGTGTGACACTTAGTGAAGCTTGTGGTTCTCCAGCAACTACTGAATGTATGACGATTGTATTCCCATTAGAAATTATTCCAAATACAGTTCCAGACTTTTCTCAACGATGTTTACCAGGTGACTTCGTGTTTAGCAACATGTCTACGAATGGTGTAGATGTTGCCACCACACAGTATATTTTCTCAACAGGAGAATCCTTTACAACAAATGCTTTAGATCCATTACCGCACACATTACCTAATCCAGGTACTTACTCCGTAGATATGGTTGTTACGTCAGTACATGGTTGTTTGTATTTCGGTCACTTCCAAGATATTGTCGAAGTTACGCCTTTACCTACTGCAGATTTTACGATGTCCAAAAGTCCTTTGACATGGTTTGAAACGAATGTACAAACCAATGACATTTCTTCTGGTAACATCGCGAATTACAATTGGGTGAGTCCAGGTGCGACGAGTATCGTTAACAACGGCGGAAGCGCTATGATTACTTACCCTGAAGGGGTTATGGGAACATACGATATTACCTTGATTGTTACCACAAACTTAGGATGTTCAGATTCTGTAACGTACCCAATTCAGGTAGTTTCTGATGTGATCTTCTACGCTCCTACAGCATTTACACCAGATGACGATGAACACAACCAAGTTTGGATGTTCTACGTGGAAGGAATCGACAAAGCAAACTTTGAATTAACCGTTCACAACCGTTGGGGTGAAGTCGTTTGGGAAACACATGACGTTAATGCATACTGGGATGGTTACTATAATGGACAAAAAGTTCAACCAGGAATCTACACATGGAAAGCTTGGTATAAAGAGCTTGACACAGATGGTAAAACAGAAAGATCAGGAATCATTAATGTCATTCGTTAATTATGTTTAAAATTTTAGCATTCTCAACACTTTCCTTGTTTGTTGGTACATGTTCAAAGGTTGATTTGAACGCACTAAGTGCTTATGTTCCAACAACAACAGCACCTACAGCTCCAAAATTGAGCAATCAAGAGGTGATCTCAGGATTAAAAGAAGCGTTGCAAGTTGGAATTAAGAATGCGGTAAATGTAACGTCCGTAACTGATGGATTTCTAAAAAACGAAGCCATTCGCCTGGCTTTCCCACCTGATGCCCTTAAAGCACGTCAAAAGGCCATTGAATTGGGAATGACCGCTCAGGTAGATAAGTTTGAAACAACCTTGAACCGCGCAGCTGAAGAAGCCGCAAAAGAAGCTCTTCCGATTTTTGTGGATGCGATTACGAATATGAGTGTACAAGATGGATTCGCCATTTTGAATGGCGGAAACGGAGCAGCGACGAAATTTTTGAAAGACCAAACAACGTCGAAATTAACAACTGCATTCTCACCAAAAGTTGCAGAAGCTATTTCCCGTGTTAAATTAACGGAATACTGGAGTCCAATTATGACGAAGTATAACGCAGCCATGAATTTAACAGGTGGCGAGAAAATCAATCCCGACTTGAATGCCTACGTTACTCAAAAAGCGATTGAAGGACTATTCAAAATGGTCGAAGAAGAGGAAAATAAAATCCGAAAAGATCCAGCAGCTCGCGTAACAGAGTTATTAGCAAAAGTATTTGGCAGTCTTTAATTCATGTATTTTCCCGCTACAGAACTCGTATTAAACGAGCGAAACGAAGTGTATCATTTGGCCTTAAAACCGAATCAACTTGCGCATAAAGTTATTCTGGTTGGGGACCAAGATCGAGTTGCACTTATTTCGTCCTTTTTCGATGAGATTGAACACCGAAGTCAACACAGAGAATTTGTCTGTCATACCGGTAGCTTCGAAGGAAAAAGAATCAGTGTTCTTTCTACTGGGATCGGAACCGACAATATCGATATTTGCATACAAGAACTTGATGCATTAGTCAACATCGATTTAGAAAATCGTACAGAAAAACTTCTCAAAACAGCATTGGAAATCGTTCGCATCGGGACGTGTGGCATCTTGCAAAGTGATATTCCACTTCACTCGTACATGTTGTCATCACATGCCTACGGCTTCGATAATGTGGCGCACTTTTACCCAATTGATTATACGGAACAAGAAATTCAACTTCGAAAAAACATCGATAAACATTTAGATTTGCCGTACGGAATTACCCCCTACCTCATTTCGGCCGATAAAACCCTAACGAATCGTTTAAGCTCCTCATTAACCCACTCGGGAATAACTGTGACAAGTTCTGGCTTCTATGGTCCACAAGGACGTAGTTTACGATTAGAGAGCAAGATTAAAGATATTCACGTCAAACTTGGAAACTTTCGTGAAGCCGACACGAAAATTGTCAATTTCGAGATGGAGAGTTCTGCCATTTTTGCTTTAGGAAGACAACTTGGACACGCCTGCGCAACGATCTGTTTAGGAGTAGCCAATCGTCCCAACATGGAATTTTCGACCGGATGTGAAAGAGAAATGAATGAATTGATTTCGTACGTTCTAAAACGAATCTAACTACTTGAGCTGTTTGTCGATTTGAATGTGTAATTGGATTCCCCTTAACTCACCCCCACTCGCCAATACATGACCTTCTCCATCGATTAAAAAAGCCGTTGGAATAGAGGACACTCCATAATTTGCTGAAGCAATTCCATCTTTATCGATTACATGGTTTTTCCACGATAAATGATCCTCTTTGATGGCTTGTTTCCATGCTTTTTCATCTTTGTCGATCGACACACTAAAAACCTCAAATCCCTTTGCATTTTTAAATTCCTTGGATTTGTATTTGGCGTATGCCTCTACAACATTTGGACTTTCCCTTCTACAAGGTCCACACCAAGAAGCCCAAAAATCCACAAGCACTAATTTGCCACGTAATTCTGACAACTTACGAACTTTTCCATTCGTTCCAAGTAACTTAATTTCTGGAGCTAGATCCTTTGAATCAAATGATTTATCTGATCGAAAACACAGCGCATAGCAGGTGTAAGCTGCGATAAAAACGAGTCCAAAAATGAGTTGTTTCTTCATTATCCAACGCGACGAATGTCCGCACCAATGTTATTTAAACGCAATTCAATGTCTTGGTATCCACGGTCGATTTGTTCGATGTTTTCAATGACACTTTTACCTTTCGCAGATAAGGCCGCGATTAACAATGAAACTCCAGCACGAATATCTGGGGAAGACATCGTAATACCACGTAAATCGTGTTCGCGATTCAATCCGATAACCGTTGCTCTATGTGGATCACATAAAATGATTTGAGCGCCCATATCAATTAATTTATCCACAAAGAATAAACGAGACTCAAACATTTTCTGGTGAATCAATACAGATCCTTTTGCTTGAGAAGCGACCACCAAAATAATGGAAAGCAAATCAGGCGTAAATCCAGGCCAAGGTGCATCGTAGATGGTTAAAATAGAACCATCGATGAACGTATCAATTTCGTAAGACTCTTGAGCAGGTATGTAGATGTCATCACCTCGACGCTCTAATTTGATTCCTAAACGACGGAACACATTTGGGATAATCCCTAAATTTTCCCAGCTCACATCTTTGATTGTAATTTCAGACTTCGTCATGGCCGCTAAACCAATGAAGCTTCCGATTTCAATCATATCTGGAAGAATGCGATGGAAACATCCACCTAGTTTTTTCACTCCATTAATGATCAACATATTTGAACCAATTCCTGTAATGTTTGCTCCCATGGAATTCAACATTTTACATAATTGCTGGATGTATGGTTCACAAGCAGCATTGTAGAATGTCGTTTCACCTTCCGCCATTACAGCAGCCATTAAAATATTTGCTGTTCCAGTTACCGATGCTTCATCCAAGTGGATGTAGGTTCCTTTTAAGTTCTTTCCTTCAATTGAATAAAAGTGTTCACCTGCATCGTAATTAAACTTTGCACCCAGCATAGTAAATCCTTCGAAGTGCGTATCTAACCGACGGCGACCGATTTTATCTCCTCCTGGTTTTGGAATAAATCCAACTCCATAACGCGCCAATAAAGGTCCAACAATCATAATAGAACCGCGCAATGAGGAAGCTCTCATTTTAAAATCTTCTGATTCCAAATACTTTAAATCGATGTCTTTCGCTTGAAAAATATACGTTCCTTTTTCCACTTTTTCCACCTTCACGCCCATTGTCTGCAACAAGGCAATCAATTTGTTGACGTCAACAATATCCGGAATATTGGAAATCGTAACTTTCTCCTCTGTTAATAAAGGTGCGCAAAGCACTTGCAATGCTTCATTTTTTGCTCCTTGTGGAATCAATTCACCTTTTAGTGGTTTACCACCATATATTTCAAATGAAGCCATCGTTTATTGCTTTTTTTGGAATTTCTTTTTTTGTTTTTGTTTGAAATTATTGGTTTTCACAAATTTCTTGTTGTTCGCACCTATTCCTAGTGTACGAAGCAAGGTATTCGTGTTTACCAAATCATCTGGATTTTCAAGAATTAACTCACCTTTAGACAATTCCTTCAAGTGGTCAGCAATTACATTGTTTTCCACCGCGTCATTGTTGTGGGACAAGTATTGTTTTTTCATGAAATTAGCCATTGAAGTTTTTAAGTACTCCTTTTCAGCTGGATCCTGTGTGTTTTTCGATTCCTCTAAAATCGTTTGTGTGTATTTACCGTAGTGACCATAGCGAATGGAACTTTTCGGATAAACAAGTCGCTCCGGTTTTTCGTTCAGGACTTCTTGTTTCGGAATTTCATAAGGTGAATCTACCTCCAATTGAAAATCGGACATAACAAATAAGTGTGTCCATAATTTATGGCGGTAATCATCTACATCTCTTAAATGCGGATTCAATTGTCCCATCACCTCAATTATTGCCTGTGCCGCACGGTTCCGTTCTGTTCGGTCCGCAATTTCCATTGCGTGTGCAATCATGTTCTGCACATTACGACCATATTCTGGCAATATCAACTTCCCTCTTGTGGTGTTGTATTCCATGTTTTCTATTTTCAATTTTCAAAGTGTTTACCAAGCGCTGTGTCGAACAAGTGCTTCGCTTCAGTTATAAATCCAAAATGCTCCTCATCGATTTGCATTTTTCCTTTGGTTACATGTCCGAGTAAAGTAATGTTTACCCCAGAATTCACCGTATATTCAAGGAATAACTCCTCTTGTTCTTCCGTTACCGATACAACCACACGACCTTGTCCTTCACCGAATAAAAAGGCGTCCTCACGAATTTCAGAATCTGTAACAATGTCAAATCCAAGTTCACGTGGCATTGACATTTCGACCAAACTTACGAATAATCCTCCGTCGGACACATCATGTACTGCATTCACTAAATTATTTTCGATCAAGCCTTTAACCGCATTCTGCATGTTAAATTCTTCCTCTAAATCAAAATACGGCGCTGGAGATGCTTTAATTCCATGATAAGTTGCCAAATATTCAGAAGAAGCGATGTCTTCTTTGTATTCACCCACCAAGAAAATCAGATCACCTTTTTGTTTGAAGTCCAAGGACATTACTTTCTCTTTATCTTCAACTAATCCAATCATTCCGATCGTTGGTGTTGGGAAAACTGGAACCTCTACTCCATTCATCGATGTTTGGTTGTAGAACGAAACGTTTCCACCTGTTACCGGTGTTTCAAATTTCAAACATGCTGCTGACATTCCCTTGATCGCCCCAACAAATTGCCAGTAAGACTCTGGATTGTATGGATTTCCGAAATTCAAACAGTTCGTAATTGCACTTGGAACACCACCCGCACAAACGATGTTACGTGCGGCTTCAGAAACGGCAATCATTGTTCCAACTTCTGGATCTGCATTCACGTAGCGTGAATTACAATCCACCGTCATTGCCAATGCTTTGTTTGTTCCTTTGATGTTGACAACACCTGCATCCGATGGACGATTCGTTGTCATGGTGCGCGTTCCAACCATGGAATCATACTGTTCGTAGACCCATTTTTTAGACGCGATATTTGGCAATTGCAATAATGCATAGCCGACTTCTTTCAAGTTTTCCGGTTGTGGAACTTCGCTTATGTTAAATTTCTTAAATTCTTGGTAATAAGCTGGCTCAGAATATTCACGAACATTTTGAGGCGCACCTCCACCCAGAACCAACGATTCAGCAGGGACATCTCCTACCATTTCTCCGTCCATATAGTAGCGAACGCGACCCGTATCTGTCACATGTCCGATTTCCTCTGCATGTAAGTCCCATTTGTCAAAAATGCGTTTCACCACAGATTCTTTTCCTTTTTGCACTACCACCAACATGCGTTCTTGGGATTCAGAAAGCAAAATCTCATAAGGCAACATGTTATCTTGACGGGTTGGAACTTTATCCAAATAAATTTCCATCCCAACATTTCCAGCCGCACTCATTTCGCACGTTGAACAGGTAATTCCTGCCGCACCCATGTCTTGCATTCCAACGATTGCATCTGTTTCAGACAATTCCATGGTTGCCTCCAACAATAATTTCTCCATGAATGGATCACCAACTTGTACCGACGGTAAATCAGAAGCTGAATCTTCTGTAATGTCTTTGGAAGCGAAAGCCGCTCCCGCAATTCCATCTTTTCCGGTCGCTGAACCAACAATAAACACAGGATTTCCTGGTCCTTTCGCTGTTGCTGAGATAATTTTTTTCGTATCGATGATTCCTGCAGAGAAAGCATTCACCAAGGGATTTGTATTGTATGACTCATCAAAAAATACTTCGCCACCAACGATTGGAATACCAAAGGCATTTCCATAATCGCCAATTCCTTTCACCACACCTTTCACTAACCATTTCGTGCGCGCTTCTTCGATGTTTCCGAAACGCAAAGAGTTTAGTTGTGCAATTGGACGCGCGCCCATCGTAAAGATGTCACGGTTGATTCCACCAACACCTGTCGCTGCACCTTGATATGGTTCCAACGCACTTGGGTGGTTGTGGGATTCAATTTTGAATACACACCCTAATCCATCACCGATATCTACTAATCCTGCGTTTTCTTCACCCGCTTTCACCAACATATGTGGTCCATCTTTCGGAAGTGTTTTCAACCAAAGGATTGAGTTTTTATACGAACAGTGCTCGCTCCACATTACGGAGTAAACAGCTGTTTCTGTAAAATTCGGTGTTCGACCGAGGATTCCTTTGATCTGTTCAAACTCATCCGCACGTAGTCCTAAATCAATTGCTTGTTCAAGCGTCGCTTCTTTTTGCAGGGTACTTTCCATTCTTTGAATTTTCTGAAACAAAAGTACATATTTTAATAGGAACTGCGTTTGGAATCCACCTTGTTTACCAACGATTTTTTAACATTTTATCCGCAATCTTCCAATCCGAATTCGTATTCGTAAAAAAAATGACTGATTTTGTTCTGTTTCCACTAAAATTCAGCTCAATTCAAAAGGCAATAACCTTGTATTTTTCGCGAAAAAACGTAAATTTGTACCCTAAAAACGAATCATATGAATTACGACATCATTGTTGTGGGAAGTGGCCCAGGTGGATATGTTACTGCTATTCGCGCCTCTCAATTAGGACTTAAAACAGCTATCGTAGAGCGTGAGTCACTCGGTGGAATCTGCTTAAATTGGGGGTGTATTCCTACTAAAGCACTTTTGAAATCTGCGAATGTTTTCGAATACCTAACGCACGCAAGTGATTATGGGATTACCGTTAAAGAAGCTACTGCGGATTTCGGAGCGATGATCAAAAGAAGCCGCGATGTTGCTAATGGCATGAGCAACGGGATTCAGTTTTTAATGAAAAAGAACAAAATCGATGTATTGAAAGGAAACGGTGTAATCAAAGCTGGAAAAACAGTTTCAGTTACAGACGAAGCTGGAGCAACAACCGATTATACAGCTAGTAAAGCTTTAATCATTGCCACTGGAGCGCGCTCTCGTGTCCTTCCAAACTTACCTCAAGATGGTGAGAAAATTATTGGATACCGTCAGGCAATGACTTTACCAACACAACCGAAAAAATTGGTCGTTGTTGGATCTGGAGCTATCGGAATTGAGTTCGCTTATTTCTACAATGCACTTGGAACCGAAGTAACGGTGGTTGAATACCTTCCAAACATTGTTCCGGTTGAGGACGAAGACGTTTCTAAACAATTGGAGAAATCGTTCAAGAAAGCAGGTGTTAACATCATGACCAATGCTTCTGTTGAATCTGTTGATACTTCTGGAAAAGGATGTGTTGTTACCGTGAAAACAGCAAAAGGAGAAGAGAAAATCGAATGTGATGTAGTTCTTTCTGCAGTTGGAATTCAAGCGAACATCGAAAACATTGGTTTAGAGGAAGTTGGAATCGTTGTAGACAAAGGACGCATCCTTGTAAATGATTACTACCAAACAAATATCCCAGGATACTATGCAATTGGCGATGTTGTTCCTGGACCAGCATTGGCACACGTTGCTTCTGCGGAAGGAATCATTTGTGTAGAGAAAATTGCTGGACATCATCCAGAACCATTGAACTACGGAAACATCCCGGGATGTACATATTGCTCACCAGAGATTGCTTCTGTTGGAATGACAGAAAAAGCAGCGAAGGAAGCTGGATACGATATCAAAGTTGGTAAATTCCCATTCTCTGCTTCAGGTAAAGCAAGTGCTGCTGGAGCGAAAGATGGATTTGTGAAATTGATTTTCGACGCGAAATACGGTGAGTTACTTGGTGGACACATGATCGGTGCGAATGTAACCGAAATGGTGGCTGAATTAGTAGCTGTTCGTAAATTAGAAACAACCGGAGAAGAGTTAATCAAAACGGTTCACCCTCACCCAACGATGTCTGAAGCAATCATGGAAGCTGCTGCTGCAGCATACGGCGAAGTGATTCACTTATAAGATTTAAGAAATAGCATAATGGAAAGAACGCAAGCAATTGCGTTCTTTTTTTTTGTTTAACCTTTTCCTCCAGGAGAGAAAGAAATGAACCATGCGAACATTTGAAAAACAGCCATACAAACGGTAATAAATTGCGCAATCAAAAACCAATGGAATGGCTTTCGTTCCTTACTTTGCCAAATGAAAATCGCTAGCAATAGCCCGTTAAAAAACAAAACTGCCGGAATCCAAAAAAACAGAATTGGCAAGGAGAATAGCACAAAAAGAAGCATCCAATAGTTTCGATATGGGTGATTCAAGAGCAATTTCCACAAAAACATCCCCCATCCTATTGAGGTCAACAAGTTTGAAAGTAGTCCTGAAATAGGTTCTACCAAAAAGGAATTCTCACTTTGTAACAAGACCGTTCGATTAATCAAGTCAGAAAAATGACTAAAATGAAGTACATTGTTCAGTAAAATAGCAATTCCAAGCACCCAAACGAACCTTAGGTTTTTTAACTCATTTCGATAAAGAACGACAAAAAACAACCACAAAACAAGCAATAAAGGATCAAAAAGAAGAGACGGAGCAGTCCAAAAAACATCTGTAAATCCATTCCAAAACATAAACAACAAAACGAGGGCAATGCTACGTTGCACCCAAACTCGTTCGAATTGAAGTTTATTTTCCAAGGGATTCGTAAATGAAATCAAAGGTGGAAAGAATCACTGGTTCACCATCTACCACGGCGATATCGTGTTCGAAATGCGCACTTGGCATTCCATCCGCCGTAACAATGGTCCATTGGTCATCCAAAGTTTTCACTTTTTCTGTTCCCATGTTAATCATCGGCTCAATCGCAATTGTTAGTCCGTTTTGGATTTTCTTTCCGCGTCCACGACGACCATAATTTGGCACTTGCGGCTCTTCGTGTAATTCTTTTCCTAAACCGTGTCCAACTAAATCACGCACCACACCATATCCGTGTTTCTCGGCGTGTTGTTGAATCGCCCAACCAATGTCTTCGATGCGATTTGCAATGGTAGCTTGAGCAATCCCAAGGTACAAACACTCTTTTGTTACTTCGAGCAATTTTTTCACTTCTGGTTTCACATCACCTACTTCAAACGTATAGGCATGATCACCATAATATCCTTTGTAAACGGATCCACAATCCACCGAAACGATGTCTCCATCTTGAAATGGACGATCTGTTGGTAATCCGTGCACCACTTGTTCGTTGACAGAAATCAACAAGGTACTAGGACAACCGTACAAACCAAGAAATCCTGGGATGGCATTTTGTGAACGGATATAGTCTTCCGCTAACTTATCTAAAAACTTTGGTGTAACACCTGGTTTCATGTGTTTCGCAACTAATCCAAGTGTTCGACTTACGATTTGCGCTGCTTCACGCATGATTTCAATTTCCTGTGGTGTTTTGTACTTGATCATTATTTTTTCTAGAAAAGACATGTGCAAAGATACGGAAACGGATTGAATCCTCCTTGAGATTAAATTAGCAAGTTGCTAAAAAATGCATGGTATCCATTCCATCGGGATAATCCATCAACGAAGGACATTGCGCTTGTCCGAAAGGAATAAATTCCTGTCCAACAACACATTGAATTTGAGACTGGTGTTCCTCTAAAAAGGCCTTAACTTCTTCCGAACTTTTGTAAAATTGGTAATGAAGCATAGACAAAGGTGAAAACAATTGATCCGACTCCTTCATTAGTAAGAAGTTGTTATCCAGAAACTTACTCAAATTCATTAAATGAACTGCTTTGTTGTAATCGTAATTATTGCCGTATTTTTTATTGTTTACTACATCTGATAAATCAACGATTGCCTCGAAAAAGCGATTTAAGTCAAATCCTTCGGGAAAAAGCAGGTGTGTTACATTTCGACAACCACGTCCGAAATAAGTTAAGCAATCAACACCAAGCGCTCTCAACTCCTCTTTCGATTCGTTCCCTGTTAGTACTGCAACTGAGGTACGGTGTCCACGAAACAAATGTGGAACATGAGAAAAATACTGTTCAAAATGCAACATGCTACTGTTGCTTCCAGTCGCGATAACAGCTTGGTAATCCACTAATTTTCGGTCAGAGAATCGAATTCGCTCGGTCAAATCAGGTTCAAACAACAGCAACATCTTTACAAGTGCCGGAAGAAGTCGTGCATCCTCCGAACTTTGTTTACAGATGACTTGATGTCCGGATAACAACACACACAAGAAATCATGAAATCCTACTAGTGGAATATTTCCAGCCATAATGACTGCAATATTTTTCTTGTCATTGTTTTCAGGGTATCGACTAGTCCATTCGTTCAGTTTTTCTGTCGTCAGCCAACAGGCAATTTCACCAAAAGCTTGACGAATGGAATCCTCCGTAAACCAACCATTGTGATGAAACTCTCGGCAAATCACTTCGTTTACTTCTGCATATTCCTCTTCAGTTAGCATCGAAACAGCAGAAGAGTATTGATTATTTTCACTGAGTTCCTTCAAAATTGTCCCCAGGACAACAAATGCATTGATTATTCTTGACTTTTCCACGGTACAAAAGTACATAACTTCTCTTTTTTTACCTCATCAAACAGAACAATCCAACTAGGCTTATTATCTTTGTACAAATTTTTGATTTTATGGCAATCATTATCACAGACGAATGTATCAATTGCGGGGCTTGCGAACCTGAATGTCCAAACAATGCAATTTACGAAGGTGGCGCAGAATGGAAATATGCTGATGGCACGTCTTTAAAGGGAATGATCACTACTTTGGACGGAGAAGAAGTTTCAGCAGATCACCAGTTTGAACCTGTGAATATGGATGTTTATTACATCGCTCACGATAAATGTACAGAGTGTGTTGGTTTCCATGATGAACCACAATGTGCTGCTGTTTGTCCAGTTGATTGTTGCGTAGATGATCCAGATTACCGTGAATCAGAAGATGAGCTTTTAGCGAAAAAGAACTTCTTACACCTGTAAGTACCTGCTATGAAACAGGTTACCTTCCTTTTATTGGTAATCTTTTGTCTCGGAACTTCTTTTTTGGGAAGTGCACAGAACGACATTCATTCAACTCCATATCAGTTAAACATAGTTTTATCCGATCAACAAAAGTCCGTTGATCTTAGTTCCATACAAGCTACTTTTCAAAAAGCCGGCATTGAATTGTTTGTCCAATTTCAAACCCGTAAAAATCGAACAAAAGAAACCCTTAAATGGGAATTCCCAACGATTGGAACAAATCAATTTACCCGTCAACAAAAAGAATGGCGTGACCTCGATTTTCCGAATGGTTTTCCGAACGACCCTCAACAACTTTACCTGTATTGTATACCAGCGGACACCCAGCAATTCTTTGCCATTCCAAATAAATCCGTTGGCTTTGTCGGTGTTAAAAATGGACTGATCTCGTTACTAAGTATTCAAAAAACACTGCTTGTTCAATTTGGCGTTTCACCTAAAGACATTGATTCATTCGCCCTTAACGGACAATTGTCCACCAATCAACTCAATCAACTACAAAGCAACCTCATCCCTTTTCGTTTTAGCGATGATTATGAAAGCATTCAAACTTCAAACGGTCGTGTTGCCTTTTATTTTTGGAATGAAAATCCAGACGGGACTTTTCTTGTAAATCCCAGTAATCCCATGGAAGGATTGACTCATCCCTTCAAGCAAAACCATTTTTACGTCTACCTTGATGTCACTAATCCGTTTTTCAAACCTCGATTTAATGTCCTTGGATACCACATATGCCTGGTACATTTATTAGCCGTCATTCTAACGCTCATTCTGCAGTTTTTAACTTTCCGAAAGATCAATAAACGCATGTTAGACAGCCGTTTTTTCAAGCGAATGTCTTACCGTTTTGCAAAAATCATTATTTGGGCCTTGGCCATCTGCTCGAATCTCTTCGCATTTTACGCAACAGAGTTCTACTATTCCAATTACCACATGAAGTTTCATGAAATCACCAGTTATCATGGCAAAAGCCAATCCGTACTTCAACACAATTTGGATAACATAGATCAGTTCATGACGCAAGATGCATTGTTCACAAAAAGCCAAGTATTCCGTCAAATTGATGGGAGTTGGTACGCCCAGCGTGAGGACCGAGTGCTTTATTTCGATGTCGATTCGACCAATCATGCGCGTTTTCTCCATTCACGAAATATTTTGGAACTGAGCACCATCCCCTATCGCAAAAGAACAAGTAGTCATTTTGTGGTCTTTCGTTTTCATGATGCCAATGATGAAATTACGAGCGAAAAAGTATACAATCACATGGGATTTGAGTTAACAAAGAAATTGTTGCTTCCCGATCCTGCCAAACGAATTTTAGTTTTTGTGAATGGCTACCGTCCGGTTTCTACGAATCAATCAATGTCGGACTTCCTTGCCACGTTTCAAGAAAAAGGCGTTGAGTTTCCCGATTCAAAAAACCAATTATTTTCAATGGACCGCTATGCATATTGGGAACCTTGGAAACAATTTAACATGCGTTTTCAAGAGCGCATTCATGCAGATGAAATTTGGTATGCCGACGGACATCATTCCGTTTCAACATCCAATCACGGTTCCGTCGTTAAATTCGCCGGAACAGCCGCTATTTACCCGAAACTATGTGAAACTGCAAAGCACCATTGTTACCATACCACACTTCCTTCGAATCAACGCGTAGCCACCCTGAGTTTATTGGCAACGAATCCAAACTACGATGGCTTCAACCTTCGCTATAAACGTGGTAAAATCGCAGGAATAAATTTACTGCAAGTATTGAACGAGGCCCCCAATTATTCTGCAAATGACACACTTTACATTGTTTCTCACAGCATGGGACACGCGTATGCCATGGGAATGTTGTCTGTTTTAAAAGGACAATTAATCTTTGGTGATTATTATGCCATCGCTCCAGAAAATCCTATTGGGAAGACTTTTGAAAGCAGTCAGTGGAGAAATGTGTGGCAATACGGGACATCGAGGAACGGAAAAATAAAAAACTATCCTTGTCAGCAAGACGGAGTTGCACCACAATCACTAATTAAAGGACTTTCTTCCAATCAGCGCGTCATTTTTCCCATTTCAAACGCAAAAAACATGGGATTCACAAAAAGTCACTTTATTGGCTATTACACATGGATTTTTGATATCCCACAAGGGAAAAAAGGATTTATTCGTCAGAACTAAAATGGACGAGCAACAGAAAGTTGAATTTCAATTAACGATGCCCCAACCTTACCGCGTGTAACTTGATCATCGTGCATGGATAGGCCGTCTTTGGCTTGTATTAAAGTCCGAAGTTCCATTTTTAACTTCCCCTCTCCTATTCCATGAACCACTCGAAAGCGTTTCGTTTTCAGTTGAATCATTCGGTTGCAAAATTGCTTGAACGAATCCAATTGAGCTGTCAAAATCTCGTGTTTACTTAAGAATCGCTCATCCAAATTTAATTCATGGTGATGAAGATCAATGGATGGGATTTGTTCGTTCTTCATGGCCTTTTTGGAGGAATGAACGGCTGAATTATCCTTGTTTGTGACTTTTTGAACGTTGATTTGCTTGCGTCGTACCACAAACTCCACCGCAACTTTTCGGTCAAATCCATGCTCGTCTTCCAACCACAAAAACGACCCTTCCGCACGAAGCACCCGATAAATACCCGCTTCGTTTAAGATGCTTACTTCTTCGTTTTGCTGAAAGTGCATGGTTTAATTGAATCGAATTGCTTTTGTTGGACTAATTTTCGTCACGACATAACTCGGAACAATCAAGGATATCATGCACACCACAAATGTCACTAAGTTGACTAAAAACCAGGACATTGGATTGATTTCAACGGGCACTTTATCCAAATAATAAACCAGCGGATCTAGTTTCAAAATAGCAAATTTCATTTGAAGGAAGCAAAGTGAAAATCCGATGAGATTCCCATACAGTAATCCACGCCCAATTAGATGCGCGGCTTGGTATAAAAACAACTTGCGTATGGACCAATCCCTTGCGCCCATTGCTTTTAACATTCCAATTAAATTCGTTCGGACGACGATGAGCACAAGCATAGCCGAACCAACATTGATGACTCCGATTAGCAACATTAAGAAAATGATTATGTAGACATTGTAATCCAAGAAACTTAACCAAGCAAAAAGGTCTCGTTCGGTAGCTAAAATACTATTGACCTGCATGAGTTCATTGTTTTCGTTTGGACGCATTTCAATGATGGATCGAATCTCGTCTTCGACATGGGTTAAATTATCCCAATCATCTATTTGCACTTCAAAACCTGAAACAAAATTCTTTCCGGTACCAATTCCTTCCGTTTCTGTAACATTTACCTTTCCCTGGAGCGTTGAAAATTGGTACATGTTCACCTGAACTTCTGTTTTCAGTAAAGCGCCTTCCTCATCTTTGATGATTTCCGTGGAAGAAACAAAAGGTTGTGTACAATCAACCTTCAAATAGCTCGTATCAATAGGGAATTGTGTCCCTTTTAATGGGTCGGACTGATAAACAATTAAGCGGAAATTCGTATCACACAAGTATGATAAATAGAATCCGCCATAAATATCAGGTCCAGAACCCCAGTCGTATAGTAAGTTTGTTGCTTTACCTTCCACGGCAGCTTTTAAAACAATCTTCCCATTAACCAATTTATCATCAATAACAATTTTTGTTTTTATGCCGAAATCGTTCATTTTTTGAACTTCTGGCAAGCGACAAAAGACCAATTTCTGGTCGTATTCCTCAAGTCCTGTTTGATAAATCCCGACTACCTTATATTTTCGTAAAACGGGTTGATTCTTCACGTAATAAACTGAAATCGTATCATTCAATTGGTAATTCAACTGATCTGCCATTCTTCTCGATAAGACCAATTCCTCTTGTTTCGCTTGAAAATGAAGGACACGTCCCTCCACCAAATGTTCTTTGATAAACGTCCAATCATACTCCTTATCAACACCCTTCATCACCACGCCTAAAATATCCTGACGACTGATCAATGAATCTTTACCACTGGCTAATTTTATGGTATCTGAAAAACGAGAAGATTGCAACATTGCTGGTTTAAAAACCACGGGGGAAATTCCTTTTAATCCACTTATTGCCGATAATTCACTCAATGCCTTTTGGTCCTTTAAAACGGCATCACCTTCAAAAATTTGCTTTGTTCCTTTTTTCGAAATAAATAAAGGGGCATTAAAACCGGTAATTTTATTGCGTACCTCATGTTGAAATCCTGTGACTATAGCTACTGTTACGAGGTTAACAACAATTGCTAGTGCAATACTTAGGATAGATATACGCACAATCGGTTTAGAAACTTTAATACCTTGTAGCTTATTTTGGATGAGACGACGTGATATGAAAATTTCGAAAGACAAATTGTTTTTATTTAAGGTTCAAAAATACACAAAGCTTCTGTGCTTGAAAACAATTTCCGTGTTTTTACTTTTTAGCTGTGCTCAAAATGCCACTGGAGATAACGGAATAAGCGGAAACATTTCCCCCGGCCCGAACCTAAAAATGGGAAGAAACCTTTATCCCACAGATCGGCAAGATGTAAAAAAACCATTACTTGGAATTGACCGTCTTCATTTATTTATTGATTCCTTGCAAGGGAAGCGAATAGCGGTGGTAGGAAACCAAACATCTGTTGTGAAAGGCGTTCACCTCGTAGATACATTACTTTCCTTAAAGCTAAACGTTGTGAAAGTATTTTCACCCGAACATGGTTTCCGAGGGGATGTTGATGCTGGAGAGAAAGTCAATCATTCCGTTGATGAAAAAACTGGAATTCCTTTGGTTTCATTGTATGGAAATAACAAAAAACCAAGTCCACAACAATTGGAGGACATCGATATTGTCATTTATGACATTCAAGATGTTGGCGTGCGTTTTTACACGTTTATCTCCACTTTGCATTACGTCATGGAAGCTTGTGCTGAAAACAACAAAAAAGTAGTCGTTCTGGATCGTCCAAATCCGAATGCGCATTACGTAGACGGACCTATTCTAGAGAAAGAATACAAATCATTCGTTGGAATGCATCCCGTTCCCATTGTTTACGGGATGACCATTGGAGAATACGCCTTGATGATTAATGGCGAGAAATGGTTAAACAATGGGGTTCAATGTAATTTATTAGTTATTCCGTGTAAAAACTACAAACACAAACTGAAATATACCTTGCCGGTTGCTCCATCGCCCAATTTACGAACTGAGGGCGCAATATCCTTGTATCCATCCTTGTGTTTGTTTGAGGCGACGACCGTGAGTATTGGAAGAGGGACAGACCTGCCGTTTGAAGTATTTGGACATCCACGTTTTCCAAAAACAGGATTTTCATTTACACCGATGCCAACGCCGGGAGCAAAAACACCTCCCCAAATGAATAAGCTTTGTAACGGTTACAACCTATCGAATACAACAACAAAGAGAAACTATGAGATCAATTTAAACTACCTGATTCAAGCACGCGATTTATTAGGTGATTCTGCGGTATTCATCGATCAAAATTCATTTTTCAACCGATTAGCTGGAACGGCAACCTTAAAAGAACAACTTTACAAAGGTTGGTCGGCAAAGGAAATCAGGGAAACTTGGAAACCCGGAATCGATGCGTTTATGTTGACGCGTAAAAAGTACCTTTTGTACGATTAAATCCCTAGGTTTTTCCCGCTTTCTTCCACCATTTCCTTCATAGAAATAGCATAAGCATCCATTTTCGCTTGCACTTGTGGATCAAAAGAACCAATGATTCGTGCCGCTAAGATTCCAGCGTTTTTCGCTGCATTTAAAGCTACGGTAGCTACAGGAATTCCATTTGGCATTTGAAGAATACTCAAGATTGAATCCCAACCATCAATGGAATTAGAAGATTTAATTGGCACACCAATCACAGGTAAAGATGTCATGGAAGCGGTCATTCCTGGAAGATGCGCAGCGCCTCCAGCTCCAGCGATGATCACTTTGATTCCTCTTCCTGCAGCTTCTTTTGCATAACTAACCATTTTCTCCGGTGTTCGATGCGCAGAAACGATTTCGACTTCGGATTGAATGCCAAATTCGTCCAAAATGAGTTTTGCTTCCTTCATAATTGGCAAATCTGATTTGCTGCCCATGATGATTCCAACTTGTATCATTATTCAATTGGTTTATTAGGTTCTGTGCTTTTTTCTTCTGCAACTGATGTTGTTTCTGACTTTTGTTCTGCTTCAATTACAGGCGTTTCTTCCGATGTTGGAAGTTCATCCTGTGCAGTTGCTTTTTCGATGGGTGTTTGAGGACGTCCGGTGTAATGCATGCTGTTCTCTACATCCGAATACATTTGGTCGAGTGGTTGCACCAATTGTTCCTGGGATTCTTTCAGGATGGAATTAATGTTTAATTCTTCTTTAATTCCTACACCAGATTTTTTGATCTCCTGCTGTAATTCATTGGATGCATTGCGAATTTGATACATGGCTTGCCCCATCGTTTTCGCGATACCAGGAATGCTTTTTGATCCAAAAAACAACAAAATCACGATTAAAATGACAACGATTTCTGATCCTGCCACATCGCCTAAAAACAATGGTAGTACGTACATAAAACAAAGGTATGATTATTTTATTGAACCTATCACTTCTTCGGAACCGTTTGCATTTTTTCAACCACCGCAGAAAGCCATTTTAATGGAATAATTGGAAGGAACACGCGTATCAATAGTGATAATGAAAATTCAGAAATCTGAATCACTTTACCTTTCATCATTCCGTCGTAACCCGATTTTGCTGTTTTGTAAGCTGATGCTCCTTTATCAAACATGTTTCCGCCTTCTAGTCCGGCAACGTGTTCAAATTCGGTTTTAACCGGACCAGGACAAAGCGCTGTAACGGTAACGCCCGCATTTCTTAATTCGTAGGAAAGTCCTTCGGTGAATGAAACGACAAATGCCTTAGTAGCGAAATAAGTTGCTTGCAAGGGGCCAGGAAGGAATCCTGCCGTACTTGCTGTGTTTAGGATTTTTCCATGTCCACGTGCTTTCATGTCCTGAAGGAACAAATGTGTTAATTCCACAAGAGCGGTGACGTTTAATTGAATCATTTCCAAGTCTTTTTCCAGTGGACGATCAACAAAATTTCCATGTCCACCGAAACCAGCGTTATTCATTAAGTAGTCTACCTCTAAACCTGAATGATTGACGAAATCATACACTTTTTTTGCTGCGTGCAACTGAGTTAAGTCCTGTGTAAATGTCGAAACCTGCACTTTGTATGTCGACTCTAATTCTTCTTTCAATGCTTCCAACGCTTCCGTTCGACGCGCGACTAAAATCAAGTTGCCACCTTTTGACGCATGAATGCGTGCAAGTTCTTTTCCAATTCCACTTGATGCTCCAGTTATAAGTGCTGTTTTCATAATATTTTCTAGTTATTTATTGTTCGATTATTGATCCGAATACGTCGTTTTTACTTTCGTAAAAGAATAATTCGCATCTTCCTTGTTTCCTATCCGCAGGACTTGATCCACTTTTGCTGAATGAATCCATCC
The DNA here is from genome assembly GCA_024643545.1 of Crocinitomicaceae bacterium. Classification (GTDB taxonomy): domain Bacteria; phylum Bacteroidota; class Bacteroidia; order Flavobacteriales_D; family Crocinitomicaceae; genus UBA952. The sequence goes on along the minus strand of JAHEMR010000012.1, from coordinate 12,222 downwards.
AGTATTTTTATCCAAAGATAAGTTGATGTCCCCAGAACCAAGCAACTTTAATGATTCAGTTTGTTCATCCGAAATCATTTCAGACTCACCTTGCACCTTTAAATAGTCTGCATTTACTTCGAGTAATCGGTAATTTGTTTTAAGCTTCGCCTGAATTTGACCCGAGTAAATAGCCGTTTCTGTAAACCACGATTCATTCAAGGCAACTGCAATTTTAGGATAGATCAAGGTGATGATTTCAAAGTTGCCTTTGAAGGCTTTTTCACCGTAAGATTCATTCAATTTATCTTTGATTTTCACTATTTGTTCTGCACTTAAATCAAGTCCTTTCACTCCATTTTCTACCACTCGATCAATTCCCTTCACGGAGAGAATTTCACCAAAAGAATTCATCGTGATGTAAAATGGTGTTTTACACATTTGGTAAAAAAAATTCGATAAAATATCCTCCGAAGGTTTATCCGATTGATAACTGAGCTCATTACCATCCCCTTGCACCATGGAAATGTTCATTTTGGTGTATTGCGTTTCCAAGTTATACACGCCCTTCTTGATGGATTTTACTTTATAGGTAATTCTCGCCGAAATGTGCATGTTCGTTTTTGTGGTTTTCCCATTGGTTTTTTGAAAAACTTCTGAATGAGAATCCAAGGCATGGCAATACGTTTTTCCTTTTTTCAACTGCAATTGAATCATGCTTTTCTGTGCGAACAATGTCGGTGCGCTGACAAAAAGTAAAAGCAATAAGAGGAATTTCATTCGATTAAATTTGGAGTCAAAAATACGCAATTCTTAGAGCAAAAGGTACATGGCGGTTCGAAAGGTTTGAGCATGTGCTTCCACGATGTCTTTGATCCGTGGACTATATCCACCACCCATCGTGCAAACAACTGGGACGCCAATTTGGCGAATTCGATCAAATACGAAACGATCTCGTTCTCGGCAACCATTCATGCTGACAGCCAACTTTCCCAATTTATCCGTTGCTAAAATATCCACACCGCATTGGTAAAAAACGAAGTCTGGGTGCATCTTATTCAAGATTTGATCAAGGTTTTTCGCGAGCAGTGCTAGGTATTCTTTGTCCTGGATTCCGTCCTCCAATTCTACATCCACATCCGATTGTTCCTTTTGAAGTGGGTAATTATTTCGTCCATGCATGCTAAAGGTGAAAATACGTTCGTCTCCTCGCGCTAAAGCAGCCGTTCCATTTCCCTGGTGGACATCCAAATCAATGATGAGGATTTTATTCAATCCATGATTATTGAGTAAATAATTCGAAGCGATGACTTGGTCATTCAACAAACAGAAACCCTCTCCCCGATCTGCAAACGCGTGATGCGTTCCACCGGCAATGTTGAATCCAATTTTCTTTTTCAAGGCCATTTCTGCGGCACGAACTGTACCTTCCATGATGCACCTTTCGCGTTCAATGAGTTCGTTTGAATGGACAAATCCAGAAACACGTTGTTCCCTTTGACTGATGTTCAACCCGACCAAATTCTGCCAATAATCCTCTGTGTGAACAGCTAGAATGTGCTCCTCTGAAAGAATTCCTGGTTCAAAAAAATCCGCTTCGTTTGCCGTTCCTTCGTGGAGTAATTGCTTGGGCAATAAAACATACTTCTCCATTGGAAAACGGTGATTTTCCGGCAAAGGGTGCACATAAATGGGATGAAAAGCGATCATGAATTGGTGATTTTCTCAACGATTCTAGCCACGGCTGGACAAACCGTTGTATTGGTTGCCGTGAGTTCCAAGATTTGAAACATGTTTTTGCGGTCTGTATGCGGGTATTCGCGACAGGCCAAGGGACGATCCTCGTAAATCGAACAGGTATTATCGTCGTACAAGAAGGAACACGGAGACTTTTTCAAGACATAATCACTTTCCTCGTCCATTTTTAGGTACTGATCGATCAACTGAGCTTCCTTTATTCGCAGACGTTTGGCAATGCGACGAATATCTGCATCGCGGAAAATTGGACTCGTGGTTTTACAGCAATTTGCACATGTCAAACAATCCATCTTTTGGAATTCTTGCGCATGTGCCTGATGAAAACGTTGGTCCAATTCTTTTGGCTTGCTTTGTTTCCACTTACGAAATGTCTTTTTTGTCTGTTCGAGTTGCTGTTTTGCTAACTCCAAGGCATTTTGATCGTTTTCCTTCAATTGACTCATCTCTTTTCTCTGTATCTTTGACGCGAATTTACACATTCATGGAAGAATTTGATTTAATAGTGATAGGTGGAGGTCCTGCAGGTTATGCAGCGGCCATGCGCGGAATTGATTTTGGCAAGAACGTTTGCCTCATCGAAAAAGACAGAGTTGGTGGTGCAGGCGTGTACAATGGTGCATTATCCTCCAAGACTTTGTGGGAACTTTCAAGTCGCGTATCCGACATTAACGACATGATTGTTTCGAAAGGAAGAACCAAATTTGAATTAACGTGGGACGATGTCCGAAAAAATCTTTCCGAAGCCATCTTTGAGCGCAAATTTCAATACGCTGCGCACATTAAGCTTTTGCAAACGGAAACGATGAACAAACTACTTCAATATGAGCGTGGACAAGCAAAATTGTTGTCAAAGCATGAAGTTGAGATTGACCATGAAGGTGAAAAGAAGGTCATTCGTGGAGAAAAAATCATTTTAGCTACTGGAAGTCGTCCGAGGTCACTTCCAAATATTGAAGTCGATGAAGAAATCATTTTAACGAGTGACGGAATCGATCACATCAATGATTTTCCGAAAAGTTTAGTGATTGTCGGAGCAGGTGTAATCGGTTGTGAATATGCGACCATTTTTTCCAATTTCGGAAAAACAAAAGTGTATTTGATTGACCGACAAGAACGCATTCTACCCTTTGAAGATGAGGATATTTCTTCGCTCGTGGAAAGCAACATGAAAAAACATGGTGTAACCATTCACTCCAACGCGAAATTAGAGCGTTTAGAAAAAATTGACGGAGAAGTTGAATATGAACTTTCGTATCCAGATGGAAGTCATGAAATCATTCGTGTTGAGAAAGCACTCTTATCCGTTGGAAGAATTCCCAATGTTGAAAACCTAGGCTTGGAAAATGCCGGTGTGGTAATGTCTCAAAGAGGTGTTCACATTGGTGACGACGATACGGTTACCAGTGTTCCAAACATTTATGCTGTTGGAGATGTCTCTGGAAGAATCGCGTTAGTAAATATGGGTGAGATTGAAGCAAGACACGCAGTAGAAAAAGCATTTGGAAACATTCCGGAACGCTTGAATTACGACAATGTATGTACCATCATGTTTCTATCTCCTGAAGTAGCATCGGTAGGTTTGAACGAACAACAATGCGTTGAACAAAGCATTCCAGTAAAAGTGGTAAAAATCGATTATTCGTTGATTACTAGAGCAATTGCCATGCGTAAGACACAGGGATTCTTTAAAATCATTGTGACAAATGACAAAGAGATGCGCATTTTAGGAATGCGTGTCGTTGGAGCACATGCGTCAACGGCAATTCAAGCAGTTGGACTACTCATCAAATTGAACATGCCAATTGAGGTGCTTTCCGAATTGATTCACCCGCATCCATCGATAGTAGAAGGAATTCAGGAATGTGTGCGCATGTTGTTGAATCGATCCATCTTCAAATCTTCGGTATTCAAGGATAAATTAGCCTGTTATTCCCTGGTGGATGGTGTAAAAACTCCACTCGAACGACTCTAATGTCAGTTTTAGATTTTCCACAATACCGCAAATTAGCTAACGAGAAATCGCATTACGAGATTCGCGATGATCGTCATTTCACAGAAAAACAAATCATTGGAAAACAAGTGTTTACTATCGAAATAGAAGCGAAACAATATCCTGAAATCCTACGCATTCAAGACATGCTCGATTGTACAGAGGGATTCTTGCTTTCTACCAAAAAGGACTTTGAGTCAATCGGAATGGAAAACACAACTCCTAAACAAGCATAGACGCTGTTTGGATTTCATCCTAATTGTTCCCTGAAATCAGCATTTTTTGCGTAGTTTTGTCCATCAAACAACACGTATAAATAGCATGGAACAAGAAGCTCCTTACATACCAGTTAATAAAATCCGCATTGTAACAGCAGCCTCCTTATTTGATGGACACGACGCAGCCATAAACATCATGCGTCGTATTATTCAAGCAACAGGATGTGAAGTCATTCACCTTGGACACGATCGATCCGTAGAAGAAGTGGTGGATTGTGCGATTCAAGAGGATGCGCAAGCGATTGCGATGACATCCTATCAAGGTGGACACATTGAATACTTCAAGTATATGTACGATTTGCTTCAAGAAAAAGGAGCGCCACATGTGAAGATTTTTGGTGGTGGAGGTGGAACGATTCTTCCATCTGAAATTGCTGAATTGCAAGGATACGGGATTACCCGCATCTACCATCCTGATGATGGAAGATCAATGGGATTACAAGGAATGATTAACGACCTCATCCGAAAATGCGATTTCCCAGTTGGTGAACCAAGTTCATTGCCAAGTACACCTGAAGTTCTGACAAAGTTGTCGGAGAAATTCGTTCCAACGATTGCACGTGTCATTTCTGGAGCAGAAAATTTCCCTGCAGAAAACAGTGCTCTTTTGAAAGAAATCCATGCGATTTCAGATAAATCAACGATTCCTGTACTCGGAATTACGGGAACAGGTGGAGCAGGAAAATCTTCCCTCGTGGATGAATTGGTTCGACGTTTCTTGATTGACTTTACAGACAAACAAATTGCAGTAGTTTCTGTAGATCCATCAAAACGCAAAACGGGCGGAGCCTTGTTGGGTGACCGAATCCGCATGAACTCCATCAAAAGTGAACGCGTGTACATGCGCTCATTGGCAACGCGTCAATCAAATTTGGCTTTATCGAAACACGTAGCGGAAGCAATCAGTATTTTGAAAGCAGCAAACTATGATTTGATCATCCTAGAAACTTCTGGAATTGGTCAATCGGATACGGAAATCTTAGATCACTCAGATGTTTCCTTGTATGTGATGACGCCAGAATACGGTGCTGCCACACAATTAGAGAAAATCGACATGTTGGATTTCGCTGATGTGATTGCATTAAATAAATTCGACAAACGTGGTGCTTTAGATGCATTACGCGATGTACGCAAACAATACCAACGTAACCATAACCTGTGGGATTCCAATGTGGATGACATGCCGGTTTATGGAACGATCGCTTCCCAATTTAATGACCCAGGGATGAATTCCTTGTACAAAGTCATTATGGATAAAATGGTGGAAAAAACGGGAGCAGCAATGCATTCGACCTTCCAAATCACACGTGAGATGTCCGAAAAAATCTATGTGATTCCACCGGAAAGAACGCGTTACCTTTCTGAAATTTCAGAAAACAACAGAGCTTACGACAAATGGGTGAATGAGCAAGTGAAAGTAGCGGAAAAACTACAAGGCCTTCAGTCATCTATAGCGACATTGGAAAATTCAAGCATTGAGGACAAAGACCGTTTGATCAAAGGATTACAAGAAGCGTTTGAAAAAGAAAAATTAAACTTCGATCCTCGTAACTGGGAAATCCTTCAAAACTGGGAAGCAAAGAAACAATCTTTTAAAAATCCGGCTTACGAATTCAAAGTACGCGACAAAGTGTTGAGCATTCAAACACATACAGAATCACTTTCTCATTCTCAAATCCCGAAAGTTGCTTCACCGAGATACAGCAGTTGGGGTGATATTTTACGATGGGTTCTTCAAGAGAATTTCCCAGGTGAATTCCCGTATACTTCTGGATTGTTCCCATTCAAACGCGAAGGAGAAGATCCGACGCGCATGTTTGCAGGTGAAGGTGGACCAGAGCGCACAAACAAACGTTTTCACTACGTGAGTTTGGGCATGCCAGCGAAACGACTTTCAACGGCATTTGACTCCGTGACCTTGTATGGAAATGATCCCGCGATTCGACCTGATATTTATGGGAAAATCGGAAATTCAGGTGTTTCCATCTGTTGTTTAGATGACGCGAAAAAATTATATTCAGGATTTGACTTAAGTCATCCAGCGACTTCTGTTTCCATGACGATTAATGGTCCAGCACCGATGTTGTTGGCCTTCTTCATGAATGCAGCCATCGATCAAAATTGTGAAAAGTACATCATTTCCAACGGACTTGAAGCGGAAGTGGAAGCAAAAATTGCGGCTATTTACAAAGCAAAAGGCGTTGAGCGTCCAAGTTACCAAGGTGAATTACCAGAAGGAAACAACGGATTAGGATTGATGTTACTCGGTGTTACAGGAGACCAAGTACTTCCTGCAGATGTTTATTTAGACATCAAAACGGAAACCTTGAAGCAAGTTCGCGGAACTGTTCAAGCAGATATTTTAAAAGAAGATCAGGCACAGAATACGTGTATTTTCTCAACTGAATTCGCATTGCGCTTGATGGGAGATGTGCAACAGTATTTCATTCAAAATGGTGTGCGTAACTTCTACTCCGTTTCCATTTCAGGATACCACATTGCGGAAGCTGGAGCGAATCCAATTACACAATTGGCATTCACCTTAGCGAATGGATTCACTTACGTAGAATACTATTTAAGCCGTGGCATGGACATCAACGACTTCGGTCCGAACTTGTCCTTCTTCTTCTCAAATGGAATTGATCCAGAATATGCAGTGATTGGACGCGTTGCTCGTCGTTTGTGGGCGAAAGCTTTAGCGAAGAAATACGGTGCGAATCCACGTGCGCAGATGTTGAAATACCACATTCAAACGTCCGGACGCTCCCTACACGCACAAGAAATTGACTTCAACGACATTCGTACGACATTACAAGCATTGTATGCGATTTACGACAACTGTAATTCCCTACATACGAATGCGTATGACGAGGCGATTACGACGCCAACTGAAGAATCTGTGCGCAGAGCGATGGCCATTCAGTTGATCATTAATCGAGAACTTGGATTAGCGAAAAACGAGAATCCATTACAAGGATCATTCATCATCGACGAATTAACGGATTTAGTGGAATCAGCTGTTTTAACAGAATTCGATCGCATCACGGAACGCGGAGGTGTTTTAGGAGCGATGGAAACCATGTACCAACGATCTAAAATCCAAGAAGAATCCTTGTATTACGAGACCTTAAAACACACAGGAGAATTCCCAATTATTGGTGTTAATACCTTCTTAAGTTCGAAAGGATCTCCAACAGTCTTACCGAAAGAAGTCATCCGTGCAACTGAAGAAGAGAAAGAATACCAAATTACGATGCTACAGCACCTTCAAAAAGGAAATGAAGCACAGGCGTTGAATGGTATTGCGAAAATTCAAGATGCTGCGATTAACAACCGAAACATGTTTGAAGAATTGATGGAAACGTGTAAGTTCGCTTCATTAGGACAAATTACTTCCGCATTATTTGAAGTAGGTGGACAGTACCGACGCAACATGTAATCCACAGATGCGCATAGACATACCACGTTCTTCCACGCCATTTTTCAATGAGAAACAGCGACTTTTTACCGAAAATCAAGCGGCCTTATCTGAATGGATTCAACGTCCATTTTCGAAAGATGCGTTCTTGGAACAATTGACCGAAAAGCAAGCCGTGTATGGCTCTGTTCAACGTTATTTGTTGCAAGAAGGACTCGAAGAATTATATGCGGATGTCCTGCGATCTGAGCAAGTACAAACGAATATCGAGAAACTAAGTCAAGTCAACTGTTTTACGGTAACCACAGGACATCAATTGAGTTTGGCTACTGGACCATTGTTTTTCATTTATAAAATCCTTCACGTCATTAAACAGTGTGAGGAACTAAAAGTAAGTTATCCGGAATACGAATTCGTCCCTGTTTATTGGATGGCATCCGAGGACCACGATTTTGCCGAGATTCAATCGGTTCAATTGTTCCAACAGATCTTGAAATGGGATCGTTCTAACGGCGGTGCAGTTGGACGCATGAACCTAGACGGACTCGAAAAAGTTATTTCAGAGATTCATACGAAATTCCAAAATCATCCAGACAGTGAAATTCACACCTTGATGGATGCGATGTCAGGAGAAAACTATGGCGCAGCCTTTTTTCAATTCGTAAACGAACTATTCGGACACTACGGCTTGATCATCATGGATGGCGACTTACCGATGTGGAAAGAAGCATTCTCCCCTATTTTAAAACAAGAACTGATCACGGGATTTTCATCGAAAGCGGTGAAACAAACGAATCAATCGTTAAGTCAAGCGGGATTTCCACTTCAAGTTGAAGCCAAGGATACGAATTTGTTTTATTTGAGTCCCGAAAAGCGCGAACGCATCCAACGAACGGAAACCGGTTTTCAAATTGGCTCCAAAAAATTGGATACCGAAAGCATACTGTTGGAATTAAAAAACCATCCTGAGTCATTTTCCCCGAATGTGGTTTTGCGTCCAGTTTACCAAGAATTTCTTTTACCGAACCTATGTTATGTTGGAGGTCCCGGTGAAATCATGTATTGGTTGCAGTTGAAAGCAGTCTTTCAAGAAGCGAATGTTCTTTTTCCGCTGATTCAAGCCAGAACAAGCATTCTGTTATTGGAAGAAAAAAACTGGAATGAATGGCAAGCGATGGGATTTTCTACGCAAGATTTATGGCGTAATCCGCAAGATTTAAAGCATGAATTTTTGGAACGCGAAGGCAGTCAAGCCATTGATTTCAGCGAATTAGATGAATTGACATTGAAATTGAGTTCCAAATGGACACAGTTAACCCACGAAGTAGATTCCAATCAAGTGAGTATGGTGGAAGCAGAATTGACCCGTATTTCGAAGCAATTGTTTCAATTAAAAGATCGCTTGGAAAAGATTCGCAAAGGAAAATTCGATAAACAACTGAAGTTAATTGACGCCATTTCTTCCAAATGCTTACCAAAAGGAGAACTTCAAGAGCGCAGCTCCAATCTTTTCTCTTTTTGCGCCGATGGACACGTATATGCGCGTATTGAACATATGAAAAGTGAAATGGATCCATTTTTAAGTGATTTTCAGTTCATTCTGCTCTAACGAAACAAAGAAATTACGACCTTTGTGTCAAATTCACCCCATGAAACAAAATAACATCCGCGCAGTACTTTCCAAACACCCAGTTATTCCTGTAGTAACGTTTCATTCGGTTGAAGAAGTAGCTCCAAAAATGGAACAATTAATCGCCGATGGGATATTCTGTATTGAAATCACGTTGCGCACACCTGCTGCTTTTGATTGTATTGCTGAAGCGAAAAGATTGTATGGAGTTCGTTGTTCCATTGGAATGGGAACGGTTGTTTCCGTGAGTCAAATTGACAAAGCGGTGGAATTAGGAATTGACTTCATGGTGAGTCCAGGATTAAATGCCACACTTGCACCAGCATTTGAATCGAGCGGAATCGCGTTTATTCCCGGAGTTGCAACACCAAGTGAAATCATTGAAGGATTGCAATTTGGTTGGGATACCTTCAAATTTTTTCCGGCAAACTTATTCGGTGGACTCGCTGCATTGAAAGCATACGGTCAAGTATTTCCAGCGGTGAAATTTTGTCCAACGGGCGGAATTACCGAAGAAACGCATTCCGATTACTTAGCGATGGACAATATCATCTCCGTGGGTGGATCTTGGATGTAATTCTCAGTCACCTTTCCTCCTTATTTACTTCTTCAAAAACTTGACATGATTTTTATTTTCTCTCTCCTTTTAATCATTGTCGCTGAATGGATCTTCCTTCACGGATTGATTGAACATTCCTTGTATGTCCTAGCTGGATTCCAAGGATTCGTATTCATTGCTAGTGTAGGATTACTATTCTTTAACTTTCGACGTCGCTCTCAAAACGCAGATTATCGCTTGGTGTTCACCTACATGGGCTTGTTCATTGCGTCCGGAATTCCAGCGCTTGTATATTTGATTCCAGGACTTTCCTACTTACTACTCGGACTCCCCTATTTACAATACATTGGTTGGATCTTCTCTGTAGGAATATTCCTAGGTATTTTATACGGAATTCAATTCGGACGATGGAACTGGAAAGTTCACCATGTAACGATTTCCTATCCAAATTTACCTAAAGCAATTGATGGACTGCGCTTTATTCAAATCAGCGATGTGCATGTGGGAAGTTTCTTAAACCGCTATCACAAAGTTCAGAAAGCCATCGATTTGATCAATGCACAGGATGCGGATTATGTGTTTTTTACGGGTGATTTAGTCAATAACAAAGCCGATGAAATGCATGGTTGGGAACCTATTTTCTCATCCATAAAAGCGAAAAAAGGAAAATACAGCATTCTTGGCAATCATGATTATGGCGATTATGTACAATGGAATGAGCAAGACGAAAAACAAGCGAATTTAACCAAGCTCATTCGCATTCATGAATCCATTGGATTTCAACCTTTATTGAACAATGCTGTCGAGTTAAGTGAAGGATTTTGGCTTTTAGGCGTTGAAAACTGGGGAAAAGCACCTTTTCGTCAAAGTGGTAAATTAAGTGACACCTTAGCGAAAGTCCCAACGGGTGCTTTCAAACTGTTATTGTCCCATGACCCGAGTCACTTTGATGCGCAGGTACTAGATACAGACATAGACTTAACACTTTCAGGACATACGCATGGAATGCAGTTCGGAATCGAGCGCTTTGGAGTTAAATTCAGTCCCGTTTCCTTCAAATACCGCAAATGGGCAGGACTTTATCAAGTTGGCAAACAATACTTATATGTTAATCGTGGATTTGGCTTCCTGGGTTTTCCAGGACGTGTAGGAATTTACCCAGAAATCACGCATTTCACCTTACGGAAAGAGGAAAAGTAATTCATTTGTTTCCAAGGAAGAATATTCCTACATTTAACTAAAATTTACGCATATGACTGCTGTTTACATTGTCCTAGGAATTGGACTTGCCATCGTTTTTAGTTCCTTATTAACCATCACTCAAGGAACCATTGCCGTAATTACCCTTTTCGGCAAATACCAACGGATTTTAACGCCCGGACTCCGCATGAAGATTCCATTTTTGGAACAAGTGTACCGACGTATTTCCATTCAAAATCAAAGCATCGAAATGGAATTCCAAGCTGTAACCATTGACCAAGCCAATGTGTATTTCAAAAGCATGTTGTTGTACAGTGTGATGGACGCAGAAGAAGAAACCATTAAAAAAGTCGCGTTTAAATTCATCAGCAACAAAGATTTAATGCAGGCCTTGATTCGTACCATTGAAGGATCGATTCGTGCATATGTAGCGAGTCAGAAACAATCTGAAATCCTTGGTTTGCGTCACGAATTAGTTGAAAGTGTGAAAAATCAAATTGACCACACCTTAGAAACGTGGGGATACCATTTATTGGATTTACAGATCAACGACATCACCTTTGACCAAGCGATCATTGAGAGCATGAGTAAAGTTGTTGCATCGAACAACTTAAAAGCAGCTGCAGAGAATGAAGGTCAAGCCTTATTGATCACTAAAACCAAAGCAGCAGAAGCAGAAGGAAACGCGATTAAAATCGCTGCATTAGCTGAGAAAGAAGCAGCGATGTTACGTGGACAAGGAGTGGCTTTATTCCGTCAAGAGGTAGCAAAAGGAATGAGCGAAGCGGCAGAAGAAATGAAGCAAGCAAACTTGGACACGAACGTAATCCTTTTCTCCATGTGGACAGAAGCCATCAAGAATTTCGCTGAATACGGAAAAGGAAACACCATCTTCCTGGACGGCAGCGCGGAAGGCATGCAAAAAACCATGAAGCAGATTCAGGCGATGTTATCTTCTGAACAAAATCAAAAATAGATACCTTCTTTCCTTTGAAAAAAGGAAGAAATTACTATTTTTGCGAACCAATACGTTACAGCATTGTAACCGGTCCTATAGCTTCCCGTAACGACGGGACAAGCAACTTCGCTACAGGACGACAAAGATTTATAACCGTTACTTAAATGTAACCCGGTCCTATAGCTTCCCGTAACGACGGGACAAGCAACTTCGCTACAGGACGACAAAGATTTATAACCGTTACTTAAATGTAACCCGGTCCTATAGCTTCCCGTAACGACGGGACAAGCAACTTCGCTACAGGACGACAAAGATTTATAACCGTTACTTAAATGTAACCCGGTCCTATAGCTCAGTTGGTTAGAGCAACAGACTCATAATCTGTGGGTCCACAGTTCGAGCCTGTGTGGGACCACTAGAACCCTGACGATACTGTCAGGGTTTTTTTATGC
>JAHEMR010000004.1 GCA_024643545.1 Crocinitomicaceae bacterium | reverse complement strand
CTGGAGAAAATGGTGGAAAACCAATGTACGGTTGGTCCATGGATGACATCGCAACGAAAGTTGGATCGAAAGACCAATTGAAAGAAGCATTGGCGATGATTAATGTCGTTCCGAATCCTTACTATGCATTCTCTGAATATGAGCGTACAAGAATTGAAACGAAAGTGAAAATCACTAACCTTCCAGAAAGATGTACAGTAAGCATTTACACGGTGAGTGGTAAATTGGTTCGTACTTTCAAAAAGGATAGTCCGGTAACTTCATTGGATTGGGATTTAACAAACTCAAAAGCAATTCCGGTTGCAGGTGGTGTTTATTTGATTCATGTTGAAGTACCAGGGGTCGGAGAAAGAGTTATCAAGTTCTTCGGAGGTATGCGTCAAGTGGATTTACAAGGTATTTAATAAGCTTTTATTACAACAAGATGAAAATGGATGTAAAAAAAATAGTTTTAGGAATTTGTATCGGAAGCTCATTTCTACTAAATGCAGGGAATGAGGACCGAGTTGGTTCCGCTGGGGCATCTCACTTATTGGTGAACCCTTGGGCTCGCAGTGCTGGTTTTGCTGATGCAGGGATAGCCAATACAAACGGTTTGGAAGCAACATTTACGAATATTGCAGGACTAGCATTTACAGATAAAACTCAAATTAAGTTTAACTATTCAAATTGGATGGGAACGGCTTCAATAGGCTTTAATTCTGCTGGTATCGCACAACGTATTTCTGACTCAGAAGTATTTTCAATAAGCGTTCAATCGATGAATTTTGGTGATATTCCGATTACTACGGTTGCCAATCCAGAAGGAAATATTGGATTCTTTTCTCCACGTGCCAATATTTTTAATGTTGGTTATGCAAAAGAATTTTCTTCAAGTATTTATGGGGGAATTAATTTTAAGGTAATCTCTGAGAGCATCTCAAATTTAAGATCGAACGGTATTGCAATTGATGCGGGGATACGCTATGTATCCGGTGAGCAGGATCAAATCAAATTTGGAATCACCTTAAAAAACATCGGACCCGTGATGCGTTTTAAAGGTGATGGGCTTGCACAACAAGCTTCTTATGTGTCTTCAGGATATATTGCTTCACTCGAAGAGCGTTCATCTACTTATGAACTGCCTTCCCTTCTAGGTATCGGAGGTTCATATGATTTTATTTTCAATGAAAGCAATAAGTTAGTTGTGGCTGCAGCATTTACGGCGAATTCATTCATGAAAGATCAATTCCGCTTAGGTTTGGATTATGGTATTTCGAACGAAAAAATGGCCTTTAATTTCCGTGCTGGATATTGTTATGAGTCTGGAATTTTTAATGCGGATAATCGTTCGAATGCTTTAGTTGGTCCAACAGCGGGCTTCTCAATAGATGCGTTGGTTGGAAAAAATAAAAGTGCGCTAGGTTTTGAATACACTACTCGTTTTGCAGGTGTATTTGGAATTATTCACACGGTTGGAGCTACGATAAGTTTAAAATAATTTAGTTACTTTTGTAAACGTTCAAGAGAGTCCAATGGGCTCTCTTGTTGCGTTTAATACTTTATCACATGTCACAGTTAAATTACTATACTCCGGAAGGATTGCAAAAGCTAAAGGATGAACTTTATCATTTGAAAACAGTTCAACGTCCTGTTATTTCAGAACAAATAGCCGAGGCGAGAGATAAAGGAGATTTATCCGAAAATGCGGAATATGATGCGGCAAAAGAAGCGCAGGGAATTCTTGAAATGAAAATTTCGAAAATGGAAACGATTATCTCGAATGCTCGATTGATCGATGAAACGCATATGGACAATAGCAAAGTTTTTATCCTTTCTAAAGTTTTGATAAAAAATCAAACCAACGGTATGGAAATAGAATATACGTTGGTAGCAGAAAATGAAGCGGATATCAAATTGCGCAAAATTTCGATTGAATCACCAATCGGGAAAGGTCTTTTAGGTAAAAAGGTAGGCGAAATTGCCGAAATTCAAACACCTGGAGGAACAATGAATTTTGAAGTTATTTCAATTTCTCGTTAATGGCTTCTGTATTTTCACGGATCGTACAAGGTGAAATCCCTTGTTATAAAATCGCCGAAGACGATCATTTTTTGGCGTTTTTGGATGTCAATCCACTTGTGCCTGGTCATACACTAGTCATCCCTAAAAAGGAACAAGACTACATCTTTGATATTGATGATGAATCGTACCTTGACTTTCAGTTGTTTGCTAAAAAAGTAGCGGTACATTTAAAGAAAAAGATTGACTGTAAACGCATTGGTGTTGCGGTCATAGGACTTGAAGTGCCACATGCACACATCCACCTCATTCCATTAAATCAAATGGATGATATGAATTTTAACCGAAAGAAATTAAGCCTTAGTACTGAAGAATTAGTGAAATTGGCAGAAGTGTTAAAGATGTTCTAAATCTGAACCATGGGAAAATCCATCCTGTTTTTTCTGAGTATTTTCGTATCCTCCTTTTCTTGGAGTCAGCCCATGCGGATATTGTTTATAGGCAACAGTTATACGCACTACAATAATATGCCGAAGATGTTTAAGGATTTGGCACATTCAAAGAACATCAATGTAGATGTTCATATGAGCGCAAAGTCAAGCCATACTTTTCAAATGCACAGCGAACGTATGGATCTATACCAGGACATAAATCGCGAAAAATGGGATTATGTCGTTCTTCAAGGATTTAGCCGCGAATTATCGACCGATATCCATACGATCGATAGTTTGGTTGTTCCCTACGTTAAACGTATAACCGATAGTATTTACCAAAGGAATCCGTGTGCCACCATTTTGTTGTATGAAACATGGGGTTATCAACAGGGGTTTGCAGATGACTCATTAAATTCGACTTACCAAATTATGAGTGACCATATCCATCAAGGTTATTTGCATTTATCCAAGGTTTTTGATTTTCCAATTGTTCCTGTGGGCAAAGTATGGGAAACCGTTAAGGAAAATAATCCTTCAATTCAGTTGTACAATGAGGATTTACAACATCCTTCTAAATATGGTTCTTATTTGGCTGCATGTAGTTTTTACGCTGCCATTTTCAAGCAAAATCCATCCTCGCCGTTTGTAGATGATTTAAAAGTTGAAGAGGCAAAGTACATCCAAAACACGGCATTTACGCTTGTAAATCTAAATATGAACCGTTACTTGCTTCAGCGCAACATAGTAACCGTAAAATCATCGAATAAAAATGGAAAGTATATAGTGAACTGTACTGCTAATTTTCCAAAAGCTAAAAGTATAAAATGGAATTTTGGTGATGGAAAATCATCAGATCTTTTTGAAACGGAGCATTCTTACCTCAAGCCAGGCACGTATACAATTATTGTAACAATTCAAGATAGTTGTGGAGAAAGGATTATAAAGAAAAAAGTAATCCTTTAGTCAAAAATTAAAAATAGTCGATTGGTGAGTTTCTTCAATGGAACAAGCACGAATGCTAAGCCGTTTCGAATGTGATCCAAGAAATAGGCAAAAACCACGAAAGAAAGCACAAATAAAAGGGTGTAAGGCACTATTTGGTATGCGTTGAGTCGTTCATGGAAATAATGAGTCAAACCTCTTCCTGTAAGACTGCCATAAAGTACAATCATGTGAATGATGTAAATACTTAATGTACTTTGTCCAACTTTTAAAAATAGGTTGGACTTTTTAATTTTCAATACATACGTTTCAAGTGCCAATAGCACCGATAGCACCATGAAAACCACGCCAAGTTTTTCAAATAACCAGTCCATTCGATAAATTGGTGCATTGTCAAACAGGGATATTTCACTCAATAATAGAAGGCATTTCTTGATAAACAGGAACAAGAATAAACCGAGAGAGAATCCAGCCAGAATAAATCTAGGTGTCTTTACTTTTTCCTTCGCATGAAATAAAATAACACCAATCATTGCTCCAAACATGGTATATCCCATGTGCGGTGTTAATGGAAATAACGAGTGTTTTCCATGAAAAATGTTCTGAATAAATTCGGGTGCATGTTTCGGCCAATATTGTCCTTCGGGTAAAAGTCCAAAGTATAGGTAACTTGAGAAAAGTAAAACTCCGGCAACAGCATAGTAAATCCATAAGGGAATGACTTTGATTAACCGCGATATCCCATAAATAGTTATAATGGTCAAAATACCTATTCCAATGCACTGAAGTACGTGAAATGCGTAATACTGCAATAAATATCCCCAAAAAAGGAGTTCTACAACACGCTTGAGTCCTTTTCTTACACGTTGATTCTTCCAGAAAGGTGTGTGATCATTCCCCAATAATAGGTAGGTAAATACAATTCCTGTTACCGTTAAAAAAACTGGGGAGGTAAATCCTCTAATAAACTTCCAATAATAATAAATGGAATTAGATTCATCTCTTAAATCCAAGGCCAAGCTATCATGTACAAAATGACCTTCAAGCATGAGTAAGATGGCAATGGAACGCGCAATATCGATAAAATACAGACGCTGTTTGGAAGAATTATTTTCCGATGTAATTGCTTGACTCATGATTTTAATTTCGCTCGAAAGTTACGAAAGAATGCGCTAATGTTTGGCAAATACTTTACCAGTAAAGCAAAAAACACGAGAAATAGTATGGCACCAATGATGGAGCTTATCCCAGATAACCTTGCTTGTAATAGATCTCTCAAACTATAACCGATAAAAGCTCCGTATAATAAAATGGCGTGGGAAACATAAACAAAGAATGTATTTTGACCCATTCCTAGGAACAATGGATGTTTGGCTTTTTTCCACTCTGCCATTGGAATAAACAAGGTGAAAAGAAGAAAAACAAAACCCAATCGATCAAAATACCATAAATTTTGAGGATGCGTTGATTGTTGAAATTGTGGAGTATACCATGACAACACCGTAAAGATCCAACCTAATGAAAAACTTGCGATGGAAAAGAGTAAAGTAAATTTGATGAGTTTTTTCTTGTCTTCATGAATAGAATAGCGCGCCAGTAAGGACCCAAATGCCCCTCCCATAAAGACAAAGCCCATCCAAGGAAATACCGAGAATTCTGTTTCCGGACCTTGAATCATGTTTTGAATGAACACTGGAAAATGGTAAGGTAAGTAATCCTCTGTTGATCGAATAAAAAAGGTTCCCGCGAATAAACAAATACCGAGCAGAGCATAAAGCCAATGATAGGAAGCCTTTACTTTGAATCCGAGAAAGGTCGTGAAAATCAATGCTAAAATGCTTAATCCAATGCATTGAAGTACATGAAAGGTATAGAAATGCGGATTAACATTTCCTTGAAAATAATAGGCAATGTATTTAAAATTAATTTGAATTACGTACCCGATGAGCAATAACATCAAACCTCGTTTTATGCCTTTTTTAACCCTTTTTAAATGCCAAAATTGCACCGCGTCACTCTTTCTTAACTGTAGGTGCAGCAAGAAGCTAAATACCGTTCCGGATATGGTGAAAAATAATGGCGCCGTTAATCCCCGCATAAATCCCCATGCGTTAAAAAGTAGATTGCTAGAATGACCGTTTTTGAAAATCTCGTCCATGTAGAAGTCATAATTCACATAACTCATGGAAATAAAATGTCCCTGTAACATCATGCAAATCGCTACACTTCTTCCGAAATCGATGAATTGAACCCTAGAATTTTGTTTAATTTCTTCCACTTACTTTTGTATAATGCGTAACTCGATGATTTCAATTCGACGTTCTTGTGACGCTTCTTTGGAATAAACGGAGTTTTTTTGATCATAAAAATCATCACTCGTTTTTTTATTCGCTTCATTTTCACCCATTGGAACTTCAATGAATTCTAAACGTGGATGATCACCAAGCATATATGCACCGAATCTTCCTTGTTGGATTTCTTCAAAGTAATTCTTTAAAGAATGAATACGACGTTTTGTTAAATGCACATTGTAATCCGTCTTGGCAAGTGGACTCGCGAATCCGCGCACCATTAATTGAACTTGATTCCCTTTTTGCAATTCGTTCCAAACTTGCTCAGTAAAACGATTAAGATCGTCATGTCCTTTCTTTACCTCTTCATTAAAAAAGGTATTTAAGTCACTAGTTGCCTTTTGAGCTTGAATGGAATCGCGTTGCAAACCAACTTTTGTTTTGTACTCCTCGAATTTAGCTTGATATTTAAGGTAAGAATCCGTGTAACTTAGTTCGGTGAAATCAGAGGTCGTATTTGCATCAGGTTGATCATTTTCGAAATACAGTTGGATTGGTAATTTGACAATTTCAAGAGTAGTCTCTCTATCCGAATTTGATTTGATCGGTTTTCTTCGAGGAATTTCAGCTACATAAATATCGCTACAACAGGTTGGATTCTTCGCATATAAACTTCCAAGTCGATTGGAAGATACAAAAGTGGAATCGCCTGATTGGAAATAATATTGATCGGCTGCTGGACTATTTATTGGTAAGCCAACATTAATTGGAGGACCAAATTTTCCAGCTCGATACTCACTATAAAACACATCTTGCCCTCCGAATCCTTGGTGCCAACTCGATGAGAAATACAAGCGTTGTTCGATGGTGTCAAACCAAGGAGACAAGTCATTTTCTAAGGAATTAATCGGTAAAACATTTGTTACTGAAACTGGTTTCCAATCCTTGTCTAGAAAGGCATACCAAATATCCATTCCACCTTTAGTCCCTGTTCGATTCGACGCAAAAAAAAGCACGTCTTGATCATCCAATTTTGATAGGTGTGGCATGGTGGTATTTGCGCCAATTTCATTCACAAGTTCATTTAAGGAATCTAATGCGCTCCATGTACCGTTTGCTTGCTTTTTACTGAATTCGATGGCACATGAATAGTTGAAATCTTTATCTGTACAAACACTGTAGAAAAAATCTTGTCCCGTAGAAAAACTTCCATTTCCAATACTTCGGCCGGAAGGAATCAATTCAGTTAATTTTTTTGAAACACTGTCTTTGTTTTGAAGAGAAACTTCATAAAGTGCCGTATGATAGGTTTTCGTGTAAACCTCTTGCAATTCCTCGTCCGTAGAATCTGCCTTCAAAGCGGAGAAATACAATTTACCGTCTTGAACAGTATGACCAAATTCGGCATCATAGGAATTGATGTTTTCCGTCAGTGGACCTAGTTGAATGCCCAAATCTGGACCAAGTTTCCATTGTTTCAGCGCCCAATTTGTTGATTCTACTTCTTGTGCTGCCTTTTTATAGCGAAAACTCGATTTATCTTCTGAAAATAATTTTTTAGCCGTTTTAAAGTGTTCGAGTGCCTCTTTGTATTTCCCATTCTGTTTTTGCATCAAAGAATAGTAAAGGATGGCATCGGGATATTTTTCTGCATCTTCATCTTTCGAATAAACGATGGAGTAGTATTTTTCTGCTTTCACATAGTCTTTATACGCCCTGTTTGTTTCGGCTATTTTCCAAACCAAATCAATGCTGTTGGGATCTAATATCAAAGCTTGTTGGTAATAATCAAGGGCGTAATAGTAGTCACCTTTTTGAAATTGCTGGTCTCCGAAAGCAAGTACATCTTTTAATTTGACTTGACCCAAACTAAACAACGGTAGGAGAACAAGACCGATTAGATAAAATCTGGACATACGCGATGAATGATTTGTTTCGGTTTAAATCGGCTTATAACATATTTGAAAGATAATTCAAATCCACCACGAGCGTTGCTTGCAGGTACTAACTTCGAATAATTGATGTCGTAACTTATCCCAACATACATTGGGCCTTTTTCATAGCCTAAATTTAGAGCGATGGCATCTTTATTTCGCCACCATAGTCCACCATAAAACTGGATTTTCTCGCGAGGAGAAAATGTATAACGCGCAAGTCCACCTAACATGAGTTCACGATATACTCCTTGTTTGCTCCATTGAAAACTTGGTTGAATGGTCCAATCCGAATTTAAAAGATAACTTGCTTTCGTAAAAATATTCCAGCGAACATCGCGAAGAATGACCTCATTATAAAACCCTTGGTTGGGCCTGTTTAGGTTAAAACACGAAATCCCGGAATGAAAGGTCCATTGATCATTCCATTTCCAATCATCGATTACACCAAGACCAAAAGAAAAATTCATTTTTGAAGCACTTTGGAAGGATTCATTTGTTGGAGCATTAGGATTAAAAACATACCCGTTATACTGGTTATCAAAGTAAAGTAGGTCCCAATTCACTTGACGGTAATTGAAACCTAGGTTTAGTCCAGGATGAAAGGAATGATTAGGAAGTTTGTCAAATTTCAAAGAGTAACTTACGTTTGCTTGTCCTTCAAGGGTACTTAATTTTCCATCACCAACTTGATCGTGGGAACCTAGAAATCCCAGTCCAAAATTCTTGTATTTGGAGTCAACAGAAAAGGAACTCGTACTGAAAGGAACGGTGACACTCCGCCATTGATTTCGGTAATTTGCGATGAAGCGAAGATCCTCTTTGAACGCGCCTGCATTTCCCGGATTTTGATACAAGGGATTATCATTGAATTGCGTCCAATGAATATCCTGTCCCATTAAAAAGGAACCTTGGATTAAAAAAAAGAGGATTAAAACATGTTTCATAGCAAGCTAGGCAAGACGAATATACGAAATTTGCTTGTTGAAAACGATTATGGATTGGTTAAGGATACTGGAATAATCTTTCCATTTAGGTAACGATGTGCATTCAATGAAAAATCTTCAATAAAAGTAGCCATCTGTGCCGGAGAAAGCGGTGCTTGATAACCTGGGAAGGCCTGTTCCAACATTTCCGTTTGAACCGCACCTAAACAAAGGCAATTCATTTTTATCGTTGTTTCTTTATATTCTTCAGCAAACAATTCTGTAAAGGAACAAAGCGCTGCTTTTGAAGTAGAATAAGCCGCTAATCCTGCAAATTTCATACTTCCTTGGAATCCACCCATGGAACTGATGTTCACAATGTGAGATCCTTCTGGATTTAATTTCGGTAAAAAGCATTGGATATTCTCCATAACTCCGATGACATTTACTTGGTATGAGGTAGAAATATCCTTGTGGCTTAACTCTGTAAATGGTTTGTTCACCAAGAATCCAGCATTTTCGATGAGCACATCAATCTTGGGAAGTTTATCCGAAAATTGATCGAATTGTTCTTTAATGTTTGACGCAAGATCTAATTGAAAACACTGAACATTTTTTTCGGTAAAAAGGGAATTCATGCGATCGATGTTACGTGCAAACGCATACACGGTATGATCGGGGTTCTGTGCGTATTGTTTCACCAACGCGGCACCAATTCCTCGGCTGGCACCTACAACGACTATGTGTTTACTCATCGAAGCTTACAATTAATTCGGAGCTTGTTGGGAAAGCTTGGCATGTTAAAATGTATCCGTTTTTCACTTCTTCATCCGTCAAGGAGAAGTTGGAGCGCATTTTGGCAGTGCCTTTTAATACTTTTGCACGACAAGAGCAACATACTCCTCCACGACATGAGTAAGGAGCGTCTAGTCCATTTTTCTCCGCAAGTTCCAATACACTGTGTTGCTCTCCTTTCATGGTGAATGATGCAGTTTCCCCGTCAATCATAACTTTGACATTGCTTTCGCCCTGAAAATCATTCGTTTCAGATGTTGTTGCTTTCGCTTCAACAGGGGTAAACAATTCCACATGGATTTTATCCTTGGAAACCCCAAAGAAATGTAAGCAAGCTTGCATTTCTTCTACAAGTCCGTTTGGACCACAAATGTAAAACGCATCCGCTTGCAGTAACGATAGATTTTCCTTGATTTTTTCGGTGAATCGATCTTTGGTAAGGCGCCCGAACGCATAACCATCGCTTTCTTCTTGACTTAAGAAATGGGTGCAAACTAGACCTTGAATTTCCGCTAGTTCTGTTTCAAACAAAATGGTTGATTTAGATTTACTTCCATAAAACAACTGCATTTTTGACGTAGCGTTCATGTGTTTTGCCATTGAAAGGATGGGAGTAATTCCACTTCCAGCGGCGATGCAAACAAGGTTCTTCGAGTTTGGATCTAATTTAAAGTTTCCTTCCGGTTTCGCTATCCAAATGGGGAATTCTGTGGATGTTTGATCATTCAAGAAATTAGAAACAACTCCTTGGTCAACTCTTTTTACTGCAACAGCAATTGGCTCATTGGGTCCACTACAAATGGAATAGGAACGACGTTCTTTCTTTCCATTGATCATCACTTCTAAGTTGATGTATTGTCCTGGCGTGAACGTAAATTCATTCTGTAAATTAGCAGGAATTTCGAATGAAACCTGAACTGCATCTTTGTTTAGATGAATTAATTCCTTCACCTTGATGTCGTAAAAACCTCTACTTACTGTTTCCGGTTTTTCACTTTTCTTAAATCGATCGAAGATCCCCATGTTTAGTCGTCAAATGATACAAGTACTTCCTCGCTCGTAGGATGCGCTTGACATGTTAATATATATCCAGCTTCTACCTCTTCCGGGGTTAAAGCATAATTCAAATCCATGCGAACGGTTCCTTTTAAAACCTTCGCTTTACAGGTACAACAAACACCACCTTTACAGGCATATGGAACGTCTGAACCGGCTTTGTATGCGGCGTCTAAAATCGTCATTCCATTTGAATCCAATGCAAAAGAAACGGCATCATCGTCCATAATTACCGTAACATTCGTTGCGAGTTGCTCTCCCAAATGGCCGATTGGTTTCGCTGTTTTGGATGCTCCAGAATGAAATAATTCAAAGTGAATGTTGTTGGCAGGAATACCTTTAATGGTCATCGCTGCTTTGACATCTAAAATCATCTGTTCTGGACCACAAATAAACACGTCGTCGATTTGTTCGTTTTGCAAAAAGGCTTTGAAAAGATCTAGGGATTTTTGCTCATCAATGCGTCCTTTTTGAATGGCATTTCCCAAGTTCTCTCTAGAAAAAAGGTGCACGAGGCAAAAGCGATTTAAAAATTCATTTTTGAGGTTTTCGAGTTCCTCACGAAAAATAACTTCTGAAAAACCTTGATTACCATAGAACATGGTAACATGGCTTTGGGGCTCTTCCCTTAAAATAGATTTTGCAATGGAGAATATTGGCGTAACACCACTTCCTGCGGCAAATAACACATACGATTTACTATGATGCGCATCTGTTTCCAATTTGAAATTCCCCATAGGATTCATGACATCTAAAAAGTCACCTTCCTTCAACTCGTTCAGTGCATAAGTTGAAAACTTTCCGTTCTCAACTTGTTTTATGGCAACGCGCCACTCATGATCGGAAGGGGAGGAGCATAACGAATACGACCTTCTCACATCTTCACTGTTTATTTGACTTCTCAAAGTAAGGTATTGTCCGGATCGGTATTGAAAATCACTTTGTAATTCTTTCGGTATTTCAAAACTAATTGAAACACAGCTTTTGGTCTCTTTGCGTATGTTTTTTATCTGAAGAGAATGAAATTTTGGCGTCATTCAAGCTGAAATTTAAGTTGAAGTCAAATTTACACAATACTTCACTATTTTGTCTGTTTTTAGGAACAATGTTCTGCGATATTTGTTTAAAGTAAATATTGATATTTCGTATATTTGTCAAAAGCAGTAAGAACATGAAAACAATGGATTTACAAGAATTAGAAAAGCGCTTCCAGGAAAAGATTGATAAGGAAATTAAGATCGAACCAAATGATTGGATGCCAGATGAATACCGTAAAACGTTGATCCGTCAGATTTCGCAGCATGCGCATTCTGAAATTGTCGGAATGCTTCCAGAAGGGAATTGGATAACAAGAGCCCCGAACTTGCGTCGAAAAGCGGTGTTACTTGCGAAAGTACAAGATGAGGCCGGACACGGACTTTATTTATATAGTTCGGTAGAGACCTTAGGTGCTGACCGTGAAGCAACAATCGATGATTTGCATTCAGGAAAAGCGAAGTATTCTTCTATTTTTAATTATCCTGCTGTTACATGGGCTGACATTGGCACTATCGGTTGGTTGGTTGATGGCGCAGCAATCATGAATCAAGTTGCTTTGTGTCGTTGTTCTTACGGTCCATATGCCCGAGGAATGGTGAAAATTTGCAAGGAGGAATCCTTCCATCAACGTCAGGGATTTGAGAGTTTAGTTACCCTTTGTAATGGTACTCCGACTCAAAAGGCAATGGCGCAAGATGCAATGAACCGCTTCTGGTGGCCTGCATTAATGATGTTTGGACCAAGCGATGATGAATCACCGAATTCAGCACAATCCATGAAATGGAAAATCAAACGTTTTTCAAATGATGAATTACGTCAAAGTTTTGTCGATGCAACAGTTCCACAAGCTGAAATCCTTGGTTTGACCATTCCTGATCCAAATTTAAAATGGAACGAAGAAACAGGTCATTATGATTTTAGTCCAATTAACTGGGATGAATTCTGGCAAGTAGTGAACGGCAACGGACCTTGTAACAAAGAACGCATCGAAGCGCGAACGAAAGCAAAAGAAGAAGGAATGTGGGTGCGTGAAGCAGCAATGGCTTACGCAGAAAAGCGCGCATTGAAAAAAACTGCATAACAACACAATATTTAGAAACTATGTCAAACAGAGAATGGCCTCTTTGGGAGGTTTTTATCCGCAGCAAACAAGGATTAAATCACAAACATGTTGGAAGCTTGCGTGCACCTGACGCAACGTTAGCTTTGGAAAATGCACGAGATGTTTATACACGCCGTTCTGAAGGAATTAGCATTTGGGTGGTGGAGTCGAATTATGTTCACGCTTCTGATCCTTCAGATGCAGATTCAATGTTCGAACCATCTGACACGAAGGTGTACCGTCATCCTACGTTTTACGAAGTACCGGAAGGTATAAAACACATGTAGGATGAAGAATGAAGCTTTGTATAATTATGTTCTTCGTTTAGGAGATGATAGTTTGATTTTAGGTCAACGTCTTGGAGAATGGTGTGGACACGGTCCAATTTTAGAGGAGGACATTGCCATGACAAATATTTCCTTGGATTTAATCGGACAGGCTATGAGTTTGTTGAATTATGCAGGAGAAATTGATGGCCAAGGGAAAGACCATGATGCCTTGGCATTTTTGCGTTTTGAAAACGAATATAGAAACGCTATCTTATTAGAGCAACCGAATGGTGATTTCGCTCATACCATGATGCGTCAATTCTTATTTGATGCGTTTAGAAAACCATTATACGAGAAGCTCTTAGATTCCAGTGATCAACAAATTGCGGCAATTGCTGAAAAGTCCCTGAAGGAAACACGCTACCATTTGAAGCATACATCTGAATGGATTATCAGACTTGGTGATGGTACCGATGAATCTCACCAACGTGCGCAAAAAGCATTGGATTTATTGTGGCGATATACGGATGAATTGTTTTTTGAAACAGAAGAAGATTTGGCTTTGGTTGCGGAAGGAATCGTACCAGCAATGAAGGTAATTAAAGCTGAATGGTCGAAAACGGTTACCGCTGTCCTTGCTGAAGCCACGTTAAATATCCCAACAAATAACTGGCAATTTGAAGGAGGAAGAAGAGGCGTGCATTCTGAACATCTAGGTTATTTATTAGCCGATCTGCAATACATGCAACGTGCATACCCAAATATGAAATGGTAACAGAAGGAGAAATACGTTCTCTGTTAAGCGAGGTCTGTGACCCCGAAATACCAGTACTTTCACTTGCAGACCTAGGTGTTTTGCGTGGTGTGGAGTTTCTTGATAATGAATGGCACATTACCATTACCCCAACTTACAGTGGCTGTCCGGCTATGAAAACAATGGAGGATGACATTCTTCGAAAGTTAAACGATAATGGAATTAAAGCAAAAGTTCATTTGGTACTTTCTCCAGCATGGACTACTGATTGGCTTTCAGAATCGGGCCGAAAAAAATTAAAAGAATTTGGAATCGCACCACCGGAAGATGAGGTAGATAAAAGCGTTTTGTTTTCAGCCCCAACGGTTGTTCCATGTCCAAAATGTGGTTCACGCGACACAAAAATGGTGAGCCAATTTGGGAGTACAGCGTGCAAAGCACACTACCAATGTCGCTCCTGTCTCGAGCCTTATGATTACTTTAAATGCCTGAAATAATTCAGGCATTTTTTTTATTTTGCTACTATGTATTGCATAATACAAAGTAAAACATATATCTTTGTATAAAATATTTCCAAATGAATGTCGAAAATACACAGTCACAAATGCGCAAAGGAATACTTGAGTATTGCATATTGAGCATTTTGGACAAAAAGGAAGCGTATCCTTCCGAAATCTTGGAAAGACTTGACTTGGCTCAATTGAAAGTGGTTGAAGGCACGATTTACCCTTTATTGACTCGACTGAAGAACATGAAGTTGTTAGATTACCGTTGGGCAGAGTCTACTTCCGGACCTCCAAGAAAATACTACACGATTACGGAGGAAGGAAAAACTTTTTTAGGTGAATTAGCACGCACCTGGACTGAACTGCAGTTAGCGGTGAGTCATATTACAACATTATAAATAAAAGAACATGAACAAAACAGTTTCCATTCATTTACAAGGAGTACCTTTCATTTTTGAGGAACAAGCGTATGACCGTTTGAATACGTATTTACAGCAGTTAACGCAAGTCCTTCAAAAAGAGGAGGGAAGTGATGAAATTATTCAGGACATCGAACTTCGAATGGTTGAATTAATTCAACAGCAGTTAACACCGTTTAAGCAAGTTGTGGAGCTTTCAGTGATTGAGCAAATCATAGAGAAATTAGGTCAGCCTGAGGATTTTTCCGATGACTCAGCTGCTACGAGCGAAACAACTTCTACTGTGCAGGAAGATTCTATAGAAAAACGCTTATTCAGAGATGGTGATCGAGCGATGATTGGTGGCGTTTGTGCGGGTGTAGCCGCCTATTTTAATGTAGATGTGGTTATCATCCGGGCGATTTACATCTTTACATTTTTAACTTTTGGAATAGGATTCCTATTTTACATTGTGCTATGGGCAATTATTCCACTAGCGAAAACAAGTAGCGATAAACTGCGCATGAAAGGGCAGCATGTGAACATTGAAAACATGAAATCGGAATTAGGGGATGCTGCGAATCGCATCAAAAAAGGCGCAAAAGAATTCAAATCTAATTCAGGTATTCAATCTACTATCGGTAGTGTTCTTCGGGTGATTTCAGTGATTATTGGTATTTGGGCCTTGCTCTTCGGAACCGGAATTTTCGTTCTCGCAATCATCTTTTTCTTTATTAACCCAGACATTATTCCAGCTCAACTCAACGGACGTTTCATGTCCTTGCAGGATTTCGGTGGTTTGTTGTTTGAATCGTCTTCGCACGAGTCTTATTTCTATTTCGGAATTGCACTGATTTCCATTGCCGTTGTCGCGCAAAGTTACCTTTTCGGAATTCGGCTTATTACCCAATTTAAAGCGAGCTATTTAAAGGTGTTAACGGCGGTTTTTGGTGTCACACTCGTTGTTGGAGTCGTACTTGTTTCACTAGGAGGAGTTCAAATTGGACGTTCAATGGCCATTTATGGTGAGGTGGAAAAAGAAATTGCTACAATTTCTGGTCCTGAGTTGAACATTGAAAGGAAATCCATTGAGGGTCAATTGATCGATGGATTCAAAATTAAAAGCAATGGGGATGAGGGCTTGGTTACGATTAAAAATGGACGTGTTTATCTAAGTGGAATTGAATTGGTTTATTCACAATCAAACGACTCCCTTTACCACATAAAACAAATCAATGATGCGCAAGGGCGAACACATGAATCTGCATTGAAAAAAGCGAGAAACATTCGCTGTTCGTATGACTTCCTAGAAAATCGCATGTTATTGGAAACGATGTATTCTTTTCCTGCTAGGGATAAATTCCGTGATCAAAATGTGAAGTTTATCATCTCTGTCCCGAGAGGAGGGAAGATTTTTTATGACAAACAACAAGTATATCCTAGAATGAAAGAAGAAAGTGATTTTCCAAATGAAACGTTTCAACATGGATACATTTCAAGTGATGGATCTTATTCAAATTGGTGATTACAATTTTAATTTACTGATGATTCTTCCTGCATCTAACCAATAAATAAGTTTGAAAGATAAGCTATTGACAGGTCCGTTTGCTAAGGTGTTTTGTAGATTAGACCAGTAGTTTTCTTGAACCCGTTTATCGGAACTGAAAATGGAATTCTTCCAAACAATGTTAAACTCGCTACTTGGTTGAAATACCCATCGGTATTGGAAGTCGATGGTGAAAGCATTAAAGTTGATATTGTATGCGGATTCTGCTTGATTGTTTAATCCAGCGAAAGAAGTCAGAGGATCAATTAGCCCTTGTTCATTTAGTTGTCCAAAGTAATGGTAGTTAATGGTTGAACGGTAATGCCTCAAACGAAATGTTATTCCCATGCGGTTGGTGAGAATGTAATCCAGGGAAATATATTGGGTCGTGTTAATTCGATCGCGATTACCGAAAATAATTCCTGATGGCAAGTTTACCGGCTCATCAAATGGAACGGCATATCCCTCACTATTTTGCTCGAAATCTTGGCTCCAGTTGTAGGTCATGAAAATGTAATCTGTAAAGCGAATTCGTGGACTAAAGTAATAACCATATTCTTTCCAATTAGCGCGCTGAACAATGTTGTAATTTAGTCCGGCGTCCAAAGCCAATCTTTTTTGATAATTTGACGAAACCCACCAACTGAAATTGTAGGTTTTTGGTCTGAGAAAATAAGAACCCCAAACTCGTGGTTCAAAATAATCGTAATTTTTTGTTAGTGTATTATTATTTCCAAATCCGGTGGCATTAAAGGACTTTGAGACCAAAATAAATCCTAAATTGGAGTACGTTCCAACATAGTTATTTGGAGTGTATAAACGCATACTGGAAATCGATCCGTTCACAATGATTTTGGTTAACTGTTTTGATTTCGGCTTGAAATTGCGGTAAGCACCAGAAGCTTCAATGATTCGTTTATTGTTATTGTAATTGAATCCGAGGTCATTTGGATCATACTTATCCGATTCTTCTAAGTATCCAACACCGTAAATCCAAGTCCCGCGTTGTTTTCTCAAGTTTAAATTGTAATTATATCCAACGTTTGAAGTCAGTCCCCTTTGCATAGAAACGGTAGTCTTTCCGTTGATATTAAACTTGTTGTTTTTTGTGTTTGCGTTGAAATTTAATCCGCTCACATTGGCATCATAGAATTCACCAGATCGAAGAACACTTGTATTGGTAAACGTAACGGAACTATTGTTTTTCAAGTTTTGATCTAACACGAAAACATTGTAATTCGTGAGTGGTGAAATCATGACTTGCCGTTCCATTCCACTATCATAATTCACGGCGGTTCCATATTGCGGTGCATTCACAGCGTTAAAGACTCCAATTCCGAGGCCGTTTTTCATGCGTCCAGAGAATTTTGTAGCATTATATAATTTGGAGGCAAGCGGCACATTTTTTAAATATTCATCCGGATTCAACATGGTTGTAATCACTTTTCTAGGTGCTTGGATACCAATGCGTCGACTGTAAAAGAGTCCGGCCTTGTTAAAGAGCTCTGTTCCTTCGGTAAAAAACTGACGGTTTTCATTGAATTGAACTTCAAATGGACTTAAATTCAGGACTTGCTGATCGAATACCACCTGTCCAAAATCAGGAACTAACGTCACATCCAAGGTAAACGCCTCATTCACTCCATATTTGATGTCCATTCCGCCATTAAATGAACGTGTTAAACCGAAGGTCCCGTCACCTTTTGGAATCCGATCTAGATAGGACGAAACATATGGCATCAGCGCTAATCTTAAAGGAGGTTTAATGCCTGTCACTCCGACAACATCTCCGTTTTCAATCAAGAAGTTTTCCAAGTCAGGATTGACCTTAACCCATGTTGATTCTTCACGGTATCTGGAAATGTCCCGAGAAAAATTCACACCCCAACTTTGAACGTCTTGTTTCGGGAAACGAATGGCACTGTAGGGAATGCGAATTTCTGCAATCCATGCATTTTCGGAAATGCTAACGGCACTTGACCATGCAAGGTTTAATTCACCAATGTAATTGTTCCCGGTGATTTTTGCGTCGATTTGAACACCGCGACTCGTGACTCCAAAGTAAAACCCATTTTGATCATCGTTGTAAGTGTCTAAATACACTTGAAAAACATCCAAATTTGGATTGTAATCGTCGCGAAGTGAAAGCACGTTGGAAATGGAATCTGGATTATCGAAGCAAATGGCACTGATATATAATGCATCGTCATTATAAACCATTCTAACTTCCGTTCGTTTACTGGCAGGATTTCCCGGGTAGGGTTTTAATTGTGTGAAACTATGAGCTTCCGGTTCTGTTTGCCAGGACTTTTCTTTTAGTTGGCCGTCTACATGTATTTCTTCATTGATTCGAATCGCGTGAATTTGAGCCTTTATTTCAGCTTGTTTTTGGCTAAAAACATAGGTGAATGGTAGGAGTAAAAAAAGAAAAAAGCGGAATTTCATGCCCTACAAAAATACGGTAAAATTTATTTACCCATGCGTGTAACAACATGAAGACATTCCTCATGACGTTCGAATGTCGCCCATAATTTAGACTCCTGTCTAAATTTTAATAAGATGGAAGCACTTAATTCTTGTAGGTACTGTTTTTCACATGCACTTAAAGCTTCATTACTTACAAACCGAGAAAAAGAAAAATCAAAAGTATTTCCATTCAAGTGCGGACTTTTTTTCACTGCTGTTCGGTTGTGACGTACAAGCTTTGATACGGAATGGTGCGTTCGGGTCATGGAAGTAACAAGTAGTTTTGAATCCGCTAGCGGGGTGTATTGCAGAGAATCATGAAATGCTTGTCCAATTTCAGTCAAAATCTTTTTTGCATAAGGTGTTAATACCGGATAAGAATAATGAAAAGCATCAAGTTCAAATCCTGTATGCGAGGTAACTAGAACGAGTTTACCAATACGAAGATTGTATTTTATTCCTCTGTCATCTTCGGAAGCTTTGACTCCTTGTAAGACAGACTTATCCATATAATCACTCAAACGATTATTCAATTGCGCACTGAATTCATTTGTTTGAAATTTACCACATTCAAATACCGGTTTTGTGTGATGCTCACTGATTTTTTGAGTTTTCACTTCATTCAAGTTCAGTAGACTGAATCCGACGAGCATAAAACTGATTGATAAGAGGCTTAAAGAAAATAATTTCATCTTATTACAAAATTAAAAAGATCTTCAAGCTGAGAATGAAAATGCTTCCTTAACTTTGCTCCGTGAGTGTATTTAATAATTTAAGGGCTCAATTAGAGCAGCTCGATTGGCCCAATGTTTACTTGTTTAAGTTTATCGTGCCAAACAATAATGAGCACATGGCTTTGGTTAGCGCTTTGTTCGATGAAAATGCGGACATAGCATATCATCAATCCGGGAAAGGTAGTTATGTAAGTGTGAGTGTGAAAGAAGTCATGCTTTCTGTGGATTCTATTATTGAAATCTATGAAAAAGCAGCTCAAATTAAAGGTGTAATTTCGTTGTAATGGAAATGTTAATAGAGTTTTTAGTAGCAACGCTGCTTATTTTAGTCGCAATTATTGCGTACCGATTTTTACTAAGGTATTTGTCTAAAGGAAATGTAGATCAAGCAGTATATTGCGAATTATATTCACTTGATCACGATCCAGCGGTTGGAGAGGTTAGTTTTTATTTTGTTTGTCCGGCAGAAACCCACGTAACGTTCAACATCTGGGAATCAGATCAAATTATTCGAACTCTTACAGACAAGCTTTATGAAAAAGGCGGTCATTTGCTTAAGTTCCAAACTGCTGAATTACCAAATGGAACCTATTATTTTGGAATCGTAACAACGAAGCAAAAATCACAAAAAAGATTCCGCATTCAGAATTAGGACTCGCTTTTTGGTTTCTTCACTTTGATCTTTGTTCTGTGTTTTGAAATTTTGTATTTTGACTTGTTAAAGTCGCTTTTGTATCCGTCAGTCTGTTCAATTCGATAAGTTAATCCAATACTGTACTGCATGTAGTCTGAACTTTTAAGAAAATCCGTAAGTCCGAGTTTTAACGTTCCTTGCGCCTGTAATCCCAACTTACTGCTCATCCAAAAGGTACATCCCGCAGTCACATTACAGGTAGGCGAAATGGATTTTGCTGTATTTCTGTTATTCGAAGTTCTCAATGTTAATCCTACTCCAGCCCCCAAGTATGGGTCAATGATTCCTCTGCCAAGTTGTTTGTAAAAGGAATGTTTGATGGCGAAATCAGTGGAAATCATACTTCCAGTAATCCCCAAAGAGTCATTAACTAATTTTGTTGGGTCATATTTTTGAAAGCCAATTGCACCATCGACACTCCAACCATTATAAATGTATTTATCAACGAAGATGCGTGTTGGAAAAGACGCACTATGTAATTGTGAGGAAGAGAATGGATTTAATTCATATCCATCATCATCGGTAAACAACCATGACACGCCAAATTGCCAGGCGTAATTATCTCTATTAGTTATTTTTTTTGTCGGCTGGGCAAAGCTCTTACTGATTAAACAGAAGAAAAGAATGATGGAGATTCGTTGAATTTTCATTTAAGTTTTGTTAACTAAACAAAAGTAATTAAAATTTGATGCGATAATCTTTTGTTTAATTCGATCAATTGACAAGCGATTGTGTATTTCTCATTCAAGTAGAATGCCTAATTTTGAAGGAGAAATGGCAAAGGTCAAAAAATATGAATTGGTAATTGAAGATGAATGCACCTTAGACGTTTTTGGTGTTTCATCTGCCTTTGCAGATTACCGCTTGGCTTGGGAATTAAATCAGTGTTTAGATTTAAACTTAACAAAGGCAAATGACGCATTTGAAATAAGACCAAACAAGGCCAAAGAACTTGTGCCGTTTCGCTATTTTTCTTACTTTGATGAGGAGTGTTTATCACGTTTTTATTTAATAAAAAACAAACAAGAACAAGGTGCCTTTCAAGTGGAACATCCCATGATTGATTATTTCTTCGTTGTAAGGGAGAATTACTCGTTCGAAAAGGGAATCCTACTCGAAAAATTAAGAAAGATTAATGGAATAGTCGCAGTGTTCGATTTTCCAACAGATGATTTTGACATGATAGCATATTTAACGAGTTAATAAAAATGAAAAAAACAAAAATAGTAGCAACACTTGGACCAGCTTCTTTGAAAAGAGAAGTGTTGAAAAACATGATGTTAGAAGGATTAAATGTGTGTCGTTTGAATTTCTCCCATGGCTCATATGAAGATCATGCTGGTGCCGTTGAGTTAATTCGTTCCTTGAATGAAGAACTTGGACTTAACGTAGCCATTCTTGCCGATTTACAGGGACCTAAAATCCGTACCAATGAAATGGAAAACAACGGTGTCCCATTGGAAAATGGTGCAGAAATTTTATTGGTAGTTGATAAGGTTGTTGGAAACAAAGAACGATTTTCAATCAATTATACCTTGCTTCCAAAAGAAGTTAAAGCGGGAGAGCGCATACTATTAGACGATGGAAAAATTGTTTTAGAAGTACGTGAAACCGATGGACATTCTACTATTCGTTGTGAAATTATTCAAGGTGGCATACTTTCTTCCAAAAAAGGAGTAAACTTCCCGAACACGAAAATCTCTATGCCGTCACTAACGGAAAAAGATATCGCCGATTTAGAATTTGCATTGAACCATCACGTTGATTGGATTGGCTTATCTTTTGTTCGTTCTCAGGAGGACATTATCGACCTAAAAGCCAGAATTGCAGCGAAAAATCACCACGCAAAGGTGATTGCCAAAATTGAAAAACCAGAAGCACTTGAAAATATAGATGCAATTATTGCGGAAAGTGATGGATTAATGGTGGCTCGTGGAGATTTGGGTGTGGAAGTTCCGTATCAAACGGTCCCTTCGATTCAGAAAATGTTGATTTCTAAGTGTATATCATCTGCGAAGCCGGTCATTGTTGCGACGCAAATGATGGAGTCAATGATTTCGAATTTAACTCCTAGTCGTGCGGAAGTCAATGATGTTGCGAACGCCGTGCTCGATGGCGCGGATGCTGTGATGCTCTCTGGAGAAACTTCTGTAGGAAACTATCCTGTTCAAGTGATTCAAACGATGTCAAACATCATTAAGGAAATGGAGAAGCACAGCGCAATGTATAATAAGGAAGAATTGCCAAGGAAAAATAGCGAGCGGTTTATTTCTGATTCCATTTGTTTTAATGCTTGTCGTTTGTCCCAACGCGTCGAAGCAGATGCCATCATTACGATGTCATTCTCTGGATATACGGCCTATAAAATTGCTTCTCAACGTCCTAACAGTCAAATTTATGTGTTCACGAGTAATCGAAACATTTTGACCCAATTAAACTTGTTGTGGGGCGTAAGAGCATTCTACTATGATAAACTCATTTCAACAGATCATACCATCGCAGACATTAAATATTTCATGAAGTCGGAAGGGTACCTGAATTTAGGTGATTTGGTCATTAATATCGCTTCGATTCCATTAGAGGATCTTGGCGCAACCAATATGTTGAAATTAAGTTACGTCGATTAGTCCCAGTTTCTTCATCTCAAAAAATATGCTTAACTTAAAGTAAAGAACAAGTGAGATGGAAAAAAAATGGGTGTTTCAACCAAAGGTTGATGAGGAAAAAGTTCAAATTTTAGCGGAAAAATTAAACGTTGAATTATTTGTGGGGAGGTTATTGGTCCAGCGTGGACTAGAAACCGAGGCCGCAGCACGTGCGTTTTTTCGTCCGAGTATCGATGAACTTCATGATCCATTCCTGATGAAGGATATGGATGCAGCAGTAAATCGCATCAATCAAGCGATAAAAAAACAGGAAGGAATTCTTCTATTTGGCGATTACGATGTAGACGGTACCACTGCCGTTGCTCTTATGTATGAACAATTAATAAAATTCCATCCGAATGTACATTATTATATTCCTGATCGATACAAAGAAGGATATGGATTAAGTCAGCAAGGTATTGACTACGCAATTTCTGAGAAATGCACCCTGATTATCACTCTGGATTGCGGAATAAAGTCGAATCATTTAGTAGAAGAGGCAAAAAAACGGGGAATTGATTTCATCATCTGTGACCACCATCAGCCTGGAGAAATTTTGCCAGCGGCACTCGTGTTGGACCCAAAACGTTTAGATTGTGGCTATCCTTTTAAAGAATTGTCCGGATGTGGTGTTGGATTTAAATTAATGCAGGCACTTCATATCGATCATGGCACTTCATTTGATTCGCTTTTCGAAAGTTTAGATTTATTGGCCTTGAGTATTGGTGCAGATATCGTTGATGTGACTGGTGAAAATCGGATTCTTTGTTACCATGGACTCATTCGATTGAATCAATATCCAAGAAGGGCATTTGAAGAATTATTGACGCTAGCGGGAAAAAAGTTCCCACTAAGTTTGACCGATGTCGTTTTTGTCATAGCCCCTAGGGTAAATGCAGCAGGAAGAATCCGCAGTGGTAAAACGGCAGTCGATTGGATGTTGTCAGCTAATGAACAAGAAATAAAACAGTTGGCACAGGAAATTCATGATGATAATACCTTGAGACGTACCATTGATCAATCTATTACGGAAGAGGCGCTTCTGCAAATAGCAAGAGATAAGGAACATCCCAATCAAAGTACAAACATCGTTTTTCAGGAAAATTGGCACAAAGGTGTTGTGGGAATTGTTGCTTCTCGTATTATTGAATCACATTACCGTCCAACCATTGTCTTAACCGAATCAAATGGATTACTTACCGGTTCTGCCAGAAGTGTGGGATCCATCAACCTTTACGAAGTGCTGGAGTCCTGCAAAAAACACCTGACGCAGTTTGGCGGTCACCATTATGCAGCGGGATTAACCATGCCGAAAGAGAATTTACATGCTTTTCGTTTAGCATTTGATCAGGAGGTCAAACAACGCTTGAATGGCACCTCATTGGAAGCGCTTCAACACGTTGATATAAATATTGATCTGAACGATATTCAAACCGTGTGGAACGGTAAATTACCGCGCATTAAAAAAATCATCGACGCGTTCGAGCCTTTTGGACCCGGAAACATGAAGCCTGTTTTTTGCACAAAGGAATTGTATGCAACCGATTCACGCATTTTGAAAGAAAAACACTTGAAATTACGCGTTGCACAAGCGGATTCCAAATTGGCGTTTGATGCCATAGGATTTAATTTGGCGGAGAAGGAAGAATTCACCTTAAAAGGCATGCCCTTCGAAATGGCGTATACCCTTGAAACAAATGAATTCAATGGAAAAACGAATATGCAATTCAATATAAAGGACATCCGTGCCTCTGAATGACGATTTTCACGTAAATTTGAAGACGATGTTTACAGGAATTATAGAAGAAATAGGATTAGTGACGGAAATTCGTCAAGATGGGGGAAATGTACATTTTACCATACAATCGAACATAAGCAATGAATTGAAAATCGACCAAAGTGTTGCGCACAATGGTTGTTGTTTGACGGTTGTTGGATTGAGTCCGGACCATCACGTGGTCACAGCGATTCATGAGACTCTGCAGAAAACGAATCTCGGTAGCTGGGTAGTTGGGTCAAAAATCAATTTAGAGCGCTGTATGAGCTTTAATGGACGTCTTGACGGGCACATCGTTCAAGGTCATGTCGATGGATTGGCAAAGTGTGTATCAATCACCGATGAAGATGGAAGTTGGCGTTACCGTTTTGAATACGAATCCGAATTTGTTACGGTAGAAAAAGGCTCTATAACCATAAACGGAACGAGTTTAACAGTCGTTGATTCTGAGGATGGGGCATTTTCAGTTTGCATCATCCCTTATACATTTGAGCACACAAACTTCCATAACCTGGCCGTTGGCGATGAGGTGAACTTGGAGTTTGATATTATTGGAAAATACGTGGCTCGTTTGATGAATAAAGCTTGATAAACCTTCAGCAATTCTATATATTGAACTAACAAAAAAAAAGGCGGATAAATCCGCCTTTTTTTTTGTTTTAAATATTCTTATTTAATTCCTAGCGCTGTTTTCGCTGTGGCATCGTTTGGATCGATTTGCAAAATGATTTCATAGAACGATTTTGTTTTAGCCAAATCCTTCGCCGTTGATTTTGCATAGTAATCACACAAGTAGCGACAAGCTTCCAACATCATTGTTTTATTCGCTGGTAAAGTGCGTTCCTCGATCTTTACTAATTCAATAATTTTCTCAAAGTAAGGTTGAGCTGCCCAACGCTCGTTGTTTGCGTCTAATCCAATATTTGCAAGAGCTCTCCAGCGATAACCGGGCAAGTAACTTGGAGATAATTTATTCACATGTGAAAATGCAGAGTCTGCCAATGCATAGTTTTTCTGACCAATGTAGTAAGCTTTACCAAGTTCAAATTCTTCTGCAGAATTTAAGGTTACCAATTTAGAGCGCATGGTGAATACTTCAATTGCCTTGTTATATTTTTTTGCTTTGAAGTACTTACTCGCAACTTCTCCTGATAATTCTTTCGCAGCGATTTCATTCACACCAATTGCTTTCTCGTATTCAATTAGACCTAAAGAATCCATGCCCATTTTCATTAAAAGCGCTCCTTTCGTTTTGTAGTCTAGGTAGCTAATCATGTTTGCTGGTACAATCGCAAAGAATCGGTTTGAAGCATCCAATCCATTTTTAAATGAAGAACTATCAGTGCTACATTCTAAATAAGAGAATGCCAACATACGTTCTGTGTAAAAATTAGAGAAGTTCAGTGCGTTTAAGTTTTTCACTTCCGCAATTGCTTCGCAGTATTGTTTCGCGTTAAATAGCGCGTTGGTGTACAAGTAACGTGCTTCCAAGTTGTTGTTCAACTTCAAGTATTTCTGCCAATCCTCAATGGCTGCTTTTTTCTTTCCAAAACGCATGTTCAACTCTGCATTTGCACGGTAAGCAGGTGCGTAAGTGGAGTCAATCTGTTTTGCCTGTTTGTACATTTCATTTGCTTTCTCTTGGTTTTGAGCAGCTTGATAAATATTTGCTACACGCACCACACCACGTGGAGATTTTGGATTGATGTCCAAAACAGCCAAGTATGACTTAATCGCTACACTTGCATTATCTGGTGTTTTTGCATAAAGCGCATCACCTTTTAACAAAAGGTTGTCTTCATTATTAGGATCTTTAACAATAGCTTCTTCTAAAAGCAATAATGCTTGATCGTAATCTTTCACGTCAGATTTAATGAAAATTTTCGCCATGCCACGAATAACTTCTGCACGTTTTATTTTGTCTTTTTTAGTTAGAGCAAGTGCTTTGTCGAACTCTACTTTTGCTTCTGGCTTTTTACCATCAATCCAAAGTACTCGTCCAGCGGCAACAAATGGTAACGCACGAAGTTTATCCACTTCAAAACTTTTGTTCCACATCATTTTCGCGGAATCAACAAGTCCTTTGTCAAAATAACAATCCCCATAGTAAAAGTAAATTTCACCATTCATTGGGTCTGCTTTCACCAATGCTGCAAAATCTTTTATTGCATCAGCATAACGTTCGTTATCCGTTTTGTAAATGGCATCTTTTAAGGTTTGACCAAAAGTTAAACTGCTTAAGAATGCGGCTCCGATTAAAAATAAGGTTTTCATTTCGTTTGTTTTTTTATGCTAATCAATTTGCTTGCCAAAAATAGCTTTGTTTTATGGTTTGACAAAAAAAAGCCGTCATAAATGACATAGATTTATTACTCAGGATTGATTTGAATGAGTCGAACCGGGTTGTTGGCAGGTACTAATTCTGATTTATGAATGATAATTTGTCCTTTTTCGCCCATCATAAAGTTAACGAAACCAGAATTTAATCCAGCCCGACTGCCTTTATTGATCATCCAAACATCGCGAATGAGTGGGTATTCTCTTGTGTAAATAACTCCATTGATTGGCTTGAACGATTCACTTTCTTCGGTTAGTTTGACATCCATTACATGTATTCCGGATAGAAAGTTCATTACTTCAAAGTCCTCTTGATTGGAAATCCAATTTAAACCAATAATCCCGATCGCATTCTTATTGTTTTTGACGTAATTGATTACCTCCTCATTTGATTTTGTAGCAAAGACATTGCTGGATAATTTATCCGTTTGAAGCATGTCGGTGATGTAATTGAAATTCGCGGAGTTCATTTGATCAAATACCACCGAAATGGGTTGCTTTGAACTAGGCCAAACACTGTTTTTATCTGTCAGTATTTTTCTTAGTCTTGGTATGCTAATGGTGGTATCCGAATTTGCAGGATTAACAATTAATGCAACGGCGTCTAGGGCAATGCGGTCACTGCTTACTTCGACGTTTTTACTTTTGAGGTATTTTTTTTCAGCTTTGGTAAAATCACGAGTGATGGTTATCGTTTTTACTTGCCCATCAAAAAATGCCTTAATGATTTTTCCTTCCGGAAGATACTTTGCGGTGATGTCTGCTTTGGGATTTAAACTTTCAAAGGTTGAAATCGACGTCTCAAAAAGCGGTTTAAAAGATTCTTCAATATAGACCATTGCTTTACCTCTTCCATGTGTTTCTTTCACATAAGCTAAAGGATTCTGAGGAGAATCGCATGAGAAGAATGATCCTACTAAAAAAAGAGATAGGTATAAATTGTGTCGATTCATATGCGTTCGTTTTGTTGCTTATTTGTTTTCAAATCTTTGTAAATACGCGAAAAGCGATAGCTGGCGTATAGAACTAAAACGATGATTGTCGTAATTCTTTTCCAGCCGTTTAGGTAAGGTAATACATCGTTGAAAACGAGCATGCCGGCAAAAATAAATGCAACGACAACCACGAGTCCACCGGTAATGCTTTGAATGATGTTTGTTTTCATATTGGCAAAAAAAATCCCCAATCGAAAATTCTATTGGGGATCTATCATAAAAGGTTTTTGTTATTGAGATTCGAATTTAATCGGAAGTCGCACATAGGTACGAACCTCACGACCTGCATTCGATGCTGCTTTCCATTTCGGCATTCTCGTTACAACACGAAGTGCTTCTTTGTCACAAGCTGGACACTCATCTAGTTTTGTTTCAACAACGGCGTTAGATACAGTTCCATCTTTTTCTACGACAAATCGAACGATTACGCGTCCATTTACGCCAAGGTCTGCTGCTTCCGCTGGAGGACGAATGTTATCGTTGATAAATTCATTCAATTTTTCGTATCCACCGTTAAACTCTGCTTCAACTTCTACCCAAGTTTCGATAGGTTCAACAACTGTTTGTGTCAGTGCTGGTCCTCCGGTAGGTTCGTCTGTTGGTAATTCCCAACCTTCGTCACCACCTTCGACGTCTTGATCACCAGCTTTTGTGTTTTCTAATTCAGCTTGTGTTGGGAGTACGTCTGTCACCACTTCATCCTCAATCACTGGCGGTAAAAATGCCGTCATTTGCTCCAATTTTGGAGGTGGGGGTGGAGGAGGAGTTACTGGCGGAGGAAGTTCTTTCGCCGGTGGTTGTAATGTGATGTTTTTGCTGTTTTCTTTAGGAAGTTCAACTTCTTCTTTCGGCAAGCGTTTGATGAGTTCTGAAATTCCAAAAGATAACGCTGCAAAGAGAATCAATCCAGCCATAATCATGACCATGCGTTTGTTGTAACTACTTCTCAGAACATAGGCACCGTAGGCTTTATTTCTGTGAGCGAAAACAACTTCATTTCTCGTGTTTGATGTTACTTGCTGCCATTTACGGGCAGTTAAATAGTCTAGGAGAGAAAACCCTGTGACTAAAGCAACGATGACATAGAGGACTTGCATAGGAATTAATTTTTAAGTTTTTCTTTCATCAACTGCAGCTCTCCTGGTGTAATATCAACTGGTGCGATTACCCCGATTTCTGCAATTTTTAATTCATCCACAAGATCAATGAAATTCTTACACAACGCTTCTTTATCTGTTTTGATGAGTACTTTCAGTGCTTCTCTATCAACTCTCAGTTTATCTAGCTTTTTCAGGTAAGTACTATCGTTAAGTTCTTTGCGTTTTAGTTTTTCATCAAGACCTTGCTTTTTAACTAAAACGTAATTATTTAACTTTCCTAACAATTTTCTGATACCTTTTTCTCCTGTACCAAAATCAACCTCTTTTAACTCTGTTACTGAACCATCGTCAGCACGGTGATCGTTGTTGTAATATTCACCTTGGTAATAGAAAATACGGTCTTCCGAAAGAAGGAAGGTAATACCGTTATTCATTTTAGGACCTTTCTGTTGCTCTGTTTTATCTACTTTCGCCGGATAAGCCAACGGTAACATTTTAGGCTTACTAAATGTGGATGTAAGGACGAAAAACGTCAATAGTAAGAAAGCCAAGTCAACCATGGGTGTCATGTCTACTCGAGTCGAGCTTTTCTTAGCTCTTTTCTTGCCTTTGCCGTGGCCACCGCCACCGCCTTCTGCGATTTCTGCCATGTCTGATTAATTTATCGGAGCGAGCTCCGAAGAAGTTATGAAATTCAAGTTATTTAAGTTCAATTCCCTGAACACATTGATAACATCTTCCGCTTTTTTGTATTTTGTTTTGGAGTCAACTCGAAGAATGAATTTCGGTTTAAAATCATCCGCGTCTGGATTTTCGCCTTTCAATTTTGCTTCTTCGAACTTTGTTTTTGCAGAGTTTAAAGCGGCAGTACCAGCGTAGCTAATCCAGTCGTATAATTCATTTGTTTTTGTTGAATCCACTTGAATACCTTTTGTTTGGAAGGTGATGCGATCATCCGCACCTGTATCAATGTAAGAAGGTAATTCTTGCATGGTACAACCAAATGTTGACATGAACGTGAACTTTTCTATTTGTTCTTCAGAAAGGCTCATTTTATACTTACCAATCATATTTGTAAGCATTTCACGTCTTGCTTCAGCTCCTGACAAGTTAAAGAACACACGTCCATCTTGGTCAATGGTCACCATAATTACGTTTTCAGGGATGAATTTATCACTGATACTTGAAGGTGTATTTACCGTAACGGGTTCACTTGCGCGGAAAGAAGCGGCCAACATAAAGAATGTAACAAGCAAGAATGCCAAGTCCACCATAGGCGTCATGTCTATAGAAGGAGAACTTTTAGGTATTTTTAATTTAGGCATTGCTTGTTCCTTTAAATGTTAAACCAACAATTAGTTTGTTGCAGAGAAATCCTGAACAATTGTGAAGCTTGCTTCGTCGATGCTGTATGTCATTGTATCAATTTTCGTAGAGAAGAAATTGTACAAAATGATCGCTAACGTTGATGCGGTAATACCGAATGCCGTGTTGATTAAGGCCTCAGAGATACCTGTCGCAAGTGCAGCTGTATCTGGTGAACCTTTTGACATCGCAGCAAATGAACGAATCATCCCTAATACTGTTCCGATCAAACCGATTAATGTTGCAATCGATGCACTAGTAGAAAGAACAGCTAAGTTTTTAGAAAGCATTGGCAACTCTAAAGATGTCGCTTCTTCTAATTCTTTTTTCAAAGACTCTAATTTTTGTTCTTTTGTTAAACTTGAATCACCGTTGATGTGCTCATATTTCTCAAGTCCAGCGCGTACTACATTCGCCAAAGAACCTTTTTGTTTGTCACAATGTGCGATTGCCGCTTTGAAATCTTTTTTATCCATGTGCCCTTTAATAGCCGCGATGAATTTATCTGTATTCCCTTTTCCATTTGCCATAAGCAAGGTAACAAGACGCTCGATAGAGAAAATGATAATGATTAAGTTAATTGCTACTAGAATTGGCACGATGAATCCACCTTTGTAGATTACTCCGTATAAATTCCCTTCCATTGGTTCACCTGTAGGATCGTTATCAACGAAGTTACTTGGGTCACCAAAAACTTTACTGTAAATCAATGCTCCTGCTACTAGTGCAATAGCAATAGCGAGAAACGAAACGATTGCTGAAAATCCTCCTGCCGTCTTTTTGTTTTTGTTCATGATAAATAGATTTTAATGTTTCTAATTTTTAAATTTTTCGAATGCCAAATATATAAAACTTTTGTTACTTCCTAAACTTAACTTCTTGTTTATAGTCAAGAAGAAGCATCATTTTTCACATATTTTTTCTCCTATTTGCATCAATATGATGCTTTAACGCTAAGATTCCATATTTCTAACCGAAAAAACTTAACAAATTCTTAATGTAAATTCATTGAAAATAGTCCTCGGAAGGAAGCTGAAAATAAAAAAAGCCCTGTTTTCACAGAGCTTTTTTCAAGAGGTCTCAAGCAGATTCGAACTGCTGTAGACGGTTTTGCAGACCGGTGCCTAACCGCTCGGCCATGAGACCATCAGGGTTGCAAAAATATGAAAATTCTGCTAATTCAAGCAATTTAATCCAATTTCATTATCTTTTTTGACAATAATTGATTGCCAATTCTAGCTGAAACGTAGAAAAGTCCATTGGAGACTTCGTTTCCTTGGTCATTGTTCCCGTCCCAATGTAAGTCTTGAATGCCGTTCACACTGGTTAGTTTTCGGATCAATTCTCCCGAAGCAGTGTACACATAAACTTGGTCATTTACCCCTAGTTTCTCTGGCAAATGAATGTCACAGCCCTTGTTAAATGGA
Source organism: Crocinitomicaceae bacterium (assembly GCA_024643545.1). GTDB lineage: Bacteria > Bacteroidota > Bacteroidia > Flavobacteriales_D > Crocinitomicaceae > UBA952. The sequence goes on along the minus strand of JAHEMR010000004.1, from coordinate 329,403 downwards.
TTTGGAAAAACTTGAATGGAACCAGATTCATTAGGGAGGTAGTCACCTATACTTGCGTTGACAAATTGATTTAAGTCATAGGTTTCATCACCGTTTTGATAAGGTAAGTAATGAAAGTAAACAAGAAACATCTCATCTGTTGTATTAAATCCGCTATACACGTTTTGAGGTGGATTATTTGGATTGTGAACATTTAACGTTGTGTTGTCATATGTTGCCTCTCCTTTTAACTTATATCCAGCAGGTACTTTTTGAATGTGCTGGAAAAAATAGAAGTCCTGCCACATGAAATTCCATTTAGGCACGTTTACGAATTTGATCGTATCCAAATTAGGTTTATATGCATACGCTTTAATATTTTTCCCTAATAAATGCATATGAGGAAAAACGGAAAGAACGGAATAACTTGACGGCAATCCTGTTCCACTCGAGGGGAATTGAGCCGTCAAAGTGGTTTCTTGATTTGCGGGTAGTGTAAAGTTATTGTTTCCTATGAGCGGACCAGCTGAAATTTGCCGGACACCTGTTGTGCCAAGCGGATAAAAATGGATGATCACTTTAGTGCTGTCAAAAGCCCCATAACTTCCCATGGGATAATGCATGGCAAAGTAGATACTTGAGCCCGGACCAATATCAATTCCCAATTTGAGCGGGTCAACAGATGGTAAAATCATGGGGGTGGCACCCGGAGTGTATCCTGTGATTAATTTTGTCGAAGCATAACTTGGACTCGCACAATTTCCATCGAGTGTATCCGTACTTTCTGCGCTTGTAGGGTCGACGAAAACCAAAGCATGGTGCACAATTTCTCGGTTTCCTGGAATTACCTCAACTGCTTTAATGATTCTGTTTTGAGTTAAATTAGTCGGAATGGAAAAACATACATAGTCATCATGAGAAATCGCCTTACTCATGTATGTTGGAATCTGAACAGTTAAATCACCATTTCCAAGAAATGAACTTCCCGAATAAACCGGTGGAGGTGGTGTAGCTGACGCATTACCTTCTGGAAAACCAAGGTCGAGCCAAGTTAATATGGTCGATTTCTCGGTAGCACTTAAGGAACGATTATGTAAATATTGTTGGTAGTTATTATCTGGTGGCCATGGCGGCATTTCATTGGTATTGATGCATTGGTATACGAGTGAAGCCATCGGACTCACATCGTTAAAGGTCATCAATGAATTGGGTGCGGCACCACCTGGATGATGGCATTTCGTACATTTATCGTAGAAAATTTGTGCTACTTCACCGCTCCAGGTTTGTGCGGATACATTGGTAAAAATGTAGAAAGTAAAACTGAGTAGAAAACTAATTTTTTTCATATTAATCATTAATGTTGAATAATGAATGGCCTCATAAGTTCTTGTCCGTTTGATAAACGAAGGGAAACAAAATAGGTTCCGTTTGGCATCATACTAAAATCAAATTCTTCCTGCTGAACCTTTTCAAGAATGAAGTGAGTTTTGCCCAATAAGTCCAATACATGCAATTGTTCAATTTGAGCACCTTCCACAGAAATGTTTAGTTGACCGTTGCTCGGATTTGGATATACATTCAATGTTAATTGATCTTCCGTTAAGCCGGACGTTGAACATACCTCGTTTACAGGACTGCCATCACAGTAATTTGTGGCGTAAAGGGTTGCTGTTTGCATCGGATTATTGGCTGGTTGAAGCATTGTTTCACTGCATCCCATTTGGTTGACTAAAAAGTCACGAACGAAGCGAATACTCGTGTCCATGTATGCCGTGTTGGCTAAATAAGGAACATGTGGTGCTCCAGGAAAGGTGTAAAATTGACTTTCAACTCCAACGGCACAAGCACGTTCGTGCAACATGCGACTTCCATCAAGGTACATTAAAGGCGTTCCAGGATTTACAACTCCACGATTGTATTTCACTGTTCCGTCGGCTGTCCCGTGAAAGGAGCAAAGTGGAATATCACCCGCTTCTAACCAGCTGTAACGCGCTAATGCTCCGCAGCCATTGATGACTGCATGTACTTTTGTTGAATAACCCGGATTGCCACTGTTTCCTTCTAATCCACCAAGTGTATTTATGGTACTTGCATTTAGGTAATCGGAAATCTCACAAGGATCATTCAAATAAGCTACATGCAATGCCGTAATTGCGCCAGCAGAACTACCACCGATGAAAATATGGTTTGTATCTACTTTATAAAGGTTCGTTGTTTGACAATCCTTGTAAAAATAACGAATGGCAGCTTTCAAATCTTGTACCGCTCGTACAACAGCTTTTACCGCATTCGCAGAATCAAATGGGAAGAATCCTAATCGGTAATCTATGCTTGCGCACACGTATCCTTTCTTCGCAAAACTTTCCGACCATGTTTTTACATCGTTGTCTGTTTTTGATCCTCCGATAAAACTTCCACCATGTACCCAAATAATCAAAGGTCTTGCAAGTTCTGTATCGCCAGTGGGTTCATAAAAGTCAAGTTTCAATTGATTTGCTGCTCCACTCCAAGTGGTATTTTGGCCGTATACGACATCACTTGTGACCGTAAAGTTTGTGAAAACATCGTTGGCATAACGCCCACTGCTGCATGGTGATTGAGCGAAAGTGGAGAAGCTCCAAACAAAAGCAAAAAGGAAGGTGATTTTTTTCATAGTATTAGGTTTAATTATGGGAAGCGTACACCGTCAAATTTATTGGCATCTACTTCTGGTATAGTTGAGTTGTATTTTTTGTTTATTGCTTTTATAACGGCATTTGCAAAATGGGCATTACCACGAGGATTCAAATAAATTCCATCTAATGAATATGCTCCACCAGAGACAAATTTAGCACTCATATTCACGCCGTTATAAGTGAATCCATCCGCCAATTTTGAAACAAATTGATCTGTTTCTATGAGGGCTAAATTGTATGTTTGAGCGATTTGACGAATGAAATTATTGTACGACTGAATTTTTGCTCGTAACACATTTATTTCTCCTTCATCTAAAATAAATTCATCTCGAATAGGAAATAGTACACCCATTTGATTGCATTTAACGGAGTCTAATGGGAGGCTCAGTAATATTAATTCTTTGGATTTAATTTGCCGTACCGCAAACATATTTGCAGTAGAATCTACCATCATGAATGGATTCGCGCCTAATTGAAAGTAATATCCAAGTGGATTGTAAATGCTATTTAAGGTTCCAACATTGGTATTGTCTAAGCTTAAACCATTCCACGGAATTGTCGTGAAATAAGGCATTAATGTAACGTCAGGAATCGTAGCAATTGCACCTTTTGCACCATTTGCTGTTAAGTTTTGAATGACTTGTTCATAGTTTTGTTGAAAGTTCAATGCTGAAGGCAAGGATTCATGGGTTCCCCCTGATTTTGCGTAATCCAATACATCCTCAAGTCCTATGTATAATTGAAAGAATGAAGCTTGTTGGGATATTATTTCATCCAATAAGCTAACAGATGGAGAAGAGCACATACGGTTATAAAATGGATTCGTGTTCGCCAATGCGCTATTCGTAAATTGGTTTAATCTTAATCCGGGAATACCAAAAACGGTAAATGGACTATTTGCTTGATAACAGGATTGGGTTAAACAGCTTAAATCTCCTATGTTGGCATCCCTGACAGGTGACAAGGAAACATTTCCCTGACAATCTGTTTTATATCCCAAGTGAAAGGGCGCAAGTCCAGCGGTACTGATACCAATGGAAGAACTGTTCAACCAAGGAAGCTTCGCTTGATTCGATCCAATTAGCTCAAATTGTGCTGCAAGAATGTTCGCTAAGGAATTTTTCTGACCCTCGTTTTTCAAGCCATCATTCATGTATCCGGCCATTTGTCCGTCTCCAATGAAAATTACCTTTGTAACATCTAGTTCACCTTTGTTAGGACTTTTGGTTTTTATTTTAGGTTCGCAAGAGAGCATCCCTAGTGTGGTAAAAATAAATAGTCCGATGACGTGAAGTTTATTCATTACCATTTATAGTTTAAAGAAAATCCGGGCGCAAAAGCAATGGAAGTAAATGTTCCATTCAATTGGGTTTCAATGTTTTTATCTGTTCGCTGCATGCGCGTTGCATAAAGCGCTGCATCAATGGAAAAATGTTCATTTGCCATAAAACTGAAACCACAGGTTCCATAAAGACGGTTCGCATCCGGTGTTTCTGGTGTTACATATCCGGATTGAACGGGCGTAAATCCAAATCCACTACCTAAGCGGAAAGTCCATTTTTTTGTTGCAGAATAAGCTGCTCCACCTCGGAAAGCAAAAATGCTTTCATAGTTCCGAGCGGATTTAGTGTCACTGAGAGTACTTGTATTCAGTGCGTAATCAAAAGCTAAGGTATCGTATACTTTCCAGTTCACCCGGTTAATATCCAACACGAAACTCCACTTCGAATTCGATTTAAAACTGAGTCCAAGTGTAAGTACACTCGGCAAGGGTAACTGACTAGAAAACGTTCCATTTGGAAAACTAGTCGCTAATGCAGTTGGAACTGTGAATGTTGCAATTCCATTTTTCACGGACATATTCACTTTAGATCGGTAGGTAAATCCCATGGAAAATCGTTCGTTCACATGATAAAGCATCCCAGCATTAAATCCAAAACCAATCGCTTTTCCTGCTAATTCGGCATGACCATAATTTCCTAAACTATCTTGCACAGGTATGTCTTTTTGTAAGTTAACACTGCCATTGCTAATTACAAATCCAGCACCGATCCCAAGTCGTTCATTGATTCTGTAGGATAAAGTAGGTTGAAAAAATATCGCTTTCAGGGATAAACGAGTTAAGGCAAAGCGTCCAATCCAATTTGGTTCCCATTGAACGGTGCTACCAAAAGGTGTATACATTGCTAATCCTACCGAAAGTGGTTCTAATGACTTTTTAAACCGGTAAATTCCATACATCGAAAATGGTGTTCCCACAGGATTATTTGTGCGGTAACTCGTTTGTGAGACAGAATCGGTGTAAAGCACATGTGCGAAAATAGGCGTTCCAGCAAGGTTTATTTCTGAGTTGTTGGCAAATGCACTCGCCCCAGGATTAAAGAACAAACTGGAGGCATCTGCATTCAGCGCACTTCCAGCACACCCCATTCCTTGCTGTTTTTGACCTTGAAAGTTAACTTGAAATCCTTGTCCAAAAGAAGATAAAGCAACGAACATTGCACTGGTTAAACAGGAAATTTTAGATAAAGATTTCACACAAAAAGCTTGGGTTGTACCAAATATATTAAATTTAGTCGAACAAACCTTAAACCATTGTACATGAACCTAATTCGATTTATCCTTATCACACTTTGTTTATTTCCAGCTAACATGCTGCATTCTCAGGATATGCCCGCATATGTTATTTACACCGCTAAAGGAAAAAAAACAACCTTTGAAAAGATGACTGAAGCAAGTGAGCACAAGGAATTAATCTTATTTGGCGAGTTTCATGACAATCCAATTGCTCATTGGCTGCAATTGGAATTAACGAAAGAAATGTATGAGGAAGTAGGCTCAAACTTACAACTTGGATTCGAAATGTTTGAACAGGACCAACAAGAGCTATTGAGTCAGTATTTGATGGGAAACTTAACGGAAAAGCAGTTTAAAGACACAATGCGACTATGGCCAAATTATGAAACAGATTATGCGCCACTTGTCGAATTTGCGAAAACAAACACCTTGTTTTGTGTGGCTTCTAATGTGCAACGCAAATATGCATCATTGTTGTTTAAAAAAGGCAGGAAGTCTCTAGACACCTTGAGTTTGACCATTAAATCACAAATGGCACCAATTGATTTTATTGTAGATACAACGCTCTCTCAATACCGTGAAGTTTTTACAATGGGCGGACACATGGGTGTAAATATGGGAATGAACATGGTTGAATCGCAAGCATTCAAGGATGCAACAATGGCTCAATTTATTTTATCGAATCCTGGAAGAAAAGAAGGAAGCGTTCATTTACATTTTAATGGGGCTTTTCATTCTGATTTTCACCAAGGAATTTTATGGTATGTACAGCAAAAACAACCGGATATCAAGGTGTTGACCATTTCAACGGTGACTCAATCGGATGTCCGAAAATTGGATAAGGAGCATTATGGACGTGCGGATTTCATCATTTGTGTCCCGGATTCGATGACGAAAACACATTAAGCATTTTTGGAAACAGCGGTTACTTTTGCCGAAATTGTCCCTTGAATCGTTTGTGTTTCTATTTCTGCATCAACGTGAATAATTGCGTTTTCATCGATTGCTTTCCCATTGATTCTGGTAATGCTGTAACCTCGCTTGAGGACATGAATAGGGTCTAAAAAATGAACTTTTTCTTCAAATTGCTTTAATTTCTGTGTTTCTTTCTCCAAGAAAAACTGAAGTTGAGGTTTCAAGCGAGTTTCTTGATTCAGAATGGATTGTTCATGTTTCGTTAAATGATTGCTGCTTTGGTGCTGGACTTGAAATTGCAGCGATAGGAAACGTTCATTCGCATTTTGCAGTCTTTTTTGTACCACTTGACTTAGCCCGTTGGCAAGTGCGATTAGTTTCTGGTTTTTCAATGAAAGTAAATACTCACTTGAGTGGAAAATTTTTGTAGCTAATTGAGTTACCTCCAAATCAAATTCACGAAAAGTTAACACCAAGAATTCAGCAAGTTTTGTTGGGGTAATGGCATTCCTATAAGCGACCATTTCTGCCACCGTTAAATTCGTGGAGTGACCAATTCCTGTTAAAACGGGTATTGGAAAGGAGGCAATCGCCTTACATAATTCAAAATGATTGTAGCAAGTCATTCCTACTTCAGCTCCACCACCACGTACAATGACCACAACGTCATATTGATCGATGTTTTCTTCAATATTTTTTAGAGCGGCACAAATTGAATTTACGGCTAAATCGCCTTGTACATATGCTTCAAATAGGCTTGTCTCAAAGTAATAATTATAAGGATTTTCTTGAAGTACCTGGTAAAAATCGGAAAGTCCTTTACTCGAATCTCCAGAAATTATGGCAATACGTTTGGGTAAAAGCGGAAATTCTCTATACTGGTTTCGGTTTATTAGTTGTAATGCTTCAAGTTTTCGTAATGTTTCTTCACGTTCGCGTTGTAATTCTCCAAGCGAGTAGGAGGGGTCAATATCCACTATTTGAAGGGTCAGTCCAAAAGTTGGGTGATAATTTATTTTCACTAACAACAGCAGCATTTTACCATCCTGCAACGGTTCTTTTACGACATTGATAAATGCATCATTGATGCGCTCTAGTTGTTGCTTCCAAATAGTACCGGTGATTTGAGCAACAATTTTCCCATTATCTTTTTGCACTAGTTCTGGGAAAGCGTGTCCACTTGGGTACCGATTCATTTTGTGCATTTCTGCTTTGACCCAATAATTTGTGGTGTACCGATCTTCGATTGTCTTTTGAATGGACTGAACGACTTGTTTAAGCGAGAAGATTTGTTTTTCGGATTGACTCATTGTAAACACTTGGAAATAAAGGTAGGAATAAATCCGGTTTATTATTTCAAGGGGATGCCTCGTGAGCTCACTGGACCTGTGTTTTTACTTTTTTCGACCGTGATTACGAAAGTTGTTCCTACGCCAACTTGACTTTTCACTTGAATGGTTTGTCCATGAGATTCGACGATGTGTTTCGCGATGGCGAGTCCGAGTCCAGAGCCACCCTCATTTCGGTTTCGACTTTTTTCAACGCGGTAAAAACGTTCAAATAAACGAGATAGGTGATGCGGTTCAATTCCGGGGCCATTGTCTTTAAATTCTAACAAAAAGTGATCATTAATATCTAGAATAGAGACAATTAACACGCCGTTTTCCTTTCCATATGAGATGGCATTTGAAATGAGGTTAGTGAAAACTTGTCCAAGTTTATTCCGGTCAGCATTTACATATTTAGCAGTAAACGCTTTCTCAAAAAGTAATTGGTAATTTTTTTCTTTTGCAATGAGTTCAAAAGACTCGAATGTTTCCTTGAGCAATTCAATAATGTCAAAAGATCGAATTTCCAGACGTAAATTTTCCGTTTCCATTCGTGTAATTTGATCGAGGTCTTCAAGGATTCCAGTTATGCGATCGGTTGACTTCGATGCTCTTTCTAGAAAGGAGCGATTCACGTTTGGGTCTTCGAGTCCACCATCCAAAAGTGTAAGTAGGTAACCTTGGATGGAAAAAACAGGTGTTTTAAGTTCGTGTGCTAAATTTCCAAGAAATTCTTTTCGGAAGGCAGCTTGTTCCTTTAGTTTGGAGATTTCGATGGTGCTGTTTTCTTTCCATTCCGCTACATTCTTTTCAGCGTCTTCCATCAGGGAATCGATGGATTTTGCAAAGGTAATGTTCTCGGGCTGTTTGATCTGAATGGATCGATAGATGAGCGAAAGTCTATATTGAATAAAACCTTTTAAAAGAAAATAAAAAACGAGGTAAGCAAATACGCCAGAAAATAGTGGGATGGCGATGATGAGGTTTGTACTCAATACTAGGATACAATAGTGAACAAGAAGCGTTAATAGGAAGCTTATGAGCATAAAAGCTAAACTTCCATAAAAAATTAAAATACTTGGTCTTGCTGTTTTCATTTATCCTTGAAGGTATATCCGACACCTTTTATTGTGCGAATATAATCATCTCCAAGCTTTTCACGCAATTTTCGGATATGAACATCGATGGTTCTTTCTCCAACAATGGTTTCATTTCCCCAAACAACGGAAAGAATTTGATCTCTGTTAAAGACCTTTCCGGGTCTGCTAGCAAGTAATTCCAGAAGTTCAAATTCCTTTTTAGGCAATGTTAATGATTCGCCATTAACAATCACTAGAAATCGATCTCTGTCAATTTGAATAGTTGATTCAATTTGTTTTTCAGAAGTTTTGGTTCTCCTCAATAGGGAGTCAATTTTGCTCAATAATAACCTAGGTCGAATAGGTTTATTTATGTAATCATCTGCTCCTGCTTCAAAGCCTGCAATTTGAGCGTAATCCTCAGTGCGTGCTGTTAAAAAAGCGATAATTGGTTGATTTAAGTTTAAGTCTTTTCGGATGATTTGACATGTTTCGATACCATCCATTACGGGCATCATGACATCCAATAAAATGAGCGAAGGATTAATTTGTTGAACAATTCGCAATGCTTCTTGTCCATTTGAAGCTACAAATACTTTAAATCCTTCCTTGCGGATATTGTAGGAAAGGAACTCAAGAATATCTGGTTCATCGTCAACGATTAAAATAGTATGTCCTTTTGAGTTTTCCATAGGATAAAAAAAAAGGCTGCTAAACCGAAGTTTAGCAGCCATTAGTGAAATTATTTTTGAATCATTAATTTCTGATTTTCAGTGCCGTTTGAATGTGTCAATCGTACTGTATAGAATCCAGAAGAAAGATTTGTTACATTGAATGTTAGATGATTAGTACCCATTTCAATGGATTGATTTTGAGCAATAACACGTCCTGTAGCATCGATCAATTCAATTTGAATCGGGTCATTTGTATTTTGATCGAAAGAAACATTTACCGTTTCGTTTGCTGGATTAGGGAAGATTGTCAAGTTTGAACTTGATGCCAATTCGTTTAATCCAACTGTTACGTCAACTAAAAAGATTGTAGTGTCTGTACAGTTTCCATTGATTGCTGTCAATACAACAGTGTATGTTCCGTTCACTGCATATGCGTGAGCTGGTGCTGTAGCAGATGAATTTGTGAAGTCACCAAAATCCCAAGAGTAAGAAGTAGCTCCTGTTGATGTATTTGTAAATGTTGCAACATTTCCAGCTAATGTCATCGTTCCAGCTGCAGTTGGTGTTGCATTGAATGTTACAGTAATTGGAGCAGAAGCACCAACACCATTACAAGCATTTGCATTCGTTGTCACAACATTCACGTTTGTTGCAGTTGCAGTTACATCGATGCTTTGTGTTGTAGCACCTGTTGACCATAAGTAGCTATCAGAAGTTGAAGCTGTAATTGTTACTACGTCACCCGCACAAGCTTGTGTTGCAGTTGCGTTGATTGTTGGAGCTGGAGCGTTAGAAACGTTAACAGTAGTTGCTGCTGAAGTTGCTACACATCCGTTGATGTCTGTTACAGTTACTGTGTAAGAACCAGAAGTTGTTACAGTAATTGCTGCGGTAGTTGCAGTAGTTGACCAAACATTCCCTGTTGTTGAACTAGATGTTAAATCTACTGATCCACCTGTACAGAAAGTTGTTGCACCGCTAGCAGAAATTATAGGTGTAGCAGGTAAAGCATTTACCGTAACAGTTACCATAGCACGTGGACCTTCGTATCCTAGAGCATTTGTTTGGGATACATAGAAGTTTGACGTTCCTGCAGTCGTTGTAGAAGGTGTTGGAGCAGGAATACTTGTTCCTCCTGTTGCTGATGTGTACCAGTTAATTGTACAGTCTTGGTTTCCAGTTGCAGTTAATGTAGTTGCTGTTGCACCTTGACAAAGGTTGATAGCAGTAGCAGTTGTTGGTACTGGAATAGTAACTGGATTGATTGAAGCATCAAGGAAAGAAATATTTGAAAGCGCACTTGAAGCACTTACAGGTCGGAAGTCAGGACTTAAATAGGTGTTATTTACTCCATAAGGTAATGTTAAAATATTCGCTGATGAAGCCAATGAATCATTATTGTTAGCGCCAAACCAAGCTGCAATCCCGAAAGTACTACCTGTGTTTTTTTCAACTGAGTAATTTGTTAAATGTCCTGCGACTAAGTTGTTTTTATATTTTAAAACACCGTTTGTGGCATTTCCTTCACATGCTGTTCCGTCAATATGGATTCCGCGAAGACCGTCCATAAAGATACTGTTGTAAATTTTCAATCCTGAATTTCTACGAATGCGTGCACCTCTTCTGAATCCAGAAGCAACGGTTGCTGCCGTATTACCTCTAAGTGGACCTACATAGGTTACATTGGAGAAAATCGCAGATGTTTGAGGGGAATTTGCTGAACCAGCAGCATCGTTGTCAGATTCGAATCCTTCCGAAGTAGAAACTGTTGGATTGTCAGCAATCAAAGGATCTCTAACAGCCAAACAATATTGAATCAATCCAGAAAATCCATTATCTGTATCGAAATCATCATCCAAATTACGGTAAGAAACAAGGTGACGGCAATTTACAGTACCACCGAACCATTCGTATGCGTCATCATTTGAGAAAGAAACTTGAACGTAATCAATAATTGTTGCACGTCCGATAGATCCAAGTGTTAATCCATTGATTTCTTTATTTGGTTGGTATACGTAACCTGGGAATTCAATACGAACGTAACGTAAAATACCTGAGTTATCATTCACATTTGGATTTGTTCCACCACCATATTGTGTATCAAATGTCGGAGCTAATCCTTCGATGTTTGCAATTCCTCCAGCATTATTATTGGTTGACATACCCATCATGATGATCCCACCCCAATCACCAAGAGCACGTTGACCTACTGGTTGATTTGAAGTAAATACGATAGGATTTGAAACAGTACCATCCGCAATTAATTTAGCCCCTTGAGTAATAAATAATCCTGAACCGGCTACTGTTTTATCCCCCATTACAATAGTTCCGGGTTGAATTGTTAACGTTGCGCCATTTTTCACATAGATTTGACCTTGTAAAAGATAGACATTGTTCGAAGTCCAAGTGGTGTTAGTGGTAATTGCCGCAGTTACCGTAACATTCGAAGCTGGGTAAACCGTATTTTGCGGATCCCAATTTGTCCATGTGTCCGTCCATTGTGCAGTTGGAGCGGGAGCAAATGCTCCTCTGTAATTGGTCGGCTGGAAGAAGCTCTGACCAAAAGCGATAAGACTTACACAGAAGCTTAAAGCAGTAAACGTAAATTTTTTCATTTTTCTTAGTTTTTTTATCTGATGCAAAGTTCTGCCTTTGATGTAGACATAGCGTTAGCATAACCCTATGTTAACACTAACTAATCGTTAAGAAATTATGAAGAAATCTAGGTAATAAAAAGATAATGTTAAGACTTAGAATTTGTAGGTAAGAGAAAAACTAATAGTTCTACCAAATTTAGTATTCCAAATTAAGTCATCTTGGTTTGCATTGAATCGATTTTGACCACTAGATTCTCCAGTGAACAAATAATTTCCAATTTTCTGAATAGTGTTTACATCATTATTCGAACTAAAATTATTTTGATAAAAGATCAAGCGCTGCGCTAGAATGTTTTGACAATTTAATTTTAACTCAAGTTTCCCTTCATTAAATGATTTTGCAATTTGAAAATCCAAGAAAGTTCTGCTTTTTTCCCAAATATCTGGTTGAAGTACGCTTCCTAATATGTACATTCTAGATCCTACACGATTTACATTAAGAGCAAAGGTAAAGTCATTCGTTGTTTTATAGATGATTCCACTGTTCAATACATATGGTGATTGACCTTGTAATGGGCGCGTGTCATATGGTGTTCCGATATTTTTAGATACATCAACAACTGAATGAATGAATCCAAGATTGGTAAAAAACTCAAATTGATTCCATTTTGAGGCTGTATCTAATTTAAATAACGCGCCAATGTTAGATTTGATTTCAAATTCGAGTCCGTAATTGGTTGCGTTCGGAACATTTTTGTAGGAAATTTCATTCATTACATCAGGACGGGTGATTTGTTCAATTGGATTTACAAAATACTTGTAGAACGTACCAAATGAAATAATTTGACCTTTTCCAGGATACCACTCGTAGCGTACATCAACGTTTGTGATTTTAGCGCGTTTTAAGGAGTCATTTCCAGAAAGGACAAATTGCGTATTGAAATCATAAAATGCAAAAGGTGCTAATTCGCGGTATTCCGGTCTATTAAGAGTTTGAGAAGCACTCACACGAAGTACTTTTTGAACATTGAAATTATGTATGAAATTCACAGAAGGCAGTACATCTAGGTTGTGCATGTGAACAGATAAAGGAGATTTATCTGCTCTTCGCGCAGCTAAATTTTGAGTAAAATCTTCGATACGTGCACCGTATAGAAATTTGTTTTTTCCGAAATGTTGCATAATGGAAACAAATCCTGCGTACAATTGTGAATTAGCAGTATATGAATCCGATGCTTTCGTTCCATCAGATAATTTAAATCCACCTATTCCTGGTGCAATTAATCCCATATTCTGAATTTGGAAAATAGAGTCTTCTGGTAAATACAGTAAGTTTGAATTGAAATTTGTTGCGCCACCTACTGCACCATATTTTGTGTAACCCAATTGTCTTGCTTGGAAATCACGGTTTCTCAATTGAACAAATAAACCTGATTTAAATTCAAATTTTAATTTCTTTTCTTGCTTTGTCGAATCTTGGTGGTATACTTCCTTCGTGAAATTCACTTTAAAGCTGGACATGTTTTCTTTATTGTTTGAAAAGAACATGTTTCCACCGTAATCTGGTCCTACGTTTGTCTGAGAAATATTTGCGACATACATTGTGTCATGGTAATCAGGACTACTTGGGTCATTTACATACTTCATACGAGAGTAAATGTTTCTGCGCAGGTTAGGAATACTGCGTTGGATGTTACTTAATCCAAGCATCCAGTCAATTTTCATTTTTCCATCTTTATCAATCGCATGTTGACCACTTAGTTGGGAAGAAAAAATTTGATTGATGGTCATCCAGTTTGCATTCGAACGAAGTAGAGATGGATTCAAATCTAATGGATTGATTTCTCCTGTTCTGTTAATAATGCGATTATCCGTATTAATGGTATACAGATTTTTGAAACTGATACTGTTCCTTGCGTTTAATTTTAAGGATAAATTTAACATGGATCCAGTGAGTAATTGAGTAGAATAAATTTTATCAAAGAATTCATTTTCAATTTGCGAGGTACCACCACCTCCGGTATTGTCCGTAAACGATTTTCGTGTTGTCTCGTTATAGTTGTTTGTTTTATTGTATGAAAGCGATCCAATGAATCCAAATTCCTTTTTGTTTTTGAATTCTTTACGGTAACCACCCGCATATTGAAGACTAAAATTCGGCATGAAAGTAGCATCGCTTAATTTCCAATTTGATTGAAATGATTTCGCTAATGTCGCCTGATCACTCATTAATGATGGAAAATCTAGTACAGAAGGAATGGAAGAGGGCATCGCTCTTGATCCATCATCAAGTCCAAGCCAATCTAATTTGCCTTCTTTTGAATATTTGCGATCTTTGAAAGTAGTAATGGTGTTGTATCCTCCTGAAATGGAAATGGATTGAAAATTTTCAACTGGAATATTTTTTGTTTTAATTTGGATAATACCACCGGCAAATTCTCCCGGTAAATCAGGTGATGCTGTTTTTACAATCGCTAAGTTTTCTAACATGTTCACAGGGAAAATATCAAAAGCAAATGCTTTGCGATCCGATTCAGAACTTGGAAGTGGAGCATCATTTAAATAAGCAGCATTATAGCGATCGTTCAACCCACGAATAATTGCAAACTTATTGTCTTGAATACTTGCGCCACTAATTTTTTTCAAAGCATCTCCGACTGTTTTGTCTGGACTTCTTTTAATTAATTCTGCGGGAATAATGTCCATCATGACATTACTTTTATATTGCATTTGTGTGGTACCAACACTCGATTCAGTATTCACCTTGGTTTTCACAACGATATCCTGTTTCGTTGAAACAGAATAGACTAACGAAGCATCGATGTTGGTATTACCTTTGGCTTTCACAACAACATTGGACATCTCCATTTTTTGAAAACCACCAGCACTTATTAATAATGTGTAGGTTCCTGGATTCACATCGCGTATCACATAATCACCATTTAAATCGGAATATGCTCCTTTTGCCGCACCGAGAACAGTGATTTTCGCATCTAAAATCGCTTCGTTCGTTCCTTCTGAAGTGATTTTTCCAGAAATAATTCCTAATTGAGCGTTGCTAATAAATGAAATAAGTTGCAGAAAACTAATGATAACAATACTTTTGCTTAAGCGCATGTAAATAGACTTTAAAATTTACCGCAAAGAAACGTAAGTGCCTTGAGGGGAAAATTAATGCTAGGTTAAAGTTTTGTTAATTTAGTTGCGTAATTTGATAACATTAAGATAATATAAAAAAGGAGGTCAAATTTGACCTCCTTTTTCGTTTAATGGCTGTAAAAGAATCGTTAATCGAAAACAACTTTCATTTCAACTCGTCTGTTTTTCTGGCGTCCTTCGGCCGTTTCATTCGTTGAAATTGGTTTTGTCTCCCCAAAATAAAGGGTGATAAAACGCGATGCATCGATTCCTTGTGAAACGAGGTAGGCTTTAACCGCTTCTGCTCGTTTTTTAGAAAGAAGCATGTTGGCAGTATCATCACCTTGACTATCGGTG
This sequence comes from Crocinitomicaceae bacterium, assembly GCA_024643545.1. Classification (GTDB taxonomy): domain Bacteria; phylum Bacteroidota; class Bacteroidia; order Flavobacteriales_D; family Crocinitomicaceae; genus UBA952. The sequence goes on along the minus strand of JAHEMR010000004.1, from coordinate 314,084 downwards.
TGACCGGTAATTTCTAGTTTCCACGTAGGTTTTTTCTTTAAGACTTCTGCAAGTTCGCTTAATGAAAGTTTCGATCCTTCCAAAATAACATCTTTTGACACTTCGAATTCTAGGTTGTCAAAGGCTGTTTTTAACACTTCAATTACGGCTTGTTCAATCACTGGACATCCTTTGTTTGATTTTGGCCCCGGCGTATTTGGACAATCGTCATCTTTGTCTAATAACCCATCATTATCACTGTCTTTGTAAGGGCAACCTCTATTTGCTGATGGTCCTGCCAATGTTGGACAATCATCATCCTTGTCCAAGATTTTATCACCATCTGTGTCTTTGTATGGACATCCGCGGTTTTCTTGTGGACCGGCAACATCAGGGCATTCATCAATGAAATCATATATTCCATCCGCATCTTTGTCCGGACATCCTTTATTTTCTTTCGGTCCTGCGTTATCTGGACACCCATCAGCGTCATCTGCAACTCCATCCGCATCTCTATCTGGACATCCTTTCAATGCGATAAGTCCAGCAACCGTTGGACATGCGTCTTCGGAATCAATGATTTTATCACCATCTGTATCTGGACACCCTTTGTATTCTTTTAATCCAGCAACCGTTGGACAAGCATCTTCAGAATCGATGATTTTATCACCATCAGTATCCGGACATCCTTTGTATTCTTTTAATCCGGCAACAGTTGGACAGGCATCTTTTTTATCAATGATTTTATCACCATCGGTGTCCGGACATCCTTTAAACTCTGGTGTGCCTGGTTCGTTTACACATTCATCATCCGAATCAGGAATTCCATCATTGTCTGTATCTGGACATCCTTTGAAAGCCCAAATTCCTGGAACATCTTTACATTCATCTTTTCTATTTGAAACTAAGTCTTTGTCCTTATCTCTTACTCTGTGGTAGATGATTGGAATTCGGCTACCAAAATAAAATTCAATCCCACTAATTTTATCTTTGGCAAGGAGCGTTTTCATATCAGTGATACCCAAAACAAGTGGTCCGATGCGTGTTGCTAAGCCGTACTTCATCCCGCTATATTGATTCATGGAAATGGGCATATATAGCCCGAAGTAAGGACTATCAAAACTTGGCGTAATGGAGAATTGATTTGCCGTTTTCACTTTTGTATCTTTTCCTTGGGAAATCATATTTACCATCGAAGTGGCATTGATATAGAATCCTTTCCAAATCTGGTAATCAAATTGAAAACTTACGGCTGTTGGTGTGCGCATTCTAAACGTTTGCGATGGATCTTGAAGAGAAACCCATTCTTTGTTTCCTGCTGTAGAAGAATGATTTATGAGGCTATCGATTACCCCGTCAAATCCTTCTAAGTTCGTTGCTGAATTAAAGGTTTGTAAGTTAAATAAATTAGAAGTATTAACAGCGAAATTACGGCTAAGTCCACCTTTGGTGAATTTCATACTTCCCATATCCACGATGGATAATCCTGCGCGAAGTTTGTATTTGTTTTCATTTCTGCGCCATAAATTCGTTTCTCCATCCATGTCGTATTTGAATTTGGCATATTTTGGTCGCCATTCGTAAACTGCTCCGATGTCTAAACCAAATCCAAGTTTAGACGAAGGATGGATAAGATCTGAAACACTTGGATTTTGACCATTAATTCCTGCGTTAATGATTCCATTGATATTGTTTGAATAACCATAATCAAAAGTTCCGCTTAAATATTGGGATGTATCTTCATTCACCAAATTATAGGAGAAATTATCCGTGTAAACATATGCAGCAGCATGACCAAGAAGTGCTTTTGGTGCGATTCCGATTTTCAAGAAATGTTCTTATATTATCGATTAAAACTTGAGAAAAGTTAAACCCAACTTCTGACCAGGTCATATAATTTACATTGAATAATTGTTCGTTGTAAACATCATGCCATAAGGTTGGATGTATTAATCCATCCTCAGCTAAAACGGCCAATTTAGCATCCATGTTATCGACATTCACTACAGTTCGGTTGCGCACGTTGAATCCGATAGCCGTTTTTTCATTAATGTGAAACATGGTATTTAATAAATCTACCTGGAAATTGATGTTTGCACCTAATGTTTTATTCGATGTTTCATCGTAATTGTGAACAATTAACCGATCAATAAAGGTCGCGTCAGGTTTTGACCAAGAGTTAAAAATAGCGGTATCCGAAAAGGATTTATACCACCAATAACCGGACCCACCTTGTGCGCTGCGCATCGCGTTTGCGTCAAAGTATCCAAAGTTTTGGTAAATATTCATGTTTGTTCCAAACAGTAGAAGGTCGAATTTGTAGCGTCCGTCTACGAAATTTGCAGGATTCACTTGATTACCAATCACGCCGGCGTAGTTGCTCGAACTTAGTCCAAGATAACTTTGAGCATTCAGTTGAACTTGGATTGCAAGTAAAGAAAGACAAATGAGTAGTTTTTTCATGGTTTATTGTTTCGTGTATTGGATCAGGTAGGAACCTAAGAACGTTGTGATAGAATAGGCGCTAGAACCGAATGGACTAACTTGAACTTTTCTTTCACCATGACGGTCGTTTTGGTCGCTAACGCGTCCATTCTGATCTAGTATTAATAATTCATTTTCAAGTGCATCCAATATGCAAAGTATTGGCAAGCCATTTTTTGAACTTTGGATGCTTATTGCACTAATTTCTTGCAAAGGCATTGTTTTTTCCCAGAGAATCTGACCGTTTTTATACGCATAAAGTTCTTTCTCTCTTGAAAGCACATATATAATTTCCTTGTTTAAGAGGTAGGAGCCGAGCAGTTTAACGTTACTTTTTGTGGAAAATTGTGTTGGCTTACCGTTTTTAATCACTGTAAGGCTTGCATTCTTAACAGAAGCAGGGATGAATTCCAACCCAGTATTCAGTAAGTTATAGGTACTGTCAATTGACAATTTGTTCAATGTTTTACGCTTCGTTAAATCAATGGTATAAAACATGGTGGATGTAAGTACGCCTAGAATTGGGTTCTTTGTTTGTGTTGTAATCGCGATTTGTTTAATCGATCCGTTCACCTGAAAAGGTTTGATGACCGTTCCTTGCTCGTTAATTAGCTGAATGCTATTCGCTGAATTTGCCACCACAAATTCCATTTTGTTTTTGGCGAAGTAGGCGCTAGGAGGGACGTTCTTTTGGGATGTCATGCGAAGAACAAGACGCCCTGTTTTGTCAAAGAGTTGGGTTTCTGATGCAAATTGAACAGAAACATAGGATTGACCTAGGTTGATTAGGTTCATAGAAACCACTTCTTGCGCACAAGGTTTTTCCCATTTTTTTAAACCATTGATATATCCAACCAACGTGTGATTTTCTGTAAGTGCGATCACATTTCCTCGTTCAGGAAAAGCTGCGAAGTCAATAACGCGAACACCTGGATTCATCACGAAATAATCTTTGATTTTTTGGTTTTCTTTTCGATCAACAAAGTCAATCACTCTGCAACTCGTTTCAAGCATTTTCTTTCCGTAAACGCTGATGGATTGTTGTTTCGATTTGGATACATGTCGAAAAGCAACTTTTTTTGGAAGGTTACCAAAAATGGCTGTTATCCTTCTTTCATCTTGCGAAAGTGTGTTTGCAAGTTCTGCTTCCGAAAGTACGTAATCGATAAATTCTTTGGAACTTGAAACAACAGCGAATCCTTCCATTAAGGCAAGGTGTAAGGTCGGTTTTTCCGAACTGCTATCTGCGAATCCTTCCAATATTTTTGAAAACCGAAGGTGCTTGTATTCAGCACTTAATTCAACAGATCCATCCAGTTGAAGGTGTTCATTAAGAATATCGATCGGACTATAATCTTCTTGGTAATCAAAAATGGCGGCGCTACGTGCATCTTTTGTAATAAATACGACTCCATTGGAAATCATTTGTTTTGAAAACGCAGAATGAGCAAAAACAGGATCAACTTTCGATAAATACGATTTTTCATAAAAAGAATAACTATCGAAATTTGCTGGGACAATGTGAGCAAAGATTCTGCGGTCGTCTACTTCTTTTATCTTATTCGAACCAATTTGGCTCTTTGTATAGGTGTAAATCCGTCCTTTTTTAAGGTACATGTCGCTAATATGTTCGCCATTTTTTTTATTGGAAAGAATTACCCGACTAAAGCTTGCTTTCGAATCTAGTAGAAATGATTTGTCTCTAGGAAGTGAGAGATCACCGTCATAAATCAAGAGTTGATTTCCTTTAAAAAAACCATGCAGTTTCCCGTATTCAAATGAATTCAATTTGCCAAATTCGAAAGGAAACAAACCGTTTTTAAAGAGTTTGATAATCTCCTTTTTTGACCAAGAACTTCTTTTTTCAAGTAAGAACAACACTTTTTTGGAACTGAAAATATACGAGCATGGTTCATTTACCCGTGTAATAAAGGAGGAATAAAGTGCTTGATTTAGTGAAGGCGATTGAATGGAAAGGTCATCCCAATTTACTTCATTTGGTTGATGGATTGCCCAAATTGCACCATCTGAAACTTGAAAGTATGTTCTGAGATTATGGGTGTTTTCCTTTTGAAGTAGGTCGTAAGACACAAAACTAATCCAAGTAATTATAAACATGCCAAGAATGGCAAGCAGCAAACGTTTCATCATTTCACGTATTTATTCAAAATTAGCGTGAATTCGACGTGCTTTGCTTCGTTTTAGTGATTTAAATTAACAAGTTAATGTTTACTCGAATAAATCAAGTTGACTTTTATCAGCGAGCAAGCGAAATGTCATTCGGTGATATGGACTTGCACCATGTTCAGCGATTGCCGAGCGGTGATCAATCGTTGGATAGCCTTTGTTTTTAGACCATTTATATACGGGATAAAGCTCGTGAAGTGAATCCATGATTTCATCTCGTTTTGTTTTGGCGAGAATTGATGCTGCCGCGATTGATTGGTATTTGGCATCCCCTTTTACAATACATACATGTGAAATTCCAGTATAGGGATTGAATCGGTTTCCGTCAATGAGCAAAAATTCAGGCGTAATATTTAGTTGATCAATCGCACGGTGCATCGCCAAGAAACTCGCGTTGAGAATATTTATTTCATCAATTTCCTGATGAGAAACGATGCCAATTGCGAATGCGAGTGCTTCATTCATAATTTGGTCACGAAGAATCAACCTATTCTTTTCGGTAATCTGTTTGGAGTCGTTAAGTGCTGGAATAGGTTTGTTGGGGTCTAGAATCACTGCAGCAGCAACTACTGGACCACTCAAACATCCTCTTCCTGCTTCGTCGCAACCACCTTCCAAACGGCCTGGTGTATGAAATGCTAATAAATTTCCCATTGGATTCAAAATTGCGAAATATTTTGTAGATTAGCACATACGAATAAAACCATCTTGCTATGAAACATGTACTTTTTGGAATCCTATTTTTTGTGACAGGTTCAATTTCTATTGCACAGTCTGCAAATACAGCTAGTTGTTCATCTGTGAATCACTTAAGAGAGGGTGTGGCTTCGGGAAGAATCGAAGTAGTTCTACCAAATCAATTAAGTTCAGAAGATGTCGCATCGTACGCCAAATATTATGAGCCATTTTTCAATGTGGACTTTAATGCTACAAACCATAAAGCGACATTTCTGATGGTTTCAAATACAGCTGATTCACGACGTGTGATTTTGCGTTTTTTGTCGGCTAATCAAATTCAAACAGTTGTTGTGGATGGAAAATCGTATTTGTTGCAAGACTTTTATCAAAACTTCCTAGAAAAATGAGAATCTGTTTCGCATCAATTTTAAGTATTGGATTCATCCTACAAAGTTGTGGCTCTCAAAAAGAGGCGTTCAAGCATTATGGACCAAGCGATGTTGAAATGGCTAAAGCGATTTCATTAGAGGACATGGTGAAGCAATTTAACCAAAATCCACAACAAGATACATTTACTTTTTCCGCACCAATCGTGAATGTTTGTCAAAGTGCAGGTTGCTGGGTAAATGTTAAAAAATCGGATGGAGAATTGTTGCGTATTCGTTTCAAAAACCACTTTGGCATTCCACCAAAAACAGAAACTGGTAATGTTGCTTATTTTCATGGTGTAGCTTATTATGATACGATTTCGGTACAACTTCAAAAGCACTTTTTAGAAGATGGAAATGCACCTCAATCAGAAATAGACAAAATTGTTTCTCCTAAGATTGAAATGAATTTTGAAGCAGATGGAGTTCTTATCCCTGTTTCTTCTTCAAAGAAAAAATAATAAGTACCACAGAGATAATGTGAACGGGGATTTCTACCCACCATTTTACATTCATAAAGATCACCATCATGTTTGCTGGGATTAACAGTATTGCCAACAAATGGAACCTTCCTTGCAAGTTTTTATCTGAAATCATATTGTCTTACTGGAGTGATGCACATATGCAGTGCGATATCGTTTTGATGGAGATCTTCTATCTGCATGAATTCGTCAAAGAGATGAAGCCCGACAAACATGCAGTTAGGCGCACAACGTTGAAGTAAACGGTCGTAAAACCCTTTTCCATATCCAACACGAAAACCTTTATTGTTAAGGCCTAATAATGGCACAAAAACTAGGTCTAGCTCTTCCGCTTGAATTTCTATCCCACTTGTTGGTTCTGGTATGCCAAAGCTGTTCAAAGTCAATTGGCTCGCTCCTTCATAAAGATACAAGCTCATAGTCAAGTCTGTAAAATTAGCTCTAGCAACGACTGGGTGTCCACCTTGTTGAATAATGTCAGCCAGCAAACCAAAAGTATTGATTTCTTTTTGACGTACTATGGGTAAAAACAAGCTAATCTTTTTGTCTTTAAACGAAAAAGAATCTCCTACAAGTGCTTGGACTTGTGAGGAGATTCTTTCTATTTCGGTTGGACTTAGTCCGGATCTTTTTTGCTTGTAAAAGGATCTGATTTCTGATTTCAGCATCAAAAAATCAATATATAAGGATTATAAACGTAATCTCAATTCATTTAATTTACGGTTATCAACAACCTCAGCCGTTTTTCTCAAGGCCCCAATTGCTTGCCCTTGGAATGAACCTTTTAATGTTTTGGTCATTTCATCACGTTCAACTTTGAAAGAAGTGCTCGCAGGAGCTTTCGTCATTTTCATTACTTGAATCATGTACACACCACTTTTCCCTTTTAAAGGCAATGTGCGTTTCCCTTTTTTCATGACAGAAGAGAAAAGCATACCGATAATTTCTGGTTCGTATCCAACATTTGCGATTTGCGGATTTGCAAAAGTGATCTCTGCATTTTGAACTACCAAATTACATTTTTTAGCTACCGCTTTTAGCGAGTTTCCTTTTGACATTTGGTTCATTAATCGTTTTGCTTTTTTCTCAATGATCAACTCACGTTCCATTTCTGCTTTCGCATTCTCGAATGTTGGCTCACCTTCTTCTTTAATAGAAGTAACCATACCGATAATGTACTTGTCTTTATCCTTGATTGGATAGGTAGTTAACGATCCTACTTCAACACCTTCACTGTACGCTAACTCCAGAATTTTATCTGAAGCCATGGAGGTCATAAAGCCATAGGTTTTAGGAGCTCTGTCTTCCAACATGATTGAACGAGCCACATAATTTGCTTGACGTACAATGGTATCGAATAGGCTTACTTTCTTCAACAAATCAGTAGTTTTTCCAATTTTTCTATCCAATTTATAAAGGATGTTATTAATCTCACTTTCTTTATTGCTAATCGTTTCTTCAGATGCCTTAAATTGTTTTGAAATTGAAGCTAAGACTGGTAGTTTTGATGCATCTCTTTCCAATACTTCAACAATGTGAAAACCAAATTCTGTTTTCACGATGCCAAATTTATTTAGAGGAGCAGTCGCACAATAAGAACCAAATTCCGCAACCATGTCACCTTCTAAGAAATTATCGATAACCCCACCTGCTTTTTTGGATTGAGTATCATCAGAGTATTTATCTGAAATGGATACAAAGTTATCTTTATTGATCACTTTTAGTAGGCTGTCTGCTGTTTGACGTTTCGCTTCAATTACTTTAGCGTCTTTGCTTCCATTCGTTGATAAAAGGATATGTCTTGCCTTCAATCTTGATGGTGTAAAGCCAATTACTTTAGAAATAACCATACTTTCTTTCATCGCATATGGACCAACTACTTGACCAATTGTAGCTAATTTAAAAATCGTATCATAAGAAATTGGGTATGTCTGGTATTGATTTGATTTTGGATTTCCTTCAGGAACAGCTGTAGAACGTTTGTTGTTGAAATATACTTTCACATCACTGTTGCGTAAAACGTACAAGGAATCATTTGTAGAGGTAATGAAGCCAGCTTTTAACTCATTCAATAACTTGTTCATTTTACTTGTATCCGCTTTCGATGGAGCTACAACAACATCAAATACTTTCACCTCACGAGAAGACGAACGGATTGCATATTTTTTATCCCCTTTATGTTCGTCGTAATATGCGTGTAATTCTTTGTCTGAAACTTTAACGTTTGCATCCGCGATATCAGAATACGGACGGAAAACAAAAGAAATTGATTTTGTTTCTTTTGCAGCGTAATATTTATCAGCTGCCTCCAGATTTGTAACGTAAGCTGCTTGGTCTAATAAACCAAAATACTTCTCACGTTTTCTTGTGTCCGTGTAATATTGTTTTGTGCCATTCCACTGCTGAACTGCTTGAGGCTCTTTGCTAGTTTTTAGTTTTGTTAAGGTTGATTGAAGTTTTTTTCTTCCTTCTACCATTGATTGAGGAGAAACCGCACCAGTCAAAGAATCAACAAAGAATTGATTCAGGTCTTGTATGATGTTGAATCCATCAGTAGCCAATAAATACGCGTTAAACTCACGTTCTGAAACGGAGATACCTAATGCGCTGTACTCTTTGCTTAAAATGGTGGAATCAACCAAATAGTTCCAGCTATTATCATTGGCTGTTTCCATGTCGGCATCCGTAAATTCCTTGTTGTTTTGCATCGCTTGGTTTCTACCTTGCTCTTGGAATTTATTGCTCGCAATGGTGTAATCTTTCGGATCAACTTTTTCTCCGTATACAGTACCAATACCATATTCACCTTCATTGATACCTAGCATTTGTTGGTAATCTGATAAGATAAAGGTTGCCAATGCAAGTCCTACAATTCCAACTAGTAATCCCGATTTTGAACGTATTTTTCCAATAATTGCCATTTCACTAAATTTTAAGATTGCGAATATAGCAAGAAATGATGAAAAGTACTATTATTTCGAATAAAAAAGGAGGCTTATTTGCCTCCTCCTTTTTCAGTACTACCGCCTTTAGCGGGAACTGGATTTGTTTGATTTTGTGGACTCTGGTTCGTGTTTACGGGCTTTTGACCTCCACCTGATGCCGGTATTTCTTTTTGTGGCGTTGGAGTTGTTGCCGCTGGTTTTGTCGTTACCGGTGTTTGCGTTGGTTTTGCCGCTGGAGGAGGTGTTGTGGGTTTCACCGGTGCAGTTGTGGTAGTCGGAACGGTTGTTGGTTTTGCCGCTGGAGGAGGTGTTGTTGGTTTCGCAGGTATGGTATGCTGTGGTGGAGTTGATGTTGGTTTCGTCTGATTCGATTGTTGATTTAGTTTGAATGTTCCATCGGAATTCCCTGGCCCACCGTTTTGACTGGCGTCATCAAAGGTAATGACATAGGTCTTAGTATCGGACCCACAAGAGCTAATGGCGGTCACCTGAACCTCGTTTGTACCGTTCATTAACGAAATATTCGCACTTAATGCACCATTCATATTGGAATAGTTGGTGAAATTATTCCCGTTAACGGTTAGTTGAAGGATGGTACTTGGGGCGAAATTTGTAACATTCGCCGTGAAAACAAGGTTTGTTGAATTTGTTGTACTTCCCGAAATAGGATCCGTTGTGATATTCACCACAGGTGGAATACAACTCTGGTAACGAATGGTGCGAAGTTGCGAAGAGGTACCACATGCATTTGTTGCCGTTAAAACTATTTCATTTACGCCTTCCGGCAAGTTTAGGGTAGAGGTAAAGTTGCTATTGGAAAAGTTGAAATTATTCACTGGATTACCCGAAATGGTTAAGTTGATTCCTTGGGAATTTGGCATATTCTGAACCGTCGCTTGAAAAGGAAAAATAGGACTGTTTACTCCATAGAATACATCAACAGGATTTTGGATTGTGACCACAGGAGGAACACATTGATCAAATGTAATCGTAGTGCTTTGACTATCTGTACCACAGTTATTAACTGCCGATAATACGATCTGATTCATGCCACTCGTTAAGGTTAACATCGCCGAAATTTGACCATTTGAGAAGCTTGCATTTGGAATGATGTTACCGTTCAATGTTAAACTGATTCCTTGTCCATTTCCGATGTTTTGAATGGTACCCAAGAAATTATAACTTGCGTTTGTAACTGAAGTTCCTGAAGAAAGTGGATTGCTAATATTCACGACGGGAGCAAGGCATTCTTCAAATTTGACGTAAACTGTTTTGCTATCTGTACCACAAGCATTCGTTACAGAAACGGCAATTTCATTCGCGCCATTGGATAGATTCAGGTTTGCTGAAACCACCCCATTATTCAAGTTGAAATTCGGTACGTTAGTCCCATTCAACGACACACTAATTTGTTGCATAGTTGCATTTTGCACATTCGCTGAAAAAGCAAAAGTACCTGAACTCACAGTACTATTATTACTTGCTGGAGTCAAAATTGAAACAATTGGAGCAATACACGGATTGAATGCAACATCAATCGTTTTACTGTCTGTACCGCAAGAACCATTTGCACTTAATACGATGCTGTTATTGCCTGCAGATAATGGAATATTTGCTGTGAGAAGTCCTGATGACAGATTGAATTGGATGTTACTTACCGGCACACCATTAACGGTTAAACTTACTCCTTGAGCATTTGTCATGTTCTGCACATTTGCTGACAATGAAATCGCATTTGAAGTTGCAGTGTAGTTTGTTCCGGTTGGATTTGTGATCGATACTATTGGCGCAATACACGGTTCATAACGAATTACTCGGTTTTGAGCATCGTTCCCACATGCATTTGTTGCAGAAAGGACAATCGTATTCATTCCGTTTGATAAGGTAATGTTCTCCGAAATCTGGCCATTGAGCAAAACAAAATTCGTTATTGGATTTCCATTTAAACTAAAACTAATTCCTTGCGTTGTATTTACGTTCGTGCAAGTTGCTTGAAAATTGATTGTTGGATTTGAAACCCCGAAATTGGTATTGATTGGATTCAATATTGTGACTTGAGGTGCTGTACACGCTGTATAGGTAAGCACTTGCGTTTTGGAATCGGACCCACATGCATTTGTAGTGGAAATGACGAAGGTATTGATACCAGGAATTAAATTTACAACCGCAGACACTTGTCCATTGGCGAAGGTAAAATTTGGAATGGACACACCGTTTAAGGTTAAACTGATTCCTTGTGAACTTGTCATTTGTTGTACCGCAGCTTGGAAAGTATATGCGGCATTGCTAACGTTTACATTACTTGTAGCTGGATTCATGATTGAAACACTCGGTACTGAACAGTTCAAATAATTTACTGTTGTCGTTTTCATGTCCGAACCACATGCATTCGTAACAGTTAAAACAAGGGTGTTCAATCCTGCTGCCAAATTAATGTTGGCTGAAAGTTGTCCGTTGGTGAAGGTGTAATTTGAAATTGCTGTTCCATTCAAACTCAGGAGAATTCCTTGTGTATTTGTGATGTTTTGAATGTTTGCTGAATAGGCAAATGTAGGATTTGAAACAGTTCCATTGTTCAATGATGGGCTACTCACGTTAATAATCGGTGCCACACAATTAGTGTAAAAAAGTGTTACCGTTTTTATGTCTGTTCCACAAGCATTCGTAGCTTTTAGGACAATGGTATTTAATCCATTTTGAAGGTTTAAATTTGATGTCAAGACTCCATTTGAATAGCTGAAATTTGAAATCGTCGCGCCATTTAAACTGAATAAAATTCCTTGTGTATTGGTGATGTTTTGAAGGTTCGCTTGAAAATTAAAACCCGCAGCATTGACAGAAAGTCCACTGTTACTTGGATTCATTATGCTAATTACCGGAGTAGAACAAGGTGTAAATTGAATATCCCAATGATGTTGGTCTGTTCCACAATTGTTGTTCACCGTTAAAACCAGTGAATTGGCACCCGAAGAAAGTGTAATTGCCGCGTTGAATTGACCATTCACTAGGCTAAATGGACGTTGAACACCATTTTGGGTAAAGATGATGTTTTGTGTCGTTGCGTTGGCAATTGTTGCTGTAATTGTTTGAGCCGCACTTGCTGTTGCTATAATAGAGCTTGCATTGTTTGAAAAGTTTGAAATGGAAGGAACAATACAATTATCGTAATTTACAGTAATCGTTTCTACATCTACACCACAATCATTGCTCGCATTGAAAATGATTGTATTAAGACCGGGAGAAAGTGAGAGGGTGGCAGTTACGGAAGTATTGTTCATATTGAACGAAGTTGTAACGCCATTCAATTTCAAACTCATATTTTGCGACAGCGCTCCAAGCACAATCGCACTGAACGGGAATGAGGCATTTGTTACAGTTGTTCCAGTTGGAATCGATGAATTTAATTGAATCGTAGGTGGTATACATTGCACATAATTAACGGTAAATGTTTCCGCATCATTTCCACAAGCATTATTGACAGAAACGGTTATTGTGTTGATGCCATTCGTTAAATTAATCGTTGCCTCGATCAGTCCATTCGCAAACGTGAAAGGAATTTGCTGGCCATTTTTAACTAATTGGATGTTTTGTGATTGAACAATGTTTGTGGCACTTGCTTTAAATTGAAGCGAACCAATATTCGTTGTTCCACCTGTTGTGGTTGGTTGAATCAAGGTGATTTGTGGAGCGACACAATTATTGTAGTTTACAGTAATTGTTTTTGAATCACTGCCACAGGCGGTACTTGCGGCCGTAACGACAAATGTGTTCACACCTGGAATCAAAGTAGTCACTGCATTGATTTGTCCAGCAGTTTGATTAAATGCAATCGGTGATCCATTTTGAGTAACCGTTATTGATTGACCATTTATTCCAACACTTCCAGTATTCGCCAATAAGGTATAAATGGATGAATTCGTTGTTCCGCCGGATGAGAGCATGGAAACATTCGGAGCTAAACCTGTACAATTAATGTAATTAAACTGGATCGTTTCTACATCAGACCCACAATTATTTGTCGCAGTAATGGTTATGCTGTTACTTCCATTTATTGGACTTAAGCCCAATTCGAGTGCACCTGTTGCGGCATTAAATGTGAAATTTGATTGCTCGATTCCGTTCACAATGACTTTAATGTTTTGTTTAGTGGTAATATTGCTTATCGTAGATTTCAATCGCACCGCATTTCCAGAAGCCGTCAAGGATTGATTTTGTGTTGGACTTTGAATGGTAATGGAAGGAGCAATACAATTTTGGAAATAGATAGAGGTGATTTCTACATCGTTGCCACATCCATTGCTTACTTCAACATTGAAGGTGTTTATACCAGTAGTTAATGTTGTCGGAATTTGAATTTGTCCATTTGCTTGAATAAGGATATTTGATAACTGCAGGCCATTTTGGAAAACTTTGGCTTGCGCATTCGTCAAACTTCCGGAAATCGATGCACTAAGGGTAAAAGCAGCGTTGTTTACGGTTGTTCCTGAAGCACTCGGATTTATTAACTGAAGGCTTACAGGGACACAATTATCGTAAGTGATTGTCGCTGTGTATGTATTTGTTCCACAGTCATTGGTTACTGTGAGTTGGATGGTATTCACACCGGGCACAAGAGTAATGGCACGTTGAATTAAACCATTTGCTTGATTATAGGTCGCTCCGTTTAAGGACATTCCGTTCATCACAAGTTTGATTCCATTGGCATTTACTGATCCTTGAATGACAGCACTAAATGCAAAGTCACTTGTTTTCACGGTCATGGATCCTCCATTAGGATTTGTAAATGCGGCAGTTGGTGTAACACAATTTAATAGGGTTACTGTGACGATTGCCGTTTCACTTCCACAATTATTGCTTGCGGTAAGGTGAAATGTATTTTGCCCTGAATGCAATTGCACCATGGCGTCAATCACTTGTGTAGAGGCATTATAATTGAACAGAACGGGTTGATTCAACTCGTTAAATAATGTTGCTCCACTAGCAGACAGTAAATTACTTACTTTGAATTCAATGTGGTATTGACTGTTTGTAACCGTTTTATTATTTCCGGAAACTAAAGTCAAAGTCGGTTTTGGGCAATTAGTTGCTGAAGTATAATTGTTTATGTTACCGGTCGAATTATCGATGGTATTATCTGTGGAATTTTGTCTACCACGAGATTTAAAGTTGATTCTTATGTAAGCTGAAGTATAATGGTACCAATCATTTTTTAATCGTTTGCTTTGCGAAATAAAACCGTCAAAGTTATCTCCTTTCGTGAAAGTTGTTTTGTGTTCGATTCCTAAACTCGTTCTTTTACCGACTTGATATCCCAGTCCAAATCCCAAACTAGGCATCCATTTTACATTGTATTGATTGTCTTTTCCACCATCAAGTCTAGTTTCATAAAGTCCGTCTAATGCCGAAGGCAATTGAGGACCAAGTGGCCCTGCTTGCTGTAAGGAGGTGTAATCATACAATGAAGTAGAATCAACGGTATTTAGTAAGTCGCCATATGTTTGAGTCCAGGTTAGTCCGATGCCACCAAAAATGTACGGGTCAATCCCAGTTTTTTCTCTCACTCCATTCATGTGTAAAACGAGTTCCAATGCAAGTCGACGCACATCTGTTTGGAAGTTATTGACATAAATTGAATTACTATCAATGTTGTAACTATCCAAAGGCCCACCCGGATAATTAGTCAATTTAAATGCACTGGTATCTTGTCCAACCCAAGAGCCGGCGAGGTACCTCCCACGAAGATCGAAGCTAATTTTTTTACCGTAATCGTAGTTGTAAGATCGACCTAACACCAAGCCATAACCGGAACTATTTACGTTTTTCACGTCGTTTGAATTCCAAGTAACACCTGCATTCAATCCAAAAAACCACTTAGAGCTAATGTCGTAATTGATGCGTTGAGCATTAGCAAAAGAGGAACAAATGAGGAGTATGCTGAGGATGTATAATTTTTTCATAAGCTGAATTTTACGCTGTCGCTTCTATTTTCATGCCAAATTTCCGAAAAAATCAAGGAGAAAAAAAATCGAGTAATGACCGTAGTAAAAATACCTGGTTAATTGTAAAATGTATATTTCGTGAATCTTAGTAAGAGTAGGGCATTTGTTTTGACGTCGCGTTGTATCGTTGAACCTAAGAGCTGTGATTTGGTATCGTAAACAATTTGTAGGTCTTTTTGAAGTTGCCCGAATCTATAACAATGAATTTCAATCACATTTCCAAAAGGATCATAGCTGAATTTCCATTCTTCGTCTGCAAGAACATCTTTTTCATGGAATAGCGCCTTCGATGTCAGGAGCCCACTTTCGCTATATTCGTATTTTGTTGTGAACTCTGATAAACTCATTAAATACATGGATTTTTTTTCAGTCAAATAACCGACCTGATTAAAGTAACGAAGTTCACTCATGTATGGAAGTTTATCGTTGTTGCATCGAATTTGCTCCCATTCATTCGGTCGAGAGAAATAATGAAAATACTCCGTATTAATCGTGTCAGATTCAAGTACTTTGTTTTTTGGATAGGAGTAAATTTCTCGGCAAGTTACCTCAGATTCAAGACGATGCAAGGAATCATATGATTTTTTAACGGTCGTGAATCCTTTGTTCTCTGATCTACGGTGTTCAATCAATTGATTGAGCGAGTCATACGTATATTGATGTAGGGTTGTATCTTTCCTTTTGTTGGTGGTCCGAATATCCAGGCTTTCAATCAAGCGGCCCTTTTCATCAAAACGATAGCGAAACCAATCGGTACTTTCGCGAATTATTTCACCTTCATTTTTTGTGGAATAGTTCCCTTCTATTGTTTTTATGTGCTTGGAAAAAATGATATCCCGATTAAAAAATGGAACGGCTGTAAAAGCTTCCCCTTCTTGATTGAGTACTATTTGTGCATTTCCACCAAATTGAATGAGGAACGATAACACCAACCAAAATGTGTATTTGGTCATTAACTTACAAGGTGCTGAGCACACTTTTCCAGCTTGCTTTTTCTGCCAAAAGGCTATCTAATGCTGCGATTTCAATACGAATCTGTTCCATGGTATCTCTGTCTCGAACCGTTACCATATTGTCAGTTAATGTTTGATGGTCGATGGTTATGGAGAATGGTGTTCCTATGGCATCTTGTCTGCGGTAACGTTTTCCAATGGAATCTTTTTCGTCATATTGAATGGAATAGTCAAATTGAAGTTGCTTCATGATCTCGCGCGCTTTCTCTGGAAGCCCATCTTTTTTAACCAATGGCAAAACAGCTGCTTTGTACGGAGCAAGTACTGGAGGGATGCGCAAAACAACGCGTTCTGACCCATCTTCCAATTTTTCATTTTGATAAGCGGCACTTAGAACAGATAAGAACATGCGGTCAAGTCCAACTGAAGTCTCTACAACATATGGCACATAGCTTTGATTTAATTCAGGATCAAAAAACTGTAGTTTTTTACCTGAAAATTGCTCATGTTGTTTGAGGTCGAAGTCGGTGCGCGAGTGAATTCCTTCGAGTTCTTTGAATCCCATTGGGAAGTTGTATTCGATGTCACAAGCAGCGTTTGCATAATGTGCCAATTTAATATGGTCATGGAAACGGTAAAGTTCAGATCCGAGTCCAAGGTTTTTATGCCATTTTTCTCGTGCATCTTTCCAATAGGCATACCATTTCATCTCTTCTCCAGGACGAACAAAGAATTGCATTTCCATTTGTTCAAATTCGCGCATTCGGAAAATGAATTGACGTGCTACGATTTCGTTTCGGAATGCTTTCCCAATCTGCGCAATGCCAAATGGGATTTTCATTCTTCCTGATTTTTGAACGTTCAAGAAGTTGACAAATATTCCTTGTGCCGTTTCTGGACGTAAATAAATAGTTGATGCATCTCCTGCAACAGATCCGAGTTCGGTAGAGAACATTAAATTAAACTGACGAACATCTGTCCAGTTTTTAGATCCTGAAACAGGACAAACGATTTCAAGATCAACAATTAAATTTCGAACAGCTTCTAAATCATTGTTTTCTAATGCTTCGCGCATTCGGTTTTCAATAGAAGAAATTTTCTCTGCATTCCGAAGAACATTTGGATTGGTTGCACGAAATTGTGTTTCGTCAAAGTCAGCACCAAAACGATTTTTTCCTTTCTCAACTTCTTTTTCAATTTTCTGACGGATTTTTTCCATGTGTTCTTCCAACAACACATCCGCACGGTATCTTTTTTTAGAATCTTTATTGTCAATTAATGGATCATTGAAGGCATCTACGTGACCGGAAGCTTTCCATGTAGTTGGGTGCATAAAAATGGAGGCATCAATTCCCACAATGTTTTCGTGCATTTGCACCATCGCTTTCCACCAGTACGTTTTGATGTTATTTTTCAACTCAGAACCTAGTTGTCCGTAATCGTAGGTTGCTGCGAGTCCGTCGTAAATTTCCGAAGATGGAAAAATAAATCCGTATTCTTTTGAATGCGAAATAATGTCCTTTAGTTTGTCTTGATTTTGATCCATGTTGCAAAGTTAGCCCTTCTGAAGATTTGAGCGCCAAATTCTCAAAACAATTTCAACAAGGCATTTTTGATAGATTGTTGCGAATGTTTACTTTTACTGCATGCGTTTATACCTTTCCAAATCCGAATTTATAGAAACCAGTGAGGCTATTGATCTTTCGATGCCGTTACAAGCTTCAACAGAAAACGTTAGAGCATGGTATGTTGACCCACCTAGGATGGAGATTGTTCGAGCAAATGGGTTTGTCGGAAGCATTCAAGAAGGTGGAAGTGTGAATTTCCGCGATGTATTTTTCAATCCTCACGGACACGGAACCCATACGGAATGCTGTGGACACATTACCAACGAAGTTTATGCGGTAAATGATGTCTTGAAGGAATATTTTTACCGAGCGACGTTAATTACGGTAGATCCAGTACAGTTGGAAAATGGAGATTTTGTTGTTCAAGCTGCGCAAATCGCACCGTTTTTAAAACCTGAATTTTCGGAAGCGATAATTGTTCGAACATTACCAAATGGTCCGGATAAAAAAGCACTAAATTATTCAGGAACAAATCCGTGCTATTTCGATGTAGCACTTGTTGAATTACTGAATGAATACCATGTGAAACATTTTTTAGTGGATCAACCATCGGTAGATAGGGAAGAGGATGGAGGAGCGTTGGCATTTCACCATGCATTTTGGAATGTTCCAGAAAAACCAAATTTTGAACGTACAATCACAGAATTAATCTATGTCCCGAATGAAGTTTCGGACGGAACCTATATTCTTGAAATTCAAATGGCGGCATTTAAAAATGATGCAAGTCCGAGTAGACCCGTACTTTACAAAATACAATAAAAAAAGGGCTTTTCAGCCCTTCCTAGTAGTAGACATTAAAGTCTGAGTGGTACATTTGAATAAATAAGGACAGGTGCTTCTTATATATATTCCCGAGGGACGTCGACAAAAACTATTAAACTCTTATCAAACTAGAAAATAAAACTGCCTCTCCAAGCAGTCTGTCAACTTCTACATATAAGAAGAATCCTGTTTCTCTCCTTATTTCGAATTAAATGTATGAACTATGTTTAGACTTAATTCTAACAAATGAATATCCTTCAATATCAAATGAATATTGTGGTGCTTTTTGTGAATATTTCAATTTCAAATTTGCGGGAATCCAGGCTTTTAATCGATACAAGAAAAAAAGGCACATGATATATGTGCCTTTCCTTTACTTAAATTTCTTCTAGACCTATCGTATCACGATTTTTTTCGAACCGTTTTGACCTTTAATTTTCACAAGATACACTCCTTTATATAACGTATCTGCATTGAAATAGGCAATGGTACTTCCTTGTACAATTTGCTGTGATTGGATGTGTTTTCCTAATGCGTCATATAATTCAACAGTATAACTTTGATTGGTTAAATCATTTACTTGAACCATGATGATGTCATTACTTGGATTCGGATAAACAGACCATTCATTTTCTGTTAATTCATTAATTCCAGCGGATGAAGTATAGTTTGTGACCGTTTCAGTAATTGAAGTAACTTTTGATGCGGACTTCACACCGTAAAATGTGGGTCCAACTACATATGGATATGCAGAGTTCCATTGTTCATTCACCGTGGTAAAATAGCAATAGATGCCATTGGGATATTCAGGAGTGACACAAAAGCGCCCATTATGAACATCTAAAAAGTCTGCTTGTCCTGAATGACTAACAAATTCATAATCCTCGCGAAAGTATCCAAGTGGATAAGTAGTACTCACGGCCGGTCCATCCGGAACATCTGTCCCATCCGCCCAAACCGTACGTGTGGTGATATTTCGCAATTGGTAACCGGATTTCATCCGTGTAATTCCACCTGTTCCGTCAGTATTTGCATAACCATAGGCCCCATAAATGGGAAAGCCATCGTACGCGTAACCAATTAATGGAGCGTGTACGGTTGAATCGATTACGTAAAGTCCATCGGCATCATATAAATCACAAACGTTTGAGATAACGGTAAGATCCAATTTAAACGCACTTGGATTTTGATGGTGGTGGTAATTTCCCATTGCGGGGTGTCCTTTGGAACAGTCAAAACCTACTTTTTCTGCAGGAATGGCATCTCTGTTCCAAGACATAGCAGCTCCTGGGCCACCTGGACATGGTGACATTCCAGGTAATCCACCGCATAAGGTATTCGTTGTTGAATTCCATGCAACACCATCACGGTAGTCAAACAATGCAACACCATTGACGAAAATCCCAATGTTTCCTCCAGTAGTAGGAGTGGCAGTTCCAGTATTTTGTGTCGGATTTAGCGGAATTTTAAAAATGGCATTTTGACTTGTTGCTAGGGATGGATTCCCATCCAAAAATGGTCCTGTGATATAAGACGGAATTCCTTTAGTAGAAATGTAAACCCAATTATTTGAGTATTGTACGGTTTGTACATTTGCCAAGGTTGTTTCATTGATAGGTGTCGAGTTTCCTTGAACATAGTGTCTTCCGGTGATCCCTGTTGTATTGATGATCCAATGTTCAATCGCAGGATTTAATTGTGCCATTGCTTGCTGACTGCAAACAAATAGCAATAATAAAAGGTTGATTTTTTTCATAATTTTTCGCTTGTTTGAGGTTAGATGTTCATTTTTTTAAAAACTTGCATTTCGCTCATTTTTAGGGTATTTAAATTTAGGATTAAAAAGAAAATTTTGATCACTCAACGTTTTTAAAAAGGCGATGAGGTCTTTTTGTTCATTGGATGTAAGTGGGCGATTTAGTTTTTTGAGCTCATTGCTGTAATACGTTTGATTTCCATGTAAATTCCCGTAATGATTCAGTACATCCTTTAATTGTTTAAAGCGTCCATCATGCATATAAGGAAAACTGAATTCGATGTTCCGTAAGGTTGGTATTTTGAAAAGCAAGGAATCTTCCTTTCGATTCGTGACGGCCATTCTTCCTAAGTCTCCAAGTGTTGGCATATAATTGATTCCATTGGATTTAAATTCATTTTTCATGAATAAAGGTTCTTGATGACAGGAAGCACAGTATTTTTTGAAGCGTTTATAACCTGCTTGTTCTTGAGGAGTAAACTTGGACTCTCCACGTTTAACGCGGTCATATGTCGAATAAGCCGAAACCAATGAAACGGTAAAGTTTGCTAGTGCTTTCAATAGGGAAGAAGTTTGAATAGTACTTTCGCCGAATGCGCGATAAAACCGAGTCCGATAGAAATTTGATTGATTCAATCTTCGTAGAATTTCAACAAGGTTGTTATCCATTTCTTTTGAATGTGTCAACGGATTAATGGCTTGTTTATTCAAAGAACTCACACCGCCATCCCAATGAAAAAACTCTTGCCAAGCTAAATTGATTAAAACAGGAGCATTTCGTGTACCAATTTTCCCATCGATTCCATGACTCAATGCATGATCAATGTGCGTAAAACCGGAATATTGGAGGTGACAATTTGCGCAAGAAATGGTACTATCTCTGGAAAGATCTGGATCGTAAAACAAGGTTCGTCCTAATTCAAATTTTTCCTGCGAAAGTGGATTTTCCGTAAAATCGTAGATGGGCTTCGGCCATTTTGTTGGGACATAAAATGGTGTTTCATCTAAAATTCCAGCAAGGAAAATCCAACTGGCAACAAAGCTCCCTAAAATGATGGCTGTTGCTTTCATTCGGATCGAAACGATTTAGATAGTTCCAAACAATAAGATTGCGCAATTTTACCAGGAATCATGACGCGTTGTACCGATGTAAAATCTACCGTCTGTTGAAAAAATGGTTTTATGTCTAGAATGAGTGTATTCCCGTTAATGGCTAATTGAATGGGCACAAGGGTTTCAAATGGCTGACGATAACCACCCAAATGGTATTCAAAGGTCTGATCAGTTAATGCAATCGCTGATGAATTTCCAGTACACTTGAATTGAATGTATCCCGAATTCCATGCCCAATACATCCCATTCATTGGATTTAACGGGCCGTCAACGATTTCAGAAACCTGATAGCTACTATCAAGTCCAAAATTAAAATGCACTCGTTCGTATTCGTCTACCGGAAAATTTGGAAATAGTTGAAATGAACTACTGTCTGAAAGATCAATAAGATGCGTTCCAAGGATCATGTGTTTTCTCGTATCTTTTTCAAATTGAAAATCGGATAGATAAAATTTCATTTCACGAAAAATCAAACTGTCGTTCGATAGTAGGTAATATTTATCAAGTACAATGTGTTCTGTTCCCCAACGAAGGGACACATTCAATTGCGTGCGAGCTTGATTGAAAAGCGCTGTAAAAACAATGAATGTGAAGAGTTGTTTCATGGTCTTCCTTTTGGACCTGGTTTACCTGCTCTTTGAATCATTCGGTATACCAAACGATGAAGTTTTTCTTCTTGCTTTTTCGTACAAATCGCTTTCACTTTCATGAAATGATCGAATGTGCATGAGTCAATTTGGTATTGAAGCCGACTGATTTTTTCTAAAATACGTTGATTTTTTTCTGATTTGGATCGGTCTAATGAGAGTTTCATGCGCCAAGACTTTTGTTGGTTTAAAAAGCCATCTTTTTCATGAATATGGCGTTGAAATTCATGATCGACCCATGCGGCATCTTTTCCTTTCATGTCGAGTGCTAAACTCAATTTTGGAGGATGCGGTGGTTCACCTTGTCCACACTTGTTGCAATTAAGCAGTAAAAACACATTGATGATAATCAATATGCCAATGCAGATAAGTAATAGTTTATTTGCTTTCATTTTTTAGGTATTAAATGGAAAGGTCTGAACCAAAATTAGCATATTGCGACTCAAGAATTTGGTCTTCAGTAATATTTTCTTGGTTTGCCATGAAATAAAATAAATTAATCAAGATTAAAAGTGTCGTTAAAATGCTTATGGTCAGTGTACGCGTTTTTATTTTTTGTGCATAAACCGGACTTTTCATGAGTCGATCATGAAGTGAAGCACTGACTTCTATAGGTTGTATTGTTCGATGATTCTTCATAGTTCCAATTCTAATTTACTTAGATGTTAATCAGTTGTTTTTCTTGTGACTTAAATCCAATTTTGAAGAATTGGATCTTTTAATTGTTTAATTAGCTGTTGCTTGGCTCGAAAGATCAGAGATTCAATAGCAGATAACGAGAGGTTCATACTTTCGCTAATTTCTTTGTAACTAATGTCCTCAAAGTGATGTAAACTGTAGGCAATGCGTTGCTTATCGGAAAGTTGCTGCACGGCCGTATAAAATGCTTTTGCTCGCTCTTTTTCTATCAATACTTGTTCGGGGTCAAGTTGCGTCGAATTTTCTGCATTCAGAAATGTTTCATCAATTGGAATGTTAATCCCGAAGCGTTTTTTTCGTTTTGAACGCCGAATGTATTCGAGGCATTTATTCATGGTAATGCGGTGAACCCATGTGTAAAGTTGAGACTCGCCCTTGAATAAGTGTTTAGATTGGTAAATTGCGATAAAAACATCTTGTGTAGCGTCTTCAGCTTCTTCTCGGTTGTGTAAAAGGTGCCAACACATGTTCAGTACTTTTTTTTCGTAGGTAACTACGAGCATTTCGAATGCGTGTACATCACCGAGTTGCAGCGCTTGGATATCAATTTCTTCTGACACAATTAAATAGATGACATCTTACAACTAAACTTGCGTTAAAAGAAAAGTCTTCCATTCAACCATTCTGGATCAAGGATGGCTTTTTGTTTTTCATAAAAACGAATAGCTGGCTCATTCCATTCCAATACTTGCCAGTCCATGCGTTGGACATTACGTTCTTTTGCTATTTGTACTACACGATCAAATAACAATTGACCAATTCCAAGTTTACGTTCGGATTCGATGACGTAAAAGTCCTCCAAGTATAAACAGGCTCCTTTCCAAGTGGAGTAGGAGGTATAGTACAATGCAAATCCAACTACTTCGTTTTCTTTTTCAGCGACGATAGCTTCGCATATTTTTTTTTCGAATAGGTCAATAGCCAATTGCTCAGGGGTATTCGTGACTTGTTCGGGTGCTTTTTCGTATAGCGCTAGTTCTTGGATTAGTGCAAAAATGGCTACTACATCGAATCGTTCTGCTTTTCGTATTGTGGACGCCATTATTTTAAACCGTTCAAGTCAAAGCGAAGGGTAATTCCAGTCTTCAAGTTTCCTGTTGGATAACTGATGAATACTTTCGGAGTGTTTAGGAATTGCTCATAATAGAAAATAGCACTTAGGTGATCAGACAGTTTGTAATTTGCATCAAGTTTGAAACTTACCGTTGTTTGACCCGCAGTTGCTTGGTTTGTATTTTCAACTACTTTGCGAATGATTGTAGAATTGTCTCGGAAAGAGAAGTTCACATTGATCAATAAATCGCTTGCTTTTAAACTCCGTACTGGAAGTTTCAATTTAGGAATGTTAATCACGGTTCCAACCACAATTTCTTTCCCAAGCACCTCTGTTATTTGATTATTATTCAAAGAAAGCGTAGTCTGACGATCCTTTTTATATTCAAAATTGGTGGTGATGTTTTTGCCTAATATGTTCCATGTTGCCAACATACCAATGAGTGGTGAAAAACGCTCAGAGATGGTAATGTTTTGTATTTGCATTCCTGCAATGTAATTATTGTTGATGTCTAAAGCTGTAGCTTGTCCATTTCCATCTAATACAGCATTCAAATTGGTTTGCATTCCATTAATACTAGTGGACGATGAATAACTGTGATTTAATTTAAAGGATTTGATTACATCTTTTGCAAAGGCAAACTTCGTAAGTCCGTTGTAGTTAATGGTCCAGTTTGGCAGCGGAATATTCGATAGTGGATTGATTGATTTACTATTTACACTTGTGTTCGTGTATGCAGTTAAGAATGCACCCATTACAACCTCCTGTTGAGAACCGGAATAACCGCTGTAGTAACCATTCGGAAGTAAGGTTGAATTGGAATTTTGTGCTCCCAATAATTGTGAAACTTGGGTTCTATTATTTAGCATCGTGGTGAAAACGGTTGAAGAAAAATCTTTCCCTTCTTTTATAAATGCCGAACCCCATGTTAGCGTGGTATATGTGAGGGTACTTGTCTCAAATTTGCTTTGGCTTTCAAATGCGTTGGTTGTTGCGTTCCAACGGTAAAACTCTCCGGAATTGGTACTGTAATTGCGACTTAGATTTAAATTAACATTTAAATCTTTAATTGGTTCTAAGGTCGCTTTAAGTTGAAGGTTAGCTGTATGTGTAGTGGTAAATTGTTTATTCAAATTTTCATTTTGAACGAGCCAATTATTATCGCGTGCAAGCGTACTAACGTTGTATCCGTTGCTTCTCCCGAATAGATCGTACCCTTGTTTACCGAAAACAAAACTTGACATTCCAAGGCTACTTCCGTTCATACCAAGAATACTAGATTCTTGATTGTATCCCGGCAACATTGTTCCATCTGTTAGGGCATAAGTTCCAGATACATTTCGAACACTCATAATTAGTCGTGCAATGAATCCTCCAATCGGATTTACTTTTTCTTTTTCCTTATCCTTTATTTCTTGAAGTCGAAGCTGTTTTCTATCGAAGCGTTTTTTCTGCCTTTCGTATTGTTTCAATTCTTTGGCTGTCATTTCTTCTATTGGCTTTTCGGGCTTGAATTCCGGCAACTTTGTTGGTCCTGCCGTATTCGGTTTAGCCGCACCGCCACCTTCGCCGGCGTTCCCAACTTTTGAATTGACATTCGATTTCATCCCTTTGCCATCTGATAGAACACGTTTGAAATAAGGTACTTTGTTGTAAAGTGTCACAAAGTTTCCTTGCAATGTCATATTAACTGTGCGATTGTTTTGAACGGTATTACCAAAAGGTGCTTGTCCAAGTGGTGATCGCTGCCAATTAAATGTACCAGCATATTTCGCGTTGGCAGTAATCCAATTTGTTAATGGGAATTTATCCAGCGGAATGTTATAGCTAATGCTGTAATTGTGTGTGTAATCCATGGTACGTCCAAACGTAGTAATTTGGGAACGAATGGTATCCATAAATTCGCGGTATCCTTCTGGATTTGTTACGCGGTCAACACCGTGATTTCCTTCCACAAAAATGGATTTATTCGTGGCGCTAAAAGTTGTTTTTAAATTTTTCGTTAAATCATATCCAACTTGGTAATTTCTATTCCAATCAAAACGCTTGAGGTAAATTGGATCAAACTGATACGTAGGGACAATGATGTTACGTATCTGTCTTTCGTTGTAAATTCTTGAGTAATCGTTTGTAAATGTGATGTTTTTTGGAAGTAAGAACAGGTTAAATTCTTTGATCCATTTTAACCAAGGTGATTTTTGAACAGCTTCCCATTTCTTAAATGGTTCGATGGCTTTTCCGGAGAACGTGTAGTTGTAGTTCAACGCTCCTGTCCATGTTTTCGTTCGATCAGCAGTGATGTTGAAATCACGCTTTAAGTTTTCTGCAAAAGCATACGTAGCAGACCAATTGGAAATACTCCAAAATTGAGGTTTCGTTCCAGCTTTTGCCTCTTTTCTTACATTAGTAAAGTTAAATGATCTACGTTCAGTAAAGTCTTGTCCAAGTTTTGAACGTTCTTTTCGGGTAGCAAAATCGTAGGTAGATAACTTAATGTCTGGATTAAAAGGATCGTATTCTGGATTGATCACTCCCAAAGAATATCCGTAAAAGAACGGCAACGAAACACGTGCTTGTTTGCCGAAGAATTGTCCAAGTTGAACGGTAGAGTTCATATCGAAGCCAATTTTCTGATTTCTTTGACGCTCCTGCACACGACTTTCGACACTTCCCCAATTGACACCGGAATAATTACCTGAAGCTGAAATGTTAGCAAAGTCGGCTAGTTGAACTTGCATTTGACCAATTGCGGCGTCACCCCCTTCACTCACAAAGTCTGTTAAACGCATTTCATTTACCCAAACATTCACACATTCGGCATCACCACTATCCGGAAGCCAGATGTTATCCGGGTCCGTTTTTAATGGATTGCGAACCCCAATCATAATGGTGCGCATTCCCTGCAAGTTTGGACTACCTTTTACTTTTAATTTTCGTTGAGGGTTTTGCGGGTCAACAATCTCATATTCCGTGATGTATGAGACGCCAGGGGCTCCTTGTTCAACTTTTTTGTTTCGTGCTGTTTTCAGGTTTAATAAATCGTCAAAAACAATTTCGATGTTGTTCAGTTCTGGCCAAATAGACTCTGGATTCGAAGCTCCCCAATCTGTAATTTTCACCGGAAGTTCGTATTCATAATAGTTTTCAACGTAATCTGTCCCAAGTCGAACGAAAACACTTAACTCATTGTCCTTACATTGATTTTGGACAACGGATTCAGCGTGGACAAACATTTTCAATTTCTTGTAAGTTCGTACATCAAATTGAACATTTCTATAAGCAGCTCTTGCATCGCCGTCTTGTAAGTTACACACTTCCAACACCAAGGATTGTTCGTTCATTTGGCGCTGATATACTTGTGAAGGGTCAATTTCACGTACAATTCCCGGTGGAACAACGTAATTAATTGGTTGGCGCTGTCCGTTTTCTTCAATGTTTAACGCAGCAATATTGAATGTTGTTAAATTAGGGTCAGTCTGTACGCTTAATCCTGGTTGCGTTAAATCTTGTTTATATCTTCTCCATTCACCGCGAATAAGCTCCAGTCGAGCGAAACGTAAAATGACCTCTTCATCGAAATTTTTAAGGAACATACGCATGAATCGTATGGAACGAAAATCTTGAATTCCATTTACCCTTTTCTCGAAATCACTAACGGGAACTTTAAATTGATACCATGTTTCGGTTTTGGTTCCGTTTTGATAGATTTGTTTATTCGTGATGTAATTGTTTCCAACTTGTTGTAAGTCGTTTGGACGCATACTAACACGGTATTGAAAATACGATTCACTTTCCCCTAAATTATTATCTTGGTTGATGTCTTCATTATCGGGTTGGTTACTTGCTTGAGTAGGGTAACCTGCCTGATTCGTTGTGTCAGACATACTCGTGGTTGGTGAATTTCCTTCCATTCCATTGTAACGCTTGTAACGTTTTAGAATGTTTAGTTGTTGATTATCGTAATTGTCATCTAGGTAATAGGTGTAATCGTCGTTAGATGGGTCGGCAATCATTCGTGCTTTGGTAGCGGCATTAAGTGTCGCATTATTTTGAACCCAATTCACATAAGATTGATAAGAGGTTGATTCTTGGTTATTTTTCCATCCATCAATACCAATATCTTGATTTGTACGTGCAGTTGGATCATTGTCAAAGGCATTCACCACGATTTGTTGCGTGGAGATTCTCGACCACACCGTCGTATCCATGTTATCACTTAACGGTACATCTAGTGTTGAAGGAAGTCCATTTTCAAAACTCTTACGTGAATCTGGAAGTACATCTTCGGAGATGTTTCCTAGGTTAAAATAGAGGTCTCCACCTGTATGGAACGTATTTGGATTTTCATTTTCAGCGTCTTCATTGAATGGGTCTAATACCCAAAATTGAATAAATTCGATGTTCGCTACCTCGAAATCATTCGTGGATAAACCGCGCATTATCCCACCCCAACGATTTTCAGGATTAATAAATCGTCCCAAAGAGTCAACGGTATTCGTGGTGTCGTAGTTATACATTCCCCTTTCAGTTGGATAATAGGCGAGTTCTAAAATTGGAATGTTTTGAATAGATCCATATTGCTGCTGAAGGTTCGGGAAAATATCAACTTGATTCACCAAGCGCATGCGACTATCCGTTAACATAGCTGGATTTTGCTTAATATGATCAGGAGTTAAAGAATTACTCTGATAAAAGACAGGGTCAATGGTGTACCAAACAGCTTTTGCACGTTTAAATCCTGAAGAGAGACTTTTTAAACTTGCTTCTGGAAACAAATCAGGTTGCCCTTGTGGAATAGAAGCCATTCTCCAAGCAGAAAATTGGCGTAAATCTATGGCGCTTTGACTTGCCTCAAAATCGTCAATATAGGAAGTTCCACTTTTGTTAATCGCTTTAGGCTGACCAGGTATTAAATGCGCATATTCACCAGTCAACGACAAGGTGGACATTTGATTGGTCGAAATGACAGGGAGTAGGTCAACCAATTTAGTTAAAATCGGCACATTGGTACGCAGTGAGAAATCGGCACCAAGCATGCTGTTTTTAAATGGCTCATTCCCAAAGTCTACTTTTTGCGTAACGGGTCGTTCCAACATGCGAATGTAGGTCGCACCAATTTTGAAATTTTCGTTCAATCGATATTGGTAATGTCCTCCCATCATTGATCGTGCTTGGAATCCAAAAACGGAATTGCTTTCGATTGTAATTTTAATCGGTGTATTCGATTCCAAAATACCCGTGTTTAAGATTTTCACCCGACTAAACGCGTAATCAACCGTGTAGTCAGTTCCTTCAATCAATTTGATTCCTCCCGCTGTTACCACAACTGCACCTTGAGGAATATTCATTTGATTTAATGGTATCTCTGAGCTGATGGATGATTGAAATTCTCCCTTGAATATGAAGCGATTTTTACTAGGGATTTGTTGCGCTGCGGTTTTCGTTGAATCGTATAATTCCGTAAAAGAAATTTTATTGACGTTCACATCTGGAACACCAGCGGCGGTTAATTTCTCCGCTAAAGTTTTACCGAATGGTTCAACTGTACTAAAGAAGATTCTTCCATTTTTCTTATTGATGGTTCCCCCATTATCGATCTTGTTTCCAACTACGTTAAACGGTGCAAAATCAAAAACACCATCAGAAAATGGTTGGTTGTTTTGGTTGATTTTATCCATGTCTAACAAGGTGACAATTTGTTTTTTATCGACACCTGCAAATGGCATGAAAGGTTGTAGAAGGGATGTTTCTTGATTGTTATAGTAGATATCAATTTTAAATCCAAGTTGATCTACTTGATATGCTCCAATCGAGTAAACATTTTTCATCATCAAATCCCAAATTTTATTTTTGGGGCTGGTGATGGTAGGTTTTAAAAGTTTTAGAATTAAAGCTTGTTGACCACTGGCTCCATCCGTTGAAAATTCTCCGACTTGAAACGTCTCACCTCTGTAAGTATATTCATAGGAAACAGCTAACACCTCATCATTATTCAGCGCATTATTGAGGGAAATATACCCAAGGAGGGCATTGTAGGTAAATTCTGATTCTGTTAATTTTCGTGCGTTTTCGACTTTTTCGTAATCAACTGCTTGTTTGAAAGGACCAGGAGCATTCACTTGGGCAGACAATGCGGTGGTAGAATTTACAAAACTTCGAATCATCGGTTGATTCGCGGCCCACTGGTAAAGTCCATTCGCTTCGTTATCTGGAATTTCAGTACCGGCATATGAACCAGGATTTCCTTGACAGTTACTTGGTAATGCTTCACCTAAATCCGAAAGTGCAACAATATTACGTGTGTTTTCCGTGTTGCTTGTTCGATTTGTTACCCACACCTCAATTCTTGTGATGTACATGGTTGAATTCACTACCGGCAATGTGGACATTGCAGTATCGTAATGTTGTTGGTGGTAAAGATTTAAGAAGTAATGGCGATTCGCTTCATAATTATCAGCGGTCACTTCAAATTTTTGAATTTGGGCTTTACCCGTCACGTTGATTTCGGTACGTTTTCCTTTTGATGCAGCGGCGATCAAATCAAATGTTGACCGACCAAATTTTAATTGCGTTTTAACTCCGAATAAAGTTTGAGACCCTTGAATTAATGAAGTAGGTAAGCTTAACGAAACATTCCCAATCCCAATTTTCTGAATGATCTCATCTTCTTTACCAGTATGTTCGATTTTGGAAATATTTTCAAAGTCAAAATTAGCCGCAGTGTTGTACTTCATGTTCAACTTCATCTTTGTTCCAATTTGGCCAGTGATGTCCATATTGATGTTTTGATTAAAGTCAAATCGTGTAATGTTTCGTTGCCTTTGAGGAAGTAGGGGATTGTCAACGCGTGAGTGATTAATCCCGAGTGAGAGTTCCAAATTTCCCCCAGGAATAATCTTGATTTCGTCTGATCCAAAAATACTCGTAAAAGCTTTGCTTCCTATTTTGATTGGCAACTCAAAAGCACGGTTTTCTGCACTTTGTTCTTCAATAATTTCTTGCCAATCCATTTTTTGAGACTTCTTCTCGTTGTAGTCGAGGTAGTCTTCTAAACTCATTTTAGATGGATTTCGATAATACAATCCATTTTTCCCCAACGTTTCCTTAAACACATATTGACCTGTCTCTGGATCAAATACAATCGATTGTTGCATGGAAGTCGGGTCACCTAAGTCAAAACTTTGAGGTAAGTTCTGATAGGGATTCATTGGATTAAAAATGGGGAAAGGAAGGTTAATTCCATTTTGTGCATGAACGACTGAAGCATACATCAAGACACACAAAACAAGTAAACTTGCTTTTGACGGATGAATACCACAGATGTTTCGTATTAATTTATGCACTTTAATTAAATTATAAATTCCTTAACGCGTCTTTTATCAGTTCTTCCACGCTTTGGGTACCCGTATCGATTTTATCCAATACCTTTTCAGCGGATTTCTTGTCGAACCCGAGAGATACCAATGCATTTAACGCATCAAAACGATTTCTATTGTTTGAAGTGAAAATATTTTCTGAAGAAAGTTCCATTTTTGAAACTTTACTCTTCAAATCAATAATTACGCGCTGAGCCGTTTTTGTTCCTATTCCTTTGATTTTTTGTATTGTTGCGACGTCTTCGGTAAGGATAGCTTGGGCAATTTCGTCAGGAACGAGCGAAGAAAGCATAATCATCGCTGTATTCGGCCCAATTCCTGAGACGCTTACCAAGTGATTGAACATCTCCCGTTCTTCCTTATTGGCAAATCCGTAGAGGATATGAGCGTCTTCACGCACAATTAATTTTGTGTAGACTTGCACTGCTTCGTCACCTCCTAATTGGGAAAAAGTATTGAGTGAAATTTTCACTTCGTATCCAACACCACCGCATTCGATGAGTAGATCCGTAGGATTCTTTTCAATCAAACGTCCATTTAACCTACCGATCATTTTTCGTTGTTTTGTGCATCAATTACCGCAATCTTGATCATATTGTTAATTTCTCTTACCGATGCTCCTAATTGCAATATGTGAACAGATTTTCTTAAACCAATTAAAATTGGACCTATCGCATCCACTTCATTCATTTGTTGCAAAAGTTTGTAAGCGATATTTCCGGAAGAAAGATTTGGGAAAATCAAGGTATTCACTTGTTTATTTGCCAGTGTTGAGAAAGGGAATTTTTCATTCATCAAATCTGAATTCAAAGCAAAGTTCGCCTGCATTTCACCATCAACTACTAAATTTGGATGTGTTTCATGTAAAATCTCTGCCGCTTTTGCCATTTTCTCCGGATCTGGTCCTGGAGAAGAACCGAAGTTTGAATAACTCAAGAGGGCAACCCTTGGTGTCATTTTCAAACGGCGAATCATCTTTGCAACATGCACTGTGATTTCGGCAATTTGTTCCGCTGTTGGATTTAAATTTACGGTCGTATCGGCTAAGAATAGAGGTCCTTTCTTGGTGTTAAGAATATACATACCAGAAACGACATTCACATCTTTTTGCATCCCAATCGTTCGAATTGCGGGACGAACGGACGAACGGTAACTTCGTGTAATACCCGTAATCATGGCGTCTGCATCACCTTGATCGACCATCATTGCTCCGAAGTAATTTCGTTCACGCATTAATGAAATGGACTCAAACTCTGTCATTCCTTTGCGTTTGCGTTTTTCAAAAAATTCGGATCCATAAGCAATTCTGCGTTTTTCTTCCTCATCGGATTTGCAGTCAATGATTTGAACCTCTGGCAATTCAATGCCGTATTCGTTCATCAAATCATGAATCTTTTGCTTCCTTCCTAACAATATTGGAAAGGCAACCCCTTCTTCGTACGCTTGTTGGGCTGCTTTAAGGATTTTAATATTATCGCCTTCAGGGAAAACCACTGTTTTTGGATTGCCTTGTGCTTTGGTCGTTATATTACGCACCAATTTATTATCAAGTCCTAGTCGACTTTTGAGTTGATTTTCGTATTCCTCCCAATTTTGAATAGGGAATTGTGCCACACCTGATTCCATTGCCGCACGAGCAACCGCAGGCGCAACGTAGTAAATCAAGCGGGGATCTAAAGGCTTAGGAATGATTTGTTCTCGACCAAAAGAAATGTTTTTCCCTCCATAAGCCTCGATTACTTCTTCAGGAATGGTTTCTTTTGCCAAAGATGCAATCGCTTTCACGGCTGCTAATTTCATTTCTTCATTAATTGATGTAGCACGAACATCTAATGCTCCACGGAAGATGTACGGGAATCCCAGTACATTATTTACTTGGTTCGGATGGTCTGATCGCCCGGTTGCCATAATGATATCCTTCCGAACAGAAGTCGCTTCTTTGTAGGAGATTTCAGGTTCAGGATTCGCCAACGCAAACACAATGGGATCTTTTGCCATACTGGCAATCATTTCCTTGGAAACAAGTCCTGCTTTAGACAAACCTAAAAACACATCCGCATTTTTAAATGCTTGTTCAAATGGGATGTCTTTTGGGTGATTTGCATAGAATGCTTTCATCTCATCCAAATCAGTTCTTCCCTTGTGAATAAGTCCTTTGGAATCGTACAAGAAAAGGTTCTCTAATTGTACGCCAAGTGAATGGTACAATCGAGCGCAGGAAATGGCTGCTGCTCCGGCACCTGAGACAACTATTTTTACTTTAGAGATTTTCTTTTTCGCTAATTCCAATGCATTCAACAACGCAGCAGAACTAATAATGGCTGTTCCGTGTTGGTCATCGTGCATGATCGGAATATCGAGCTCTTCTTTTAAACGTTTCTCGATTTCAAATGCTTCTGGCGCTTTGATGTCCTCAAGATTGATTCCTCCAAACGTAGGCGCGATGGCTTTTACGGTTTGAATGAAAAGTTCTGGATCTTTTGCGTCGATTTCAATATCGAATACATCAATATCCGCAAATATTTTGAAAAGCAATCCTTTTCCTTCCATCACTGGTTTTGAGGCCTCAGGACCAATATCACCCAATCCAAGAACAGCTGTTCCATTTGTGATTACGGCAACAAGGTTTGCTTTACTTGTATATTTATAGACGTCCGATTTGTTTTCGGCAATTTTTAGGCATGGTTCTGCAACGCCAGGAGAGTAGGCAAGTGATAAATCACGTTGAGATGCGTAAGGTTTTGTTGGTACTACCTCAATCTTTCCGGGTTTTCCAGAAGAATGGTAATCCAAGGCATCTTGTTTTCTGATTTTCGACATTCCATTATTTTAGGGAAGCAAATATACGAAAACGAGACGAAAGAATACAAAAAATCCTTGCAAGTGATTGTTTTGTCTATCGCTTGCAAGGATGTTTAAGGGTCCTTATTTAATTAGATTCCGAGGAGTACTTCTAATGGATCTTTTGAACCAAAAATCATTCTTTCTGGGTGCTCTAACATTTCTTTTACTTTCACCAAAAATCCAACTGATTCTTTTCCGTCGATAATGCGGTGGTCATAAGACAATGCGACATACATAATTGGACGAATTTCAACTTTTCCATTAATGGCAACCGGACGCTCAACCACATTGTGCATCCCAAGAATGGCTGATTGTGGTGGATTAATGATTGGAGTCGATAACATGGATCCAAAAACACCTCCATTGGTTATCGTAAATGTTCCTCCGGTCATGTCTTCTGGGGTAATTTTTCCATCACGAGCTTTGATCGCAAGACGCTTAATTTCGCGTTCGATTTCAGCAAGTGACATTTGCTCAGCGTTTCGAACAACTGGAACCATTAATCCTTTTGGTGAGGATACTGCGATACCGATATCGGCATAGTCGTGGAAGATCATTTCATTCCCACTGATTTGCCCATTTACGGATGGATATAAATTCAATGCTTCGGTTACGGCTTTGGTAAAAAAGGACATAAATCCTAGGTTTACTTCATGGTGTTTAGCGAATGCATCTTTGTATTTTGCACGAAGGTCCATAATTGGTTTCATGTCAACTTCATTGAAGGTAGTCAACATGGCTGTTTCGTTTTTCACTGAAACGAGACGTTCTGCGATTTTACGACGCAACATAGACATTTTCTCGCGGCTTTGATTGCGAGATCCACCCCAAACTTTTGCTGCATCTGTTGAGAAACCGGCCGACATTGCTTCTATTACGTCTTGTTTCGTAATGCGCCCATCTTTACCACTTGCTTTTACTTGATTCGCAGAAACATTGTTTTCTTTCATCAATTTTGACGCTGCAGGTGAAGCTGAACCAGCTGCATAAGAATCGGATTTAATTGGATCGGGATTCGGAGCTGCTGCTGCCTTCTCTTCTTTTGCTGGAGCTGGAGTTACATCAGCTGGTGTTGCCGCTGCTACTGCTGCGCTTCCTGCAGGTTTTGCTGCTGATGTATCAATAAGGCAAACAACTTGACCAACTTTCACGACATCTCCTTCTGCTGCTTTCAATGTGATAATTCCGCTCTCTTCCGCTGGAAGTTCAAGTGTTGCTTTGTCAGAATCTACTTCGGCAATTGCCTGATCTTTTTCAACATAGTCACCATCTGCAACCAACCAAGTTGCGATTTCCACTTCTGATATCGACTCGCCCGGACTCGGGACTTTCATTTCTAGCATAGCCATAATTTTTTGTTTTAAGCGCTTTATTATTTTGCAAATGCAAAGATGTCGTTGAACAACTTCGCTAATCTAATTTCATGTAATTTTTTTGATCCTTCTGCAGATGCTGCGGAGGCAGAACGACAAATTCCTTGTATAGGAAGGTGTCGCATGCTCATTGCGATGTGTGTCCAGGCACCCATGTTTGCAGGTTCTTCTTGCGCCCAAAGGATGTTTTTTGCTTTGTATTTTGCAAGAATCGCATCAATTTGGATTTGTGGCAATGGGTATAATTGCTCAACACGAACAAATGCCATGTTTTTTACACCAAGTTCCTCTGCTTTTACTTTCATTTCGTAATAGAATTTACCACTACATAGAACAACAGTATCTACTGATTTTGCTGTTGCTGTAGGGTCATCTAAGACCTCTTGGAATGAACCAGTTGCCATTTCTTCCAACGAAGAAGTTGCGGCAGGATAGCGAAGCAACATTTTAGGAGAGAAAACAACTAATGGTTTTCTAAAATCTCTCTTTATTTGTCTGCGTATAAGGTGGAAATGATTTGCAGGTGTCGATGTATTTACGATTTGCATATTTAAATCGGCACATTGTTGTAAGAATCTCTCCATTCTTCCTGAAGAGTGCTCAGCTCCTTGTCCTTCGTATCCATGC
Source organism: Crocinitomicaceae bacterium (assembly GCA_024643545.1). Classification (GTDB taxonomy): domain Bacteria; phylum Bacteroidota; class Bacteroidia; order Flavobacteriales_D; family Crocinitomicaceae; genus UBA952. The sequence continues at coordinate 278,070 of JAHEMR010000004.1, read as the reverse complement.
GGAAGTAACATCACTAATCCACTTTGCGTAGCCCATTTGTCTTCACCTGCGGAAATGAATTGGTCGATCATGATTTGTGCTCCATTGAAGAAGTCTCCAAATTGTGCTTCCCAAATAGTCAATGAGTTTGGTGTCGCCAATGAATACCCGTATTCAAATCCTAGAACACCATATTCTGACAGCAAAGAATTGTAAATATTGAAATTTGCTTGTTTATCCGACAACAAATTCAATGTTTCAATTTCCTCTTCCGTATCCTCTGTTTTTACAACAGCATGACGGTGTGAGAATGTTCCGCGCTCAACATCTTGCCCAGAAATTCGAACAGGATGTCCTTCGGTTAATAATGTCGCATACGCCAACATTTCAGCAGATCCCCAGTCTAATTTATCCTCTTTAAAAGCATTTAATCGATCTTCAAAGATTTTAGCAATTTTTCGGAAGTATTTTTTTCCTTCTGGAAGCGTTGACAATTTCACGCCAAGTTCCATCAAGATTTTTTTATCTAAACCAGTTTTCGGAGAAGCGTCAAAATCTTTTTGGTTTCCGTGACGGTATTTTTCCCATGTTAAACTAAGGAAGTCATACACCAACGCTTTTTCACTTTTTCTAGATGCTGTAAATTCATCTTCCAAAAACTGTTGGTATTCATCTTCGATTAATTTAGCTTCATCCTTAGAAAGAATAGCTTCTCGCTCAAGTTGTTCGAGGTAAATATCTTTTGGATTTGGATGTTTTGCGATGATATTGTACAATTTCGGCTGGGTGAATTTTGGCTCATCACCTTCATTGTGTCCATATTTACGGTAACACAGCAAATCAATAAAAATATCACGGTGGAATTGTTGTCTATATTCCATGGCGATCTCGATGGTTTGAACTACCGCCTCAATGTCGTCACCATTTACATGGAAAACAGGACAAAGCGTTGTTTTGGCAACATCCGTACAATAGGTGGAAGAGCGAGCGTCTAAATAGTTCGTGGTAAATCCTACTTGGTTATTTACAACAATGTGAATTGTTCCTCCAGCACGGTAACCATCTAATTGCGCCATTTGAATGGTTTCGTAAACGATTCCTTGTCCAGCAACAGCGGCGTCACCATGAATGAGCACTGGACATACTTTACTTTCATCGTGAAATATCTGGTCGATTTTTGCGCGTGAAATTCCTTCAACAACGGTATTTACTGCTTCAAGGTGAGATGGATTCGGAGCTAGGGTCAGTCCAACTTCTTTATCTCCATTCATCTTTACGTGAGAGGTAAATCCTTGGTGGTATTTCACATCACCATCGAAATATCCTTCGAAGTCGAATTGTTTTCCTTCAAATTCAGAGAAAATATCACGTGGACGTTTTTCAAAGATATTGGTTAGCGTATTCAAACGACCACGGTGGGCCATACCCATAACAAAGTACTCAACACCGAGCTTAGATCCTTTTTGAACAAGTGTATCCAAAGCAGGAATAAGCGCTTCTCCGCCCTCAATTGAGAAACGTTTTTGTCCAACGAATTTTTTCCCAAGAAATGCTTCAAAACCGGATGCTTGGTTTAATTTTTTGAAGATTTCAATTTTACGGTTCTTATCAAATGTTGGTCGATTGTTTAATTCGATTTTATTTCGAAACCAATCTATGCGATCTGGATCACGCATGTAGATGTATTCAATTCCGATAGACTGGCAGTAAGTCAATTCTAAGTGTGCAATGATGTCACTTAATTTTGCCGCACCGATACCAATTTCTTCTCCTGCTTGAAATACAACGTTTAAATCAGCTTCGCTTAATCCAAAGTTGGTAATTTCTAATGTTGGGGCATATTGTCTGCGTTCGCGGACAGGATTTGTTTTAGTAAATAGATGTCCACGTGTGCGGTACCCATTTATTAAGTTAAGTACTTTGAATTCTTTGACGTAATTTTCTGGTATGACACCTTTTTCTTCAAAATTTGTTTGGGCAAATTCAAATCCTTCGAAAAATTTGCTCCAACTAATATCTACATTTTCAGGGTTCTGACGGTACTGTTCGTACAAATAGTCGATGGCATTGACATCGGCATTTCCCACATATGAAATCTTATCCATTCGCTTCAATCCTTTTTTTTCACCACAAAGTTAGCTATTTGAGCTTAAAATGAAGGAATTGTTAAGGCTGGATTACGAAGGAGAAGTTTACGAGATTTTCAATACCTTACGTCTCTTAAGTCATATGAAAATCCTTTACGGATGCGGGTTTTTGGCCAATTAAAACGAATCGATTAATCTGGTTTGAATAGCATGCTCTTAAACGATTTAACTCTTTACTACGCAAAAAAAATACGGAGTAAAATAGAATTGGTGTTATCTTTGCCCTTGGACAAATGTATGGAACAAAAAAAAGGCTCCATTCGGAGCCTTTTTTTTTCGATTAGTTCTTGATAAAGCGTTTCGAAAAAGTTTGAAGATCGGAAGTGATTCTAATCTGATACATTCCTTGAACGAGACTAGAAGTATTCAATTTTATGAAAGTGTCTTTCGAAAGTTGTTGTGAAAACAATAATTTGCCATTCAGGTCTAAAATTTCAATGAGAGTCACTTGAATGTTAGATTTTGTGATATCCACAAATAGTTCATTGTTTGCAGGATTCGGATAAATGTTAATGGAATTATCCTCTATTTCTGTTAATCCAACTCCCGAACAAGGATTTGAAGATCCGGCAAATTCTAAAACGCCTGTATTGGATGGATCCAACCAAGGCTTCAATTGGAGATTCGCTGCAGTTCCGTTGTTTGTCCAGTGGTAGGCAACTTTACCATATTCGTCAGGTGCGGTTTGGGATGTGCAATACGAACCACCACCAGTTAATGTACCAATCACATAACCTTGCGTGCCATTGAATAATGGAGAGCCTGAGGAACCTCCTTCTGTTACACCATACCCATTCGTGTTGGAAGCCCAAGTTACGCGCCAATGTGAGCCTTGTGCAGTTCCCCATTGCGTACTAACGGTAGTACCTGTAAATGTGGAGATTTTTTTGATGTCTCCGGCTGGATGATGTATACCCACACCACCAGTTGTTACGGTAGTATTTGCATTCCAACCATTCCAATAAGCGTTGAAAGCGGTTGATTTCAGTTGATTAATAACAGTTGCTTCATTGTTTGCTGTACCCATTTTAACAAGTAGAAAATCGGATCCTGAATTCCCGCCACCGTCACCTGCGTCAGCGATGCGTAAACATCCAGTAATGAAATGACTCGCTAAAGAACCTCCAGTTGTTGGGTTAACACATGTAGGTGCTTCATATCCGAAATAGAATTTCCATTGATTCATGTTTGCTGCAGTTGCATTTACACCACAATGAAGTGCGGTAAGAAAGTATGGTTTACAATCTGATGCAGTATTGTTTATTAACGTTCCCGAACACCAACCAGCTTGAGTTCCTTCAACGACATATAAACGAGCGACTCCGCGTTTTTCATCTTGCCACGGATCTCCGACAGGTGAACAATTTACATTGACTTCGCATACATCGGACTCATTAATTTTTTGCACAGGTGCATTCCCCGTCGAGCGGTAATTGTACATAATTCGATCCATGTCAATTTCAGATGGAGTGGTATATTTGGGTTCCGTTAATGTTAATAGGAGTTTGTCTCCGAAACAAAGCGCTGCGTTTTGACGAAAATGTTCTTGTACATCGGCTGATGTCATTAATGGGTGCACATCCAAACCGTTCATGTTTTGAATGCGTAAGGTAGTTGAACCGTAGATTTTAAATGTTTCAAAGAGAAAACTAATCGCTTCTGCTCCTGGAGCATTGACAATTAGTTGCCATTGACGATCACCATTTGCTAAGGTTGTCCATATCCCACTATTGGCAGTATTTACATTTGTTAAACGAGCTACTCCAATACGGTAAAGTAAACCTTGGCGGTCTCGCGAAGCATCTTCTTCAGCTAATTTTGCCCTATCTGGTGCATCAACGCTTCGAACGGGAATGTTTTTGGAGAATTCAATTGGATTGGTAGAAGTCATAAAGGATTGTCCGAATAAATTCGAACTCACCATTAACACCAACACCAATGAGGATTGTACTAATTTTTTCATGGTTTAATAGTTTGTTGTAATTTCACCCCAAAAATAGAACTTTTTATTAATTTTCAAAGGTATGTTGCGCGTTTGTTTGGTCGAAGATGAACAAAGTTTAATTGAACTTATTTCGCTGAATCTTGAAATGGAAGGTTACCATGTTCACTGTTTTACTGATGGGCAAAAAGCGTTCGATTTATTATCTAAACCTTTCCATTTTGACTTGATTATTTTGGATGTTATGTTGCCGAATGTTAATGGCTTTGACATTTGTCGTGAGGTGCGGAAACATGCAGCTACTCCAATATTATTTTTATCAGCAAAGGGTACGACAGCGGATCGCGTCACCGGCTTAAAGTTAGGAGCAAATGATTATTTATCGAAGCCTTTTGACTTAGAAGAATTCTTGTTGAAAGTGCAGATTCTTACCCATGGACTTTTAAGTGCTGACAACCAAGAATATATGAGGGTTGGCGATTTCCGAATCGATTTCACTACATTTAGTGTGCAAGGAAAGAATGGTGTAGAAGTTCATCAATTTTCCAAACGAGAAATTGAGTTGTTGACTTTATTTCATGAAAAAGAAGGGAAAGTAATTTCGAGAAGTGAAATTCTTGATAGAGTTTGGGGGACAGATCAATTTCCTACCACGCGTACAATTGACAACTACATTTTAGTCTTTAGAAGAGTGTTTGAAAAGGACCCGAAAAACCCACGGCATTTTTTCTCGATTCGTGGAGTAGGGTATAAGTTTGTTTCTTAGTGGTTCAGGGAATCTATTTCCTCTGGGCGATGTTCATGTTTGAATAGAAAGCCAAATAAAATAGCGACGACCAAACAATACAAGGCAAAGGTCACCCAGGTAAAATGCCAATTTGTACTACCATCTGAAAACGTAAAATAACGGTCAATGACCCAACTACTGATGATCGTTCCGAAGTATGCACCGAAACCATTCGTCATCATAATGAAAAGTCCTTGAGCGCTAGAGCGTAACCTCGGCTCGGATGTAGTTTCAATGTACATAGAACCCGAAATGAGGAAAAAATCAAAAGCCATTCCGTAAACGATGCAAGAAAGCACGATGAATATGCTACCCATAGGAATCATACCGAACGCAAAGAAACCATAACGTAGCACCCAAGCGAATAATGCGAACAACATCACCTTTTTCATGCCGAAACGCTTGAGGAAAAAAGGAATTGTTAGAATGAAGATCGTTTCAGAAAACTGTGATATTGAGTAAATAATCGTTGAGTATTTTTCTACGACTGATCCTTTCGGAAATCCACTTAAGAATGCATCACCATACATATTTGATAATTGTAACGCGGCGCCTAGAAGCATGGAAAACACAAAAAAGAGGGCCATCTTATAACTTGCAAATAAGCGAAAAGCATCGAGTCCAAGCATGGAAAAGAATGATTTGCGCTCGGTAGGTTTATCTTCCGGTGCGCACGCAGGAAGTGTAAATGAATAAATTCCTAATAAGATCGCAGTTACTCCGGCAATAACAAATTGCATGGAATTATCCTTGCTGCCTGTCAAGTTGGTAGTCCACATTGCAGCGATAAATCCAATTGTACCCCAAACGCGAATTGGAGGAAAATCCTTCACAACATTTCCATTAAACATGGTTAATATCCGGTATGAAACTGAATTCGACAAAGAGATGGTTGGCATGTAGCAAATCATTCCAGCGAAGATAAGCCAGTAAAGCACATCGTATTCTGGCATTGAGCTAAAAAATGGAATGTTTTGTTTGAGAAAATCTAGTTGAGGGATCATTAATAAAATGAAGCCATAACAAAGGTGGAGTATTCCGTAGAGTCTTTCCGCGCGCATCCATTTATCGGCGATAATACCAATTATCGAAGGCATTAAAATGGATGATAAAGCTAGCGTGGAGAAAATTGCACCAAATTGACCGAATGTCCAGCCTTTTCCAACCGTACAATACGTACCAATTGTTGTTAACCATGCTCCCCAGACAAAGAACTGTAAAAAGCTCATTGCCGTTAATTTATATTTAATGGTCGCTAATGAGGAATTAACTGCGCTGTTTGATTTCATCACGTATTTTGGAGGCTAGTTCATAATCTTCGTTCTCAATCGCTTCTGTCAATTGTTTAGAAAGTTCCTCCAAATTAACATCCTTCCACTCATTTCCCTCAGCTGAAAAAGCGTGATCATCTTCCTCATCTTCCTCAAAATCGAAAGAATCATCGGTCGTATTTTCCGCTCCACCAACTTCATCTAAAATTTTACCTAAGGTAAAAATTGGGGCATTAAATCGCACACCAATTGCAATTGCGTCAGAAGTACGGCTGTCGATTTCAGTTTGCTGTCCATCTTTTTCGCAAATTAATTTGGAATAAAATACGCCTTCATGGAACTTGTAAATGAGAATTTCTTTTACTTCTACCCCAAAAGATTTGCAAAAAGACTTGAATAAATCATGAGTTAATGGCCTTGAGGGAACCATTTTTTCCAATTCTACAGCGATGGCTTGTGCTTCGAATCCACCAATGACAATTGGTAGTTTTCGTTTACCTGCCACCTCAAGAAGGGTAAGAACGTAAGAACCAGACTGAGTTTGACTATAAGCGATTCCAGTAATTTCCAACTTAACCTTTTGCATACGATTTATTTCTAACGAAGATACGTATTAATGTTGAGTAGCTTTGAATCGTTTAACGGCTTCAGTCAATCTTGGAATCACCTCGAAAGCATCACCGATAACACCGTAATCTGCTGCTTTGAAAAATGGTGCTTCCTTGTCCGTATTAATCACTACAATTACCTTGGAACCATTCACTCCTGCCAAATGTTGAATGGCACCAGAAATTCCAGCTGCGATGTATAAATTTGGACGAATAGCAACACCTGTTTGACCCACGTGTTCATGATGAGGTCTCCAACCAATATCAGCTACTGGTCTTGAGCATGCTGTTGCTGCTCCAAGTGCTTGCGCTAAATCCTCGATCATTCCCCAGTTTTCAGGTCCTTTCAATCCTCTTCCAGCGGAAACGACTAATTCCGCCTCTGGCAATGGAATGTTCCCTTCCGGTTTTTTCGTTTCTAAGACACGAATGGCACTTGATCCAGCGTGTCCACTGATTTCTTCTACACTGCAAGAATTTCCAGATTGCTCTGGTTGAATGCTGTTTGGTAAGAGAGAAATAATTTGTTTATCACTTGCAACTTTGACAAATCCAACGGCCTTTCCAGAAAACACATTTACTTTAATAGAACCGTCTGATTCAGGAATTGCAATTGCGCCAGCGACTAATCCTGCTTTCATTCGAACAGAAAGTCTAGGAGCGACTGCTTTTCCATAGATATCGTGCGAGAAAATAACGGATGATGCTCCGATCTGATCTGCAACTGCTGCAATTAAACGCGTCAATTGTTGTGGATCTTCTCCATCAACCGAACGATCAACCAATACTTTTGATGCGCCATATTGACCTAACTGAGCTAATTGCTCACTTGATGCAGATCCGTTGGTAACGACTGTCACATCACCACCTATTTTTTTACCGTAAGTTACTGTTTCCAAAGCTGCTTTGGATAATCCAGTTGTTGAGTTGATATATACGAGTACCATGAGTCTTTTCTTAAATTACTTTAGCTTCGTTGTGTAGAAGAGCAACAAGCTCATCCATATTGGAAGGATCAATCATTTTAACTGAAGATTTTGCATTCGGCATATTGTAAGAAACGTAGCTACTTAAATCAGCTACTTCCTCCGCCGGAATAATCGTTAATGGTTTTGTGCGAGCGGCCATAATCCCTCTCATATTTGGAATACGTTGCTCCGCCATTCCTTTTGCACATGAAACAACAGCTGGTGTTTCCACTTCAACAACTTGAACACCACCAACGATTTCGCGCTCTAATGTTAATTTTGTACCTGAAGCATCTAATTTTGTTGCCAACGAAATAAAGGGAAGATCCATTGCTTCCGCTATCATTCCACCTACTTGAGATCCATTGTAATTAATCGTTTCTTTTCCGGTCATTACTAGGTCAAATCCTTTCGCTTTTGCAAATGAAGCAATTTGCATTGCTACAAAATAGGCGTCTTTTGGATCTGCGTCAATACGCACAGCCTCATCTGCTCCAATCGCTAATGCTTTACGGATAATTGCTTCATCGGCAGTTGTTCCAACAGTAACGATGGTGACATTTCCGCCAATGGACTCTTTCAACTCTAATGCACGCACAAGTGCATACCATTCGTCATACGGATTAACAATATATTGAACTCCATTTTCATCAAACTGCGTATTGTTATTTGTAAACGCAATTTTAGAAGTGGTATCTGGAGCTTTACTGATGCAAACCAAAATATTCATGTTCTATCTTTTAAAAAGTGATGCAAATTTAAGGAAATTAATCTACCAAAACAGGACAAATATCTCCAAGAAATAAATTTAATAATTCAATATGACAGCGAATATCACGGAAGAGAAAAAAGTCAATAATGCGACCTTCTTCAGTTCTGAATCAAGATTAGCTGGAACGCTTGTTAAAAACACTTTTTTCAGGTGAATAAACAAGAAAACACTAGGAATCAATGAAAGTAACAAAAAGGGGTTATAGGATATTCCTGCAAGTGAAAAGACGGTTGTCCACCAAGTAAGTGCGCCTGTAATGATTAAAAACGCATGGTAGAACTTTCCTTTTTTGAAACCCAATTGAACAACGAGTGTATTTTTTTTCGATTTACGATCGTTTTCGATGTCTCGCAGGTTATTCAAATTTAACACCGCTGTACTCCAAAGTCCTATGGTGATGGCTGGAAACAATGCCAACCACTCAAAGCTTAATCCATACAATTGAAAAACGCCCAAAACGCTTACCAAGCCAAAAAAAATAAAAACCATTACGTCACCAAGTCCACGGTAACCGTAAGCATTTTTTCCTACTGTGTAGGTAATGGCTGCCAGAATACACAGTCCCGCCAAGATCAAGTAAAAAAACAAGGATTGTGAAGTGAGGTTTTTCGAGCTAATGAAAATGAGCAGAATTGCTGAAAAGGCAGAGATTAATCCCGCAAGAAAAATGCCTCGTTTCATTTCGACTTGTGTCAATAATCCAGCTTGAATGGTTCGTTTCGGTCCAACGCGGTGTTCATTGTCGGTTCCTTTTTGACTATCTCCTAAATCGTTCGCGAAATTGGAAATGACTTGAAATCCGATGGTGGTTAACATGGCGAGTGCAAAAATGCGTCCGTCCCATTTATCCAAAACTGCGGCCAATCCTGATCCAACAATGATTCCCGAAACAGAAAGGGGCAACGTTCTCAACCGTGCAGCATTTAACCAGGCTTTTATTTTCATGCGTTTTTTCGTTTATAAATGGGAACAGTTGAACAAGGTTCTCCATACATAATGGACTGAACAGTATTTTGCAAGTGAGCCAATAAGGTGACCATTGCGAATTCCGGCGCAGGAATATCGCTACACCCTTTCACAATCACTTTTCCATCCTGGAATTTGGTCAAATCAATCGCATTAATCGCATCGGAGATGAGGATTTTCTCCAAATCGAATTGATTTCCAACAACAACTTTGAAGGCAACTGAGTGTAATGCTGATGCCACTAGCATATACGCCCATGTGGGTACAATTGCATCCGCGGAACAAAATATGAAAACAGCCTTATTTTCATAGACATTCCAATCGTTTTCTTTGATCCAAGCACGAAAATCCTTTTCCTTTAGCACAAGACCTTGCCAAAGTTGTGGAGTTAAGTCAATGCCAACGACAGAAACGCGCGGTTTAAAGTCCGCCAAGTCCAATTGAATGAGACCGCTGTCTTTTACCTTATTTTTGATTTCGTCCATGTCACAAAGATACGCCAAGTTCGAAAACAGGAGTCGATTTTTTTTAGGACAGTCTGTCAGTTTTTTATCCTAGGCATATCTTTTGACATTATCGGATCATGCAAAGTCAAGCACCTTTTGAATCTCATTTGAGAAATGCTATTCCTCCAGCCTTGGTGGTTTTAGTCATCATGTGGCTTTTCTATTGGGCGGATTTTCTTTTTATTTACGATTTTCATCAGTTGGGTGTGGTTCCTTCGGAACTTTCTGGATTGAAGGGGATTTTTTTTATGCCTTGGATTCATGCACACTCGGATGCGAAGCACATCTTAAACAACTCCGTTCCAGCATTTTTATTAATCACCTTGTTGTTTTACTCTTACAAGGAAATTGCACTGAAAGTTTTCTTGTTTGGTTGGTTCTTAACGGGTTGTTTACTATGGATATTTGGTGCGCACAACGGAGCACATCACATCGGAATGAGCGGAGTCATTTATAGTTTGGCGGCATTTTTATTTACTTCTGGTGTTTTACGAAAATATTTACCCTTACAAGCTTTGTCTTTGTTTATCGTTTTTCTATATGGTTCGATGATTTGGGGTATTTTCCCTACAAAAGAGCGGATTTCTTGGGAAGGACATTTAAGCGGGATGATTGTTGGAATTATCTTGGCTTATGTATATCGTTCTCGTGGTCCTCAGCGTCCAAAGTATCAATTTGAAATTGAAAAAGAATTGGGAATTGAGCCTCCTGATTTGGAAGGAATGTACAATGAAAGGATACGTATTTTGGAGGAAGAAGCACGGCTTAAACAAGAGGAAATGCGCAGTGTATCGAGTGAAATTACTGTGACCTATGACTATAAAAAGTCCCCGCCATCAGCAATGAATGAATAGCATTCCAACATCTTTTGATCTTCAATGAAGTTTATTGTGTGAAAACTTCGATTACACGACATTTAATAAGAACCAATTTTGTTTTAAATTGGTTAAGATCACTCAATTTCATATCCTAATTTCTGGCCTTTGTCAACTGCGGGAATTCCTTCTTTTAGCCATATTGGCGCTGGTTTTTGGAGCAGGTAATGATCAAAGAACTGTCGCATACGGATGCTCAAGTCGAATTTGTAGGGTGTCTTCGTTAAATTATGGTCGTCATCGTTGTAATTTAACAACCAACAAGGTTTTCCAAGGCGTCTCATCCCATTATATAATTCGAGTCCTTGATACCATGGTACGGCTCCATCACGGTCATTGGACATAATCAATAATGGTGTTGTGACGTTGGTTAAATGAAATAACGGAGAGTTTTCGATGTACAATTCTGGTGCTTCCCAAATGGTTTTACCGATGCGACTTTGTGTCGATTCATACTGAAATTGTCGGTTTAAACCAGAGCCCCAACGAATCCCTCCATATGCAGAAATCATATTTCCAACAGGAGCCCCAGCCATTGCGGCAGCATATCTTTTGGTCATGGTAACGAGTTGTGCAGTTTGATAACCACCCCAACTTTGTCCTTGCAAGCCCATGTGCAACGAATCAATCGGGAAATTTTTGATCAAGTGATCGGTTGCGCTCATAATGCAGTTATATGCCGATTTGGCAGGATGTCCAATTTCATAACGAATATCTGGAATGAATACGAGGTAACCCGCTGATGCGTATTCAGTTGGATTAATTATACTTGCTGACGGACGTGGACTTTGATAGTTATTCAAATTGTCTGAATTTAATTCATAGTAATACAGTAAAAGTGGGTATTTCTTTGTTGCATCATAATCTGCAGGTTTATAGAGAATTCCTTCTAGATTTTGACCATCATATGCACGCCATTTCACGATTTCACTTGTTGCCCAATTATATTCCTTTTGTTGCGGATTGGTTACGGATATCTCTGCTTGTGGTTGGTATTGGTCGTTCCAAAGTTCTAATTCTGGGTAATGTGAAACGGTCATCCATCTGAAAAAATAATGGCTTTTATTTGGAGAACGTTCTATCAATGAAATTCTTGCAGGGATTTGAATTAATTGTCGGAGTCCATTTTCTTTACTTTGATCAAATAGATAGACTCCTTCGTTTTTAGTCGAAAGTTCAAAACTTGTTGCATAGCAATCATTCAGATCTATGTAGACACTGTCTGTTTCCCACTTTACTAAGTCTAAACGAACGTTATTTTTTGTAGCCCAATCATTTGACAAGGACGTTAATGTTTGTTTACTGATTTGATAATCCCAAAGGTCAAATCGGGATTTAAAATAGACGTGATCTTCTGTACGGTCGAAACCAATCCATCCTTCAGGACCTGCTTCCATCGGTTGACCATTGAGGTCTTCATTCCAAGTAATATTTTTTCTGTTTGGGTTGATTACCTTGCTTGTTTGAGCATCGATGTCTAACAACATATACTGACTTTTTTCTGAAAGAAAATAAGTAAAGAATTTTCCTTTAGGAGAAAGGTTCCCCGGAAAAGAAAGTCCTTTGGCTAATAGTTGTATGGAACCATCCAGCAATGAAACTCGATAAACATCCTCAAATCCGGGAGACTTCCATTGTTGTTGAATGGCATAGGACTCATTACTCGTTCCTTGCACATAATCTCCAATTTGCTGATCAGATATTCGAACGTTTAAAGTGTCGTTACTGAGTGGAATAATGTTCTCATTGGCAAAATGAAAAACACACAAATCATTGCGTTTTTTCTCTTGATTGAGTTGTACCAATTGCTGTGCTTGAATTTCTAAATCTTTATAATGCCAGATGTCTACGTGTACTTTTTCTGATTCTAGAAGCGTGTCTTTTACTTCCGGTTTTACACGATCACAGATCCCAAAGAATAAAAAGCGATTGTCGCGCGTAAAAATTGGTGTTCGATTTTCAGAAATTCCTTTTAAAGTATCGAAATCTGGTGTGAGCGTATCCCCGAGAACCCATGTTTTGTTTAATGCTAGGTCATATACGATCAACTCAAATTGCTTTACTTTATTGGTGTCTAAGCTGGAGAAAAAAGCCAAACGGGTTCCGTCTTCATTCCATACAGGTGTTTCACAGCTGGTGTTTCGATCGAATTCCTTGATTAATTGTTTGGTCGATACCTCATAAACGCGCACTTGTGAAGAATCGTTCTTTAGTTTTTGTTGGGTAACAATCGCAACGTATTTTCCATTTTTCGGCAGGGAATATTTAGTAACATTCACTTGATTCCAGGAATTTGTAGTTGTCCATAAAGTGAGTTGGTGTCCATCGCTTTTGGGTTTGTCAACCGGTTTTTTCTCCTTTACGAAAGCGTGTTTTTGCAACCAGTTCTTTTTGATTTCTGGTGCTGATTTTGGACTCACTTCCGATAAATAAGCAAGTACGGAAGCATCTTCCGATACTTTGAATGACTTTAGTTTTGGTATTTTGATGAGGGAGTCATTCGCCGTCAAATAAATATATAGGCTGTCTTTTGGCCATTTCTTTTTGTCCACTTTGTTTAATTCGCACTTGCGCAGTGTGTCAAATCCAGGTGTCACTTTCCAAGCAATGAATTGACCGTTTGGATCAAGTTGTGCATCTTTCCCGCGAAGGAGTGAGTCATGTTTCCCTGTTAATGTTTCATACCAATGTAAGTATCCATCTCCAATCAGCGGATTGACTTCATAGGTAATCCATCGATCGTTTTTACTGAATTGTTGTTTTTCCAACCGTTTCCATTCGAGATAGGAAGAATTATCGATGATTTTTTTTTGTCCCCATGAAATGGATATACCAAGTAAAAAAAAGCAAAAAAGGATGTTTTTCATTTTTTGGATGTTGATTTAGATGTCAGGTAAACTCCCGTAAATATAACGAACATATACAGAATCTTTTCTGAAGTAATGGTGCTTCGATAATCCTCAGACCAACCAATGATGGCAAACAAAAATGTAAAGAGAAGTACCATGACTGGTTGTGTGTAAATGTAGGCGCTAGAAATTGTAGCACTGAGGTATTTTAATCCGAAGATGGTAAGTAAATACGTTAGAAAGGTAACGCCAATCACAACATAGCAAATTTTCCACCAAATTTGGGTTGGAATGCGTTGGAAATCAGTTAGGGTTAATTCACTCAAGGTAGGGGGGAAGAGGAGCACGAAAAGAAGTCCAAATGTAAAAACCCAAGTAATCACTTGAATCGGACTATATTTTTTCATGAGTGGTTTGGCGATAACAAGGTAGATAGCATAACTAAGGGCATTCAAAAATAGGAACATATCACCCAAACGAGAATCTCCAAACTGGGTAGTTGCTTTTAGGGTTAAGAGAATTGCTCCGGTTGCTCCTAATGTTATCCCTGTTAATTTGAATGCGGTTATCCTTTCCTTAAGTAAGAAGAAGGATAAAATGACAACCATAATTGGATTCAAGGCCATAATGATGCCGGAATTAAACGCTGAAGAAAGATTTAATCCGTGGAAAAAGAAAAGTTGGTTGATTGCCACACCAAAAAGACCACATAAAGCTAATAATGGAAAATCTTTGCGTTCTATTTTTGAACGTTTCGTGAACATGAGGACAAGCCAAAATAGTCCAGTTGCACCTACTACACGAAAGAGAATGAAAACGGTTGGAGTAAGGTAATTGGGCATGACGCCTTTCGCAAGAACATGACTTGCTCCATAAAGTACATTAACCAACAATAGCGCAATGTGCGCTTGAAGTGACTTTTGATTCATTTGGCAAGGAAATTCCAGCGTGTTTTCAATACAGTTGAGCGAAAATCATCGAGTTTTTCAGTTATGTTTTGCAAGGCAAATTTTGAAAATAATTTTGCGGTTCCTTTTCCTTGTTTGTAGTCCATTTCATCTGCAAAGATTGGAATTAACGAAAGGAAATACACGCTTTTATCGGCCATTTCAATTGGTGCTAATTCTTTTGCAAGTTCTAACGGAACTGATAAGATGAAATGGTTTTGCAACATTGTCGGTGAAATGGATGCCATGTCTTTTCCGGTTGAAAAAGTGTGACCGTTTCCAATCCATGTATCCTTTTCAATCACATGTTTCTTTAATTTTGATAACCAATCAAAGACCCAATTCATCCGAGGATTATCCGGTTCATCTAATTTCCAATAACTCGGAAGCAAAACAAATAATTCAGCGAATTCCTCCCCAACATGTTTCTCATGCACATTCATTCGATGATTCGATAAGCCATTGGTCATCAATACCCTTAATTCATTCGAGTTCAAAAGTGTGATAAGGGTGAAAGATTCATGATTTCGTTCTATCGTTTGAATCTGATCCGCTCCGAATCGCTCCGAAAGAAAAGGTAGGAGTTCTTGCATTTGACAAATATACTGAATACAATGTGCTAATTTGCTAATTAATGAATGTGACAGTGTGCTAATTTCTTCAAATGCTCAATTAGCAAATTAGCACATTGAAACATTAGCACATTAGCACATTGAAACATTAGTACATGAGTCAATTAGTTAATTCGAAATGTTTCAACCACACTCCCTGTTCCACTTGAAAGATATCCAGAGTGCTCAAAGGGAAAAGATAGTTGGACGTATCCACATGTTTTTAGATGAATGTCCGTATCAGAAAGGTATGAAACAAGGTCTGAAAGTCCTTCATTATGTCCGATGATAAGAATTTCTTCACTCGTTTTTAGCTGCGTGATGAAGTTTAAGATGACTGATTTGGAAGCAAGGTACAAGTCGTCATGAAAGGAAATTGTGGCGTTCGGAAAGAGCTCTTCGATTTGAGTCGATGTTTGACGTGTTCGCTTTGCCGAGGAGCAAAATATGCGCGAAATGGATAATGTTTTAGCAGCTATTTCAGCTTGTAATTCGATTAGTTGCTCGTAGCCTCTTGGGAGTAATTCACGGTCGAAATCTCGGCCTGTTGGACTATTTTGATTTGTTTTGGCATGTCGAAGAACATGTAAATTCACAACAAATTGTTTTTTAAATTCAGTGCTTCGATGTCTTTAAAAATAGACAAGCTCAAATTATTTTCCAGAAGCGTAAGGTGCTCAATACGGTGACAATCCGTTCCAAGAAAATCAACTTGTTTGTTTTTTATTAATTGTTCAGCCATCTTTTTCACCCCTGGACCATAATGTCCAGTCAAGGAATTAAGGTTGACTTGGATTTGAATGTTTCGTTCGCGTAACGCATCCACTTTCTTGAAATCACCAAAATAGTATGGATAGCGTTCATAGTGCGCAATAATCGGAACATATCCAGCCACTTGCAAGTTAAACAAGGCCTGCGCTTCATATTGGGAGGGACTCAAAAATCCAAATTCCATTAATACAAAGTTTGAACCGAAACTTAAGATTTCATTGCGTTCAATGATGGGAAGAAAAGATTCATCACAATAATATTCTGCGGCGGCTTCAATTTCAATTTTCATCCCCAAGCGTTTCATCTCCGCTTGTACCTCTGATAATCCACCAAGAATGGTTTTGGGCGTATTGGGATGAACATCATTTAAAATATGTGGGGTTGTCACCACTTTTCGGTATCCTAATTGCTCAAATTTCGCCAACATAGCAATCGTGTGATCCATCGAAGGAGACCCATCGTCAATTCCAGGAATCAAATGACTATGCATATCCACCTCCAATTGACTTAAATCAAATACAGTATTGGATTTTGAACGAAAAAGATTTTTAAAAAAGCTCATAATAATTAGCAAATTAGCACATTAAAAAATTAGCAAATTAACCAACTAGCACATTACTTCCCACCATACATTGTTTCATAGTAATCTTTATATGCACCACTGGTTACTTTCTGCACCCAATCTTGATTTTCTAAGTACCAATCAACTGTTTTAGAAAGGCCCTCTTCAAACGTGATCGATGGGGTCCATCCAAGTTCTTCCTCTAATTTCGTTGCATCAATTGCGTAACGTTTGTCGTGTCCGGCGCGGTCAGTCACGTAAGAAATTAGTTCTTCCGATTCACCTTTGTTTCTTCCTAATTTTTCATCCATCAATTGACAAAGAAACCGAACTAATTCGATGTTCGTCCATTCGTTAAGTCCGCCTACGTTGTACGACTCTCCAATTCTTCCCGAGTGGAAAATGGCATCAATTGCGCTCGCATGATCCTCCACCCATAACCAATCGCGGATATTATCACCTTTTCCATAAATCGGAAGCGGTTTTTTGTTTTGGATATTATGAATCATTAACGGAATCAACTTTTCAGGGAAGTGATGACTTCCATAGTTATTCGAACAATTGGACATTTTAACCGGAAGTCCATAAGTATGGTAGAAGGCCATTACGAAATGATCCGAGGATGCTTTCGATGCAGAGTACGGACTTCTAGGGTCGTATGGCGTGTGTTCGGTGAATAAACCTTCATCGCCGAGGCTTCCGTACACTTCATCTGTAGATACATGGTGAAAAACATGACCGTCCGATCCTTTCCATGCGTCTTTGGCTGCTTGTAACAGGTTTACTGTACCAACGACATTCGTCATGACGAAGTCCATTGGTCCTTCGATAGATCGATCCACGTGTGATTCTGCTGCAAGGTGAATGACATCTGTTACGTCATATTTTTGAAAAATGGCACGAATCGCATCTGCATCCACAATGTCTAAACGTTCAAAACGGTAATTGGGATGTAGTGCAACATCCTTCAGGTTCTCTAAATTTCCTGCGTAGGTTAATTTATCGACATTCACGATGAGGTAATTCGGATAGTTGGTCAAAAATCGTCGAACGACATGTGAACCAATGAATCCAGCTCCGCCGGTAATGATGATTGTTTTTTTCATTTAATTTTTTTTACAGAGACCAATACGTTAAATCATTTATTTTCCCTCGGTAAATCCCTTTCACATCAACAAAAACACCTTTCCCATCCTTCATTAATCCTTTGAAATATGTTTCGTCGAATTGACAATATTCTCGGTGATTAACGGCTAGTATTATCGCATCGTAATCCGTCCGAATGTCTTTAACCAATCCAATACCATATTCATGTTCCATCTCGGATGAATCAGCATGAGGGTCAATCACATCGACGTTAATTTGAAACGATTTTAATTCATTTACAACATCAATCACCTTGGAATTTCGGATGTCACTGACATTTTCTTTGAATGTTGCACCCATCACTAGGACATGGGCTTCTTGAATCATTTTTCCCTGTGCAATGATTTTTTTAGCGGTTTGTTTACCAATATAAAATCCCATGGAATCATTCACGTATCGACCGGAATTTATCACCTTTGAGTGGTAACCAAGTTGCATGGCTTTATGCACCAAATAATACGGGTCTACACCGATACAATGTCCACCAACGAGTCCTGGGTAGAATTTCAAAAAATTCCATTTCGTTCCTGCTGCTTCAAGAACATCGAAGGTATTGATGCCCATTTTGTTAAAAATGATCGATAGTTCGTTTACCAAAGATATGTTGACGTCACGCTGTGTATTCTCCACAATTTTCGCTGCTTCTGCAACTTTGATACTCGTTGCTCGGTGAACTCCTGCAGCTACTACTAATTCATATGTTTTCGCAATTTGATCCAAGGATTCATCGTCACAACCGGAAACGATTTTAATCACATTTTGTAACGTATGTTCCTTGTCTCCTGGATTAATGCGTTCAGGGGAATAACCAACCTTGAAATCTTCCGGGAATTTTAAGCCAGATTCTGCTTCTAAAATAGGAATACAATCTTCTTCTGTACATCCAGGATAAACGGTTGATTCGAAAACGACATAATCACCTTTCTTTAAAACTTTTCCCACTGTGCGACTCGCTCCTAGCAATGGTTTGAGGTCAGGAAGGTTGGTTTCATCAATCGGAGTGGGAACTGCTACAATAAAGAAATTGACATCCTTTAAGTCGTTGATATCTGCGGAAAACGAGATGTCACGGTTCTCAAAATCAGAGGATTCCAACTCCCTACTTGGATCCTCCCCACGACGCATCATATCCACACGTGCTTGATTGATATCAAATCCAACAACTTTCACGCGTTTCGCGAATTCAAGCGCAATTGGTAATCCAACATAACCTAATCCTACAAGTGCGAGTTTAGCTTCTTTCTTTATTAAATTCTCGTAAATCATGTATTTCATTTTTGTATTCTCTCCGCCGAAACGGAATCACATCAGTTAATTAGCACATTGGAAAATTAGCAAATTAACCCATTAACCCATTAGCACATTAACCCATTAACATCCCTCACCTTATAAATCCTTTCAATAATTTCCACCACTTTCATTCCTTCCAGTGCATTTGTAGTAGGAGCAGTGCGCCCGTTTAAGCAATCAATGACATTTGTGATGACGTAATTGTGATTTGCAGCGGATCCTTTGTATGGACCGTAGTCATTTCCGGGATTTGTTGGAGCGAGTGTTGGCATTTCGTAATCTTTGATGTTACAAACTTCCACTTCATTCATGTATTGTCCGCCAATTTTTACAGAACCGTTTTTACCGATAATGGTCATGGAGGACTCTAAGTTTTGATTCGCTACAGATGTAGAGTAGTTCAGTGATCCCATCCCGCCGTTGATGAAATCGAAGCTCACGAAACCAGAATCTTCAAAGTCAGTGTAGTCTTTGTGGTTGAAATCTGCAAACTTACCTTGGATGTTGTCGATGTCTCCGAACAACCAATACATGATATCAATGAAGTGACTGAATTGGGTGAATAAGGTACCTCCATCTAGGTCTTCCGTACCTTTCCATCCACCTGCTTTGTAATAACGTTCATCGCGGTTCCAATAACAGTTCAACTGTACCATGTAGATATCTCCAAGTACTTTTCTGTCGATTAAATCTTTGATCCAAACGGAAGGGGGGGAATAACGATTCTGCATGACGCAAAACACTTGTTTGGAAACCTGTAGTGATTTGTAAATGATGCGCTCACAACTCTCTTTGGATAAGCCCATAGGTTTTTCGCATACAACATGTTTTTTATGTTCCAGCGCTAACAATGCCTGCTCTGCGTGGAGTCCGTTTGGCGTACAGACATTAACCACATCAAATTCCAAACCGCTGTCGAATAATTCGTCCATGGTTGTAAAGAACGGCACATCGAACTCTTGCGCTTGACACGCTTCTTTTCCTAGTGGATCAACTAGTGCAACTAAGTCTCCTTCTTTATCACGTCGGATCATTTCCGCATGACGTTTCCCAATGTGTCCAGCGCCGATTACGGCAAATTTAATTTTTGACATATTTTAATTTTAATACATTTCCACGAGGTTCTGGAAAAAATATTGGCTATTAATCTTGTTTTGCACGATTAGGGCATGCCCTAATCGATTCAATTTATTTTTTATCATCATTATCTTTTTGCACAATCAAGGCATGCCCTGATCCTGTCAATCGATATTTCTGTTCGCTTTCCGGGCATATTGCCAATCCATTTTCATCAAAATTCAAACGGTGACCATATTCTGACATCCATCCAATTTGACGGGCAGGATTTCCTACCACTAGGGCGTAATCAGGAACATGTTTTGTGACAACGGCGCCTGCACCAATAAAAGCGTATTGACCGATATCGTGCCCGCAAACGATCGTAGCATTTGCACCAATACTAGCACCTTTTTTAACGACCGTTTTCAGGTAACTGTCTCGGCGATTCACGGCACTTCGTGGATTAATTACATTAGTGAAAACCATGGAAGGACCAAGGAAAACATCGTCTTCACACACAACACCGGTGTAAATGGACACGTTATTCTGAACCTTTACGTTGTTACCTAAAATCACTTCTGGAGAGATCACAACGTTTTGTCCAATATTGCAAGACAATCCAATTTGACAGTTAGGCATGATATGTGAAAAATGCCAGATTTTGGTTCCTTCGCCAATCTGACATCCATCATCAATCACTGCTGTTTCGTGTGCGAAATACTTCATTTACTTCGTAATGTATTTATCAAAATTATAATGATCTGTTTCCATTAATTCCTGTTGAGATAGGCTTTGGAAATAGGCATAAGTGCGTTTTAGCCCTTCACTTCGGTCAATTTTTGGTTCCCAATTAAGAATCTCTCTTGCTTTAGTGATGTCAGGCTGACGTTGCTTCGGATCATCAACAGGTAAGTCCTTGTAAATGACCTTTTGCGTTGTACCAGTAAGCGCAATGATTTCCTCTGCGAATTGCGAAATCGAAATTTCTGATGGATTTCCAACATTGACAGGATATGGATAGTCGCTCATTAATAATCGCACGATTCCCTCTACTAAATCATCAACATAGCAAAAAGAACGAGTTTGTGATCCATCACCGAAAATGGTCAAATCTTCTCCACGTAATGCTTGTCCAATAAATGCGGGAAGTACACGCCCGTCGTTTAGACGCATGCGAGGTCCATAGGTATTGAAGATGCGTACAATACGCGTTTCAACACCATGAAAATTGTGGTAAGCCATGGTAATTGCTTCTTGAAAACGTTTTGCCTCGTCGTATACGCCACGCGGTCCAACAGGATTCACATTTCCCCAATAGTCTTCTGTTTGTGGATGAACCGTTGGATCGCCGTAAACTTCGGATGTTGAAGCGATGATTAATCGTGCATTTTTTGCTTTTGCAAGTCCAAGGCAGTTGTGAATTCCTAAAGATCCAACTTTTAAGGTTTGAATAGGAATCTTTAAATAATCAATTGGACTTGCCGGTGATGCAAAATGCAGAATGTAATCCAATTCACCAGGCACATGAATAAACTTTGAAACATCGTGGTTGTAAAATTCAAATTGTTCCAAAGGAAACAAATGTTCGATGTTTTTTAATCGACCTGTGATTAAATTATCCATCGCAATGACATGGTAGCCATCTTTGATAAACCGATCACATAAATGTGAGCCTAAAAATCCGGCTGCACCGGTTATGAGTACGCGTTTCATATTATTGTTGAATTAACTGACGACCAATGCTCGAATAATAAAATCCTTTTTCATTCATTTCGTCCGTTTCAAATAAATTTCTGCCATCAAAAATTACCGCATCCTTCAACTTGTTTTTCATTTCGCTGAAGTTAGGATTTCTAAAGATACTCCATTCTGTGCAAATGAGCAGTGCATCGGCTTGATCTAATACGCTGTATTCGTCAGATGCAAAGTTGATTTTATCACCCATTAATCGTTTCACGTTTGGCATTGCTTCCGGGTCATAAGCGCTCACGGTTGCACCAGCAGCGAGCAACGATTCAATCATATACAAAGCAGGAGCTTCGCGGATATCATCCGTGTCTGGTTTAAAAGCCAATCCCCATACAGCGATGTGCTTTCCGGAAAGGTTTCCACGGAAGAAATTCTTCATTTTAGGAAACAAATATGTTTTTTGGTTTTGATTTACCTTCATTACGGCATTTAAAATCTTAAAGTCGTAATTGTTCTCTTTCCCTGATTTCGCTAAGGCTTGAACATCCTTTGGAAAGCAAGATCCACCGTAACCAATACCTGGGAATAAAAATCGTTTTCCGATACGATTATCCGACCCAATTCCAATTCGTACCTTATCCACATCCGCACCAACGATTTCACAGAAATTTGCAATTTCATTCATGAAGGTAATTTTTGTGGCTAAAAACGCATTTGCTGCGTATTTCGTTAATTCTGCGGATTTCTCATCCATAAAATAAATGGGATTTCCTTGACGAACGAATGGTTTGTATAAGTTCTCCATGATTTTACGTGCTCGTTCATCCGAAGTACCTATCACAACGCGGTCAGGTTTCATGAAATCACTAACGGCAAATCCTTCGCGCAAAAATTCCGGATTCGACACAACAGCGAATTCTACTGTTGCATGTTCTGAAATCGTTGCAGCAACTTTATCTGCTGTTCCGACTGGAACTGTACTCTTGTCCACGATGACTTTGTAGCCAGTCATGATTTTTCCTAATTCGCTTGCAACACCTAAAATGTAAGACAAATCTGCTGAACCATCTTCCCCTGGGGGTGTTGGCAAGGCAAGAAAAATGATTTCGGCATCCTGAATTCCTTCTGCTAAATTTGTTGTAAAGCGCAAACGTCCTGCTTTGATGTTGCGTTCGAATAACACATCTAATTCCGGTTCGTAGATTGGAATCTCGCCGTTTTGCATCTTTGCAACCTTGTTTGCATCGATATCAATGCAAATGACATTGTTTCCTGTCTCTCCAAAACAGGTTCCCGTGACTAAACCGACATATCCGGTTCCAACTACTGCGATGTTTGTCATGTAACTATTTTTTTTGTTTGGGTATTTTAGCAAATGGAATTTTGTTCAATGGTTGTTGGTGGTAACAGGGATTTTGTTCAATGGTTTGTTTGTGGTGAAAGGGAATGCCCTTTCACCTACGGTTATATTTAATTATTACTTGCAAAAAACATTTTCACCGTGTCAATAATAAATTCCTGTTGCTCCTCATCCATTTCGGTATGAATGGGCAATGAAATCACTCGTTCAGTTAACCAATCCGTTGTTGGAAGTTCGGTCGTATGACTTCCAAATGCAGCGAACATTTTTTGTTTGTGCGCGGGGATCGGGTAATAAATCATACTTGGAATTTCGTTTTCGGAAAGATGTTCCTGTAAGGCATTTCGATTCGCGTTTTCTAAAACCAATGTATACTGATGAAAAACATGTTTGGAATCATCCGCACGAAATGGTATTTGAACTCCTGGAATACTTGCGAAAGCCTCGTCATAGCGTTCTGCTACTTCACGCCGTGCATCAACGTAATTATCTAATTGGCGTAATTTCACTTCTAAAATCGCTGCTTGAATGCTGTCGAGACGTGAATTACATCCAATGACTTCATGCACGTATTTTTGCTGTTGGCCATGATTGGCAATCATCTTAATTTTTCGAGCAAGTTCGTCATTGTTGGTACACAATGCGCCACCATCACCGTAACAGCCAAGGTTTTTCGAAGGGAAAAAAGAAGTACAACCAATGTCGCCAATGGTACCGGTTTTTACTTTCTTTCCGTTGGACAAATGGTAATCTGAACCAATTGCTTGTGCATTATCTTCAATAACAAATAACTGATGTTTCTTGGCGATTTCCATTATTGCATTCATATCCGCAGCTTGTCCGTACAAGTGAACCGGAACAATCGCTTTGGTGTTTGGTGTAATGGCAGCTTCGATTGCTGAGGGATCAACACAAAACGTTCGTGGGTCCACTTCAACAAAAACCGGTGTTAATCCTAAAAGGGCAATTACCTCGGTTGTGGCAATATAGGTAAAACTTGGAGTGATAATTTCATCTCCCGGTTTCAAACCAAGTGCCATCATCGCTATTTGCAATGCATCGGTTCCGTTCGCACACGGGATAACATGCTTCACGCCTAGGTAATCTTGTAAATCAGATTGAAAACGTGTTACGGATGGACCATTGATGAAATGAGCATGTTGAATAACGTCTTGAATTGCTTTATCAATGGACGGTTTGATTTTCTCATATTGAGAAACGAGGTCCACCATTTGAATTTTTTTCATCGAAACTTCTCTTTTTTAATCATAAAAAAGGCGATCTATTGACCGCCTTTCACTTTTTTTATTTTGGATCAACGAGCAATTGAAAATTGCACTCGGCGATTAGCCGCATCAATTTCCAATGTGTTTCCAGCGTACTTTGTTTCCTTTTTTCCTTTGTAAGAGATGGCTAATCTACTTTTATCAGCACCTTTTTTTACTAAATAGTCCACCACTGTATTCACGCGCGCTTCAGAAAGCTTATTGTTCACTTCATCTCCTCCGGTAACATCAGCATGTCCTGTGACAGCAATTTTTTGACCAGGATTAGCAGCCATATAGCTTACAACTTTATCTAAAATCCCATTGTACGTTGGGTTCAGGTAAAAAGAACCAGTCACAAACATCACATCGTAAATTCCATAATCGATCAATGCTTTTGCATCTGTTTCTGGAGAATGATCCTCAGGACAACCATTGTGCGAACCTTTAACAGTCGGACACTCGTCTTTTCCATCTACGAAACCATCTCCGTCGGTATCGATGGTCATTAAGTCAGGGGCTTTCGTTGGTTCAATCGTTTTCCCAGTAACATCGACCATATTTCCAGTTGGTGTGTTCGCTTCTTGATCTACTGCGTTAATCACACCATCTTTATCATCGTCACCTAATTTTGTTACTGCTTCTGCTGCTTGTTTTTCCAATGCTGAAATTCGGTTTAAGTCGGCTTGACTCAAACGTGGCGTGTACGTCCAATCAGCGTGTGTCTTCCCTTTCCCGAAATAGTAACTGAAACCAATAGTTGCAGTTGCATAATACCCAGAGAATCCACCACCTTGAACAGGTGCAGCTTCGAAATCAAAGCCATTATTTTGACGAATGTTTCCCATAAAAGAGATGTCGCCATTTATACTCAATCGTTCATTCACTTTAAATTGAGGCGTAAGTCCTATAATTCCTTGTAGCATTTCGTCAACAGAACCTTCTTTGGAACTAAACAATTCTTTCGGACCGGAAATCAATGATTTATTCCACATCGCGGCATAACCACCACCCATGTGAAGTAACATTCCCCAACGAGTAGTGAAGTCATTCATGTGTAGCAAATCTGTTAAGTTAAATGTTGGTTGAATGGAGAACCGCAATGCATTTGTTGCTGGGTGTCCGTCCACAAAATTGAAATGGTCAAAACCAGCATCAAATTTCAACCCGACACGGTTATTAAACATGTACCGAGAATTTAACTCGTAGTGAGTAAATTGGTAGACATGAGTAGTGTGATTTGAATTGTGCATTCCATCGTGTCCGCCGATATTGAAACCAATGGAACATTTGTTATAGTCCTGCGAAACCCCAATGATTGAAATTAAACTAAAAAGTGTGAATAGAAGATGCTTCATGAATGATTTTTTTACAAAAGTAAGTTTTTACCCGGAAATATAGATTTTTTCCTTGTAATAATGCAACAATGAAACATTTAATTTTTTAGAGAAAGAACTTTTATGAAGCTTTTCATTCATTTATAGGGTAAAGTAAGCGAAAATGCTCATCTTTTATAAGTAAATAAACAATGTCAAAGAAGTTCATTATTTCGTTTGATTGTAATTCTAGCCTGTATAAATTTGTTCTGGGATCGGCATACCATTAAGAAATGATAGAGACGTTGTAAATGTGGAAGACGTTCGGAAAATAAAGGAGATTTATTGCTGTTCCGGATAAAATCAATCGGTTCTTTCATTTTAGTCCGTTAAAGATTTAATAAAAACATGTAAGAATTAATTAGGGTAAAATAGGCGAAAAACACGTATATTTGTCATGTAAACGCCGATTAATATGCTGATTTCAAAACATCACGCTTCTTCTCATCTGATTTCCCTTACAGAAAAGAATTGGTATGTTTTGTATACGAAGCACTTGAATGAAAAGAAAGTCGCGAATCGACTAAGTTTAATGGGGATTGAGCATTACTTGCCCTTATTTACTGCAATTCGACAGTGGAGTGATCGAAAAAAGAAAATTGAAAAACCATTAATAAATTCAGTCGTATTTGTTAAAGTTTCGGAACGAGATTTAAACTTACTCTACACCATTCAAGGTGTAAACAGCATTTTAAAACATATGGGTCGACCTGCTCTTGTGCATGAGCACGAAATTCAAAATTTACGCATTTTGTTACAGGAAGTTCATGTGGACGAATTGACACAAATAGATATACAATCAGGAGACATGGTGGAGGTTATTCGTGGGCCTTTCAAAGGGCTGCAAGCTTGTGCTGTTCAACTGCAAAATTCCATGCGTTTAATTATAGAAATTAAAAACATGGGAATTGGATTTTCGGTTAACGTGCCGAAATCCTTTGTAATACGTTTGTAAATGTAGCTTACGGGCTTGATTTACAAAAAGCTATGTGCTTCTTTTGGTTAGTCGCTGTGACTAGCTGAGGCGAAGCCATGAAAATTCAACACAACAGCAGTAACTGCACTATTGAACCTTATGAAAATTGCACTTATCACTGGAATCAACGGACAAGACGGATCATATCTTGCAGAATTTCTTTTAGAAAAAGGATACGAAGTTCATGGGATGATTCGACGTTCGTCCTATTTCAATACGGGAAGAATTGAACACCTTTATTTTGACGAATGGGTGAAAGACACACGTCAAAAGCGAAGCTTGGAACTGCATTATGGAGATATGACAGATTCTTCATCATTGATCCGAATTATCCAACAAGTAAAACCGACTGAAATCTATAATCTTGCTGCTCAAAGCCATGTGAAAGTTTCCTTTGAAGTGCCAGAATATACAGCTGAATCAGATGCAGTTGGTCCTTTGCGTATTTTGGAAGCTGTTCGTATTTTAGGAATGGAAAAGACATGCCGCATTTACCAGGCATCTACCTCGGAATTGTATGGAAAAGTACAGGAGGTTCCTCAATCAGAGACGACTCCTTTTTATCCAAGATCACCTTATGGTGTTGCAAAACAATATGGATTTTGGATAACAAAAAATTACCGTGAGTCTTATGGAATGTTTGCGGTGAATGGAATTCTTTTTAACCACGAAAGTGAACGCCGTGGAGAGACATTCGTCACGCGAAAAATTACCTTAGCTGCGAGTCGGATAAAGCACGGACTTCAAAAAAAATTGTACATAGGTAACTTAGACGCGCAACGTGACTGGGGATATGCAAAAGATTATGTAGAATGCATGTGGTTGATGTTACAGCACGAAACTCCTGAAGATTTTGTCATTGCAACGGGAAAAATGCACACAGTAAGACATTTTATTGAGTTGGCTTTTGCCGAAGCGGAAATTAAAATTCGCTGGGAAGGAAAAGGAGTAGAAGAAAAAGGATTTAATGCCGTAACCGGTGACCTAATGATTGAAGTCGATCCTAAGTATTTTCGTCCCGCAGAAGTTGAGCAACTATTAGGTAATCCATCGAAGGCGAAAACACTTTTGGGCTGGAATCCACAACAAACTTCATTGGAGCAATTAGCGCAGATTATGATGGATCACGATTTGAAATATGTTCTTGAAAAAAGAAACTAAAATATACGTAGCCGGACACCGCGGAATGGTAGGTTCTGCCGTTTGGCGAGCCTTGGAAAATGCAGGGTATGAAAACCTCATTGGATACACTTCCAGGGAACTCGATTTAAGAAATCAAGCTGCAGTAGAGGCATTTTTTATTTCCGAACAACCAGAAGTTGTAATTGATGCAGCGGCGAAGGTTGGTGGGATCTTAGCAAACGACACGTATCCATATGCTTTCCTGATGGAAAACATGCAGATTCAAAACAATTTGATTGATGCTGCTCATCGCCATGATGTTCAGAAATTCATCTTTTTAGGTAGTTCGTGTATTTACCCTAAAAATGCACCTCAACCTTTGAAGGAAGAATATTTACTTACGGCGTCACTGGAGCCTACAAACGAATGGTATGCGATTGCTAAAATCTCTGGCGTGAAGGCATGTGAAGCTATTCGAAAAGAATTTAACAAGGATTTCGTTTCCCTGATGCCAACGAACCTATATGGTCCAAATGATAATTTTGATTTAATGAGTTCACATGTATTGCCTGCGATGATTCGTAAGTTTCACGAGGCAAAGGACAACCATCATGCTCCTGTTACGCTATGGGGTTCCGGAAGTCCCATGCGTGAGTTTTTACACGTAGACGACCTTGCACAAGCTGTAATTTTTGCAGTGCAAAATAAGTTGCCAGAGAATCTTTATAATGTTGGGACTGGTTCAGACATTACGATAAAAGATCTTGCGAAAATGATACAAACGGTGACTAATCACAAGGGTATAATTGTTTGGGATGATTCAAAGCCAGATGGAACACCTCGCAAATGGATGGATGTATCCAAGATGAATAACTTGGGTTGGAAAGCCACAATAGATTTAGAGGAAGGAATTAAACAAACTTATGATTGGTACGTGCAACAATTAAGTTAAAGATCGCATTCGCTTATGTTTCTTCCAATTTACATTCAATAAGACATAATTCATCACCCAATTCAAAATATAACCAATAAAAAATGAAACCAATTAGCAACCAATTAGAAGGGCAAAACGTCTAAAAAAAGTAATTTTGCCGCATGAATTCTCTCCGAAAAATCCTTATTGAACAACGAATGCAGCTCTGGGCTTTTCTAAAAGCCTGTATATCAACTCCAAGGCTGAAGTTAGCCCATATGTTCTTTTTCGTCTTGTTAGTTTACATCCTCATTGAATGGCAGCACGAAAATAACCTTTATCGAAATATTGGACATACGACCCGTATGCATGCCGAAAACAAAAGTGATACAAGTATCGTCAAAGAGGCAATGGTTTCCATCAATGACATCATGCAAAGCAGGCACGAACTTTTTCGCGACGAAGAAATACACAGTTGGAAGCAAACAGTTTTTCAGTCGGTGGATATAGACTTAATGTATGGTTCAGGAGCATGTGGTGGCTATTCCAAAGTTTTGGCGAGAACATTGCAATTGCAGGGGCTAGATGTGCGCATCGGGCAATTGAAAACCCTTGGATATGGTTATGGCGGGCATATTATCATTGAATATTATTCTAAAACCCTCCAGAAATGGGTCTTTGTTGATCCTCTTTTCAAGTTGATTATCCGCGAAAAGAATGGTGATTGGGCTTCAGTAAAAGAAGTAGCGAAGCATTATGATAACTATAAAAATCAAATGCCCGAAGAGTTTAACAAACGCTATAAATTCGACGATGTTCGTTACACAAATTGGGATAAATGGGGTGGAATTGTAAAACCGTATTATTTTTTAAGTAAATTTTTTAACGGAAAGAAATACGCAGATACCATTTGCTTACGTATGTACCGCTTAAGTACGTTTCCTATGTTATTTTGGTCTTTGGAAGCAGCTTACTTGCTTGTGTTGGTGATTGTATTTTTCAGATTTAGAGCAAAAAATCGAATTCAAAGATAATTTATATTCATCCCTATACTATCAAAGTTAGAATAAAATAATTCAAACAAATTTTACATCAAATAATAATTAGAAATATAAAAACAAAGGACGAAACAACAGTATCACGTGAATGGGATTTGGTAATCGAGCCTCAAAACTCCCTATTTGAACTGCACTTAAAAGACGTTTGGCGTTACCGTGATTTACTTTGGCTTTTGGTGAAAAGAGATTTTGTATCCTTTTACAAACAAACCATTTTAGGTCCACTTTGGTTTTTTATTCAACCATTGTTTACCACCATTATCTTCACGTTTATTTTTGGTAATTTGGCTGGTCTGAGTACGGACGGACTTCCACAACCTCTGTTTTACATGGCTGGTATTACAGCATGGAATTATTTTGCAGATTGTTTAACTAAAACATCAACGGTATTTCGGGACAATGCCAATATTTTCGGAAAAGTTTACTTCCCACGTTTAATTATGCCCCTGAGTATTGTGGTGAGTAACCTTGTACGTTTCGCAGTTCAAATGATCTTGTTTTTTATGATGATTGCCTATTACGGATTAACTGGAGCGGATTTTCATATGAACGTATACATATTACTTTTTCCAGTTTTAGTGTTATTGATGGCATTACTTGGCCTTGGTCTTGGACTTATCATTACGGCAATGACAACAAAATACCGTGACTTAGCTTTTTTAATCACCTTTGGGGTTCAGCTGATGATGTATGCAACCACCGTTATTTATCCTCTCAGCGCAGCTCCTGAACAATATAAATGGCTCATCGAACTGAATCCAATGACAGGAATCATTGAGGCCTTTCGTTATGGGTTCTTAGGGGAGGGGGAATTAACGATGAATACACTTGGTTATTCAGTGATTATAACCATCGTTTCAGTTATCATTGGTGTGGTAATATTTAATAAAACTGAGAAAACGTTCGTAGATACAGTTTAGTATTTCGAGAACTTGCCCCAATTAGCAAATTGGGTCATTAGCAAACAAACAAATGAGCAACACAGCCATCAAAGTCGAAAACCTCTCCAAAATCTACCGTCTCGGAGAGATTGGCACAGGAACTATGTCCCGTGATATGGAACGTTGGTTCAAGACTAAGATATTAAAACAAGAAGATCCATTCCTTAAAATTGGTGAAACGAATGATCGTGCGAACCGTGGAGAAAGCGATATTGTCTATAGTTTACGTGATATCAACTTCGAAATAAATCAAGGTGATGCCGTTGGAATCATTGGACGAAATGGTGCAGGAAAAAGTACCTTACTAAAAATTTTATCGAGAGTTACTACGCCAACAACAGGTAGAATAAACATCAAAGGTCGCGTAGCCAGCTTATTAGAGGTAGGTACTGGTTTTCATCCTGAACTTACAGGCCGTGAAAACATCTACTTAAATGGAGCCATTTTGGGCATGCGAAAACGAGAAATTGACCGCAAGCTAGATGAAATCATTGACTTTTCTGGCGTGGAACGCTACATTGACACGCCAGTAAAGCGCTATTCATCAGGCATGTATGTGCGGTTGGCTTTTGCAGTAGCTGCTCACCTGGAAAGTGAAATACTCATTGTGGATGAAGTCTTGGCTGTTGGAGACGCCGAATTTCAGAAGAAGTGTTTAGGCAAGATGGGTGAGGTTAGCAAAGGTGAGGGAAGAACTGTGTTGTTTGTGAGTCATAATATGGGTAGTATTCTTCAATTAACGAATAAATCATTGATTCTAGAATCAGGAAGAAATCATCAAAATTTAATATCTACGATTGATGCTGTTAAACAATATCAATTAAACGCAATTAGACTCGATCGAAAAAGGGATGAATTAAAATATTATCGAAGAAAAAATGTGGATTTTAATATTGAAATCAGAAAATTATCGATAAACGGAAATTCCTCTGATATTATTAAATTGAAAAGTGGTGAGGATGTGACTATTGGATTAGATCTATTTTCTAAAATTTCGAGATCAAGTATTGAGGTTCTGATAATTATTTTTAATTCTAACGGTGAAATAATTTCTACTTTAAATAGTAATGATCAAAATTTCCAGAAGCCGATTTTTCCCGGCAATAACAACATTCAATTCACAATTGAAAATAATAATTTGAGTTCCGGAAATTATTTCGGTCAAATTGCCATTACCCAAGATAGTGTATCCTTATCATATGATTTTTTAATGGATGTCCCATTATTTGAAATTACAAGTATAGTGACTAGTACTAATTGGAATGATCGTCCAAACGGACACCTAATTTTCGATAAGGTAAAATGGAAGTAACTCAATGAAAAAATTGAAATTCATACTTTTAAATCCAATATGGAGCGCGAAAATGTTCTTAGTTAAATACTTGCCTTTTTTTAAATTCATATATCAAACAAGGAATTATCAATGTTCAATAAATTTTGATTTTTGGTTTATTCAAAAAGTATTAAACATCGGAGGTAATAGAAACGCTTATTGGCCAGTGCATTATACAAGTAGGATTGTTTGTCCAGAGAATATCCTTGTTGGGGTAGATGCATATCCTGGAATTATGGGTGGATGCTATATACAAGGAATAGGAGGAATTGAAATAGGAGATTATACACAAATTGCACCGAACGTGGTAATAGTGAGTGCAAATCATGATGTATATGATTCTAGAAAGCATATTGAGGCTAAGGTTAAAATTGGCAAGTATTGTTGGCTAGGAGCTGGTTGTAAAATAATGCCTGGTGTTACATTAGGAGATTTTACTATTGTTGGAGCTGGCGCAGTAGTTACAAAATCCTTCCCAGATGGTCATTGTATCATAGGTGGTTTACCCGCAATTAAAATCAAAGATTTAGACCAATCTAAATGTAATCGATATGAATTGGAGCCCAAATTCAATGGTTATTTGGAGTCAAATCGATTTGAATTATACCGCAAAAAATACTTAAAAATTTGACATCCATCATAAATTACAATCTAGGAAATCCTAAATCGATTAAGAACATGCTTTCTTTTTTAGGACATGATTCAATTATCACCGATGATTTAAGTGTTTTAAAATCTGCGGATCGTTTGATATTACCTGGTGTAGGTCATTTCTCTCATGGCATGCAGCAATTAGAAAATTCGGGAATTGCTACTATTATTAAAGAGCATGCAATAATAAAACAAAAACCAATACTTGGAATTTGCTTAGGTATGCAACTACTTACAAATTTTAGTGAGGAAGGAAATGTAAATGGTTTAGGATTAGTTGATGCGCAAACAAAGAAATTTGATCTACCAGACGCTACATTAAAAATCCCTCATATGGGTTGGAATGAAGTTTCCTGGAAACATCCGTCCAAATTACTTCAAGGTATCTCGGACAAGCCACGATATTATTTTGTTCATTCCTATTACGTTAGTTGCAATAAGTATGAAGATGTTCTTGGAATAACAAATTATGGACATGACTTTGTTTCCGGAATTCAACATGAAAACATCTTTGGACTCCAATTTCACCCAGAAAAGAGTCATCAGTTTGGAATGGAACTCCTTAAAAATTTCGTAACAATCTAATGCCTCTCCAACCACGCATCATTCCGGTCTTATTGCTACACAAAGGTGCTTTGTATAAGACCAAGCAGTTTAAAAACCCGAGTTATGTAGGTGATCCAATAAACGCGGTTCGTATTTTCAATGAGAAGCAAGTCGATGAGCTCATGATTTTAGATATTGACTGCTCAAATCAAAATATGGAACCAGATTACCAATTAATTGAAGAAATTGTTTCTGAAGCCTTTATGCCTGTAGCATATGGCGGAGGTGTTAGAAATATAGAGATTGCTCAAAAAATATTTCATTTAGGAATTGAAAAGATAGTTTTGAATACCGTTTTAAATGAAAATATTACGCTTATCAAACAGATTGGAGAAATATATGGTGCTCAGTCCGTTTCAGTATGTATTGATTTTAAGAAAAACATTTTCGGGAAAACAAATGCCTATTTCAAAAATGGCAGCATCAAATCAAGCAAAAGCATCACTGAATTGGCTAGACTTTACGAAAGTATGGGTGCTGGTGAGCTCATTTTGAATGATATTAATCGAGAAGGCACCTACACAGGTTACAATCAAGTTTTTCTTAAAGAAATGGTTAAGGAAGTAAATATCCCATTGATTATTTCCGGAGGAGCTAGTCAAAATGATGACTTTTTAGAAGCTGCTAATAATGGGGCATCAGGGATGGCTGCAGGCAGTATTTTTATCTATCAAAGGCCACACAATGCGGTTTTGATTTCTTATCCTAGTAATTTTTTTTATTCGTAATGGTACTCAGTAAAGACGATCAAAATTACCGACAATGTAGCTTATCTGTTATGGACAATATAGCAGACCCAGATATAACATTTGATGAACAAGGAATTTGTAATTACTATTATGAGTATTTACAGGCAGAAAAAGAACTCCTAATAAAAGGAGAAGCTGGTATTACCAGATACCAAGAAATAATCAATCAAATAAAAGCCGACGGTAAAGGCAAAAAATATGATTGTATTTTAGGGGTAAGTGGTGGGGTAGACTCTACTTATTTAGCTTACTTGGCTAAAGAAGCAGGTTTACGCATGCTTTGCGTGCATTTCGATAACGGTTGGAACTCTGAGTTGGCTGTCAAAAACATTCAAAATATCATCCAGAAATTAGGATTTGATCTCTTCACGTATGTAATCGATTGGACAGAATTTAAGGATATTCAATTGGCATATTTTAAAGCCAATGTCATTGATATAGAGGCCGCGACGGATATTGCAATCGCTAATGTTGTGAATAGAATAGCAACTGAAAAGAACATAAAGCATATTTGGAGTGGAGATAATGTGGTAACTGAATACACCTTACCAAAGGCTTGGACATTTAAAAGTTCAAGCAATTTACTTTCCATTCAAAAGAAATTCGGAAAATTAAAACTAAAAAAATATCCATTAATTCATCCGATTCTGCGCAGGATTTATGCACGAACTAAAAAGTTTGAAGTTTGGAAACCACTGAATTTACTTACTTACAATAAGAATGCGGTAAAGGAAATAATACAAAGAGAGCTCAATTGGGTTGACTATGGTGGTAAACATTATGAATCGGTATTTACTCGATTTTATCAAGGATATATTTTACCATCAAAGTTCAGGGTGGATAAGAGAAAGGCACATTTATCTAATTTGATTTTTTCAGGTCAAATGAACAAAAAGCAGGCGATGATTGAGCTTGATCAACCAATTTATCCAGCTGAGTTATTCAGAAAAGATAGTGATTTCGTTTTGAAAAAATTAAACTTTACAAAAGAGTCATTTAATGACTACATAAAAGCTGCTTATAACTCGCATGAAACATTTGGTTCGAGTCTTAAATTGATGGATGAGTTAAAACTTTATTACAGTGTCTATAAATTTTAAAAAAGATAGAATTAAAACCGCTATAATTGTTTCACCTCAAACATGGGGAAAGATGTTTATTTCCAAGCATCACTATGCAGTAGAACTCTCAAAGTTAGGGTATAAAGTTTTCTTCATTAATCCGCCAAAGGAAATGAAAATAGGTTCTTGGTTTAATCTTTCAATTGAAAAAACAGCACACGAAAATCTATGGGTTCTTTCGCATACATTCTTTTTTTCATCATATATAAAATTTCATCTTCCCTGGCTGTTTAATCGATTAGTATATATCCAAAGATGGTTTGTTTTACGAAAAACAGGTACGCCAGATATCATTTTAAGTTTTGATTTATCAAATAACTTCCCTTTAAATGGATTAAATTGTAGAAAAATATTTTTTTCAGCAGATGAACCAAAAGGGAAGCAAAATTTTCTTTCCGCAAAGAATGCAAATCTCATAGTAAGTGTATCTCAGCATATTTTAGACTTATTTAAAAGTGTTTTGCCAAGTATTCCTCAACTATTAATCAACCATGGTTTGAGTGAAGAGTTTCTTAATATTCCTGAAAACCTATCAAAAAAATACGAAGGAATTAATGTTGGTCTTTCTGGTAATTTCCTTTTTAATGATATCGATTACCCAAAATTATTTCGAATAATAAAAATGAATCCCACTATTACATTTCATTTTTACGGCTCGCATTTGGAAGAATTAAGTAATATCGGTTCTTCAAGAAATTTGGAAAATCACGGTTATTTAGAAAAAATCAAAAACCTAAGTAACACTGTTTTTCATGGAGTATTAACAAAAAAAGATTTAGCTTTTGAGCTTCATCAAATGGACGCCTTTCTAATTTGTTACGATCCTATTAATGGTCAAAGTAGTGGCTCGAATAGTCATAAGATTCTTGAGTTCTTGTCTACTGGGAAGGTTATTTATTCAACCTATTTTTCCTACTATTCAGGAAGAAAGGATCTTTTAGAAATGACCATTAATGAAAAGATGGATGAGACCCTTTTATTTTCGAATCTTACCAATTTAAATAATGCTGAATTAAAAAAAAACAGAAAGGAATTTGCTGAAGAGCATACCTATTCCTTGAATTGCAAAAAAATACTGTTGGACGTCGGATGCAATTAAATTATTTACAAAGAAAAAACACAAATCCAAATGACGAATTAACGCTTATGATTAGGTGTGATATATCATCTAATTACGGACACTTCGTTAAGGTAAATGAAAAATAAATAAAATCAAAAAGTGAGTTTTCATTATTTTTTTTCGCACTTCATTGTCTAAAATTGATTGAACAAAAAAATCATATCGTAATCATACATTTTAGGCCTTTGGATGGGTATCCACCCATTCAAAATTTACTTAAAATATTTGCAAAGAAAGAAAATGTAAAACTTTCGGTTTTTAGTACTGTTTCATCTAAAAGTGGTCGCGATTTCTCAATCGAAAATTCTGAGATTCATTGGTCTGATACGTTTATCGGTTATCAAAATAGATTTGTGCGACTTTTCGCTGGATACCTATTATTTTACATTAAATGTTTTACATTTCTTCTTCTTAAAAGGCCAAAAAAAATTATATACTTCGAAAGTATTTCTGCTTTACCATGTTTAATGTACAAATGGATTTTTAAACAGAAAGAACTTTTTGTCCATTACCATGAGTACACAACAAAGGATGAATATGCAACAGGAATGTTCATAGAGCGCCTTTCACATTCCGTAGAAAAAAAAATGTACGATAGTTTTAAATGGATTTCACACACCAATAAGGAGAGATTAGCATTTTTTGCAAACGATTGTAATATAAAAAACGATCAAATTTTGAGGGTGATGCCAAATTATCCAATGTCTGACTGGAACAAGGTAAAAAGTGAAACAATTCAAGTGCCAACAGGAAAAAATTGCCTCCGATTTATATATGTAGGTCCAATTAATTTTGAGGACACCTACGTAAAAGAAATGTGCATATATATTGGTTCAAGACCGGAAGCTACACTTGAAATTGTTTCAAATCGAATTCCTCAGTATTTTTTAGACTTTATTCATAGGAACAACTACACAAATATTACCTTGTTAGGAGAGGTCAAGAATAGCGATTTGCCGCATTTGCTCCAATCTAATAAAATTGGATTGATCCTGTATAAATGTAAAACCCAAAATCAAATTTACGCTCAACCTAATAAGCTTTTTGAATACCTCAGAGTTGGCTTAGACGTTTGGTTCCCGAAGGAAATGATCGGATGTTATGAATTTCAATCATTAGAAAATACCAAAGTCGTATGCATTGATTTTAATAATATTGAGATTTCAGAGAAAAATCACTTGCCTGTTTTCAATGATTCAATGAATTTCTCACATGATTACACGGCAGAAAACGCTACAAGCGAATTGATGAAATCCTTAAGACTATGCAATGGAAAATAGGATGATCACTGAATTAAGAGGCTTTTCCGCGTTATCAGTCATGCTTTTCCATTTCGTTTGTGTTTCCAATAATTACCTGAAGTCTGAATTTTTAATGGACGTTTTTGATTATGGCAAACTTGGTGTTCAAGTTTTTTTCATTATTTCGGGATTTATTCTCTTTGATTCACTTTTTAAATCGGAATATCGTTTGAAAAATATGCCAGCATTTATCCTGAAAAGAATCATTCGAATTGAACCACCATATATTCTATCCTTAGTGCTGATAATTTTTATTGCATTCATTAAGTTCAGTTTGTTTGAGCATGGAAATGGAAATGAAATTACACTTACTGTCAATCAAATAATTTCTCACTTAGGATATGTGATTCCTTTTACTCATTTCAATTGGTTGAGCATCGTCTATTGGACCTTAGCTATTGAATTTCAATTTTATTTTTTACTTGCTATTTTATTTCCTTTATTTTCAAAAAAGTACAGCGTTTACGCGAATATTTGCTTTTTAATCACTTGCATTATATTAAGTAATCAATTACCTGAAGTCGAATTATTTAAATGGTTTCCTATTTTCTTATTGGGTATCATGAAAGCACAATTCGATCATAAAGTTCTTACAATACGAGACTATGTTATTTCATTAGGAATTGTATTAACTATGATTTTTTACACGCTAGATATAACAACTTTTATTGTGGGAACATTGGTGACGATGGTTTTGAATATTAATAAAGAACTAAAATTAAATTCACTTAGATTTTTAGGTAAGATTTCATATTCATTGTATTTATTCCATACTATAATTGGTTTTTTACTCATAAATGTGTGCCTGAAAATTTCTGATAATTATGTATTTAGATTTTCTTCGTTTATTTTGATATCCTCGGTTGTTATTTGGATCAGTTATTTGATAAATAATTATGTAGAGATTCCATTCAAAAAAATCGCTTCAAACATTAAATTTAAAAATTGAGGATTTTAATAAGTCCATCAGGAAATCTCTACGGTAGCGAAAATGTGCTTTTCGACTATATCATTAATAGTGAACTTGATTTTGACTATTTTTTTGTGCCGAAAGTAAGTTTATTTCAAGAAAAATTAACTCAAAGAAAAGTTAGATCAATTGGGTTCAAAAAGGTCGTGTACTTATACTTACAAGTATTTTTTATTCTATTAAAAAAACCGGCGATAATTTATTGCAATGAAGCTGGACATTTTAGATACCTTAATTTACTTGCACGCATTTTTAAAAAGTCTTCATTTATTATACACGTTCGAATACTGGAAGATTGTCAGAGATTGAATCATTACCATGTTTCTTCGAACATGAAGCTCATTGTAGTTTCTAATTTTTTAGCAAAAAACTTAAATAAATGGTGCGAAGTCATTCACGATGGCTTCCATTTTGAGCGTCTGGAAGTATTTCAATTAAATAAAACATCAAAAGTAAATGTAGGTATTGTTGGAAGGGTGACAAACTCAAAGGGCATTCATCACCTCATTGAATTATTAAAACTGGGTAATCCAGATGTACGTTTTCATTTATTTGGCCACATGGATTCCAATCTCCCTCAAGTGATTAAAAATAAACTTGAATCCGATTCTCGAATAATTTTTCATGGCTTTATTCAAAACAAAACAGAAATTTATCAAAGTGTTGATTTGTTGTTACATCTGAATGAAATGGAACCTCTAGGTAGGATTTTCTTTGAAGCCCTCGATTTTGGTGTGCCGATCATTGGTTTTAATCATGGAGGAATAGGAGAAATTGGCAATATAGTGGAATATCCATATTTGGTTGATTCAAATGACTATGTAAAATTGATGGATTATATTCAATATTTGAATTTCTCACCTGAATTACTTTTGAAGGCGCGATTAAGGGCACAGCAATTTTTCTCAATAAATAAATACGTTTTAAAAGTAGATGCCTTATTGAAATGAAAACACTGTACATTGGCCAATGTGAAGAAGGGTCGACCTCTAGAATGAGGTATGAAATAATGTCTGAAATTTTGAATCAGCAAATTGATCTTGTGAATATCACTCCATTAATAGCATCAGTTTGGAAACCGTTTCGATCAATTGGATGGCGTTATAAAGTTGGACCTCTTATCAAAAAAATTAATCAGAGTATTCTTCAAAAAGTTAAGCAAGAAAAAAACTATGACCTTATTTGGATTGATAAAGGAGTGTTTATTTCTCCCGGGACATTAGATTACTTACGTCAAAGAGCAAAAACCTTGGTTCATTTTACTCCTGATCCAGCATTTTTATTTCACCAATCAAATTTGTTTGAGGCGGGGTTAGGCTTGTATGATTTCTGTGTAACAACAAAGTCATTTGAGTTGGACATTTATAAAGAGAAGGGAGCCAAAGAAGTCATTTATTGCACCCAAGGTTATGATGAAAACATTCATAAACCTTTGGTTGATTTTCAGGCTAAATTATATGACGTATGTTTTATTGGACATTTTGAAAGGGAACGTTCAGAAATCATCCAAGAACTCATCAATTCAGGCGTGTCAGTTGCCCTGGCAGGTATTAAATGGAGGCGTTTTGCATCGAGAAATAAAGGAAACGGAAACTTGTTTTATTTTGGACATCATATTTCTGGATTGAACTATTCAAAATTAATTGGTGAATCGAAAATCGGATTAGGATTATTATCTAAATGGATACCAGAAAAACATACCACTAGAACATTTGAGATTCCTGCGTGTGGAACTGCTTTATTGACTGAGGAAAATCAGGAAACAAGGTCTTTTTTTAGTGAAGATTCCGTTCTTTTTTATCAGAATAAAAAAGATATCTTAGGCGTTGTTAAACGTGCGTTAAGTAATATGACTGAATTACAAAAAAGGTCATTAAATGGAATGAATCAAACAAAATCAGGTGGATTTTCTTATGCTGCAATAATGAGGGAATTACTAAAAAAAATGGACTTAAAATGATTTTAGCATTATCCATTTTCATTGCATTTATATCATACCTTTTTGGTGTTCAGGGAAATGTGGCAATTTCCGAAGCGTTGATTCTATATTTATTTTTGAGATTGATCTTGAAATCCAGAGAAATTTTTGTTTTTAGAGAATTCGCTTTGTTTCTATATGCAATTAATTATTTAATATCTCCAGCAATTACCTATAGTTTAGATCAAACGTTGGTATCTTATCCAATGAAAATTAAACCCGATCTTTATTTCTCATTGAGTATTCCTGGTTTTCTTTTTTTTCTTGTTGGTATGTATAGTATTCGAACAACTTGTTTCAAGATAAAATTCAATGATATTCATAAATTGTCCATTGTAAATGAGGGTTTTCTAAAGAAAATCACTTTGATTGGATTGTTATTGAAAATCGCATCATTATTTGTAAGTGGCGAAATCGCATTCATCATTTATTTATTTGGTCTAATTCGATTTGTTGGTGCGTTTGCACTTATGGGTATTAATTTGAAAAGGTACATTATCTGGCCAGTTTCAATTCTTCTTTTTGAGCTTGCACTAGGCTTTATTTTTGGAGCTTATCACGATGCTATTATGTGGGTTATCTTCTTTGGGCTTTATTATGTTTATGTGAACAAACCCAGTATTACACAAATTTTATTGGGTGGGGGTGTTGCGATTTTATTATTACTTGTTATTCAAGCCGTTAAGTACAAATACCGCGAAGAAGTCTGGCAAGGTTCCAAGGAAGCAAGTTTGGAAACAGTTTATGAAGTAGGTTCTGAAAATGTAAGTTCTGAAAATCTTTTAGGCGACGCAAATCTATTAACTACGCTGAATCGTGGAAATCAAGCGTGGATTTTTGCAAGTACGGTTGATAATATGGATCGAGGAAAGAATTTTCAAGGGATGACCAATGTTAACAAATACCTAGAAGCTGCATTACTACCGAGAATTTTAGCGCCGAACAAAATTAAGTCTGGGGACAAAGAAATATTTAATGAATTTTCAGGACATAGCATTAATGGGGGTACCTCAATGGGCCTCGGTATTTTTGCTGATGGTTATGTAGCCTACGGAGCAACGGGCGTTTATATCTTCGCATTCGTATTAGGATTGATATTTTCCCTTACTTTCAAACTTGTAGAACGATGGACAAAAGTTTCACCCTTCTACGTTTTACTATTACTGCCATTATTGAACTATGCGGTACGACCGGATTGTGAGTTGCAAACAACCATCAATCACCTTTTTAAGGGAATTTTACTATACGGTTTCTTGGTTTATTTAACACGGAAACGTTTTACTTTGGATTCTGCCGAAAATCAACGGAAATTGAACCATTTGAATTTGATGAAATAGGGTTTGGATGTCCGATAACCGAACAAACATCGGAAAACTGAGATCGGATAACGAAAATCGAACAACGAAAAAAACATGTGCGGAATAGCAGGATATAATTCAACCCAACAAAAAAACTTCGCGAATGCAAGTATTTTGGCACAGTTGGCTCACCGTGGACCGGATGCACAAGCACATTGGGGTGAGCAGGGGATTGACTTGTACCATAGCCGTTTGAGTATTATCGATACGAATGAAAGATCAAATCAGCCATTTCAGGATCACACAGGACGATATGTGATCGTTTTCAATGGGGAAATCTATAATTTTCAACAGTTAAAAAATACCTTGTCTTATCCTTGGAAAACAAACAGCGATACGGAAGTATTAATGGCTTTGTTAATTCAAAAAGGAAATCAAGCATTGTCCGATCTTGAAGGAATGTTTGCTTTTGCATTTTATGACAGACAAGATCAAACCCTATTGCTTGCACGCGATCGTTTTGGAAAAAAACCACTGTATTTCCATCAAACAGATAAGTACTTCGGTTTTGCAAGTGAAGTTCGTGTGCTAATGCAAATGTTTCCTAGTTTAAATCAAGTAAGTACCAAACAAATTAGTAATTGGTTGTTTTGGCAAACCATACCAGGTGGAACCCTTGTAGAAGGCATCCAGGAATTTAAGCCGGGTAGTTATTCCCTCTTGAAAGAAGGAAAAATATTGGAACAAGGAAATTTCGTTCGTGCGAATCCATATTCGGGACAAATGACATCCAGAACAGATGTCTTAAAACAAGTGAAGGATAAAGTCACAGCTGCCGTAGAAAAGCGTTTGGTAAGCGATGTCCCCTTTGCTTCATTCCTTTCTGGAGGAGTTGATTCAAGTATTATTACAGCTATAGCAGGACAACAACTGGGTGCGGACCTTAACACCTTCACCGTTTCTTTTGATGAATCTGATTTTAGTGAACATCACATCGCATCAGAGGTGGCTAAAAGGTATCAGACAAATCACCACGAAATTCACCTGAAACCGAATGATTTCCTTGACCTATTGTCCGAAGGACTTGCAGCGACAGACCACCCAAGTGGTGATGGATTAAATACATATGTCGTGTCTAAATATACCCAAGCAGCAGGATTCAAAATGGCTTTATCAGGAATAGGAGGGGACGAATGGTTTTTAGGTTATCCTTACTTTAGAAAAATGTCAGATTGGAAAAAACGCAGTTGGATTGGCCTCGGATCAAGGCTTCAATCATTCCTTTCTTTCGAAAAACGAAAAGGGTTGGAAATAGCAGCTGCCGTAGCCAAATATGGAGGAAATGCCTATGCTTATCAACGCATACTTTTCGACCAATGTAGCATCGAAGAGTATTTTCATTTAAATAAACCAACACTTCTCCCTCCGAAGGAAAAAGGTGCGTTTTCACAAGCACTGTTTTCCCTGCAAGAATGGGAATATTATATGCAACCGGTATTGCTGCGTGATAGTGACCAGTATAGCATGGCTGTTGGACTCGAACTGCGTGCTCCATTTATGGATGGAGATTTAGTAGATTTCGCATTGGCGATTCCGGATAAAATGAAATTGGGTTCACGTCCAAAGGATTTGTTGATTTCTGCCTTTGAAACGGAACTTCCAAGAGCTGTATATGATCGACAGAAAAAAGGATTCACACTTCCTTGGGAACAGTGGATGAAAAATGAACTGCGTGGATTTTGCGAGACGAGAATAGTCAATTTTACAAAGCGAATGGAAGGCCCAAGTCTTTTACCAGAATGGAATCAATTTCTTTCAGGGAAAGGAGAAATCTCTTGGAGTCGATGGTGGTCAATCGTCGCATTGGAAGATTGGATGGACAGAAATGGACTCAATGTGATGTATGAATAATAAAACAGGGCAAAATAGCGCTTTGAAAGTCACCTTCCTTAATAGAAAACCAAGACCTTACGGTAATTTTTCGATCGAAAACTACTTTCATACGATTGGCGACAATTTGGCTAAAAAAGCATTGGTAAAACAGTGGAATGCTCCTTATTTTTCAAAAGGATTTTTGAAACG
Source organism: Crocinitomicaceae bacterium (assembly GCA_024643545.1). Lineage (GTDB taxonomy): Bacteria > Bacteroidota > Bacteroidia > Flavobacteriales_D > Crocinitomicaceae > UBA952. The sequence continues at coordinate 234,105 of JAHEMR010000004.1, read as the reverse complement.
ATTGCGCAGTATTTTTGCAGTTCGAAAATCACCAAGTGCAGACGTTTACCATATCACAGGGGATACCCATTTTTTGATTTGGGGCGTGCCACGTATGAAGAGAAAAGTCTTAACCATTCACGATGTTGGCTTTTTACACGAATCAAGGGGAATGAAGCATTCAATCTTTAAGTTTTTTTGGCTTACTGGACCCATGCGAAAAGCGGATGCCGTGACAACAGTAAGCGAAGCAACTAAGAACGATGTCTTGCGTTTTTTTCCAACTTGGAAAGGAAAAATTCATGTGATACCAACGGTTATTGATTCACGATTTACTCTCCATGAAAAAGCATTTAATGTCGAATGCCCAACGATCTTACTCCTTGGTTCGGCGCCGAATAAAAATTTAACGCGCGTTTTGGAGGCGACGAAAGGATTGAACGTTCATTTATCCATAATTGCAAAACTCAATGAGGAAGAAATGAAGTTATTGGAAGGTCAATCCTTTGAACTTGCTTCCAGTCTTTCCTTTGAAGAATTGATTCAAAAATACCGTCAAGCTGATGTGTTAATGTTATGTTCAACGCTCGAGGGATTTGGAATGCCGATAATCGAAGCCCAAGCAATTGGGAGAGCGGTCATTACGAGCAATTGCTCTTCGATGCCGGAAGTGGCTGGGGATGGAGCACTTTTGGTAGACCCCATGAGTGTTCAATCCATGCGTGAAGGACTTCAAAAACTCATTTCCGATAACGAATTTCGTGAAAAACTCATCCAAGAAGGATTTGAAAATGTCAAAAGATTTGATCCAAAAACCATTTCAGATAAATACTTCGAGATATACCAATCGCTCCTAAATTAGAATGCCAAGCCTACAAAATCAATTAGCATCAAAAATCGCCATTACCATCGACTGGTACTTGCCAGGAACGAATTCCGGAGGCCCAGTAAGTTCAGTATCCAATTTGGTGGCTGCCTTACCTGAAATAGACTTTTACATTTTGACTCGCAATACGGATTATTGCAGCAATGAATTATACCTTGGAATTACACCTAATCAGTGGTTGAAGCAAGGTGAAAATGTATGGGTATATTATTTTTCTGAAGATCAGTTATCCAAAGGAAAATTGAAAGCTGTAATTCAAGATATCCAAGTAAAGGTGCTTTACGTTAATGGAATTTATTCACGTAAATTTTCACAATGGCCCGTTGGAATTGGTAATGATTTGGGTTTAAAAACAATCGTTGCCGCAAGAGGAATGTTGAGTCCGCATGCATTAGCAGTAAAATCATTTAAGAAGTTACTTTTTTTGAGTTTTATGCGATGGATCAATGCCTATTCAAACGTACTTTTTCACGCGACATCTGAAGAAGAAGCAATGGATATTAAGAATGTTATTGGTAAACGCGTTAAGATTTCCGTTTTAGCCAATGTTGCACGACAGGAAAAAAATACTATAAAAGAAATCACAAAAAAGCAGGGGAGTGTTAAACTCGTTTCCATTGGACGCATCGCACCAGAGAAAGGCACCATGCATGGACTAAAAGCATTAAAGGATTTGCAAGAAACCGTCGAACTCGATTTATATGGAACGTGTTATGATTTCGAGTATTGGAATCAATGCGAGCAGCTTATTAAACAGTTACCAAAAAACATTGTCGTTCGTTATCAAGGAGTTTGTAAGTCAGAAGAAGTTCCAGCAAAGCTTGAAGCGGCCCATGCCTTATTGCTACCGAGTGAGGGCGAAAACTACGGACATGCCATCGTTGAAAGTTTCACTAAGGCTCGTCCTGTAATCATTTCAAAGCACACTCCTTGGAGGTCCTTAACGAATTTTCAAGCAGGTTGGGATGTCGATCACAACGAACTTTCAAAGGTCATTCAAGCGCTTGTCTCCATGAACAACGAAGAATACCAAAACTGGAGTAAAGGAGCATATGTTTTTGCACAAAAAAGAATATTTGAAACCCAAGAAGATTTACTTCAGGAATATAATAAAATGTTTATCAGTATATTATAGTTCGACGATGAATCAGTTTGAGATCTTTATACCAAATTTCAAACCATTAGCACATTAGCACATTGAATCATTAGCACATTAGCACATTGAATAATTAGCACATTGAATAATTAGCACATTAACATGATCATACTGGGAATAAACGCCTACCACGCTGATGCCTCAGCAGCCATTTTAGTCAACGGTAAATTAATTGCCGCGACAGAGGAAGAACGATTTACACGCACAAAACACTGGGCAGGTTTTCCTGTTCAAGCGATTGAGTTTTGCTTAAAGGAAGCCGGTGTATCACTGAAAGATGTCAATTACATCTGCATTGGACGCGACCCGAAGGCGAAGTTCAAAAAGAAACTTGCATTTATCATGCAGTCACCGATCCACGTTTTAAAATACGCCGTGAATCGCTTGTCTAACGCAAAAAAAATAGGGAGCATTGCGGCCGAATTGCAAAAAGTAGACGCTACATTATCCTTAACAGATCTAGAAGCTAAAATTAAAAACGTGGAGCACCACCGAAGTCACTTGGCATCGGCGTTTTATCCATCACCCTTTGAAGAAGCTGCGATTTTATCCATCGACGGAGCAGGAGATTTTACGACGACGATGTTGGCACGCGGAAAAGGAACGAATATTGAGGTCTTGGAAGACATTGACTTCCCTCATTCCGTTGGCGTTTTTTACACGGCAATGACCCAATTGTTAGGTTTCCCATATTACGGTGATGAATACAAGGTGATGGGCCTTGCTCCATACGGTGAACCAAAATATGTGGATTTACTTCGCGATGTAGTTCAACTTATTCCAGACGGGTTGTTTCGTTTGAATTTGTCTTATTTTCAATCACCGCATAAAGGATATGTATATTATTCGGAGGATTTCATGCCGTTGGTTCATTCGCTATTCAATGAAAAAATGGAAGCTAGATTTGGAAAGGTTCGTGTTAAAGATGAAGAATTAACACGGTATCACAAAGATTTAGCGGCATCCGTGCAAAGGTATACGGAAGAAATTATTTTCCATGTTTTAACGTATTTGCACAAAATAACAGGATTAACCAAAGTGTGTATTGCCGGTGGAGTTGCTCAAAATAGTGTGGCTAATGGAAAAATAACAAGAAACACGCCATTTAAAGAAGTGTATATACCGAGCGCAGGACATGACGCTGGAATTTCCATGGGAAGTGCTTATTGGGTTGAGCACATGCTTGCAAATCAGACAAGGTGCGAACCGGTTTTCAACGCAAATACCGGAAGTAAATTCAGCAATGAATTCATAAAGTCGGAATGCGATCGTTTGAATTTATCTTATCGTGAAATGGAAGACGCCGAGCTTTATCCAGAAATTGTAAAATGCTTAACAAATGGGGGAGTAGTTGGTTGGTTCAATGGTCGAGCAGAGTTTGGACCAAGAGCCCTTGGTGGACGTTCAATTATCGCTGATCCGAGACGTGAGGATGCCAAAGAAATATTAAATTTAAAAATCAAACGCAGGGAAAGTTTTCGTCCATTTGCACCAAGTATTCTCAAAGAAGAGGTTAAAAATTGGTTTGAATTGGATGAACCTGTTCCGTTTATGGAAAAAGTTCTCCCCATTCGAAAGGAAAAACAAGCCGAAATTCCAGCCGTCACCCACGCCGATGGATCAGGAAGATTGCAAACCGTGGATAAAGCAAATTCCAAACGTTATCATGAACTAATTAGTGTCTTTTTCAAGGAAACCGGTGTTCCGATTCTATTGAACACATCATTCAATGAAAATGAACCAATTGTAAATGCACCAATTGAAGCCATAAATTGTTTTCTTCGGACCAATATGGACATGTTAGTGATGGAGAACATCGTTGTAGAATCCAGGGATTTAACAAATAAATCTCAAGTTAATACGGAAATACAAGAATGACTACCTTTTCCATTATCACAGCAGCCTATAACTCATTGCCGACCATAAAGCAGGCATGGGAGTCACTATCGAGTCAAAGTTTCATAGACTGGGAATGGATTGTTGTGGATGGCGCCTCGACCGATGGAACGAAAGAATGGTTGAGCTCCATTGAGGACGAACGTGTACATTGGAAATCTGAGAAAGATAAAGGCATATATGACGCGTTAAACAAAGGAGTTGAACGAGCATCTGGTTCAATCATTGGATTTCTGCATTCAGATGATTACTTCGCTGATCAAGAAATCTTGGCGCAAATAAAACAACAATTAGTAGCGACACATTCAGATGGAATCTACGGAGATTTGAAGTACATTTCTTCTGAAAGTGGACGTGTAATTCGTTATTGGAAAAGCCAGGAATTTACTAAATACTTGTTGCGTAAAGGATGGATGCCACCACATCCAACATGCTTTATCAAAAAAGACGTTTACACCCAACTTGGACGGTTCGATACCTCATTTAAAATTGCAGCGGATTACGATTTTTTATTGCGCTGTTTTTCAAAGGAAGCATACAAGTTCACTTATATACCCCTTGTAATAACACACATGAGAATCGGAGGCGCAAGCTCCAAATGGCAAAACTTATATAAAAAATCTAGGGAGGATATACGAGCTTTACGTAAAAACAGGATGGCTTTTCCTTTTTGGATACTAATGCGAAAGATGAGCAGTAAACTAAAACAGTTCATTTAAATTTTATGCGCTTCTCAGTATTCTTGAGTGAATAAAAATACTTAATACAATACAAAAATGCACCTTGCTTGTGCACAATCAACTACATAATAATGGCTTTACAATCAATTAACCCCACACAAACAGCCGCTTGGCAAAAATTACAAGCGCATTTTGAACAAATGAATGACGTGCAGATGCACGATTTGTTTGCTGCTGATCCCTTACGAACTGAAAAAATGCACATCGAATGGAACGATTTCTTAGTAGATTATTCCAAAAACAGAGTGACTGATGAAACGATGAATTTGTTGCTTTCTTTGGCAGAGGAAGTCGATTTGGCTGACGCAATCAAAAAGTATTTCGAAGGCGATTTAATCAATCAAACAGAAAACAGAGCGGTATTACATACGGCATTGCGTTCGGAGGATCAAAACGCAATTCTTATCGATGGTGAAAACATCATTCCAGAAATTAAAGAGGTTCAAGCCAAAATGAAATCCTTTTCTGAAAGCATCATTTCGGGACAAAACAAAGGCTATACTGGAAAGTCAATAACGGATGTCGTAAACATTGGTATTGGCGGTTCCGACTTGGGTCCAGCAATGGTCGTAGAAGCCTTACAGTTTTACAAGAATCACTTGAACGTGCATTTTGTGTCCAATGTTGACGGGGATCACGTTCAAGAAGTCATCAAAAAGTTAAATCCCGAAACCACTCTGTTTGTGATTGTCTCGAAGACTTTTACCACACAAGAAACCTTGACAAATGCGGAGGCGATTCGTACTTGGTTTTTACAAACAGCAACGAGCGAGGATGTAGCGAAACATTTCGTGGCAGTATCGACGAATGTAAATAAGGTTCAAGAATTTGGGATTTCTCCTGAAAACATCTTCCCGATGTGGGATTGGGTAGGAGGACGATTTTCGCTTTGGAGTTCGGTTGGACTTTCCATTAGTTTAGCTGTTGGATATCCAAACTTTGAAGCGGTATTACAAGGTGCAAACAATATGGACCAACATTTCAAACAAGAATCGTTTGACCAGAACATTCCGGTTATTTTAGCCTTATTGAGTATTTGGTATAACAATTTTTATGGTGCTGAAAGTGAAGCAATCATTCCTTATTCCCAATACTTACAAAAATTGGCGCCCTACCTTCAGCAAGGCATTATGGAAAGTAATGGAAAACAAGTTGGAAGAGATGGAAAGCCAGTTAATTATCAAACGGGTACCATTATCTGGGGAGAACCTGGAACAAATTCACAACATGCCTTTTTTCAATTGATTCATCAGGGAACCAAGTTAATCCCAACTGATTTCATCGGGTTCAAGCAATCTTTGTATGGAAACAAAGATCAACACGATAAATTAATGTCTAATTTCTTTGCACAGACAGAGGCTTTGTTAATGGGTAAATCACCGGTAAAAGTTAAGAGTGAATTAGACGTTCTCAAGATAACAGGCGAAAAAGCCGCTTTTTTAGTTCCTTTCAAAGTTTTTTCAGGGAATAAGCCAACGAACACCTTGCTCATCGAAAAATTAACGCCTGCAAGTTTGGGTGCGTTAGTAGCCATGTACGAACATAAATTATTTGTTCAGGGTGTGATTTGGAACATATTCAGTTACGATCAATGGGGTGTAGAACTTGGGAAACAGTTGGCTACAAGTATCCTACAAGAGATTGAAAAACAATTGGTAGCTGAGCATGATTCATCCACTACATTTTTATTGAAAAAATTCATTCATTAAGTTTTAGTAATGAAATGCTAATCGATTAGTATTCTTTGAATTACGAACAAAAAAACCAAATTTTTAATGTAAAAAATGAAAGTTAAAACGATTCATCATAGGAAATTATCTCAACAAAATAAGATGCAAAAAACGCTCATTTTATGTTTAGCATTAGCGTTAAATCAACTCACGTTTGGTCAGTTGAAAGTTAGTGAACATGCCCAAATGAATTTCAATAAGTTTAATAACGAGTTCTTCGTACTCGATGATTCAACACATTATTGGACACAAAAACCGGGTACTAATAGATGGATTAGGCATACATATGTGTATAACGAAAAACAACCTTTTAAGGAAGTTATGCAAATGACCAAGGTATTGTCCATGGCCAAAAATCGGTATTATTTTGTCCATGAAAGCTGTGGTAATGTATATGAATTATACCGCGACACTCTGAAACGAATCGATCAAAGTTTCCCGCATAGAAATCAATATGGAGCACCTATGTTTTCATGGAACGGCAGCGTATTCATGTTTGGAGGATATGGGTTCTTCCAAGTAAAAGATGTTTTTACAAGGTATGTGCCTACTGCAAAAGAATGGTTCGAAGTAAATGTTAAGAGCGATGTAAAGCCATCTCAACGATCGGCACCTTTATTTTTAGTGGATGAACATGTTTTTTACGTGTTAGGTGGAATGTACCGCGATCACCTTAAAGACCGTTTTTTACGCGATTGTTGGAAATATGATTGCCGCACAAAACGCTGGGAACAACTTGGAGAGATTAATGAATTGCTCTACAATAAGTTGAGCATCATGAAACTCAATGTAAACTTATCGAATGAAGTTTTACTCGTAAACAATCGATTAATTGAGTTGGATATTCAAAATAATTCTTGGAGTTCGTATGAAAATCCTTTGTTCTTGAACATGCATAAAATCACCACATCTAGGGATAATAAGTACTTGATGTATGTCCTTTCGAACTCGAATAATCATAATGATCTCAAAGTAGAAGTGAGAAATTTTAAATCATTTAAGGAATATAAAGTAGGCACATATCCAATTTTTCAAAAAATGTCTATTTTAAAATTATTTCCGAAGGAAGATTATCTTTGGATTTCGTTAATTTTCAACTTCCTCCTGTTTATCATGTTGTTCTACATTCGCCGCATGCATAAATTAACTTTTTTAAACCGGGGACAAAAAAAATTGAGAAAAGCGGACTTCACCAGTGTCGAATGGGATATAATATGTACCATTCACAATCATGGTGAAATGGAATTGTCTGCTTTAAATGAATACTTTAATGAAGCAGGACTCTCCTATGAAACTTTGAAAAAAAGAAGAGAGACTTTTGTGAAAAATGTCCGAATAAAAATTGCACTTTTTACCCGTAAACCAATTGAAGAAATTTTGGTTGAAACCAAACATAGTGGTGATAAACGAATGAAAATCATACATTGGAATGAGGATATTGAACTAGAGCAGCCTTCGGAATAGTCAATTTTTAGAACACTATTATTTTTATTTAATTTTAACAGATTATTAAAAAAAATGAACTGATTGGTTTTTGGAAGCTACTTTTGTAACCAATTAGCGTTTTCATAAAGAATGAACATCTATTTACTTTTTTTATTAGCTTTCTTTTTTGTTTCCAGTTTCATGGTCATGTACTTTGTAACTCCGGTTATTATTCAAGTGGTCAAATTGAAGAAACTTTACGAGAAATTATCAGGACGCAGTTCGCATTCCCAACATGTACCAAGTTTTGGGGGAGTGACCTTTTTTATCATTTTAATTATAAGTTTAAGCCTCTCTGAACAATTCTTCGTGACTTCTCGGGCAGTGTTTTTAATTCCTTCATGCTTGGTGATCTTTTTTACCGGACTCAAGGATGATATGACTGGGACTAGTCCATGGAATAAAATCTTGATGCAAGTAATCGCAACAACGATGTTATTCTTGTCTCCCGATTTTCAAATTACCAATCTTCATGGTTTTTTAGGCATACATGAAATTGCTTTTTGGGTTTGCATTCCTTTGTCATTCTTGGTGGTTGTGTTTTACATCAATGCTTTTAATCTCATTGATGGAATCGATGGATTAGCATCTTCTTTAGGGGCTTTATTCTTTACTTTTTTTGCCATTACCTACTTTACACTAGAGGATTACATGATGATGGCTGTTTGTCTTTCAATGGTTGGCGCCTTTGTCGCCTTTTTGAGGTACAACGTCTCGAAGGATAAGAGAATTTTCTTAGGAGACACTGGAAGTTTATTTATTGGTTTTCTCATAGCCGCAATCGTTATTAATATTCTTTCGAAAGATTACCATGTGAATATAAATATGAAGTACATTTCGAATTTACCTTTATTGATAATTTCTGCACTTTATATGCCAGTATTCGATTCAATTCGCGTATTTGTTATTCGTATACAAAATGGTCGAAATCCATTTACTCCAGATCGAACACATATCCACCATGTTATTTTGGATTATTTTAAACTTACGCATCGAAAAACGGCATTAATTATTGTCTCCTTAAATGCATTTATTCTTTTAATAATGGGATTTGTTACAGAATCCTGCAATCATAAATTATCCATTTTAGTCTTGATTTTTATCAGTCTGATTTTAGCCGTAACCCTACACAAGCTGAGAATGAAATTGCCGAATAACGGTGTTTAATCGGTCATATACAATATGGAAATCCTACTTAATCCGGATTAGTTCATTCACTAAGTATTTCTTAACTTTACCTCATCATCTTAATCAATGAAAAAAATCATCATACGCGCAAAGTTGTTTGCAGGTATTTTTTTAATAATCGCTTGCTTCACTTCTTGTAAGGTGCGCGAACGATTGGTGTATGTTCATAACCCAAGCACCGACACAATCCAAGCAGTGAAAAATACGTATTCACCCATTTTGCGTGTTGACGATCAATTAAGTATTTTAGTCGGAGGCGCCGATCAAGAGGCTTTAGCACCTTTTCAATTTTATTCTACGAGCAGTGCAAATAGTAATGGTCAGAATTTACAATTGCTAAATGGAATTTCGTATCTAATTGATATTAATGGTAATATAAATTTCCCTGTGCTAGGATTCGTGCATTTGGCCGGAAAGACACGTTTGGAAGCAGTGAAGTATTTACAGGAGCAACTGGCACAATATGTTGCTAATCCGGTAGTGAATATTGAGATTAAGAATTTTAAATTCACGGTTTTAGGGCAAGTAAAATCCCCAGGAATTCACCTGGTTACTACAGAACGAATGACTATATTGGAAGCTATTGGAAAGGCGGGAGATTTACAAATTACAGGACTACGTAATAATGTTTTGGTTCTTCGTGAAATTAATGGCCAACGCATCGAATATCGCCTCGATTTAACTAATAAAAGTATCTATAACTCTCCAGCATTTTACATTTGTCAAAATGATGTCATATACGTTGAGCCAAATTTCACAGCAAATTTCCAAGGAACGAACTTTCAGACTTATACGCAGCTAGGGACAACGTTAGTATCTATTTTCCTATCTATGTTCACACTCATTACCCTTACAAAATAATGCAAGAGGATTATAACCAAAAGCAGGATCAACAAGACGCTCCTGAGCCAAAGATAAATGTACGGGAACTTATAGATCGTTACCTACATTATTGGTTGTGGTTCGTTGTGGGAGTATTCATTTCTGTTTTTGTTGCCTACACTTTATTGAGGTATTCTACACCAATTTATAAATCAACAGCAACCATTTTAATACAGAATCAAGAAGACGATGTATTAAAAGGACTTTCAGCATTTCAAGACCTTGGATTAACTGAAAAAAGCACGAAATTAGAGAATGAAATCGCATTATTTAAAACACCGGCAATTCTGAATAGTGTTGTTAGAAAACTTAATTTAAATCGCAGGTATTTATTGGTTGGACAAAATGCTGGCATTAAAAAATCAGAGTTATACAAAAACACACCTTTCACATTAGAGTCTGTTAGAAATGACAGCTTACTTTTTGACAAAAGTGCTAGTTTTCAATTAAAAGTAATTTCGTCAATGCGATTTGAACTTCACATTGATGAAAGCACATATTTAGGTTCACATACATTTAACACTCCGATAGCGACTAAAATTGGACTAATATCATTTGTCAAAAACACCAATTTTAATGCATCAACAATAGGAAATGAATACATCGTCTATCTAGAGCCAATCAAAGATGCCACATCAAAATTGGGTGCTGATATTATCTTAGAACGCGTTGATAAGTTTTCAGATTTAATTTCTATTTCATACGACGGGCCGGTAATTGAGAAAAATAATGACATTATCTCTGCCCTCATTACAGAGCATGAAGCTCAAAGCATTTATGATAAAAATGAAATCGCCCGAAATACAAGTGCTTTTATAAATGACAGAATGGCCTACATTACTGAAGAATTATCAGCTGTAGAAAAGGACGTAGAAGCATTTAAAACAAAACACAATATTGTTGATGTAGCAACTCAAGGTGGGGAATTTGTTGCCAAACAAAGTGCCACAGAGGAGAGTATTATTCAGACTTCTGTACAATTAAGTTTGAATGATTACCTGCAAGAATACCTTCAGAAGCACCAAGATTATACGGAATTATTGCCATCGAATCTCGGCTTTGAAGACGGTTCTATCGTGGCGATGACTACTCAGTACAATAAACTCTTGTTGGATCGTCAACGCTTAATGAAGAATTCTAGTATTAAAAATCCAACCGTTCAAAAAATTGATGATCAACTAATTGGTTTACGCCATTCCATTGATGAAGGGTTGAAATCGAATAAATCTCGTTTGAAAATTACCTTGAATTCATTAAATGTAGTCGATAACCGTTATAAAGATAAAATTGCTTCAGTTCCTGGTTACGAACGTGAGTTTAGGAATATAGAACGACAACAAGAAATCAAAGAAACATTGTATATTTTCTTGTTGCAAAAACGTGAGGAAAATGAAATAAAGACAGCTTCCTCTATTGGAAATACAAAAATCATCTATGAGGCAAGTAGCAATGGTTTACCTACAGAGCCAAACCGTAAGAAATACTACATTTTTGCAGTTGTAATTGGACTTTTAGTGCCATTTGGTATCATTTACCTAAAATATTTATTGGACAGTAAAGTTCATGGCCTTCACGATTTAATCAAATTTAAAATCCCAGCAATTGGAGAGGTTCCTAAAGGGGATGAAAGTGGACGAACGATTGTGGCTACAAAAAATGCGCGAACACATATTGCTGAAGCATTCCGAATGATTCGAACAAACTTAACTTTTTTATTAGATAATGATAAAAAGGGCTCGAAAGTTATTATGGTAACCTCTTCTATTGCAGGTGAGGGTAAGACATTTATTTCCATCAATATTGGGCATACGCTTTCGCATAGTGATAAGAAAGTTGTTGTGATAGGCTTGGATTTGCGTGCTCCGAAAATTGCGCGATATGTGGATGTTGTTAAAACTGTCGGGGTAACAAATTATATCGTAAAAGAAGATTTAACGTTTGATGATATCGTCATTCATGATCAAGGAAATCAGAATTTAGATTACATTATTTCCGGTGATATCCCTCCGAATCCATCTGAATTATTACTAAGACCACGTTTGGCAGAGTTAATTGAAATTGCAAAATCTCAGTATGATTATGTTATCCTAGACACTGCCCCGGTAGCTTTGGTTGCAGATTCTTTACATGTTCATAAATATTCAGATATTGTCGTTTATGTTGCAAGAGCTGAACACTTAGACCGTAGAATGTTAAGTATACCAGCAAGTCTTTATCACGAAAAGAAAATGCCTAACATGGCCGTTTTAGTGAACGCTACAGATCTTACTGGGAAAGGTTATGGTTATGGCTATGGTTATGGAGCTGGCTATGGCTACGGATATGGTTACGGCTACGGATATGGCTATGGCTACGGTTATGGATCTAGCGGAAATGAGTATTTTGATAAACCATCTAAAAATAAGCGTAAATGGAGAAATCGCATCGAGCGATATTTTCCCTTTTTGCGCATTTTTCTGAAAAAGAAATAAACACTCATGGAACTTCGATCATTTCTTTTTTTGCTTATGTTTTCGCTTCGTTTTTTCGCAAACGCGCAAGGTGAAGTAAAAAATGAATCCATCAGTACTCCTTTAGTTGGAATACATTGGGGAGGAAACCTACCTGGAGGAGATTTATTGGCACGCTACGGATACTTGAATAACCTGGGATTTTCCGCCGGATATAAATTACAAAGCCAATGGTATTTTGGTGTAGATGCCAATTTTATTTTTGGAAATCAAGTGAAAATGAGTGGAATCTTCGATCACCTATTAGATGACAAGGGAAATATTACAGATGTTAATGGCACGAAGGCAACAGTTCTTGTTTATCCACGTGGCTTCAACGCAAACTTCAGCATTGGACGTTTATTTCCAACGGGTAAGAAAAATGCCAATTCAGGAATCCTTGTTCACGCAGGAGCAGGATACTTGTTGCATCATTTACGCATTGAAACCAACGATCAAGTGGTTCCACAAATCGAATTAACCTATAAACGTGGTTATGACCGAATGACTACCGGCATTAATTTTCACCAATTCATAGGTTATTCTTTCCTTAATAATGGTGGACCGCTCAATTTTTATGCAGGAATTTACTGCCAACAAGGTCTGACGTATAATCGTCGAACCATCAACTACGACCAACCGGACATTCCCGTGTCCACTGCCATGCGCCTCGATCTTCAGACAGGAATACGCGTTGGTTGGTACATCCCTTTTTACTCGAAGAAGCCGAAGGATTATTATTATAATTAACTTGCTCATTAATCAATGTGCAAGTTTGCTATTGACCTTTCGTCAAAGGATATAATAACTTGTAAACGAGAAAACGAGCACATTAGCACATTAGTCCATTAGCACTTTAGTAACCAATCACGCTTGTGCTTGCACAAACTTTTCCATTTCCGGACGAAGCGATGTAACCTTCGAAAGTAATGCATTAAAGGCTTGAGAGAAATCTTTTGGATTTGTTACTTCTAAGGCAAAGCCTTTTTGAAGAAATAATTTTGCTTCTGGGAATTTTCGATGTTTCGGACCAAACAGGAGCGGAAGTCCGTAAACGGCAGGTTCAAGAATATTATGAAGATTTCCCGTAAAGCCACCACCAATGAAAGCAATTGTTGCGTAGCGGTAAGCCAAACTTAATTGACCAATGCAATCGATGATGAGAATTTGTGAATCGAATAGTTTCCTTTCGTCATTTGGAAAAGTTAACTGGGTGTAGCGCAAAGCATTTGGGAATTGTGTCTGAATGGATGAAATATGTTGCTCACTTACATCGTGTGGCGCTATGATCAGTTTAGTTGCTCCAAGCTCCGAGAGAGCCTCACGAACAATACCTTCTTCTTTTTGCCATGAACTTCCAATGATGAGTGTAGTCGTTCCAGTAGTAAAGGTCGCCAAAAGTTCATTCGAATGCTCCATGGCCATTTCCTTTGCTTGAACCACTCGCTTGTAACGCATGTCACCGGAAACAGTGCTTTGTTGAATGCCAATAGATTTCAAAAGTTCAGCACTTTCTTCGTTTTGCACATCAAAATGATGGATCCGTTTCAATGCTCTTCTAAAAAAGGCACCGTACCAACGAAAATAAAGTTGTGTCGGACGAAAAATAGCTGATACAGCAACCGTTTCAATAGTCATTTCATCTAAAGCTCGTAGGAAATTCGGCCAGAATTCATACTTTACAAATATGGCTTTTTCGGGTTGTACGATTTGGACAAAAGTTCGAGCGTTTTGAAGTGTATCCAAAGGGAGGTAGCAAGCTGCATCAACGATCGCCTCGCGTTTTTGGTAATGTTCCATTCCAGAAGGAGAGAAGAAACTCACCAATAAAAATAAATTTGGATCCACTTCCTTCAGGGACTTCATCAATGGCAATCCTTGGTCGAACTCCCCAAGCGACGCACAATGAAACCATATCACCTTTCGATTCTTCGGGATTTGTGTCCGTAATTTTTCATCCCATTGTTGTCGTCCCACCACCCAAGACTTCGCCTTTGGATTGAACCATGAAACTACATGAATCAAAACGCCATAGCATTGAATAAAAAAGGAGTAGATCAGTGACAAATTTATTTTTTTTGTAAAAATAGGGATAATGTATTAATGACCTAATGTGCAAATCGTCCAATTTGCTAATGGTGTAATGTGCTAATGACTTTCCGCCGTGCCGGAGTGCTAATTTGCTAATGGTCTAGTTGGAGTCTGGTTAGTTTAGGGATTTATTCCGTTTGGCTGTTGAGATGATGCGACTGAGTAGTTTGCCGATTTGTTGCGATTCGTTAATGAGTACATCACAATTCATGGAATAACTTGCTTGACAGATTTCAAGCCAATAGGTCGTTTCTTCGCATTCTTTGGAGGCAATTTTCAGTTTATGAATGAAATCCGCTCTAGATTCTGCGTGCTGAGCTTCACGAATATTTGCACCAACGGACGTTCCGGATTTTAACAGTTGATGTGCAATTGAAACTCCTTTGGGATTGTAACTCTTGACAAAACGACACAATTAACAGCGCAAAGTCAAATGATTTGTTTAATAATGGGTTCTTGGAATCAGTCATGAAACAATGAACGCAAGAAGTTGAAATTTATTCTGCTCGCGTCAAAGAAACATTAAAATCCCCACCTTGGCGCAAAAGATCATTGAACCATTAGCAAACTAGCACATTAGCACATTAGCAAACTAGCACATTAGATAACTAGCAAACTAGCCGATTAGATAACTAGCACACTAGCACATTAGAACATTAGCAAACTAGCACATTAGATAACTAGCACATTAGCACATTAGATAACTAGCACATTAGCACAATAGATAACTAGCACATTAGCAAACTAATAAGCTCGCTCATTCCTCTTTTCCATCCAATTGATGAAAGCTTTGTTTACCACTTTATTTCCGCCAGGTGTTGGATAATCTCCAGTGAAGTACCAATCTCCAAGGTGATCTGGACAAGCAATGTGAAGGTTTTCTACGGTTTGAAAAACGATTTCCACTTTTGCCTGAATCGTAGGAGGTGTCAACAATTCAGCAATTTTTGCAGAAATCTCTTCGTTGCTAAAAGGTGCATAGATTTCTTTTACGAAATTTCGAACTTGTTCTTTCGGAAGGTTTACTTGCTCAAGGCATTTTTCGTATACTTCTTTGATCACACGGTCCATTTTGCGGTCACGCAATAATTGAATGGCTGCTTCGAACGCAATAAAATCGCCCATTTTCGCCATATCAATTCCATAACAATCTGGGTATCGGATTTGAGGTGCAGAAGATACAACAACGATTTTTTTCGGAGATAAACGATCTAAAATGCGTAAAATACTTTGCTTTAAGGTTGTCCCACGTACGATGCTATCGTCAATTACGATGAGGTTATCCGTTCCTGGACGTACACTGCCGTATGTGATGTCATATACATGCGCAACAAGATCGTCTCGTGAGTCATCTTGAGTGATGAAAGTACGTAACTTGGCATCTTTAATGGCGATTTTTTCAATACGCGCTCTTCTATTGATAATCTCTTCTATTTTTTCAGAATCAGCTGTAGAGTCAAGCGCTTGTATTTGCTGAATTTTTTGTTGATTCAAATTTTCTTCCAATCCTTTGATCAATCCATAAAAGGAAACTTCTGCGGTATTAGGAATAAAAGAAAACACACTATTATCAAAATCGTAATCGACAGTTTTTAGCACTTGATCAACGATTAATCGTCCTAATGCCTTGCGTTCTTTGTAGATATCGGTATCGGATCCGCGAGAGAAATAAATGCGTTCAAACGAGCATTTTTTAATTTCACGTGGTGCATTAATCATCTCTTCTTTCACTTCTCCGCTTTTACGCACAATCAGTGCATGACCGGGTTGAAGTTCATGAATTTGATCACTGGTTAAGTTGAAGGCTGTTTGAATTACAGGTCGTTCCGAAGCAACAACACAAATTTCATCATCCTCGTACCAAAATGCTGGACGAATTCCGTTTGGATCTCTTAATACAAAAGCATCACCATGTCCTAGTAAGCCTGCCATAGCATATCCGCCATCCCAAACTTCAGATGCTTTTTTTAAGATTTTAACCAAATTCACCTCTTTGGCAATACGCGCGTAAATTTGATCTTTAGAATAGCCAAGTGATTTATAATGAGCATATAAGTCATCATTTTCTACATCAAGGAAATGACCAATTTTCTCTAGAACTGTTACCGTATCACTTTTTTCTTTTGGATGTTGTCCAAGATTAATCAGTGTTTGAAACAACTCATCGACGTTGGTCAAATTAAAGTTTCCAGCGACTACGAGGTTTCGTGTAATCCAGTTATTTTGACGCAAAAATGGATGACAACTTTCAATTGAATTTCTTCCGAAAGTTCCATATCTCAAGTGACCAAGGAACAATTCACCCGTAAATCCAACGTTTTTCTTCAAGTAATCTACATCTTTTAAATTGGCAGGATTCTCTTGTTGAATTTGTTGAAACTTCGCATTTATTTGATCAAAAATATCTTGGGTTGGATTCTTTTTGATGGAACGCGTTCTCGATATATAACGATTCCCTGGTTCCATATCGAATTTAATGTTCGCAATTCCAGCTCCATCTTGACCACGATTATGTTGTTTTTCCATGAGGAGGTGCATCTTGTTGATGCCATACAGTGCTGTACCGTACTTTTCTAGGTAATATTCCAAAGGTTTTTTCAGCCTTAAAAGAGCTATTCCACACTCATGTTTTATCGGATCACTCATGGTCTTTTAGATATTTGCCACAAAGATAGGTATAATGTAGTAATGTGCTCATGTACCAATCACCTAAAGTGCTAATTTGCCAATGTTGTAGTGCACGTTAAGGTCAAAGTGATTTCAATAGAGAAAAGAAATTGGAATATTGAAAAAACATGAACATGAACATGAACACGTTGTACAATTAGTTTACTAAATCATTAGCACATTATCAATGTCCATTCGGCTGGCAACACTTCGGTAATTTCTCCACGTCTTCTTTCGCTGCTTTCACTTCATCTGCATCATACCCAATTTTCGCGATGGTTTGTTTAATTGTAAATAGATCGATTTTTTTCGGGTCAAATTTTACGCTCACAATTTTCGTTTGGTCATCGAGTTCTGCGAATTTTATTCCTTTCGTATAATTCAACTTCCCTTCAATACGCTCCTTACAATCGCCACATTGTGCACTTGTTTGAATTTGACTTGTTATCGTTTTTTGTCCAAAACTCACGGTGCTCATAAGCACGAAAAATAGACTTAAGGTTATTGTTTTCATAATACATAAATTTAAAAAATATTCATTTAGACTAGCACATTTGCATATTGATCCATTAACAAACTAGTACACTAGCACATTACCCCTTAATCGCATAACGAACACCCGCATACACATTCCATCCCATAATCGGACCCCAAACTCGGTTTGCATCGAATTGAGAACCAAAAGGATTCAGCGCATCAATAATCGGATTCGCTTGTTTAAAGTTCGCTAAATTTTCACCACCAACGTAAAAATTCCATTTTTTGTAAACATGTGTGATTTGTGCGTTCACCATCGGATAAATTGGACTTTGCTCATCATGCTGTACAATACCCGACGATTGAAGAATAACAGGTAGACGCGATGATCCGTAAACCGTACAAGTAGCATCAAATTCCCAGCGTTTATTTCGCGTTCGGTAAGCTACATTAATGAATCCTCTGTTCTTTGGAATCATGACTTGTTGACGCATCACGCCATCATATAATGCCTTCACATCTAAATGTTTGTAAGCTAAACGAAGGTCGAAATTCTTCATTGGTGCATAAGACCATTCCACTTGAAAACTATTAGAGTAGGATGAGTTTGTTAGGTTTTGAAAGACAATTGCATCCAATGCGGCATCTCGGTCGACAATCAATTGATTTTGGAAAAGAGTATGATAGAAGTCTAGGCTTAGGTTTCCAGTTTTTTCGAAAAGTGTAAAATCTTTCACCAAGGATGCGCCTGCATTCCATGAAATTTCCGGTTTGATTTCAGTTGGTGACATCCAAGTTTTCGAATTTGCTAACAAGGAAACATTATCGATCATGAAATTCGGAACGCGCCATCCTTTTCCGGCTGTTACGCGTAAATCAGTTCGTTGTGTAAGTGCATATTTCGCATGAATCCTTGGCGAGAATTGCCCGCCATAAGTGAGGTGTTGGTCATAGCGCGCTCCCAAAACTGCGCTTAAACGAGAGCCCGTGTAACTATATTCCCCAAAAATCCCAGGAACTATTTCCGTTCGAACCTGTTGTAGTTGATCGGCTTTTTGTTCAATCATCAATCCGACAAAACTTGCCCCCAACTTGATCTTATGGTCGCTTGTTCCAAGAATGTCATCGTAAATCGCATTCACATAGGCTCGTTTTTCTTTTCCTTCGAATGCACGATTTCCGAATATACCGCTCATTTCTTGGAATTTTAGGTTGTACACAACACCGAAGGACCTAAGTGGCTTTTTGCTGAAGAATCCTGTTTTTGCGTATAGGTCTACGTGACGCGCGTTCATACTCACACCATATCCAACTGGACTATCTCGGAAATACGTGTTTTGCCCACCTAATTTTCTGTCTTGATAAGCATTCACACCAAATTGTGCTTCCATTTTCTTTCCTTGAAAAGCCCAGCGATTCATGATAGCGAGATTATCTCCCATTGGAATATCACGGAATCCATCCATATTGTGATCGATGTTTCCAAACATAGAGGAAGCATGTCCTAAAATTCCTGTACTCCATTTTTGATTGATTTTTCTACCACCATTGACATTGATTTCAGATCGACCAAAACGATTTTGGTAAGCATTGAAGTAGAATTTCTCCATCTCATTCGGTTTCTTTATTTCTAAATTCACCAATCCTGCCATGGATTCGTATCCATTCACCACGTTTCCCGTGCCTTTAGTGATTTGAATGGATTCAATCCACGTTCCCGGTATGGATTGAAGCCCAAAGGAGCTTTCGAGTCCTCGCAAATAAGGAATATTTTCCATCTGGATTTGCGTATACACACCATCAAGTCCCATCATTTGTATTTTCTTCGCACCAGAAACGGCATCCGTAATATTCACATCTACAGATGCATTCGTTTCAAAAGACTCTGATAAGTTGCAACAAGCAGCTTTCCTTAATTCACCTGAACCAATTTCTTCCACGTGGAGTGTTTTCATTTTGGATATTTGATGGGAATTTTTCCTCATTTGATATACAATCTCTGTTTTAGTTGAAATAGGAAACAATAAGATGGTAAGGGCTATGAAGCGATCATTTTTTGTCACGATTATTGAGTCCGACAGGTAGCCCATCGCACTAATGATGAGCGTATCTGGAAGTTGTTTAGGAAGTACGATTTCAAATTGACCTTCCTTATTGGAAAACACCCCTTGATTCGAATGAGAAAGACGAATTTTGGCATTTTCAATGGGTGTATTTTTTGTAGAGTCTTGCCGCAATACAACACCCTTTATTTGTGCTGTTGAAATGGATGAAATCCCGAAAAGGATCATCATTAATAAGTAAAATTTCATAGGAAAATTAAATCATGAATACTGAATAAACACTTGAATTTTCAAGCGAAGTCTTGTATAAATGTTTAATTATTTAAATCTGAAATGTGCAATGATAAATCAGCAATTCCTTGCCGTATTTCAGAATAGGTGGAGGATCGTCCCAAGTTTGAATAGATGCAACTTCTGAATGAGGAATTACGCTATAACATGGGGAATGTTGATTCTCTGTGTAAAGAATATGAAATGAAGGAATGGATAAGCCATGTGTAACCACGTATTTTTCGTCTAATTGCAATACGGTTTTCTCATCGTGACAACAATCCTTCTTTTTTTCTTTTTGGCAACAAGGGGGTAAGTCAGACTTTTTTTCTTGGCAATGATTTTGTTGATTGACAAAGAAAGAGGTGAATACACCATCCTCCTCACAGGCATGCGTGAAAACAGGAACCCCAACGTTTCCTAAAAACAATAGGGCACTTAAAAAAATAAGAATCAGTGTTTTCACAATACAAAGTTAATGATATTGTTTTAGCCTATGAATAATTTTCCGTTCCGGCGAAAGAAAACAAGAACGATGATCTAAAGCACTTTAATTCTCCGCCGAGGTGGAAGCGAATTCGCACACTAGTTAATTCGCACATTAGCACATTAGTTAATTCGCACATTAGCACATTAATTTATAAGCACAAGAAATCAAACCAATTCAAAAATGTCTTTTACTCCAAGTATGCGTGTAACCGTGAATCCTTCAGCATAATCAACTCCGATTGGACGTCCATATTGCATCATTCTACCTTTAATGAATTGAAAGAATTCTTCACCAGAGATTGGCGTTGTTGGTTCTGTAGAAGTTGGATCGAAAAATTGTGAACGAAATGCTTTAATGACTTCAATTTTTTGGTCCATAAATGGACTTACATCCATAACGATATCGGGATGTGTATAATGATCTTGGATGTAATGCAAAACTAATCTCGGACGATGAGGTGCCAATGCGACTCCCTCAACAACCGTTTCAATTTTCCTTAATCCTGCTAAAAAACAAGCATCGGAAACTAATTTTCCTCCACGCCCATGGTCAGGATGTCGATCACTCAAGCAATTCGCCAAAACGATTTCTGGTTGATGGATTCGAATTTGTTCTATGATTTTGCGCTTGTTTTCTTCATTGATTTCGAAGAATCCATCGCCCATATTCAAGTTCTTACGAACAGCTAATCCCATGAGTTTTCCAGCAGCAGCAGACTCAGCGTAGCGATCAGCAACTGATCCACGTGTCCCCAATTCACCTTCTGTTAAATCAATGATTCCGATTTTCTTCCCTTGTGATGCATAATGCAATAAGGTGCCAGACGCAGACAATTCTACATCATCGGGATGGGCAGCAAAAGCTAGGATATCTAATTTCATCTTCGTTGGTATTTACGTACGAAACTACGTTAAAAATAAAAAAGTCCCTTCGAAAAGGGACTTTTTACTGATTTATGACTGGTAACTCTCGATACTTGGACAAGAGCACACCAAATTTCGGTCACCGAACGCATTATCAACACGTCGAACTGGAACCCAATATTTCCAATCTTTCAAATAAGCTACTGGATAAGCCGCTTCTTGAGGTGTGTACGGATAATTCCATTCTTTATTGATGATACAATCCGCTGTATGTGGCGCATTTTTCAATAGGTTATTTACCTTATCTGCTTCACCATTTTCGATTTGACGAATTTCCTCACGGATTTTAATCATCGCGATGATAAAGCGATCTAATTCTTCTTTATCTTCAGATTCTGTTGGTTCAATCATCAAAGTTCCTGCAACTGGGAAAGAAACCGTTGGTGCATGGAAGTTGAAATCAATCAAGCGTTTTGCCATGTCAGCTACTTCGACTTCTGAAGTGCGTTTAAAATCACGGCAATCAAGAATCATTTCGTGTGCAACTGTTCCGTTTTTACCGGTGTAAAGGATGTCGTAGTGACCTTTCAATCCTGCGGCGATGTAATTTGCATTTAAAATCGCAATTTCTGTAGATTCACGAAGTCCTTTTGCGCCTAACATCTTGATGTAAGCGTAAGAAATTAATAATATCAAGGCACTACCGAATGGAGCAGCAGAAATTGCATGGATTGCTTTTTCGCCACCTGTTTTTACGACCGGACTTCCTGGTAAGAATGGAAGTAAGTGAGCAGCAACTCCGATTGGACCCATACCAGGTCCACCACCACCATGCGGAATGGCGAATGTTTTGTGTAAGTTCAAGTGACAAACGTCTGCACCGATATTCCCTGGATTTGTTAATCCAACTTGTGCATTCATATTCGCACCATCCATGTAAACTTGCCCACCGTTTTCGTGGATAATCGAAGTGATTTCACGAATTCCTTCTTCGTACACACCATGTGTAGATGGATACGTTACCATGATTCCAGCTAAGACATCTTTCAAGTCAATCGCAACGCGGCGTAATTCCTCAATGTCAATGTTTCCATTTTCATCGCAACCAGTCACAACTACCTCAAATCCAGCCATCACTGCGGAAGCAGGATTTGTTCCGTGTGCGGATGAAGGAATGATCATTTTCTTACGCTGGGTGTCACCATTTGATTCATGGAAGGCTTTGATGACCATTAGTCCAGCGTATTCTCCTTGTGCACCAGAGTTTGGTTGAAGGGAAACACCTGCAAATCCAGTGCTTTCAGATAAATCTAAAGACAACTGTTTAAACATTTCATGGTATCCTGCAGCTTGTTCAACCGGAGCAAATGGGTGTAAATTCGCGAATTGCGGATTGGTAATCGGCATTAATTCTGTCGCAGCATTCAACTTCATGGTACAAGAACCAAGAGGAATCATACTGTGAACCAATGAAAGGTCTTTGTTTTCCAAACGTTTCAAGTAACGCATCATTTGAGATTCAGAATGATGACTGTTAAATACCGGATGACTTAAAATAGCATCGTTTCTTTTCAAATCGGATGAAAGTTTCGATGTCCCTTCTGTTATTTGAGCATCGAAACAAGCTAAAATAGCTTGAACATCTTCTATTGTATGAGGCTCGCCAAAACTGATGCTCAATTCTGAGTCAGAGATGTAACGGAAGTTTAGTTTTTGTGCTTCGGCTTTCGCTCGAACACTTGTGCAATCAACACCTTTAATCCATAGGGTGTCGAAGTAAGAATCTGTTCCTAAAGTGATTCCTTTTGCAGTTAATCCTGCTGCTGTTTTCGTTGCTAAGTCATGTACATGATTCGCAATAGCGCGGATTCCGTCTGGACCGTGGTAAACAGCGTACATACTAGCCATTACTGACAATAATGCTTGTGCTGTGCAAATATTGGAAGTCGCTTTATCGCGTTTGATGTGTTGTTCTCTTGTTTGAAGCGCCATACGAAGGGCGAAATTGTCATCGGCGTCTTTCGATACACCAATAATTCTTCCTGGAATATTGCGTTTGTAATCTTCTTTCGCAGCAAAGAATGCAGCGTGAGGACCACCATAACCCATTGGAACACCAAATCGTTGCGAAGAACCCAAAACTACATCCGCTCCCATGCTTCCTGGTGATTTCAACACCATTAATGAAAGTATATCTGCTGCAACTGCAACTTGAATTCCGTGTACTTTTAATTGCGCAATTTTCGCTGTCAAATCGCGAACATGACCGTGTGCGCATGGATTTTGAATAAATGCACCAAAATATTCGGATGATCCTTCAAATGAATCAATGTTTCCAATTTCTAATTCAATACCTAAATTAATGGCACGACCAAGCATGACGTCAATACTTTGAGGCAATGCGTCTTCTGCGACGAAAAATTTATTTTTTCCAGCTTGAACTTCTGCCCTTGAACGAGAGTTGTAGAACATAATCATTGCTTCAGAAGCAGCTGTTCCTTCATCCAATAACGATGCATTGGCAATTTCCATTCCAGTTAAGTCCAAAACCATCGTTTGGAAATTCAACAACGCTTCTAAACGTCCTTGTGAAATCTCTGCCTGATAAGGAGTGTAAGCGGTATACCATCCTGGATTCTCTAAGACATTTCGTAGAATAACACTTGGAACAATTGTTTCATGGTAGCCTAAACCAATGAATGACTTAAAAACTTGGTTTTTTCCAGCCAATTCTGAAACGTGTTGCAAGTATTCTTGTTCCGTCATCGCATCCGCGATAGCTAACTCACCATCCAATCGAATTTGGGCAGGAATTGTACGGTCAATCAAAGTGGAAATGGAGTCAACGCCGATGGCAGCCAACATGGCTTTTTTCTCTGCTTCACTCGGTCCGATGTGTCTTCTAGAAAATGGTGTCATGAATGTTCTTTTTTGAGTGCACAAATATACAAAGCAAAAAAAGAATCATCAATGAAATTCTGGTGTAAGTTTTGAACCGAAAAATGGACTTATGAACCTTTTTCAGATAAATAAGTTCGTGCCCTCAATTTTGCATTTTCGTTGATGTCTTTCCAAAACAAATTTACGTCGCCAACATGTAAATTTTTCATCGTCCATGAAACGAGTCCAAGGTAGGAGCAAGGACGTGAAATCCACAAAGCGCCGTCGATGACATGTGTTTCAAAACAGTGACAAAATGTTTGGTCATTGGAGTATAAAAACCCTTGATGTTGTTCTTTCGATGCACTGCCCTGGGTACACCAAGTCACAGGGTTCACTACTGCTTTTCCTTTATACCAGCGGATGTATGTATCTTCGTCTATGTTCTTTTTGAACGTATTCCACGTTACGAATCCACCAGTCTGCTTAGGGTTATTCATTAATGGAATTGTCGAAAATTCAGTTTTTTCCATGCCAATTCCTGGGATATACGCAGCAACTAATTGTTTTTGAAGCGGCTTATTGTCGAAGAAATCGCGTAAGATCATTCGTAAATGTGTGCTTCCTTGACTGTGTCCCGCTAGAATAATTGGTCGACCGTGGTTGTAATGTTCTAAGTAATATTGAAAGGCATTTTTGACATCTTCATAGGCAAATAACAAGGCTTCGCGTCCACCTTCTTCCAATTGGTAATAAGAACGTATGTGCGCTTGACGGTAAAATGGAACGTACATTTTTCCTGCTTCTGCCCATGCACTCGCTTGGTATTTCACGGCAGATTCCAAAACTTTTTGTTGTTGATCTTGATCACTTAACTCAACATTCCATCGTTTGTCTTTTTTATCCAACATCAAGGTTGGGTAAACATAAAACACATCAACATCTTTCCATAATGAACTGTCGCTCACTTTTGACTGTAATCCGTTTGGATAAGCACCTGGTAAAACAGCCCAATTCTGGTATTGAGAATAGTCGATAGCCTGTGAAAAACAATGGCTTGTTGAAATATTCAACACCAAAAGAAGTGTAAACATGAATTTGTCCATTAATTTTGTGCTTGATTAGACAATGCGACCCAAAAATACATACTTTCTTTCTTTTTTCCTGTTTGCAGGAACAGTGATTTTTGCTCAGGAAAAAGCTGATTCTTTGAAGTCTTGGAAATTAAAATCACTCTATTCTTTGAACGGAACACAATCATCGTTTGTTAATTGGAATGCCGGTGGTCGAAATAATATCTCCATGATTGGTTCAATTGGTGCCAGTGCATATTACACAAAAAACAATATTAAATGGACCAATGACGCAAGTTTAGCCTTAGGTGGGATTAAATATTTGGATAACATTTCGGGTGTTGGACTTCAAAAAACAGATGACCGACTTGATTTAGCAAGTACTTTCGGAATGCTCTTATCGAAGGACTTCTTTTTGACCATCGCTGCGGGATTTAAAACACAGATGGTGAATGGTTTTTCCTATCCGAACGATTCTGTGGTGGTGTCGACTTTTATGGCTCCAGGTTATTTGAATTTAGCACTAGGGACAGATTTGCGTAAAGGAGATCAATTTTCTATTTTCTTTTCTTCCATTGCGTTTAAGTCAACTTTTGTTTTGGATGATTCCCTTTCCGCTGCTGGAGCGTTTGGTGTGGAAAAAGGTGCGAGATACCGACAGGAATATGGAGCATTTTTAAAAATGAAATGGAATCGCAATCTAGCGAAGAACATTGAAATGAAATCTAAATTAGAGTTGTTTAGTAATTATTTACATAATCCGCAAAACATTGATGTAAATGCAGAATTACTCTTCGTTTTTCGCGTAAATTCATTGTTTTCCGCCACTGCTCAGTGGAATTTAATCTACGACGATGATATAAAAATCCGAGATATTTACGGGGGATTTGGTCCGAGGACACAATTTAAATCCGTACTTGGAATTGGGATATCGTACAAATTAGAAAATAATTAATCATGCGTTACTTTCGCTTATTTTTTTTGACTTTGTTTGTTGCTTTTGGTTCATCGAATCAGAGTGCTGCCCAAATGGAAGCTTCAAAATGGCAGCATTATCCAAAGATTTCAATGGGTTTAACAGGGAACACCTCGTACATCAATTATGGTTGGACAAGCGAATATCAATTTCGTCCAAAATGGACATTAAATTGGAATCTGGAGGTTCAAGCACGCATGGACAGCATTGTTCAGTTGCATGGCTCTATGGGATTAATAGGTGGACCTGCCTTTATGGGTTGGGCAATTAACAATTCTTGGACACCAAAAGGAATTGGAACATCCATCTTATTTGGCTTAATGATTATGGCTATCCCCGATGGAATAAGTTACCACATACCGGTGGGTTATCGGTGGGATATTTCTCCTTACGTAAATGTACTTGGATTTGATTATGTCCCTGCAGATTCGGATGCTGGAAAGAATTACCTTTTGTATTCTGCATCTGCGGGAGTGCGCTGTTCCTATTGGTTTGCTGACCGCTTTTTTGCAAAAGCATTTGTTGAAACTCGAAAAGCAGGATACCTTGAGTTTAATTATGGCCTTGGTGTTGCACTAGGTTGGAGTGTACCTTTGGTGAAAACATCAAAATTCGATAATTAAATCAGTTCATTTGATGTGAATAACTTTGATTTCGCCTGTTGAAAAGTCAAGTTGTTGGTTAAATCTCGTTGCTTTAAATTTGGGTATGAAAAATATCCTTCTCTTCTGCATCGCATTATTATCAGTTCAGGCATCTGCTCAATTAAAAGCCATACACAATCAAGCTGATTATCCATTTTTGTTGCATTTGCCCGCAGATAGTATTCTAAAAAACAATCCACCTGTGTTGATTTTCCTTCATGGAAGAAGTCTGTCAGGAAATAACCTCGATTTAGTTAAGCGTTATGGCGTTATTCATGAAATTGAAAAAGGACGAAAAATCCCTGCAATCGTAATTGCCCCACAAGTTGCGACTGGAAAATCTTGGGAACCTGATAAAATTTTATCCGTACTTCGTTTCGTTCAAAAACAATTTGACACTGATACAAACCGAGTTTACGTTACAGGAATGAGTCTGGGTGGTTATGGAACCTTAAATTTCGCGGGTAAATATCCTGGCGTTGTTACTGCAGCAGTAGCATTGTGTGGTGGAGGTAATCCGCAAAATGGATGCAACCTTTCCACGATTCCAGTTTGGATTCAACATGGGAATATGGATACGGCGGTTCCAATCAGTGAGTCTGAGAAAATGGTGAAATCGATCAAAGCGTGCAACGGTGGAACAAATTTGAAATATACCGTTCATCCAGGAGCGAGTCACGGTGATCTGGAAAAGGCTTTCCGAACAGATGAACTTTACAATTGGTTATTTCAATTCAGCAAGGAAGATCTTAAGTAATTAGGAAAACCAAATATCATTTATTAATTGGCATTTTGCTTCTTTGTTGACGCGCTCAATGATGATTTGCTTGCCGTTTAGTAATTCTTCACGCATCACGGACGAGTCTATTTTTAAATACAAGGTTTGATGTTTGATATGGATTTCCTTGGTGCGATGCGCTACAGCGGGACCCATTAACTCCGGCCAAGCGGCAATAATGTCATATTCCTTCATTTTTCCCTCCAAAGAGTATGCTTTCAGGAATTTATCAATAAGATCCTTTAATGGTTCCTCTTCCGAACTTCGTCTGTTGTCTTCACGCATGGATTAAAGTTAGGATTAAATGAGGGATAATTGTTGGTCACATACTTGAAAAAGTCGTTTTTCCGTTTGAATGGAATCAAACAATTGCCTCATGCGCTCTGGATCCGAATCAGTAACAATTACTTGTCCAAAATAATCAGCTGTTACTAAGTCAATTAACCGCTGAACACGTTCATTGTCAAGTTTGTCAAAAATATCGTCAAGTAAAAGGACAGGGTTTAATCCTTTGTGTTGTTTCATCCAATCATATTGTGCTAATCTCAAGGCAATGACAAAGGACTTCTGCTGTCCTTGAGATCCAAATTTCTTGACTGGATGCTTTTTGATACTGAAAATCAAATCGTCTTTGTGAATACCTGCATTCGAGTAATGAGTCGCTGCATCTTTTTTGGCATATACTTTCAGTAACTCTTCAAAAGACAGCTCATTCAGTTGTGATCGATATTCAAGTTCAACATCTTCAGAATCGAGTCCGATTTCTGTGTAGAATCGTTTGAAAACGGGTATAAATTCAGTTAAAAATGCTTTTCGTTTCTCATGAATGTATTTCCCGCAAGGAATGAGTTGTTCATTCCAAACTTCGATGGAATCGACATCGAAAAGTCGGTGCTCAAACATGTTTTTTAGCAAGGCATTTCGCTGCTCTAAAATCTTATGGTATCGTTGAACTTCTTCTAAATAAACTTTATCTAACTGGGACAATATACCGTCCATCCATTTACGGCGCATCTCAGAACCATCTGCGATCAAATCACCATCATAGGGTGAAATAAATACAACCGGGAATTTCCCGATGTGATCAGCGAGTTTTTCGTATTCCTTTTTATTGAATTTAACCGTTTTCTTCCCTCCGTTTTTTAGCGCGCAATGAACATTATGCATTTGGTCATCAATGTTCCACCTACCTTGAATTGAAAAAAATCCCTGATCAAAACGAATGTTTTGACGGTCAATCGCATTTAAATACGACTTGCACATACTCAAGTAATAAACAGCATCTAAAATGTTTGTTTTCCCGCTTCCGTTTTGCCCGACTAATCCATTAATACCAGGACAAAGGTCGATTTCTACATCTTCGTAATTTTTGAAATTGATCAGGTGTAAATTGGCTAGATACATGTGTGTCAAAGGTAGTATTAATTTCGCGATTGAGCCTTTTTCAACCTGTGTTCTATTGCTTTTTTGCGTAAGGATCTATTTATTCGGACTTGTTTTTATTCCTTCTGTATCCAAGGATACTTTCCTGAAAGAGTATTCTATTATCTTTGTTAAAAAATTCATGAATCATGGCAAACGCTTTTTTTAAAACACCTACACCAATCAATGAACCAGTAAAAGCATATGCTCCTGGAACGGCGGAAACAAATTCGTTAATTCAGACTTACAAAGACATGGAGTCTCAAGCTCCAATTGATGTTCCTATGTATATTGGCGGTGAAGAAGTTCGTACGAACACGAAAAAAGCCATGAATCCACCTCACAATCACCAACATGTTCTTGGTCATTTTAACGTGGGTGATGAAAGTCATGTGACAAAAGCCATTGAATCTGCTTTAGCTGCTAAACAAGCTTGGTCAGAACTTCCATGGGAGGAAAGAGCTGCGATTTTCTTGAAAGCAGCTGATTTATTGGCTGGTCCATTTCGCAACCGCATGAATGCAGCCACAATGTTGGCGCAATCGAAAAATGTGATGCAAGCAGAAATTGATGCAGCATGTGAGCTCATTGATTTCTTCCGATTCAATGTGCAATATATGACACAGATTTACAAAGAGCAACCAGAATCATTACCTGGAATGTGGAATCGTTTGGAATACCGTCCACTTGAAGGATTCGTATTTGCGATTACACCGTTTAATTTCACTTCTATCGCGGCAAACCTCTGTGCGGCTCCCGCAATGATGGGAAATGTGGTTGTTTGGAAGCCAGCTGATTCACAAGTTTACTCAGCACAGGTAATTATGGAATTATTCAAAGCTGCAGGTGTTCCGGATGGAGTGATTAATATGATCACCGTTGATGGTCCGGTAGCAGGTGATATTGTTTTTAAACATAAAGATTTTGCAGGCCTTCATTTTACAGGTTCAACAGGTGTTTTCAGACATTTATGGAAAGAAATTGGATTGAACCTTGATAAATTCCGAACGTATCCCCGCATTGTTGGAGAAACAGGAGGAAAGGACTTCATCATGGTTCATCGTTCAGCAAATGCAGCAGAGGTTGCAACAGCAATGTCTCGTGGTGCATTTGAATTCCAAGGTCAAAAATGTTCTGCTGCTTCCCGAGCTTATGTTCCATCAAACCTATGGCCAGAAGTGAAACGCATTTTTGTTGAACAAGTGAACTCTTTTAAAATCGGCACGCCAGCTGAAACGAGTAATTTTGTGAATGCTGTAATCGACGAACGTGCGTTCGATAAAATCGCTGGCTTCATTGATTATTGCAAAGGACAAAACGACGCGGAAATCATCACTGGTGGATCTTACGATAAATCTAAAGGATATTTTATTGAGCCAACAACAGTGGTAACATCGAATCCAAAATTCCGTACCATGTGCGAGGAAATCTTTGGGCCAGTTTTAACGGTTTTTGTGTATGATGAACATCAGTTTGAGGAAACATTGGAGCTGTTAGATGAAACTTCTGAATACGCATTGACGGGTTCGATTATGTCAAATGATCGTTATGCGATTCAATTGGCAACAAAGAAATTGGTGAATGCAGCAGGAAATTTCTACATCAACGATAAACCTACTGGAGCAGTTGTTGGACAACAACCATTCGGAGGTGCACGTGGTTCTGGAACAAATGATAAAGCAGGTGCAGCGATGAATTTATTGCGTTGGACTTCTGCCAGAACAATCAAGGAAACGTTCGTTCCGCCTACGGATTACAAATACCCTTTTTTAGGATAAGATGAATCGACTTTTACTACTTTTCCCAGCTTTATTATTGGTTGTCGTTCAGTTAAATGCCCAGTGGAAATGGACTCTCCACGCCGAGACAGGATTAAATAAACAAGATGTTTCAGCGGTATCTAACTTAATTCAACAAAATGAACTTGATCCAAAGGTTTATTGGAAGTTTGCCGCAAGTGGGGGAGTAGAATTAAGTTATACGGTTTTGAAATTTGCTACGGTGTTTTCTGGTTTGGGATACGTGAAAACAAACGGCAGGTATGTGACTTCTCAAAACGCGTACAATCCCGATGGGAGTTTGCAAGCTACCTTCACAAGTGATAAATGGACAACAGCGGATATGATTTCATTGCCCGTCGGACTTCAGTTGAATGCCTGGAAATTTCATGTTGGTGGAGGAATCGAATGCCGTTACCGCGTGGCAGGTAGTTTAACAACGAACTATTCGTCTATCGCGGCTTTTGCGTCAAACAGCACAGACCTAGGCTCTGTAGTTGGACCGAACACTAATGCTAAATTGGATTACGGTTATTTCGCATATGCTTCATTTAATTTCACGAAACGTTTTGGTTGTAAGCTCTCATACTATGAAGGTCAACGTGACCTAAGTAACGGTTTTGAATTTGGAGCATGGAAGGAATGGATGAAAAACGTTGGCAATTCCGTTTTCTCCTTGAATAATAAGCAAATGACATTGGGGATTTACTTGAAAATCAATTAATTTTTCATCATGACCAAGCTTTTTATCGGTGTTTTCACCTTAATCTATGCCTTTTTTCCATTGAGTGATAAAAAAACGAATGACACCTATAATTTAACCGTGAAAGTGAATTCCATCCAATCTAACAAGGGTTTGATCGAATTTGCCGTGTATAAAAACCCAGCTGTTTTTACTCAGGCTGGCAAAACACATCGACTTGCTCGGGTAGATGCAAAATCGCCAGAAGTGAAGTTTGACTTTACGGATCTAGAACCTGGAAAATACGCGATTGTTGTTTACCATGATGACAACAGTAATAAAATATGTGATAAGAATTTCTTTGGAATTCCAACGGAAGCCTATGCGTTTTCCAATAACAAGCGACCAAAATTGTCTGCACCTAGTTTCGAAGAATGTGCGGTAAAATTGGATAAAGACAAAGTAGTTGCCATTAAAATGGTCTACTAAGAATCCAGCTTCATGAGTAGCTCTTCTATTTGAATTAAAATAGGTTGGATACCATTATTCTCAATACAGTAATTCGTCAAACTGCGCTTTTTTTCATCTGTCCATTGACTTTGAATGCGTTGTTCTACACTCGTTTTTTCACATAGATCGCGTAACATAACGCGTTCAATGCGTTGAGAAAGAGGTGCGCAAACCAATATAACGGCATCAAATTGTTTGTATGCACCTGTTTCGAATAAAATAGCGGCCTCATTAAAAATCAATTCACTTTTTTGCGCAGAAGCCCAGTATTCAAAGTCCTTCCGAACGATTGGATGAATGATTTCATTGACCTTGAGTCTAAACTCAGGATTCGAGAAGATGCGTTCACTTAAAAATGTGCGATTTAATTTTCCGTCTTCGTATGCTTTTGGACCAAAAAGTGAAATGAGTTGGGATTGAATTCTGGGATCACCATCACATAATTCCTTCGAACGCAAGTCGGAATAATAGACAGGATAGGACATTGCTTCTAATATGTGAGCAACTGTTGTTTTGCCTGAACCAATTCCTCCCGTTAATCCAATTTTTTTCATGAAAGAAGTCTTTATTGAATAGTGAATGTAGTCAAACTTTCCAAAAAGTCAGTTAATTCCCAAACAGGCACAAAGTAAATGCCTTCTTTTTCTTTTATCGGTAACTCATCCATTGTCACAATAAGTTTTGGATGATTGTTTTTTAAGGACATTAAATTATCAAATTCTCGGTTAAATGTTTTTTCATCAGCCAATGTAAAGGCAACTTGAACAAATAGCGTTACGCCATTTCGAGAGGCGACAAAATCGATCTCTTTGTTTCTGAGTGCACCAACTTGTGCGCCAAAACCAAAATGTACGAGTTCTAAAAATACGCTGTTTTCCAGTAGGTTTCCATAACTCAGTGCATTGTTCCCAAATAAATAGGTTCGAAATGATAAATCGTTCAAATAGTATTTAACATTTCCTCCAAGTAGTTCTTTTCCTTTGATATCGTAACGCTCACATCGATGTATGATAAACGTTTGATTCAAGTAATGTATGTAATTGGCTACTGTTTCATAATTCGTTTTTCGCTTTTTACTTTCGAAGTAATTCACCACATTATTTACTGAAAATAAATTTGACACATTATTCGTGAGGTAACTGAAGATATCGAGTAACAAAGTAGTATCCTTGATAGAAAAACGTTGAACTATATCACGCAAAATGATGGTATCCTTTAATGAGGACAGGTAGTGGAACTTACTCTCATCATTAGGCAGGTGAAATAATTCAGGCAAAGCCCCTTCGTGAAGAAATTTTAAGTAGTTTTTTCTGTTTTTTTCCTTTTTATGAAAGGAACAGTATTCCTCAAATGAAAAGGGTAAAATATGAAATTGAACATACCTGCCAGAAAGTAAGCTGGATAGTTCGCTGGATAACATTTCCGAATTTGAACCGGTGATGAAAAGATCGATATCTATCGTGAAATCTTGAGACAACGAATTAACGGCTCTTTCCCAATCGGTGATGTATTGAATTTCATCTATGAAAACATAGAGTCTTCCTTCAATTTGAAAGTGGGATTCATATTCACGAATTACCTTGATTAAATCTTGGTAAGTTTCAATGCAATCGAAGTCTGTAAACTCTTTATTGATGTACAGGGTATTTTGTGCTGGCACACCGTTTTTGATGAGGTAGTCGATGTACTGTCTTAACACAAAACTTTTTCCTGCGCGTCGTTGCCCAACCAGTACTTTCACCAATCGGGAATCCTTGAAAAGCAGGAGTTGACTTAAATACTTTTCTCTTAAACAACCTGTTTTTATTGGGCTGTTCCAAAAATTGTATTTTTCAATTAACGCAAAAAATTCAGGCATAACAGAAAATAATGTCAAAAATACAAAAATTTCTGTTGGGTATTACAAACATTCAAATCCTCTTCTATCTTTTTAGAAAACAAAGTAGTAATTTTGAGGATGTCAAAAAAGGAATGGTTTGCAGATTGGTTTGATACGAGTTATTATCATTTACTCTATCAAAATCGCGATGAACAAGAGGCGGAACGGTTTATTAAAAACCTGATGGATTTCTTAGACCTTCCCGTTGAATCCAAGTTATTAGACTTAGCTTGTGGAAAGGGGCGTCACGCAAAATTTCTCAGTGAATTTGGACACCATGTACTTGGGGTTGATTTATCTCCGAATAGCATCTCTCATGCTCAAAATTGGGCTAACGAACGCTTACGTTTTCAAACGCACGACATGCGAGAGGTTTTAGAAAACGAGCAATTTGATGTCGTTTTTAATTTGTTTACGAGCTTTGGTTACTTTGATCACGAATCGGAAAATAAACGTGTTTGTACCTCTATTGCTCAAATGCTGAAGCCAGGTGCAAAGGTTTTAATTGACTTTATGAATGCATCTAAAGTGATTCGAAACTTGGTTCCTTCGGAGTTGAAATTACTTGATGGAATAAGCTTTAAAATCTCTCGAAACTACGATGGGAAACACATCTACAAGCAAATTGATGTGATTGACAATGGACATGAAAGCCATTTTATGGAACGTGTACAAGCCCTCAAATTATCCGATTTCCAAATGTTGTTAGAGGATAAGTTTGAAATTGTAAATACTTTTGGTTCTTACGATTTAGCACCATTTCATGAAGAAAATTCAGATCGATTAATCCTTTTAGCACAGTTAAAATAATGAATATATCTCTTGTTTTTGTTGGACTCATTGCCTCGGTAATCTTGGGTGGAATGGTTGTTACTTATTTGAATGCCACAAACAAAAGTCAATTTATTAAATTGGCCCTAGCCTTTAGTGGTGGATTTCTATTAGCAATTATTTTCCAACACCTGATTCCCGATATCTATGCGGATGGACAAGCGAAAATGGGAATTTTCATTCTCCTTGGATTTTTAGTTCAATTGATTTTAGAATATTTCTCAGGTGGTATCGAACATGGGCATGTGCATGTCCACAAAGGTCAGCCATTACCATGGGTATTATTTATTTCCTTATCTGTTCACTCCATCATTGAAGGAATTCCGTTGGGAAATGAGTATATGGGGATTGTAAACACACATGAACATGCACATGGTTCTCTTTTTTGGGGAATTATATTTCACCAAGTCCCTGTAGCGATTGCATTGATGACGTTATTAATTAATACGAAGTTAAGTCAATTGCAATCTTGGCTCGTCCTTATTTTATTCGCGGTAATGACACCTTTAGGTGTACTTCTTGGATTCAATGTTTCACCTGCGGAATTAGGTCTTGATGTTCATGTGATTTTAGCAGTTGTTGTCGGGATGTTTCTTCATATTTCCACAACCATTATTTTCGAAACCACAGAGAACCATAAATTCAACCTGATGAAATTAACGAGTATTGTTGTTGGATGTGGATTAGCGATGATCATGTATTAACACTTATGAGAAACAAGCTCATAAAAAAAGCCCCTAACACTATCGTCAGGGGCTTTTTTTATGCTTTTATTTTTTAGAAAGGTAAGTCGTCATCATCTTCAGCAGCTGTAATTGGACTACTTGGTGTTGAAGAAGGCGCATTCCCTAAGGACATAGCGGAAGGGCCTCCAGCTGGCATTCCTGCACCTTGACCTGGACGCTCAATTCTCCATGCTTCAATTGTGTTAAAGTATTTAACTTCACCTTGAGGACTTGTCCATTCACGGCCACGTAGGTTAAAGGAAACCTCCACTTGGTCGTTCACATTGTAGCTGTCTAACATGCTACATTTGTCCTGTGTTGCTTGAAACATGATGTCTTGAGGATACATAGAAGTTGTATCGGTCACAACAAATTCTCTTTTAGCAAATTTCTCTGTGACTTGTTGTGTTGGTTGGATAACCTTGATGGTTCCGGTGAATTTAAACATTGAATTATAATTTAATTGTTAAATGCTAATAAAGTAAGCCAAGCTTCTTCTAATTTGTTTTCACTTAAAAGTACTTTGGCTTTTTGATGAAGCTGTGCTTCGAGTTCGACTGCGTCGTTTTCTAAAGATACAAATAATTCGCTTAATTCAATCAGCTTATATTCATTTACATCTGTTTCATTTGGTAAGGCTTCTATTCCCGCTAATTGCCCAAGGTCATTCCCGCTTAATATTCTGCTAGAACTAACATCTTCAGGAAGTGCGTCAAAGCCAATACCACAGGTCGTGATTGGTTTTTTTATTTCAAACATCGAATTTTCGTTCGCTCGAACATACCAATCTCCTCCCATACGAGAAACCAAATCAATTTTATGCTGGTCAATTAATCCCTTTTCATCAATAAGGTCTCCTCGAACGTGCATGCGTAAAACCTCGCAAATGATTAGGTTTCCAGCTCCGCCTTCAAATCCTAGTTCTTTTACTTCGTTTACACGACATTCAAATTGAACGGGTGCCTCCGCAACACGAAATGGTTTAATGGTTTCTGATGGAACTGCCGTTAAACCGGCTTTTTCAAATTCACTAATCTCCGGTGAATAAGGTGAACTAGCCAGACTCATTTGATGAACAATGTCAAAATTAACCACGTTGATCACTACTTCAGGAAGTTCTTTCACATTTTTGTAGGTATCCTTCGTTTCGTTTGTTCTTCCTGAACGAGCAGGAGAGAAAATTAAAATCGGAGGATTGGCACTGAATACATTGAAAAAACTAAACGGAGCCAGATTTGCTTGTCCGGCAGCGTTCATTGTTGATGCAAATGCAATGGGCCTTGGACCAATGGAGCCAAGTAGCAACTGATGAAGCCGCTGAACCGATATTTCTTGTGGATTAAATGTCAACATAGTTGCCTCAAAATTACTTTTTTCTTCCCTTCCTTTTCCGGTAATTTTTCAGTAGTTATTCACAGATTTCAGCCTGCTTTTCATACTTTTACGACAGAATTCAACTATGCTCAAGCTAACCTTCATTTTTTGTATTGTATTCAGTGCTTCTTTCGTTCAAGCGCAGAATAAAAAGGATGTGCACGGAAAACGAACGGGAAAATGGGTGTATACCGGAGCCGATAAACCTGGTTCGGGAATAGCGAAAACTGGTAAGGTAGAAGAGGGGATGTATGTTGACGGAAGAAAAGAGGGAATTTGGACCAAATACCACAAAGATGGGAAAACCCCAAAACTGAAGGGGAATTATTCAAATAATCGACCCGAAGGATCTTTTTCTCGTTTTTACCCCAATGGTCAAATAATGGAACAAGGTAGTTTTGGGAAAAATGGATACAAAGGAAACCTTGTCCGTTATTTTGAAAATGGGCAAATTGCTTATAAAGCTATTTATAACAACGATGGACAAGAAACGGGGAAAGTTCAGTATTTTCATGAAAACGGAAAAATTGCGTTGGAATACTCTGTGAAAAATGGCATCCTTCTGGGCAAGGTAAATCGCTACAATAAACAAGGAAATCTCATTGAATCAATGGATGTGACAGCAACAGGCGCAATTTCCAATGTGAAGGTTTTTTCAAATCCTCCAAAGACAGCCACAAACGCTTCAGCAACACAAACAGTAGTCTATCCACCTAAAATCGCAAATCCAAGAATGAAAGGTTTGAAATTTGTAACGAATGGATATAATAAAGTCTATAATGAAAATGATGAAATTTGGATGGAAGGAGAATTTAAAAATGGACAGTTGTGGGACGGAAAAGTATACGACTATGACGCCGATGGAATTCTTCAAAAAGTGAGAATTTTTAAATTGGGTCGCTATCATTCCGATGGACAACTATAAGATTCCAATGGAATCATTAATTTTACCACCAAATTAATCGTTATGAAAGCATATGTATTTCCTGGACAAGGTGCACAGTTCACCGGAATGGGTAAAGATTTATATGAACATTCGGATTTAGCCAAATCGATGTTCGAAAAAGCAAATGAAATTCTTGGATTCGATATCCAAAAAATCATGTTCGAAGGGAGTGAAGAGGAGTTGAAACAAACGAAAGTGACGCAACCTGCAATTTTCTTGCATTCAACAATTTTAGCAGCCTGTTTAGGTGAATCGTTTCAACCTACAATGGTCGCTGGACATTCTTTAGGTGAGTTTTCGGCTTTAGTTGCTAACAAAACATTGAGTTTTGAAGATGGACTTCGTTTGGTTTCACAACGCGCTCTTGCAATGCAAAAAGCATGTGAGATGCAACCTTCAACAA
The DNA here is from genome assembly GCA_024643545.1 of Crocinitomicaceae bacterium. Classification (GTDB taxonomy): domain Bacteria; phylum Bacteroidota; class Bacteroidia; order Flavobacteriales_D; family Crocinitomicaceae; genus UBA952. Next base: position 195,852 of record JAHEMR010000004.1, on the reverse strand, counting down.
TGGCTGCTATTTTAGGACTAGAAGATGAAGTCGTGGAAAAAATATGTTCAGAAATCGAAGGTGTCGTTGTTCCAGCAAACTATAATTGTCCCGGACAATTGGTGATTTCTGGCGCGATTCCAGCGGTAGAAGAGGCTTGTGCTAAATTAACGGAAGCTGGCGCCAAAAGAGCAATGATACTACAAGTGGGTGGAGCTTTCCATTCACCATTAATGGAGCCTGCTCGTGAGGAACTAGCAGCAGCAATCGAAGGAACTCATTTTTCACAACCTACATGTCCCGTTTATCAAAATGTCAATGCTCAGGCTGTTTCTGATCCGTCAGAAATTAAGAAAAACTTGGTCTTGCAATTAACGGGTGCAGTGAAATGGACGCAAATCATGAACAACATGCTTACAGATGGTTGTAGTGAAGTAATCGAAGTTGGTCCAGGCAAGGTATTGCAAGGACTTTTCAAAAAAGTAAACCGGGAATTAACAACAAGTAGTGCGACAATTGGTGCGTAAACAACATCAACTTATAGGAAGCTCACAGAAATGTGGGCTTTTTTTTAGCCTTTTTATGGAATTTATTTAAAGTCCACATCCTTTAAGAAATCCAAAAAAAACAAAAGCTATGAAAAAATGGTTCGCGGTGTGGATGCTTATTTTAGCAGGAAACACAATTGCTCAATCTGTAACAGGTGACATCATCGGTAAAGTGATGAATTTCAATGACGACAAACCATTACCCAATGCTCGAGCAGTGGTAGAAGATCAGGACAAAGTGTATTATGCCATGACTGATGCCGACGGTCGTTTTCGAATCTCTAGTGTACCGGTAGGAAAATATACGATGTACATCGTCTACAAAGCCGATTCTTTGAAAGGAATTCCAGTAGATGTTCCGATTGAAGCCTATTGTAATCTTGGAACGATTTTAATGAACACAAACGCCGTTCAAACAATGAAAGCAGTTCCTGTTGGAACACGCATTCGTTTAATTTATGGTGAATTACCCGTGAAGGAATTAACATCAAAGGATTTGATACACAATGCGAATAAGTTCGATATTAAAACACTTGCCACTTCAATGTCTTCTGAAATTAAGGTGGATGACGATGGACAATTGATGTTTCGCGGTGCCCGAAAAGGAGATATGATCTATGTCTTGGACGGAATCAAAAGCAACGAAGTTTTTAGTGTTCCAAGTTGTTCCATTAATAGAATGATGGTTTACACAGGAGGTCTTCCAGCAAAATATGGAGATACTTTGGGAGGAGCCATTGTAGTGGAAACGAAAAGCTACTTTGATTTATACCGGGCGTATATGTCAAATCAATAATTTCAAGAACTAGAAAATAGGGGAGGTGGCAGAAATGTCGCCTTTTTTGTCGTGCTTATTTTTCTGTTAAAAATGGATACGCTATTTCCCAAAGGAAAAGTCCATGGGCTGGAACGGAAACCGCCGCTTCACCACGATCTTTTGCTTCGATGATGGTTTCGATATCCTCAACATTCAGTTTTCCTAACCCAACTTCGATTAAGGTTCCAACTATAGCGCGCACCATATTGCGCAAGAAACGATTTGCTGAAATCTCAAAGAACCATTGTCCATTGGATTCGATCCATTCTGCATGAAAAACAGTACAGATGTTCGTTTTTACATCCGTATGTAATTTTGAAAATGAACCAAAGTCTTTTGTTCCAATTAAACGCTGAGCCGCCAAATTCATCGCGGAAAAATCCAAACGTTGTGGGAAATACCAACTCATTTCTTGTTGAAAGGGATCTTTCTGCTGGTGAATAAAATAACGATATGTACGTTTGATTGCATCGAAACGAGCATGCAGTTCAGAAGGTACTTCAAATGCTTGATACGCACTGATATCAGGTGGAAGCATTCGATTCAATTTGAAGCACAATTGATCTACATCCCAATTTTGCGGAAGCTCAACATGGAAATAATACGATTTCGCATGGACACCTGCATCTGTCCGACCGCAGCCAACAATAGGAATCGGATTGTTGGCAAATAACTTTGAAAAACACCGTTCAATCGTTTCCTGAACGCTTGGTGCATTCGGTTGTGACTGCCAACCATGGTAAGCAGTTCCTCGGTAAGCGATTTGGATAAAATAACGTTGCATAAAGAAGCCACCAAGTTACAAAACATTGGTGGCTCCTCAAGGTACTTGATAAAATTTATTCTAAGTAAAGCTGAATCCCGTATTGGGAATCTACGCTATAGTCGAAGGTGATTACCTGAGAACCGGAAATTCCTTTTAAGAAACTCCAAGTGATAATCCCCGTTTCCTCATCTACTTTTCCATCAACAATTTCGCCTCGTTTTACCTTGATATCTTCTTGGTTCGAAACTGGAAATTGGTCTTTGATGAGAATTGGAATCATTGCTCCCCCATTGTTTTTTATTTTAATTTCCCACGTCACATCAAATTTCTGACGCGAACCGATCGTTTTAATTTTTGATTTTTCTTTCAATCTAGTTCGTTCCACACTCACTTTGCTATCTTTTCCAAAGGAGAACGAAAGGGTATCCTTCGTAGAGTTGACATCTAAAAACGATTTACCCATAAAGGTGCCATCAAAGTAAATGTTTGATTCACCACTTAATAAATTTAATTTTTCCCAACCTACAACTTGCGCAGACAAATAGACACTAGGGTCAATTTTCGGAATCACATGGTATTCATAGGACGCGGGTAATTCATGTGTCGCAATACTTACTCGGTGATCCATGCCATCTGATGGAATTGACATTTTTGATTGAATGGTATATTCCACACGTAAATCTTTTTTCGTGATGGTCGTTGCTACAGCGTTTCCATTCCAAGCAGCTGTTTCATTTTTGAAATCCATTTTGCGTTTTCTCCCAGTTTGCACCCCTGGTAAAGATTGCAGCATATCCGCAGATCTAGCAGGCATGCGTGCAATGTCTTCTCTCGTGATAGTTACCCCAGAAGCAGAAGTTTCGTTTATGCCATCGATGTAATAATCATTCGCTTCAGTAGATTCCAACCCTAATACCATGACTTCTTTTAAAACCACTTCTTGTGGTTCAAGGAAAAATTTCAAATAAGTAGAGGTTATCTGAAGTTGCGCCGTATTGTATCCCACGAAAATCGCATTCACATAGTTTTCTCCTTTTGGAATCGTCAACTCAAACTTCCCGTCGAAATTCGTTACGGCGGCAATGTTTGGATTATTGGCAAATTGTACACGTGCAAACGGCAACGCTTCACCAGTAGATGCATCAATTACTTCACCTCGTAATTTCTCTCCGTCATACTGGACTTGTGGGAGATTTCGCGTTGATTGCGTTTTTTGTTGTGGATAGTTATTGTAGTAAATAGTCCAAGGTTGTAAGGTAGGTTCTTGTGCATTTTCATATGGATCATTCGTAGAAAGAACTAGATCTACATCTTTCCATTCTATGCCAGTGGTTTGACTCACATTGGCCTTTGCTTCTAAACGAACGGGTTTTCCAATTCCGTCGCTACGCATGTCATAATACGCTTTCCATGTAGCATTCGGGCTAATGTAATTGAATTGGAATCCAGCGGTACAAGATTTATTGACATCCACCTCGACCACGACTTCGGAATAATTAATTACTGGTTTTGATCGTTGACTGATTATTTCCTGTTCGATTTGATTCATTTTTTTTTGAAGGTCCTCCAATTCGGCGTAAATGGCGGTCTCACGCGTAATGACTTCTGTCAGTTTCGTGTGCATGAACAAATACGCCTCCTTTAATTCAGTTGTTTTCAATCCTTGATCTTGTCCTTTCAAATCGCGGTTTTTTAGCAACAGATTTTTATCCATTTCTAGAATGACATATTCATCGCGTAATGCTTGATCTTTTCTGTATAATACATCTTTTTTTGCGTTCAACGCGTGAATCTCCTCATTACTGATTTTCAAGTCTTCAAAATTTTTGCGCGTACGAACGGAAAGTATAGTCACATCACCCTGCGCTTTCACCTGAACGGTATTTGGATCGATGAAGTCAGTCAGTTTTTGGAATACGATGTCTTGTCTGCCAGCTTGCAAATCAATCTTCGCTTCGTGTTGCACTTGAGCTCCCGTAAAGAACACGGTGACTTTTTTAATAGGAGCAACAGAAGAGATTTCCTTTTGGGCTGTGGCATGGAAGAGGTTAAAACCTACAATGAGACTTGCAATGATTCTTTTCATAATTCGAAGTTTTGTTCGTGTATGTATAGATGAACGTACACGTTAGATTCCATAAGGTTCATTATTTCATAAAAGGAAATGACTTTCCATTTAAATCCATTTGGAAAATGTTGTAATTAAAAAGGCCATCTAGTTCACTGATGCCAGCCATGACCGCTTTACCAAGTGCAGGGTAATATTGAAAATGTGTGTCGTCGTTTACGGTGTTAAACGCAGCACCTAAATTGATGGGATTTGACCATTGATTGCCATTTCGTTTGCAAAAATAGACATCGTATCCTCCCATGCCAGGCAATGCATCCGAACTAAAGAATAATAATTTTCCATCTTCGGTTATAAATGGTGTTGTTTCGCGTCCAGTGGTATTGATGAATTCAGGTAAGGCTTGAACGCTTTCACCCCAAATCCCATTGGTTTCGGTTGCAACGAATAAATCAGTTAAACTTTTTTCTGCACGACGATCGGAAACGAAATAAAGTTCACGTACGGACGTATATTCATCTAACATAAACGTATCGGACATACAGGCAGAACCGTCAAAGAAACTTGTATTCACCCCAGGTATTTTTACGACCTTTTGATCATCCCAAACAAATGGTTTTTCAGCCGTTAATTCGAATATCTCTGAACTTTCAGTGGTTTTTTCTTTTGAGGCAGATGTATTTAATGTCCCATATGCGTGAAGTCCATCTGAGAGAACACAATTTAAGGCATCAAATCCTTCCGTATTCCAATCTTGATCTTCCGAATAAATGATTTTATAGGTTTTTGTCGTATCGTTCCAATAAGAAAAGTAAAAGTCTTCGAAATAACTTTGATCTTCTGGATTCATATTATCCCCTTTTGAATCAGGGTTTTTTGCGGTGAAATAAAGTACTTGTCCATTTTGAGTTAAAATTGGAGCATATTCATCGAAGTTTGTATTGAATTCCTTGAAAGGAACACGTAAAGAAATGGTTCCATTTCCTTGTTCTTTTTTAGCGAAGTTGCATTGTTCAATGAGTGCAGGGATGTTATATTCTTTGGCCAATTTCTCCCCAATAATTTTCGCGCAATTGGAATAATGAGCAATAGCAGAATCAAGGTGATTCAAATTGTGATGAATTTGACCAGCAAGTAATTCTAAATCGCCCGCTAATTTTTTGTCATTCAGTTTTAATGCTTCCGTCACATGTGTTTCTGCTTCATGAAAACTTTTAAAGTCAAATTCTACACTCGCGAGGTAATATAAATTTTTTGCGGAACCTGGACTTATAACGTTGGATTGTTTAAAGTTCATATACGCATCACTTGAAAGTCCAATGTTGTATAATTCAATACCATTTTCTAAAATTCGGGTACCTTTAATTTGATCTTTTAATTTCACGTCCGTTTGTGCAAACGAAATCGATGTTAAGGTCGTAATAACCGCGAGGACAAGTGTTTTCATAGCAAAGTATTTTACACAAAATAACATATTCTCGTGCTTTCTCAGATCGTTTTTTACGCTTGTTCTCAGCGCTTGATTGTTAAAAACTCTAAATTCAACTAATCACTCATGCTTAAATTTTTGTAAAACTTAGCCTTCCATTATTTCTTTTCAAGTAAATTTAAGTTTCATAAAATAATCTGATGTTCAAAAACCCCACTCATCAACATAAACTCTTGATTTCATTCTTGATAATTTGGACGATAAGTATCTTGTTTGCTTGCTCCACCAATAAAGAACGAATGAAGGAAAAAGAGAAACCAATTGATTATTCAAATTGGGTGACACTTACTAAAGGCCTGCAATACCGTGAAATCAACGCACCTGTGAAATCTAAAATTGGCGACTCGAAAATATCTTTGGTACGCATGGACAGAGATTTATTTGAATTTGATGTCTTTAGTGCGACAAATTATGATAGCATTCCAAAAAGTGTCGATCGATGGGCGAAAAAACACAAATTGAACGTTGTCTTTAATTCAGGAATGTACAGCCAAGAAAATCCTTTATTGAGTCGCGCGTTTTTGAAAGCTGGAAAACATGTGAATAATCCAAAAATTATTGAGGATTTTAATTTAATGTTGGCTATGCGTCCTAATGCAGCACATCGTGAGAATATTGAAGTATTGGATTTAACTTGCGAAAATTTCGATCAAATAAAGCATGAATTTAATTCCTATGCCCAAGGACTAAGAATGATTGATTGTAACGGAAAACCAATGTTTTGGAAGAAAAAAATTCAATCCTGTAGCATGATCATTGCCGCTGAGGGAATGGATAACATGTTTTACGTCATTTTTTGCCGCTCTCCTTACACGCACAATCAAATGATCGAATTTATGTTAAAAATGCCTTATGGTATTCGAAACGCGATTTATTTAGAAGGTGGGCCAGAAACCAGTTTGTTCATCGATGTGAATGAACACCACATTCAAAAAGTAGGTAGTTGGGTTTCTGAAACATGGGAAAGTGACGAAAATAAACATTTTTGGAGCTTACCGAATGTGGTCGGTGTTAAAAAGCGTACAAAACAGCACTAGTAATCGTTAAACTAACTGATATCAATCAGTTTCTTACTTGACTTGACTCATATGATGGGGGTATTTTCTATTGCACCTTTGTATTGTTCAACGGAACATAGCAAATAGTGATACTGAATGAAACTTACCAATCAATCGACGGTAGAAAATTCAAGATCAAGAGGAACAATCAGAGCATGGGTTTAGTAAACAATTTCATTCCTCTTATATTCAGTAGGTAAAAGCCACTTTTTCGAGTGGCTTTTATTTTTCAATTCACTAACCAATTATTTGAGCGTAGCGAAGTTCGTGTTGACCGTTTTTCTCGTTCCCAAGATTTTTTCGCATTGATTGAGCAATCTTACTTGCTGATATACTATGGTAATCCTTTAAATTGCCACGCATAAATAAATCAATAAATGGACAAAGCTTTTGTGAGAGGTACTCCATTGGTCGCGATTCGTTTCTATTCCCAATTAGGATAGCCGGACGATAAATGTAACAATTGGGAAATTGCAATGCTTTTAAAGCTTCTTCGATTTCACCTTTCAATTTCGAATAAAAGATGCGAGCTGTTGTTGATGCACCCATCGCACTAATCAAATGTACGGTTGAAATGCCGTTTTCTTTCGCAAGTTTAGCCATGCCAATATTGATGCCGAAATCAATGTTTCGATAATCTGTTAGATCTGGAGTTTTTTTGCGTGTTGTTCCGACACAACAGTAAATCACATCGCCTTTAACTTGATCTTTAATCAATGATAGGTCTTGAAAATCTGTAATGATTTGCTTCACCTTCTCTGGTAGTCCATCGATTTTTCGGCGTACAAAAATTCGAATTTCACTTACCTTAATTTCTTGGATTAACTCGTGCAATAACGCATTTCCAATTAATCCTGTTGCGCCAACGAGCACGACTGATTTTGCCATTATTTACTTGTTTTAAGCCAATTTAAAATATCTTTCATAACGATCGGACTCAAACTCGTCTCAATCGTGGCGTATTCCATAATATCACATTTAACACAAGGTTGTAAAAGGTGATTGAGGTCTTCGTAAGCAATGAATTTCGAGGAGGCTAGCGTTTTTGGACTCATTTTTTGCTTGAATCCAAGTTGGTTTTCCTCCCAACTAACTTGAATGTCTTTTTTACCATTGAGCACTAATATGGGAATTTGGACATTCTTCAAATAGTCGGCAGCATCATACTTTAAAAATTCCCTTGCCCATTCCGTATTGATGAACGAACTCATTTCTTCTGCCATTTCTTTTTCCGTTTTCGTTTCTTTTACTGAGTCTGGAAGTTCTGACCAAACCGAAGTAAGCCAGTTGGAATAGTTGGGAACAAATGATTTTGCTTCCGATGTCATAACAATTTTTGCCGCTTCGATAAACATGCGCTGATTCCAAGTTGCAATTTCTTTACTGAGTCCATTTGCTAATGGAATATCGTATTGTTGATGAATCAGCACGTCTTTTCCATTCGTTCCTACTGATGCAGATTCGATTAAAAATGTCAATTCGGGGAATTTTACGGCTGCGCGTAAACCAATCATTCCGCCTTCAGAATGTCCATATATTCCAAGAGGATGTCCAGGATATTTTTTCTGAAAATACGTCAAAATAGCAAGTACATCCGCAGCGAAATCACTTTCACTCGCTGTTTCAAAATTCCCGGAACTTTTCGAAACTCCACGGTCATCGTAGCGAAAAACACCGACACCATTTTTGCTTAAATAATCAGCCAAGACCCAAAATGGTTTGTGTCCCATGATCTCGCAATTACGGTCTTGTGCTCCTGAACCGGAAACAAGAATTAAAATGGGAAATGCTTCCTTCTGATCAGTTGGATAGGTAAATGTTCCTGCAATTTTTATTTTTTTGTTCTTTATTTCAAGTTCACTTTCTGAATAAGTAAATGGTCCTATTGGATCTTGTGGACGTCCGGCTGCTATGGCGGTCTGTGTAGATTGGGTAAACGTTACGGGCCAAGTTAAGCCACTTTGACTCATGTTTCCTTTTAGGCTGTCGTTCGTTAATTTACCTGTAAAACTTAATCCAATGCGCGTCCAACGAAAAGACAAACTGTCTTTGAAAATGGCGTATTCGCTCATTTCCTCTGGTTTCATTTTTGGCTGATCAGGAATGGAAACGGTTACGGATCCATCACGCCCAATTCCTTTAATATCCAAATCCATTAACAAGGATTTACCTGCAACTTTAAAGGAACTATGCCAGATTCCTTCTAATTGTCCAAAAGCCACATTCGAAACTAATGCGAAAAGAACGATTATTATTTTCATGCTTCTTTGTATTCAGGGAAAAGTGATAAAATGCCTGCTTCATTTGCTGGACAAATCCCACGTTCTGTGATCAGTGCAGTCACTAATCTAGCTGGCGTTACATCAAAACCGTAATTGGCAGCATTTGTTGTTTCCGGACAAATCAACACGGAGTCAATTTTACCGTCACTACGTTTGCCTTGTATGTATTTCACTTCGTTTTGATCGCGTTCCTCAATCGGAATCTCGGTCAATCCGTCGCGAATGTTCATGTCTAACGTAGTTGAAGGCAAGGCCACATAAAATGGAATGTGATTGTCGTTTGCAGCCAAAGCTTTTAAATAAGTCCCAATCTTGTTAGCAACGTCGCCATTTCGGGTAGTGCGATCTGTTCCAACGATGACCATATCGACCATTCCGTGTTGCATGAGGTGCCCACCGGTGTTATCAACAATCAAGGTATGATCAATCCCATGCTTCGTTAATTCGTATGCTGTTAAGTTCGAACCTTGATTGCGTGGACGTGTTTCATCCACCCAAACATGAACCTTAATTCCTTTTGCTTTCGCTTGATAAATCGTTGAGGTAATCGTTCCCCATTCGATGCAACCGAGCATTCCGGCATTACAGTGGGTTAATATATTTACCGTGTCACCATCTTTAGCTTGTGAAAGTTCCTCGATGATGGGAAGTCCGTGAACGCCTATCATGCGACATGTTTCGATGTCTTCGTCCACAATCCGTCCGGCTTCTTCCCACGCAGTTTTTAGAAAATTATCTGATTCATCTAATGCCGCACGCATGCGGTCCAAAGCCCAGAATAAGTTCACAGCGGTTGGACGTGAAGCTCGCAGTACTTCAAAGGCTTCATCCAAAAATGCTCCATCGCGTTGTTCTTCGATCAATTCGCGAACAGCTAAGTAAATTCCATATGCAGCAGTTGCTCCAATAAGTGGTGCGCCACGAACGGTCATACTACGAATCGCTAAATCAGCATCTTTGTAGTTCATCAATTTAACATGGATCAATTCATGTGGTAACACTCGTTGATCTATCACTTCCACAAAACGATCTTCTGTGGTCCAAATGGTTCTGAAAGTTGACATCGTATAAAATTTAGCTAAAAAAAATCCCGATTCTAAGAACCGGGATTTCTATGTTTTACAAACCGAAAGCGGCCTTAACTTGATCTACGTAATTTAATTCTTCCCAAGTAAATAATTCCACTTCTCTTGTAATGACTGAACCGTCTGGAGCTTTGAATGATTTCGTTACTTTTTCGTGTTTACGTCCCATGTGTCCGTAAGCCGCAGTTTCTTGGTAAATTGGATTTCTCAATTTTAAACGTTGTTCGATAAAGTATGGACGCATGTCGAAAATTTCGTTCAATTTCTCCGCAATTTCACCATCCGTCATATTTACTTTAGCTGTTCCATAAGTATTTACATACAAGCCACAAGGTTTAGCAACACCGATGGCATAAGAAACTTGAACTAATAACTCATCACACAATCCTGCAGCTACTGCATTTTTTGCCATGTGACGTGTTGCATACGCAGCTGAACGGTCTACCTTCGATGGATCTTTCCCGGAGAATGCCCCACCACCGTGAGCACCTTTTCCACCGTACGTATCCACAATGATTTTACGTCCAGTTAAACCTGTGTCTCCGTGTGGTCCACCGATCACAAATTTTCCTGTTGGGTTAATATGATAAGTAATTGCATCATTGAACAACGCTTGTAGCGCTGGTTTCAATTTCGCTTTCACACGAGGAATAACGATTTCAATGATGTCTTTTTTGATTTTAGCTAACATTGTTTCTTCCGCATCGAAATCATCATGTTGTGTAGATACAACGATAGAGTCAATGCGTTGAGGAACATTGTCATCAGAGTATTCAATCGTTACTTGTGATTTCGCATCTGGACGCAAATAAGGAATTAGGGATAATTCGTTATTACGGATGTAAGAAAGTTCCTGCAAAATTTTGTGTGCAAGATCCAATGCCAATGGCATGTAGTTGTCTGTTTCAATGGTAGCATATCCGAACATCATTCCTTGGTCACCTGCACCTTGATCCTCTGGATTTGAACGTTCAACTCCTTGATTGATATCTGAAGATTGTTCATGCAATGCAGAGAAGATTCCACATGAATTCGCATCAAACATATATTCAGACTTTGTATATCCAATTTGACGAATGGTCTCACGTGCAATAGCTTGAACGTCTAGGTATGATGTTGATTTAACCTCACCTGCCAATACTACTTGTCCAGTGGTAACGAGTGTTTCACACGCAACTTTTGAACTTGGATCAAATGCCATGAAATGATCAATTAATGCATCAGAAATTTGATCTGAAACTTTATCTGGGTGTCCTTCAGAAACGGATTCTGATGTAAATAAGTATGCCATTTAAAATATTTTAGAGTGCAAAAATAACAATATTCAGTGGGAATGTAAAGTGTTTACTGCTTGACTATGAATAAAATTTATCCCCATTTTTCACCATGCGTTTTAAGAGCGCGTTTGGACGGTATCTGTCTTCACCATAGGTATCAAAAAGTGTATTTAACTCCATTAAAACCCAATCCAAACTAAGTTCCTCTGCCCAAGCTAATAATCCTTTTGGATAATTCACACCTTTTGTCATAGCTAAATCAACATCTTGTACAGATGCTACTTGCATGAATACAGCATCACATGCTTCGTTGATCAACATCACAAGAATCCGTTCGAAGATTTTTTTTCCCAGTTCTTCATCCATCGTTGGAAGCGGCATAATTGCTCCCTCCGCGTAATTATAAAATCCACGACCTGTTTTACGGCCATAAAATCCTGCTTCGCTGTGTCGTTTTTGGGTGAAAGAAGGTTTGAAGCGTGGATCATAATAAAATGCGGTAAAAACAGATTCAGTAACCGCATAATTGACATCGTTTCCGATGTAATCCATCAAGGTAAATGGACCCATTTTAAATCCACCAAAGTGGGTCATGGCCCAATCGATGGTCGCAAAATCCGCGATACCTTCTTCGTAAATGCGAAGCGCTTCACCATAAAATGGACGCGCAACTCGGTTCACAATAAATCCAGGTGTGTCTTTGCACACAACAACGGTTTTACCCCAACTTTGAATCAACGAAACGGCTTGGTTAATCGTAGCTTCATTTGTTTGAACCGCAGGAATGATTTCCACCAACGGCATAATCGTCGCTGGATTGAAAAAGTGAATTCCAATTATGCGGTCAGACTTTTTCAAAGAAGAACCTATGGAGGCAATGGATAGGGAAGAGGTGTTGCTTGCTAAAATACAATCCGAAGAAACGATTTTCTCTAACGCTGAAAAAACGCTGTGTTTGACCTCCATTTTCTCTATGATAGCCTCGATAATCAAATCGCACGATGAAAGCCCTTCCAATTGTGAAACATACTGTATGTTCGATTCAATATTCGTTTTTTGTTCAGAAGTGAATTTCCCTTTTTCTACCAATTTTTCCAATGATTTGGAAAGTCCTGATTTTGCACGGGCCAACTGTTCTACATTGGCATCCATCAAATAGACGGGATGACCGCATTGTGCGGCTACTTGTGCGATGCCAGAACCCATGGTTCCTGCTCCAATTACTCCAATAATTTTACTCATCTTCCTTTAAATACCGCTGGACGCTTTTGAATAAATGCATTTACTCCTTCAGTGAAATCATCTGTTTCTCCAGCTTCTGTTTGTAAACTTTCTTCTAAATCTAATTGATCTTCCAGTGAATTAAATAAACCTAAATTCACTGCTTTTTTTGTTAATCCGAGTCCATAAGTTGGCATCGTAGCTAAGTTTTCTGCAAGTTTGGTTACTTCTTCATCGAAGGACTCATCTTCAAAAACTTTGTAAATCATGTTCATTCGTTCCGCGTCGTCCGCAGAAACTTTATCACCCGTCATCATTAAGGCCATGGCTTTTTGCATTCCAATTAATCTAGGTAAAAAGTATGTCCCCCCTGAATCTGGAATTAATCCGATTTTAGAAAAAGCTTGAATGAACGAGGCTGATTTTTTTGCTACCACGATGTCACAGGCCAACGCAATATTCGCTCCGGCTCCTGCAGCAACACCATTCACAGCGGCAATAACTGGTTTCTCAAGTTCTCTAATTTTGATAATGATTGGATTATAATGATCACGAACAATTGATTTTAATTCAGGTCCTTCCGGATCAATCGCCTCCGCTAAATCTTGTCCAGCACAGAATGCTCTTCCTTCTCCTGTAATTAATACGGCACGTATTTCTGGATTTACCGCACAATCATCCAATACTTCTTGCAATTGCAGAGCCATTGTTTTATTGAACGAATTGAACACGCTTGGTCGATTTAAGGTAATGTGACAAACGCCATTGATGAGTTCTTTTAGTATTTCCATAATCTTTCTTTTATCGTGTGACTATCTTATTTCGATTCATATAATTTATTCAGTTGTTTCGCGCGATCCGCCATGTCTTTTCTTAAACTTTTCGGCTCAAGTACTTCCAATTCTCCAGCGTATCCAAGCAAATTTCGCACGAATTCTTCGGATACCAAAACGGTTAATTCAAATACACTAAATTCAGTAGTTTCACTTGTTAATTTTTGGGATTGATGAAAAGGTTGTGAGGAAATGTACTTGGCTGCAATAGGATTGGCTTTAAACACAATTCGTTCAGCTTTTCCTTTGTACGAGGTAATTCCAATCGTGTCTTGGAAATACAATTCTGGTTCAAAATCGATTGGGAGACTTGCTTCATCCTCAAGAATTTTCGGTTCTTGCATGCGATCCAGTGCATAGGTAATGATGTCGTTTTTCAATTTGTCAAAGCAGATGAGGTACCAGCGGTTTCTATATTCTTTTAAAAAAAGCGGCGATACCTTTCTGGGTTTCTCAATACCTTTCACAAAGCTTGCGTAAATGAACCAGAGCATTTTTTTACCGCGAATGGCTTCCAAAATCATTGGCAGGTGTTCGTTTCCACCACTCGAAACGACCGATTCGAATTGCACATATTTTTGAATGTCCTCATCTTCAGGATTTCCACCAATGGAAACTCTGTCTACAATTTTATCAATCGCATTTCCAAACTGCTGAAAGAATGGAACTTCTTTAAATTGCTGAAGTGTTTTAACCGCAAATTTGATGGAACTCAGTTCATCTTCTGAGAGGGGTATATCGTTGATGCTAAAATTTGGATCTTCGTAATAATAACCTTTATGTAACTTGCTGTATTTAATAGGTGCATCATGTTCCATTTTCATATTGAACATGTCTTTTTCAATGGTCGAATCACAAATATTATTTCCGTGATCTGAACCGTAAAGCGATTCTTCACAAGCCGATCGTAGCTCTAATTTACTTGGAAATGGCTTGTACTTATTACGCAACATCCGGTCGATGATGCGAAAACGAATCAAGGCATTTTTAATATGTGGCATTAGTTCAACACAGCTTTTTTCTGATATCCAAACAATTCAAAAAACTTAATGGCTTGCACTACCTCATAGGGAACATCTTCCTCCCAACTTACTCCTCCAGATTTAATTTTACTCAAAACATCATCGGAAAGAATGTGTAAAAGTCGTTCGTTGTATTCTGGAATTGCGGCAATTTTATCATTTGCTTGCATGTAGGTAAGGAGTCCAGTGAGGTTTTCTGGTAACTTAATATTGTTAAGTCCATAAAGGTCTCCGGTCTCGACGTTAATAGCCGGATATACATACAATTTAACATTGTGTCCAAATCCACGTCCAAACGCCTCCAATAATCCACCCGGAAGGTTGTCGTAATATTTTTCATCGAAAATGATGTGAAGGTTGTAAACCCCCATGATTACACCAACAAGGTTTCCTTTGGCAATTGCTGATAAGTATTCTAACATTTTGTAATGTTTCAAGTAGTTTGAAATCATTACCGTATATCCTAATGAACCAAGAAGTTCTGCACGATCCAAGAAGTCTTTATCTGAAATCTTTCCGTCTGCAGTTAAGTCTTTTAAGGTCAATTCAAAGACAACTTCTAAGTTTTCTTCTTTCACACGATTTTCTTTCAAAAACTCCTTCCGAGCTTTTTCAATCATGTCAATGTGAACCTTCGTGACTGGACGAAAACGTCCACGCATCAGTAGGATATTTTTTTTGTACAACGCGGTTGATGGCTGCATGACATTCTTCGCTAAATCGAACATTGTTGCATTCGTGATTCCACGTCGAACTAAATTCAGTGCAATTATGCGGTTATCCATTTCTTCAAAGTCTGGACCTGAAATTCGTAACATGTCGATTTCCATTCGATCTCTCGGAAGTCTTTGAACGATTCCGTCGATGAATTCATCAATCGTAGACGATTGAAAATAACAAGCATAAACTAAGTTCACGCCCAATATCCCAAGTGCTTCTTGTTGTGCCTTGTGACTATTGTCGTGCATTTTAATATGCAAAATAACGGTATTAGGTTTCTTATCGATTCCCAATTGGAACCGCATTCCAACCCATCCTTGACCTTGATTGGTTTTATGGTAATTTAAAGATTCAACCGTATTACAGAACGAGAAGAAACGCGCCTCTCTATTTTTAACAGGTAAAATATCTTGAAGGTGTAAAAACTCCGTTTCTAACATGGTAGTAAGTCTCTCTTCACACACGTAACGGATGGTTTCTCCGTACATGGAGTCCGAAACTTTCATATCATAAGCAGACTGTGTATAAGCAATAGTACCCGAACTTCCTCCTGCTTTGAAAAAGTTAGCTGCGACTTCTTGACCCGCACCGATTTCCGCAAAACACCCGTAAATGTCCGGTGTTAAGTTAATTTTTAGGGCCTTTTCTTCGGTCGTTAGTCTTGTATTTTCTCCCATTAATTCGGATCTTTAAATGATGGATTATTGATGAAATTGTAGTCACTTAACGTGAGTAAAAATTTCTTCAATAAATATTTTTCTTGTGCATCTAGCTGTACACCACCTTGATTGGCATATTCGATTAATGGATCAATTGTTGGACTCATGTGAACCCCACTAGAGTAGTGTTCGATAACTTGGTCAAGGGTTGCGAATCGTCCGTCGTGCATATAAGGTGCCGTAAAAGCAATGTTACGGAGGGTAGTGACTTTAAATTTCCCATTTTCTTCTGGATTTTGTGTGACACCACCTCTACCTAAATCACTAAACGTCGCATCAAGTCCATTGTTACTAAATTTTTTCACGCGCATTAATGGACCATTATGGCAATGAAAGCAATCGGCACCATTTAAACTTTTGAATAGATCGTAACCTGCCCACTCATCTAAATCGATGGATGAAAGCAACGCTTGTTCAGATGAATTCAAGGTCAAATTGTTCTCAAACTTGTACATAACATCATATTTCGATTCACTTGAAATCATGGTTCGAATGAACTGAGCAATTGCCTTGGCTGCCTTCACTGAATCAACCCCTTCTTCTCCGAATGCCCTAAAAAAGCGATTTCGGTATGTGACATCAGCATTTAATTTGTGAATGGCATCTTTCCAAGATTGATGCATTTCGATCGGATTTTTAACAGGTTCAATGATTTGAGATTCCAGCGTTGTTTTTCGCCCATCCCAAAAGAAGTAATTTTCCCATCCTAAATTTATAAGTGCCATCGATTGACGGTTTCCAAAGACACCATCTATCCCAACTGAATATTGATGGTGATCTGAAAATGAATTTTGAGGCATATGGCATGATGCACAATTCATGGAATTATCCCCGCTTAATTGTTTTTCATAAAAAAGATAGCGTCCAAGTTCCACTCCTTCCACAGTCATAGGATTATCCGATGGAATAATCATAGCTGGAAAATGGGAAGGGATTTTTAAGGTGTAGGGTGTCGGCGTGTAATCCGCTTTGTCTTTGCGGCAAGCAACGAATAGAAACAATAAAGAAAAAACAGTGATGAATTTCATTAGTTTACTGTTAACGCATTTTTGAAGTTTTGAATCACTTTTTGTGTTAAAGTCTCTTGCCCGGCTGCAGTATGTGTTAAATGCTCGTCTTTTAAGTTAATCGGACTAGAAGGATTTGATAGAAAGTTTGCCAGGTCTAATTTTAAAGGTAATTCCCAACTATTATTTCCTTTGTCCTGCCATGTGACATTATCAAAATTGAAGGATTGTAAATACGTATCTGTTCCAATGTGGAAACTAAAACTCAAGTCAAGGTTGTTTGTCGCATCAACAATTGTATCCACTTTTCCTTCAATATTCATAAAGATGTAACCTGGATTCCAACCCCAATGCATCGGTCCTGCATTACTAATGTTCAAAGGACTTTCATTTGGAAAAGCAGAAGGATCGAGGTGGTTTAAACTAGAATCTACACCGATTTTACCTGCAAGGTTACCATAGTTTAAATGATTCCCTGCTTTGGATACCAACGCTGTACCCGTTTCACGGAAGTTAAATAAGGCTGCCTCAATTAACTGATTGGTACCATTTCCCAATAAGGTGAAATAACAATTCAACTCAGTGAATTTAACTTTGTATCCTTCAGCTGTCGTATACACAGAATCTAAATAGAAAGTTTGGGTGCCGTATGTAGGATTTACCGTAACTTTCACTGTTTCGGCTACCGGATCAATGGGTTTCGGTTCATCTGGATCACAACTCCAAAGTAAGGGAGACAGGAGTACTAAATAAAGGAAATTCTTCATGAAACAAATTTACCTTAAAACAATCAAATTTTGTTCTTAATTTTAAAAAATCCGCTGAACATTCTTTATCCAATCCAAATTCATTTTGAATTATGCAAAATATTGACCGAAACATTCATCCTCTCAGTGTGTTAAGTGCTTCCGCTGGTTCCGGAAAAACGCATCAATTGGTTCTTGAATACCTCAGTATTTTATTAAAGGATGCTCAATTTAAGCGAAAATATAAGAGCATTGTCGCCATGACCTTTACGAATAAGGCAGCGAGTGAAATGAAGGAAAGAATTCTTTCTACTTTGTTCGGTCTCGCTTATGTGGATCCACAGAATAAAAAAGTGGAAAACATGCGGATTGACTTGGAGAAACAGACCGGACTTTCTGCTGCTGAATTAACCAAACGAAGTAAGCTTGCTTTGGAAGGGATTTTACATGCGTATGAAGATTTTCATGTTTCGACGATTGACAAATTTAACTTGAGGTTAATCCGTTCTTTTTCAAGGGATTTAGACCTGCCTGCTGATTTCGAGGTTATTTTAAATGAAAAACAAGTAACCGAAGATGTAGTGGATTTACTGATGAATCAATTAGGTGCTCCTGGTGCTGAAGACCTTACGGATTGGATGTATCAATATGCAAAAGCAAATTTGGAGGAAGGGAATAGCTGGAATTTTCGCAAACAATTAATTGAATTTTCTTCCATGCTTGGGAAGGAGAAAAATGCGGATAAAATCCAACAGTTGTTGCAACTGGAACTCACTAAAGAAAACTACACCCGATTATTTGAAGATCGAAATCAAATTTTAACTGCTTTTCTTGACGATGCGAAACAGGTTCATGACGAATTTTTCAAATTGGAATTAAACCTATCCGACATTCCAGGAAAAGGGACAACGGTCAAGAATTTTGAAAAATTAAATGTTCAGAACGCTTTCCCAAAGATTAATTCAAACAACGACGGATTATTCTCTGCAACGCTCTTAAATCTGATGGATGCAAATTCTAAATTAGACATTCCATTGTCCTTGAAAGAGTCAGTGATTCGATTGAATGAACGTTATTTAAAAGATCTTGCAGCATTTAATTTAATTGAACTTTACCGAAAGAATTTCTTTAACATGGCCTTGTTGCAGCACGTAGGAAAGCAACTACAGCTGATGATGAACGATGAACAACTAATACGAATATCTGAATTCAATAAGTTGATAAGTAAACTTGTTAGAGACGAAGAAGCTCCATACATCTACGAAAGATTAGGTGTTCGGTTTGAACACTTTCTATTGGATGAATTTCAAGATACATCTCGCCTTCAATGGTTAAACCTAATTCCATTGATATTAGAATCTCTGGCGCACAACCGTTGGAATTTAATCGTAGGTGATGCAAAACAATCGATTTACCGTTTCAACAATGGACTAGCGGAACAATTTGTAAGTCTTCCAGCAATTTACAATCCGGAAAATGACCCTCAAATAGCGGCCAAAAGTGCCACCTTTGCCATTCGTGGAGCAAAACGCGTGCTTCCATCTAATTTTCGTTCTGCAAAGGAAATTGTTGAATTTAACAATCAACTTTTTGAAGGATTAGCAAATTGCTTACCTGCAAACATGGCACATTTTTACCAAGATCTGAAGCAAGAACCTACGCAACAAAAAAGTGGCTACATTCACATTGAATCCATTCAAAAAAAATTAACCTTAGATGAACGTTTAGAAAAAGTAATTGGTTTTATTGAAGAGTCCATCCAAGCTGGATTTGAACCTGGAGATATCTGTATTTTGACGGAGACCAATAAACTTGGAAATGCGCTCGCTATTGGACTCACTGAAAGAAAATACCAAGTCGTTTCACAAGATTCCCTACTCATTGCGAAAGATGCACAAGTTCAATTGATTATTTCCTATTTAAGAAGACGCGCATCTCCGAAGAAAGCAACGGAAACCAAACGTTTTGCCGAATTGTATTTCAGACTGCACGCTACATACTCAACTGCTGATTACCTCGGCTATTTCGAAGTCATACAAAAGGAAGGGAAGTCCATCCGGGTTTTCAATGACACACGGTTTTTAAAAGATCATTTTGGCGGAACTGAATCCTTTTTTACAACCTATGAAAGTGTATATGACCTCGTCCAGAAATTCATGAAATTAATGGATTGGAAAGAAACAGAAGAACCTTATCTGCATCATTTTATGGATGTAATTTATGGATTTCAACTCGCACGTCAATCGGACATTCATCATTTCCTTGAATTTTTCGACGCTCAAAAGGATAAAATCGCTTTACAGATGCCGGACACGCAATCCGCATTGAAAATAATGACGATTCATAAGTCGAAAGGATTAGAGTTTCCAGTAGTGATTATACCGAACATGGATTTTACTACTTCCATGAATCCGCAAGGGAAGTATTTGATGGAAGTACGTGACAAAATCTTATATGCCTTTCCAGGAAAAAACCAACAAATTCCTGAATTAGATGCGTTTGCAAAAGAAGAGAATAGTTTGATTCTTTTGGATAAAATGAACTTGTTTTATGTTGGAATGACCCGCCCAGAATTGAGGTTATATGCACTAAATGATTTTGAAAAAACAAAATTTGGAGCAATGATTCACGATCAACTGGAAGGCATGAATCTCGGTATGACCGAAGAAGGTTTAGTGCAAATTGGACAAACAGAACCCTTGTTGAAAAAAGTTGAATCCATTGATAATTTATACGCTCCAGTCGATTTTAGTCAACGATTATGGTATCCTGATATCGTTTTTAGGAAAGTGTTCCGAGACGAAACGGAAATGCAACAAGAAGAACAACGCTTCGGGAATGATTTCCACCTGTTAATGTCCTTATCTCATTCGAACCTTGATACAGATCCAGTATTAGAGAAATTATTGGCGGAAGGCAGTATTGAGCAAAAAAATGAACCTCGTTTGCGTGAATGCGCGCAAGCTTTTTGGCGGAAAATGGAGGAGGGAAATTATTTACAGAACATTGAAAAGTCGCTGAATGAGCAGGTCGTTTTAGCAGGTGAAAATGATGTAAAAAAACCTGACAAGGTTTTCATAAAAGCTGATGAGATCCTGGTTATTGACTTTAAAACGGGAAAAATAAACCAAAAACACATGGAGCAGATCGCTGCTTACGCTAAACTACTGGAGGAAATCTTCAAAAAACCAGTTAGGTGCTTATTGTATTATTCGGCATTAAACCAATTGACTGAACTTTGAGGCTGAAAGTTCCCTAGCCATTTTAAGAAAAGTATAAATCAAGGGATGAGGTAAGTCACGCGTTGAGGATATTTGCGGACAAAAACTGCAAGCCATAAAAAAGGGATGGTTTCTTAAAGTCACAATTTCCGGATCTTCAAACTGGTTTGTGGCTTCAATATCAATCAAATGACCATTTAATTGGTCCATAAGTTGAGGATATAGACTGAAGCGAGACGAACTGAGTTCTGTATGATTACAATTTTCATACAGTTTCACGATGTCTTTTGTTTTTGGGTAAATCGTTACACGTTCAAATTGACTGCCCTCAATGAGATTATCAGAAATTAATTTCTCCCCGTAAGGATTCAACTGATTAATCGAGATGAGGTATTCAAAAAAGTGCTTGTAACCTTCGCCAGTTAAAAACACTGGAACATTGGATTCTAAAATTACTTTGAAAACACCGTTTAAAAAGAAATGATTTAGAAAAGGACCCGGCGCTATCCAAATTCCATCAAACTGCTCAAAATAAACACGTTTGTATTGAATGGCCTCGTTGATTTTAATCCAATAATAATTGACTTCTGTTTCGAGAAAATCAGATGCGTGGTCCAAAGATAAATTCGTCGCGTGATGCGAATTGTAGGTGAAGTTATAATCGCCAATGATAGCTATTTTGAGGACTTCACTCATCTATTGAATTACCTTTTAAACCAAGCGCGATACTTGGCATTGGTAATATTTAGCGAAGATTCTACACTTGTTTGAGGGTCAACGTACCAAACTTTACAAGAGAATGTCGCTTCAAATAGTGAATAATCACCTGTCCCGTCGGATGCTTGTTTAAGAATGGTAAAGTTCGCAACTTGCCCTGGGTCTGTCTCTCTTGAAAACCAAACTTTTCCAGTATTGTCCGTGTAAGTTACTTGAACACCGTCAACACTTTGACTTACCATAGTCGCTTTATCCTTAAATAAAATCGGAATACCAGAATTTGTCATGTTCCAATCATTAAACATACTTAAAGTAGGTTCAGTGTTTGCGGAAGCGTCATAATCAAGAGTACCAAACATCAAACTCAAAGATTGAGCGTTTTGGTTTGAGTAAATTGTTGAAGTGTAAATAACTTTTGATAAAGCTGGAGAAGCCAAAACAACTGCAGTGTCTTCTGTTGTTGCTTTGTAGCCATTCACGTTTTGAGTTAATTCAAATTGAGTACCATTTACATATCCAACTAAACTAGCATTTAAATCTACTTTATTCGTTGGTGGTGGAATAACCTCGTGTTCAATACATGCACTAAATAAGGATACAAGTGCAAACCCAATAATAGCGAACTTGAATGTTTTCATAGATTACAATGGTTTAGGCAATTAATAGTCAAATTTATGTTTATAAACGGAGAAAAACAAAAAAAGATGTCCTCACCGTTGATTTTTTTCAATTCTGCTAAAAAGTTCAAGGTATTTCATGAAATAGGTTTCCTCACAAACCTCGCTTCCTTTTCGGATCAAATCAAATACCTCATCAGCTTTTTCTTTCATTAACTTTTTCTCTCCAATAAAAAATTGAAGCTCCTCAAAATGCTTACTTATGAGTGTTTCTACTTGTATTTCATTCTGTAACGATAGATGAGGAGGACACTTAATTTGGTATGCTTTAAGCGGTTCATTCCTCATGTCGAAAAACGAGACCATCCCTTCACTAAAATGAACTAAAAAAGATACTTGATGATAAACTTTTTGTAAAACAAGATCACTGAACAATTCAATAAACTTTTCTGCTTTTTCTGGATGCTGCTCTGCAAGAATACGCCACTCATCATCATATTGTTCATGAACGACTAAGAATTGTTTAAATTCTGTTTCCAGCGCGAATAATTCATCTGAACTTAAACGTCTAAAACGCATATTACTCAATTGCTCGTTTTACCTCCATGGAAATATCCAAAACTTCATCAACCGTTTTTTGAGTGATCGCTTGTTCAAAGGTAAAAGTATAGGTGCCTTTGTAAGGAACTTTTCTTCTTTTAAAAATGAGTTCATGCTCCACAATTGTTCCAGTTTTCTTCCCAATCCAATTGCCATCCGGATATGTTGTTTTTATCTCATATGGCTCCCTTACTTGTTGACCGTGAGGTGGTTTTGTGTTTAAAAAGATCCAAAGATTGTTGTAGGCGTAGTCTGTGGTGGTTCGAATCGTCACAACAAAGTCATAGAGTATGCTTGTATCTTGTATATCCACTTTAAAAACCGGTTTGACATCTTGTTTCCAAGTATTATGGGAAAAAGAATAGGATTTCGTGTAAAATGAATCTTCTTTACACGAGAAGAATAAAATACATAAAATGATGAGTAAACTAGCTTTGCGCATTGGTAGTTCCTTGTGGATTATTCGGTTTATTATTCCCTTTATTTGCACCTGTTTTGGCTGCATTAGTTGGTTTATTTCCTGGATTATTCCCTTTGTTTCCTTGAGGATTATTCCCTTTTGCTGGTCCCGGATTAGGAGGTCTGTTTCCTTTTGCTGGGTTAGCTTCCACGGAAGCATTTGGGTTATTTGGATTACGTTTTTTGTTTGGACGTTTTTTCTTTACAAAGCTTTTCTCAAATCGATTGACACTGTCTTGACCAACAACGTTTTGATAACCAATTTCCACGACCTTCTCCACTTTTACAAATTCAAGCAAGTCTTTGGGCTTAACACCATCTTTGTTGAGTTTTTTAATTTCTGCAACCCGTTCTGGACTCAAGGCAATGGTTCCCATTTCACCAGGATATGCATACCAAATAATGCGTTTGAAAACATCCGTCTTTATGTGAAAAGCATCACCTTTTTCAGTGTGGAGTTTTGTGTCTGTTTTTGGAAAGGACTTGATAGCATCCAAATACATGTCTAATTCATAGTTTAAACAACATTTCAATTTCCCACATTGACCTGCTAATTTCTGCGGATTCAAAGACAATTGTTGGTAGCGAGCCGCTGAGGTAGAGACAGACCTGAAATCTGTCAACCAAGTTGAACAACACAATTCTCGTCCACAAGAACCTATTCCACCTAAACGAGAAGATTCTTGACGGCTTCCTATCTGACGCATCTCAATTCGAACGCGGAATTTGTCAGCCATGTCTTTAATCAATTGACGGAAATCAACGCGACCTTCTGCTGTGTAATAAAAGGTAGCTTTACTCAAGTCGCCTTGGTATTCTACATCCGAAATCTTCATGTCTAGATTTAGGTTCATCGCTAAAACCCTGGATTGAGTCATCAGGTCTTTTTCAAGGGACCTTCCTTTAATCCATTTATCGATTTCTTCTTGATTGGCAATGCGCATAATTTTACGCGCTTCCATTGCTTTGAAGTTTGGTGCTTTTTTCTTGACTTGAACGCGTGCGAGCTCTCCGACTACGGAAACGACACCCACATCGTATCCCGGTGCGGTATCCACAATAACTAAGTCTCCAATTTGCAAGGAAAGGTTCGAAGCATTTCTGTAAAATGCTTTGCGGGCATTTTTAAAGCGTACTTCAACAATATCGTAAGGGGTTTGACCGGCTGGAAGAGCAATATTCGCTAACCAATCGTATACTTCTAATTTATTACAACCACCGCTGCTGCAAGTACCATTGTTCTTACAACCTTTCGGTGTTCCACCGCCACTACTGCATGATGAGCAACCCATAATTTAATTTTAGGTAAAGTTAATCATTTCAGTTAAACGATTTATGCTTGATGGATGAAACGCATGGTTTGAAAACACATCTGAGTGAAAAGAATGCGCGCATTTGCATTGCGATCAATGTGATAGTAAGCGTCATCAAATGTTTCAATGAATTCTCGAATGTTATTTCCTGAAATAAAGGGAGCGAAATTTTTTAAAAATTGTTCTTCCTCACTGGAAATACGCAATAATACATCACCCATGTAATTGGACAACAAACTTTGTCGGAACATATGTAATGCATATTGGATAAATAATTTTTGTCGTTCCTTTCCGGAAGTTGATAGTTCATCTGCCCAATTCATCATTCCCAAAACATCTTTTTTATACGATGTGCGCATTAACTGGATGAATTGTTCCCGGTAAATACCTTTATCATCAGATTCTTTCAGGAATTCACAGGATTGAATGTAATTACCTTCCGAAAATGCAGTGATTGATTCAGCTTGCGTTTTCTCCAACTGAAAACGTTTCATTAATGCTTGCGTCAATTGCTCACTTTCAATTTTCGGAATACGCACAAACTGGGTCCGGGATTGAATTGTCACCAATAGTTTAGATGGATCCTCGGAAACGAGTAAAAACAAGGTGTCTTTTGGTGGTTCCTCTAAAATCTTTAATAATTTATTCGAACAGGTTGAATTCATTTCTTCGGGTAACCAAATGAGCATGACTTTATACCCACCTTCGTATGATTTTAAATTCAATTTCCGAATGATTTCAACACTTTCGTCTGTACCTATGATTGGTTTTCGCTCTTTTGGATCAATGCGTTTTGTCCAACTGTAGGCATCAAAATAAGGTTCTTCTTTAAGTTGTGCGCGCCACTCTGCAGCAAATGCGCTTGAAATTTTATTGATGGCTTGTACGACTGGATAGACAAAATGCACGTCTGGATGTTGTAAATCTTGAACTTTTAAACAAGATGGACAAACGCCGCAACTATCGGTGTCACTCGGATTTTTGCAAAATAAATACTGTGTAAAAGCTAATGCAAGTGGAAGACCGCCGTTTCCAAGTGTCCCCATGAAAAGTTGAGCGTGCGCGATTTTACCTTGCTTGATTTCTTGGATAAAATCCTTTTTTAAATCACTTTGCCCTATGACATCTTTAAATTGCACTCCTCAAAAATAATGGAATTTGATCGATTCTAGTCCTCAAATCCTTTAATTAATAAAACGATTTCTCCTTTTGGTGGATTTGCTTTGAAATAGGCTAGTTGCTCTGTGACATTTCCTCTATGGTAGGTTTCAAAATGCTTGGTTATTTCTCGTGCTACAACCACTTGACGTTCGGGATCGAAGAATTCCATCATTTGCTCAAGCGTTTTCACTAATCGATGAGGTGACTCATACAGCACCATTGTCCTCGACTCTTGTGCTAAAAGTTTCAGTCTAGTCTGACGTCCTTTTTTGTGTGGAAGGAATCCTTCAAAAATAAATTTGTCGCACGGAAATCCACTGGAAACAAGTGCTGGTACGAAAGCGGTCGGACCCGGTAGACATTCAACATCAATTCCACGTTCAATACAAGCCCGAACCAATAAAAATCCAGGATCAGAAATACCAGGAGTTCCTGCATCCGAAACCAACACAGTGCAATTTTGTTGCTCAATGATTTCGATGCTCTTTTCTAAAAAGCGGTGCTCATTGTGTGCGTGAAAAGCCAATACTTTTTTTGAAATTTCGTAGTGCTTTAAAAGTTTGTGTGTGACACGGGTATCCTCCGCAAATAATAAATCTGCTTCCTTTAAATAGCGTAAACTTCGCAGGGTAATATCTTCGAGGTTTCCGATTGGTGTGGGTACAAGAACGAGTCTAGACATAAGTAACTATTTTAAGCGAAAACGGCGCGAACCACTTCCTCTATTTTTGCGCATGGAACAATTTGAATGTGCTTGTGTTTTTTTTCGATTCCCTTCGAATAGGAGGAAACAATGATTTTTTCATAGCCCATTTTTTCTAATTCTGATAATCGTTGCTCTAAACGATTCACCGGACGCAGTTCGCCTGACAATCCGATTTCAGCGGCAAAGGAAACCGTTTTAGGAATTGAAATATCCGCATTTGAAGATAAAATCGCCATGGCAACCGCTAAATCAATTGCCGGATCATCGACTTTTATTCCGCCCGCAATGTTTAAGAAAACGTCTTTTGCGGCCAATCTAAAACCACATCTTTTTTCTAAAACCGCGAGCAACATGTTTAATCGTTTGACATCAAAACCAGTGGAGGAACGTTGCGGAGTTCCATAAGCAGCAGAACTTACAAGCGCTTGTACTTCAATTAAAATTGGACGAATTCCATCAACCATGGATGCAACAGCAACGCCGCTTAAGGATTCATTTCCAGATACGAGAACCTCAGATGGATTCTCAACTGGAACGAGACCATGTCCCTGCATGGAATAAATACCTAATTCGTTGGTTGATCCAAAACGGTTCTTTATTGAACGGAGCAAGCGGTAAATATGGTGTCGGTCTCCTTCAAATTGCAAAACAGTATCCACCATGTGTTCCAAAACTTTTGGTCCAGCAATGGTGCCATCTTTTGTGATGTGGCCAATTAAAAACACGGGAATATTCGTTTGTTTGGCAAAACGCAGCAAATTCGCGGTACATTCCCGCACTTGCGCAACACTTCCTGGTGAACTTTCGATGGAATTTGTATGCAGCGTTTGAATAGAGTCAATTACCAACAATTGAGGTTGAACCTCGTTTGCTTGTGTCAAAATCTGTTGGAGATTTGTTTCGGTCAATAAATAACACTGATCGTTTTCCAAACCAAGTCGTTCAGCACGCATTCGAATCTGTTGATCGCTCTCCTCTCCGGAGACGTAAAGTACTTTTAAGCGTTCCTTAATGGCGAGCTGAAGTAAGAGTGTAGATTTTCCAATGCCGGGATCCCCACCTAATAAGGAGATGGAACCTAAAACAATTCCGCCACCTAAAACCCGATTTAATTCGAAGTCCTGCAGAAAAATGCGGTTCTCCTCACTTTGCTCAACATCTTGGATCAATAATGGCTTACTAGCTTTCGTTTCTTTGGAAAAGGAAACAACATGTTTCGTTGTCTTTTCTAAAATTTCTTCCACAAACGTATTCCATTCCTGACACGAAGGACACTTCCCAAGCCATTTAGGTGTTTCGTGACCACAATTTTGACAGAAAAATGCTGATTTTGTTTTGGACATAAGCTAAAGATAAGGAATCGCCTGCAAATGTAGGAACAAGTTCTCATTATTTTTCTTTTGAAAATACATAGCTTGTTTATTCAGTAACAGAGTGTTAATATGTGGTTCATTTTCAATTGAAAAAAATATTTTTAATATTTTGCGCAAGATTGATTTTTGGAAAAACAAAAAATTTAATTTTGCCCTATAATTATTCATCAAACTATGTCGAAGAGAAGAGCTATTATCAGTTACGATAAATTATCCATTGACCAGAAAAAACAAATTCTCAGGGATTATCCGGATGGGTACATCAACCATTTAACCACCATCAAAACGCCCACGGGAGAAACCTTGGATGCGTTAATCTGGGAAACAGATGAGGTGATTTATTTGGTAAAGGTAACAAAGGTGGTGCCGAAAGCTAAACCCGTTTCAGATGATGATGACGATGATTTCGATGAGGTAGCGGATATCAAAGATGACGAAGTAGAAGACGATGAAGATGATGACTTCGATGATTCATTTGATGATGATAAAGCGGATGACGACGATTCTGACGAAGAATAAATAGTCACAGCTCAGTTTTTTCCTATTTTTGAGCTTGATATTACGTATGAAAGCTCATAAACCTCTTTTTTCTCAAATTCCAAAGTCACCAACGATTGACAAAGTCGGTGTAGAAGAACGTGTATCACGTTTTCAAACGAGAAGCATCAAAGGAACCGCAAAAATGCAGGGACTTTCAATGGTTTTATCCATGATTGATTTGACAACATTGGAGGGGAAAGATACGCCAAATAAGGTGCGTCAAATGTGTTACAAAGCACAACACCTTCATGATTTTCAAGATGGACTCCCCACTGTAGCCGCAGTTTGTGTTTATCCAACAATGGTTTCAATAGCAAAAGATGCACTAAAAGATAGTTCAATAAAAATCGCATCAGTTTCAACGGCTTTTCCATCAGGTCAATCAACATTTGACGTAAAAAAGTCAGACACACAATTTGCTTTAGATGCAGGTGCGGATGAAATTGATATGGTTATATCGCGTGGTAAATTTTTATCCGGTGAATATAATTTTGTCTTTGACGAAATCGCTGCGATCAAAGAAATATGTGGCCAGAAACGATTAAAAGTTATTTTAGAAACAGGAGAACTGGCTAACCTGGATCAAGTGCGTAGAGCAAGTGACATTGCGATTCATGCAGGCGCAGATTTCATTAAAACATCTACCGGAAAAATACAGCCAGCTGCAACGATGCAGGTTACGTATACCATGTTAATGGCGATAAAAGACCATTACGACCGCACAGGAATCATGGTTGGAATGAAACCTGCTGGAGGCATTTCAACTTCTAAGTTAGCTCTGCACAATTTAGTGATGGTGAAAGAAATTCTTGGAGAAGCTTGGTTGACAAATGAATGGTTTCGATTCGGGGCAAGCAGCCTTGCGAATGATGTCTTGATGCAGTACATGAAACAAGTGACAGGAAAATATCAATCAGCTGATTATTTTACGATCGATTAATTATGACAGATTCAAACAATACATGGGAATATGCCCCCTCTTTAGAAGGGACTTCACATATTCAGCTTAAAGAAAAATATGATCTTTTCATTGATGGAAAATGGATCAAGCCTTCCAATAATCGCTATTTTGATACGATTAATCCCGCAACGGAAGAGAAATTAGCTGAAATCGCTTGGGCTACGGAAGACGACGTTGACCTAGCCGTTATGGCAGCTCGAAAGGCATACGTGGAGGTATGGTCTGTCATGAAGGCATCAGAACGTGCAAAATACATTTTCCGAATTGCCCGATTAATGCAGGAGCACGCAAAGGAACTGGCGTTAATTGAAACTTTAGATGGTGGAAAACCGATCCGCGAATCGCGTGATATCGATGTTCCATTGGCGTGCAACCACTTTTTCTATTATGCTGGTTGGGCGGATAAATTGCAAGATGCTTTTCCACAAAGAAATATACAATCGCTTGGTGTTGCCGGTCAAATCATCCCTTGGAATTTTCCATTGTTAATGGCCGCATGGAAAATTGCACCCGCATTGGCGGCAGGCAATACAGTCGTTTTGAAACCAGCTGAAAGTACATCGTTAACAGCATTAAAATTAGCGGAAATCATTGAGGCGTCTGGACTACCGGCTGGTGTGGTAAACATTGTAACCGGAAATGGAGATACAGGAGCAGCGATTGTCAATCATCCTGACGTTGATAAAATTGCCTTCACAGGTTCAACAGCAGTTGGCAAGTTGATTCAAAGGGCAGTCGCAGGAACAGCTAAAAAGGTTAGTTTAGAATTAGGTGGGAAATCAGCAAATATCGTTTTAGAAGATGCCCCAATAGATCAAGCAGTAGAAGGAATTGTAAACGGAATCTTCTTTAATCAAGGCCACGTTTGTTGTGCAGGATCACGTTTGTATGTGCAGGAGTCGATTGCTGAGGAAGTTGTTCGGAAATTGAAACAACGCATGGGAAGTTTGTATGTTGGTAATCCACTAGATAAGAATACAGATATAGGTGCCATAAATTCAAAGGAGCAATTAAACACAATTGAAAAATACATCAATATCGGAATAAACGAAGGTTCAGACTTGTTTCAAGTGGAATGTGACCTGCCGTCAAAAGGATTCTATTGTCGACCAACGATTTTCACAAATGTTGCGCAGTCAAGTGTCATCGCACAAGAAGAAATATTTGGACCAGTGTTAACCATACAAACGTTCAGAACCATTGATGAGGTCATTCAAAAAGCGAATAATTCACCATATGGACTAGCAGCCGGAGTATGGACGGACAAAGGATCACGCATCTTTAACCTCACTTCTAAACTTCGCGCAGGTGTCATTTGGTCCAATACATACAATAAATTCGATCCGGCGTCTCCATTCGGGGGCTACAAAGAAAGTGGTTTTGGACGCGAAGGCGGACTCCACGGTCTCGAAGCGTATTTGAAATAGCATGATTCCATTAACAAATTAGCCCATTACCCCATTAAAATGAACATATTAAAAACCTACAAAATCTACATCGCTGGTCAATTTCCAAGAACGGAATCTGGTAGAACATACGTGGTAAATGACGCAGCAGGGAATCCAATTGCCAATGTTTGCCAGTCTTCGAAAAAGGACATTCGAAATGCCGTTCAGGCCGCACGAAAAGCGTTTGGACCTTGGTCGGAGCGAAGTGCATTCAACCGCGGGCAGATTTTATATCGAATTGCAGAAATGTTGGGTGGACGCAAAGCGCAATTTATAGAAGAATTAATACAACAAGGACAAACCATTGAGCGCGCACAAATTGAAATCGAAACGAGTATTGATCGGATTGTATATTATGCGGGTTGGTGTGATAAATTTCAACAAATTTTGAGTTCAGTAAATCCGGTTAATTCTTCACATTTTAATTTTTCAGTCGCAGAAGCAACTGGTGTAGTAGGGGTTTTAGCAGATGAACAAACTGGATTATTAGGATTGGTTTCCCAATTGATGCCGGTTATTGCAGGTGGAAATACCGTTGTTTTCATTGCGGCCGAAAAATCTCCATTGTGTGCCATTACATTTGCAGAGGTCTTAGCGACATCAGATTTGCCTGCAGGCGTCGTGAATATAGTGACAGGTTTCGCAAATGAAATGCTACCAACACTTGCTGAACACATGGATGTAAATGCCCTCTATCTATCCAATGCATCAAACGAAATCGTTAAATCAACGCAGCTTTCTGCTGTCGACAACTTAAAACGTGTTGTGGTAGTAAACGAGGATTGGAACCAAGAAAAGGCACAAGGAATTGCGTTCATTTCTAGCTTTCAAGAAATCAAGACGACTTGGCACCCTATAGAACAAATTGGCGGAGCAACTAGTTCATATTAACAATTATTTTTGTAGAAGTCAAAGGATAATTTTCTATCTTTAGGTAAACATAAAACAAACATTTATGAAAAAGATTTTACTTGTAGCCGCTTCCATTTTATTTTTGGTTGCATCATGTACCGTTGAAAAAAGAGTGTACCGAAACGGATATAACGTTCAATGGCACGCCATGAATGGAATTTCTAAAAAGGACAAACAAATAGAAGTGAATTCAGAGGTAGAAGAGTTGGCCGCTGCTCAAGTGATTAAAGCGCCGAAAGTGAATGCGGTAACTGCGAGCACATATGAAGCAAAGCTTGAAGAAACAACAACTTCAGTTCCTCAAAATGATGTGGCTTCTGTTGAAGTAGCGCCAATTGTGCTTGATTCAAAATCGCTTGCGAATGACATTAAAGGAATGGCGGCAACGACCATCCAGAACAGCGAACTAAACAAAGCAGTGAAACATGATTCCAAACAGCAGATGAAAACGCTGCGCAAGGCATTGAAAACACAAAGCAAAAGCGACGACATTCCGCTGGGATTATTATATGTTTTGTGCTTTATATTTCCTTTTATTGCTGTGGGTATTGTCACTGACTGGGATCTTACAACGATTTTAATAAATTTGTTGTGGTGTGCACTTTGTATAATTCCTGGAATTATTCACGCATTGATTGTTGTAGGTAGAAACTCATGGTAATTGAAATATATCTTATTTAGCGGGTTGATAGTTTTGCCGATTGTGCTATGGCTATTGCCCGCTTCTTTTTTTGACCACGGACAATCCCTATGTTTATCGGTCTTGTTATTAGACAAAGAATGTTTTGGCTGTGGAATCACCAGAGCAATTCAACACGCCATACATTTTGATTTTTATACCGCGTGGTATTACAATAAGTTAGTGGTGATTGTCCTTCCGGTTCTGTTTTTCCTTTGGCTGAAATGGCTTAAGGATGCTTGGAGGAGAATAAAACAGAATTAATTTTGCCCTTTTAAGAAACGAATTTCTTGCTCAAGATAACTTATCTTCTCCTTCAAAAGTTGAATATTTTCTTCGTATAATTTCTTCATTTCCATTGGCATATCATATCGTCCGATTTGTTGTTCAATCTTACTATTGAAATTGTTAAAGGCAACATTTTCATCGAAACCAATAATTGTTTCAACGCCAACTTCTAATACTTTAGAAATTTGCTGAAGTCGATCCATGTTGATACTAACTTCATCGCGTTCAATCTTACCATATCCTGTTATAGACATTCCTAATTCGGAGGCAAGATTCTCTTGACTGTATCCTTTAATTTCTCTGACTTTGCGAATGCGGTTCCCGATTTTTAAATCCATACCTCTTGAATAGAATTAATTATGAATCAAAAGTAACATTTTAGCAATTAACAACCATAAATAAGGAATTTTTCAATCGTTATTTTTGATAAAAATTAGATAATATGAAAAAAACACTATTAATGATTACGGTATTGGCAGGGCTTGGCTTGTCTAGTTGCTCAAAACCTGGTTGTACCGATATCGATGCAACGAATTATTCTGCAAAAGCAAAAACCAATGATGGTTCATGTAATTATTCAGAAAAACTGATAATTTGGCAAAGTGCTTCCACGAGTCAATTAATACAACAGGCTGGAATAACAGGTTTGAGTGTATATGTTGATGGAAGTTTAGCGGGTTCATTTTTATCCACGAATTATTGGACAGGCGCTCCAAGTTGTTCTCAGTCAGGTAATGTTAGCGCTACGATAGATATGGGACATAACACTTCAAAAATTGTATCCATTGAATATAAAGATCAAAATGGAACTTCTTTGGGAACAGATTTGATTACAGTTACGGCCGGTACGTGTAATACATATGAAATACAGTAATCAATGAAAAAAATAATTTTAACTTTTATCGTTTTTGTTTCAATGACATCGTGCATGATGACAAAAACTCCTGTTGGTTCCTATTTAGAAACTCCGGGAAAAGAAGTGACCTTTGATAAAGGGAAACAGTTTTGGGTGTTTTGGGGATTGATTCCGGTTGGAAGAACCCATGTAAATACGCCAAGTAATGGGAATTGCCAAGTGGTGACAAAATATAAATTCGGAGATGTTCTTATTACAGGTTTAACCGGTGGAATCGTTTCATGCTATTCCATTAAAGTTGAAGTAAAAAAAGAAAAATAAATCAGAGGCTTCGGCCTCTTTTTTTTGTCTTATTGTTTTTCGGTAATTTCCCGCCATTCCTGCATCGCCGAGTGAATCATGTTTTCAGCGCCCATTTCAAATCGAGTGATTTCATAATTCCCTGTTGAATCGGGAAGAAGTACATTCATACGGTTAAAGAAATCAATCGATAACTGATTTCCAGCATCTTTTACGAGGTGATTGATTTTATCCATCGAACAACCAGAAGCTTTTACTGCATTTTCGTTGGCAACGATCACAAGTGCTGCTTCGTGTAATACGAATCCAACGGCATCAAGAGATTTGCCATGAGTTTGCCATGAGGAAACAAATTTGGTTAATGATTCATTCATCCAAGCAATTTCCGTTGCTGACATTTTTCGATCGCCAACAAAGACCCACAAACGTGCATCTGCGGGAAAGTGTGAAGGGATATTATAAGTCTGCTGCATGTGCAATGAGTTCAGCTACATCCATTACTTTCACGTCACCTTCTTTCTCGAAGTTTTTAACACCGTCTGTCATCATTGTATTACAAAACGGACATCCAGTTGCGATAATCTCTGCTTGTGTCTCTAATGCATCCTCTGTACGCTCTACGTTGATTTCTTTGTTGCCTTTTTCTGCTTCTTTGAACATTTGGGCTCCACCAGCCCCACAACAAAGTCCTTTTGTTTTACAACGCTTCATTTCCACTAACTCAGCATCCAATTTCTCGATTAAAGAGCGAGGAGCTTCATATACGTCGTTCGCACGTCCCAAATAACATGGGTCGTGGAAAGTGATTTTTTTTCCTTTGAAGGTTTCTCCTCCCTCTAAGGCAAGTTTCCCTGTGTTAATAAGGTCCTGTATGAGTTGAGTATGGTGAATGACTTCATAATTCCCACCAAGTTCGGGATACTCGTTTTTAAGCGTATTGAAACAATGTGGACATGCCGTAACGATTTTCTTTACCTCGTAAGCGTTCATGACTTCGATATTCATCATGGCTTGCATCTGAAAAGTGAATTCGTTTCCAGCGCGTTTTGCGGGATCCCCTGAACAACTTTCTTCCGTTCCAAGAACAGCAAAATTCACCTGACACTTGTTCAATATTTTCACAATTGCTTTGGTGATCTTTTTTGCACGATCATCAAAACTTCCCGCACAACCAACCCAAAATAAAATTTCAGGTGTTTCGCCATTTGCCATCATTTCGGCCATTGTAGGAACTCTCATAGTCAGTTATTTTGCTTATTTAGCTGCTTGTCTTAATCTTCGTTCGCCCAATTCAATCGTTCTGTTTGTGCAAATTGCCATGGTGCACCATTGTTTTCAATGTTGGTTAACATGCCTGTTAACTCGCTCGGAACTTTTGATTCTTCCATCACTAAATAGCGACGTAAATCCACAATAATGGATAATGGGTCAATGTTTACTGGACATTCTTGTACGCATGCATTACAGCTTGTACAAGCCCAGATTTCTTCTTCGGTAATGTAATCCCCAATGAGGCTTTTGCCATCATCGTATCCTTTGCCATGTTTTCGGAAATTTTCTCCAACCTCCACCAAACGGTCTCTAGTGTCCATCATGATTTTGCGCGGAGATAAAAGTTTTCCAGTAACATTCGCTGGACATGAAGATGAACAGCGTCCACATTCCGTACATGTATAGGCATCCAAAAGGTTTTTCCATGTCAAATCAGTGACATCCTTCGCTCCAAATCGCTTCGGTGCTTCATCTGGATTTGCCGGTGTTGCATACGGATCTGCGTTTGGATCTAACATCAATTTCACTTCATTGGTCACTGATTCCATGTTCGTGAACTTTCCTTTTTGCTCAAGGTTCGAGTAGAAGGTATTGGGGAAGGCCAATAAAATGTGGAAATGTTTGGAATAAGGCAGGTAATTTAAAAAGGCAAACACCATTAAAATGTGTCCCCACCAGCCGATGCGTTCAATCACATGAAGTACATCGATGCTTAAGTTTTCGAAAAGCATAGGACCCAAACAAGATGAAATGGCGAAATCAAAATTTCCTTTCGCGAATGCGACATGAGATCCACCTCGACTATACAACACTTCGTCCGCACCGTTCATGCTGAAAATACAACAGATTAACACGATTTCCATGAGTAAAATGAGGTTCGCATCCTTTGTTGGCCAACCGATTAGTTCCTTCATGGTAAAACGCGGCAATTTCAACAAGTTTCTTCGGATTAAGAAAGCCAAAGTTGCAACAAATGCAAGCACAGAAAGGATTTCTATGAAACTAATCATGAAAGTATAAAATCCGCCGAGTTTGAAATAAAAGAAGCGGTGATGTCCACTTAATCCATCAATCGCAATTTCAATCAATTCAATTTGGGTAATGATAAATGCGACATATAGCGCCAGGTGCAATAAAGCTGGAATAGGGCGCGAAAACATTTTCTTTTGTCCAAACGCAACTAAAATCATTGTTTTTATGCGCTCGCCTTTTCTGTCCGAACGATCAATATCTTGTCCAAGTAAAATATTATAGCGCACTTTCCATGCGTTGTACGCAAAGAAACCGACTCCCGCGCTTAAAAGAATGGCAAATAATATAATCTCCATGAACGT
This sequence comes from Crocinitomicaceae bacterium, assembly GCA_024643545.1. Classification (GTDB taxonomy): domain Bacteria; phylum Bacteroidota; class Bacteroidia; order Flavobacteriales_D; family Crocinitomicaceae; genus UBA952. Next base: position 159,458 of record JAHEMR010000004.1, on the reverse strand, counting down.
TTAAATTAATCTGGAATGGTATCTAACCATTTTTTGAATTTCACTTCTTCTTTTTCACTCAAAATAAGTCCTTCAGATTTCCTACCGAAAACAGAGAAGTGAATGTACCTATCGGGATTCGCTTGAAGATCCGTAACTAGATTTTGAAGGTCTTTATTCGTAACAACTAACTCGTTGTAAAGTTTTTCATCGTGAATAAGTTTACCTAATGTCCCATGTCCATTCTCCACATCTTCTAAGACAAGGTTCAGTTTTTTCACAGTTGTTTGCGCATCCAGCAAGATGGATTTGAAGTCCGCACTCACGAAATCGTCTGTAATTTTCCGTGTATTTCCAATAATTTTGGTTAATTCATCATTGCTTTTTCGGATGTTCAAGGTAATGGACTCCACATTGGCCATGATTTTTGTAAACTGATTGCGTTCAGCTGCAACAAATCCTTCGATTTCATTAGCTACTCGACCCAAACGCTTGATAGTAATTTTCACTTCTTTTAAACTTCCTTCAATTTCAGAGGTGGCGGTTGTATCCCAAAAAGAAGACAATGAAATCACCATTCGATCGATGGATCCCATCATTTTCTGAAGTCGTTGTGAAATGGGATCTGCGTATGCTTTTACTTGCGTTACCATGTCAACGGAAATTTTTCCAGGAATGACACTCTTGGCTTTGTAATATCCTTTCGAAATATCTTCAGGGGTGTGAATTATTAAACATTTATTTATAAAATCTAGGGATCCAATTTCGACAAACGAACCTTTTGGTATGCGAATGCCCTCTTCTTGAATATTAAAAGTCATCAAGACTTTTTTATCAATTGAACCATTTGGGATCGATTTGATACCAGTTACTTTTCCCACCGTAACACCATTTAGTGTAACGTTACTCGATACCATAATGGACCCAGTATTAGGGAAATACGCTTTGTATTCAGTGTCTCCGCCAAGAAAACTATTCCCTTTCAGGAAGTTAATTCCAGCGTAAAGAATAGCAATGGAGGCCAAAGCGATGAGGGCTGCTTTAATTTCTTTCGTGAACTTCAAACTACTTTTTTTCTGCTAATTTAATAGCTTTTTCAATACTAATTCGCTCTCCGTTTAGGAAGGCTGCTACGAATGCGTGATTAAATCCTTTTTCAATCAGTTCATTTTTGTAGTTTTTTGCACCTGCAAGATCATTTTTGTAAGTTCCAGTGCAATACTTGAAAATGTTGTTTTCTTCATATTCAAATACTTCAAGTCCCTTAAATCTGGATGAATTTAAAGCGATTTTTTTGTCCGATGTTTCAATTTGAACACGAAAAACGAGTCCGGAGGAATCTGTCGATACTTTAACTGTTTCTACTGGTTTGGGATCTGGGCTTTTTTCGACAGGAACAGAAGAAATTACTTTTCCTTCCATTTGATTTTTATAATTTTCAAATGCCTTGAACATAGCTGAAGACATTTTTTCTTGACCGTCTGATGAACCGATAAATTTTTCTTCTGTTGGATTCGGTAAAAATCCGGTTTCAATGAGCACACTTGGCATCGTTGTTTTATAAAGCACCAAGAATCCTGCTTGTTTTACACCACGGTCATAACGACCGATTTTTTTAAATTCCTTTTGCAGGTATTCTGCAAATTCAATGGAATGATTTAGGTAAACAGCTCCCTGTAATTGCAACTGTATGATGGCATCAGGTGATAAATCAAAATCCTTATATTTCGCTCCTTTGTCATCCTCTAATGCAATAATTGAATTTTCTCGCTCCATTACGCGCTGTTGTGCTTCGGTTCTGTGTAGCCCCAGAACATAGGTTTCCGTACCGTAAGCAGAACTACTACCTGCATTTGCGTGGATGCATATAAATAAATCTGCATTCGCTTTGTTAGCAATGTTGGCTCGGTCAATTAATTCAACAAAAACATCCGTTGTGCGGGTATAGACGACATTAATTTCCGGATATTTTGATTTGATTTTTGCCCCAAGCTTTAAGGCCATTTCTAAACAAACGATTTTTTCATGTGCAAAAGAACCATGACATCCAGGATCTTTTCCACCATGACCAGCGTCGATGACAACGGTTTTAATTCCGTGTTTTACCGCGTTTTGTCCGAAAAGGGATGTCGAAAATAGGAACACCGATAGCAAGCTCAATAAATAGAGTTTACATTCGTTCTTTACAAACAACTTGAATTTTGGTAGCTTTGTACGTTTAAGGCGCATACGACAAAATTAAGAGCCAACATTGACCATAAGACCAATCATACAACAACTTTTCTTCGTCACATTGTTAATAATGTGCAATTTGTCTGTGGTTACAGCCCAAGACACGCTGTTTGTCAACGATTCAAGTATGAAGAATATCATTACTTACGGGGCTGATGAGCGCATTTTAAACGATGTTGCCAAAAAACAAGTTCACTTGTATGGAAATGCAAAAGTGGAAATGGAAGGACTATTGATTACTGCCGGATATATTATATTGGACCTAGAAGCGAATGAAATATCAGCGAAATACCGTTATGACAAGGACAGTAACAAGGTTGAATTTCCTGTTTTTACGGATGGGGGAGAGTCAATCACCTGTCATACCTTAAAATACAATACCAAAACAAAAAAGGGATTTTTGGAGGAATTAGGGATCAAACAAGATGAGTTTTATTTCCACATGGAAACAGCTAAACGACATCCGAATGAGGAAATACACTTGTTAAAAGGTCGTTTAACAACCTGTGATTTGGAAGAGCCTCATTATCATTTTCAATTAAGTAAAGGTGTCATTGTTCCGAATGAGCGCATTGTGACTGGACCAATGAATTTGTGGGTTAATGGCATTCCAACACCGCTTGGTTTACCGTTTGCCTTTATTCCAACAAAAGAACAAAAAAAGAATGGCTTGTTATTTCCGGAATTTGTTCCCTTATCAAATTATGGATTTGGCGTCCAGAATCTAGGTTATTATTTCCCCATCAACGATCAATTACAAACAGCTGTCTACGCAAATTTGTACAGTCGTGGTTCTTGGGGATTGAGAAACGACCTTGATTATTCAAAACGATATGGATTCTCCGGCCGCATTTCAGTTGGATTCCAACAGTTCAATGTAGGTTTCCCAACAAATGACAAAAAAAATAAATTTAGTGTTCAATGGTCCCATCGAAAAGCACCAAAATCTAATCCTTTTTGGAGTTTTTCATCTAGTGTAAATTTTATTTCGGATAATACCTCAAAAAACAACTTGGACCCAATCAACCCAGAGTATTTTACCAATTCATTTAATTCGGATATCAACATCAACCGTTCTTTCCCTGGCAAGCCATTTAACATGGGAATGAAAATTTCAATGCGTCAGAATTCGATTGCCAAAAATATTGCCTTGGTAAGTCCAGTCCTCAATGCAAATTTAACGCGGGTTTTCCCTTTTAAAAACGCATTTAAAACAAGCGATAAAAATTGGAAAAAGACCGTGGAACGAATAGGTGTCACCTACAATTTGGAAGGGCAAAACCGTTCGAATTTTTCTGACCAACTCCTGTCAAAAGGTGATTTTTCAGGTATCTCACAACAATTTATGAATGGACTCTCTCAATCCATGACCATACAAACCACCTCTGGGCTTTTTGGAAATGCGATTAAAATCAATCCAACGATTAACTACGGGAATAAAATCAACTTTCAACAGATTCAAAAAATATACGATCCGCTTGCAAACAAAGCTCAAAATGACACCTTACAACAATTTGGAATGGCTCATGAAATGAACATCAGTGTGAACATGACCAGCGTTATTTATTCTTACTATCAATTTATCGGAAAGAACAAACCGAAATTGCGCCACTTGATAACACCATCTGTTGGATTCCGTTATGTACCCCAATTCAATCAATTGGTTCAAGCGAATGTTGGCGTGAATCAGTCTTCGATTAAATACTCACCCTTTGAAAGCTCGATTTACAGCGTTGGAAATACACAAAAAGCGGCATTATTGAATTTTGGAGTTAATAATACAATGGAATTAAAAGTAAAGTCGGACAAGGATACCTTATCTGGATTTCGCAAAATACGCTTGATTGATCAATTATCACTAAATGGAAATTATGATTTCATGAAAGATTCGATGCGCTTGTCAAACATTGCGTTGAACTTGAGAATTAGTCCTGCCGATTGGATTAATTTTGTATCCGGGGCTAATTTTAGTCCATATGCGTGGGATGCAAGCGGTAAAACACTCAAAGACTATGCGCTATCCAAGCAACAAGGTCTTGGTCGTTTCTTGGGAACGAATCTCACCACATCTGTTACAATTGCACCGAAAAAATCAAGAGAAAAAGTAGCGAACACGACGACTTCAATCAATGAGCAAAATTGGAATTCAGATTTTAATTATTATGCCTTGCATCCTGAACGTGCAATTTTCTTTGATATTCCATGGAAAATGAGCTTGTCTCATGTTTACACGATCAATGTGAATCAATCCATTTCGAACACGAATACCGCCAAATATACCTTTGCACAAACGTTAGTTGTGAGCGGAGATATCAGTATGACAAAACGATGGAATATTTCAGGTAATTTGAATTTTAATTTGCAAGAATTTCGCTTAACAAACGCGTATTTTTCGTTGAATAGAAATTTACACTGTTGGGCATTATCCTTCTATTATGTACCAGTAGGAGGGAATAAGAGTTTCTTATTTAGTATCCGAAATACCTCCTCTATTTTCAAGGATGCGAAGATTGAAATCAGGAAACCACCTGCGTTATTGTAGGACTTACTTAATTCCTTGTCCAGTCATTTTCCCAACAACATACGTAAATTTTGCTCCGAGAAAGACAATTTGCGCTGAATAATGTACCCACGCTAACGTAACAAATAAGGAATTCGCGATTCCGATTTTTCCGAGCACGAAATAATTGTGCAGGTAATAGTTAATGATGAATTGACTTAAAACTAATAAAATCGAAGTGAAAATAGCTCCCTTAAACGCAACATTCCATTGTACTTTAGCATCTGGAATGAATTTAAAGACCAAAGTAAAGATCATCAAATTACTTCCAATCGTTAAAATATTTTGCAGGATATTCAACGAGAAATCAATGAAGCCACTATGGTAATGATTCCAATTTTGAATCGCTGAAAAAATAAACACTTGTGCGAAGTAAAATAGGATAATAATCAAAGCGAAAATGGCCAAAAGCCCCATTGAAATAAAGCGAAAACCGATGATGTCCATGAATAAATTTTCTTCATGTCTGTTTTTCTTTGTTACATTGAAGAATTCATTTAAACTGCGTTTTAAGGATACAAAAAATGCCGAACAACTGTAGAGAAGTACAGCGATGCTCACCATTTCAAGGAAAAAACTAGGTTTGTGTAAAGACATTCCATTAACTACTTCCATGATGGAGCTACTGTCATCCATCCCCATTTGGTTTTGGAGTAATTCCGAAACCATTTCTTTCATGTTTTTTGGACCAACGATGCGCCCGAAAATCGAACTGGTTAAATAGATAATTGGAATAAACGCAAACAAGGTATAATAAGCGAGTGCTGCACCATGGTAAAATGCGCCATCTTTCACATATGTGACGATTGCTTCCTTGAAGGCGGTAAAGCCCCAATACCAGTTAAGCTTACTGCGTTTTTTTAACGATTTCGATTCCTCTGGTGTCATTTAATCGATGAAATTGATACAGAACGATGGTTTCACCGTTGTGCGTTTTAAAATAATTATGGTAGAGTCCTCCAACAAAAATACTGCGAATAAAGGTGACTGATAGGGCTTCTTTAGCAAGTGATTCCCTGTATTCATCTGGTCGAAATAGAATGGTCTCTTCTCCGATTTTTATACTATTAACCGGTCCAAACAATCTTGCCTGTTGCAAATTGGAGTAGTGATAATACAAGAATTCAGGTTTGTATTTTTTACTGAGTAATCCGTTTTTCAAGATGCAAATGGAATCGCATAGACCTAACACATCTTGTCCTTCGTGGGAAACTAGTACGATGGTTGTATTTTCTTCTTCCCGTAATCGGATTAAATGTTCGGTTAAACGTGCTCGTAAGTTCGCGTCAAGGTGACCAAAAGGTTCATCTAACAATAAAATTTCTGGTTGATCAGCGATGGCACGCGCAATGGCTAAACGTTGTTGTTCACCACCGGAAATTAAATGTGCTTTGGTTGCTGAGATTGATTTAAGGTCAAATAGCCGCAACAATTGTTGAACGCGTTTGTCTCTTTTCTGATTCGGCAAATGCAAAACAACTTCACGTAGGTTTTCTTCTACGGTGTGATACACATCTAATTTGAAGTCTTGATTCACCATCGCTACGCGTTGAAACCCAGGGATCAATAATTGCTGAACACGTGGCTGTAACTGATTGGCGATGATAACCTCTCCTAGGTCTGGATCGATAAGTCCTGCAATGATTTTTAAAAGGGAAGATTTCCCAGCGCCACTTTTTCCAACAAGTCCAAGGATTTCAGCCTTTGAAATGGAAAGATTGGCCCGTTTGATGATGGGTTTATTGTAAGATAATTGTATGTTTTTCAATACAATCATAGACGAATTAATTCTTTTGGAAAGGATTTTGCCGCAATGTAGATTCCCGGAGTTGGATTAGACATTGGCTCATAATCTTTCAAGTAAATTTCTAGTGTATAACTATCTGTCGTTTTTTCCAATTTCGTTGATGAAACGATGCTTTCTGAAGCACCAACGAAAACATTCGGCGCATCGGAAGAACAGATTTCAAAGAGACGCATGTTTGGGATGTCGAATTGAAATGCTTCGTTGTTCTCATCCATTCCCGCAAGGGGATATACCACATCTGTTAGTTCCGTAACTGAAGTAACGTCGCTTGAAATCGACAATTCATCCTCCCATTCATATTTAATGTTGTCAATGGATTGATTTCCATCGTGCTCTGCATCAGCTAATTCTTGTGAATACAAATCGTTTAATAGGTATATATGGATTTTACAGTTCATTTTTTATCGTTGTTTTTTTCTATTTCATTCACTTTGAATGCGGATGGCATTAATTCAGGGACAAGTTTAAGAATTAAAGGGAGAAGTAGGCTTCCTCCCGGCAAAAGAAATAATGCTAAAGAGGGCATTGTTTTTATCAAGTCAAGAAATTGTGTACGAACTTGCTCCTTTTCTTCGATGCTTAACTCTTCTTTGGTTGATTTCTGAATCAAGGACATCAGTTCCTTGCTTTCACGCATTTCTTGAACCAATTTATCTTTGTTCCGTCCTAAAATTCGAATCCAACGTTTACTAAAAGCTTTGAAAATATAGCCACTTTCTGTTTCGGATTGAAAAACAAGAATTTCATTTTGATTTTCGAGCATGTACGCATTGCACATTTCGATGGAGTCCTGAATTTCTTTCGGTGATAAATCGAGCGCCTGTCCGAGGGAAATTAATTTCTTCTTTTCTTCCTCATTTGGTTGATGAGTACCTTGAATGAGAAAGAGTCCCAGTTCCACAGTGAATTTCGAAAGTAGCTTGTCGACAACGCGTTCTTTTTTTAACAAGCGCAAGGTAACTCCGGTCAAAATGCGATTTTCAAAACGTAATTTTTTTGTTTTTTCTAATTCTGTTGAGGCCAAGAAGTGCCAAAGTACACGCTGCTCCTTATCTTCAGCATTGTCATCGGTGTAGGCGGCAAAAATAACACCGTTCATTAACGAACTTGCATAATCAGCGTAGTGTCGAGAGAAGGACTGAACTTGACCTTCCAAAAAAGCATGGTATAAAACGATGTCCAAAAAAACAAAGGCATTCGACAGGTGATTTAACCAGTAGTTTGCCCCAAAAAAAGTACTTTTTACTTGAATCCGCTGGGATAAAATTTCTTCTACGGTTTGATTGTTGGTTCCGGTAAAAATACGGTCGAACCAGGCAAAAACTCCTCCATCTTTTGTTTCCCCATAAAATTCAATCAGATTTGCTATGAAAGCATCTTTGTCAAATTCGCCCCTGTTTTTTCGAAGGTAAGTGAATAACAAGGTTTCAAACAACAATAATTTTAATTTTTCATCACTCGTGTATTTCGATGAATCAAGTTGATCTGAGAAAAGTAAATGTAAAGCATTACCATACACCAGTCCTGTTCGATGAGAAACGAAGTGTGTAAGGTTGGATTCATTGTTTTGAATGAGCTCTAAATTCAATGAAATAACTCCTTTTTCCAGTAATTGAAAAAACTTTGGAATCCAATTTTTGGATCCAGGAGATATGTTGTTTTTAAGGGAGGACATAGCGTGCAGCAAGTCCAAAGTTCCATCCCAAATTAATACTAGGAATTATTCTCAAGAATGGACCTGTTTCGAAAGAAAAGGTAAATGGATAATCGGGAAGTTTATATTCTGCACCAATATCGGCGTTAATACCGAACATGAAGCGATTGTTGGAAGTATTTTGCACGATGGAATTCCCAGAATACATACCAAATCCGGGGCCTGCAGCAACGTAATAGTCCACATCATCCACTAAATTTTGTTGCCATTCGTAATTTCCTTGCATCCAAACAAAGTTTGAATTTCCGCCTAAATTTACTTCAACGGCATTATTTGCATTCATGAAATGTTTTGCATTTAATTGGGAATATCCAAGATTCGCAAACCTAAGTCCGATGGAATTTGTATAGCGTTGCGCAAAGAAATTTAAAGAGAAAAAAAGACAGGAAATTAGCAGCGGAAGTTTCATAATTCGTTTTTACAAAGTTACAATTTGCCAGCAAGAGTGAACGCGATTTTTTTTGTTAAAATAACACTTCCATCTGTGGCGAACACTTCCACGAGAAGGATGTATATCCCAATCGGTGCTTTTGCCTGATCAGCATTGACGCCATCCCAGGTGAAAAAACCCGTTGTACCCATTAATTCATTAGAGAAAAGGAGTTTCACTTCCCTACCAAAATCATCAAAAATGCGTGCTTTTGCTAGTAAACCACTTTGCTCAAAGGCGTATTGAACGACCAAAATATCTTCAAATCCATCTTGATCGGGAGAAAAAACGTCTTTTTGGAGGCTAATAGATTCGCTTGTGCCTACAGTTTGAAATTGTGAATTCACCCTTCCTGGTGTCGCAAATCCGATCGACTCAGCTGCCGAATGCCAGTTGTCTGGTTTATTTGATGGACCATTAGGTAAGATGCGCTCCAATGAAACACCATCGGTATTGTCTAATAAAGAAAATTGCCAATCCTCTCGATAAGAAACTCGGTCAATTTGTTCACTGTTGTAAAATAAATAAACCGTTCCAGAATCGATGTTGTAACTGGGCATGTCCATCTCAATCATTCTGCCAGATACACTTGCGGGATAATTCGCAAGTACAAAACTAGTATCCTCACTGATGGCAACGTAGGTATTAGGTGCTAAAATGAAATGATTAGAAATGGTTTTCAGATTCGAGATAGTATCGTTGTAATAGTTTGCAAGTTGCCAGTCTTTCAGATCAATCACTTTTGAAGATCGGTTGTATAATTCGATGAAATCTTGTCCTCCATTCAAGGGATTCGATAAAATCTCGTTGATGATGACATCGCCTGCTTGTGCCTGTTCAGGTAAGGTAAATTGACCAATGAATGAGGTATCATTTTGCCAACAGTCGCTTACAGGACCCAATTGTATTTGGTATGTGGTGGATGGCATGAAATTCTCGTTGAATTGAATGATTAATTGCGGTGGACCAGTTGGATTATCATTCACTTCTTGAATAAATGTCTGAAAGACACTTAAATTTGGACTAACATGGATGGAAGTATTCGCTAGGCTGCTGGAATCCATTCCTTCTGAAAATGATACTTCCAAGAAGTTGGGATTTAAGGCAATCAGGGAGAGTAAACTTGGGTTTGATTGATCTGGCGTAGCACTGAAAATGGAATTAATCGTTCCAGGAGATCCTCCGGATGGATCATTGGATGCGGACCAATTATCGAAGTTGGAACAAGGATCATTTAGATTTATACGTTCCAACGAGTAGCCCCCATTTTTTTTATTGATGTCTTGATACCAATCATCTGTGTAAGTCAAATGGTCCAACTGCATACCGAAATTATCCGATAGGATAAGTTGATCTCCGGCATTGTTCAGACTTGGAAAACTGGTGACTCCAGCCACATTCGTAAATAGACCGATGTTCGCATTTGCTGTTAGGACGATGTATGATCCGGGCAATAACCAGAAATCACCAATCGTACCATTGGATGATCCATCGCTAATCGTCCAATTTTGTAGATGAAATACTTTCCCTGTTTTGTTGAAGATTTCCACAAATTCCACCTCTGGCAAACCAATTACAGGTGTAGGATCGGCGAATAACTCGGTAATGATCACATCTCCTTTTTCTGCCGTATCGGCCACTAAATAGTTAAAGTTAACTGATTGATTACCCGATACATTTCCGGTTATATCTGAGAGGTTTGCAGTCATCAATGTATACGTGTTCCCATTTGTGAGTGGTAACGTAGTCACCAAATGTACTAAGGCCGGATTCAGGTTATCTTGTTGTGCAGATAAAAAAGAGTTAAAAGGAAGTATGGCGTAGTTTGCAAGTTCGTTGGCCGTCGTTGGGGTAAGTGTTTCGTTGAACAAGGCATCCACTTGATTAGGCGAAATTACAGCAGCTTGAAGTAAAACTGGTGGTGCCAAATCTAAAATGGGATTTCCAACATATATATTATCTAGGAAAAATTTATTGGCGTTACTAGCAGTGTAGGTGCAGGAATAACCGAAATACGATCCAGTCAAAATATTCGCGTCATTCGCACTTCCTTGGCTAATATAATTCGCTCCTCCGCTTAGGTCAGCAGATAATTCCCAAACTCCACCAGCGCTTAATACAACTTTTACTGCCACTGTAAAACTGGTCGAAATTTGGCCATCTACACCGGCACATAGCTGAGTAGAAATCCCATTTTCTAATTTAAATAATCGAATGGCATCAATCGCGTTCGCTTCTCCAAACAAGACATAATATCCATTAAGTGCAGAATTTAAATTCGAGTTGTCGGCACTTAAAAAGACTTTACCATAATTACTAGAGGAGGGAGAAAATCCCTGCTTCACCCAAAAATGCCATTCATGGTTTTGTAAGTTGCTCAATCCGTGATTTAAACTCAGGAAAGAATTTCCAGCAATCGAATTCAACAATTGTAATTCTTGACTAGTATTGATGATAAAGTCTGACGTGTTTCCATTCCAAGATGGATTGTTACTGAAATCTCCGTCCGAGAAATCATCGTTGACCTGGGAATGGACATCCATGGAAATCATCCATAGAAAAAACAAAATAATTCCTTGAATCCACTTCATAGCTATCAAATATATTAATTTTACAAAATCAAATAGGTTAATAACGAATGAAAGTAGCAGTTATTGGAGCAACAGGCATGGTTGGACATGTCATGTTACAAGTTTTAAAAGAACAAAATTTCCCGATTACCACCTTAATTCCTGTTGCATCTGAGAAATCAGTTGGAAAAAAAATGGAATTTGGCGGACTAGAATTTGAAGTAGTAGGACTTCAAACGGCCGTGGATATGCATCCAGATATTGCTATTTTTAGTGCAGGAGGTGAAACTTCCTTGATTTGGGCTCCTAAATTCGCTGAAGTTGGAACGGTTGTCATCGATAATTCATCTGCATGGCGCATGGATCCAACTAAAAAACTAATTGTACCTGAGATCAATGGTCACCTTTTGACGACTGAAGATAAAATCATTGCGAATCCAAATTGCAGCACCATTCAATTGGTGATGGTATTGGCCCCATTACACAAACGTTACGGCATCAAACGCGTCATCGTATCTACTTACCAGTCCATCACAGGAACAGGAGTGAAAGCCGTGGAACAAATGGAAAATGAACGCGCAGGTCAATCAGGTGAAATGGCATATAAGTACCCTATTGATAAAAATTGCATTCCTCAATGTGATTCATTTGAGGAAAATGGATACACCAAGGAGGAAATGAAATTGACAAACGAAACCAAGAAAATTTTGGATCCGTCCATTTTAGTGACCGCGACTGCGGTGCGTGTTCCAGTAGTTGGTGGACATTCAGAAGCGGTGAACATCGAATTTGAAAAAGACTTTAATTTGGATGAGGTCCGTAAAATGCTACATGAAACGTCCGGAATTACGCTTCAAGATAACCAGGATACATACACGTATCCAATGCCAAAATACGCGCAAGGTAAGGATGATGTATTCGTAGGAAGAATTCGTCGTGATGAAAGTCAAGCGAATGCATTGAACCTATGGATTGTTGCGGATAATTTACGAAAAGGAGCAGCGACAAATGCGGTTCAAATCGCTAAAATTGTGGAAGGATTATTGGCGTAATAGTTCTATAGATAAAGCTTGTGTTGCACCATGTTGTCCGGCTATTGTAGAGCCAACTTTACAAGCAAAGGATAGACATTCTGCAGGTTGTTCTTTTTCATTTCGTTTGTATAGGAAGGCGGCTAAAAAGGCATCACCGGCTCCAATGGTATCAATAACCTCAACTGGGAAACCCGGGGATTGGTACAAATGGTCATTTTCAAATAAGAGTGCTCCTTTCTCCCCAAGTGTAATACACCAAATTTTTTCTGAGTACACATTGGAAAGCTGCATGAAACAAGAAATTGTTTGTGACACCTCAATGTTTAGTTGCTGACAAAGCCATTGAAACTCATCCTCATTCATTTTGACAATATTGGATAATTTTATGAATTCATCGATGGCATTAAAAGTAAAAAATGGTGTACGTAAATTAACATCAAACACAACTTCTTTTGCTTGCTGTATCAATTTTTTAAGTTGTAATCGGTTAAATTCAGTTCGCAGTGCCAGGCTGCCAAAAATTAGTTGGGTTGGAGTCTCCATGAATTGCTCCGTATAAATTTCATCCCAGGCCACACCTTCTGTAATGGTATAGTCCGCACTTCCTGATTCATCGAGACGAACAGTTACGGTTCCTGTTGGAAGTATTGGTGACCGATAAACAAACTCGGATAGGTCGTTTTTATTCAAGAAATTCCATAATTCATCCCCAAGAGGATCTTTACCAATTGCTGTCAGTAAAATCACTTCTTGTTTCATTTCTTTTAAACGAAATGCGACATTCATTGGTGCCCCGCCAACTTGCTTTCCACTAGGAAGTAAATCCCAAAGCACTTCACCAAAACAAACACTATTTCCCATTGGAAGTATAGAAATTCTATGAATAAACCTTTTAAGGTTATTCGAAGATAAGCATAGATTTTGAATTTAAAGACATTGATTCAAACGTGCTATAGGATGAATTAAAAGTGCTAAAAATGATAGAAATTGATTTGTTCATTTGTAGAACTAAAACAGTTAACTATGAGCAATTTAGCAAACCGACCGACTTTTAAGTCGCATTATGACAATTTCATTGGCGGAAAATTTGTCCCGCCAGTAAAGGGTGAGTATTTCGATAATATTTCTCCCATTGATGGTAAAATAATCACGAAAGCAGCGCGATCCACAGCAGAAGACATTGAACTTGCTTTAGATGCAGCGCACCATGCATTTAAATCGTGGTCTAAAACTTCAGCTACAACCAGAAGCAATATTTTATTGAAAATCGCTGATGTAATGGAAGCCAATTTAGAATATTTGGCTACAGTAGAAACGATCGATAATGGTAAAGCAATTCGTGAGACTCGTGCTGCTGATTTACCCTTATGTATCGATCATTTTCGTTATTTCGCTGGGGTTATTCGTTCTGAGGAAGGAACCATTTCTGAACACGACGAACATACCGTAAGCATCAACCTACATGAGCCTCTTGGAGTTGTTGGACAAATCATTCCTTGGAACTTTCCTTTATTGATGGCATCTTGGAAAATTGCACCAGCTTTAGCGGCAGGGAACTGTGTCATCGTTAAGCCAGCTGAGCAAACACCAACTTCTATCATGGTGTGGATGGAGTTAATCCAAGATTTACTTCCAGCGGGAGTATTGAATGTTGTTTCAGGATTTGGTCCAGAGGCAGGAAAACCATTAGCGACATCGCCACGTGTGCAAAAAGTTGCCTTTACAGGTGAAACAACTACCGGACGTTTAATCATGCAATATGCATCAGAAAATTTAATTCCAGTTACCATGGAATTGGGTGGTAAATCACCTAACATTTTCTTCCCATCTGTTTGTGATCATGATGATGAGTTCTTCGATAAAGCAGTAGAAGGAGCGGTGTTATTTGCCTTGAATCAAGGAGAAGTTTGTACGTGTCCATCTCGTATTTTAGTTCATGAATCCATTTACGATAAATTCATGGAACGAGTAATTGCTCGCACAAATGCCATTGTATGTGGAAATCCTCTAGATGGAAACACCATGATGGGAGCGCAAGCGTCAAATGATCAATACGAGAAAATTCAGTCGTATTTGAAAATTGGTAAAGAAGAAGGAGCGGAAGTTCTAGCTGGTGGAGATGCAAATCACTTAGATGGAGATTTGGCAAATGGATTCTACATTAAACCAACTATTTTCAAAGGACACAATAAAATGCGTGTTTTCCAAGAGGAAATTTTTGGACCAGTGGTTTGTGTGACAACCTTCAAAACAACAGAAGAAGCTTTAGAAATCGCAAACGACACCTTGTATGGTTTAGGTGCGGGTGTTTGGACACGTGATGCACACGAGTTGTATACTGTTCCTCGCGCGATTCAAGCAGGACGTGTTTGGGTAAATTGCTACCATGCTTATCCTGCTCATGCACCATTTGGTGGGTACAAAAAATCTGGTTTTGGACGTGAAACACATAAAATGATGTTGGCGCATTACCGTCAAACAAAAAACATGTTGATTTCATACAATAAAAACAAACTTGGATTTTTCTAAGTTAAAAGTGTTTCAATCGAACCCGGGAAAATCTCCCGGGTTTTTTTATCTTTAAAAAATGAGTAATCCAAGAATCATTGCAACGGAGAAAGCTAAAGAACTCATTGCAACTTTGAAAAAGGACCATGGCGACTTAATGTTTCATCAGTCCGGCGGATGTTGCGATGGATCACAACCGATGTGTTTTCAAAAGGGAGAATTCTATTTAGGTTCCTCAGATGTCTGTTTGGGAGTGATTGAATCGTGTCAGTTTTGGATGAGCAAAGACCAATTTGAATATTTAAAACACACTCATTTGACCATGGATGTAGTAGTTGGCCGAGGCTCCAGTTTTTCTTTGGAAATCCCATATGGATTTCGATTTGTCATTCAATCGCGTTTGTTTACGGAAAGTGAATCAGTAGATCTAGAACCTTTGCGGACCAAGGAAGATTTTAATGACTAGCCATTTTTTGGTATTGGCGCGGAGACAATCCTTCCATTTTTTTGAAAACACGTGTGAAGTAGTTCGCATCATCGAAACCGGAAGCGAAAGCAATCTCTGTTATTTGTAGTTGGGGATTTTTAAGCAGGTGCTTCGCATGACGAATGCGTTCGCGTAGAAGTAATTCCACAGGACTCATTCCCGTTTCCCGTTTGATGTAACGATAAAGTGTCGCATTACTCATGCAGGCTTTATTCGTTAATTCTTTCATGCTGATTTTTTGCGTCAGATTCCCGCGGATGAAATCAATCAAATGTCCGATGGGAGAATCCAATTGCTTTATACCAGCGAAAGAACTTCGAGTTTGCAATTGAATCAAATGAATCATCAATTCTTGCAAAGTTAAGTCTGCTAACACATCTTTTGTCACTTGAGCACTCATGCAAATACTCATTAACTTGTTGAGTGTCCCAGCAATTTCTTCATTGTTAGAGAGTAAATAGTTTTCAAAGTTCAAGTTCCATTCTTCCTTGTTTTCTTTGGGGTATTTCTCGTTCAAGAAATCAATAATACGCTGAATTTTTACTCGATCGATTTCCAATGCCAAACATTGTGTAGGATTGTCCGTTCTTGCCTCCGGAAAATCAATTTTCATTTCAACATTCGACGGAAGTATGACGGTTTCACCCGGCAAGTATTCAAACCCTGGGTCGTCGTATAAATGCATTACTTTTTTACCCCGAAGCATGCTAGTAAGCACAACATCGTTGAACTTCAAAGCCACTTTTTCTGATGACTCATAGGTCTCGAAAAGATTCAATTCACAATCCTGTAAATTAAAAATAGTACGATTTTCCACCAATGTTTTCAAGGACGACTCATGCGTCAAATGAGGTTGGTTTAATAATGTACCTTTTGTGGATAACATAGATGCTTTTTCTGACACCAATTTACAAAAAAAAGAATAGCATTCAAAACAATGTTTAAAAGCAAGTAAATGATGCAAACAATAAAGTTTATTTAGTAATTGGTCCGGATAAAAGAGTTTGATTAACTTTGTCCCGTCTCTAAGGGGTGCCGCAAGGCTGAGATTACACCCATTGAACCTGTAGGATAATGCCTGCGCAGGGAAGATGACCGAGCTAATTGTTATTTATTCACCAAGAATTAGCCCCTTGTTCTTGTTTAATTTTTTATAAAATGAAAACAAGAATTATTACCAGTATCCTTTTTCTATGTGCAAGTCACATGGTTTTTTCTCAACAACGCATCTATGGAGTAATCGAGGATCGAACCGGTGCACTTATTACAGCAGCACAAGTTTCTGTTTTGAATACCAATGTTCAGGTCAAATCAGACGCTCAAGGAAAATTTGAAATTACACAATTACCCCCATCAGACTCTACTTTTACGATCCTTGTGGAAAAGCCAGGTTTTTTACCTCAATCCACAACCGTTTCGGCAAAAATGACGGATGCTGTCAAGGTTCTGCTTTTCGCTAGTATGAAAACCCTAGAGGATGTTCAAGTAAGTACGACCCGAACATCGGATTTAAATACCTCGCAAATTCTCATCAGGAAAACAAATCCTTTGGAAAAAAAGAATTTTGGTCAAGACATCCCCGTTCTTTTGGAAGCATCTCCATCACTTGTTACGACCTCAGATGCAGGAACCGGTATAGGTTACACAGGTCTGCGTATTCGTGGAGTAGATGCGTCACGCATTAATGTGACAATCAATGGAATTCCTGTCAATGATCCAGAATCGCATGATGTATATTGGGTGAATATGCCCGATTTAGCGTCCTCCATTGAAAATATTCAAATTCAACGTGGAGTTGGATCCTCTACGAATGGTGCGGCTTCTTTTGGTGCCTGTTTAAACATTAAAACACAAGACATCTCTGAAAAAGCTTTTGGGTCTATTGACCAATCCATAGGTTCTTTTGGTACTCATAAGACAACTGTAAAAGCAGGAACGGGAATTCTGAATAATCATTTTTCCTTGGAAACTAGAATGTCTAGCATTCAATCGAATGGATACCTTGACCGAGCTAGTTCAGATTTAAAATCGTACTTTATTTCAGGTGCATACATTGGTAAAAAATCAGTTTTGAAAGCCATCGTTTTTAGCGGGAAAGAAATTACATACCAAGCTTGGTATGGAACACCTGAGAGCCGTGTGAAAGGAGATACCGCAGCGATGAATGCCTATGCCGATCGAAATGGATTAAGTGCGGAAGAACGCCAAAATTTGTTAAACGCTGGAAGAACGTACAATTATTACACCTACAAAAATGAAGTAGATCATTACCAACAGGACAATTATCAAATCCATTTTACGCATAATTTGAGCGATAAAATGACCTTAAATGTCGCTGCCCACTACACGTATGGACGCGGGTATTACGAGCAATACCGCAAAAATGAAAATTTATCCGATTATGGGTTGAATCCGGTGATTGTTGGCGTTGACACCGTACTTCAGTCGAATTTAATTCGACGTTTGTGGTTGGATAATGATTTTTATGGAGGTGTATATTCCTTGACTTACAAACCGACTAAGTATTTGGATTTTATTTTAGGTGGATCAGCTAATACATATATTGGACGTCATTACGGAGAATTGGTATGGGCGCAATATGCATCCAACAGTGAAATTTATCAGCGTTATTACAGCAATGACTCTCGTAAATCCGAAGAAAGTTCGTATTTAAAAGCGGTTTACTCAAAAGGGAAATTTGATGTTTTTACGGATTTACAGTTCCGTCATGTCGATTATTCATTTGTCGGGAAGGAATTGGTAAATGGCTATCCAGCGGATGTAACTCAAGCAGTGCAATTTAATTTCTTTAATCCAAAAGTGGGTGGAAGCTTTAAATTGAACACGCACCAAATCTTATTTCTAAATGCGGGGATAAGTCATAGGGAACCCGTTCGAGCTGATTTCGTGGAGAGTACTGCGCAAAATCGTCCGACTTTTGAAACCTTACAAGATGTTGAACTGGGACATCAAATCAATTCAGGTCGGTCTTCATTGACCACTAATGTGTATTTCATGAATTACCGAAATCAGTTATTACTAACAGGAGAAATCAACGATGTAGGGGCTTACATTCATTCGAATGTAGCGAAAAGTTACCGCTTAGGAGTCGAGGTATACGGAGCCTATCAATTCAATAAAAAATGGAGAGTGACTGGAGCGATTACTTTGAGTGAAAATAAAATCCTTCACTTCAACGAGTACCTTGATGTTTACTTGGATACGTTGCCGTATTACACACAGCAAGTCATCAAACATGAGAAAACAAACATGTCTTTTTCACCGAATTTCACCGGAAATATTGGACTACAATGGTCGCCAATTGAAAATTTACAAGTTGCATGGATGACAAAATTGGTGGGAAGACAATTCTTAGATAACACCGGAAATGTGAATCGAAGCATCGATCCATATAATTTTTCGAACATTCAATGTAACTACTCCATTTTTGGCAAATTCTGTAAAGAAATCCAATTTGGACTGATGGTGAATAACGTATTGAATCAACTATACTCGAATAACGGGTATACTTTTTCCTATGCTTACAGTGGACAAACTACCACAGAGAATTTCTATTATCCGCAAGCAGGAAGAAATTTCATCGCACGTGTCCTCTTGAAGTTTTAATTGTATTTTTGAGGAAATTATGAATCGATGAAATTTTTACTTTCCTTAGCTTGTTTATTGAATATTTCTGCATTTTTTGCACAAGTAGATGTGATTGTTGGCGGTACACCAGAACCAATGTTACTGAGTGTAGCACCACCAGATTCCATCGTGAATTTCCCGGATACTGAAGCGGAATATCCAGGCGGACCTGATTCATTAGCCGAATTCATCTTTTTGAATTTTATTTTGCCAAATGACACAATGGACATTGAATTCAATGATGAACGAGTATACTTGTCGTTCATCGTGGAAAAAGATGGTTCGTTATCGAATGTTGTGGTGGAAAAAGGAGTGAATGAGGTATATGATTCCATTTGCGTTGCGGTGGTTAAACTTATGCCGAATTGGATTCCAGCTCAGAAAAATGGCCTTGCAGTGCGTTCCTTGATGCGTTTACCGATAAGTATAGACGATGCGATTATTGGAACAGATAATGATTTCGCCGAAGAGGATTGGTCGGAAGAGGATTCCGAAGACGAAGGGTCAAATCGAAAATTCGGTAATGGTCACTACGCTGGATTTGATGTTTACATTTCTCAATTTGCAAATGAAAATGGCGATGCTATTTTTGACAAAAATCCATATTGGGAAATAAATCAAATGAAATCGTTTGGAATGAATTACAATTTGTTTGATTTGAAGTTTCCTATTGTTGGGAAGAGTTTAGGTATAACTACTGGATTTGGTTTTGGCTACCACAATTATAGTTTCACAAACAACTATGTTTTGGCACATACCGCAGATACGATCTTTGCCGTTCAGGATACAGTTTTTAACTTCACCAAAAATAAATTACAAGTTGGAACAATTTCAATTCCATTATTATTAGATTATTCCTTGGATAAAAATTTTGATAAAAGTTACTTTATTGCCGTTGGGGTCATTGGTTCATATAACTACGGAACCAAGCAAAGTTTAACAGGTTCTTACTCAAATGGAGATCAATTTGTAAATTCCACGATTTCATCATTTAACATGAATAGATGGACCTTAGATGCGACCACACGTTTTGGATACGGTCACTTCGGTATGTTTATTAGCTATCAGTTGAATTCCATGTTTAAAACCGGACACACCGTTGCTGTGTATCCTTTCCGAATTGGATTCAATATTCTTTTTGGACTTTAAGGAAGCGCATAATACAAATCGGTCAAATCATTACCAGCTAAAAAAGACTTGTAGTCCATGCGTTTTTTTCCTTCGGCTTGAATTTCTTTCAGTAATATGAAGCCTGTTCCACATGGGAAAATAATTCCATCCGATGTGGAAAATGGACCATCCTTTCGTTTCACCAGATCTGTGTTTACCAATGATGAGCCAAAGAGTTTAAAGGTGATCCAATTGGATTTTTTTATGGACCAAAGTTTACACCATGCAGCAGGATAGGGGGAGAGTCCTCTAATTCGATTGTGGTTTAATTCTGCCGAGTGATTCCAGTCAATTTCGCAATCTGCCTTGAATATTTTTGGTGCAAAAGGTAAATTAGTGTCCGAAGGATCTTGTTCAATCGTTGAAACAATTCCAGAACAAATTTGATCAACGGTTTCAACAGTTAATTCTGCTCCAATCGATTTTAATTGGTCGTGTAATTCTCCTGCGCTTATGTCTTTTGATAGTGCAATCGTTTTCTGCGCTATAATTGCACCAGTATCGATGTTTTCATTAATGAAAAATGTACTGACTCCCGTTTCACTTTCACCGTTCATAATGGCCCAATTGATCGGTGCTGCACCCCTGTATTTTGGAAGGAGACTCGCGTGAAGATTAATTGTTCCTAAAGCGGGCATTTTCCATACAACATCTGGCAGCATACGAAAGGCCACTACAACAAATAAATCTGCGTTTATGGCTGCTAATTCAGTTAAGAATGCTTCTTCACGTAATTTTTCTGGTTGTAAAACAGGGAGTTCATGAGATACGGCAAATTGTTTCACCGCACTTTGCTGAATTTGTTGTCCCCGTCCCGCTGGTTTATCTGCAACTGTTACGACACCCACCACTTCATGTTTTGAGTGAACTAACGCTTCCAATATACCCACAGCAAATTCTGGGGTACCCATAAAAACAATGCGCAATTTATCTTTCATTATACTATTTTCTTTTTCCAATCAAACAATTGCAGGTAACTGATAGATGCTAGACCCATTAAACTAAAATAGATGTACTCTACAGTCCAAATCCAATAAACATCTAAGTTCCAAACTTTAATAAAAAGGTAACAAAAAATAACGTAAATACTTACGGTTCCAAATTCAATGAACATGGAATGAAGCGTGTTTCCGGAACCATGTATGGTTTGAAAATAGACTGAAGCAAACCCATACAGCATAATCGACACCGAAATTAACCGAAGGATTTGAGCACTTTTTTCAACGTACATTTCAGCTGGATTAATGAGCCTGATCAATGCTTCTGGATATAAAATTGCACCGTGAAAAGTGACGCACAAAAACAGTAGAGTCATCAGTTGGATCCGTTTTTGAATGGTAGGAATTTCGTCAAATTTCTTTGCTCCGATATATTGAGAAATGTAGGTTTTTGTCGTTCCAGCGAATCCCCAAATTGGAACAAAAGCGAGAAAATAGATGGCACGAATGTTCTGTGAAACGGTTAAATCAAATTGTCCTTTTTGTTCTAGCCAAGTAAAAAAAAGAGTCCAGGTTGCTAGTGCAAAAAATCCTTGAATCATTAATGGGCTGCCCACTTTTAACAATTCTTTCATGGAAGCGAGTTCAAATTTGAAATGGGCGAACAATTGGTATTCACGGCGTTCCGAGGAAAAGAGGAGGTAAATCACTAGAAATGACATTCCAAGAGCATCAGCAATCGTATTTGCCAAAGCCGCACCTTCAATACCCATTTCCGGAAAACCAAATTCTCCAAATATCAATGATTTAGCAAGAAAAATATTACTGATAGCCGTAATCAATGCGGCATATAAAACAATCATTGTCTTTCCTTTGGCCAATAAAAAAGCCTGAATCGTGATCGTAATCATAGCGAAAAACAATGCGAAACTTCGTACCCGGATAAAATCTCCTTGTAAGACGGCAATTTCATTATTCTTTGAATAGCCAACAATGGCTGACGGAAGAAACCAATGCAATAAAACAAAGAATCCAATGGCTAAAATAAAGTTGGTCAAAAAGGAAGTTCCGAAAACTCGCCCAATAGCAGAAATGCGTTCTTCACCAATCCTTCGCGCAATGATGATTTGTGCCCCATCTCCCATTCCCAACAAACACATGTACACGGTCACATACAACAGTCCACCGTTGCCAACAGCATCAAACGCTTCTGTGGAATACCGACTGATAAAAGAGGCATCCGTAATTAAAACTATGGACTGAATAAATCCAGAAACCATCATCGGAAGTGCCATTCCTAAAATTGCTTTGTAATTTAAGGCAAGCATATTAGTCTACTTGAATAATCAATCCTTTCAGGTATTCACCCTCTGGATGAAAAGCATGAATAGGATGATCAGCTGGTTGGTGTACTTGTTCCAGAATTCGTACATTCCTTCCTGATTCAATGGCTGCTGCAATAATGGTATTGGTAAATAATGCTTTGTCAATGACCTGTGAACAAGAGAACGTAAAAATGATTCCTCCTGGTTTAATTTGACGAATCGCATGTGCATTTAATCGTTTGTATCCTTGAATGGCTTGGTGACGTTTTTCACGGTGCTTTGCAAATGCAGGTGGATCCAAAACAATGATGTCGTAATCTTCTTGCAAATCTTTCATGTAATCCATGGCATCGGCACAAATGGACAAATGCTTTTCAGTATAGTTATTCAAGAGAATGTTGGCGTCGGTTAAGGCTATCGCCTTTTTTGAACTATCCAAGGAATGCACCAAAGTCGCTCCATGATTCAAAGCTTGAAGCGAGAATCCACCCGAATAACAAAAGGTGTTTAACACTTTTTTTCCTTTTGAATACTCTCCTAGTATGCGTCGATTTACACGCTGATCGATAAAGAACCCTGTTTTTTGTCCGGTAATCCAATCAATGTTGTATTTCACTCCATTTTCTACCGCAACATGTGGTGTTTCGCAACTTCCGAAGAGATAGGCGTCCGTCACATCCGTTCTTTTTGGTAAGGTATCGGTTGACTTAGAATAGACTGCTGTTAATTTTTTTCCAAAGGCGTTTTTCAAAGCTTTCGCAATCATATCAACAGAAAAGTACATTCCGATCGAATGACATTGAATAACCGCAACACCGTTGTAAAAATCGATCACAAGGCCCGGAAGTTCATCTCCTTCACCGTGACATACACGAAAGATGTTATTCTGTTTGGTTAAAAGTCCAATATTCAAACGAGAATCAACCCCTTTTTGAATTTTTCGATCGAAAAATGCTTGATCGATTTCTTCATAATCGAAACTCAAAATTCGCACAGAAATGGTGGCGTGCTGAAAATGCCCAATTCCTAAAAATTGGTCCTTACGCGTCATGAGACACACGATGTCACCATCCTTTAAAGATTCAGTAGAAGATTCTATGGCCCCTGAAAAAACCCATGGATGTCGTCGCATCAATGATTGTTCTTTGCCTTTGCGGATGTGAAGTATAGGATATGTCATGGACACAAAGTTACACAATCCGTTGTCATACTTACGGATGTATCACATATGAATACAGAGAAATTGCAGCGTTTTCTAGTGTAAGTCCTATTTTCGACTTACTTTTGACGTAAATAAAGATGAAATATGTCAAATAAAAGAATTCTTAAGAGAAACATCAACGAGATGGTTTTTGATGTGGTTGAAGAGTGTTTTCACCACCAAATGTTGGATGAGTCGAAAGCTCCGGCAACTGAAAAATTAATTACAGAGGCAGCGAGTTTCCAAGATGTTATTCTTGGTCGCATGCACAAAGCAAAAGGAAAAGCTGAATTTCGTGCAATTGTTGCAGAGGTTGAAGCAAAAGCTTTAACTTTTGTTGATGCATTAAATGCATTGAATAAATAAAACATGCTTCAGTTAGATTGGAAGCGCTTGATCGCAGCATTTGGCGCCTTTTCTTTTCTAATCGTTCTCATTTCTACCCGCGCAACTGATCCATACTGGAACGCAGTTGCGCTCGGTGGATTGATGATTTTCTTTTGGGTATTTGAGGTGATATCCATTTACATCACAGCCTTATTTCCATTTATTTTTGCAATTCCACTCGGACTCCTTAATACCGCAGATCTAGCTGCGAGTTACGGGAACAACAATGTTTATTTATTTTTTGGTGGATTTGTCCTTGCACTGGGATTGGAAAAATGGAAGGTACATGAGCAAATCGCTCGAAGAATCATCAATATTGTGGGTGATTCAAAACCGCGAATCTTACTGGGATTCATATTGAGTACAGGATTTCTAAGTATGTGGATTTCCAATACTGCTACAGCACTTATGATGTTGCCGATGGCTATTGCCATTATTCAAGCGTTGCCAGTTGCACATCAAAAATCAAAATTCTCCTTGTTATTAATGTTAAGCATAGCATATGCTTCAAGCATTGGTGGAGTAGGTACCCTAGTGGGTTCTCCCCCAAATACGCAAATGGCAGCCATTCTTCAAAAGAATTTCCACATTACAGTGAGTTTTTTCGATTGGATGAAAATAGGAATGCCACTGGCAATTACCATGCTCATCGTGATGTATGTTATTTTTTACTTCGCGCTCGGAAAGGAACGAAAAGAATTACATGATGTAAATTTACCGAATGTCCCTTGGTCAAACGAACAGTTAAGAGCGTTGGCTATATTTGGAGTTGTTGTTATTTTATGGTCTTTCCGTGAATTAATAACGGCTGCTACTGGATTAAACTACGGTGATGAAAGTGCAGCAATTTTCGGGGCAATTTTACTCTTTATTATCCCAGGGAAAAGCGAGAAAAAACCACTGTTGGATTGGAAAGATACGGAGAAATTACCTTGGGGTATTTTATTGTTGTTTGGCGGTGGACTCGCACTTGCACAAATTTTTGAGAAAAATGGTGTGGTTGAATCTTTGACTAAGGTATTTCAGTCATATGAAAACATGTCTGTTCCAGCCATCGTTTTAATCATTGTTGTTATTTCCGTTTTTGCGTCAGAGGTAATGTCTAATCTTGCTTTAGTGACCATTTTTGTACCGGTCATTGCAAGTTTTGCCAAAGAGTCCGGATATGATGTTTTTCAATTGTGTTTCACACTAACCTTAGGTGCTAGTTTGGCATTTATGATGCCTGTAGGAACTCCACCAAATGCCATTGTATTTTCTTCTGGACATGTTAAAATTCATCAAATGGTAAAAATGGGTTTTATTTTAAATGTGATTGGAATCGCATTAATCTCCCTGTTCGCCATCCTTTTTTTGTAATTCGAGAATAATTCTTATTTTCGATAACCTTAAAACTAAACCATGATAACTGCTGAAAGACTTTTTGAAGTCCCTGATCATCAATTGAAAAATTATCCAAATTCAGCAATGTTTGTAACAAAAACGGCTGGTATTTGGGTGCCAATTTCAACGAGTGACTTCATTGAACGAACCATGAATGTTGCACGTGGTTTGATATCAATGAACATTCAAGCCGGGGATCGAGTTGCAGTTGCCAGTTCAAATCGATTGGAGTGGAATATTCTGGATATTGCAGTTCAAAAAATAGGCGCAATTTTAGTGCCTTTGTACCCGACGATTTCAGAGAATGATTACCGCTTTATTCTCAATGATTGTTCTGCTAAAATATGCATCGTTTCCAATCAGGAATTAGCGGATAAAATTTCAAATATACGCGTGGATGTGCCAAGTTTAATACACTTGTTTTCTTTTGATAAATTAGCGTCTATTCCTCATTGGTCACATATCGAAGAACAACGAACACATTCCGATGAAGAACTAGTTCGTGAGCGAATGAAACTGGTGAAGAATGAAGATTTGGTGACGATTATTTACACATCAGGAACAACTGGAAATCCAAAAGGAGTCATGCTTTCACACCAGAATTTATTATCAAATGTTAGTGCCTGTATTGAACCGATTCCAGCGAATAATACTTCACGTGTATTGACTTTCTTGCCCATTTGTCACGTATATGAAAGAATGCTACATTACCTCTACATGTATTTGGGATGTTCCATTTATTTCGCTGAATCGATGGACACAATCGGTGACAATATCAAAGAGGTGAAACCAGATGTATTTTCGGCTGTACCGAGATTAATTGAAAAAGTATTCGATAAAATCATGGCCAAAGGTGAAGAATTATCGGGTGTTAAAAGAGGATTGTTTTATTGGGCCTTATCCCTTGCGGAAAATTACGACAATGTGCATGCAACTCCTTATTTCAAATTTAAGTTGAAAATCGCCCGAAAATTAATTTTTTCAAAATGGCAAGAGGCACTTGGAGGGAATGTTAAGGCAATTGCTTCTGGGAGCGCTGCATTACAACCAAGGTTAGCACGTATTTTTCTTGCTGCTGACATTCCAATTTTAGAAGGATATGGTTTAACCGAAACCTCACCAGTAGTAACAGTGAATAATTTCATTACGGGGATCCGTATCGGTACTGTTGGGGCATTGGTCGAAGGAGTACAAGTGAAAATAGCTGCTGATGGCGAGATTTTGGTCAAAGGTCCCAATGTAATGATGGGCTATTATAATAACGAGGAGGCAACGAAAGAAGTTATTGACAGTGATGGATGGTTCCATACAGGTGATATTGGTGAATTTCAAGAAGGGAAATTCTTAAAAATCACAGACCGTAAAAAAGAAATTTTTAAAACTTCAGGTGGAAAATATATCGTTCCTCAAGCGATGGAAAATCGATTCAAAGAATCACGTTTTATTGAGCAAATCATGGTTGTCGGAGAAGGCGAGAAATTTCCAGCAGCTTTTGTTGTACCGAATTTCACTTTTGCGAAAGAATGGGCACACCGTCATGAATTGAATTTTCAAAACATGAGTAACGATGAAATCATTAAACAAAGTCAGTTTATTGATCGAATGAACCAGGAAATTGCTGAAATTAATCAGTCATTTGGAAATTGGGAACAAGTGAAGAAAATTGCCCTACTTCCAACAGAATTTACCATTGATGGAGGTGAGCTTACACCAACACTTAAATTAAAGAGAAAGAAAATACTCGAGAAATATCAGGAAGGGTATCAGAAAATATTCAGTTAATAAAAAAGGCCATCACATGATGGCCTTTTTATTCCTAAGAATTTGGATTAGTTTGCTTTTTTAGAACAACAAGATGATTGTTGTGTAGTTGAGCAAGATTTACCTTGCTGAGAAGAACAACAAGAACCTTTTTTCTTTTTCTTTTTTCTTTTATCGTCATCTTTTTTGACAACCTCAGTTCCAGTTACTGCAGCGTACGTTGAAGTCGCCATTGACCCAGCGTAAGTGAATAAAGCTAATGCTAAAAATACTTTTTTCATGGTGTTTGATTTTAAAAGGTAAATATACAAATTAATTAAGTTTGCCAATACGGGTCAATTTTGCTTTTACAACATCTCCAATTGAGACATCAATTTTTGTACCTAATGGAAGGTATAAGTCAATTCTTGAACCGAATTTAATAAATCCAAATTCCGACCCCATGTCTACATATTGCCCTTCTGTCGGATAGTAACAAATTCTTCTGGCAACGGCACCCGCAACTTGACGGAATAACACTTCACTTCCCGATTCATGGGCAACCACTACAGTACTGCGTTCATTGTCTGTACTGCTTTTTGGATGCCAAGCAACTAGGAACAACCCTGGGTGATATTTTACATATTTCACAAGACCGCTAATTGGATGGTAATTGGCATGTACATTTAATGGGGACATGAAAATAGACACTTGAATCCGACGATCTTTGAAGTATTCTGTTTCTGTGGTTTCTTCAATCACGACTACTTTTCCATCTGCTGGACACATAATGTCGGTGGATTCGCCAATACACGTTCGGTTAGGAACGCGAAAGAATTGAATGACGAGTCCAAGTAACACAAGGAAACCTATTTGCAAGATCCAATAGACAATCGGACAGCACGCACCCAAAAAATAATGGATGAGTCCACTTAATATAGCGGTGGAGAATATACTCCACAACATGATGTTTTTACCTTCTCTGTGTAATGTCATAGTTTACCAAAATAAATAAATCATCGACCAACAATAAAAAAACGGAATTGCAAACAATGCCGCATCGAATCGATCTAATATCCCACCATGTCCTGGAAGGATGGTGCCTGAATCTTTAATGTTTAAACTTCGCTTGAACAAAGACTCTAATAAGTCTCCAAAAATAGCACATGGCGCTATGATTATCGCGGAGACAACCCAAAACAAGGTTTCTCCTTCGTTAATATACGTACCGATGATGTATCCTAGGATAAGGGTGAAAATTACTCCCCCAATCGTTCCTTCCCAGGTTTTTTTTGGCGAAATACGTTCGAATAATTTGTGTTTCCCAAAAAGTCGACCACTAAAATAGGCGAAAGAATCGTTTGTCCAAATTAACAAAAACATGCCCACAACATGTGGCAGGTAAGAGGTGTTTCTCAAACTTAAATCAATGCTTAAGTAGAATGGAATGACAACGTAAATAATACCGAATACGAGTACGGAAATGTTAATTAATGGGTGTTCTTTTTTTGCCCAGAGTTCATTTAAGATTAAGGTGAAAAACAAGGGAAAAAGAATGGTAATCACGATGATGGGAAGATTGGCTAAACTTAAGCCAATTAGAAGAACATAAATAAAACAGCCAATAAATATGCCTATTTCTGAACTTACTTCAACAACGGGATGGTTTTTAAAAAGTCGATAAAATTCAGCAAGTCCAATCACCATGAAAACAGAAAAAACAGCCATCTGAGCATATGGATGCCAAAGCATCGAACCTATGACAACTGCGCCAAAGATTGCTCCTGTTAAACTCCTTAATGCTAAATTACCTAAAGGCATCTTCTAACTGTTTTTTCGCTTCAATTTCAAACTCCGAAGTTACATATATTTCAAAACTACCGAAGTCGTTGAACATCGAATCCATGGTATTCCTTTCCTGAAATGGAATTTCCAAGTCGGATAATATGAGCTTCGCCTGGACGAAGGTATATTGCTCTCGTGTTTTGAAAACCAGTATTTTTTCCAAATTATTTTGCTTCTGTTTCTTCGCTTGAATCTTCTTTCGGCTCTTCTTTCGATTCGTTTGCGGATGAATTTTCTTCAACCGTGTTTTCTGCCACTGACTCTTCAACCGCGATAACATCTTCCGTTTCAGTCACGTTTTCAACAAGGACCTTTTCTTCAACCAATTCGTCACTTTCCCACTGACGCTTTCCGAAAATACGTTCCAAGTCTTCTTTAAAAATGACTTCAGTCGCTAATAATTGTTCCGCTAATTCCGTTAATTGCGCTTGATTTTCAGTAAGTATTTGAAGTGCTCTTTGGTACTGACTCTCCACTAATTTTGAAACTTCCTCATCAATTATACGCGCTGTATCTTCTGAATAAGGTTTTGTAAAAGAATCACGTCCCTGTGAATCGTAGAATGATATATTTCCAACTCTTTCATTTAATCCATAGATGGAAACCATTGCGTACGCTTGTTTGGTCACTTTTTCCAAGTCGCTAAGCGCACCGGTACTAATTTTTCCAAATGCTAATTGTTCTGCCGCGCGTCCACCTAATGCTGAGCACATTTGATCTAAAATTTGCTCGGTAGTCGTAATGCTTCGCTCTTCTGGTAAATACCAAGCTGCACCAAGCGATTGTCCGCGAGGTACAATCGTCACTTTTACTAGTGGATGTGCATATTGTAGCATCCAAGAAATAGTAGCGTGTCCTGCTTCGTGAAAAGCAATCGCTTTTTTCTCCACTTTGGTGATGATTTTATTTTTCTTTTCGAGTCCACCAACGATGCGATCAACGGCATCCAAGAAATCTTGTTTCTCTACATGTTTCTTGTTATGTCGAGCAGCAATTAACGCAGCTTCGTTACATAAATTGGCAATATCCGCTCCTGAGAATCCTGGTGTTTGTTTTGCTAAAAAGTCGATATCCAAACCTTCCACAAGTTTCAAAGGTTTCAAGTGAACTTGGAAAATTTCTTTTCGCTCGTTAATGTCCGGCATATCTACATAAATCTGGCGATCAAAACGTCCGGCACGCATTAACGCGGCATCCAATACATCTGCTCGGTTTGTTGCAGCAAGAATAATGACTCCGGAATTTGTCCCGAATCCATCCATTTCAGTTAATAGCTGATTCAGGGTGTTTTCACGCTCATCGTTCGAATTGAATCCATTGTTTTTTCCGCGTGCACGACCAATCGCGTCAATTTCATCTATGAAAATAATGGATGGCGCTTTTTCTTTCGCTTGACGGAATAAATCCCTAACTCTTGACGCACCAACCCCTACAAACATTTCAACGAAATCCGATCCGGATAATGAAAAGAACGGAACTTTTGCCTCACCAGCAACAGCTTTAGCTAATAAGGTTTTACCTGTTCCTGGAGGTCCTACAAGTAATGCTCCTTTTGGAATTTTCGCTCCAAGTTCGGTATATTTTTTTGGATTTTTAAGGAATTCAACTATTTCAACAATTTCTTCTTTTGCACCAACTAACCCTGCGACGTCTTTGAACGTAACATTAGTTGATTTACCTTTCTCATAAACTTGAGCACGAGATTTTCCAATATTAAAGATTTGGCCACCGCCACCGCCTGCTCCTCCGCCACCTGACATGCGTCGCATGACAAACATCCAGATGATGATGATCAAAATAAAAGGTAATAGGTAACCTAGAATGTCTCCAAGGTAATTTACTTCTGTATCGTTTTGGTAATCATGGTATCCTCGATCGTCTAATGCTTTCTCAAAGTTTGTTGGACTACCAATGTTTTCAAGCTCAAAAATGACCTGGGTTGATTTTCCCTTGCGGTCCTTTAGCATTTTTTTCATTCGTGGAAAATCCAACTTATTTGTTTTGTTGACATAAGCCAAACCTTGATTTTTCAATTGAAATTCTGCCTTCGATTGATTTATGATTTTTACATTCTTAACACCTTTGATGTCTACAAGTTCCATCAAGGTTTCCTTGTACTTAATGGTAGCAGAAGGACTTGAATTCATGAAAATATTGAAGGAGATCAATGCGATTCCTAATGCTCCATAGATCCAATAAATGGAAAATGGGCTTTTCTTTTTTTCTTCTGACATAGCTAATTTCTAGTTTAAATTTGGGATGTCTGTGCGAACAGCATCCGACCATAAGTCCTCGATCTCAAAAAATGACCGAGCATCTTTGTAAAAAATGTGTCCAACTACGTTAATATAATCCAGTAGAACCCATTCACTATTTGTTTTACCTTCGATGTGCCAAGGTTTTTCTTTTAACTCTTTTCTCGTGTAACGTGTCACAGCATTTGAAATACCATCAACGTGCGTACTGGACTCACCACTGCAAATAACAAAAAAGTCGCATACAGCACTTGGTAAATGTCTCAGATCCAGTATGGAAATGTCTTTTGCTTTGTTCTCTTGCATTCCTTCAACAATAGCTTGACACAATTGTTCTGATTCTGTAATTCCTGTCTTTTTTCGCATTTCA
Organism: Crocinitomicaceae bacterium; assembly: GCA_024643545.1. GTDB lineage: Bacteria > Bacteroidota > Bacteroidia > Flavobacteriales_D > Crocinitomicaceae > UBA952. The sequence goes on along the minus strand of JAHEMR010000004.1, from coordinate 127,875 downwards.
AATATTTAATACAAAACTACGTGATAAATTTTAATTTTACTGCTCCTTAAAAACCGATATGATACCGATAGGAAAAGAATTTTACCACCTTGATTCCGTAGACTCTACTAACAATTTTGCTGCCAAATTAATTAACGACCAAATTTGTCAAAATAGTGCGGTAATATTGGCAGATGAACAAAGTGCTGGTAAAGGTCAGATGGGAAATACTTGGGAATCAGCTGCTGCTGCGAATCTTCTTTCCTCATTTGTTTGGAAGCCCGACAATCTGTCAGTAACAGATCAAAGTAAAATTAGCTGGATGATCAGTTTATCCGTGCACAAATTACTGTTGCGATTGGGGATAGATGCCTCAATTAAATGGCCCAATGATATCTATGTTGGATCAAAAAAGATTGCAGGAATCCTTATTGAAAATCAACTCGAAGGAAATCATATTTCTTGGGTGATAGCTGGAATTGGACTCAATGTGAATCAATGTCAATTCGAAACAACCAATGCGACAAGCGTTCAATTAGTAACTGGCACAACGTTCCGGATTAAAACCATTTTGAATGAATTAACAGACATTATTAATGGTTATTTACGACAATGGAATACCATTGAAGACTCGTTAAAATCGGATTATGAATCACTTTTGTATCAGAAAGGACAACAAGCTGTTTTTTTAGATACGCATGGAGAATTTGAAGGTGAAATTTTAGGTGTTCAGGATGATGGCCGATTACAAATCAAGGTATCGAATGAATTACGCTTTTATTCACTAAAAGAAATTCAGTTTTGTTCGAAATAAGCTTTCATTTGAATGCTCATTTGTTCGAAAAGAGCCTTTAATGGTTTTTCAATCAATACTTTCATGAATCCATTTACTTCACCATCGAACGTGACATGTCCATGACAATTTTCACTTTCACCATCTAAAAAAATGGTTAGCGTAAATGAAAAAGGACTCCCTTTGCCGGACTTGTAGCGGACGAATTGTTCATTTTTTTCATCGAACAATAAATTGATGAGAATTCCTCCCTGTGCCTTGAAAGAACATTGCTCTTCTGATGCTTGAAATTCAGAAATTTTGTCTTGAGGAAGTAAAAAAGAGATGTTTCGCGCATCACATAGAAATTCCTTCACAGATGTTAAGGAAGTGGGAATGTGAACAGATGAACTTTGAATGATCATGGAAAGACTATTGATTCCATGTGCTTGGATTCAAGCGCCACTCATGTAGTGTCGTTAAATCACCGTCGTTGATATAATTCGTTTTAACAGCAACATCAATCAATGTTGCATAATCAGTAATGGTTTCGAATGGACATCCAGCTTCTTGGAATCCTTGTTCAGCTTGAGAAAAACCGTATGTGAAAGTCGCGAGCAATCCTTTCACCTGAAGTCCACCTTGGCGCAATGCTTCAACGGCTTTTAAACTGCTTCCACCAGTTGAAATGAGGTCTTCGATGACAACTACTTTTTGACCAGCCTCGTATGCTCCTTCAATTAAATTCTCCATACCATGTCCTTTTGCAGCTGCTCGAACATAGATAAATGGCAAGCCTAACTCTTGTGCTACTAATGCACCTTGTGCGATTCCGCCTGTCGCAACTCCAGCAATGCAATCTGGTTTGCCGTACAAATCGAGAATAAGTTGAGCATATGCCTGACGAATGTGCGTACGCACTTCAGGGAAACTTAAGGTTACACGATTATCACAGTAAATGGGAGACTTCCATCCAGAAGCCCAAGTGAATGGTTTCGTTGGTTGTAAACGAACAGCTTTCGTTTTCAATAATAATTCTGCTACCTTTAGCGCCTGTTCTTGATTTGTTGCCATGCCACAAAAATATAAAGTTTTCATGGATAAGCAGGTAATTCATTTTACTTCTGTCCCAATTTCAACTGTTGATATCGTTGAAAATGCAATGCCTTTGAATATTTTAGCGTTAAAAGGATTGTTTAAAAATCAAGAAATTCAAGCGGTTAACCAACATCCAAAGGCTGAGTTGAAATCATTTTTCAAACAGTTTAATAAACTAAAAACAGCTGGTGGACTTGTGTATCACCCGGGAACGGACGCCTATTTATGGATCAAAAGATGGGGACTTTGGGATCTGCCAAAAGGAAAAATTGAACATGGTGAAAGCTCAAAAGACGCAGCAATTCGAGAGATTTACGAAGAGTGCGGTTTGACAGGAAAACTTGAATTAAAACACCGAATTTGCTCAACATACCATGTTTATGAGTACAAAAACAAATCCATTTTAAAGAAAAACAATTGGTATTACCTGGAATACGATGGTGATTTAAAAACGAATCCACAAACGGAAGAAAGCATCACAGCCGTATCTTGGATGAAGAAGAAGGACTTCGAAAATTGCTTATCCCAAACTTATCCATCCATACAAGAAGTGATTGAGCATGCTTTTGAATCCTAATTTTATGTTAAATTTGATTTCGTTATAAAAATTCACCTTACCATTGTAGAATAAAAAATAAACACCATGAAATACGCTTTACTAACTTTCGCTTTTCTATTTATTGGATTTTCACAAGCTCAAAAAGAAACAAAACCAATAACAGGTTTGAAATTTACTACGTTGGAGATTAATCGTGAGAATATCCCTTACGATTCTAAAGACATGTTTGTCTTCGAATTTAAGAATGTTTCAAAAAAATCAATCACCGTTAGCAATGTCCAAACGAGTTGCGGATGTACTGCTGCTGAAAAACCTACAGAGCCAATCAAAAAAGGAAAAAAAGGCGCAATTAAAGTAACCTACGATACAAAAAGAGTAGGTCCTTTCACCAAAACTATTACGGTGTTTTCTGACGGAGGAGAACCGATCGTACTTACGATTAAAGGTACCGTTTTATCACCTGCTGACTCACCTACGACAAACTAGTCAACCTTTTCTGCGTTTATCGGGATTGCTCTGCTGAGATAATTGTTATCTTTGCAGCACAAAGATTGTGTCATGGAAATTGGGAAAACGTACGAACCGCAAAAAGCGGAAGATAAATGGTATAAACATTGGTTAGATAAGGGTTATTTTCACTCTGTCCCTGATCACCGCGAGCCATATACAATCGTTATTCCACCGCCAAATGTTACAGGTGTTCTTCATATGGGGCACATGCTAAATAATACCATTCAGGATGTGCTTGTTAGACGAGCAAGGATGCTTGGTAAAAATGCATGTTGGGTTCCCGGTACAGACCATGCATCGATTGCTACTGAAGCAAAAGTAGTGCAAAAACTACGTCAAGAAGGAATCAAAAAATCAGACTTAACAAGGGAAGAATTTCTTGCTCATGCTTTCGAATGGAAAGATAAACATGGGGGAATCATCCTCGAGCAATTAAAAAAACTTGGAGCATCATGCGACTGGGAAAGAACTCATTTCACGATGGATAAGGAATATTCCGAATCGGTGATCAATGTGTTCATGGATTTGTATGCCAAAGGTAAAATTTACCGTGGCGTTCGAATGGTGAACTGGGATCCAGAGGCACTTACAGCGGTTTCTGATGAGGAAGTAAATTACAAGGAAGTAAATTCCCGACTGTTTTATGTTCGATATAAAATTATCGGAACCACCGATGAATGGGTTACAATTGCAACAACTAGACCTGAAACGATTTTAGGTGATACGGCAATTTGTGTTAATCCTGATGATGAACGGTATAAAAAATTAGTAGGTAAGCATGTGTTGGTCCCAATAATAAACCGTGAAATCCCCATTATTGCGGATGATTATGTTGATAAGGATTTTGGTACTGGCTGTTTAAAAGTAACACCAGCACACGATACAAACGACTACGAACTTGGTCGTAAATACAACTTACCATCCATCGATTTATTTAACGATAATGGAACCTTGAATAGTCATGGGGAACATTACGAAGGAAAGGATCGTTTTGAGGTGCGAAAGGAAATTGAAAAAGAACTGAACGATAAAGGGTATTTGGTAAAAACGGAAGACATTATCAATAAAGTTGGTTTTTCTGAACGAACAAATGCTGTCATTGAGCCGAAATTATCCATGCAATGGTTTGTTTCGATGAAAGAACTGGCGCAACCAGCGTTGGACAATGTCATGAATGGAAACATTCAATTCCACCCCGATAAATTTAAAAATACCTACCGCCATTGGATGGAAAATGTCAAGGATTGGTGTATTTCTCGTCAACTTTGGTGGGGACACCGCATTCCTGCTTGGTACTTTGGTAACCGTCCAGATGATTTTGTAGTGGCAAAAACAATGGAGGAAGCGTTGCTTTTAGCCAGTGAAAAGGCTGGACGTACAATCCTTGAAAGTGAATTGCATCAAGACGAAGATGTATTGGATACTTGGTTTTCAAGTTGGTTGTGGCCAATATCTGTTTTTAATGGTTTAACACAACCTGAAAATGAAGAAATCAAGTATTATTATCCAACGAATGACCTAGTAACTGCACCAGAAATCATGTTTTTCTGGGTGGCACGAATGGTGATTGCTGGCTATGAATACTTGGGTGATCTACCATTTAAAAATGTATATTATACGGGTATTGTACGCGATAAACTTGGACGTAAAATGTCTAAATCGTTAGGGAATTCACCGGATCCAATTGAACTGATTGAGAAATTTGGAGCGGACGGTGTACGTGTAGGGATTTTAATTTCTTCTCCGGCGGGGAACGACCTTCCGTTCGACTCATCACAATGTGAGCAAGGTAGAAATTTCACGAATAAGGTATGGAATGCTTACCGCTTGGTTTCCTCTTGGGAAGTAAAAGATATTGAGCAACCACTTTCATCCAAAGTGGCTATCAAATGGTTTGAAAGCCGTTTTCAAAAGGTACTCATCGAAATCAATGATCAATTCGATAAATTCCGAATTTCAGACGCGTTAATGGCCATTTATAAGTTGGTTTGGGATGATTTCTGTTCTTGGTATTTAGAAATGATAAAACCGGGATACGAACAACCAATTGACCGTCAAACGTTGGAGAAAACGAAGTTTTTCTTCGAGGAATTGTTAAAGGTAATGCATCCATTTACGCCTTTTGTGTCAGAAGAATTATGGCATGCCTTGAACGAGCGTAAAGAAGGGGAGGACATCGTAATTGCAGCATGGCCAACTGTAAAGGATATTGATGATCAGGTGTTGACGGGATTCGAAAAAGCAGAGAAGGTTATTTCACAAATCCGTACCATTCGCAAGAATAACAATATCGCAAATAAAGTGAAATTAGAAATGTATGTTCGTGCTGATGCTAAGACACAAACTGATTTTGATGCTGTTATTTCTAAAATGGGTAATCTTTCAGTTTTCGAATATGTTTCTGATAAAATTCAACAAGCAAATTCCTTTATTGTGGAAGGAGTAGAGTACTTTATTCCATTTGGTGAGAGCGTTGATGTGGCTGCGGAAATTAAAAAAATGGAGGAAGAATTAAGCTACACAAAAGGATTCTTGAAAAGTGTACAGGCTAAATTGTCTAACGAACGATTTGTAGCTGGTGCTCCTGCTCAGGTATTGGATTTAGAGCGCAAAAAGGAAGCGGATGCTCTTGGGAAAATTCAGCTCATAGAAGAGAAGTTAACTTCCCTAAAAGGATAGAGAATTAGATAAAACGAAAATCGACTCTTCGATTTCTTTGTTTACCAGCCTCGGTATTATTTTCAACTGCAGGTTCGGTCTCTCCTTTAAAGTCAATTTTCACCCTTGAAGGATCTAACCCATGGGTTTCGAAAAAATGTAATAGAGCGGAGGCCCTTCGCTTGGATAAAGCTATGTTATAGGCATCTGAACCGTCTGAATCCGTGTGTCCGGTGATTAAAATCCGTAAGTCTGAATGACTCTTTACCATGCGGATCATTTCAATCAAATAGGCTTCATATTGTGTTTGAATGATGTCTTTATCGTACTCGAAATAAATCGGTTCAAATTTAAATGCACGTAACTCTTCTTTGCGTTTTTCTGGAGATGACAAGCCATCTTTTAGGTCTTGTTGGAATTTGGCTAATTGATTCAATGGCAAAATATTAGGCGTATTTTCGTTAATATTAAAAGCCGCTTTATATAGGGTTAAGGTTAATTTTGCGTCTTTACTTTTTCCGAGTAAGTATCCTTTCTTTGCATCGAATTCAAAATCAAATTGTTGTTTATCAGCTGGTATGGTATTTTTTGATTTAAATCCAAGTTTGGATTCATTGATTTCTAGGTGGCCATTTTCGAGTACTTTCCCAATAATGTCATAAATGTAGTATTGTCCCTCTGAGCCATTTTCATGCCTCATTTTTCCGTCAATCATACCTTTTACGATCGTGATGTCTAAGTATACCCAGTGTAAAGTAGAGGTAATGGGATTTGATGGATCAGTGGTGAAAGCCCCCCCTTGCCATGTTCCTGACAACTTTTGTCCGTTCGAAAAATAACTCATGAATAGGAAAAGAAGTAGGAAAGCCTTTTTCATTCTTTTTTATTCGTAAAAAATCAAAAAATGTTCCACAAATGTGAACTATCTGTTATTTTAAATGTTTCAATGAAAATAACACTTATGAAATTCCTTTTTTTACTCATATCAATTATCACACTTATGAATAGTTCTGAAAAAGAAAACATCTATCAATTTAAGGTGAAAGACATTCACGGTGAGAACTTTGATTTCGCCAATTTGAAAGGTAAAAAAATCATGGTTGTCAATACAGCTTCCAAATGTGGACTAACACCACAATATGAAAAATTGGAGGCTTTATATGAAAAATACAAAAACAAGAATTTTGTAATTGTTGGTTTTCCAGCAAACGATTTTATGTCCCAAGAACCAGGATCAAATGAGGAAATCGAAAGTTTCTGTAAAATGAATTATGGCGTGACTTTTCCAATGATGTCCAAAATATCTGTAAAGGGCAAGGATATGCATCCGGTATATCATTTTTTGACAGAAAAAAGCAAGAATGGACTAGAAGACAGTAAGGTGGAATGGAATTTTCAGAAATACTTAATTGATGAAAGTGGACACCTTGTTAAAGTAATCTCTCCTCGAATTCAACCGGACGATGAGTCGATTACCTCATGGATTGAAAAATAGTTCAAACCGTTGAAATTTTGTTGATAAGTTAAGCTTATCAAGACCCTTAAAACCCTACTGAAAGCCACGCTTTTTCTTATTTTTGTTACACTTGATAAAAGTAATAAAACGAAATTAAATAGATATGGCTGAAGAAGAAAGAAGGGATAATTATTCTGCTGATAATATTCAGGTATTAGAAGGATTAGAAGCGGTGCGCAAGCGTCCTGCAATGTACATCGGAGATGTTGGGGTTAAGGGATTACACCACTTGGTTTATGAAGTAGTGGATAACTCAATCGATGAGGCACTTGCTGGACATTGTAATAAAATTGATGTATTTATTAATACGGATAATTCAATAACCGTAGTTGATAATGGTCGTGGTATTCCAACTGCGATGCATACCAAGGAAAAAAAGTCGGCATTAGAAGTTGTAATGACGGTTCTGCATGCTGGGGGTAAATTCGATAAGGACACGTACAAAGTTTCCGGTGGACTTCATGGTGTTGGTGTTTCCTGTGTGAATGCGCTTTCCATTGCATTAAAAGCGACCGTTCGTCGTGAAGGGAAAATATTCCAACAGGAGTATTCGATTGGTAAACCATTGTATGATGTGAAAATCGTTGGAGAATCAACAGAGACAGGTACGGAGGTTACCTTTAAGCCTGATGGAACTATTTTTGATTCTACCGAATACAACTTTGATACAATTGCTGCTAGAATGCGTGAATTAGCCTTTTTGAACAAAGGAATCACTATTTCGTTAACTGATAATCGAGTAACGGATGATGAAGGAAATCACCCAACTACGGTGTACCATTCAGAAGGTGGATTGAGAGAATTTGCTCAATATTTGGACCGAAACCGTGAGGCACTTATTTCAGATGTTATCTACTTTGAGGGAGAACGCGAAAATATTCCGGTAGAAGTTGCCTTAACCTACAATACCTCTTACACGGAGAATATTCAAGCGTATGTGAATAACATCAACACCCATGAGGGTGGAACACATTTATCAGGATTCAGACGTGGATTAACAAACACCTTGAAAAAGTATGCTACTGATTCAGGTATGTTGGCGAAAGAAAAAATCGACATTGATGGGGATGACTTCCGTGAAGGACTTACAGCAGTTGTTTCAGTGAAAGTACAAGAGCCACAGTTTGAAGGTCAAACAAAAACAAAATTAGGTAACCGTGAAGTGACTGCTCCAGTGAGTCAAGCGGTATCTGAAATGTTATCTGCTTACCTTGAAGAACATCCAGCTGAAGCCAAGTTAATCGTTGAAAAGGTAATTCTTGCTGCAAGGGCTCGTCATGCTGCTAGAAAAGCACGCGAAATGGTACAGCGTAAAAATGTCCTTTCGGGATCTGGATTACCTGGTAAATTAGCTGACTGCTCTGAAAAAGATCCTGCGGCTTGTGAAATTTACTTTGTCGAAGGAGATTCGGCAGGTGGAACCGCGAAACAAGGCCGAGACCGTCATTTTCAAGCAATCATGCCACTTAGAGGAAAAATCCTAAATGTGGAAAAAGCCATGCAATATAAAATCTTCGAGAATGAAGAGATAAAAAATATTTACACGGCATTAGGAGTGAGAATTGGTACCGAAGAAGATTCAAAAGCGTTGAATTTAGAGAAACTTCGTTACCATAAAATAATCATTATGTGTGATGCCGATGTCGATGGTTCGCATATTGAAACCCTTATTTTGACATTCTTCTTCCGTTATATGAAGGAGCTAATCGAAAATGGATACATTTACATTGCAACACCACCATTGTACCAAGTGAAAAAAGGAGCAAAATCAGAGTATGCTTGGAACGAAGATCAACGCGATCGTTTAATCAATGATCTGAAAGGTGGCGGTTCTGAATCTTCTGTGAATGTGCAACGTTACAAAGGTCTTGGAGAGATGAATGCGGAACAACTTTGGGAAACAACCATGAATCCTGAAAGTCGAACACTTCGTCAAGTAACGATTGATAATGCTGCTGAGTGTGATCAAATTTTCTCTATGTTAATGGGAGATGACGTACCACCACGCAGAGAATTCATCGAGAAAAACGCAAAATATGCGAAAATCGACGCTTAAAATGCGCGTTAAAAATACGAAGCCAGTAATCACCTTTTTGGTGGTTCTGGCTTTTTTTGTGTCTTATGGTTTCTTTTATAAAACAACCAGCAGCACGAATCATTTGCCTCTGGAGACTCCGCGTTTAAAGGAGGGAGAGTCTTATTTGCATCATTTGGCGTATGGCTTTGTGTATGACGAAACTCATGAACAAGCTAAATGGATTGCTTATTGCCTAACAAAAAGCGAAGCATCTGGAATAATTGAGCGCTCAGATCATTTTGAGGAGGACCCTATTGTCTCCTCTGGAACGGCAACAGATGCCGATTATGCGAAAAGTGGCTATGACCGCGGACATTTAGCTCCTGCAGCAGATATGCGTTGGTCAACTAAAACGATGGAGGAGTCATTTTATTACAGCAATATGAGTCCTCAACTGCCAGCTTTCAATCGTGGAATTTGGAAAAAGCTAGAAGAGAAAGTTCGTGACTGGGCGGTAGAGCTAGATTCTTTATTAATTGTTACTGGTCCAATTTTAACGCCGAACTTACCAACAATTGGCGCGAATAAAGTGAGTATACCTGCTTATTATTTCAAGGCTATCGTAGATTTCAAAGGATCAAAATCGAAAGGAATTGCTTTTGTACTTCCGAATCAAGGTTCGAAACTTCCTTTGATGGAATTTGCTATCTCCATTAACGAATTGGAGAAGTTAACAAACATCGATTTCTTTTATCAAATAGAAGATAAACTTGAGAATACGTTGGAATCGACCATTTGTAAAACATGTTGGCCATAAAAAAACCGCCTTTCGAGCGGTTTTTAATTCTTTTAAGAAGTCTTGATTAATGAATCAATCCTTCATATGCTGCAGCATCTAATAACTGGTCGTACTGAGATGCGTCTGATAATTTCACTTTAATCATCCAACCTTCTCCGTATGGATCTGAGTTTACCAATTCAGGGTTAGCTTCTAACGCGTCATTGAATTCAAGAATTTCCCCACTTACGGGCATGAACAAATCAGAAACTGTTTTAACAGCTTCAACACTTCCAAAAACCTCTTCTTGGTTCAGTGTTTCACCGATTGTTTCGATTTCAACGTAAACAATATCACCTAATTCACTTTGTGCAAATTCTGTAATTCCTACAATGGCAACATCACCTTCGATTTTTACCCATTCGTGGTCTTTCGTGTACTTTAATTCAGCTGGAATATTCATCTTAATTTTGATTTTTACAAATGTAGCAATTTTGTTCCTTTGTTTCAAGCCTTTGGGAAAGACTTTATAATTACCTTTGCACCATGACAATTGATCAGTATAAAGACTTATTGAAGCGCGTTGAAGGCATTCAAAATTACCTAAAGATTGAAGAGAAGCGAATGCAATTGAGAGAGGAAGAACTCAAAACACAAGATCCTTCTTTTTGGGATGACCCTAAAAAAGCGGAAATTCAAATGAAAGCAATCCGAGGATTAAAGTTTTGGGTAAATACGTTTGATCGTGTGCAAACATCTGTTTCTGACCTTGAAGTAGTGATGGAATTCGTGAAAGAAGGAATGTCAACTGAAGCTGAATTAGATCAGCAGTTTCAAGTAATTCTTGCGGAAATTGAAGAATTAGAATTGAAAAATATGCTTTCGGGTGAAGAAGACTCCTTAAGTGCAGTTTTACAAATTACAGCTGGTGCCGGTGGAACAGAAAGCTGTGATTGGGCCTCGATGTTAATGCGCATGTATTTGATGTGGGGTGAAAAGAAAGGGTATAAGTTAAGCGAATTGAATTTCCAAGAAGGGGATGTTGCGGGTGTAAAAACAGTTACGATTGAAGTGGATGGTGAATTTGCTTTTGGATACCTGAAAGGAGAGAATGGCGTGCATCGTTTGGTGCGCATTTCACCATTTGATTCCAATGCTAAGCGTCATACTTCGTTTGTTTCTGTGTATGTCTATCCATTGGTTGATGACAACATCGATATTCACATTAATCCTGCGGATGTTTCTTTTGAAACGTTCAGATCAGGTGGGGCAGGTGGACAAAATGTCAATAAAGTTGAAACCGCAGTGCGTTTGCGACATGCACCATCAGGAATCATAATTGAAAATTCTGAATCAAGATCACAATTGGCGAACAAGGAAAAAGCCATGCAATTGTTGCGTTCTCAGTTATATGAATTGGAATTACGTGAGCGCATGGAGAAACGAAGTGAAATTGAAGCTGGTAAAAAGAAAATAGAATGGGGGAGTCAAATCCGTAACTATGTGATGCAACCATATAAATTGGTAAAAGATGTTCGCACAGGAACAGAGACGAGCGATGTTGATGCCGTAATGGATGGCGGACTTGATCCTTTCTTGAAGTCCTTTTTAATGATGTACGGTTCCTAAAGTAGCGGAAGTAACTTTTCCAAGGCAATTCCCCTTGAGCCTTTAAGTAAGATCAAGTTATTTTCGATTGTTAAGCTAGGCCATTTTTCGATGAGCTCTTGTGTTGTTGAAAATCCGTTCTCATTCATGCTTTGAAAGATTGGTCCAACAGTGATATACCGTAAATTGTTTTCTTGACAGTACGCTAATATTCCCTGATGTTCTGAAATTCCTTCGCTACCTAATTCAAGCATGTCTCCTAATATCGCTATTTTTGCCCCCTGATGGATTTCAGCAAAAGACTCTAACGCGGACTTCATACTTGATGGATTCGCGTTATAACAATCGACGATAACGGTGTTTTTTTCTGTTTTACTCACTTGGCTCCGATTGTTCTGTGGAACATACCCTTCAATAGCCGTGTTGATATCCTCTGGAGTTACCTGAAAAATATTTCCGAAGGCAATAGCAGCTAAGAAATTATTGAAGTTATATTTCCCGACTAAATGCGTGTGAAGCGTAGGAGAGTGGTACTCATGATTATGCCATGAAAAATGCACAAACGGATCCAAGTAATTCAGTTCACCAACAATTAATGCATCTGAATCACTTCCAAAAGTGATCAGTGGTAAAGGATGTTTTTTGCAGGCATTCATTAAAATAGCATCGTCCATACAAGCGAATAGCACACCGTTTTTTAGTTGAATGGACTCATACAATTCTGTTTTTGTTTTCAGAACTCCTTCAAAATTGATAAATCCTTCTAAATGTGCTTTTCCAATATTCGTTATGATTCCGTGGGTAGGTTCTGCAATTGTGCATAATTCTGCGATATCACCCGGTTTATTGGCTCCCATTTCAATGATGCCAATTTGATGCTCGTCCGTTAATCTCAGGAGTGTTAGAGGTACACCAATATGGTTGTTAAGATTTCCAATAGTGCAGAGCGTTTTGTATTTTTTAGAAAGCACCGCATTAACAAGCTCTTTCGTACTCGTTTTTCCGTTACTGCCAGTTATTCCAATGACTGGGATGTCAAATTTATTTCGGTGGTAATTGGCCAATTGTTGAAGGTAAATCAGGGAGTCCTCTACATAGAATATGTTTGTGTTATTTGCAACTTCAAACTCATCAACGATGGCGTAAGATGCTCCTGACGCTATTGCCTGTTTAGCAAATTCGTTGCCATTAAAATGATCACCTTTCAATGCAACAAATAGAGTATTCGGTTGTATGTTTCTTGTGTCTGTGCAGATACCCGAACACTGATAGAACAATTCAAATAATTTTTCCATGTTACAAAATTGCAAAAAAAAAGCCCGATTGCTCGGGCTTTTAAATTTATTCTTTTGGACTTTTCGGTCTGGAACTTCCGACGCGATCCATCGCACAGCGGAAACCAATGGTTGCCGTTGCTTTATCTTCATCTAAGAATCTTCTGTTTCCAGCAGATAACCAATATACACGATCTGCCCATGAACCGCCCTTATAAACCCTTGATTTATCTGAAATCAAGGTTGTAGGCCATCCAGAAACACCAGCATTAATCTGTTCATCATTCAAATTAGAATTTTCATGTTGGCTTTGGTACATGACTTGTTTTGAATCACGAATTCCATTGTTAATGTCGTCTTTACGTTTTGCATTATTGTAATAAATTGAAGATTCTAAATCACCATCCATGTAGTCAATGTAATCATCTTTACGGTAATTTAAACGTCCAGCGTTTTCCTCTACGGTAACATTTCTCCAACGTTGGTTACCCTTTGTTTCCGTAATAAATTCAGTCAATCCGTTACGAAGTGTCATAATCCAAGTGGTGATTGTTGGATCTGTGCTGTAAGAACTGAATTTTCTCTCTAGGTATTCTTTACTGAAAAGAGCCGTGTCTTGAATACCGATAAACGATTGTACATCTTGTCTATCAAAAGCGATTTGCATGATTTCTTCAATCGGCTTCTTATTCGAACCATCTTGAATCTCAGCTGGTAGATTTTTATTGAATAATACGCGTTCAACAAAGGCACTTGCAGCGATTGTTCTACCTTGATTGTACAGAGCAATTGCTGTATCAAGCATCATGTTTAATGTATCTAAAAACTCAAATTGCAAACGTTCCTGTGATGTAAATTGAGATTTATTTGACACATAATAGCTTGAAGGGGAATTAAACTGATACCCTCTTGGATCTTGTTTAGAATAGATGCGTGAGTTCATTGGATTATTATTTACCAATGGTGCTGGACCTTTACCCATTGCAGCTAAATCGTCTTGGATTTGTTTCACATCCGCGTTAGCCGAATTATCCGTCAAGTATTTGTTGAAATCATCAATTTTTTCAGTCAAAACTTTGGTGTTCTTACTAGTAATTTCAGTTTGAATGAGCGCTAAAATTGAATCGATTGATTTTTTCTCAGCTCCATTGATTTTACTAATTTTCTCCAATCTCTTCACTCTGTTGAACAACGTATCTGCTTCGGAAATAACATTTCTAGTTGCAACATTGGTTTGGTAGTTACTACCTGCGCCTTGTTTGTAATTTTTGTTTGCATAGGCTAGGTATTTCACTCGGGCAAATTCGTTAACGAATTCTTTCATACCATGTACGTCATAAATGTTTTCATTCGCTTTCACAGGTCTATCGTAAAGTCCGTCTGGAACGAGAAGTTGTGTTTGGAATTTGTTCCCTCTAAAAGGCATGAACTCCTCCGTAGCCTCGCTAGACATTGGTCTGTAAACGTCCATTACCCATTCGGAAACATTACCCCCCATGTTGTATAGCCCGAAATCATTTGGCCAGTAGTCATCAACACGTGCAGTGATATCTGATCCGTCATTCAAATTTCCTGAAAGACCCATTAAATCTCCTTTTCCACGAATGAAATTTGCTTGGATTGCTCCGGCGAATTGTTCTTCCTCTTGACGAACATAGTGTCCATCCCAAGGATAAATACGACGGTCGTTAATATTTTCTGAACCTTCATCAAGGTTTCCAATTAATCCAAGTGCTGCAAATTCCCACTCAGCTTCTGTAGGTAGACGGTAACTCGGTAAAAGGATTCCATCTTCCATACGCACTGGACGAGTCCCTAATCTTCCATTATCAAGATCAGCGTAAATAGGATCATAATTTTCAAGTTGATACGGATCACGAGGAACTGAACGTTTTTTCGCATCCACTTTTGGTTTTGGTTTATTGTCTTTGTTCACAACATAACCTCCTTCAGATTCAACTGTGTAGTTTCCGTTCAAGTAGTTTTCAGTACTGAACATGTTTTGAGGAACAGAAGCATATTTTTTATCGTAATCTTTGCTGTTGGCAGCACCTAAATCAGTACTTCCTTCATCGGCAAAGTGCCATTTTAATATACCTTCTCGAACTAAAATTGCTTCATTTACACGATCCGTTCTCCATTTACAAAAATCATTTGCTTGCAACCAAGAAACTCCAACAACTGGGTAGTCAGCGTAAGAAGGCATTCTTAAATAGTAATTCACGTATTTTTCTCGGTAACCCAAGGCGGTTCTCCAAGCCAAAGTGTCAGGCAAACATTTTTTATAAACGTGCGGATATGTTTTGTAGTAAACACGCTTCATCCAATACATGTATTCTAACCAATGCAAATTTGTTACTTCTGTTCGATCCATGTAAAAAGATGCAACGGTAACACGGGATGCACGTGCATTCCAGTCATACATTACATCTTGCTCAGTTCTTCCCATGGTAAAGGTTCCGCCTTCAATCATGACCAATCCTGGACCTGTTTCTTGTTCTTGAGCATCAAATTTCTCAAATCCACCATTTTTATAGTTGTTATATTCCCAACCTGTTGAACTTGATCTTTCTGGAGAACAAGAAGAAAGTATCAATAGTCCAACTACTGATACTCCTAAAAATCTATTCATCAATCGCTTCATATTCTACTTTGCGTTTTATTAACGATAATAATCTTTAATTACTTATTTTGTTACACTTAAAATGACGGACAAGAAATTTTTCTAAAATTCTTTGGTTTTTTCTTACATTTTAGGTTGATTCCCATTGAAATTTCATGTGAACCACCTGAAACACCACCTAAATTAGATACAGTTAAATCGTAGCTATATCCAACTCTAAATCTCTCTGTGCTAATACCAAGACTCAAAATAAAAGCATCTCTGTTACGGTACCAAGCTCCGATTGTAAAACTCTCATACTTTAGGTAAGCACCAATATTGAATTCTTGGAATCCATTTTGATATTGATATATGATGTTCGGCATGAGCATGGTGCTACTTGAATAGCGACCACGTTGACCAAGTTTGATCGTCGCCCCCATGTGTCCAGTTAAACGCACAGGAAGTCTAGAATCACCTAATATCATTGATTCATCAGGTCTATTCAAATGATGTGCTGCAACACCGAAATAAAAATTCTTTGTAAATCCAACCATTCCGGCTGATACATCGAAGAATCCATGACGACCATTGCCACGAATAACATCCCCAGTTTGGTAGATGAATCCTCTTCTCGGGTCAATCATGTCTCCGAATGTCAATTTATCCCAATCTAAAAATTTCTGGTAATATGCCGCTCTTGCACCAAACATCAATGAGAATTTTCTATTTACTTTTAAGTTGTATGAATATACTCCACCGACCATTGAAGTTTGAATTGTGCCTTGACCTTGTTGGTCATGCATCGCAATTAGTCCAATTCCTCCAGAAACGTTTTTAGCGTAAGTATCGAATGCGGCGCTGTAAGTAACATAGTTACCCGTAAGTTGCGGCCATTGATTGCGGTAATTAAGAGCGATTCTTGGACAGCCACTAGAGCCAGCCAAAGCAGGATTAAGGTACACAGGATTCGAATAGAATTGTGTAAAAGTTGGATCCTGAGTCCAAGCAGTATTTGACATTGATACAACAAAAATATTTGTTAAAGCAATGACGAGAGTTCCGAATGTTTTCACAAACTTTGTTTTTAGCACGAACAATCTTAACGTAGTTTAGGTTTTAAAGGTTACAAATATCGAATAAATAATCAAATAAAATAAATATATTGACGTTTTTCTTCCACACTTACTTTGAAAAATATTTTAACATGAATCGAATTATTTTATTTCTATTGCTATTTATTGGTTCAAACAAAGCAATATCTCAAGTTGTGAAAATTGATTTGAAATGGACTCAAATTCACAATTATGAAAATGATGGCAAAATATTTCCGGTACATTATATTAACGAACAAGGAATAGATAATGGGATTCCATTCTTTTTTAATAAATACAAGACGAATTCCCTTCAACAGAAAGTAGTGATTTCCGATGTAGTTTCGGAGCCAATACCAAGCTCAGACCTGAATTATTATAAAAATACAGCTATCTCTCTCCCAAACGAGTTCACTTTCGAAGCCAATGTAAATGATGAGTCAGGATTGTCATTTACAGTTATTCATGTCATCCCCGTTCGTTACAAAGAAGGTAAATATGAACGGGTTGTTCAATTCTCTTACGAGTTGAGTCCTGAGACAAGTAATAAAGAAAAAGATTTTGTTCAAAATTCCGTAATGAAACCTGGCTCAGGGTCATGGTATAAAATTTCGGTTGCCAAGGATGGTATCTATAAAATTGACAAAGCATTTTTGGAATCATGTGGTATTGCCACCGATGGTTTAAATCCAGCCCACATTCATATTTATGGAAATGGAGATGGATTAATCCCTGAAAAAAACAACTTGCCAAGAACAGATGATTTGGCGGAGAATGCCATATTTATTCAAGGTGAATCCGATGGTGTTTTCAATGATAATGATTACATATTATTCCATGCGTGGGGACCACATCGTTGGTCGAGTAGCGAGACCGTATTTCCATACCTTCAAATACGAAATATTTACAGTGATATTTCTACGTATTTTATTAACATCAATGCCGATGTAGCTCCGCTTCGAATTCAGGAAGCGTTTCAAAATGATTTACCTGTTGACAATGTAATTAGTTCCTATGATTTCAGAGAATGTTATGAAAATGATCTTCATAATTTAGTTGAAGGTGGACAAAGATGGTACGGAGAATTATTCGATGTTGAATTAGAAAGAACCTTCAATTTTTCAATACCAAATATTGATGCATCAACATTGGATTTCAAATTAGATATTGCGGCTAACTGCCCAAACAATAATTTACTGAACACCATTAACGCCAGTATAAATGGTCAGAATTTATTTACGAATATTTTGCCAATCAATTCGATGGATTTTTCCAGGGGTGAATACACATTTTCCATGAATAATCCACCTGCATCAATCCCTTTGAAGTTGACTGTTGCACGACAATCTCCAACAACACTTGCTTACTTGGATAGAATCGTTCTAAGTACCAAAAGGAAACTTATTTTTTACGGAACTCAATTAGGGTTTCGCGTGAAAAATATTGATCCAACACAACTTGTATCCTATGAGATTACTGGTTTGCCCTCCGGAGGATTTGTTTGGGATATCACGGATAAGCATGCACCAAAAAAAATGTTTGTTTCAGCTAATGGAAATATTAAATCATTTAAATCAGCGGGTGGATTAAGAGAATTTGTTGCATCAAATGGAAGTTCTTTTTTTACTCCTGATAGAGTAGGGGCAGTTGGTAATCAAAACCTTCATGGACTACCACAAGCCGATTATTTAATTGTTTCCCATCCTGATTTTCTTACACAAGCTGAACGATTAGCAGATTTACATCGTGCTGAAGGACTTACTGTTCATGTTGTGAACGTACAGCAAGTTTACAACGAATTTAGTTCTGGAATGCAGGATGTTGCGGCGATTAGAATGTTTGCGAAAATGTTTTATGATCGCGCACTTCAAACGGATCCAACAACGAAGCCAAAGTACCTTCTGTTATTCGGAGATGGGACATATGATCCAAAAAATCGTTTAGCTAACAATAACAACCTGATTCCAACATATCAAGCAATAACAAGTGAGGACCACATTAATGCACTTGTCTCTGATGATTATTTTGGACTCCTAGGCGACAATGAAGGATTTTCGAGCACGGATTTATTGGATATCGGTGTTGGTCGTTTTATTGTAAGTGATAATTTACAAGCGAAACAACAAGTAGACAAGGTGGAACATTACTTAAAAAATGGATCAACGCTTTACCCAAATAATTCCTCATGTTGCCTCGGTTCAACAGACCTAAACTCGACATTCGGTGATTGGCGTTTGAAATTTGTTCAAATTGCAGATAATGACCCATCCAATCAATTTATTACTTCTAACGCAGAGCCACAATATAACTATGTGAAATTGAATCACCGAGAAATGAATGGGGAAAAGCTGTACATGGATGCATTTCCAATGGTTATATCAACTGGGGGAATAAGATTTCCAGCTTTGACTGAATCGATAACAGACCGCGTTCAACGTGGGATCCTTATGATAAATTATGTTGGACACGGAGGAGAAGTTGGACTTGCGGAAGAACGCATCGTGACCATTCCACAAATTCAATCATGGAGTAATATTAATGCATTAAATTTATTTGTCTCTGCAACGTGTGAATTCACGCGATACGATGATCCAAAAAGAGTTTCAGCGGGTGAATGGGCATTTCTAAATCCGACAGGATCGTCAATTGCTTTAATGACAACCACACGTGCTGTATTTATTACGGTGAATGAAGTCACGGGCGACGCATTTTATGAACAAGTGTTTGAAAGAGATGCAACAGGAAATCCAAAAACGTTTGGAGAAATTTCTATGTTGACAAAAAACAATTCTGGATCAAGTGGGAACAAACGTAGTTTTACTTTGATTGGCGATCCAGCATTGCGCATAGCACTACCACGGTACCGAATCGTTACTGATAGTATTAATGGAATAAGTCCACAAGTTCAAATTGACACCATCAATGCCTTAAGTAAAGTGCGCATTAAAGGTCATATGGAGGATTGGAATGGAGCGGTGTTGAATACCTGGAACGGTGTACTTACTCCTACGATTTTTGACAAATTTAAAACACAACAAACGTTAGGTCAAGATCCTCCGCAAGTTCTAAGTTTTCAACAGCAACGAAATAAAATTTACCGTGGTAAAGCAAGCATTGTTAATGGCTATTTCGACTTTGAGTTTATCGTACCTAAAGACATTGCATTAAATTACGGTTTGGGTAAAATAAGTTACTATGGAAATAGCTCTATTACCGACGCGCAAGGATTCGATACCATGTTGATTATAGGAGGTATCAATCCGAATGGAATTAATGATGATGTTGCTCCAACTATTCAGCTCTTTATGAATGATGAAGCATTTATTTCAGGAAGCATAACAGATGCAAATCCTGTTTTATTCGCAAAGGTGTTTGATGAAAATGGAATTAACACGGTAGGCAATGGAATTGGTCATGATATTGTTGCTGTCCTAGATGGCGAGACAAGTAACCCATTCGTATTAAATGACTTTTACTCTGCCGGATTAAATGACTATCAAAACGGAGAAGTAAGGTATCAATTTCAAGGCTTATCAAAAGGCAAACATACACTTGAGTTGAAAGTTTGGGATGTGAACAATAATTCAGGAACAGCCAAGCTTGAGTTTATTGTTCAAGAAAAAGAGGTTCCCACTTTGGAACATGTCTATAATTACCCAAATCCTTTTACCACGCGTACTTCCTTTATGTTCGAACACAATCAATCTTGTAATCAACTGGATGTACAGGTGCAGATTTATACGGTTTCCGGCAGATTAGTTAAAACCATACAGCAACAGGTGAAAACGCAAGGATTTCGATCCGAAGGAATCGAATGGGATGGTAAAGATGAATTTGGCGACCAACTTGCGAAAGGGGTTTACGTTTATCGCTTGAAAATTAAAAACATTGATGGTCAAACGGCAGAAAAAACAGAGAAATTGGTTATTTTAAAGTGATTCCACAATAAAAAACCTAGTTTTTCGTATATTTACGAACCATTAAGTATTGTCGCATATGAAGCAAGTTTTTTTCCTTATATCAATCTGTTATGCCACTTTTCAAGCCTATGCTCAGCCAAACGGTGGAGGATCGGGTGTTACCGATAATGACTTGCAATTAAACACCATCACCACAGCTTTACCATTTATGGCTATTACTCCAGATTCTAGGGCAGGTGGTATGGGAGACGCAGGAACAGCTTTGAGCCCAACATCTACCTCTGTATATTGGAATACTTCCATGCTGAGTTTTGCAAAAGAAAAGTCTGAAGTGAGTTTGTCATATACCCCTTGGTTGCGTCAATTGACCAACGATATTAGTTTGTCTTATTTAGCTGGATATTATCGCATCAATAAAATACACACCATCGGAGGATCTATACGTTATTTTAGTTTAGGTGAAATTACATTTACGGATGTTAGTGGAAATGTTCTTCGTGATGATAAACCAAGTGAATTCGAATTGACCGGCGCTTATGCGTTTCGATTAGCAAAGAGGTTAAGTATCGGAATCAATGGTAAGTTTGCCTATTCGAATTTAACAGGTGGATTGACCGTTGGAGGTGTGAATACAAAAGCTGGCGTTGTAGGTGCGGCTGATTTCTCTATAACATACCGAAACGAGGATGCAAAAATTGGAAACACGAAGGGTACGTATACCTTCGCAACAACATTAAACAACCTTGGTAATAAGGTTGCTTACTCCGAGCTATCCAAAAGAGATTTTATTCCAATGAATATGAAAATTGGTAATTCATTTGAAGCAGAATTTGATGATTACAATAAAGTTACATTTGCAGTGGATCTCCAAAAGTTACTCGTTCCAACTCCTGCTTTCTATGACAATATTAACGGTAGTTATACAATGTTGTCCGGTATGAATGGTGATGTAGGAATCATTAACGGTATTTTACAATCCTTTTACGACGCGCCTGGTGTCGTTGCTAAAGACGCAAATGGTGATTATATCCAAAATAACGATGGTTCGTATGCAGTTGTGAAAGGAACTAGATTAAAGGAGGAATTAGCAGAAATTAACATTGCCGGCGGAATTGAATGGTGGTACAACGACGTACTAGCTTTCAGAACAGGGATGTTTTATGAAAACAAAAATAAAGGGAATCGTCAATTTTTAAATTTTGGGGCAAGTTTGAAATACAACATGTTCTCCATCGATTTTTCTTATTTAGCCTCCGTAAGTGGAAGACAAAGTCCTTTGGCTAACACCTTGCGATTTACGCTTCGATTGAATTTGGGCCGTACTGGAGGATCAACACCAAGTGGAATTTAGTGATGCAAATACGCACTGGATTTGGCGTAGATGTTCACCGTTTAGCTGAGGGCTATGATTTGTTCATTGGAGGAATAAAAATCGAATCGGATTTAGGTGCAGTTGGACATTCCGATGCAGATGTGCTTTTACATGCCATTTGTGATGCTCTTTTGGGAGCAGCTAATTTACGCGACATCGGATTCCATTTTTCAGATAAGGATCCAAAGTATAAAGGAATTGATTCAAAGATTCTTTTAACTGAGGTGGTTAAACTTGTTCATGATAAAGGATTTCATGTCGTAAATGTTGATTCTACAGTCATTTTAGAAAGCCCAAAATTAAATCCTCACATTCCGGAGATGTGTCAAATTATTGCCAAAATTTTAAAAGTTGATATTGATGCTGTGTCAATTAAGGCAACAACGCATGAGTTAGTGGATTCATTTGGTGAAAAACGTGCAATTAAAGCGTATTCTAATTGCTTGATACAGAAATAAAAGTCAATAGTTGAGTCATTTTATCATTGTTCTATTTTTTAGTTACAAGCTGACATTATGAGAAATAAAATCATTTCTACAGTTGACATACAGGTTAAAACTTGGTTTCGAGCGGACTTATCGAATCCAGATGACAGTCAATATTTCTTTAATTATAGAATATTCATTGAAAATAAAGGGAGCAGCTCGATTCAATTAGTACACCGTCATTGGATGGTTGAACATTTGATATATGGCATACAACATGTCGATGGACCAGGTGTTATTGGTGAACAACCAATCATTGCTCCGAGTGAACGATTTGAATACGTAAGTGGTTGTGAATTTTGGATGCCAATTGGACGTATGAGTGGTTTCTACACGTTTCAACAGTTAGAAACGGAGCAATTATTTTCCGTACCCATTCCTCTCTTTACCTTGGAGTTCCCGCCTGTTTTATCTTAGTTTTACGTAAATGACTTTTTTGGTCTCAAAAAAGGGTTCTTGGTAGACATCAGAAAGGAGAAACTCTCTATGTAGATGTTTTACTGGTTTCATTTCTTCACTTAAATCACCACCTTTCAGATACAGAATTCCGTTAACCAATTCGTGCTCAGACTTCTTTTTTATTTTGCCTTGCACCCATCTTAAAAAGATAGGCATTTGAGTGACTGCCCGACTAACAATGAAATCAAAATCACCTTTAATTTCCTCAGCTCTAGCATGATGCGCAGTAACATTCGTTAGTCCAAGAGCTTGTGCGACTTCGTTTACAACTTTGATTTTTTTTCCGATTGAATCAACTAAAACAAAGGAAGTTTCAGGGAATAAAATGGCTAATGGTATCCCTGGGAATCCACCGCCTGTTCCGATGTCAAGAATGGATGATCCAGGTTTAAAAGAGCATATTTTAGCGATTCCGAGGGAATGTAAAACATGATGTGTATAAAAGTTTTCCGTATCTTTTCTAGAAATCACATTGATTTGAGCATTCCAAAAAGTATATAATTCTTCCAGTTGCGCAAATTGTTTTATTTGCACAGGACTTAATTCTGGAAAATAATGAGCAATAATATCCACGGCCCTTAAATAGTATCTTTTGTCTTGTCCATCATTGCCGCAAGGAAATCTCTAGCGCGGAAAAGTTGTGCTTTTACCGTTCCTAATGGAAGGTTCATTTCCTCTGCAATTTCCTCGTAACTTAATTCCTCAAAATAACGTTTCTCGACAAGTTCTCGGTATTTAGGTTTGAGTTTACTAACAAGTAAGCGCATGTGAATGATTCGTTGTCCATGAATGATCGTTTCCTCTGGATTTAAACCCGTTGAACGTGCGTCTATACGTAATCGATCACCATCATCCGTCATCATGCCTTTATCGATCGATGTCACTTCAATTCGTTTTTTGCGAATGAAGTCAATACAATTATTGGAAGCAATTTTGAAAAGCCAAGTGCTAAAAGCGAAACTAGGTGAATATTGATCGAGACGGCTAAAGGCTTTACCGAAGGCTTCAATCGTTAGGTCATCGGCATCATCCGAATTCTTGACCATTTTTAACATCATGAAGAATATCGAATCACGGTATCGATCCATTAAACCGGCATATGCAGCTTGATTACCTTTGCGGGCTGCTTCAACCAACACAAGGTCATGTTTTGCCTTATCCGATAAATGTTCGTTCTCTACCATCTATAGTACTTTTGTCGTTCTGATATGTAAAACAATATAGGCATCAACAAGGCGTATAATAAATCCCAAAAAGGCAAAAAGCGAATAAAACTTTTTTCTTTTAAAAGAGATAGGCAACGTCCTTGTAACCACCATTTTAATAATAAAGTAAATCCAAATATACTGCTACTCAGTAAAATGAAATCTTTACTAAACAGCAAAGTAATAAAAGATACCCACATCAAAATCAGTGACAATGGATATATTCCTAACAAGAGTTTCTTAATAAAGCGGTATTTACCTGAAGTAGCGTAATGACGCGTCTTTTGAGTCATCCATCTTGTCCAGGTGGTAGGAGCTTGAGAATAGCAGAAGGAATCTGGATTTAGTTGAATGGAATAATTGGATTTCTTTGCAGCTTCTTGAATGAATAGGACATCATCACCGGTAGTTACCGAATAATGAGACTTAAATCCATTGACAGAATGAAAAACACTTTTGGTGTAAGCCAAATTTCTTCCAACCCCCATATAAGGTAATTTTGCTAATGCCATTGAAAAATAATTTACCCCAATCCAAGCAGTATCAAATCGAATTAAACGATTTAAAAACCCTTTATTTTTCAAGAAAGGTGCGTAGCCAATGACAATTTGTTTAGCGCTTGTGTATTGACTTGCCATTTGTTTAATCCATTGGTTGTTCACAGGTTTACAGTCAGCATCTGTAAGAACGAAATGTTCATATTTAGCGGCCTTAATTGCGAGTGTAATCGGTAATTTCTTTCCCGGTCTAAGGTGTCGGTTTTTACTTAATTCAACAATCCGCAAATTCGGAAATTGTTGTGCGTATGCAGTTAGAATCCACCCACTGTCATCAATCGATTGATTATTAACGACAATTACCTCGTAAACAGGATAATCTTGACTTAAAATAGCTGGTAAATTTTCGTATAAGTTGTCCGATTCATTTCGTGCAGCGATAATCACACTGATTGGCATCCAATTTTGATGATCATCAATCGGTTTTGTTTTATGGAAAGCAAGTTTGCTGTAGATAAACAAAACATATAGAATTTGCACGATCACCACTAAAGCAAGCACTAAGAATGTGATGCTAAAAAAACTAATTTCAAACGTAGGTATAAACTTCATAGGATAACTTCAGTACAAAGATGAATTCTCAAATCAAATACGCGTATCTTTGTTGCAGTTATTTTTCAACATTTTTATGCACTTTGACCTTTTAACGCAAAATCCTGACTCAAAAGCACGCACTGGACTGCTTCACACGGAACATGGAACCATTGAAACTCCGATATTTATGCCGGTTGGTACAGTAGGTTCGGTAAAAGGTGTCCACCAACAAGAATTACGTGACGACATTAACGCTCAAATTATTTTAGGGAATACCTATCACTTATTTTTGCGTCCAGGAATTGAGGTTTTAGAAGCTGCAGGTGGTTTGCACCAATTTATTGGTTGGGAACGCCCAATGTTGACAGACAGTGGTGGTTATCAAGTATATTCATTGTCAGGTAGAAGGAAAATAATTGAAGAGGGGGTAAAGTTTCAATCTCACCTCGACGGAAGTTACCATTTTTTCACACCTGAGCGAGCGATTGAAATCCAACGATCAATAGGTGCGGATATTATTATGGCATTCGACGAGTGTACTCCTTATCCATGCGAATACAATTACGCAAAAAGATCGATGGATATGACACACCGTTGGTTAAAGCGTTGTTTTGAGGCGATGGACAAAACCGGTCCAAAATACGGTTATGAACAGGCGTTGTTTCCAATAGTCCAAGGAAGTGTATATAAAGATTTACGCAAAGAATCAGCTGAAGCTATTGCATCTTGGGACGCAGTAGGTAATGCAATTGGCGGATTATCTGTTGGAGAACCAGATGAGGATTTATATGAAATGACCGAATTGGTTTGCGGTATTCTCCCGAAGGATAAACCCAGGTATTTAATGGGAGTTGGTACGCCAACAAATATACTTGAATGCATCGCATTGGGTATTGATATGTTTGATTGTGTGATGCCTAGTCGAAATGCCCGTCACGGATTATTATACACGTGGGAGGGAACAATTAATATCAAAAACGAAAAATGGTCGAAGGATTTCTCTCCTTTGGATGAAACAAGTGGTGTTTGGGTCGATCAAGTTTATACCAAAGCGTATTTGCGTCACCTCGTTAAGTCTGGAGAATATTTAGGAATACAAATTGCCACGATTCATAATTTGGCTTTCTACTTGGAATTAGTAAAACAAGCAAGGGAACACATACAAGCTGGTGATTTTGTCGCTTGGAAGAATCATGTCACACCGAAATTGTCGCAAAGACGTTAAGTAGCTATGCTTAAAATAATTGATCGATACATCATTAAAAAATTCCTTTCTACATTCTTTTTTATGTTGGGAATTATCATGTTGCTTGCGATCGTATTTGATATTTCCGAGAAATTAAGTGAATTTATATCGAACAAAGCACCAATTTCCGAGATTATCTTTGACTATTATGTGAATTTCATTCTCTTTTACGGGAATACATTTTCCTCCATGATTATTTTCATATCCGTTATTTGGTTTACGGCAAAAATGGCTCAAGACACGGAGATAATCCCAATTTGGTTTAGTGGTCGTCCCATCACTCGATTTTTAAGACCATACATGATTGGTGCAACTGTATTAATGATTTTATCTTTTGTTTTAAACCATTTTATAGTGCCAAGATCATCCAAAGTTCGATTGGCTTTTGAAGAGAAGTATTACCGAGATATTTTATCTGTGGAGGATTACCAAGCGGAATATCCGGGGAATGAATTGGTATATTTCTCGAATTACACCTCCTCAGAAAATCAAATTCACGATTTGACCATTCAAAAATGGAATGATGAAAACGAACCTATTTATTTTTTTAGGGCAAGAACCGTAAAAAGTATACCTGGAACTAATCGTTGGCATGTGAAGGATTATTATGAGAAAAACTATGATTTCCCGAAAGGCAAACTTGTGCATGGAGCGCATAAAGACACAACATTTTCTTTTACATTGGAGGAAATAGCTCAACGAGAAAATGTAGCGGAAACGATGACTTTTAGTGAACTTACTCAATTGATCGCACGCGAGAAAATAAAGGGTTCATCTCTTGTTCCAACTTATGAAATAGAACTTCACCAACGCACTTCTTATCCATTTGCTGCGTATATTCTTACAATCATGGGCGTATCTGTTTCTTCCAGAAAGAAACGCGGAGGCATAGGTGTCAATGTGGCAATTGGTCTAACCATTGTATTCGTTTATATTTTCTCCATGAAGATGTTAACGGTAGCTTCTATGAACGTTGGTTTTCCCGCAATCATATCTGTTTGGATACCGAACATCATGTTTGCTTGTGCTGCCTATATTCTATATCGATTTTCTCAAAAGTAAGGGAGTTTCTCAAGGTCAATCCATACACCATCCTCGGCTGTTCGTGTATTTTCAAAAATACTTTTTGCTTCTAATAAATGTTGTTCGCTTGTATCATATCGCGAAGAGAAATGTCCAATTACTAAATGATGAACGTTCATTTTTTTGGCCATTTGAGCGGCTTGTTTCGCAGTACTGTGAAAGGTTTGTTTTGCTCTGGCCGCATGCTGATCTGTAAAGGTTGCCTCATGGTACATTAAATGAGCATTTTCAATCGCTGATTCATACCCAGTCCAAGGTTTTGTATCCGAACAATAGACATACTGTAAGGAAGGGGTAGGCGGAATGGTAAACTTCTTATTTTTCAATATACGACCATTCTTTTCTAGATCCATTCCCGCTTTCAATTTTGGCAAGTCTTCGAGAAGCAATCCAGCTTCTTTTATGGCAGCAGCGTTTAAATGTAGGGCTTTTGGTTTTTCTTCGATGCGATAACCCCACGTTGGTATGCGGTGTTTTAAAGCGAAACTTTTAATTTCAATGAGTCGATCTTCAAAAATTGTTTGCAAGGACTTGGTTTCAAGCTGAACGAATTGAACATCAAAGCAAAGTTTGTGTCCACCAACTTCGATAAACGAGGTAATTAATTGTTGCAATTCGGGTGGACCATAAACGGTTAAGCCTCGTGTTCTTCCTAATAAGTGCATGCTTGAAATTAATCCAGGCAATCCGAAAAAATGATCTCCGTGTAAGTGTGAAATGAGAATGTGTGAAATCCGCTGAAGTTTAATTCCAAATTTCCGGAGTTGAAGTTGAGTTCCTTCTCCACAATCAATCAGAATATGTCGGTTATTACATTCAATGTATTGAGCAGTTGGATTTCTTTTTCCGGTTGGAAGAGCGGCACCGCTACCTAGAATGCAAACGGAGAAACTCACGCGATAAGAACATCAATTCCTTTATCAACGGAACTGGAAATATGCAACACTTTATCCAGTTGTGCGATTTCAACCATTTTTTGAACATTACTTTGCAGTCCACATAAAGCAAATCTACCATTGGTATCTTTACACAGTCTATTTGCAATAAGAATTGCACTTAATCCGGACGAATCGCAGTATTTGGTTTTAGACAGGTCTAATAGGATGAAATTACTTCCAATTTTATTCAGTTGAAGAAAATGACTTTTCAGTTCAGGGGCATTACTTGCGTCGAGTTTTTCGACATGTGCAGATACAATTACTATTTTTCCTTGAGGGTCTACTGAAAAGTTCATCACAATCGTTTTGTCAAATGTAAAAATTTTCAACGTTCAATTTTCGATGCAAGCAAATAAATTACTGCCATTCGAACTGCAACACCATTTTCTACTTGGTCAAGAATGATACTTTGCTTAGAATCAGCTACATCACTCGAGATTTCAACACCACGGTTTATTGGACCTGGATGCATTACGATGATTTCTTTCGAAAGCCCGTCTAGAATCTCTTTGGTTAATCCAAATAACATGGTGTATTCTCGCAAGGATGGGAAATACTTGATATCCTGTCTTTCTAATTGAATGCGAAGCATATTCGCAACATCGCACCATTCCAAAGCTTCTCGAAGGTTGTGAGATACTTTTACGCCTAGATCGCCAATGTATTTTGGAATCAAGGTTGTCGGTCCACATACCATCACTTCCGCGCCAAGTTTCTGCAGGCAATAAATGTTGGATAGTGCCACACGTGAATGAAGAATATCTCCAACAATCACCACTTTTTTTCCTTCAACACTTCCTAGACGTTCGCGTATGGAGAATGCATCAAGTAACGCTTGAGTTGGATGTTCATGTGTGCCATCTCCTGCGTTGATCACGCGTGCTTTCACTTTTTGAGAAAGAAACAAGGCAGCGCCAGGATTTGGATGCCGCATCACAACCATATCCACTTTCATCGCTAGGATGTTATTTACAGTGTCGATTAATGTTTCTCCTTTTTTTACAGAGCTACTTGCTGCACTGAAATTCACCGTATCGGCAGACAATCTTTTTTCTGCTAATTCAAATGAAAGTCTTGTACGGGTAGAGTTTTCGAAGAAAATATTAGCAATAGTAATGTCTCTGAGGGATGGAACTTTCTTAATCGGACGATTGATAACCTCTTTAAAGCTATCTGCTGTCTTGAAGATTAACTCGATGTCTTGTCGCGTTAAATCTTTTATTCCCGTAAGGTGATCAACACTTAAATTATTCATTGCTCTCTTTTGTAAACAAAACTACTTTATCTTCTCCTTCTGTTTCTTTCCACTCAACTGAAACGCGTTCTGAAATGAGTGTATCGACTGTTTTACCTATATAATCGGCCTGAATTGGTAGGTCCCTACTGTAGCGACGGTCAATTAACACCAATAATTCCACCTTTGATGGTCGACCAAACGACAATAAGGCATCTAATCCGGAACGAATTGTTCTTCCCGTATAAAGTACGTCGTCTACTAGAATGACACGTTTATTTTCGATGCTAAAATCGATGTTTGTGATACTTGGAATCAACGGTTTTTCTCTTCGACGAAAATCATCGCGATAAAACGTAATGTCCAGATTTCCACATTGAATTTCTTTTCCAAGAATAGATTCCAAATAAGACTTAAGTCTTGTCACAACGTGTATTCCTCTTGGTTGTAAACCTACGAGAACAGTTTCCGAGAAGTCATTGTGGGATTCAATTAATTCATGGGAAAGACGTTTCAAAGTGAGGTCCAAATGTGTTGGATTCAGAATGACTTGCTTTTCCATTGACACAAAGATAAGGGATTTTATGTTTGAATGAGTCCCTGAAGGTTTTTTTATGAATTAAAAACAGTTTTATCGAGATCTGCTAAAAGAAAGAAACTTCCAGTCACCAAAATAAGGTCCTTGGTTGACACTATTTTCATCAGTTCTTTTAGGCGTGAATTTACGTTTGTTGAAATCGATTGAATACGTTGATCGGAGTGCATCAGTTCTTGCAGTACTTCTTTTTTCAAACTTCGATTATTTTGGAATGCACAGAGGTGAATGGTTGTCTTTTCCGGAAAAAGCGACAAAATCTCGGGTGCATTTTTATCCTGAGAGGCTCCGTATATGATGTGTAAATTGTCAAATTGGACATTATTTAAATCCTTTAAAGTTGCCCGGATGCCATCTTGATTATGTGAAACATCAAGGTAAACCAGTGGATTTTCATGTGCTTTCGTAAACCTTCCAAATAATCCTGTGTTTTGAAACAGCTTGTTTAGTGCATTGAATATGGTTTCTTCAGAAAACGAAACGTGCAATTTTGCTAATGCGCAAAGCGCCGTTTTTAGGTTTGTTTTTTGAAGCTCAGGTAGTTCTACTGAGTTTAATATCTCCCAATTTTCTTCGTCGGCAAAATAGATAGGAGCGTGATGATTTTTCGCTATATTTTTGAAATTATGGGCTATTTCTTCTTGTGTTTGACCGATTACGACAGGTTGATTCGACTTGATGATACCTGCTTTTTCTAGGGCGATTTCTGAAAGAGTTTCTCCCAAGAATTGTGTGTGATCTAGTCCAATATTGGTTATAACAGCAATATTGGAATTCAGGACGTTAGTAGAATCTAATCGACCTCCCATACCCGTTTCTATAACGGCATATGTGCAGTTGCTACGCTGAAAATGATCCATTGCCATCGCAAAGGTGACTTCGAAGAAACTAGGCTCAAAATCTAGATTAAGGTCAATTACACGTTGACAAAAATGGATCACTGATTCCTCGTCAATTTGCTCTCCGTTGATGCGAATGCGTTCTCGAAAATCGAAAATATGTGGGGAAGTAAATAGTCCTACCTTTTCGTTTTTTTCGGTAAGAATGGAACTTAAGTAGGAACAGGTTGATCCTTTGCCATTTGTTCCAGCTACATGAATGATGGTCATGTGATTCGAGGAAATCTCTAGTACATTCAGTAAATCAGTTGTTTGTTTCAATCCTGGTTTATAGGCGCTGGCTCCAATATTTTGATAGGAGGGAAATTGGTCAAACAACCAAGTGACAGCTTCGATATATGATTGAAAACGCATCTTAGCCTAACTGAAAAAAAATACACAAATTCCAGCAAAATATCCAATGGCAGCCAGGAGTGAGATTCGTTTTAGGTACCAGAAAAAAGATATTTTTTCCATACCCATTGCGACAACACCTGCAGCTGATCCAATGATTAACATGGAGCCTCCTGTACCAGCTGCAAATGCAATTAAATGCCATATTTCATGATCCACACCGAATCTAAACATTCCCATGGAAGCGGCAACAATTGGAACATTATCGATGATTGCTGAACTCATTCCTAATAATGTGACGAATAAATTCACATCCATTGTTTCTTGTATTTGAATTCCGAAGCCGTAAATCATCCCCATGGATTCCATGGCAGCGATGGTCATTAAAATTCCTAAAAAGAATAAAATGCTGGGAAGTTCAATTTTCGTCAACGCTTTAAATGTTGGACTAGAATGTGAGTTTTCAGCAGAGACATCTGTTAGCGAAAAGTGACGCTTACTTATAATTTCAGCCAAGATTGCCATCAAACCGAGAGCAAACATCATTCCCATGTAGGGAGGTAAGTGTGTAGTCATTTTCAAAATCGGAACGAGTACGATGAGAAAAAGGCCTGAGATAAGAACGAAAGAACTGTTTTTTCTAGGTTGATGGATTATTTCAGTGCTTGGGAGATCTCCTTTAAACACCTTCATGTACGAAGCAATTGTAACAGGGACTAGCACGGAAATGAGCGAGGGTAAAAATAAGTGTTGAATGAGGGAACCGGCATTCACTTTGTGATTCATCCATAACATAGTCGTTGTTACATCGCCGATAGGAGACCATGCTCCACCTGAATTCGCTGCGATAATAATAAATCCGGTGTACCATCTACGCAGTTCAGCTTCCGCAACAATTTTCCTTAAGATACTGATTAAAACGATTGTTGCCGTCAAGTTGTCGATTAGTGCAGAAAGGAAAAATGCCAATAAACTAATCACCCAAAGCAAGGAAATTTTCTGTTTTGTTTTAATGAGTGTTTTAAAGCTATTGAATCCATCAAAATGATCAATAATCTCGACAATGGTCATTGCACCCATGAGGAAAATAAGAATTTCGCTCGTTTTCCCAAAGTGATGTAAAAGGGTGGCATCCAATTGCTCTCGTTTCTCTGATATCGAACCAATAAGCTCGGGCAATGTCACTTGTCCGCATTTCGGATCTATGTGTAATCCGATGCTTGGATCGAGCCAAAAAATGGGAATGCCAATAAAAATAACGGCCCAAGATAGAACCATCATTAACAAAGCAGGAACGAGTTTATCTATTTTCAGTTTATGCTCCAGCGTAATTGAAACATAACCTAGTATAAATATGAGTAAAAGGGTAGCGTACATTTACTAAACCAATTGCTTCAAGGCAATTTCGAATGCTGTATTCGCAATGTTTGTTTTTGCTTGATTTGATTCATGTGTTGCTTTCAAGGCATTGTAGATAATCGAACTAGTATCTTCAAAAATCAATTTATCCTCAATTGCTTCAAGGTCATTGCTCATGAGATAAGCAAACACTCTTGCCATTCCACAATTTGCGATAAAATCAGGAATAAGGGATAAGTTCGCATCCGCTTTTTCAGCAATTGGACCGAAGAAAATTTCTTTGTCCGCAAAAGGCACATTAGCTCCAGAAGAAATCACTTTCAATCCTGCAGCAAGAAGTTGATTTAAATTTTCTTCAGAAAACATTCGACTTCCCGCACAAGGAATAAATACATCAGCAGGTGTATTCCAAATTTGTGCATTTACTTCGTCAAATGAAAGCATTCCGTCACTTTTGAGTTCGTTTCCATTTTTGGATAGGAACAATTCTTTCACTTCATCGAAACTTAATCCGTCTTCTTTGATGATTCCACCTACGCGGTCAATGATTCCAACAATTTTTGCGCCATTCAGAGCAAGGTAGTAAGCCGCGGCGGACCCAACATTTCCCCATCCTTGAACGATGACTTTTTTATCTTTTACGTCACCACCCCACAAAGAGAAATAATGACGAATGGATTCAGAAACTCCGAAACCTGTAATCATATCAGCAACAACAAATTTTCTAGTTACATCCGGACTTAAGGTTTCATCTTCAATCACTTTTAACACCCCTCTCTGCAATTGTCCAATACGGTTCATTTTCTGTGCCTCTTTCGGCTGAAAGTGACCATTGAAGACGCCTTCTTGGGGATGCCATACGCCACAAGACTCTGTAATTGGAATGACTTCATGAATTTCATCCACATTTAAGTCTCCTCCGGTTCCATAATAATGTTTCAAAAGAGGACTAACCGCTGCAAACCAACGTTTAAGTACTCCTTCTTTTCTGGGATCTTTGGGGTCAAAGTTAATTCCAGATTTCGCTCCACCGATTGCGGGTCCGGCAACGGTGAATTTCACTTCCATGGTTTTTGCCAAAGATTCTACTTCACGTTTATCGAGTCCAACGCGCATGCGTGTTCCACCTCCAGCTGCACCACCTCGTAATGAGTTGATAACAACCCATCCTTCAGCTTCTGTTTCCGCATCTTTCCACTCAAAAACGATTTCAGGTCGTTTGTTCTCAAATTTTTGAAGTAAATCTTTCATTTCTTTTGTTGTATAGGGTGCAAAATTAGGAAAATGGTCCTTTTAAAGCAGGTTTTTAAAATTATTTTCAAACAATTCAATGATTTTCCATTGGATTAGGCACCTCGATGATAGACGCCCGTGCACAGGGCTTTAGAAGCTCCTGTAACACTTGGGATATTTGTCGTTTCCCCTCGCAGGTGACGAGCACCTAAAAATGCAAACACAATTGCTTCTTTAAAATCGATGATTTCCTTACTTGGAATAATGCATGTTCCATGGTAATGGTGTGATATTCGTTCGATTAAAAAGGTGTTTTTTGCTCCGCCACCAGTGATGTAGACGGAAGTCAGGCTTTCTTCGTTCAATATCTTTGCAATTTGAATGGCGACATGTTCCGTGTGTGTTCTCAAAAGATCCGCTAACGTAATGGATGGATTGAACAACGGCATGTATTCCTTTTTTAACCATTCTGTCCCGAGAGATTTGGGTGCTTTATTTGCATAAAACGGTAAAGAATTTAGTCCTTCTAACAAGGATTGATTGATTTCGCCTAATCGGGCTTTTTCTCCGTTTCGATCGAAAAGTTCTCCTATTTGTTTCATTAATAGGTTTGAAGGTAGATTCGCTGGTGCAATATCGAAGGCTTGTATGATGTTTTTTTTCTTGAAACTAATATTTGCAAATCCACCAAGATTTAAAAAGGAATCAGCCTCATCTTTGAATAGTTCGAAATCACCGATTGGGACGAGGGGGGCACCTTGTCCGCCAGCAATGACATCCAGTGTTCGAAAATCATTTATGACCGGAATTCCTGTGTGATATGCAATGGTAGAACCACAGCCGATTTGAAGGGTGAATCCATTTTGTGGCTGATGAAAAATCGTTTGTCCATGTGTGGCAATTGCGTCAATTTGACTTTTTACCAAGTTCTTTTCTTCTATAAAAAGGTCTACACAAACAGCGAAATAATTCCCTAGTTCTTTGTCCAATTTGCACAATTGTTCAGTGGACATTTTTGTGGCAAGGTGTAGTTTTTCTAACAGTGAATCATCCATTGAATAGGTGTGCGAATGGTGTAACTCAAAACGAATTTTGTCACCTAGAAATTCGAATGACACATGAGCAATGTCCAAGCC
Organism: Crocinitomicaceae bacterium; assembly: GCA_024643545.1. Classification (GTDB taxonomy): domain Bacteria; phylum Bacteroidota; class Bacteroidia; order Flavobacteriales_D; family Crocinitomicaceae; genus UBA952. The sequence continues at coordinate 92,822 of JAHEMR010000004.1, read as the reverse complement.
ATCAAGTGAGGTGCCGGACATTAGTCCCAAAATCTCCATTTTATTCCTATTCATTTCTTTCATGCTTGGCAGAATTCGATTATTTTTGTTCAAAATTAAAAAATCAATCAACATGAATTTTGAATTGACAGAAGAACAATTGGCAGTTAAAGAAGCAGCGAGAGATTTCGCTCAAAACGTTTTGAAACCTGGAGTAATCGATCGCGATAACAATCAGCGTTTCCCAGCGGAAGAAATCAAGCAATTAGCAGAGCTTGGATTTATGGGAATGATGGTTGATCCGAAATACGGAGGTAGCGGAATGGACACCATGTCTTATGTTCTTGCGATGGAGGAGATCTCTAAGGTAGATGCTTCTGCATCTGTTTGTATGTCAGTGAATAATTCATTGGTTTGTTGGGGATTGGAGAAATACGGTTCAGAAGAACAAAAACAAAAATTCCTAGTTCCATTAGCAACAGGAGAAAAAATCGGAGCATTTTGTTTGTCGGAGCCTGAAGCAGGATCGGATGCTACCTCTCAACGTACAACTGCGATTGATATGGGAGATTACTATTTGGTAAATGGAACAAAAAACTGGATAACAAATGGTTCATCTGCATCAACATACTTAGTAATTGCTCAAACGAATACAGAGCTTGGACACAAAGGAATCAATGCGTTGATCATCGAAAGAGGAATGGAAGGATTTATTGTTGGAGCGAAGGAAGATAAAATGGGTATTCGTGGAAGCGATACTCACACCTTGCTTTTCAATGACGTGAAAGTTCCAAAAGCAAACCGAATCGGTGAGGATGGATTTGGATTTACGTTTGCCATGAAAGTTTTAAGTGGTGGACGAATTGGAATCGCTGCTCAAGCGTTAGGAATTGCGGCCGGAGGTTTAGAATTGGCCCTTGCTTATTCGAAAGAACGAAAAGCGTTTGGCAAAGAAATTTACAAGCACCAAGCGATTGCATTTAAACTAGCAGACATGGCGACAGAAATCGAAGCGGCACGTTTACTAGTTTATAAATCTGCTGCAGATAAAGATGCTGGAAGAAATTACGACCAATCAAGTGCGATGGCTAAATTATACGCTTCGAAAGTAGCGATGGAGCAAACAGTTGAAGCTGTTCAGATTCATGGTGGTTATGGTTTTGTGAAAGAGTACCATGTAGAGCGTTTAATGCGCGACGCGAAAATCACTCAGATTTATGAAGGAACGTCAGAGGTACAGAAAATCGTAATTTCTCGCGGACTTTTAGCAGAATAATTTTTTAAAAATACAAAGTATGTTAGCTCCTTTTAATCTTCAAAAGTGGATCGATGAAAACAGAGATTTTCTGAAGCCACCTGTATCAAATAAGAATTTATACAAGGAGGCAGGAGATTTCATTGTGATGATTGTCGCTGGTCCAAATGCCAGAAAGGACTATCACTACAATGAAGGTGAGGAGCTATTCTATCAAATAGAAGGAGATATTACGGTGCGTGTTCAGGAAGATGGTCAAGCGAAAGACGTAATCATTAAGGAAGGTGAAATGTTTTTACTTCCTGCGAACACGCCACATTCTCCATCACGAGGAGAAAACACCGTTGGATTAGTTATCGAACGTGTGCGTAAAGGCACTGATCTTCAAGATGGATTAATGTGGTTCTGCGAAAAATGCAACCATCATTTAAAAACCTATCGTTTTCCATTAGAAAACATCGAAAAGGATTTCATTCCTCGATTCAAAGAATTTTATGGATCTGAAGAAATGAGAACGTGCAGCAACTGTTCTCATGTCATGGAAGTTGACCCGAATTTCGTTTAGAAGAAAGAAATAAACCTTATTGAGGTTGGTATGTGTAACGGTGAGATTCTCCTGTTTGAAAAATATCTTCCACGATAACTAATTCCTTGTTGCGTAATTCTTTGATGCTGAATTCATGCGTTGGTTTTGACGTTGAATCTTCATAAAAGTAAAGTGTTTGGTCTTTGTCAGCGAATTCCCAACGTCCATTTGAGTAAGTTCCTTTTATTTGCCCAAGAGCGTTATAGGTTTTAGACATGGAATATGTCCCATCTTTATCGATGCTCAATTTAGTTGTGAAATCTTTATCGAAAGCATTGTTACCACTATTTGTATATGCTGTTAATTCCCAATCATTACACAAGCGATCCTTTCTTGTTAACATAGAAAATTTTGGTCCTTCGCTGTATTTATTGCAAGAAGAAAAGATCAAAGTCGAAATAAAAAGGGCTGTAAGTATGATTCTCATGATTCAGTTTTTTTTCAAATGTACTAAAGAAACCGCAATTTCCATCATAAATCTGTGTAATTTTGTCACATGAAAATGCGCTACTTTATCATCCTTTCGGCAGTCCTTTTTTCTTGTAATGAAACAAGTCAAAAGTCTATTCCGGTTTCTGTAATAAAAAACAAACCTGCAGTTGTACATTCGAATAGTCAGGCAGATTTTTCTGTGGAAGGAATGGTATGTCAAATGGGATGCGGCGGTTCAATTCGCAAAGAGCTAAAATTGACTGGAGCGGTGGAACGAGTTGAGGTGAACTTTATTGAAGAACAAAAAGAGCAAAAAGTACACGTTAGCTACGACTCAACGTTGATTTCCCCCAAGAAAATCACCTCGATTTTAAACACCATTAATGACAATCAATTTAAAGCGAAATTGATTTCTAACAAAGCATTGTAATGGAATTGTATTATCGGGAGATGGGAGAGGGCAAGCCTCTGGTAATTTTACATGGACTTTTTGGATTTTCGGATAATTGGCAAACGCAAGCGAAAAAATTTGCCGAGTACTATCGTGTGATTTTGGTCGATTTAAGAAATCATGGTCATTCACCTTGGTCTTCTGATTTTTCCTATGCGCTCATGGTGGAGGATCTAGCACAGTTATTTCAAAAGTTAGATTTACAACAGGTGATTTTACTCGGACACTCCATGGGAGGGAAAGTTGCCATGCATTTTGCACAAAAGCACCCAAAATACCTCGATAAACTCATCGTGGTTGACATGGGCGTCAAATCTTACCCATCGCATCATGAACATATCTTAAAAGCGTTCAATACAATTGATTTAAGCAGTTTATCCGCGCGTAGTGAAGCTGAGTCTATTTTGAAACAGTTTATCGATTCTGAAGGGGTAAGACAATTTCTCTTGAAAAACCTATATTGGAAGGAAAAGGGAAAACTTTCTTGGCGTGTTAACTTTCCTGTGCTGGAGGCAGCTATGCCAGAGATATTAAGTGCACTTCCGGAAGATGAGGTTTTGATTACTACCTTGTTCATTCGTGGAGCAATGTCCAATTATATTTTAGAAGAGGATATTCCGGTCCTAGAATTTTATTTTCCAGACTCAACATTGGTGAGTATTGAAAATGCTGGACACTGGGTACATGCAGAAGCGCCAGAGGCCTTTGTAGACAGTGTACTTGGATTCTGTTTGAGATAAAAAAAAACCGCCCATTTCTGAGCGGTTTCCCAATTTATTTAATTTCTTGTTCTTAGTGTTGAACAATGAATTTACGTGTTTCAACAGTTGATCCGTTTGTAAGGATTACTGTGTACATTCCGTTTGTTAAAGCTGCTGTGTTGAATGCTGTAGCAACTCCATTTACTGTTTGATTCGCAACAACTTTTCCAGTTAAGTCAATGATTTGAATTGAACCTTCAGTCATGTTACTTTCAATTGTAACCACATTTGAAGATGGGTTAGGGTAAACAGAAAGGTTTGCGTTAGTTGTTTCATCCAATCCTAAAACACCCATGTTCATGCGGATCGCGAAAGCATTTCCGTTTGAATATGTTGCATCACCAATTAAGTGAATCATTGAAGCATAAGTTGGTTGAAGAACTGTTTCGTCATTCAAGATTCGGATGATGTTCGTGTTAGAAGCATCAACTTCTGTTAATACTGCTGCGTAATAAGCATCATCTGCTAACGCAACTGGTTGAGGGAAGAATACCGTGATTTTACCTGCCGCAACATCCGCTGCAGTAACTGTGTAGTAGTCACTTTCAGCAACGTTTCCGTTTAAGTCAGTCAACGATTGGTATCCATCTGCAAAGAATGTAGCGGTATCAATCATAGAAACTTGAATAGATGTTCCAGCTGTTGTAGCGCTTGAGATTCCAATTTCCAAAGAAACAACAACATTGTTTGTGTTTCCACCACGTAAGTGATACATGTTTGCGAAAATTGTTCCAGTTGGTGTGTTGAATGAGTTTGATCCAAGTGTAGTTGTTACTTGCGATGAAGTTGGATTTACACCAATTCCATCCAAAGCGTATACATTGTTCGTTACTTCAAAATTGCGGTTTCCAATATTGTTTGCAAATAATGGACTTCCAGCAACTTCCTCTGTAGAAGAAATAGTGTAAACACCGTTGTATGTTCCAACAGCCAATGATGGTGTTTCAGTACCACCGTAAGATAACGTATCACCAGAGTTAATTGAACCAACTGAGTAATTGTAACTTAATCCAGCACCAAAATTCACGTTAGCAACTGTATTTGTGTTTGTAGCAGAACCGAAGTTTAATACGCTTCCTCCGATATCATAGCTAGCGTCTAGGTGAGCAACTGGCGTTTTTCCGTATTCAATACCGATATTGTTTGTTCCAGCAACAAATGGTGTTAATGAACGTAGATCGTAAGGTGGTTGCTCGATGATTTTTAAATCATCTACTAACCATGCGTAATCCCAAGCACCGATGTAGCGAAGACGTAATTTTACGTTTGCTTGTCCACCAGCTACAGAAGTAATGTTTACTTGAGAAGTCTCTTGGTAAAGTGTACTTGTTGCTTTGTCTAAATTCACTGGAAATTGAACCCAAGTAGCACCATTATCGTTACTTACTTCAAAAATTGTTTCCGTTGTTTGCCACATACGTACACGTTGATTAAACTCAAGAATTACGTTTGGATAAGACGCACAGTTGATAGAACCTGTATACGTCAAAAGCGCATCTTGTGTTCCTGTACTTGTTCCAACTAAATCTGAATCGAATAATGCATATCCGTTTTCGTTTGTTACAGTATTGTTTGGATCAACCCAAGCACCAGTACTGTATCCAAGGGTTGTAGACGTACTTGTAGAGATAACCCAATCTTGAGCATCGTTTGTTAAGTTCGAAATAGCCCATTGTGAAGCAGTTGAAAAGTCATTAGACCAAATTGTCACTTTTTGCTGTGAAGCAGGTTTGAAATTTGGTTTTTGAATGACTTCCACATTCATTTCTTTTGCAGCTAATTTATGTTTCTGCGCAGAAACACCTAAGCTAGCAAATGCCAAAGCAGTTAATAAGTAGATTTTTTTCATAATTAATTAATTTATAAGTGAGGCGAATTTAATAAAAATTCTTATGGTTACAAATAGTTTCCTTTAATAATCGCGGTGGAATAAGTATTCAGCAAGTTCCTCCAACTCTTGATACGATTCATTTGTTGAGATGCTTCTTAAAGCATTCATTGCGTGACTGTAATGTTTGGTCATTTCTTGTTTACAGTGCTCTTGAACATTTAGGGATTCAAAAATGGAAATGGTTTGGGTTAATTTCTCTTTTTGATTCGTTTCTTTTTGCAATGAATTTAATTTCTGTTGCTGCTCGACTGAAGCAAGTGACTTTGCAAGAATTGATAATAGAGTTTTTTTGTTCGCAAGTACGTCGCCACCAACTTGTTTCCCCACCTTTTCTGGATTTCCATATAGGTCCAACAGGTCATCTTGAATTTGGAACGCAATTCCTAAATGAACCCCGAAGTCATATAGGGCTTTGCGGTTTTCGATGGAAGTTTCGCCTATAATTGCGCCCATTTCTAATGCACAGCCTAAAAGAACGGATGTTTTCAAACGAATCATTTCGATGTATTCTTCACTAGTAACATCATTTCTTGTCTCAAAGTCCATGTCCATTTGCTGACCTTCGCACACTTCAATTGCAGTTCTATTGAATACGTTTAACAATTCAGGAATTAAATGTGGAGGATTGTTGCAAATTTGTTCGTATGCTTTTACAAATAACACATCTCCTGATAAAATGGCAATGTTTGTGTTCCATTTTTCATGAACCGTTTGTTTGGCTCTTCGAAGCGGAGCATCATCCATGATGTCATCATGAATAAGGGAGAAATTGTGAAAAAGTTCCACTGCAAGGGCAGCGGATATGCTTTCTTTCTCGGTTTTTTGAAATAATTTCGCAGACATCAGGGTCAACATAGGCCTCATCCGCTTACCACCTAAGGTCATGAAATACCTAAGTGGGTCGTATAAATTCTGGGGATGTAATGGAAATGAAAAAGTGGAAATTTCTTTTTCAATCAGTTTACTGTATGTTTCGAGTGAATTCATTTGTGTTTCAACAATTGGAGTAGGTAAGACCCATATCCACTTTTAACAAGTGGTTCCGCAATTTGTTTTAATTGTTCTTTGGTTATGAATCCATTTCGATAGGCAACTTCTTCGATACATCCTATTTTAAGTCCTTGTCGTTCCTCAATCACTTGAACAAATTGTCCGGCTTGCATTAACGATGCAAAAGTACCTGTGTCTAGCCAAGCTGTACCTCTATCAAGCACGGCAACTTTTAATTTATTTTGACGCAGGTATTCTGCGTTTACATCCGTTATTTCGTATTCACCCCTTGCTGACGGTTTCAAATTTTCAGCAATTTCAACTACGCTATTATCGTAGAAGTAAAGTCCGGGAACGGCAAAATTAGATTTTGGGTTGATGGGTTTCTCTTCGATAGAAACGGCTTTCATTTGCTCGTCGAATTCAACTACACCATACCTTTCAGGGTCACTAACATGGTATGCATAAACTACACCACCATCAGGATTATTGTTCTCTTTTAACAAGGTATCCATCCCAACACCGTAAAAAATGTTATCACCTAAAATGAGTGCCACCTTATCATTTCCTATAAAAGATTTACCGATTACAAATGCTTGAGCAAGTCCATTTGGCACTTCCTGAACGGCATATGAGAATTTACATCCAAGTACCTCACCGCTTCCTAATAATTTCTCAAAATGAGGTAGGTCATGCGGTGTGGAAATAATTAAAATTTCCTTAATTCCAGCACTCATAAGAATGGAAAGGGGGTAGTAAATCATCGGCTTATCATACACCGGCATTAATTGCTTACTGACAGCTAAAGTTAATGGATGAAGGCGTGTTCCGGATCCTCCTGCTAAAATGATTCCTTTCATTCGTTTGAGTTTAGTGTATTACAGCCAACGGAATAAATCGTCAAACATTCGTTTACCCCATGGCATATTTCCGTAATCTTTTTCAATTTTTATACGCAATTCATTCAGAGTGAACACTTTGTTTTTTCCAATTTCAATGGTCATATCTTCTTTTGTCGGTTTCATCTCCTCTACTTTTTTAGCAAAATAAATAATGCCACCGTCTTCAGTTGCAAGACCTAGAATTGTTCCTGGAAGTCCGCAGAATCCTTCGGGTCCAACAGATGGCACCAACGCTGTTGTATACCACGCATAAATTCTGGTGCTATCATTCTTTTGATAAACAGCCTTTCTACATTCATATCCACAAATACTGCGTTTACTATCTGTAATTTTCCAACTTCTCGTAGGCAAACTATCTTGCACATAAATGTTTTGTCCCATAAGGCCAAGAACGGTTAACTGCTTTCCTGAGTTCAATTCTTGCAGGTAACTATTTTTTGTTGTCATCCAAGCCATTTCATCTGAACGATCCAAAGGCACAGCTTTAAAAACAGATGAAGAATCCGTAAAGAATAACGTGAATAATTCAGTTCGGATTTTGTTTTCTTCCGTGACCATTCTTCTCATGCGCTGGTCCGTGAATTTTTTTTCTAAATTCGTTCTTCGTTCAAATGTTATTTTTCCCGAAGATATATATTGACTGTTTGCGTTAAATCCAAGGCAAAGAATCAAAACGAGTAGGTTAATGCCAGCCTTTAAAGTCATCTTCTTTTGTTTTATTATTATTGAACTTGTACGTTAATTTCACCAACACATAGCGGGAAATTATTTTCGTGTAATTATCGGTAATCACGTTGCCGTTTATTTGACGCTGAAGATTTAGGTTCTGATTTAAGAGGTCATTTGCAGAAAGGGCAACGATGAAATTTTCAGTATTAAAAAATGCCTTGCTTACTTCAAAATTCACAATCAAAATGTTTCTATTGTAGCTTGCTGCTCTACCTGTGTTAATCGTGTAAGTCGCATCTGATTTAATTTGGAAGTGACGAGGCAATCTCCATTCACCATCGATGAAATATTTTTGTGTAGCATACGGTTGATTTGAAATGCTTGACAAGGAACTAACGGGATTATTGTAGGTGTATGAATTACCAATGGTAATATTCAAAGAATCCAACTTAAGTTCGATGTCCAAGCCTGCGGTAATTGCGGTTGTTTTGGTCACATTAGCCTGCCCATTAATGAAGTTTGTGTACTTGTTGTAAGATCCATTTAAGTTAGGAGCCAATTCCAATTTTCTATTGAAAATTGGGAATCCACCTCCTGCATATAAATTTGCGAAAATGTTGCCATCTACGTTCACTGTTTTAGCTTGGGTACGACCATATTGGTCATATGTTGTGGATGTTGCGAAGGCATTGTTTGTTAAACTTGCATTACCACCTGACCAAAAATATCGTCCAGAAAGTGCTTGCCAAACGTTTGCGTTTAAGCGTAAATTATGCACATAATTTGGTTTTAAGTCAGGATTACCAATTTGAATTCTGTTTGGATTGGTATTATCTTGAACCGGTTGTAAGTCATTGATTGCTGCAGGAGACGATGCAGTAGAATAATTCAATGAAATTCGTTTACTCATTCCTGGTTTAAACTGGTAAGAGAATTTTGGAAGGAAGTTGTTAATGTTTTGATTAGTAACAACAGATGTAATCAAGTTTGTACTTTGTACCTCGATGTTTCTGAATCCAACACCACCTGTGAAAGTATGTTGACGGTGTTCAAATACCAACATTCCTGTTCCACGTTGTTGGAAGCGGGTATTGTCAAATTGGTTTGTATAAAGTGCAACTTGTTGTGCGTAGTTTCCAAAAGCATCTTTATCGTAGGTAAGTTTATTCTGATTTGACTTGCCAGATTCCAAGTAATATTCGAATTGGAATTTCCATTTTTTTGCAAATGGTTCTGTGTAGGTTAGAATTCCAATGTTCGTGGTATTTCCATTATTGTTAATCTTTTGCTGGTCAATTGTATCCGACATTGCGCCGGTTTTCAAGGTATACAAACTACCATCGGATTTATTAGAGCTGTAATTTAAAAGGTATTTCAATTCCAATTCACGGTTCACCTTTTTGAATTTCCTTCTCAAAATAGCCTCAGAATTACTACTCATTCCTTTGGAACTGTTTTTATTTCGAACACCTGTTCCCAAGTAAGGATTGAGTGATTCGGTTAAGAAAGTATTCTGACTAAAATTATCTGATTCACCGAAATCTACGTGTAAGTTTGGACGCAATTCTAGGTAGGTCAAGGAGTCCAAATTCACGGAGTACGTTAAGTTTAAGCGATGTGATTGATTTTTAGAAACATTCGCTGATGAATCTCGGGTGAAATAGGAGCTATCCTGTTGTAAAAAGTACTGCGATTGACTACTAGTCACTGCATTTAATCGGTTCTCTATGTATGAGTAGTTGAATCCGATTTTCCCTGTTTTACCAATTTTGTCCGAAAAATAGATTCCTGTTTTCAATGTTTGAGGGATACCCGACGTATTATTTCTGCTGGATTGATCCCACATTGTCATTCCACTATTGTTTCGTTCATTTTCTAAACCAAACTTATTCATGTCTCCAAAGCCGAAATTTGATTTAGGAGTGTTTGACGTTAACATGAACACCGAAATTTTTTGTTTTTGATTGAAGTTGTTCAATAAAATTTCAGATTCATAGAATGGATTATCTCGAATAAGTCCGAAATCGGAGGCTCCGGTTATTTTACCGAAATATCCCTTCTTGGCACTATCTTTTAGTTTCAAATCGAGTACTTGGATTTTATCATCCTCTCCAACTGCTGCATCCTCGTTTTTCTTCTCATATACTTGAACGGATGCAACTCCTTTGGCACCTAGATTTCGTGTGGCAATTGTTGGATCAGAACCAAAGAATTCATCTCCATCCACAAGAACTTTACTGATTTCTTTTCCTTGGGAAGTGATGCTTCCGTCATCAGCTACTTTTATTCCTGGAAGTTTCTTTAATAAATCCTCTACGACTGCATTTTGTCCTACGTTGAATGAATCAGCCACATATACCAAGGTATCTCCTTTAAAGTAAATAGCGTTTCTATTTGTTAAAACAGTTACTTCACGGATGTTTTGCGTTTTCTGCAACAATTGAATGCGCGGAACTTTGATGTCGTAATTATCTTGACTTCCGATGATATAAAACGTACGTGTTTCTAATCTTGGGTGTTCAATGATTAATTGAAACGTATCAATTGGGAATCCTGTTAACACAAAACTTCCTAATTGGTCAGTACGAGTGAAACCAAGAAGCACCGAGTCCTTAAGTCTTAGTGCCATAACGGAAACATTTTTAATTGGAACGACATTCGAAGTGTCGTAAATGGTACCGCTTAATTTCATTTGCTGTGACCATGCAGATTGAAATAGTACGAGGAATGCGAAGCCAAATAAAAACAGGTATTTGGTTAAAAATTTAGGTGAAGTATGTTTTGTTCTCAAATTGTTTATCATTTGTTGTGTACTAAATACGCTTGAAAAGTAAAAAAGTTCGTTAGTTCTTATTCTGGACATACTCCAAATCAATCAAGGCTTGAAAGGTAAATCCATCGGGCTCCGTCATCGGTGAGAATTGGACTTCTAATAGTTTATTCTGGCTGCTTTTTTCTGTTTTGATTAATTCCGTTAAAATAGGACTTAAGACATTAAAAGCGAGAGTTGTTGTTTGCTTTTCTGTTCCCACAACGATGAATTTTCGACCAAATGCCTCTTCAAAACCTTGGAACCGTGTTTCATAGTCTCCCGTTCTTTTTATTATTGATAGGGTAGTCTCATGCGGAATTCCATGTTTTTTGGATTCCTTAAAAGTTGCTAGGTCTAGATTTTCAGTTTTTGCAAATCTGCTAAACGTTGTGATAACTGAGTTTGTTAAACTGTAATAACTTCGTTCTTCTGTAAAGAAGGGTTGTTTTTTGTCGTAATAATAAACGATTTGGCGACTCATCGTTTTGATGCCATTGAGGAAATAAAAAATTCGTTCGATTTTTCTACCGGAAACTTCATTGAACATTTGCTGAAGTTTAACAATTTCCATCTTTTTATCAATCCAGGCAAACGCTTCAGTGGTATTCCCTTCTAAATCAGTGTATAACAAACTCTGAATCTTCTCTAATGACTTAGTCCCATCTATTTTTTTGACATAGTTTTCAAATACGTTCAAGTTTTCATGTTCCTTAGAAAATTCAATGCGTTTCTTTTGCTGTTCTTTATGTGCTGGTTCCTTTTGAGAATTACAAGAAACCATTAGTAGGCAAATAATCGAAAAGAGAAATTTAGTTGAAAAATTGATGTTCATTTTGATAACGAATAAATAGCAACGTGAAATTACGCAATCATCTTCAATTTGTTATACAGTCTGTAAAATCTTTAAGGAAACTGATATTGTTTTGTAATTTTGCTGAATGTCAAAAATTGTAGCCATTGATTTTGGATTAAAACGCACGGGACTCGCGATAACGGATGAAAACGCGATCATTGCTAGTCCGTTATGTACCGTTGATTCTCAAAACTTAATAGATTTTTTGCTTAAATTATATTCAAAAGAAAAATTCTCGACAATCGTACTTGGTTATCCAACTCGAATGGATGGTTCCGATTCCCACATCACTGAAAATGTTCGGTTATTGAAAGGTGTTTTAGAAAAACAATTTCCAACTTGCAACATCGATTTGCAAGATGAACGGTTTAGTTCTTCAAGGGCGATGGAAACAATTCATCTTGCCGGCAAGAAAAAACAGCTAAAAGAAAAAAACCTTGTCGATAAACTAGCCGCAACCCTGATTTTACAAGATTACCTCTCTCAGCACTAAAGTCCAACCGGAAATCATTAATTTTGTTGCATGATTTTACCAATTGTTGCATACGGAGACCCAGTCTTAAAGAAGGAAGCTGAGGAAATTGATGAGAAATACCCAGACTTATCCAAGTTAATTGCGGATATGTTTGATACAATGTATCATGCGAAGGGTGTTGGCTTGGCTGCGCCTCAAATAGGACGCAGTATTCGTTTGTTTATTGTAGACGGAAGTCCATTTGCGGATGAAGAAGATGATGAAGTAGATCCGCGTGCTGAAGGAATTGAAAATTTTAAAAAGGTATTTATCAATCCAATCATCGAAGAGGAAACAGGGGAGAAATGGGCGTTTCAGGAAGGGTGTTTATCCATTCCTAAAATACGAGAAAATGTTTTCCGAAAAGAAAAAGTCTTAATTACTTATTTCGATGAAAACTGGGAGTTTCATGAGGAAACTTATGATGGATATGCTGCAAGAATTATTCAACATGAGTACGATCATATTGAAGGCATATTATTCACGGATCATTTATCTCCGTTGAAAAAGAAAATGTTAACAAAACGACTTCAAAATATTTCAACTGGAAAAATTGATATTGATTATAAAATGTCATTTCCAGATGCGAAAAAACCAAAAATGATATGAGAAAGTATTTGATAATAGTTGCGATTTGTAGTGTAGGAATGCTCATTCCGTCTTGCGGAGGACCGTCGAAGTCTGATAAAAAAACAGAGCTCAAGACCCGCATTAAAGAAATGGAGGATTCGATCATGGCGATTCAAAAGGACCCGATCAAAGCTGCAAAAATGCCGAGCCTTACAAACATCGAATTGATCAATCGCCTTCTAGCTTATTACCAAGCATATCCAACAGATTCTTTTTCAGCAGATTGTTTGTTTAAAGTTCACATGAAGTACAGTGACTTACAAGCGTATGAGCAGTCGATTGCTTATGGTGACACCTTATTACAATTGTTTCCAAAGTATAAAAACAAAGATTTTGTTTTGGAAAGTATTGCAGGAACGTATGATGTGTTGATTGAGCCTAGAAATCAAGAGAAAATTGTGTTTTACTATCAATTACTACTTAAAGAAAAATTAAAGGCTTCTAAGCGAAAAGAAATCGAAGAGAGAATTGCACATATTGACATGGATTTCTTTGAATACAGTCAATACCGAATGAATTCGAAATAATTTAAATGCGTAGGTCCTTGAAGAAATTTGGATAAGACTTTTTGACGCACCTATCCTCGTTCAAAACCATTTCACTATCTGAAATACACGCTGCTATTGTTCCTGCCATTGCAATCCGATGGTCGTCATGTGTATTTATTTCTGAACCTACCACGGACCCTGTTCCAATGATTCGAATGTTGTTTTCTTCAATTTGATATCCTACTTTCCATTTATCTAGGAGTTCACACATCACATTCAAGCGATTGGATTCTTTGTTTTTAAGACGATGAATTCCGTAAATTTGAGAAATCCCTTTGACTGAACAAGCAAGTACCACAAGGATTGGAAACAAATCAGGGCAATCAATGACATTGGCTTGAAAAGGTTTTTTTACCTCAGATGCTCGAACGAGTAGGGTATTATCCTTCCATATGATTTCTGCACCGTACGCTTTTAGTATTTCGAGAATTGCTTTGTCAGCTTGCTTCGAATTCTTCACTAATCCATGTAATTCCACCTGCCCAGAAATGGCGGCTCCCACCAAATGATTCGCTGCGCCACTCCAATCTCCTTCTAACTTTATTTCCTTCAGTTTGGACTGTTGGTTTCCTGGAATTGTGTATTTATTTTCTTCTAGTTCAATGACGGTGAATCCAAAATCACGCATGCGAGAAAGCGTCATTTCCAAATAAGGCTTACTCGTTGGATTTTCAATCGCAATGATTGATTCATGTTTGAGCAAAGGAGCAAGTAGGAATATGCCACTAATGACCTGTGAACCATCTGTTCCATTCACTACAATATCAGAGGCAGTAACATCACCTTGTATGTGTAGTGGTAGCTTTTCATTGGCGGATGAAACCTTTAGACCTAGATTTGAGAGTACGGTACACAGCTGATGTTGATTCCTGTTAAGTAAGGTTCCAGCACCAGTCATGTTTAGGTTTTTCGTACATGCCAGTGAAACTAAGGCCAAGGTTCGCAGCGCAAAGCCACTTTCCCCTACATTTAAGGTAAGAGCTGAAATGTTACGTTCCCTGACAGGATGAACCGTCTCGGTTTCTTTATCAAATGTTGCGCCCATTGCTTCTATACATTGAATCATGGACAAAATGTCTTCGGATGAATCTAGGCCATTAATTTGAACTGGCTGTTCGGAAAATGCAGCAAGAATTAAACAACGTTGCGCATCACTTTTTGAGGCATTGGCCTGTATGACATGGTGGAAATGAAATGGTTTAATCGATTTCATTTTGAGACAAAATATCTGATTGAATGCGTATCGAATCCTGGTGGATTAACTTAAAAAGTTGCGTAACAAATTCCTCAGAAATCCCTTCAGAACTTGCTTTTAATACATTGTTTCGCAGTGCTTCTTCCCAACGATTCGATTGAAGAATGACGTGGTTTTTATCCTTTTTAAATTTGCCGATTTGTTCCGAAATACGCATGCGGTTTTTCAATAATTGAATAAGTGCTTCATCGGTGAGTGTGAGTTGCTCTCGAAAGGCCAACATGGCATCTTCATCAATTTCTGCACGGTTGCGTATGGTTAATGATTTCAGCAGCTCCTTTAACTCCTGAGGCGTAATTTGTTGCTTGGCATCCGTCCAGGCTACGGATGGGTTGACGTGAGATTCAATCATCAAACCATCGTAATTTAAATCCATTGCTTTTTGTGCTAATGGCAAAAGTAAATGTGCTCTACCACCGATGTGGGATGGGTCACAAATCAGCGGGATTTCAGGCAATTCTTGTTTTAGATCAATTGGAATTTGCCAATTAGGATCGTTCCGGTATAATGTTTTCTCGTAAACTGAAAAACCACGGTGAATTGCTGTAACATCGGTTATTCCTGCTTTCCAAATTCGTTCGATTGCGCCAATCCAAAGTTTTAAATCTGGATTAACGGGATTTTTCACCATCACCTTGATGTTCGTTCCTTGAAGGCTTTCAGCAATTTCTTGCACCGTAAAGGGGTTTACCGTTGAACGAGCTCCAATCCAAATCATATCAAATTTGTTCTTGAGTGCCAGCTCCACGTGTTCTGCTTTTGCTACTTCTGTGGCAATTTTTAATCCATACCTCTCACGCACATCGCACATCCAAGAAATACCGATGTCTCCAATGCCTTCGAATTCACCAGGACGCGTTCTTGGCTTCCAAATTCCGGCACGAAAGTAATCGATTCCTACTTCGGATAAACCGCGTGCTGTCTCCAGAACTTGTTCTCGGGTTTCCGCACTACACGGACCAGAAATCACCATCGAATTAACAGGGATCATAATTTATCGTATACAAAAAAGGGGAACGAATTCCCCTTTTGATTATTTTGCGTAATTAACAGATCTTTTTTCTCGAATGACGGTCACCTTGACTTGTCCCGGATAGGTCATTTCTGTTTGAATGCGTTGTGATATCGTAAATGATAGTTCTTCAGATCGTTGATCTGTCACTTTCTCAGCTTCTACAAGAACGCGAAGTTCTCGTCCGGCTTGAATGGCATATGCACTTGAGACACCTTCGTAAGATAAGGCTAAATTCTCTAATTCTTTGATGCGTTTGATGTAGGCTTCAACAATTTCACGTCGAGCTCCTGGACGCGCACCTGAGATGGCATCACATACTTGAACGATTGGTGAAATCAATGTAGTCATTTCAATTTCGTCATGGTGAGCACCGATCGCATTCAGTACATCGCCTTTTTCACCAAACTTCTCTGCGATTTTCATCCCCAAGATTGCGTGTGGTAATTCTGGCTCTTCGTCTGGAACTTTTCCAATATCGTGTAACAATCCTGCGCGTTTTGCCAATTTCACATTTAAGCCAAGTTCAGCTGCCATGATGGCACAAAGGTTTGCTACTTCTCTCGAGTGTTGAAGAAGGTTTTGTCCATAAGAAGAACGGTATTTCATTCTTCCTACCATGCGCATTAATTCTGGATGTAAGCCATGAATTCCTAAATCGATACAAGTGCGTCGACCAGTTTCTGCAATTTCTTCGTCAAGTTGCTTGCGGGTTTTAGCAACAACTTCTTCGATGCGAGCTGGGTGAATACGTCCATCAGAAACAAGTTGATGTAAAGACAAACGTGCAATTTCGCGTCTCACTGGATCAAAACAAGAGAGGATAATGGCTTCCGGAGTATCATCCACAATAATTTCTACTCCAGTTGCAGCCTCAAGAGCACGAATGTTACGTCCTTCACGACCAATGATTCTTCCTTTTACTTCATCAGATTCGATGTTGAATACAGAAACCGCATTTTCAACTGCTTGTTCTGTTGCAACACGCTGGATGGATTGGATGACAATTTTTCGAGCCTCTTTGTTTGCATTTAATTTTGCTTCCTCTGTAATTTCTTTAATGGTAGCCATTGCCGCTGTTCGCGCTTCATCTGTCAAGGCTTTCATCAGGTCTTTTTTCGCGTCTTCTGGACTCAGGTTGCTGATTTTTGACAATTCAGCTACTTGTTTTTGTTGGATTTTATCCAATTCCTGTTGGCGAATTTCGAGCGCACCTACTTTAGAATCGTAGTCGGCTTTCGCTTTTTCCGCTTCTTTTTCCTTGCGATTAAGGTCTTCTAATTTTTGATTCAAAGTCTTTTCTTTCGCACGGTAACGATCTTCATTTGACTGCATGCGTTTTTCGCGTTCACGAATGGACTCTTCGTGTTCCTCTTTTTGTTTTAAGAATTTTTCTTTGGATTGAAGCGCGCGCTCTTTACGGATGTTTTCAGCCTCGATTTCGGCATTTTTAATGATTTCTTGACTTTTAGATTTGATAAAGAACCGCTGTGCAACAATCGTTGCTCCCGCTCCCCCAATCAAACCTATTAAGATTCCTACTGACCACATATTCTTTTAATTATGAATGAATATTAGCCGTTGAAATGAATGTAAATTATTGAATTTCGTCTAAATCTGTCGAGAGGTTTTCTAACGCCTCTTCAATTTCACTATAATCTATCGGAGTTTGGGCAACAGGAGCATGATCACTTGAGGCTTTTGCTAATAATTGCAAAGCTGACATAGCGATTAAGTCTTGATTATCATTAACAGCATAATTCTTACGTAGCATTTCAACTGCTTTGTTAATATCCGCAGCAGCTTTTGTTACCTTCTCTTCGTCACTAACCGGCACATTAAGTGGGTAAGTTCGACCTGCGATGATAATTTTAAGTGATACTTTGCTCATTATGATTGCTTCAACTGTTCGATACAGAATTCAATTTCTTTTACAAGTTCATCAATTTCCTGCTCATTTCTCCCTTTTACAGGAACAGGAATTTCAACGACTTTATTTTCAGCCAAATGTAAAGCTGACTTTAAGGATTCTATTTCCGCCTTCAAGTGGCCAATGGTAGCTATTTCTGCTGCCAATTGCTCCTTACTACGATGAATTTCTTCTTGAAGAATCTCGTTTTTCGAACGTTCTGAACGAAGGGCTTCCCCAATTCGAACCGCTTTTCGACTAATTGCTTGTATGGTGTCTTGAATCTTTTCAGTCATTACTTTTGACTTTGTACAAAGTTAACAAGCATTCGATTACATTTATCATTTTTGCCAATCTATTTTACATTTTTTTTGAAAGTGTATCTTTGTCTATGTTAAAAACCGTCCTATTTTCTATTGCAATCTCTTTTGGTATTTCCGTTTGGAGTCAAAAAATAACCGTGGATACTTGTTGGCATTTACCAATTGGAATCAATGAGCCAGAGATGAGTGCTGGTTTCGGCGATATACGTCCAAATCACTTTCACATGGGATTAGATTTTCGTACGAATGGACAAGAGGGAATTCCCTTACACGCAATTTCTGACGGATATATTTCAAGAATACGCATATCTCCGACGGGTTATGGACGGGTTATTTATATCAATCATGCGAATGGCATCACTTCTGTTTATGCACATTGTTCAGCGTTTTCTAAACGCATCCAATCCTTCATCAATCCAGTTCAAGAACAACTAAAACAGAATGATTTCGATTGGCATCCTAATCCGAATGAGATTCCTGTGAAAAGAGGCGAGCAAATTGCACTTTCTGGAAATAGTGGAAATTCCACAGGTCCACACTTGCATTTTGAACTTCGAGATACAAAAACGGAGCATGCGCTGAATCCATTATTGCACGGTTTTCATGTAAGCGATGTTGCAGCGCCACTATTACAAGGCATCCGACTTGTTGGAATTGATGAAAACGGGTATTTAATTCCAGGTAAATCTGTTCAAGTGCCATTAGCAAAATCCAGTCACACAATTAAAATACCTGTTGATTTCGTTCGGAAAGGCGAAAGAGTTGGCGTATGTCTTGCGGCTTCAGATCCATTAAAGACAGGTGGAAGTACGTATGGACTTTTTTCTGCAGAATTATGGATTCCATCCGGTGAACGGTTCGGATTTGAATTATCGGAAATTTCGTTTGATGATTCTAGGTATGTCAATAGCCACATGGATTATGATGAATACAAAGCTTCGGGAGTAAAATTTCAGAAACTCTTTCGCACCAAACAGAATCCACTGACCATTTATCAATTGCAGTCGATTGGTGGGATTATCCTACATGGATATGATTCCATTTCTTGTTCATTGATTCTTGCGGATGTAAAAGGAAATACGGCCCAACACGAACTAACTCTAAAGTATCAATATCCAATTCGACAAGAAAACAAATCTTTTTTTGATCATAAAACACATTTTATTCCAGATTCGAGTTATCGACTATATGCTACAAACATGAACGTGTTTGTCGAGGAAAGCACCTTTTATGAACCTGTTAAAAAATCGCTTAAATTAGCTTCGGGGCAATTCGGGACCTCTAAATCTGTAATTCAAAAGGCGATTTGTGTCGAGTTAAAAGGACAGACTTCAATAGCAATTGAAAAACAGTACCTTGCTGTAAATGGCGATGCACTTGTAACGACACGAGAAAATGGCTGGTTATCGGCTGAATCAAAGCAGTTAGGAACATTTACAAGCAACGTAGATACCCTTGCACCCGTGATTCAGTTCTTACCAACATCCAGTAACAATGTTGTTCCAAGTCAATTATCCTGGAAAATCACGGATGGTCAAGCTGGAATTGAGCGGTATGATCTTTTTATAAATGGCGAATGGACAATTATCTATTACGATCAAAAAAACGATGTGGTTATTTGGAAAAATGACCGTCGAGCGACGATAATTGGTCCAGCGTCGAAAGATGTTCTTTCCATGGAACTTCGTATAACGGATCGTTGTGGAAATGTTCAAACTTGGCGTAAAGAGCTACATGTTATCGACGAACACCATTAGCATCCTTCAGGTAGATAGGAGTGAAGTAAGCCAAGTTTTCAAACTCTTTTTTTTGAAATTTATCGTATGCAATGGATACTTGACCTTTTGCGCTTGAAAGCAAATGTTCGTTCCAGATAATGTTTCTGTGTTGCCACATTTCTTTGCATTTGGCGGCACCATCTCCACAAACTTGAAATGGTTCGAATTCGGAAAAAGTGGTAGCATCGAGTTCGATTGAATCAAGCGGCTGCAGCATGCTACCATCTGAGGCAATCACTTGTGTGTATACTTCCATTCTGCGGGCATCAAGCATCGGAATAACGGTTTGATTTCCTTTAGGAGCAAGGGCGCTTAACGCCAACAATGTTTCGACGCTTATCAATGGAATTTTTAAAGCAAAGCACAATCCTTTTGCAGTTGAAAGTCCAATGCGCAGCCCTGTATAAGAACCTGGGCCACTTGAAATGCTTATTGCCTGTAAATCGGATAAAGAAATTCCTCCTTCGATTAATGTTTCCTCAATGTATAAGGTTAGCGCCTCACTGTGAATGAATCCATCTGAAATGGATTCTTTACACGCAATCAATTTGCCAGCATTCGAAAGTGCAACACTGCATACTTTCGTTGCAGTTTCTATGTGAAGGATGTAGCTATTCATCGCCTAGCTCAAACTTGAATCCAACACCGTGCACATTTGTGATTTGAATGCTTGAATCTTCTTTGAGGTATTTTCTCAATTTAGTAATAAATACATCTAAACTTCTCCCTACGAAATAGTCATCTTGTCCCCAAACCGTATTCAGAATGATGTCACGCGCCAACAATTGATTTTTGAATCGAAACAAGGTTCTTAAAATCATTGCCTCTTTTTTCGTTAATGTTTGTTTCGTTGTAGGGGAGGTTAGAGTGAAATTTTCTGTGTCAAACAGAAACAGCCCCAGTTTCACGATTTTTTCTTCAGGTTGAATGATGTTGACTTTTACTCGCTTCAACAATGCACGCACACGCAATTGAAGTTCCTCAACACTAAAAGGCTTCGTTAAATAGTCATCTCCACCGGCATTAAATCCTTCGATTTTATCCTCAGTCATCGATTTCGCCGACAAGAAAAGAATGGGAATGTCGGTATTTACTTTTCGAATGTCCCTGGCTAGTGTAAACCCGTCTTTAACGGGTAACATCACATCAAAGATGCAAAGATGGTAAGGTTCTTCGTTGAACCTGCGCAGTCCTTCGGATCCGTTTTCACAAAGTGTTACGGCGTATCCATCCGAACGCAATTGGTCAGAAATAACGATTCCAAGGTTGATATCGTCTTCTACAATGAGGATTTTTATTTTCATGGAAACGTATTAAAAAGCCAAGAGCCTTGGAAAAACCAAAGCTCTCAACTATTAACCTAAACCTACTACTAGTTCGTACAAAGATAAGGCAATTTTATGTTGTTGGTTACAATTCAATTGTTAATTTTTTCTTAAATAACTAAATTCAATAAAGTCATATCCGCATAGCGTTGATTGATAGTGTATCTTTGATAAATAAAACAGGACCTATGGCATTTATTTTTGTTGTTGATGACGAGGAAGACATTCGAGAATTGTTGAAGTACAATTTAATTCAAGATGGACATCGTGTTTCAACGTTTGAGAATGGTAGTCAGTGCTTGAAAGCTGTTGAATCTGAAAAGCCCGATCTGATTTTACTCGATGTAATGATGCCAATGATGGATGGTATTGAAGTCTGTGAGGCATTGAAAAATAATCCAGAAAACGAGGATATTATTATTTGTTTTTTAACTGCTCGAAGCGAGGACTACAGTCAAATTGCTGGACTTGAAGCAGGAGGAGATGATTACATCTCCAAGCCCATTAAACCGAAAGTTTTAATGAGCCGAATTCACGCTTTATTGCGTAGAAAAGTGAAGTTAGATGTAAAAGACGTTATTTCACAAGAGCTTAAAATCAATCGAGAGCGCTACCTCGTAGAAAAAGATGGAATGGAAATTCAATTGCCAAGAAAAGAATTTGAATTACTTGCTTTGTTGGCTTCGCGACCGGATTTTGTCTTTAAAAGAGAAATTATTTTAGAGCAAGTTTGGGGTTCTGAGGTAGTGGTTGGTGACCGTACGATTGATGTTCATATTCGAAAATTACGTGAAAAAATAGGGGAGCATACCATTTCAACCGTGAAAGGAATTGGATATAAATTCAATCGGTGATTTTGGTTCAATCTTTGTTAACATGCTTTAAAAAATGAGCAAATGAAAACAGTTTACTTTCTTGT
This sequence comes from Crocinitomicaceae bacterium, assembly GCA_024643545.1. Classification (GTDB taxonomy): domain Bacteria; phylum Bacteroidota; class Bacteroidia; order Flavobacteriales_D; family Crocinitomicaceae; genus UBA952. The sequence goes on along the minus strand of JAHEMR010000004.1, from coordinate 71,028 downwards.
TGCAATTCTCTTGGTTCAATCGTTTCGCGCGCAAACATTTGAGGATCAATTCAAACCTATTAAAGAGAGATTAGAACGTTGGGATCCAATCCGAGGAAATTGGTTGGCTCTTTCAATGATCGCACTTTCAGAACACAAAAATGTTCCGGACAGAACTTTTCCGGAGGATTTCACGCCATACGAAATGCTAACAATGGTTCCACTTGCTGACCGTAAGGAATTAGAAACCATGGTTCAGCAAAATCGCAATTCAAATGGTGCTTTTTCAACAAATCAATGGGAGACGGTAGAACTAATCGTGAATCATTCCATGTGCAGTCAAATTATTGGTCGTAGTTATGGAGACCCGCATTTAAAGTCTTTTGATCAAGCTACTTATTCTTTCCAGACCGTTGGTGAGTTTGTGTTATCAAAATCAGACCGAAGTTCCTTTGAAGTTCAAACACGACAACGTGCTCAATCGGATAATTTCTCATTGAATGCCGCAGTTGCAATGAATGTAGCAGGAGACCGCGTTTGTTATTACGCAAGTACGAAGCCTGATAATTTAAATTCCAACTTACGTTTAAATGGAATGCCAATTCAACTTCAAGGACGAACTTACTTCCTTCCAAATGGTGGGGTTGTTCGCTTTGAGGGCAGAAATTACACCATCTCTTGGCCCACAGGTGAAATGGTGATTTTAGATGTTCGGTCCTCGAGTGGATTCGGGTTTTTGAACACAACAGTTCATGTTTTTGAATGCGACCGTACATCCTTTCAAGGATTGCTTGGAAATGCGAATGGAATCGCAGAGGATGATTTTCAAGGGCGAAATGTTGATCGTCCTCGACCAAGTTACCTCGCATTTTCTACCTTCGGGAATTCATCATTACAACAAGCGTCTAATTTTGCTGAAAAAGAATACCTTTCGTTCCTTGCCAAAGACTTTGCTGAAGATTGGAGGGTGACAAATCAAACGAGTTTATTTGATTACGCACCTGGAACAACGACCGAGGACTTTACTGACCGAAGATTCCCCATGGTTCATTTAACGGTAGCAGATTTAAATCAAACACAACGTGACAATGCCCGTGCGCGATGTCAAGCAATGGGAATTTCTGCAGATGAAATGGGTGGTTGTATTTTTGATCAAGGCTATTTAAATATTCCTCCGAATCAAGTACCACTTCCTTCTAAACCGAATCCAACAGAAACAGTCTTGGGGACAATAAATCGTCCAGCTTTACATACGAATGAACTTGTTTTTCCTGAGGAAAATTTAGCGCCAAATAATGGGAATACACCACTTCCAATGGATCAAAAAAATCCAACGATGAATCGGGAGGAATTAAATAATTCAGTAGATAAACCTGAACGAGAGAATGTCTCTAGACCGACAGAATTTAATACCCGTCCAGTTGAACCTGTCAATAAGCCTGTACATGTTCCCATTCAAGTGAATCCTGTTCGTCCATCTGCTCCTGCAGCACCTTCAAAACCACCACACTCGCCAATGCCTTCGAGCCCAATAAAACCAAGTGTTCCTTCTATTAAGTCGGGTAAAGGGTGAGATTCGAAAACTACTAAATCAAATCAAAGGGGATGTCAAAGTCCCCTTTTTTTATGTGCATTTTTTGACACAAAAAAGGGCGAGAATTTCTTCCCGCCCTTTTCCTGATAAGAGTTCACCCGATTATTTAATTACACGGTAGGTAAACGCGTTTTGAGTATTTTTTAATTGAACAATGTAGGTTCCGTTCGCTATATTTGACAGGTCAATTGTTTTCTCCGAAGGATTCACTTTACCGCTTTGGATTATTTTACCATCCAAATTGGTTAAGGTATAGTCGAAGGATGTCAGTAAGTTTCCAATATTCAGTACGTTTTGAACTGGATTTGGATAAACGTTCATTTGAGACATATTATTGTTTTCGATGCCTGCTTCTGCTAAATTCAATACAGAAATAATGTTATAGTATACTGGTTCAGATTTGATCGGGCAGTAAAGTTGTAAAACCAGGTTGTATAATCCTGTTGTTCCAAAAGGAACTGAGTAATTGTAATTTACATACATGTAGTTTCCATTTGTATCAATCAAATACCAAGTTGTGTACAACGAGTCTTGCGTAAATAGTGTATTTCCGAATGTAGCAGAAACCAAGTAGGCAGTATCTAATGCAGACAAATCAATCGTGCAGTTATACAACCAAGCTGAGCTCATGGTTCCGATGACGTTCGAACCTGTTGCTAAGTTTCCAATCACCGTTACGGAATCGATGTTTGTAGATGAATTTCCAATCGTACACGATGTTGTAAAAGAACATTGGTTGTTGTCAAAAACGGTTACACTGTAGGTCCCAACACATAAATTTGATATGTTTTGTATATTCATTCCGTTTGACCATTGGTAACTGTATGGACCTGTTCCTCCGTTCACTGTAAGGCTAGCAGTACCATCACAAGCACTTGCTCCCGATGCATTTGTACTTGAAATATTTCCGTTAAATCCAAAACATGGATTCAATGCGTTAGAATCAACAATAACTGTTGCACTTGCATTACCGGTACATCCGTTTGCATCAATAACTGTTACCGAGTAAGTACCAATGCATAAATTATTCATTGTTGGAATAGTAATCATTCCACCGCTATTTTGCCATTGATAGGTGTAAGGCGCAGAACCACCGACAGCAGTCACAGAAACTGATCCGTCACAAACATTTGCACCGGAAGTTGGAGTGCTTCCACAGAATACATTAAAGCTAGTACACGGATTTAGTATAGATGTACCAATTGTAAATGATGTGGTCGAAGTAAATCCACCACCCATGAATAATAAATTATACTGACCAGCACATAGGTTTGTAATCATGTATCCACCATTTTGAATGACAGTGTTTCCTTGCATCCATGTTAAACTCGAAGCTGTTACAAAGTTGTTGGTATCAACCATTGCTGTTCCATCGCACAAGCCCGGTGCACTTACATTCGTGACGTTCACAATGATTTGAGACTTCGCCTCAAATGATAGTAAACTTGTCAGAATTAAACTCAAGAATAAGATTCTTTTCATAATAAAAAATTTGTGTTTAGACGCTCCTAAGTTACGAAAGGTTGCTTAAATATCTTTGTGTATTGCTTAATTTTGGTTTATGAAAAACTTAGGACTGAGTATTTTACTCCTTTTCTGCATTATTGGTGGACGATTGAATGCGCAAAAACAGCCAAAAATCATTGTTGGTATTGTGGTAGATCAAATGTGTTACGATTATTTATATCGATATCAACAACATTTTTGTGCGGGTGGATTTAACCGCTTTTTGAAAAAGGGTTTGAATTGCCGAAATACACTTTATAATTATGTTCCAACATTCACGGGACCCGGACACGCCTCCATTTACACGGGAACAACTCCTTCTAATCATGGAATCGTTGCAAATGAATGGTATGAACGTGAAACTAAGACATTTGTCAATTGTGTTTCAGATAAATCAGTTCAAACGGTAGGAAGCACCTCCTTAGAAGGTCAAACTTCCCCGAGAAATTTGCGAACGTACACTGTTACTGATCAATTAAAGTTAGCATCACCTGAATCAAAAGTCATATCCTTATCTATCAAAGACCGTAGTTCTATTTTACCTGGTGGACATTTAAGTGATGGGTCATACTGGTACGATTATGCAAGTGGAAAATTTATCACAAGCACCTATTTTAAAAACGAATTACCGAAGTGGCTGCAACAGTTTAATGAAACAAAAAATGCCGATAAATATTTGAGAACTTGGGATTTATTGTACCCGAAAAATAATTACACATCCACTGATGAGAGTCCATATGAAGTTGTATTAGGCGGAAAAAAATCTGCAACGTTTCCTTATGATTTTAAGGAAATGGCAACAGTTGGAAATAATGCACACCAATTGTTCACTGTTTCACCTTTTGCCAATGAGTTGTTGACCGATTTGGCAATAGAAGCGATGTCTCGAGAGAAATTAGGTCTTGATGATAAAGTAGATATGCTTTGTATTTCCTACTCAACACCTGACATTGCTGGACATGCTTTTGGACCGTATTCATTGGAAATGGAGGACATGTATGCGCGCTTGGATCGTCAATTGGAAAAATTATTATCCCACCTAGAGTCCTTGTACGGAAAAGATGGGTTTGTTGTTTTTTTAACAGCGGATCACGCGGTAGTTCCTGTCCCTCAAATGCTTGTTGACCGTAAAATGCCTGGTGGTTATCTTTTCTTAAACGAGCGAATGAGTAACTTAAGAAAAAATGTAATTCAACACTTTGGTGCTGATGTGATTGAGGCTGAAGAGAATCAAAATATTTATTTAAATCAAATTCGATTAGATTCACTAAAATTGGATAAAAACGCAGTCGCAGAATACATTGCAATTCAAATCAGGCAATGGCCAGAAGTAAAACTTGCTATTACACAATCTGCGCTTTTATCTGGTGCTGGAACCTTAGACGAATGGGGACAAATGATTCAAAAAGGATTTGACATTTCACGTAGCGGTGAAGTACTTTTTATGTTACAGCCGGGGTATTTGTCCAAATCGGTAGACGAACCGAAAGCACATACCGGAACGTCCCATGGATCTGCTTTTAATTACGATACACACGTTCCATTATTATGGTACGGCGCTAATATTCCAGCACAAAACATTTACCGACCCATTCAAATTGTAGACATTGCTCCGACGTTGATTCATTTATTGAATTTGCAACGAACAGGTGCAATGACAGGCACACCGATTAATGAAATTTTACAAAAATAAATCATGTCACAACGCGATTTTTTCCTTTCCCACCTTGGACAAACAACGCCTTATCCCTTTTTGGTCGAAGTAGAGCGTGCGGAAGGAATTTATATTTACGATAAACAAGGAAAGTCCTATATGGACATGATTTCGGGTGTTGCCGTAAACAATATCGGACACCGGCATCCAAAAGTTGTATCTGCCTTGAAAAATCAGATTGACAGGTATTTGCATGTAATGGTTTATGGTGAATTTATTCAGGATTCTCAGCAATTATTGGTGAAAGAACTTTTAGAAGTTTTACCAGAATCTTTGGATGGTGTTTACGTGGTTAATTCTGGTACAGAAGCCATTGAAGCAGCGTTGAAATTAGCCAAAAGAGTGACTGGTAGAATGGAATTGATTTCTTTTCGAGGTTCCTATCATGGAAGTACGCACGGATCTATGAGTGTATCTGGAAACGAAGTGAAAAAACAAGCTTTTCGTCCATTATTACCGGATGTTCAATTTTTGAAACATAACGAATTAATTGATTTAGAACGCATTACTGAAAAAACTGCTGGAGTCATTTTGGAAACAATTCAAGGAGATGCAGGAGTTCGCCGGCCGAGTGTAACGTTTATGAAAGCACTCCGTCAGAGATGTGATGAAGTAGGTGCTTTTTTGATTTTAGACGAGATTCAATGTGGAATGGGTAGAACCGGTAAATTTTTCGCTTTTGAGCATTTCGATGTCGTTCCAGATATTTTGACATTGGGAAAAGCATTGGGGGGAGGCATGCCGATTGGCGCATTGGTTTCATCTCAAAAAAGATTGATGGAATTTACGCATGCTCCGATGTTAGGTCATATTACGACTTTTGGTGGACACCCCGTTGTTTGTGCAGCGGCAGCGGCAGCGGTTCAAGTGCTAAAATCAGAAATAAATTGGACAGAACTCGAAGAAAAAGCGCAGCGATTCGAAAATCGGTTCAAGCAACATCCTGAAATAGTTGAAATTCGACGTGTGGGAATGATGTTTGCTTTTGACATGGTCAGTGCGGAAAGAGTGGAGCGGGTTGTTTCTCGTTGTATGGAAAGGGGACTTATCACCTTTTGGTTCTTATCACATCCCTATAGTTTTAGGTTGTCACCACCCTTAACCATTACGGAGGATGAACTGAATTTAGCAGCCGATTTAATTCTTGAATCCATCGAAGAAACACGTGTTCATTAGTGCGTTTCTTTCGAAAGACGTATCTTTGCAGACGCTAAAAGAATTATGAAAGTAACAGACCACATCGAAAACGCCAAAGACACTCTTTTCTCCTTTGAGATATTACCTCCGTTAAAAGGTAAGAGTATCCAATCAATCTATGAGGGAATTGATCCTTTGATGGAGTTTAAGCCAAAATTTGTGAATGTTACATACCACCGTGAAGAATTCATTTACAAGGAACGCGAAAATGGATTATTAGAAAAAATAGCCATTCGTAAACGTCCAGGTACGGTTGGAATTTGCGCTGCGATTATGAACAAATATGATGTGGATGCTATTCCACATTTGATTTGTGGTGGTTTTAGCAAAGAAGAAACCGAAAACGCGTTAATTGATTTGCAATTTTTAGGAATTGACAATGTGTTAGCTTTGCGAGGAGACTCTATAAAAACAGAAAGTTCTTTTCGTCCACACAAAGAGGGACATGAATTTGCGGTCGACCTCATTCATCAGATCAGTGATATGAATAAAGGGAACTACATGATGGACGATGTTCAATTAGAACCCACAAATTTCTGTATTGGTGCTGCAGGATATCCAGAGAAGCACTTCGAGGCGATGAATTTAGAAACGGATTTATTGAATGTGAAACGAAAAGTAGATGCTGGTGCGTCTTATATCGTCACACAAATGTTCTTTGACAATTCGAAGTTTTTCCGTTTTGTTGATGCGTGTAGAAATGCTGGAATTACTGTTCCAATCATACCAGGTGTGAAACCGGTGAAAACCTTAACTCATATTTCTTTCCTGCCTAAATTCTTTCACATTGATTATCCTGTTGAGTTGTCTAATGAATTGATAAAATGCAAGGATAATAAAGCTGTTGAGCAAGTTGGAATTGAGTGGGGAATTCAGCAATCAAAAGAATTGAAGGCGCATGGCGTTCCATGTATTCATTATTACACGATGTCAAACTCAACATCTGTTCAAAAAATCGCTCGTGAAGTTTTTTAATTTTTCTATTATGAAAGCACTACTTACTGTATTTTTATTTTTTTCCTTTGCGGTTTTCGGACAACAAATCAAGTTTAAGAATGCCCTAGTTATCGGTCAATTTGACAAGTCTGAGGATCGATATGCCATGGAGTTGAATTTGGTAGAAATACTGCAGCAAAATGGATACAAAGCCTTTCCTTCTTTTAATTTTTTAAAGCAAGGAGAATCACTTGGGAATATCATCAATGATTCCATTAGAAACGTCATAAAATCAAAAGGAATAGATGCATACGTTGTCTTATCTGTTCGCGGGTACGACCGTAAATTCAAGCCATCTGAGGCTAAAACCACGTTTAAAGACATGTTGGAGATGACGAGTATTTACCACATTTACAGAGATGAAGCCACCTCTGTTACGTTTGAATTCACCTTTTTTGATTTGAATAATCAATTGATAGGACGTAGTTTGTTGAAATGTGGAAACGTTTCTGACCGTGATTCTGTGATGAAGCGATTCCGCAAGAAATTACCGAAATTAATTCTAAAGAATTGGAAGTCTTAGCAATTACTATTGCATGTCATATTGCTTCTGCATCTCTTTGTCTTCCGGTGTACTGTAGACACCACACTTGTTTGGTTTTTCAAAAAGTTTAATGAATTTCACTTGTGCTTGAATGGGCCAATATCCGGAAGAATACCAATCAAAATAGGCGTTAAATCCGTCCCAATTTTTCACTGTAACAATGGGTAATGTAACACTTGGAACGAACATCCATGCTTTATTCAAGCGAATTCCAAGTCCCAAACTATACACAAATTGACCTGCCAGTTTTTCTTCAGTCAATCCTTGGTAATTACGAGGTGCTAAATTCGGATAAAACAGGTTCGAATAGGAAGTGTCGTCTGGCGAAGCACAATAGGTAAATTGAAAACCAATGCTATTGTCGATAAAGTGTTTCCTCACTTTAACAATTTTCTTTTTCCCAAAGTAAACCAATGAGTGTGCACTATATCGTCCGTATACGTATCCGTTTTTTAGTTGTCCATATTCGTTTTGAGAACTAGTGACATCGCCAAAAGCATTTTTATACGTGATTTCCGTGTTTTCAGTACCTCGGATCATGCTGTATCCAATTCCCCAATCGAAATAGTCAATGATTCGGCTTTTCTTTAATGCTTTGATAGGAGTCCCTTTCCACTTTGGAAAATGAACCATTCCGAACTCCGCATAAAAGCCCAATTTGCTCTCTGGGGTTATACTGTAATTTCCACGAGCTCCATTCGACGCCGTTAATTCACCAAGAATAGGTTTGGTGTGAAAAGAGTAGGTTGGTCCGATTGAAAATTGAATACCGTGATTGCTCACCACCATGTAATCATTTCCCTTTTTTTTAGACTTTTCGAATCCACCTTGCGAAAAAACAAGCGATGAACACAAAAGAGGCAGAAAGAACAAGATTTTTTTCATGCTTAGAATTTAAAGTCAGCGCTTTTTTCCAAAAGAATATCCATGACAATTTTTGAGTCCCATTCCGTTTCAATGTTCGGCAACGCCATCACTTCATCCATTATATCGCTTTGAACCTTTCCTTGTTTATAGGCTTCACTGTATCGAATGTTGCTAAATGTTACTTGAGAATATAAAGGCAACCAGCGGTCAGGATGTAAGTCACTAAATTTCGCTTCAATTTTTTTTCTCAATAGGAATTCTGGATCGGCAACATAATCGCGCATAACGAAATAATTGTCCAAAGACAAATCTTGTAATGCATCACCATCCGGTTTGCGTTCGATGCTATATTCTTCGAAGATGGCATCCCAATCATGGTTGTGTTTGTGCATGAGTCGATTCATCACCGTACAATCTTCAAAACCTGCATTCATTCCTTGTCCGTAGAAAGGAACAGTAGCATGTGCCGCATCTCCCATCAAGGCAACTTTTCCATGTGACCAAGGATAACAACGAATGATGGCTAAATTTGATAATGGATGATCGTCCCACGCGTCAGCGATGTTAGGCATCATTTCGTAGAAATCCGGGAAAGTCGTTTGAAAGAAGTTATTCACCGCATCGCGTGAAGTGAGTTTGTCAAATGCGTTTTCTCCGCCTTCGTGTGGCATGAATAAGGTACATGTAAACGATCCATCTTCGTTCGCCATTGCCATTAACATGAAACGTCCTCGTGGCCAAATATGCAAAGCGTTTTTGTCCATTTTGTATGAACCGTCAGCATTTGCAGGTAATAAAATCTCACGGTATCCGTCTGCAACAAAATTCTGACTATAATTGAAGCGGTTAATTTTTTGAAAAGAATTATATCGTACCGCAGAAAAAGCACCATCAACGCCAAAAACGAGATCCGCTTGTACAGTGAACTCTTCGTTTGTCAAGGTATTAGTCAGGGTAACAATTCCAGCTTTCAGGTCTACTTTTTTGCATTCGTGGTTGTAATGAATGGTTGCATCTCCATGTTTTTCGGCCATGTCCATCATTACAGCATTGGTGCGACCTCTCGAAATCGAATAAATCGCTTGACCTTCTTTTCCATAAGGTTGATAGGTCAAATTTCCTTGCATGTCATGCATCATACGACCATACATTGGAATTCCAATTTTACGGATTTCATCACCAACTCCAACAGCATCTAAAGCGGTCCATCCGCGAACAGAAAGCGCCAAATTGATGGATTTCCCTGCGCTTATTTCAGCTTTTCGAATATCTGAACGTCTTTCATAAATGGTGACATTATATCCTGCTTTTGACAAGTAAACTGCCCAAAGAGAACCAACTAATCCAGCTCCAATAATGATGACTTCTTTTTTCTTTTCCATTTCAAATCGTTAAGGTAATGTATGTTTGAGCTGACTTTTCTCGTACTGAACAAAGTTAAAAACTTACTCGGATGAAAATACCTTTCCAATTAGAATTTTCAACAAGTGATGCGTGAAAACTATGGTATTTTCAGGAAGGATATGTTTCGTTTTAGCCCTTGAAACTTTGTTCGTTTAACGGGGCTTTTTTGAAACAATAATTGAAATCCTTCTTCTTGAAGATCCAACCAATCTTGTTTTTTTAAATCGAGTAAATCGGGATGAGGTTCAAATCGTTCTTCGTTGTGGAGAACTGAAAACCGATTCCATGGACAAACATCCTGACAAATATCACAACCGAACATCCAGTTGTCCATTTTCCCTTCAAATTCTTTTGGTAATAACTCATCCTTTAATTCGATGGTTAAATAGGAAATGCACTTTGAACCGTTGACGACATAAGGCTCAATGATTGCATCGGTTGGACAGGCATCAATGCATCGAGTGCAGGTGCCACAATAATCTTTTATCGGGCCATCGGCCTCTAGTTGCAAGTCAATAATTAAATCCGCAATGAAAAAGAAACTTCCTTTTTTCGGATGAATCAAATTGCTGTTTTTTCCAATCCAACCTAGTCCAGCTTTCTTTGCCCAAGCTTTGTCCATTACCGGAGCCGAATCGACAAATCCGCGTCCATTCACTTCGCCGACTTCTAATCGAATGAATGCAATCAGCTCTTTTAATTTGTCCTTAATGACATGGTGGTAATCTTCTCCGTAGGCGTATTTTGAGATTTTTGGCGCTTCGGGATCGCTTTGTTGTTGGTCGGTGTAATAGTTGAACAGCAGGGAAATGACCGTTTTTGCGTCATCAACTAATAACCGTGGATCAAGTCTTTTATCAAAATGATTGGCCATATAGGCCATTTCACCGTGGTGATTTTTGTTTAGCCAGTTTTCTAGCCGAGGTGCCTCTTCTTCCAAAAAGTCAGCTTTGGAAAAACCAACATGAAAAAAGCCAAGTTCGTATGCTTTATTGGTGATGCGCTTCTTGTAATCCACCGGTGGCAAGATTAGAAAAGTCCGCCTTGAGTCCAACCAATGTCTTTTCCAAGGTGACGATAGGTTTTTTCTGTTGCTTTTCTACCTCGAGGTGTCCTCATAAGGAATCCTTCTTGAATCAGGAAGGGTTCATATACTTCCTCAAGAGTTCCTGCATTTTCACCGATCGCAGTAGCAATGGTCGAAAGTCCGACAGGACCACCGCTAAATTTATCGATGATGACTTTCAGGATACGGATGTCCATTTCATCTAATCCGTTTTCATCGACATTCAGTGCTTTTAAAGCAAATTCGGTGATTTCTTCATCAATTTTACCACTTCCTTTGATTTGTGCAAAGTCTCTTACGCGACGAAGGAGTGCATTTGCAATTCTCGGTGTACCTCGGCTTCTACTGGAGATTTTATACGCTGCGGCTTCATCTATTTCAATGTGTAGTAAATGAGCTGAACGTTCAACGATGGAAGTAAGTGTTTTTGAATCGTAGTATTCCAAACGTGAATTGATACCAAATCGTGCACGAAGTGGAGAGGTGAGCAATCCAGATCGAGTTGTGGCACCGATTAATGTAAATGGATTCAGGTTGATTTGAATGCTACGTGCATTTGCTCCGGAATCCAACATGATGTCGATGACATAATCTTCCATGGCGGAATACAAGTATTCTTCAATAACTGGACTCAAACGGTGAATTTCATCAATAAATAAAACGTCACCTACTCCGAGGTTTGTAAGGAGTCCGGCTAAGTCACCGGCTTTATCTAATACAGGACCAGAAGTCACTTTGAATCCAACGCCAAGTTCGTTGGCAATGATATTTGCTAAGGTTGTTTTCCCGAGTCCAGGAGGACCATGTAGCAAAACGTGATCGAGTGGCTCGTTTCTTAATTGTGCGGCGCGTACAAAGACTTCAAGATTTTCGACAACGGTTGGTTGTCCAGCGAAATCACTGAGTGTTTTGGGGCGCAGGACTTTATCAATTTCCTGTTCGCCATTTTGTGCTGCTTCGTCTCTGTAATCAAAAGAATCTTCCATCTCCTACAAAAATACAAAAGCATTCTAAATGGAGCTCTGTTCTATTTCTGTATTTCCAATAAGAATTCATTCATCGTTTCGAAATGAAAATCAGCAACGGACAAACGAGGATTAGGGAAATGGGTTTTTTCAGGAATGCAAACTACTTTCATCTTTGCTGCAAGTCCAGCAATGACGCCATTAAACGAATCTTCAATGACTAAACAATTATTTGGTGAAACATTCAGTTGTTCTGCAACGGTGAGGTAAACAGCCGGATGAGGTTTTCCAAATGCTTCTGTCTCTGCGGAGTGTGTGAAGTTGAAAAAGTGAGCAATATTTAATTCAGAGAGCACAACTTGAATAAGTCTGCTTGAGGAAGATGTTCCAAGTCCAATTTTTAATCCAGCTTTTTTTAAATATTCAAGTGTTTCGATTACACCTGAAAGTGGCGATGCATTTTTCGAAATGAGTTCAATCATTTTCACGATAATAGCCTCTTCCACATCTTGTTCATTTTCTACACCCCAATTTTCATGTTTATTCCAAAAGTGAACTACTTCATCGATGCGTAGTCCAACTGTTTTCTGAAAGTCCGCTTTGGTTAATGTGGATCCCAAGGAATGAAACACTTCCTCCATCGCGATTTTCCACAGTGGTTCTGAATCGATGAGCACTCCATCCATATCGAAAATTACCGCTTCGTACTTGGATAAATGAATCATGGTAATTGAAGTTTAGTAAATTTTGCAGGACCTAGAAATTTATTTTTTTCGCTTGAAATGAAAAAGGTACGCGGATCAATCGACACACATGATTCCACCTGTTGGATGTGTGGATAGAAATATAGGTTTGATTTTGTCATTCCTTGTTTTGGGAATTCCAATTTGATCATTCGGTTATACGTTGTAAGAATGATTGAATTGTTTTGTGTGCACGCACTTGTGATGGCATCTTTTAAAAAGGATGTTCTATTCAATTTTAATTCGGTCACTTTGGATAGTGTTTTCGTTTTATTCGCTTCAAATTGCACCATATAAATAAAGGAAAGTCCATCGAAAGGCTTGGTACTGTTTTTTGTAAAAATCCAGAGTTGACCTTCAAAAAAAGTCATGGCTTCGGCATCGAAATGTCGTTCGTTGCTCAGTGGGGGAAATGCCCTTTGTTCTTTATAGGAAATGTTCATTTTCTCGGCAATGACTGACCTAGAATGGATTATTTCGCTTCGGTTCACACGGTAAATGCATAAATCTTTTCGCTCATTCATATTGTTTCCAATGTCGCCAATGTAGATGAAGTTATCGTCTATTGCGAGTGCTTCCCAGTCGATGTTGAACGCATTTGTGACACTTATTTTACGGATAATTTGTCCGCTTAAGTTGAGTAAAAAAAGTATCGGTTCGTTACCACCATCGTTAATGGCTATTAAGGTTGAATCATTCCATTTTTCTAAACCAGATATTTCTGATAATTCAGATGGAAGTGGGTAGTCTGTTTGTGCTGAGACGAATGAACTTAAAAATAAGATAAGTAGTCCAAGCGTGTTCTTCATCACGATTCAATAAAGAGTCTAACGGTTTCGATTTTTCGATCACTTACTTCTTCCACTACAAGTCGGTATTTCTCGAGTTGAACGCTATCTCCTTGTGTTGGAATGGATTCGATGTGGTGAATGATTAATCCTGCGAGGGTATCGTATTCGTCTGATTCTTCCAACGAGAGTTTGAATGTTTCATTGAGGTAGTCGATATCGATTCGAGCGGAGAATAAAAACTCATTGTTATTAATTTTCTCTTCTAACCAAATTTCTTTGTCGTGTTCATCTTCAATTTCACCGAAAATTTCTTCGATAACATCTTCCAATGTGATGATCCCTGCTGTACCACCGTACTCGTCCGTAACGACAGCAAAACTTCCTGCTTGTTTGGTGAATTTCTCTAATAATTCTTTGCCGGAAATCACGGTCGGCACGAATGAAATAGGTTTTAATATTTGTTTGATCGATTTTGGTTGGGAGAATAAATCAAACGAGTGTACATATCCAATGATATTGTCAATATCGTCACGGTAAACAATCAATTTTGACAGTCCTTTTGTGATCAATAATTCCTTCACTTCTTCAATGTCGTCTTCAATTTCCACTCCAATTATTTCTGTGCGTGGAATCATGCAATCGCGCGCTTTGATGTTTGTAAAATCGAGCGCATTTCTAAGAATGAGCATTTCATTGCTAAATTCTTCTTCATCTTTAATGCGCGCACTTAATTCATCTACGTAATGTTCCAAATCCACCTTCGAAAAAACGCGTGCGGATTGTTCTTGGTTAGAACCGAACAATTTCAAAATGATGTAACTAAAGAACAAAACAAATTGTGTCGGCAGGTACAAAATGATGTACAAGACGAGCATGGGAGCGAGGGTTACATCTAGGAAGCGATTTGGATTAAGTTGCACGAGTGCTTTTGGTAGAAACTCAGCTGTGACAAGAACGATTATTGTTGAAGCAATCGTTTGCATTACTAATAATAACACTTCATCCTCAATTCCCAGTCCAATAAAGAACTGATTCAGCACCCGAGCAGATGCAATACCATACATTACAAGCGCAATATTATTTCCCATCAAAAGGGAGGCAATCATCGTCGATTCTTTGTGAAAGAAAAGCACAATAATTCTACTCTTAAGTGATTGATTTTTTTTCATTACTTCAATCCTCAATCTGTTCGATGAAAGGAAAGCTAACTCCATTGCTGAAAAGAAAGCAGAAGCTAAAATCGAAATGAGAATGATCATAAAATCTACACTCATAGTAGTGGGCTTAATAATCGTGGGTTAAAGTACATCTTGTCCGATGTCCTTTCGGTAATAGGCTCCGTCGAAATTAATTTTTGAAATGGAATCGTATGATTTTTCAAGCGCGACCTCTAAATTTTTCCCGTAGGAAGTTACGGCAAGAACGCGACCACCTGCTGTAAGAACGGATGGACCATCTGCGCTTGTTCCAGCATGAAATACAATGCTATCAACGATGCCGTTCAGTCCAAAAATAGACTTCCCTTTTTCGTAATCTCCAGGATATCCACCGGAAACCATCATCACCGTTGCTGCGCTTTTATCGATAAATTGAATGTCTCTTTCTGAAAGTGTATTACTTGCAACACCCTCGAATAAATCAAGGATATCGGATTTTAATCTAGGAATCACCACTTCTGTTTCAGGATCACCCATGCGGCAGTTGTATTCAATAACGTACGGATCACCTTTTACACTGATTAATCCAAAGAAAACAAATCCTTTGTAAGTAATTTTCTCTGTTTTTAATCCTTTAATTGTTGGAACAATGATGCGGTTATGAACTTTGTCCATGAAACTTGCATCAGCAAAAGGAACAGGTGAAATTGCGCCCATTCCACCGGTATTTAGTCCGGTATCGCCTTCACCTATGCGTTTGTAATCTTTTGCTTCCGGAAGTAATTTGAATGATTCACCATCAGTTAAAACAAACACAGAGAGTTCGATTCCATCAAGAAATTGTTCAATTACGACTTTGCTACTTGCTGCGCCAAATTTCTCATCGAGCAACATGCTTTTTAGTTCGCTTTTTGCCTCTTCAAGATCTGAAAGGATCAAAACTCCTTTTCCAGCAGCGAGTCCATCGGCTTTTAAAACGTATGGGCCTTTCATTGCTTCTAGAAAGGAAATGCCTTGTGCAATGGTTTCCGCGGTGAATGTGCCGTATTTTGCTGTTGGAATGGCGTGTCGTGCCATGAATGCTTTGGCAAAATCTTTACTTCCTTCGAGTTGTGCACCAAATTTACTTGGTCCAATAATCCCAACTTTTTTTAATTGTTCATCGGCTTGAAAGTAGTCGTAAATGCCGTTCACGAGTGGTTCTTCTGGTCCGACAATTACCATGTCAATTTGTTGTGATGTAACAAACGCTTTTATGGCATCGAAATCCGTTGGAGATAAATCAACATTTTTACCGTGTTTTTTTGTTCCAGCATTTCCTGGAGCGATAAAAAGTTCATCTAAAATGGAACTTTGTGCAATTTTCCATGCTAGTGCATGTTCTCGTCCACCGGACCCTAATAAGAGTACTTTCATGAACAATGAGTTAAAATTGATTGAAACAATGCTAAACCATCCTTGTTACCAAGATGCGCATCCGCTGCTCTTTCTGGGTGTGGCATCATTCCGAAAACGTTTTTGTTTTTATTCGTTATCCCTGCGATGGAATGCATAGATCCATTTGGGTTCGATTCATCAGTGATTGTTCCATTTTCATCACAGTAATGAAAAAGGACTTGATCGTTGTCTCGAATTGACTTGATTGTATCATCACTTGCAAAGAATCTTCCTTCACCGTGAGCGATTGGAATTTTATATGCTTGATCTTGGTTCAAATCCATACTTGGTGCAGCGCTTGAACTAGCGGGTTTCAAGAAAACATTTTTACAAATGAACTTCTGTGTATTGTTGTGTAATAACGCTCCCTCTAATAATCCTGCTTCTGTAAGAATTTGAAATCCATTACAAATTCCCATTACGTATCCGCCTCTATTGGCGTGTTGAATTACTTCTGACATAATCGGCGAGAATTTCGCGATGGCGCCTGAGCGAAGGTAATCACCGTATGAAAATCCTCCTGGAATAATGACCATATCCACCTTTTTTAAGTCGGTATCCTTATGCCACAAATTCTCTACTTGTTGACCCAGTAATTCACTCAAAACATAAATCATGTCTTGGTCGCAATTTGATCCTGGAAACGTTACAACTCCAAATTTCATTTTATCTTAAATTATCGTTCAAAATTAATCATTTAAACCGCTCAATCCTGTGTGAAGTTGAGGAAAAATTTCACAAAGGAGTAGAGTAGTGCTATATAGAAAAAGATATTTGCTGGAATACCCGAACGTTTACTTAAAAACGCATAGGTTAGAAAATAGGTTAAGGGAATAATAGCGAGTGAAAAATAGAATAGTGATCCAGAAAAATAGAAATCAACAGCCCCTAACAAGAATAAGATTGTAAAAACCAAACCGAGCATCTGAATTTGTTTTTTTAGACGAAGCGATGATTTTAACATGCGCGCGCTAAGGCTAAGCAAACTAATGAATAGCAATGCAACATAAATGGCAACAACAGGATAATGTTGAAGTGTATCCTGGTAATTATGCATTTGCCACTTGGGTAAATTCCAATGAAAATGAAATTGATCGCTCAGAAACAAATAACTAAAATAATAGATGAAAGGCACTCCGATACCTGTGAGACAAATAAAGAATTCCCGCCAACTGAACGAGCGAATAATGACAATCATCATTAATATTACTGGAATCAAAATCAATAAGTACGGCAGGAAAATAATGGCGATGCTTATGAGAATACCTGCATTAAAAATGGTGATTTTTCCATCAGAGTTTTGTTTTAATTGAAAAAGCATTCCGAGTGAGGCAATGAAGAAAAAGTGTGCGATTAAAACAGGGCTAAATTGATTGAGTGGGACAAACATTGGAGTGAGTACCACATAAATCAAGCTGATTACATAGGTGTTTTTATCTAGGAATTCATAGCTATTAAACACGGCGTTAAGTAGAACCGCATTCAATAAAATCAAAAATGATTGACCGAAGTAACTCCAGAAATTATTTACGGATGAGGACGTAAAAAAAAGTCCGTCAGTTCGAGTTGAGATGTGATGTTCCACTCCAAGAATATCTCCAACAACGTACAGGCCAATGAGAAATGGCAAAAGCAATAAAACCGCTGTTCGGTTGTCTAGAAACAGTCGAATCATACAACGAAGGTACTTTTTTCTTCCGGGCACTCTGTATGATTGTGAATAACTCGATGTAATTGTTCAAAATGACTCAATTAACGATAAATTAATTCTTTTTTGGTTTTTGATTTTGGGTAAAAATGATATATTTGCTTTCCTTCTCAATTGAGAATACACATTGAAAGAATACGGGTATGACTAAAGAAAGAAATAAGTTTTCAGATGCTGAACTTGAAGAGTTCAAAGAATTGATTTTAAATAAATTAAAGGAAGCTCAAATCGATTATTCCCTATTGGTTGGGTCATTATCTCATAATGATGATCATGGGACAGATGATACTGGAAGAACTTTCAATATGATGGAAGATGGATCTGAAACATTGTCTCGTGAAGAAGTAGCTCAGTTGGCAGCTCGTCAAGAAAAATTCATTCAAAGTTTACAAGCAGCATTAACACGCATTGAAAATAAGACTTATGGAATTTGCCGTGTAAATGGGACGCTCATTCCAAAGGAACGACTTCGTTTGGTTCCACATGCAACGATGAGTATTGATGCGAAAAACGCTCAAAAATAGTGCGTAAAAAACTACTTTACGTTTTTCTTTTGGTTTCTATTCTTTTGATCTTTGATCAACTGATGAAACTTTATATTAAAACAAGTTTCGAGCCGGGTCAAACACGTGCATTAGTTGGAGATTGGTTCGTTTTACATTACATCGAAAATCCAGGAATGGCGTTTGGAACAACTTTTGGATCCGGTATTTGGCATAAACTTGCCTTGAGCATTTTTCGCCTGATTGCTATTGGATTCATCGTCTATTATTTGGTGAAGCAGGCCAAAAAAGGAGCTTCCCTTGAATTTCTACTTGTTTTCGGTTTAATCCTCGCGGGTGCAACAGGAAACTTGATTGATTCCATGTTTTATGACTACTTTTTCACACTGAATCCGTGTGATACATTTAACCAACTTTCTGGTTCGGGAATTAAGGGGGTTTGCACCGATTACGGTTTTAATTATCCTGTTGAACTTCGTCATCAAGGATTTATGCTAGGAAGTGTAGTAGACATGTTCCAGTTCAATGTAAATTGGCCGAAATGGGTTCCTGGTGTTGGAGGTGAACAAATTTTCCCTGCCATTTGGAATGTTGCAGATGCAAGCATTTCTACCGGGGTTATTTTGATTTTAATCAGACAGAGAGTTTATTTTCCGAAGAAAAAAGTCACTGAGGAATCCATTGATACAGCGGATTAGAAGTTCCATTTCATATTGCGGTCATCGAGTAAGGCAAAGGAAACTTTCCAGTCAAATGTCGGTTTAATGTGATTTCCATCGGAAAGGATACCATAAATTCCAACCCTTAATCTTCTTCTTGACATTTTAAAGTTGCGCTCAAGTCCACCTAGCACTTCATAGTGTTGCCAATTGTATTCTTTGACATACATTGCTCCAGCCCCTGCAACTAATCCAATACGTGTTTTCTTGAAATAAGGAATCTTATTTAAAATGGCACCGTTGTCGTGGTGTACAACGTGCGCTTGAAACACGTAATCTATTGTTGGCAATGTCGTATCAAGACCTTGAAAGGAATACAATGGGTTTGAAAACCAGATAGGATCACTCCTTCGTTGGTACTTGTAATCTGGATTATATAATTGTCTTGCACTGAGGAATTTTCCCACCGAAATTCGGTAATTCATCGTTCCCAAGGTTGCAATTTTAAAGGATTGATTGATTTCAAATTGCAAATACTCATGATCGACATCACTTCCAAATAATTTAGGGATTCCTCTTTCGTAATTCACACTAAAAGTTGGCCAGGCGGAACCTAAAACTACCTTTTTATAAGGTTCACGCATGTACTTTTGTTTGGGAGTATAACTGAAACCTAAATAACCAATCAACGCCTGATAAGGCTTGAATGCGGTTGGGTCGTTATTGGGAATGATGTTGTCAATGGCATTCAAAAATTTAAAATCAGTTAGACTTCTACGTTCCGAAAACCCAATGGAAGAATAGGCATAAAATCCGTTGAATAGTTCGTAATCTGCAGAAAGGGTCATTTTTGTCGCTTCGATGAAATTGTCGCGTTTGTATATTTGGGTGATGGCGTCGTATCCACGAATAACATCGAAATCGTGGTTGATGGCAAATCGGACAAACCCAAAATGAAAGGGATCGAAACGGTAGCGCCACCAAGTATCTCCTTTCACATCTTTGTTATAAAAGCCATATGAAATTCTAGAGTAGGATTCCAAGGTACGTTCGTCTTTCCATTTTTTGAAATAATCGAAACTTGGATTTAATCTTGGACCACCTAAACCAAAAGGTTGGATCAGTGTCGCTACCGAACCTAAAGACCACTGAATTTTTTGTTCTCGATTTCGATGATCTACACCAAACCATAGGATTTTCAGTGCTGTTATATTGTTAAAAACCTTATCTACGGAGTCAAGGTATTCCTTCCGATTGTAGAAATCACGAATACTGTCTTTAATGATGATAAAACGTTGTTCCTCTGGACTTAGGCTCGATTGGCGCACCGTGGACCAGTAGTTGGTGTCCCGATCGTATGCTTCTTGAGTAGTTACGGCTAATTCGGTATTAAAGAATTTCTTACTGAATGCAGGGTCGAAATTGTACTGTGTAAAGAGTGCTGTTGTTTGACACGCAGATGTTTCGTTTTTGTACTTCACACCGTAGTTCAACACTTGTTTTTCTAGGACACACATGGTATCACCTACAATGGAAAAGGTTTGGTTTATTTCGAAATGGTCGTAAATCAAAAGGTTTCCTTTGTTCATGGTTAACTGTAGTTTCTGAATAAGAAACAAGGAATCAATGACATAGATGTATCCTTCTAGTGTTGTTGTAGCGGTGTTTCGAGGAATGATTTTGATTTTACAAATCGTTTGTCCGTTCTCTACATACGTCTCTTCCAACTTGTATTTGTAGGATAGAATCCCTGGAACGGATATAGGTGAGCTTACCGGTGTTTGATGTAGGTCATCTAAATGCAATAAGTTTTCAAAAAAGTTAAAATTCGATTTGACCGTGGTTGTGTAATATAGGGATTGGTCTGTGCCATGAAGGGTATATGCATTTCGTATTTCTTTGACTTTATTTCCCGGTGCATAATTTCGTTTCAACTGTACCTCCAGTAGGTTCATGTTGTCTACCCATGCTGGTGCTTTTGGTAGGCTGGCTTCCAGTGGATCGGCATCATTTGTCCCGTCTTCGGGATCGTCTTTGTTTTCTTTTTTCTTTTTAGGTTCTTTTATTTTTACATCTTTTTGCTCGCTTGCTTTAATGTAAACATCAACGGAATGTGCATAATTCCATGGATTCATTTGTTCCCTCCGTTTTACGACTTCCAACATGATTTCTCTGCCGATATTTCCTTTTTTCGTGTTGATTACAACCTCCTTGTAGTCTTGCTCTTTTTCTGGAAATAATTGAATGTCACGTTGTAGATCAACATTGCTAATGGAAACATAGGTTTCACGGTCTTGAAAACCTAATGCGGAAATCACTAGGAAATATTCTCCAGGCATTAACGAAAGTTCATAGATCCCATCAACGGATGCAACGGTGCGTTGATCTGCCGTGTTTTTTACGTAAATATTTGCAAATGGTATGGGGACTTTTCGCTCATCGACCACTTTTCCTCGGACAAAATTCTGCGCAGAAAGTCCATTGGAGAAAAGGATGAATAAAATGAGCGCGAATAATTTCATACGGGGTTAAGACTCGGAAATATCGTTTTTGTTACAAAATGAAAGAGATTAACCTTGGTTTTCGTTGGATTTATCCTTCAAGAATTGTTGGTGGTTTCCCACGCGATTCATCATCCATCGTTTCACAAAGAAAGTTGCTAATGCAATGATCGCGAAAACATAGTTGGACGCATATTTATCAAATCCCTCCGTAAAGCATAAGTAGGTAACTGTTACGAAAGAAACGCATGCTACTGCTAACCAGAAGTAGCTCATGATGGTGTTGTATAGGTTCATGTTATTTAAATTCTAATTCATTATCCAATTGAAATTTTCCAACTGGTTTAATTAATTCATATTTACTAAAGTCCTGTTTTGTTCGGATTCCCTCCCCAAATAATGTTCCTTTTGGTGAACGAACTTTTACAGCTGATTTCGAATAGATCATACTGTCTTTTTGGTTCCAGAAGAGTGCTTCCGTTTCAAGGGTTTGTTTTTTCTCATAGTTATAAAGTCGCACGGAGTCTTTCACCATTAACGTTCCTTTCGTATTGTTGATTTCTCCGTAAAGTGCCGTTAATTTTGAAACAATTTCTCCTTTTTCATTGAAAAAATGAACTTTCAAACTGTCTTTTATTTTGGTAATTTCTTCTTTTCCCCTGTAAGTTTCTGCTAATGCCGCAAAAATCTCCACGCGAGCATATCCCTCATCTGCGTAGATCATCTTTAGGTTTTTTGTTGTTTCATCGGGAGAATACGCATCAAAACTAATGCGTTCAATGGCATCAAGATCATTTTCACAGGAAGTTATTCCTGCCAGAAAAAGACCAAGTAAGGTAATTAATCCAATTTTCGTTGTCTGAACCACTTGTCAAAATTGGAAGGTGCAAGGATAAAACCAAGATTTACAGAAACAAATTTTTCTTGTATCCCAAAACTTTGATTGCTCGTGCGTGAACCTAGGTTCACACTCAAGTTTACAGATGAAGCGGACATTTGAGCCAAAATTGGAAGTCCTAAACCAAAACTCACTGCTGATTCCTGGTATTGAATGGAATTCTTGGTGTAAGGAAGGGTTTGTGTGTAGTAACCAAGTCTATACGTTATTTTTTCTAATCCTTTTAAGGTCGAAATATTCTCCATCAAACGTGATTCAGGATTAAATTGAGCGCCAAAGGACATGCGTTGAAAATTGGTCATACCAAAATCAGGAATTAAATCTTGTGCATCGTGTGAAAGTCCGCCAAATTTATTTAAAGATGCCATCAGACATAGTTTTGGATGTAATTCCCTTGTTTGACGTTTCCATTTGGGAAGGTAAAGTGAATAGTTTAGTCCGAGTTGGATAGTTGAAGCATTCAACAAATGAATGCTGCTTCTACTAAAAGCGATTGTATCGTAAGTTGCACTAGAATTAATGTTCGTTGCGGTGTAAAATTCATCTTGGTAATCTCCGTTTATCCTTTGGTTCGGTAAGTACACTGCACTTAAACTTAGTACGTGATTTTTCCCAAGTTGCTGTTGGTAATAGGCACCCAGTTCATAATGAAAGGAACGAATAATAAGTGAATTTTTGTTTAGTCCACCTTGGTTAGATCCGGAGGCTATCAATTTTGCTTGTCGCTCATTGGTAACGGTTCCGAATAAATAAGAGGCATTTGCACCGATGGATAGTTTTGTTTTAGGACGATAGATTATTCCATAAGAGTATCCGAGAAATAAATTCTGAATAGCCCCTGTACCTTTGTACGTGTATTGCAAGGAGTCGAAACCAGTGTAAGATTTATCAGTAATCTGATAGCCC
Organism: Crocinitomicaceae bacterium; assembly: GCA_024643545.1. Lineage (GTDB taxonomy): Bacteria > Bacteroidota > Bacteroidia > Flavobacteriales_D > Crocinitomicaceae > UBA952. Next base: position 47,893 of record JAHEMR010000004.1, on the reverse strand, counting down.
CTTGCGGAATAAGGTTTCAGACCAAAAGCAAGTCCCATGTTTTTTTTAATTTTCACCCCAATGGCAATGTGGTCTACCATACCAGCGAAGCCGAGTTGTGTTTTTGTTTGCTCGGAATAATTCGAAAGTCTTGCTTGAATTCCGTATGAATAGAGCGTATTTCCGGTGCTCAACGTATTGTACGTTGACGGATTGTAGAAATTCAAAATTGTTGAGTCAAATACGTTGATGGTATTTTTTCCTAACGCATCGAATATCCCGTGATTTTGTGAAGAGCTTTCACCAAGTCCATAATAGGAAGCAGGTTGATTCGTAGTTGATTGCGACCAAGATTGTGTAAAAACAAAAAGGATAAGGAAATTAAAGAGAATCTTCATTCAGACGGTAAATTTCTAGAATTCCTTCTAGGGTTAAGTGTTCGAGTACAAAGATGTTACTTTTTTGCTCGAAATCAAAATATCGTGCGTCTCCTCCGGTGAGGTAAACGTCTAAATCAGGGCATTTTGTTTCGTAAAGTTGAATCATTTGATTGATTTCAGCTTTCCAACCGTTGTACACCCCACTTTCAATCGATTCTTTGGTGTTTTTTCCAATCAATTCAGCACGTGAGTTTACCGGAATAAATGGAAGTTTTGCTGTAAATATTTCCAATGATTTCGCGCGCATGTTTAATCCTGGAGAAATCGATCCACCAACATAAGTTTGACCTTCATTCATAAAGTCACATTTAATACATGTTCCAAGATCGACCACCAATTTTGCTTTCTTGGGATTTTTATTCGCCACTGCAGCCATATTGCACAAGCGATCGATTCCCAAGGTTTCTGGGCTCAGGTAGTCAAGTTGATAGGGTAGGTTCATGTGCACATTGATGTAAATCCTCTTTGAAAAAAAATCTTCGAGTATTTTTCTCCAATCATCTGCTATCACAGACGAAATCACTACAGGAATGTTACCATCAAGTTCATGCCACGGGAAATCACTTAATTCGAAGCGTTTAACACTGATTATTTCGCCATTTTTTACTATTCCAAGTTTCACGTTTGTGTTCCCAGCATCCAATAAATAGGCCGATATTTCTGTGTTCATGTCACGAAGTTAAGAAGCTTTCAAAGAAATTTACCTGACTTTTTGATTAGAAATGAAAAAAAGTATTAAATTTGCCCCACCAATAGCTGGTGCCTTAGCTCAGTTGGTAGAGCAAAGGACTGAAAATCCTTGTGTCCCTGGTTCGATTCCTGGAGGCACCACTAGCAGAAGTCCTGACGGAAACGTCAGGACTTTTTTTATGCCTAAAAATTTTCAGTAAACACAACATTAGCCTTTCACAAGGATATTTGTAGATCAAATGGAGTTTACCGTATTGACATAATTCTAAAATAATATTCATGTTTTTTAAGTTCTCCAATTCTTTCTTAACAAGTTCGATATTTCAGAATTGACACAATATAGGTAGGCATTCGTCGTTATATGCTTGTTTACCGCTTTCCTGAGTTAAATATTTCAGAATAAGTACTTACCAAACCTATGTAAAACATGAAATCTTGTTTATTCTTTACAGTTATCCTCTTTTCATTTTCAATCCGCGCGCAATGGACGCCTACAAACGGGCCCTATAGCGGAGCTGTTCAAGGTCTAACCACTAAGGACGGTGAACTATTTGCAGCAGTTGCTGGGGGCGTAATCAGCACCTCAACAAGTTCTATTCACTGGAAAAATAAAAGTAATGGCTTGCCACCAAACTGCGATTTGAGGGCAATCTGTACCCTGAACAACCTTCTTATTGTTGGTGGTAGTAATGGTAATGGCATATATATATCGAGTGACAATGGTGATCATTGGATGGAGGCCAATACTGGCTTGGGTAATTTTGAAGTCAGATGTATTCATATCAGTGGGCAAGACATTTTTATTGGAACCACTACAGGTGTATTTAAATCTTCTGATCATTGCAATTCTTGGACATTCGCTTCTGCAGGTATCCCTAGTACTTTCATTAATGAGTTTACTCAGGTCAATAATTTCCTTTTTGCGGCAAGTCATTCAGGTATTTATAGATCAGATGATAATGGCGACTCTTGGACTGCTGTAACAGACGGAATTATAGATACTACCATCAGGGCAATTACCAAAATTGGTACTAACCTTTTTGCATTGAATGACGACGCGGTCTATAAATCTGTCGATTACGGCACGTATTGGTTTCCCACTAATGGAAACCCACTTTCTACGAATCCACAGCTGTCCATATTCGCAGTTGATTCAACACTTTTTATGGGCAAAATAGTTTCTCCAAACCAAGGTGGTGGGGTACTTTATAAATCTGTGGATCAAGGTTTTTCCTGGACCCAAGCAACTTCCGGAATGTCTCAAGCAGACTATAATATATCTTTTCCTGACGAATTCCACTTTACGATTTTGAACGATACCCTTTATGCAGGATCTACGTTAGGCGTGCATCGGTCTGTGAACAACGGTATAACTTGGGAAGGAATTGGACTTGGATTTGGTGGTGGGGCGGTGAACGCGATTAAAATGGATGGGAATGAACTGTATTGCGGCACAAAGAATGGCATTTATAAATCTACAGACATTGGAGACTCATGGTATTTAATCAATAATGGGATACCTTCTAACACTTCCATCTTGTCAATTCTCAAACACAACAATACCCTACACATCGGAACCTTCGGTAAAGGTGTATACCATTCCAACAATAACGGGCTCTTTTGGTCCAATGACAACAACTCATTAGACGGTTTATTCGTTGGCTGTTTATATTCAGTTGGCAATACAATCTATGCAGGAACCAGTGGTAGTACAAATACAAATCAAACAGGCATATTTCAATCCACAGACAATGGCTTGACCTGGCAAGTCATTAATAACGGGTTACCCAATGACATTTTAGTTTTCTCGATATCCTACAACGGTGTTTCACTATACATTGGAACCAATCATGGTGTTTTTCTGTCCAATGACCTAGGGAGTTCCTGGACTGACGCAAATAACGGCTTACTGATCAATCAAATCAAATCCATCCTTGCGTTAGGACAATCAATTTTTGCAGGACAAACATATGGAGGCTCAACAAATCCTCAATATCTCGGTGGTGTAGCAACTTCTGACAACGGCGGATCAAACTGGTCGCACAACTACTACATGGATAACCGCACTGTCCCATGCCTCTTCAACTTGGGGACAGACGTATATGCGGGCTGTTCGATGTCCGCGGTTGGTATTTACAAAACGAGCGATTTAGGTCAAACGTGGTCGGAATTTGCTGACGGTTTAGAATCGTATAATGTCACGACGATTACCGGCAATCCAAATATTCTTTTGGCCGGAACAAGGAGCAGTTTTTATTTTAATAAAAATGGCGTTTGGAAATACAATTTAAACACAACTGGGATAGAACCATCCTTAAGCGCAGAAGAGATGATTCAATTGTTCCCAAATCCAGCGCGAAACAACTTAAATGTTGAGGCGCTAACACCATACAACTATAGTATCTATAACGCTATAGGTGAAAAAATAGATTCCGGCGTACTAAATAAGGGATTTAATTCCATATTAATAACACAGCTTCCGATTGGAAGCTATTTCCTACATTTCAACAATGAAAAATCGTCGTTCAATAAGCAATTTATCAAGAATTGAGCTTAGTGGGTGAATCCTTTCGCCCACATCTTTTAAAAGCCTCTTTTCCGATAGTTTTTTTTAGAAAATTAAATTTCTTTTTGAGCTATCTAAATAAAATGTTTCGAAAACTGAATTTTCTGCAAGTTTCGATGTTAGGATTAGAGCGCAATAGTCCATTCAGTTCAAGCTCAAAATGTGACCTATTTGAGCTTCAAATTGTATTGTTTTGAGTTAGAAACTAAATTTCACCCTTACTCCCTAACAAAATTTCGAAGATTTACATAAACGGTGTCACGACTGTTCGACAAAGGGTTTCTCCGAAATCTTATGAAGTAGCTTACCTAGGTGATCCATATTTCACACAAAGACAGTCCCTCCTGCCTAATGGCCGTTAATATTTGTCACCCCCTATCAATGTTTTCATTCCAATTCAAAACACTACTTTTGAAAAAAAAATCGAAATATGATGCGTTTATTGAGTTGCATGTTATTTATTGGAATCCTTTTTTCATGCTCAACAGCAAATAAGGACAAGCAGTTGAAACAAATTGATGCATTAATAACGCAATTGGATTCGCTTTCGAATGTCTACGAAGTAAATCGATTTGACTCCTTGAATTATTGGCGACAAGAGGCTTCTAATATTGAGCTTGCAATCAAAAACAATTATTATGCGACTAAGGTAGAACCTGTTCTTTCGCGTAAAATGAATCGCTTCAAATCCTTACAGGAAATTATCGACGCTGAAAGTGAATTGGGTGGGGAAGGTGAGTACGAAGAAGAGGAAAAGGAAATGACCTTGGGCCTACGAATGATGTTGTTGAATAGGGGATTTAAAAAAGAGAAAATAGCTTTGGGGAATTTAAAATCGGACATGGAATCAAATGCGATTGACGATTCAGAAATAACTGGTTTTATTGAGCAGGAATCGTTAAATGTAACTCGATTGAACAATGCCTTGACCCAGTATCTTTTTGTAAAAAACACAGAACTGAAAGAATACATTCGCCTATGCAATGATTTACGCTTATTTGCAGATTCAATTCAACGAAAAAATTAACGAATCAAGGTTATAAATCCTTGCTTTTTCACTTCGGTTCCACCGAGCATTTCTCCGGTCAATAAATAAAAATAAACACCGTCTGTGTGCGGTTTTCCATCGGTGGATAGTCCATCCCAAACGGCTATACCGGATTGATCCTCGAGTATGCTCACTAAATTACCCCAACGATTGAATATCGAAATGTCATAAGATTTAAATGCTGGGTAAGGCAACACAACGAAATCGTTTATCCCATCACCATTCGGTGTAAAAACATTTGGAACCCAAATATCGGGATCACTAACAAAAACGGTGGTTTCATAGGATGAAACACATCCAAGCTGGTCTACAACAGTGAGTGAAATGACATAGGACCCACCCTGCGAGAACGAAGTGGAAGGAGCTGTATTGCTATTCCATGTGAAACTAGAATCGTTGGCTAAATTCCAGGTCCAACTAACGATTGGGGCATTTGTAAATGTCGATTGATCCATGAAATCAATGATTCCGTTGATATTTGCATAAACGGGATTGGGAACAAATAAAGCATCTAAATCGTCGTCATTTACGGTGATTGGGTCTAAAGGAATTAAAATTTGACATCCGACAGAATCAAATATGGTAACCGAAGGTTCATAGGTTCCAGGTGTAGCATAGAAATAATTGAAATTCATGGAGTCAACATATTGGGTGCCATCACCTAAATTCCAAACCAAACTGTCAATGTCGGACACATTGCTAAGGAAAAACTGAGCACCTTGGGCACAGATTGTTGTTCCTTGGAGATAATTCGGTGTTCCCATTGGTCCACCAATGGAAATGTAGTCAAGGACTGTGGAATCATCGGTGCACCCAAACTCATCAGTTACACTAAAATTTAAATCAAAGGTTCCGTTTGTTACCAACGTATTGGATGGATCCTGAAGAATGGAATTATTCCCATTTCCAAAGGACCAATTCCAACCGGTGATATTCCCATACGAAAAAGAGGAATCTTGGAAGTGACAAAAGATAGGTGGACAATCGTAATCTCCGTTGGCATTTGGAACAGCTCCAGTGAAATAGAAATTCGGAATGGCATGGGGAGTAGACATGATTAATGTGCGATTCATGGTATCCTTACAGCCGTTTCCATCCGTTGTGACTAAGGTGAGAATGTGGGAGTTGGAAAGTTGCCCATTGTGTGGATTGGTTAAAGTGACTAGCGTGTCAGTATTAGTCCCAATGCTTGTGCCATTCAGGATCCATTCGTAACTCAAATTTCCTGTCCCAGTTGACTGATTTACGGTGACATTTGTATCCAAATCACATAAAACAGAATCAATGTTGAAATCAGCATGGGGTTTGGTAATGGTGATGGTAACGCCACTAGGCAAAGATGTACAACCAAAAATATCAGTCGCAACGATGGTTGCGGTATATGCGCCTTCTCCAAAGAAGGTATGAACAATCGGTTGATTTACGTTATTCGTAACTAATGTGGAATTATCATCCGAGAAACTTGTGCTAAACGAACTGAGTGGAAGTCCATTTGCTAGGCTAAAGGATGTATTTGTGAATGGAACCGTGTAAGGTGAACAACCTGCATAATTATTGGCGAGAATCCCCGATATCGGCTTGTTTACTACTTTCACCGTGTGCGCGACAGTTGAAGTACAACCTGCGCTATTGAGTACCATTAATGAAATCGTATAATTACCTGGTGCTGGATATGTATAACTTTGATTTGGACCATTGTGAATAGATTGTCCATTCCCCATGTTGTAATACCAATCATTAACTGGATGTGATGAAGTTCCATTGGACCATGAAGTACTGATATCCGTTAGGTTAATCGCTGTTCCATTACAAACCGTGTCATTCGACATGGTAAACTGACTAGCGAGTTGCGAAATCGTAATCGCCGTTGTAATACTATCCGAACAACCAGTTGTGTAGTTGTGGATGACCTGTTCGATATTATAGGTTCCATAAGTCGAATACGTGTGACTCGTGTTACCCCCATTGGGGACATCGAGTTGGGCATTGGTGAAATTTACATTTGGTGTGTTATCAAAGAATTCATAATGCATTGCGACATTGTCGGAAAGTACTCCGTGAATTGAATTATCATCTATCGCTACGTTAACTGGGAATGAGCTCGGATTACAAAATAAAAATGAACTTGGTGAAAATTGAGCGATTGGAGCAAGAATATAGACAGCATCCTCCACTGTGAAGGTGTCCTTGCAGCCCCTAAAGTCGGCAATGAATGTCACATCGAAATATCCGGTATCAGATTCAAATTGGTGTGTTGGATTCTGATCAATGGAGTTGCCATCGCCAAAATCCCAGAAATAAGTGACTTCGTTGGCATTATGAGGAACGGAGATATAGGTGGAACTCGTAAAATTCACATTTTCATTGGAACACGCAATCATGGGAGTGTATGTAAAATGTACGGAGTCAATGTGTCCGACAGTGACATAATCATTTTTAATGATGGTATCGGTACAACCTGATTGTGTGGTGATAATTAATTGAACATCGTAAACGCCAATTGGATAGGTTTGATTTGGTGGAAAATGCCCATTGTAGGTATTCCCATTTCCAAAATTCCATTGCCATGATACAATTGGATTTGATGGGGTAAATGAGGTGTCAACGAAATTTACGACAAGTGGGTCACATCCTGCAGTATCGATTGCAAAAAATCCCGCTTGAACATTGGTCATGTGAATGTAGTCATTGAGTGTGGTTGTACCTGAACATCCGGCAGCAGTGGTTAGTGTCAATGTAACATCGTAATAACCACTTTGTGCATAAATATGGGGAGGCGGTGTTAATCCGGTGTAGGTTTGACCATCACCAAAGTTCCAAACATATGTACCTGGTATGGTGGTAGAACTTGTAAATTGAATTGATCCTGGGGCACAATTTGAGGTTGGATTTGCACTAAAGTTCGGATTGGTGTTTGCTTGAATATTGATGGGTTGAGTGATGGCAGAGGTACAACCGGAACTCGTATTTTGTGAAGTGAGTTGTACGGTATACGTTCCGGGAGCATTGAAAGAAAAGGAAGGATTTTCTAAGGAACTTGTTCCTTGTGTACCAAAATTCCAACTCCAAGCATTCGCTCCAGCTGTTGAATTATCTTGAAAAGAAATGGCTTGTCCTACACAGCCAAAAGTTGGTGCCGTAATTCCTGCTTGGAAATTTGCAACTTGTATGGTTTGGGTGCTGTTTGCAACACACGAGGTAGTGGTATTCGTGACATTTAAGGAAATCGTGTAATTTCCTGCTGAATTGTAGGTGATATTCGGTGGATTCGCAGCTGTTGAATTTTGACTATTTCCAAAATTCCATGCATTGCTAAAATTGGCTCCACTGGAAGAACTATTGACAAAAGATAAGGTAAGTGGAACAGTACATCCCAATCCGTTGACAGAAAAGGCTACTATGGGTAAAGGATTGACAGTGATGTAGGTAGATTTTATTTCAGCGTCTACTGTTCCGTTGGCATTTGTTACAACTAAAGTTACGGTGAATGTCCCGGCTGTACTGAACGCGTGCGATGGACTTGCTTGTGAGGAAAGAGCACCGTCTCCAAAGTCCCATGCATTCGAAACAATGGCACTTCCGCCATTCGGCGTTGAGGTATTTGTGAAATTTACGGGAACACCGACACAGACAACCAAAGGATTTGCGGTAAAATTAGCTGTAGGTGTTTGTCCACGCGAAAAAAACGTAAATGCAAGAAAAAATACAGCTAGTAATACACGCATGTAGGTAGTTAGTCAGTTTAGGTATTTGCAATAACGCAAAAAATCAAGTTAAAGTTGCCTAAATGATGATTTTTACTAAAATATAGTTGAATCTAGCGGGTTCATTTGAACAAAGGAATATCTTCGTAAGATGAAATATACCTTTTTCTTTTGTGTGTTTTTGTGTGCAATTTGTCATGCTCAAAACGTAACTATTGCTTTTGGATCATGTTCTCATCAAGACCAGCCTTTGCCAATATTGCGAAATATCGGAGATCTAAAACCTGATTACTTCGTTTATTTAGGAGATAATATCTACGGGGATTCAAGGGATGAAAATGTGCTCAAAAGCAAATACGACCAACTAGCAAAAAATCCCAATTTTGACTATTTGAAGACTCAAACTACAATTTTAGCGACATGGGATGATCACGATTTTGGTGAAAACGATGCTGGGAAATACTATCCATTAAAAGACGTTTCAAAGCAACTATTTTTATCTTTTTTTGAAGAACCCAAAAAATCTGAACGATACCAACATGATGGAATATACACCTCGTATTTATTTCGAAAAGGCTTGAAAACGATTCAATTAATTTTATTAGATACACGGACCTTTCGTTCGGATTTAACGCGATTTGATGCACAACGGGACCAAAAGGATTCAAGTTTTTTCTATGATTTAGATTATGTTCCAACTGTAAGTTCAGATTCTTCTTTTTTAGGAAATGAACAGTGGAATTGGTTAAGAAAGCAACTTCTTAAAAAAGCAGATGTTCGAATTATCGGAAGTTCTACTCAATTTGGACACAGTTACAATGGCTATGAATCTTGGAATAATTTCCCATCAGAAAAAAAACACATGTTTGAGCTTATTCAAGAAACCAAAGCAAATGGTGTTCTTTTTATATCGGGTGATGTGCATTATGCTGAATTATCTGAAGTGAGGATGCCTGGGTTTTATCCGATCTACGATTTAACGGCAAGTGGCATTTCTCAATCGTGGCATTTTGCAACGCCAAACACAAATCGGATCGAAGGTCCTGTCATGGAAAATCATTTTGGATTAATCGAAATTGATTGCAGGCGAAAATCGGTTGGGCTTTCGATTATTGACGGGACAAATACGGTGAGAATAAATCAAGTGATTCCTTGGAAATCGTTGCGTTTTACTCATTAAAAATGCTTAAAAATTTCGAGCATACAGGATATGGATGGATGGCATCCATGACCTCTTGCTGCTGCATTTTATTCATGTGGTTTCTGACGTTATATCGTTCTTTTTTATCCTTTCGCCACCAATAAAACTCCTGTCTGTTCGGTACAATATTCGTGCGGAATAAGAAATGCCATTTTTCGGTAGTAACAGACAATCCAGTATTGAAATTGGTAATTTGATTATTATTCAATGAAATGACCTTACGTTTTCTTGGAATAGGAGAAAGTAAGCTGTAACCAGTATAGTTTTTTTTCCAATTTTCCCATGAGGGATTTTTTGATAGATGCAAAAGTTCTAAAATAGAAGGCGCAATGTCAATGTTTGATGTTAGTCTTTTTTGATTTCTTTTCAAGTGTATTTTTTGTTGCTTGCTCAAATAACTTGATGGAATATAAGCCATTAATGGAATGCTTATTGTTTCGGTGTAATTTGTTTCCGCGTGTCCTATATTGTGGTGTTCCATGAGTGATTCACCATGGTCGCTTACAAAAAAGACCGCGGTGTTGTTTAATAATCCTTGTTTCTTCAATTGCTGTAAAAATTGTCCAATTAATTGATCCTGATACCGCACAGCATTGTCATAAGAATCTTCGAAGGACGCATTCCAACGTTCTGCTTTTTTAGGTACGTGAAAAGGAAAATGGGTAGTGTTTAGTTGAACTACTCCGAAAAATGGTTTCTTTTTGATGCGGAGTTGTTTATTTAATTGAGCCATAGTGTTGACATCCTTGATTCCCAAGTCGTTAAAGTAGGGTAGTCCAGAATTATCTTTATTCCATAAGTAATCTAAATTCGTTTGATGGTAAAAACGATCAAATCGGTACCATTTAAGTGTATGTGAAGACAGGAAAAACGTACGGTAGTCTAACTGTTGCCCCATTTCAAAAATCATGGGTTGGTGATACAAAATACTGCTATCCTGATATGGACCAATTCCAGTCATTATTGCAGGAACGGCGAGCATAGTAGTTGAAGCAATGCTTACGGGTTGATCAAATCGATAAAATGCATCTGGGTTTTCCTTAGCGAATTTCGATAGCGCAGGAGTCGTTGGTCGCTGATGACCGTAAATTTGTAAACTACGTTTTCTGAAACTCTCAAACACAAAAACAATGACGTTTAAATTTGACTTCGCTTTCGTCTTTGTCAACTTTGCTGGAAAGTGAATAGAAAGTCCTTTTCCTTGAAAATTGGTGTGTTCATCCCACGAAAAGGCGTTTCGTTGCACACATGCAGCGAAGTTTGCATCGACGATTGCACATTGGTCGAAGCGTTGGTGTTGTGTGATGAGTACTTCAAATAAAAGCAATTGAACGATTGAAAATCCAAGAATGAACTTTCCTTCAACCCTTGAAACATGGTTCTTGACGAACCAGCGCATAAAAAGCATCATTGATATGGATCCAATAAGGAAAAATAGGATTTCTTTCCAACCACTGACATCCCTAATGATCATCATAGCGCTTTTCGGCTCCGTTTTGAAGTAAAGAAGCGTGTAATAATTGGGGAAAATACCATTCAAGGAGAAAAAGGCATAAGATCCAATATACGAGAAAAATAAAGGGATTAAAACAAAAAGTGAAATGCTATAAAACAAAAAGCGTTTACCTTCAGTCAGTTTTAAAACCAGCGTTAACAAAATGAAAAAGCCGACGGATAATACGACTGAAAACGAATAAAAAAGGAGCTGATTTCTACTATATAGTTTCAACAGTTCACCCCTAAAGAAAAGATCCATTCCAACAAAAATCAGGGGAATGAGGAAAAGTTTGAGAACCGCTTTCATGAGCTGATGCGTCTACTTCGAATTTCTATTTTGGAAAAGTTGTTTCCATACTTGGGAAGAAGACATATCCCATAATTAGTGGATTGAAAACAAAATATTGACATTTCACCAAATCACCATTTGGTAATTGACACCAAAATTTATTCATATCTAGGTTTTCCAATTCACCAAACTCATTCTGTTGAGGTTCTTTGGTTGCAATTTTGAACATGCGTAATTTCGATGCATGGCCGTTTTTTTCTTTTAGTGAAAGCACACAAAAAGGAGTGGTTCGCTTGAGGCTATCACATTGTTTTTTTGATAATTCATAATTTGCCAATTCAAAGTGAATTTTCTTATATCCTTGTAAGTAACGGTAAATATTCAAGGTGTCAACATCCGGTATTTTTTTTCCATTTTGTGTTAATGAAAAACGGTTCCCTTTTGCTTTTAGGTTGAAATTTTTGTGAGGTTCTTTTGGATATTTAATGTCCACACTAGCGATTTCTTCCATTTCTAAATCGAAAATATTTGTACATGCCCATTTTCTAGGATCAGCAAAGAAACGAGGCTCAATGATCCCAGGCATTCCTTTAATTTGCATCATTACTGGACTTGTACTTTTTCCATTATCTGCAGTTTCTAATAACATGATTTGTCCGTTGTGGTCTTGTGCAGATGGACCTATATACCATGTTTTCGTCCATTCACCGTCTTGAAAAATTTCAACTTTCGTATGACTGGCCGACATCAGTTTAATGAATTGTTTGTGGCTTTTGTCTGACAAATATCCCTTTAATGAAATGTTACCAAGAGCTTCAAGGATGTAATGCGCACTCGACTGCATGATACAACCACCATTTTTGTCTGTCCATTCGTTTCCTTTTCTTACAAGGGTGAAGGTATTTGAAAAGGCATCAGAAATGATGATTTTTGTCACTGAATTCGTGTCCTTAACGGCGAATTCGATGTATTCAGAATCTGTTACACCGTCCTTGCGCGTTAAATCGAGTGCGAGCCAACCTAGGATAATAAGTAGAGCAGATAAGGAAATGAGAGTGACAATTTTTTTCATATATGTTTATTTTCTGGCGTAGCGTCTTGTTCGAATAAAGTTCATTAAGATGCTTAATAAAATGATGATTCCTAAAGGCAAAAGCATATTTATGGTCTTGTAGAAACCTGCAAATTTCTTCACTTTTTCCTTGTCAATTTCCTTAATATCAATTTGTCTGCTGCGGATATCAAGAACCGAATTATCTCCCATCATATAATCGACAATGTTTTGAAAAAGTTCTTGATTTCCGTAGTATAATGAAATACGTTGTTGATACAGATCATAGTCCATTTTCAACTCGTTAAATCCATTCGGACGATACAAGTAATTCAATCCTTTAGGATTGGGTATAGAGTCATAGGTATTTGCGAAAAAAGTACCGTTTCCAATGACCAAAACCTTGCTTTCCTTTTTGCTTTTAGCTTGAAACGCATATTTCTTCGGTAGGTTTTTGACAAATTCAGGCGGTAATCGATTGTTGTAGTGGGAGTTGAAATAACCCTCCACCATGGCTCCAAGGCATAATTTGTTGATCGGGTCTTCTGGGTTGTCAACCAATTTCGGTGATTTACCGTAGTTCAATGGTAATCCAAGATTCACAAAAGGTTGTAAACCAGAAGGGATGGAGTTCGATGAGGAAGTCAATAGACTGGTTTGCTTCATATTTGGCAGGTCAACAAAACTCAATTCGTTGGCGTATTTGAGTAAAATTGGATCCACGTTTCGGGTGATTGGATGTTTGGAAGGTGTAGCCATCACGTGAAAAAACCAGGGGATAAATGTGGATTCTGCAAAAGGGACGATTTTTGGAGAACACTGTGCATCCATCATATAATTTTCATGTATTTTAATTCCGTAATCGAAAAGAAGTCGGTCTAATTTAAGGTTCCTTCTCATGGAGTGCGTCATACCACGTGCCATTAGCGTGTCCTCATTGTGTTCGAGCGTGTTCATAAAGACCATTAATTTCCCGCCGCGCATGACGAATTGATCTAGAATGTACAAACTACTATCGGAGTAAGGTATACGTGGATTCGCGATAATCACTCCATCGACATCGTTTAACGCAGCGATTGAATCACTTAAAGTTACATCTGAAAGAGTAAAATAGGGCGCCAACAACGCTCTAGCGCGCATTGTTTGTTGGTAGGTCAATTCTCCGTGTCCTTGCAGGAAAGCAATTCTTGGTTTACTTACTTGCGTCAAACGGCGCATGCTGGCAATTAAATTATACTCAAGGTTATTGAGGGAAGTCTCAATAATCTCAGCCATATCCTCTAAACTATTTGGGTGTCCTGGCTGTGTTCCAGGTAAAAATTGCACCATGTTTTCTTTGGTAATACCATTCACGGTGTAACTCATAATCGCACCAGGAAACAACATCACTTTACTTTGAGTCCCATCCTTCATGTACAAAATTTCGAGCGGCATGATTCCCTTACCTTTGTCGTACAATTGCGCGCGCATGGCATTAATCTCCTCTTCTGATCCAACATTGATATCAGAAAATAAATATTCAATGCGATTTCCCGCAACACGTTTGAAATCTTGAAGTTTATCTTTTAAAGCCGTTTGAAAATGCTTGATTTCGGATGGCATATTCCCTTCAAGGTAGATTTGAATGCTGATGCGGTTTTCGAAATTATCCGTATTCGATAGGAATTTTTCCGTACTGTTAGCCAAGGAGTACCGTTGATCCTTGGTCATGTCTATTTTGTAATAGATTAACGAACCTATTACATTTACTAAAACAATCGCTACGCCTATGAACGCGAGAACGGTCCAGTTGAAAAGTCCTTTTGTTAGATTCTTTTTCATGTTATTTTTTCAATGTTTTAATCACCGTTAACGAGGCGAATAAGAACAACATATTCACGGAAACGAAGTAAATGATGTCACCTGAATCAATGACTCCTTTTTTAATCGAATCATAATGAAAGGCGATCCCCACATACTTAATGAAATAGTCTAGTCCACCAAATTGACTAAAATTTCCCAAGAGATTAAATCCATCGTAAAATACCCAGCACAAGAACATCGCTAAAATGAACGCAACAATTTGACTGTTGGTGAGGGATGAAGCGAAAATTCCGATGGAAACAAATACAGCACCCAATAATATTAGTCCAACATACGAAGTAATTGTCGCTCCTGCATCTATGTTTCCAACGGGTTTACCGAGGTAATACATGGAAATGAAATAAATAATGGTTGGAATAATCGCAATGATAAGAAGAGCTACACCGGCTAGGTATTTTGCGAAAATGAGTTTGAAGTCCGAGATTGGTCGGGTCATTAACAACTCGATTGTACCTGTTCTTCTTTCCTCTGCAATGGATCGCATGGTGATTGCTGGAATAAGGATAAAGAAAATAACCGGCGATAAATTGAAGAATGGAATCATGTCTGCTTCGGTTCCTTCAAGTAAATTCGTGTTGTAGGTAAGTACCCAATGAAATAGTCCGGATGTAATTAAATAGATAAGGATAAAGACGTATCCAATCACCGAACTAAGAAAACTATTTATTTCTTTAAAAAATAGAGCGCGCATATGATAATTTCAATCTTCAAAAATAAGGATTTTACCCGTACGTTTAACAGAGGATGTTAAAGGATAAATAGAAATTATTTTTCAAAAAAAAATCCCGCGAGAGGCGGGATTTTCATGATGAGAATGTACTACTATGCTTTTTTTACATTGATTGCATTCAAACCTTTACGACCTTCTTGTAAATCGTACTCAACTTCGTCGTTTTCTTTGACTTTGTCGATTAATCCTGTAACATGAACAAAATATTCTTTGTTCGTGTCGTCTTCGATAATAAATCCAAATCCTTTAGATTCATTAAAGAACTTTACTGTTCCTCTACTCATTTTGTAATAAATTAATTTTGGTAAAGGTATACTTAATTACCGGTTATCCAATAAATATTCAAATTTTTTGACTTTTGACGTATTCAAGTCATTGAAATCCATTGAAGTATTCCTTTAAACTCCATGCTTCTGGCTTAGCTGAGAACCATGGTTTGATGGTTGGCCAGATGGATTGAAACAGGGAAGAAACGCGGTAGTTTTCAAGTGCATCTTCGTTTTCCCAAATGCTGTATGTCATAATAACACATGGATTTTTAAGGTCCTGAATTAATTTCATTCCATGACAACCTGGAAAACGAGCAACGGACCATTTCACTTGTTCGAAATGTTCAAGAAATGCTTCTAAACGATTTTCCTGAAATTCCAACTTAACGATTCGAGTTATCATCGTGTTAGGCAAAAAGTGATTCGATGTCTTCTTTTGATCCTTTTGGTGTAAATTCAACGTGAACAGGGTCACCTTGCCTCATTCCAAAAAGTTTGTTTGCGCCGCCGGTACTGCCATTTGCACCCCGATTAATAGCGATTTCAAGCAATTCACTACTATTGAAAACTGCCACACGTTCCCCCATAGTAACGTTGTTATACGTCTCATGGATTTCATCGATGTAATATTCTTTGTTCAAGTATTTAATCGTGAAAGGGGTTTTTTCACCAAAACGATTGAAATCAGCTTTTGTAATGTTGGTGATTAAGTTTCCAAAACTGTCGATGTGAATCACATTTCCACGAATCGTTAAATGTTCAATCACTGGTTTTTGCATGAACGCACGTTTGTAGGCATTCGTTGGGGTCGCAAAACGACTAATTGATTCCCCATCCGCAATTCTTTTAGCAAGTGGAACGAAGCAATTTTTAGTCGGAAACTTTATCAATTCTGGGAACTGAACAATATTGGAATATTGGTACATTTCATCCGGACGCTCTTCATCAAGAAAACAGCCAAAAAAACCATTGTCATTTGAAATGAAGTATTGTTCTTTAAACAACATGATGGTCGGATAACTTGACTTTTCTCCATTGAGAATGGGTTCACTATCTACACCAATGATGTGAATCGTTCCTTTTGGGAAATCTTGAAAGCAACAACGCAATTGAAAAGCAGCGTTTGCTACATCGAATGGACGTATGTGGTGTGAGATGTCAATAATCGATGCTTTGGGCATTTGATTTAAAATGGCACCCTTAATTGCGGCTACATAGTAGTCTTGAAGTCCATTATCTGAAGTAAGTGTTACGATTTGCATGTCAAACAGAAATCAGTGTCCGCAGAAATTTATAATTTTACCAAAAGTAATCTAATTTAGAGTAACACCCCTGAACATACAGCAAATAAATTGAACTTAGGAAACAGACTTATCGAAATTAGCGGATTGAATCCAGCGGAAATCTTTGGTGTAAACGATGCGAACTTGCGTCACATTAAAACGTTTTTCCCAAAACTTAAAATTACCGCCCGTGGGAACATGGTTTCCTTAAATGGAGACGAAGAGGTCATGGACGAGTTTGAACGAAAATTCAATTTAGTGCTTCAACATTACCACAAGTTCAATCACCTTACTGAAAATAACATTGATAATTTGATGTTAGAAGATGGTTCTAAATTACTGTCAAGTGACGATGGCTCAGAGATTTTAGTTCACGGGAACGGCGGTGCAAAAATAAAAGCACGCACGGTGAATCAAAAGAAAATGGTTCAAGCTGTTGATAAAGCGGATATGGTTTTTGCCGTTGGTCCTGCAGGTACAGGAAAAACATACACAGCAGTTGCGTTGGCCGTAAGAGCATTGAAGGCAAAGGAAGTAAAACGCATCATTTTAACAAGGCCGGCTGTTGAAGCTGGAGAGAACCTTGGATTTCTTCCGGGTGACTTGAAAGAAAAACTCGATCCTTATTTGATGCCGCTCTACGATGCCTTGCGTGATATGATTCCAGCAGAGAAATTGGCGGATATGATTGAGTTTGGTGTGATTGAAATCGCGCCGCTCGCTTTCATGCGTGGAAGAACACTCGATAAGGCTTTTGTAATTTTGGACGAAGCACAAAATACGACCCAAATGCAGATGAAAATGTTTTTGACGCGAATGGGAATGACCGCCAAATTTATTATTACCGGAGATATGTCTCAAGTTGACTTACCTAGTAAACAACGTTCTGGTTTGGCATACGCATTAGATGTATTAAAGGAAGTAGATGAAATTAGTGTGATAAGACTTGGTCAAAGCGATGTCATAAGACACCGATTAGTAAAGAAAATTATCGAAGCATTTGATAAAGCAGAAATAGAAGCAAAAACACAAAAAGAACTAAAAGAAAAAAAAGAATGAACGCAATAATAGAGTCGAATTTTACTTTTAAAGGACAAACGAATGTATACCATGGCAAAGTTCGTGATGTGTATACATTGGATAATGGTTTATTAGTCATGGTGGCTTCTGATCGAATTTCTGCATTTGACCACATTTTACCGAAAGGAATTCCATTTAAAGGACAAGTATTAAATCAAGTTGCTACAATGTTTTTAGAGGCAACACGTGACATCGTTCCTAACTGGCTCGTTGCTACGCCCGATCCAAGTGTAGCGATTGGACTTGCTTGTGAACCGGTTCGTGTCGAAATGGTGATACGCGGGTACCTTGCTGGACATTCCGCACGCGAATATAAATTAGGAAAACGCACGCTTTGCGGTGTGACCTTACCAGAAGGAATGAAGGAAAATGACCGTTTCCCAGAACCCATTATAACACCTGCAACTAAAGCAGAAGAAGGTCACGATGAAGATATTTCACGTGAGGATATCCTTTCGAAAGGAATTGTCCCTAAAGACATTTACGAAAAAATGGAATCTTACACACGCGCTTTGTTTCAACGAGGAACTGAAATGGCAGCAGCGCGCGGTTTGATTTTAGTGGATACAAAATATGAGTTTGGTATTCGAGATGGAGAAGTTATTCTCATTGACGAAATCCATACACCTGATTCTTCCCGTTATTTCTATTCGGAAGGTTACGCGGAAAGACAAGCGAATGGCGAAGCGCAAAAACAATTGTCGAAAGAATTCGTGCGACAATGGTTGATTGAAAATGAATTCCAAGGGCTTGATGGACAACAAATGCCATTTATGCCAGATGAATTTGTTCAGACCATCACGGATCGATATATTGAATTGTATGAGAAAATCACAGGGAAGACCTTCGTTAAATCAGAAACGTCGGATATTACCCTACGCATTCAATCAAATGTTGATGCTTATTTGAATTCATTGTAAATTCTTCAGGACATCGATCAATTAGTAGAATCGAAGATTAAGCCTTAATTTTGTTGTAATAAAGCGGCAAACAGAAGTCTTTAAAGATTTTTAAGCTGGATAAAATAAA
The DNA here is from genome assembly GCA_024643545.1 of Crocinitomicaceae bacterium. Lineage (GTDB taxonomy): Bacteria > Bacteroidota > Bacteroidia > Flavobacteriales_D > Crocinitomicaceae > UBA952. The sequence continues at coordinate 29,174 of JAHEMR010000004.1, read as the reverse complement.
CTATGTCAGTTCATTCAAACGTAAAAAAAGTAACTACGCATACCCTTCATGAAATGAAGAATGCGGGTCAAAAAATATCCATGTTAACAGCCTATGATTTTTCCATGGCGCGTATTGTGGATGAAGCTGGAATCGATGTGATTTTAGTAGGTGATTCTGCCTCAAATGTGATGGCCGGACACGAGACGACATTACCTATTACGTTAGATCAAATGATCTATCATGCATCCTCGGTCGTTCGTGCTGTTAAACGTTCGTTGGTGGTAGTAGATATGCCTTTTGGTTCCTATCAAGGAAATTCCAAAGAAGCCCTTTCAAGCGCGATTAAAATCATGAAGGAAACGGGTGGACACGCGGTTAAAATGGAAGGTGGACAAGAAATCATTGAATCAATTGGCAGAATCTTAACAGCAGGAATTCCAGTAATGGGACATTTAGGCCTTACGCCGCAGTCCATTTATAAATTTGGGACATACGTTGTTCGTGCGAAAGAAGAGGAGGAAGCACAGCGACTGATTGACGATGCAAAAGCCTTGGAGGCTGTTGGATGTTTTGCCATCGTTTTAGAAAAAATACCGGCTCAATTAGCTGCTCATGTGGCGAAAATGGTTTCCATTCCAATAATTGGGATTGGTGCTGGAAATGGCGTAGACGGACAAGTACTTGTCGTTCACGATATGCTTGGAATCAATAATGAATTTAATCCGAGATTCTTACGTAAATACAACAATTTACACGAGCAAATGATGGATTCATTCCAAGCGTATATCAAAGATGTACAGTCTGGAGATTTCCCAAACGAATCTGAACAATATTAATTGATGAGGTTTTTCTTGGGTGTTCTTTTGGTGATCCTTGCTTCTTGTTCGAATCAAGCCAGGCAAAGACAACAAACAGATTCACAAGGAGAAAATATTTGTCGTTACAGTAAATACTTAGGTGTTTATAAAACGAACAAAGGATACCAAATCGTCATACAACACCCTGATAAAAAACAACTTCAGTATCGGTTTGACATTATGAAACCTGCCGATCATTTGGCTGTTTTATCGTCCACGCACATTGGAATGATATCCTCCCTGAATGAAGAGAGACGCATAGCGGCAATAACGGATATTCGCTACGTTTACAGTCCAATCGTGAAAAAACGATTTAAGCAAAAACACATCATTGAATTGCAGAATGAAGCGTCTATGTCAGTAGATCAGTTGCTGCGTTCAAAATCCGAATATGTAGTTTACAGTGCCTTTTCAGGAGGTTTTTCGCAGGAAAAAAGATTGAAAAAAATGGGAATAGTATGCATCCCAAACTTTGATTGGAGAGAAGAAACGGCTCTTGGTAGAAGTGAATGGATTTTGTTATTTGGCGTGCTAACCGGAAAAGTACCTGAGTCTATCCAATTGTTTAAATCAATTGAACACGCATATCTTCAGGCAAAGAAAGTAAAGTTGAATCCTGCGGAAATGATTTCTGGCAATGTCACAGGTGATTTTTGGTATGCACCAGCGGGACAAAGTTTTGTGGCAGAGATCTATCGGAATTCAGGGCTGAATTATATTTACAGTCGAACCCAGGGAACGGGAAGTTTGGCTTATTCCTTGGAAAAGATCATGAAGGATGGCGCTCGAGTGAAAATTTGGTTGAATCCTGGTTTTCCGTCAAAAAAAGAAATAGTTCAGGTAAATCCAAAAGCCAAATCCATGCCTTTTTTTCATCATTCCCGCATCTTTTGTTACACGCACAATAGCAATAAGTTTTGGGAAATGAGTACCTTACGTCCTGATTGGTTAATGGAGGATCTTGTTCAAATAGCAAGTGGAAAAACGACCAAAAACCTTCATTTTTACAAAGTAGTGAAATGAAAGATGTAAGCTTGAAATGGGTGTTGATTTGTTTGCTGTGTTTTTTACCGCTAGCAATGTACCTCCATTTGATGTCAGGTCAAATTGAAATATCTTTTGCTAGTTATTTCGATTCCTTTTTTCATTTTGATTCCCATAACACGAATCAAGTTTTAGTGAGGGAGTTTAGGCTTCCTCGTTTATTCATGGCGATGATTGCCGGTGCAGGATTATCCTTGTCTGGTATGTTTATGCAAACCTTGTTTAAGAATCCTTTAGCGGGACCCTACGTACTTGGAATAAATTCAGGAGCCACTTTGTTGATTGCATTAAGTTTATTGACGGGTGTGCAATTCTTTCAATCAAATTTTGGGTTAATTGGCACAGCATTAATCGGCGCATTTGCGGCTGGACTATTCATGATGGTGATAGCACAACGCTTAAAATCTCAAATCACACTGTTATTGGTAGGATTGATGTTTGGGAGTTTTACTTCTGCGTTTGTCTCCATTTTGGAATCATTGGCAGGAGCAGAGTCCTTAAAATCCTTTACAATGTGGTCAATGGGTTCCTTGCAACAAGTCGAATTCAGTCAATTAGGAATTATTTTAGTTGTGTTTACTCTCGGAATTCTAGGGTCTTTTCTTTTAGTGAAGCCACTTAATATGCTTGTGATAGGGGAGAAGTCAGCTGCAATGTTGGGATTACCGATAAAGTCAGTACGGATGCTTGTTCTTTTATTGACCGCCTTGTTTGCCGGATTAGTTACGGCTTTTTGTGGTCCAATTGCCTTTGTGGGAATTGCGATTCCAAATTTGACGCGCATTTTGTTCCAAACGACCAATCACCGCTATTTGATTATGGGTAATTGTTTAATTGGTGCCATTTTTCTATTGTTAACGGATGCGTTTATTCAAGTATTGGAAGGACATTTAAGCATTCCCTTGAATGCGCTTACGTCCATCATTGGTGCACCATTTGTTGTCTTTTTGTTAATGCGTAAACTAAGATGATACACCTAACGAAACTAATTATTGGACATCAAAGTGAATTATTGCGTTTGGAGAATACCTTGTTGTCCTCAGGAAATGTTTATGCATTAATTGGACGAAATGGGATTGGAAAATCCACGTTTATTCAAACGGTTTCTGGCATACAAAAAGCACTTGGTGGAGAAATACTCATTGAAAGTCAATCGATTTCCGAATTGACACCAAGAGAAATGGCAGAAACTGTTTCCATGGTTGACACGCGTTTTGAAGGAGTAGAATATTTAAAGGTGAAGGATTATTTGGCCTTGGGTAGAGCGCCATTTACAGATGCATTTGGTCGATTGACCAAAAAGGACTGGCAAACTGTAGAAGATGTTGCTTCTGATTTAGGGATTACTCATTTATTGGAAAAATTCACCGATCAAATTAGTGATGGAGAACGTCAACTTTGTTCTGTTGGAAGGGCGTTTGTACAAGAAACACCGGTTATACTTTTGGACGAACCAACAGCCTTTTTGGATTACATAAATCGAAAATTACTATTGGAGTTATTGGTCCGTCTTGCTCGAGAGAAGAATAAGTGCATCGTTTTATCCACACACGATTTGGATTTGTGTTTAGACCAATCTATTCCATTTCTTTTGGCGGCAAATGGTGAGATTAATTTACATACTACATTGACGAAAGAAGCGATTTTACTGGCGATGTCCTAAAACAAAAAAGGCCAACAAACGCCGGCCTTCTATTTCATTATATAATCAGTTTAGACTGTCATGATATCTTTTTCTTTGATTTCAACCAATTCATCAATTTTCTTGATTGCTCCATTGGTGATTTTTTGAACCTCTTCTTCTGCTCCTTTTGCCAAGTCTTCGGAAAGTCCATCATTCTTTAATTCCTTGATCATATCAATCGAATCTTTGCGGTTGTTTCTGACACCAACTTTGGCATTTTCCGCTTCAACTTTTGCGCGTTTCACCAATTCACGTCGACGTTCTTCAGTAAGAGGTGGAACAGTTATAATCAATTGCTCACCATTATTTTGAGGATTTAATCCTAGGTTTGAATTAATGATTCCACGTGCGATTTCATTTAACATGGCTTTTTCCCATGGTTGAACTAAAATTGTTCGCGCATCTGACGTATTTACATTTGCAACTTGTTGTAAAGGTGTCATTGAACCATAATAGTCCACCATAACACCTCCAAGCATTGCTGGAGAAGCTTTTCCAGCGCGTATTTTCACAAGTTCAGTTTCAAAATGATTAATGGTTTTGCTATTGGAAACCTTAAAATCATCGTAAATCATAGTTAGTTCTTCCGTCATATCTTTTTAATTACAAACGATTGTTCCTACTTTTTCACCGGACATTAATTTTTTCAAATTACCAACGGTGTCCATATCAAAAACGATAATGGGTAAATTATTTTCTTTACAAAGTGTAAATGCTGTAAGGTCCATTACATTGAGACCTTTTGAATACACTTCATCAAATGAAATTTGGCTGTATTTTGTAGCTGTTTTATCTTTTTCTGGATCTGCAGTGTAGATTCCATCAACGCGTGTTCCTTTCAAGATAACTTCTGCATTGATTTCAATTGCTCTCAATGAAGCAGCTGAGTCCGTTGTAAAAAACGGATTGCCTGTTCCTGCCCCAAAAATCACGACACGTCCTTTTTCTAAATGACGTACTGCGCGACGTCGAACGAATGGTTCAGCAATTTCTTTCATTTCAATGGCAGAAAGCAATCGTGTTTTCACGCCGTTAGATTCCAATGCGGATTGTAGTGCCATGGAGTTGATCATGGTTGCGAGCATTCCCATGTAATCACCATGTGTGCGATCCATTCCACCTTCTTCAGCCTGAACACCTCTAAAGATATTTCCTCCTCCGATTACAATAGCAACTTCAACACCCATTTCGTGCAATTCTTTGATTTGAACTGCATAGCTATTGATTCGTTGATTATCGATTCCAAATTGTTTAGTCCCCATAAGGGATTCTCCACTTAGTTTTAGAAGGATGCGTTTATAGGTCATGTTGTTAAGGATTGAGCAAATATACAAATCGTTTACTTAGGTTAATTTTAAACACAAAAAAAAAGCTATCAAACGATAGCTTTTTTTTTAATATTAACTTAAGGAGAATCGTTTAAAGTCGGTGACTGACAAACCTTTCTCAGTGCTATTCAAGAATTGTTCTACGGTCATTTTGTTATCGCGAACGAATGCTTGACTTAACAATGTATTTTCTTGGAAGAATTTATTCAAACGACCCAAAGCGATTTTCTCAGCCATATCAGCTGGTTTTCCTTCTTGGATAGCCAAATCTTTTCCTACTTCAATTTCACGTTCGATAGTGCGCGCATCAACGCCATCTTTATCGATAGCGATTGGATTCATTGCAGCAACTTGCATTGCCACTTGTCTTCCTGCCTCAGCAATATCAGCAGCTGTTCCAGAGCTCAATCCAACCAATGTAGCTAATTGATTACCTGGGTGGTTGTAAGCAACAACGAAATTTCCGTTGATTACAGCATATCCAGAAAGGTCTAATTTCTCTCCGATTACACCAACTTGTTCAGTAATTTTTTCTTCTACTGTTAAACGTGCATCATAAGCAAGCGCTTTTAATTCTTCAACTGTTGCTGGAAGTTTATCTAAAGCGATGTCTACTAATGACTGAACCATTGCAACATAACCATCGTTTTTAGCAACGAAGTCAGTTTCACAATTAAGTGTAAGAATAACACCTGATTTACAATCAGCAGAAGCTTGAGCGATAATAACTCCTTCTTTCGCATCATTATCACCACGTTTTGCAGCGATTTTTTGTCCTTTTTTACGTAGAATGTCTACAGCTGCTTCAAAATCACCATTAGCTTCTACTAATGCGTTTTTGCAGTCCATCATTCCAGCGCCTGTTTGTTGACGCAATTTGTTTACATCTGAAGCTGTAATAGCCATGACTTTTATTTTTTAGAATTAATTATTCAGCTGAATTTTCTGTCGCTTCTTCTGCCGCTGGAGTTTCTTCAACAACTGGAGTTTCTTCAACAACTGGTGCTGCTTCAACAACTGGTGCCGCCTCAACAACTGGAGCTGCTTCAACAACTGGAGCAGTTGCCTCCGTTACTTCTTCACCTGCTTTCAAGTTTTTGCGGTCTTCTAATCCTTCGCGAATTGCTTCACAGATTTGATCCATGATTAACGCAATCGATTTAGTTGCATCATCATTCGCTGGAATAGGGAAGTCAACTAATTTAGGATTTGAGTTAGTATCAACCATTGCGAAAGTTGGGATGCTCAAACGACGAGCTTCAGCTAATGCAATGTGTTCTTTTAAGATATCGATGATGAAAATCGCTGCTGGTTGACGTGTCATGTCAGCGATAGAACCAAACGTTTTCTCTAATTTCTCTCTTTGACGAGTTTTGAATAATTTCTCACGTTTGTTTAATGTCTCCCAAGAACCATCTGACTTCATTTTGTCAATCATGGCCATTTTACGGATAGACTTACGTGTTGTTTGAAAGTTTGTTAACATACCACCTGTCCAACGTTCCGTTACGAAAGGCATGTTTACTTTTGCTACGCGCTCTGCAACAAGTTCTTTCGCTTGTTTTTTAGTTGCTACGAACAATACTTTTTTACCAGATTTAGCAATTTGTTTCATTGCAGCACATGCTTGATCCAAATGAACCATCGTTTTGTTCAAATCGATGATGTGGATTCCTTTTTTCTCTTCAAAAATATATGGAGCCATTGCTGGGTTCCATTTTCTTTTCAAGTGACCAAAGTGTACACCTGCTTCTAGTAAAGTTTCAAATTTTAATTTAGACATATTTTGTTTTTGTTTACGTTCCTAATATAATGAGTTAAGCAACGAAGGAGGGACAACCAAGGATTGCAGGTACTCCAACGTTTGGATGCTAAACAGCCAGGTACTCGAAAATTAACGTTTCGAGAACTGGAATTTCTTACGTGCTTTCGGTTGACCTGGTTTCTTACGCTCAACCATTCTTGGATCACGTGTCATCAAACCTTCCGCTTTCAATAATGGTTTGTAGTCTGCTGATAATTCAACAAGCGCTCTTGAAATACCCAAACGAATTGCTTCAGCTTGACCATTGATTCCACCACCCATAACATTTACTTTGATGTCGTATTGACCTACAGTATCTGTTAAAATAAACGGTTGGTTGATTTTCGCTTGAAGTACATCAATTGGAAACATTACCTTCATTTCTTTTTTATTCACAACGATTTTACCGTCACCTTTTGACATGTAAACGCGAGCAACCGCTGTTTTTCTTCTTCCTAAAGCATTAATAATTTCCATGATTCTTATTTAAGGGTATCAAGATTTAATAACTGAGGTTGTTGAGCTTCATGTTTGTGCTCACCACCTTTGTAAACTTTTAAATTGGTAAACAATTGTCGACCAAGTGTATTTTTAGGTAACATCCCTTTAATCGCTTTCTCGATCAAACGCTCAGGGTGTTTTTTCAACATGTCTTCAGCTGAAGTGAATCGTTGTCCACCTGGGTAACCAGAGAAACGAACATATTCTTTGTTCTCTAACTTAGTCCCGGAAAAAGCAACTTTCTCTGCGTTGATGACAATTACATTGTCGCCACAATCCGCGTGCGGAGTATAACAGGTTTTGTATTTTCCACGGATAACTTTAGCTACTTTACTAGCTAATCTACCAACTGTTTGACCTTCTGCATCTACAACGAACCACTTTTTGTCAGCGGTTTCTGTGTTGCCTGATAACGTTCTGTAACTTAATGTATTCACGGTACTTTTTATTAAATAAAAACGAATAAACCCTAAAATTAGGGGTGCAAAGATACAACTATTGTGATTAAATACAAATGAAAAGTGAAAAAAAGAAGAATTTATTTCGCTTTAAATGCAGAAATCGCATTTCTGGTGAATTCACTCAATACCAGACGTCCACTAATTGAAGCGCGTTCGAGCAAAAGTTGATCCCAATGTTCTGTTCCTTGCCAAAAAATTTCTTTTAAATCCTTCATGGCTTCAGGATTTGATTTGACTAATTTGGCAATTAAGCCATCTATTGCCGTGTCCATTAACTCGGAATTGTCGTATACGTCTGTAAACAATCCTTTTTCTTTCGCCCATTCAGCACTGCGAAATTCCGTAGCATTTATAGCCAATTCACTCATTGCAGCTAATCCAATTTTCCGCTCTACTGCTGGACCTACCACAAATGGACCAATCCCAACGGCTAACTCAGATAATTTGACTTCAGCGCGCGTTGTTGCAAAACAGTAATCTACGGATGACGCAATTCCAACTCCTCCACCAACAGCTTTGCCTTGAACCCTACCTATGATAAACTTTGGACATTTTCTACACGCATTGATCACACCGGCAAATCCGGAGAAGAATACATGTCCAGTTTCCAAGTCTTTGATTGAAATCAATTCATCAAAACTTGCTCCTGCGCAAAACGCTCGTTCACCTTCTGATTTAAGTAAAATCACCCGAACAGATTCATTTTGTCCCAATTCAGTAATCGTGGCTGCAAGCTTTCGTAAAATTTCTCCGGGAAGAGAATTACTCATTGGATGTCCAAATGTAATCGTCCCTAATCCACTTGCGCTGATTGCTACATCAACGAATCCTTGTTCTCTTGTATCCATTTTTATCTTAATGAAAAGCTATCTGTTCCTATTAAATTCCCATCACAATAGATGCTTACCTTGTAAGCTCCTTTTTGAAGTCCTTCTCCTTTTAAACTGTAGTAAATGGTTAAGTCAATTGCTTCATTTTGATAGTCAATTTCTTTTCTTTCTGAATAGGCTACACTACCGTTTTCTGTTTCTAATATGTAGTTTGCTTTGGATTGAAGTGTTTGACCGTCTGGGGCGATAATTTGCATGTACACCACTTTCTTACCTGCATTCGTTAATAGGTTTTCGGATAGGGTAAAGCTACTTTTAATCTGAACCGCATTTTTTGCTTTGTCCGTTGGTTCTGGCATGTTGTTTAATTTCAATCTTAACGCGGTTGATTGAATATTATATGCTTGTAATTTACTTCCTTTTTTAACTTGCTGCTGACTCGTTTCGGCTGCTTTACGGTATTCGTCTCGTTCCGTAGATGTAGTGCTTAATTTTTGCGAAGTTTCTACTAATTCGGTTCCGATTTTAATATTTAAGGTATTCAATGAATCAATGGTGCGGACATAACTGCGCATGATTCCTCTCAAGGTTTCATTTTCTTTACGGACCTTCATTAATTCGCGGTAACTTAACTTTCCGCTTTCAACTTTCTTCAATAAATCGTTAATTCGGTCTTTTTGCTTATTTAAACTATCCGCTTTACTTGCGTCCATTTCAATCAACTTATCGTAGTTATCCAACATGTTTCGAAAATCCTTTTTCAAGTCCTTTGATAGGTCTCCTACATTTACATAACCACCTAGCATTTTCTCCATACTTGCCATGTCATTGATCAATTGCACATTTTCATTGTGACATTGATTGAGTTTGGCTCTTTGGGAGGACCAAGCATAAGCTAGTGCGGCAATGCCAATGAGTAGAATAAAAATGAATCCAAGGTATAAGCCGTTCGAATTCTTCGGTGTTTGTTGATCTTCCATGTTAGAAATTTTAATCAAAATTACGATAAATCTTCTTTTTAAGGTATGTTTTTTCGTTGAATACTTACATACTTCTGAAATCGAAATAGGGAATCTGGACCAACTGCTGTGAATCTGACATCACTACTTGCAGGGAAAGGACCGCCGTGTTGCATGGTTTCCACAACTCGGACTCCTGTTGGTACATCGTTCAGGATAATTCGACCGACTTTTTGTGATAATAATTGGATGCATTCTTCTACAAAATTGGATTTTTCTTCATAAAAAACACTTCCAGTTAATTGTCCAGATAGAATGGATATCCCTGATGTTAATTCTGTTATATCTTGGTAGGTAACGATCAAACTAAATGGGCCAAATACTTCTTCGTGCAGGTTTGGATATTGTAAAAATGTAGGCATAGTGGTTTCTGCAATAGCCCATTTACCTTCAATGCCCTTGTATTCAAGAGCTGACTGCTGGATTTTTACTTCCGGAATGGATCCGATTTCGCTTTTTCGATGTTCGAAATTTCGATGAATGTCCGGGTGCAACATGGGAACAACAGCTGAATTTTCAATTGATGATTTCAGTGCTTCTATAAAGGATTGTCCTTCCTCGTTAGCTTGAACAAACAAAATCCCAGGTTTCGTACAGAATTGGCCGGCATCGTTGCAGATTGAAAGCGCTAGTTTTTCCGCGAACAGTTTTCGTTTCTCAGGTGATATTCCATGCAATAGTATCACTGGATTCGCACTTCCCATTTCTGCAAACACGGGTATTGGGTTTTTCCGTGCGCTTGCAATGTCCATAAGTGCTTTTCCACCCCTGAAACTGCCGGTGAATCCAACTGCGTGAATCCGTTCATCTGCGCACAACTGTTGAGCTAGTTGAATGCCATCATCAAGTACATGAGTGAAGATTCCTTCTGGTAGATTCAGTGCTTCACGTGCCTCATTAATGCAATCTGCAACAATAGAACTTGTTCCAACATGCATTGCATGTGCTTTCACAATGACACAGCAACCTGCTGCGAGAGCCGAAATGGTATCTCCTCCAGCAGTTGAATAAGCCAATGGAAAATTACTAGAACCTAAAACAAGAACGGGTCCAATTGGGCAGGCAATTTTTCGAATGCTGATAGCTTCTGAGGGAAAATCTTGTGTTTTCTCAAACATATAATAACCGCTCCGAAGGGAATTCTCAAAAAGTTCGATCGTATCAAGTGTGCGTTTCCATTCTGTTTCAAAACGAAGGTCTGAAAGTCCACTTTCACGCAAGTAGGACTTCTGAATGTTATTTTTTTCTTTTGATAAGGAATGGTGAATGGCTTGCAAAAAATCTGCACGGCCTTGGATGGAAAGTCGGCCATATTCCAATTGGGCGAAAGGAAGAAGTATTAATTTTTGGTCGAGTTCTTCCTTAGAAGTGGGAAAATACACCTCTGGATTCCAATAATTTTGACTCGGATTAAAGGTTCGAAAACCCGATGACATATTATGCTTCAGTAACAGTGAAGTGGAAGCTTTCCATGATTTGATTTGCCAACATTTTTTGACAAGCCACCGTTACTTTTTCTTCAGCTGAAGCCATTGAATCAGCTTCAATAAACAAGCGAATGTGTTTCCCGATGCGCACACCGTCAATTTCGGATAAACCGATGTTTTTCATGGATTGAGATACTGCTTTTCCTTGAGGGTCTAGTAGTGCGTCTAATGGCATTACATCAATTTCAGCTTTGAATTTCATGTTTTTTACTTTGATTGTGTTCAATGATAGATAAAATCAGGTACAAAATTACAATTATTGGAATCGACCAGATAAAGAAAATAGGAATACTTATCAACGAAATGATAACAAGTAAGTATCGATAGGTGTTTTCACGCCAAGTCCAAGATTTAAATTTCAAGGCAATAAGTGGAAGTGGAGCAATCATTAGGATCGAGAACAATACGGATATGCCCGCAAGGGTGTAACAATCGAAAAGCCCATAAATAAAGTCACTTTGGTGTCCCCAGTTTTCTTTTTGATACCAGAAATACAAAGGAAAAAATAAAAAGAAGAAAGTGCTCAATGGCGTTGGGACACCAATGAATTTATCGCTTTGACGCTTGTCTATATTGAATTTCGCCAATCGGAACATGGAAAAAAATGGAATCATCAATGCCGTAAATGGAAGGAATTTAATGGATGCATTAAAGGAGTTATTGACATCGTAAGACAAGGAAGCGAACCAAGCCATGATTTGGTTGAAAACGAAGTATTTTTGGGTGTCCTCAACCGAATTGGTGAGTTTCAAATCGATGACTGCACTGTAGTCAACTCCGAGAACGATCATAACCATCATGAAGATCCCAGGGGCAACACCAAAAGAGACAACATCAGCCAACGAATCCAGTTGTTTTCCAAGTTCACCACTCGTTTTAGTAAGTCTTGCAACAAAGCCATCCGCAAAATCAGCTACGACAGAAAAGAGTAAAAACATCGCTGCTAAATCCAATCGCCCACTCAATGTGAAAATAATTGAAACGATTCCGCAACATAAATTCGCGGCAGTTAGTAAATTCGCAAGTCCAAACATGTTAAATATTTCGGGTAAATTTAGAATAAATCTGAAATTTGAACGGTTATTATGTGTTGATTTGTGCTTTTGACACAATTTTTAATGGAAAAATAAGTTATTGTCACATGAATAAATTTAGTTGTACCGTTTTAGTGTGTTGTTTTTTTTCCTGCGTATCATGGACTCAAGGAGATTTAGCACCGAAATATTCCAATGAATTTTTAACGCTAGGAGTTGGCGCAGATGCTTTTTCTATGGGAAATGCAGTTGTGGCAAGTACAGAAGGTGTCAATGCATCCTACTGGAATCCGGCAGGACTTATTCAACAAAAAGCGAAAATTGAAGCGGGTTTAATGCACTCTGAATATTTCGCAGGAATCGCTAAATATGACCATGCAGCGTTTAGTTATAAGGTAGATGAGGACCATGTGCTTGGATTTTCGTTTGTTCGCTTCGGGGTCGATGACATTCCCAATACAACACAACTGATTGATAATAATGGTGTGATCAATTATGATAATGTTCAATTATTCACCGCTGCAGATTACGCCTTTATTGGTTCGTATGCCAAACGAATGAAAATCAAAGGAATGAGCATCGGTGGAAATGCAAAAATAATCTATCGGAATATTGGGGATTTTGCCCATTCGTGGGGATTCGGCTTAGATGCAGGTTGGCAATACCAACTTCCCAAACATTGGAAGTTCGGACTTATGGCGAGGGATGTAACTTCTACCTTTAACGCATGGGTTTTTGATTTGAGTCCGGAAATGCAATCTGTTTTTCAAGCTACGCAAAATGAACTTCCAAAAAATGGAATCGAACTTACCTTACCGCGTTTCATATTTGCAGCATCTGGTAATTGGGATATAGGTAAAAAAGGACTGAACTTGGCTACTGAAGTCGATCTAGACATGACAACAGATGGTCAACGCAATGTATTATTAAAAACGAAAGTCGCTTCCTTTGACCCACATATGGGACTCTGTTTAAATTATAAAAACCTGGTCAAAGTTCGTGGTGGTGTTTCCAACATTCAACAATTCAAAAATTTTGACCAATCAACGTATTGGGGTTTTCAACCGAACATGGGGATAGGAGTGAAATTGAAAAACATGCAACTCGATTACGCATTTACGCGATTAGGAGATGTGAAAACAAGTTATTTCACACATGTTTTTTCACTGCGTTTTCAGTTTGGGAAATAAGTTTAAAAGAACTTACAGCTGAAAATAGCCGTGTCGTCCACATAATTCAGTGGACCTTTCCAATCTTCAAGTTTGGAGAAAATAATATTGTTCATGTCCTCCATTTTTAAAGGCGAATAAGCTTGAACATTTTTGATTAATCGTTCCACGCCAAATTGTTCTCCCTCCTCATTTTCCAATTCAACTACACCATCTGTGAAGAGTACGAAAGTCGTATTCGGATTCAGGACAAGTTTTCCTATTTTAATGCTCGGAAGTTCGTCTAACATTCCTAGGCCGATGCATCCATCTTTCAGCATGGTTACTTTTCTTCCGTTTAGAAGAATTGGGTGATTGTGTCCAGCATTTACATACGTCATTTTTCTCGTGTAGGCATTGTAATGCGCTAAAAAGAATGTGATGAATTTCTCTCCTTTGGCACTTTTCATGACGAGTTTATTCAATTCTTCCATCAAAAAAGACATCTCAAATCGCTGGTATTTGAAAAGTGTTCGAATTGTTGCTTGGAAATTTGCCATTAACATTGCCGCACTGATTCCTTTTCCACTCACGTCACCAATACAAATGATGTATTCTTCGTCTCCTAATGGAATGAAGTCATAATAATCACCACCAATCGCATGCCTTGGTATGTAACGCCCGGAAAGATCCATTTTGCGGTTCGAAGGGAGTTCTGAGGGGAAAAGCATTTTTTGCATTTCTGAAGCAACTTCAAGTTCCTTTGAAATCCGTTCTTTAATAATGTGCTGTTTGACGAGTCGGTTATTTTCAACCGCTACTGAAATGATATTTGCCAAGGTTTGAGCAAAGGAGAAATGCGATGGTTCTAAGTCTTCCTTTTTTCCGACGGTTGAAATTAGTAGGTAGGCGAGGGGTTTACCTTGGTGACTAACTGGAATAACGGATTGAAAGTCATTTAGTAAGGTTGAGTTTGATGATTCAACTAAAGTGATTTCTTTAAAGCGATAGAGTTCAGTTTCGACTAATTGCAGGTCAACTTTTCCTTTGTAACCAACTTTTACAGGACAATGCCATTCCTCTTCTTTGATAATTAACACAAAACGACTAAAGCTGAGCTGCTCCTTTAAGATAAAAGAGAAGATTTTAAACAAGGATTCAACGGGTAAATTGGAATTCAGCGCGTTCGTAATTTCCAATAAGGAATGAAGGCGATTATCTTTCATTTCAAGTTGAGACAGCAATTCGTTTCCTACGCTAAACCTCATAGTTACAAGTTGACGTGATTTCTTAAAAAGGCCAATTCTTTGAATTTCTGTTTTGCTGGTCCGGCTGGAGTTCCGAAATATTCTGTTCCTTCAGAAATGTTCTTTGTTACACCGGATTGGCCCAGAATGGTCGCACCATCAGCGATTTTAACACCACTTGCCATTCCAACTTGTCCCCAGATTGTAACATCGTTACCGATTTCCACACATCCAGAAATTCCACATCCTGCGGCAATAAGTACGTTCGTTCCGATTTGCGTATCGTGTCCAATGTGAACTTGATTATCGATTTTAGACCCCTCTCCAATATGCGTAATGCCTGTTACACCACGGTCAATCGTACACAACGCGCCTATTTCTACGTTTTTTTTAAGGTGAACACCTCCACATGAAATGAGGCGGTTATAGGCAGCATCTTTTTTCTGGTAATAGAAAGCATCGTGACCAATGACGCTGTTTGGACCAATTATCACATGTGACTCAATGGTTGTTTCATCTGCAATATATGCGCCGGCGTGAAGAATGCAGTGTTCGCCAATCGTGACATTTTTCCCAAGAAAAACGTTTGGGTAAACGGTGGCAGTTGGATGCACCTTAGCTTCTTTATTTGGAAGCTGACTTACAAAATGTTCAATAAGAAAGTTAAAAGCCTTGAATGGCGTTGGGTGTATTAGCAGTGTTTTCCCTTCTGGAGAAGGCACTTCTTGGTTAATTAATACCACGCTTGCTGCGGATTCAAGTGCTTTTTGATAATATTTTGGATGATCCACAAAGACAATGTCACCTGGTTCAACCATATGGATTTCATTGATTCCAGTAACGAGGATTTCTGTATTACCCGTAATTTTACAATCGAGTAAAGCAGCGATTGAACGAATGTCTTGTTTTGTGTTGAATTTCATCTGATAAATCTGGACAAATGTAGGTGCTCAATACCCCGAGAAACCAACGATTTTCAGAATTTATCACCCATTAATTGTTCAAATGATAGAAAAATGAAAGGAAATTTGTGTTTTTGCTTGTTTATCAAAAAGAAATAGCTAAATTTGCAATCCATTTTCGAATTAGAAACTCAGTCAAATGAAAAAAGATATACACCCAGAAGATTACAGACTTGTTGTGTTTAAAGACATGTCTAATGAATATGCGTTTTTGTGCCCATCATGTGCAACTACTAAAGAAACCATTCAATGGGAAGATGGAAATGAGTATCCTCTATTCAAATTGGATATCTCTCACAAATCGCACCCGTTCTTTACTGGTATTGCACAGTTCGTGGATACTGCAGGACGTATTGATAAATTCAAAAACCGTTACGGACGTCACCTTAAATAATAGGTTGATACTACATATTCAAAAGCCATCAAATATGATGGCTTTTTTTATGCCCTATTTTTTTGTTTTTACTACAATTGAAATTTAGCTGTTGCTCTTTTTAAACGGTCATTCATCGTTTTTCCGAGTCCAACGTTGGGGAATTCTTCAATAAAAATGCGTGTGTAATTACGTTGATCCATTTCGTGAAGTGCGGCATACAAATTTTTCGCCGCCTCGTTCATGTCTCCATTTTCACTTAAAACGAATGTCTCAATAGAAAGTGAAGAAAGTCTTTCTTGAGAAAATAATATAACACCATCTGTATCTTGAAAGTCCAGTTGGTTTGAATCCATAAAATACAACGGTGTTTCTGTTGCGTAATGGTATTTGACCATGCCGCTTGTTCGTACACCGTGATGCATTTCGTTTTTTACTTCAGGAGCGTATCCTAAAGAGTCACTCAATGATTCAATGGAAATTCCACCGAGACGATACACAATGACTTTTCCATCGGCTAAGCCAATAATGGTCGATTCCAGTCCAGTTTGACAAGCCCCGCCATCTAAAATGTAGGGGATTTTACCGTTAAGTTGCGATTGAACATGTCCGGCTGTTGTTGGGCTAATGCCCCCATAACGGTTTGC
The DNA here is from genome assembly GCA_024643545.1 of Crocinitomicaceae bacterium. GTDB lineage: Bacteria > Bacteroidota > Bacteroidia > Flavobacteriales_D > Crocinitomicaceae > UBA952. Next base: position 12,766 of record JAHEMR010000004.1, on the reverse strand, counting down.
ACTTGGCGCAGCAATCGGGAAATCAATTGTGCGGAGTAATTCTAAGGTCATGGGATGTTCCGGAACACGAACGGCTACTGTTTCTTGTCCTGCTGTAATTAAGGAAGGAACCAAAGAACTTTTGGGTAAAACAAAGGTAAGAGGTCCTGGACTAAATTGTTCCGCCAACTTTAACAAAGTTTCCGGAAATTCTGCCACATAAGGAAATAGTGCTTGAATGCTTGGGAAATGCAGAATGAGTGGGTTTGAAGTTGGACGTCCTTTTGCTTCAAAAATCTTAAGAATGGCATCTTCATTCGTTGCATCAGCGGCTAACCCATATACTGTTTCGGTTGGTATCGCTACTGTTTCCCCTTGTTTCAAAAAGGAAATCGCTTGTTGAATATCTTGTCCAATTTCTGTTTTCACTGAACAAAGGTAGCTTCTTCCATTGAACTTGTGAATACCTTGTTGAAAATACACCTTCATTTTTGTGGTTTGTTTTTAAATCTCCCGTACCTTTGTTTATATCAATTCTAAATAAGGTGAATTTAATTTTAGCAGATAGCAATGATTTAATCAGACTTGGACTTCGAACAGTATTAACTGCGGAGTTGAACGTAACCATTGTAGGTGAAGCTAGAAGTGAAAAAGAACTGATCGCACAGCTTGCTACTTTTGGAGCGACAGTCGTATTAATTGATTTCACCTCCGATGGATTCACCATTGATTCGATTCAGCGCATATCCATAAAGTATCCGAATCTTAAGTTTTTAGCAGTTACAAGTGCTCAAAATGCACAAACATTAGTTGATGCACTTCGATCAGGCGTGACAAGTTATGTGAAGAAGGATTGTGAGTTAAGTGAGATCGTTAATGCAGTTCGTGAAACGAGTCGTGGGAACAAGTTTTTTTGTGGTCAAATATTGGAAACGATTCAGCGAGCAAACATTGATGTGAATGATTTAGACTTTGATTCCTTCAGTTGTGAACCCGTAGTTTTGTCTGAAAGAGAAAATGAAATCATTGTATTAATCGCCGAAGGACATACCAACGAAATCATTGCGGAACAATTATTTTTAAGCAAGCATACGGTTAATACCCATCGAAAAAATATCATGGCGAAATTAGGGGTGAAGAATACCGCTGGAATTGTGATGTATGCGGTGAAAACAGAACTGGTTTCCCCGAACAAATTTCTATTTGCTCCTTCTTTAAATTGAGATGCTCAACTTTAGGTTGAATCTTCGCGAGGTCAAATAATTTGGAATGGCGTAGTATTTCCCCTCTACATCTTGAATCCATTGTTTTGATAGGACATTATTGATTCCCAATAAATTGAAAATTTCAAGGGATATAGATGCCGCCTCACATTTTTTCATAAAGGATGTTTTTGACAATTTACCACCTTTTAACAAATCGTAGGATAAACCAAGGTCAACTCGGAAATAAGATTTCATGCGTAAAGTATCTTTGTACCGCGTAAAATCTGGCGGTCCATATGGAAGTCTTGATCCAAACTGCAAGCCCATTTGAACGCTGAATTGCTCAAATCCGGGCATTTGGTCTTGGACAAGTGCACCGATGGTGAGTAATTGATCCGTTGGACGAGGAATGTATCCTGGATAAACAACGTTGCTATCCACAACGACTTGGTCTTCACTATAGCCAAAAATGATGCGTTCACCTGCGGCATTAAAGAACTCTGTGTAGTGATCGTTTAAAATATCTTCACGTGTACGCATCAATCCAACCTTGAAGAAAGACTCGATTCCTTTGACGAATTCTCCGTGAACATTCATGTCCATACCATAGGCGTAAGCTACAGCATTGTTATCCGCATAATACCTTGTGCGAACGTTTTCAATTTCATACGGGTTGACATCCCATAAGTATTTGTAGTAAAGTTCTCCCGTGAATTTAAATGGTTTTTCCCTGCCCCACATTTCAAAAAACAAATCGGTAGCAGCTACAACATGTACCGATTTTTGGGCGCGAACAGACGTATTTAATTTACCGTCAAATGTCCTAAATTCCCGGTAAAAAGGTGGTTGATAGTAAAGTCCACTTGATAATCTGTAACTTAAATTTCTTCGCACAATACGGTTATTTTGAACCATATATGCCCTTGGGAAATAGCTTAAACTAAACCGTGGTGTAAAATAAGGCTCATGGTTAATTGCGGTATATCCAGCCCTGAGTCCGGTAGAAAGTGCCACTTTACTATTCGATTCCTTAATGACTTTTGAATATTCTTGAACGGACTTAACTTCATCTGTTTTGAATTTTTTCAGAATATTAACCGCATAGTTTTTTTTCGTTGCTGACCAAGTTAGATTCCATTGCCCAAAGCCACTAAACTTGTAGTTCGTTAAATTTAAATTTCCTTTAATTGTTTCATATAGTGTCACCTCTTGATCGGTGGTTTGTGGTAAACTATATCCAGCTGAATCAATCATGCGCCATTCGCTGAGAACATCTGTAAAGTAATCGCGCTGCACTTGAGCTCCCCATTTGATGGTCGAGGTGCGTGAATGCAGCTGAGCATCATCGGTGAAGCCATTGAATAATTGAACGGAACCGTTGTGATAAACGCTGAGGATAGTTGCATTTAAACGGTTTCTTGCATGATTTAAAAACGTACCCACACCGAGCGTAGCGATGGAATCACCATATTGTTCTTTGGAAGGATCTGTTTCCAATTGATTGATGTAATATTGACCTTGTATGTCAAAGTATTCCTTTTCATCCGTATTAAAAGCAGAAACATAAAAATCTAATTGAGTTCGCTTGTTTGGCACATATTTTAACGATGCGCCACCCATTGCTGTTTGAAATTTGGTTGCTTCTTTTCCGTCGTAATAAATCATTAAGCGGTATGCTTCATTTGCAGTTCCAAAATCAGATTCAGACGTTTGTGGACTAAAACGATACGCGTTCGATGAGAAATGTCCAAGAAGACTAAACGTTAGTTTCTCAGTTAGTGAATAATTCGTTAAAATCTGAGCATCCGCAAATACTGGATTGTAAGCCCCTTTCGTCGGAAGGGAATTTAAGAAATACCCATTAGATCGATACCTTGCACCAACAATGTAATTAAATCGAGGTGAAACGGATTGTTCCGCATGTGCTTCAATTCCTAAAAGTGAAACAGTGCTACTTGCTTTTGTACTATCAGGTGTGCGATAGGTAATATCTAAAACGGAACTAAGACGATCTCCATATTGTGCATCGAATCCACCTGCAGAAAAACGCACAGATTCAACTAGTGATGAGTGAATAAAACTCATTCCTTCTTGCTGTCCACTGCGTGTCAGAAAAGGACGGTAAACCAAGAATCCATTCACATAAACCAAGTTTTCATCGTAATTACCACCTCGAACATTGTAATTGGATGTCAATTCATTATTCGAAGTCGCTGCAGTAGAGTACACCAAGGCCTTTTCTACATTGACCATTTGAGTGTATTTTAGGGCAGGTAATTTGTCAAGTGTGAAGGGATCATTTAATCCATATTGAACAATCACTTCTCTGTTTTCGGAAACAGCAAAAATCACTTTAGGGATGATTTGCAGCTCGGTTTTTTTGACAATGACTGTAAGTTGATCGCGTAAATCATCAATGGAAAGTTGTATCAATAAGGTGTCGCCGAGGGTTGCGTCAAAGGCGTATTTGCCTTCTTGATTTGTCAAAAGTGAAAGGTTCGGGTATTGTTTAACCTTTACTTGAACATTTTCTAATGGCTTGTTTTTCTTCCCCACACATGAGCCTTCAATCCGAACGTTTTGCGTCCAGACTAAGTTGCTAACAATAAAAGTGATGAAGAATAACCAATAGTTCATATTGACAAAGTTACAATCCTTAACGCGGTATTCCTCGCTTTATTATGATTTCTTGTCGATTTTCGTTTTCACAATTATTCAAGTAAATTTGTTGCTCATCCATGAAAAAAGAAAAAGTTGTAATTGGTAGACGCGAAGTTGCTGATCTTATCGAGTTCGGACTTAGCGATGTGAAGGTGAAAGTAGATACCGGTGCTTACTCCTCGAGTATTCACGTGTCTCATTGTCAAGAAAAAGATGGGGTGCTTGAAGTGAAGTTCTTAGATGCATCACATCCTTCTTATATCGACCGTGTTTTTCTTTTTAAGGAATACCGAAAAAAGCGTGTGAAGAGTTCAACTGGACAAACACAGGAACGTTATTTCATTTATGTAAAAATCCACATGGGTGGAAAGATTGTTAAAACGGAATTCTCTCTTACCGAACGCAATGGAATGCGTTTTCCAATTTTAATAGGTCGAAAATTACTCAATAATCGATTCATCGTAGATACCAGTCTCAAATACCTTCATCCATCCTTACACGCATTATGAAAATAGCAATTCTCTCCAGAAATTCAACTTTATATTCTACTCGTCGACTTGTTGAAGCGGCGGAAGCCATGGGTCATGAGGCGCATGTAATCGATCATTTAAAATGCAACATTGAAATAGAGCAAACGGGTCCAGCATTATATTATGGAGATCGTTACTTGAAAGGATTTGATGCGGTGATTCCAAGAATCGGAGCTTCCGTTACCTTTTTCGGTACAGCAGTCGTTCGTCAATTTGAAATGATGAATGTTTTTACTGCGGTTAATTCAAGGGGAATTATTCACTCTAGAGATAAATTGCGTTGCCTTCAGGTGCTATCAAAAGAGGGAATTGGTTTGCCAAAAACGGTATTCACCAACTATTCAAAAGACGTTCAACATGTAGTTTCATCAGCTGGCGGGGCTCCTGTCGTTTTGAAACTATTAGAAGGAACGCAAGGACTAGGAGTCGTTTTAGCAGAGAATATGAACGCCGCTCAATCGGTGTTAGAAGCATTTAATGGATTGAAAGCTCGTGTGATTGTTCAAGAATTCATCCGTGAGGCAAAAGGTGCAGACATTCGTGCATTCGTAGTGGACGGAGAAGTTGTAGGAGCAATGAAGCGTCAAGGGAAACCAGGAGAGTTTCGCTCAAATTTACACCGTGGAGGTTCATCCATGGAAATTGAATTAACAACAGAAGAACGGTATACAGCGATTTTGGCTGCGAAAGCTGTTGGACTCGGAATAGCAGGTGTTGACATGTTGCAATCGGAAAGAGGGCCACTCGTTTTAGAAGTGAATTCTTCACCTGGACTAGAAGGAATCGAAAAAACAACCCAGCAGGATATTGCTGGAAAAATCATATCATACATCGAACGTAATGTCAACCGTTAAAAACCAGCACAAAAAAATGGTGATTCTAGGGCAGGAAATCTTGCCGGGAAAGAGCTTTCAATTGAATTTTGATGTTGCTCACCTGCACACGAGAACCCCTATTTTAGTTCCAGTTATTGTTGAACGCGCGAAAGAGGATGGTCCCACTGTTTTATTGATGGCAGGTTTGCATGGCGATGAAATCAATGGTGTTGAAATCATCCGCCGATTTTTAAGAAAAAAATTACACAAGCCAACGAAAGGAACGATTATTTGTTTGCCGGTATTTAACATCTTTGGATTTCTCAATTTACAACGTGAATTGCCCGATGGAAGAGACCTTAATCGTAGTTTTCCAGGAAGTTCATCTGGATCATTGGCCTCTCAGTTTGCCTTCCATTTCATGAAGGAATTGGCACCACATTGCGATTACATCATCGATTTTCATACAGGAGCATCGCAACGGAATAACTTCCCTCAAATACGCTGTGTTTTTAAAGATGAAGAAAGCATCGAATTAGCAAGAATCTTCAATCCACCTTTCATTTTGAATTCGAATTTGATTTCAAAAACACTTCGTGAATCCATTGTGAAACGAAAAAAGAAAATCCTACTTTTTGAAGGCGGTAAATCAAATAGCATCGAGGAACAAGTGGTTGAAGAAGGCCTAAATGGTGTGAAACGTGTCATTGCACACCTTGGAATGCGGAATTACAAATACGACATTTCTAAGGACCGTGAACCGATATTATTAGACGAAAGCAAATGGATGAGGGCACCATCTTCCGGAATGTTTCAAGCATTTATTCAAAATGGATCCGCTGTTTTTAAAGGTGATATTCTAGGGATTGTCACAGATCCATATGGTAATTACGAGAAAAAAATCAAAGCAACACAAGACGGGTACATTATCTGCACCAATGAGTCTCCTGTTGTCTACAAAGGTGATGCCATTATAAACATTGCTAAACAACTTAAATCTTGAACATGAAAAAACGCTTATTATCCATACTTGTTTGCCTCTTAACAAGTATCAATTACGCGCAGACTTTTACGCCAACTTCATATTTAGGATACGAAATCGGCACGCGTTTTACCCGTCAAGATAAAGTTGTTGACTATTTCCATGCACTACAAGCGGCTTATTCATCAATGATGAAAGTGGAGAAATACGGAGAAACTTATGAGCACAGAGATTTGATTTTAGCATTTTTCGGCACACCAGAAAATTTGAAAAAACTCGAGGAAATCCGTCAAAATCACCAAAATCACGTTGCTTCGGAACAATTAGCGATTGTTTGGCTGAGTTACAATGTCCATGGGAATGAAAGTTCTGGAACGGAAGCAGCAATGCAAACGGCTTATCGTTTATTAACGGATAAATCCGAATACTTGAAAAACACGATCGTTATTATGGATCCATGTTTGAATCCAGATGGTAGAGACCGTTACGTAAACTTTTATCAGCAATATGGGAATGCACCGGCTGATCTACATAAATTTTCAGCAGAACACAAAGAACCATGGCCAAGTGGACGTCCAAATCACTACTTATTTGACTTAAACCGAGATTGGGCGTGGATGACACAAATTGAATCAGAGCAACGTGTTCAGCGCTACAACCAATGGTTGCCACATGTGCACGTTGATTTCCACGAACAGGGAATCAATGAACCCTATTATTTCCCTCCGGCAGCAGAGCCGTATCATGAAGTAATTACGAATTGGCAACGTGATTTTCAAAAAGAAATTGGTGCGAATCATGCTTCCTATTTCGATAAAGAAGGATGGATGTATTTTTCGAAAGAGATCTTTGATTTATTGTATCCAAGTTATGGAGATACCTATCCTACGTATAGCGGAAGTATTGGAATGACCTACGAACAGGGTGGAAGTGGTCGCGCTGGATTGGCAGTTATTACGCAGGTTGGAGATACCTTGAGTTTGAAAGATCGCGTGTCGCATCATGTCACAACTGGATTGTCTACGGTGGAAATGAGTGCTAAGAATGCGGACAAATTGATAAAAGAGTATCAGTTATTTTGCAAGCTAAAAGTTTATAGATACAAAACGTATGTCCTGCGGTCAACTCAAGCAAAATTGGAGCCTTTAATGGCGTTGATGAAAAAGAACGGAATTCAAGTAGAGATGATTACGACTTCCACGCAAGAGTCTGCGTCAAAGGCCTACCATTTTCAAAATGGACAAGTTGAAACCATTAAATTGATGCAAGGGGATGTCTTGATTCACACGACGCAAGAAAAAGGCACGCTAGTTAATGTTTTATTTGAACCTAAAACGATGTTGTCTGATAGTTTAACCTATGACATTACTGCATGGACACTTCCATTTGCATTTGGTGTGGAAGCTTGGGCAGTAGAGACGAATAACTTAAAAGGAACGGTATTCAGTGGATGGCCAACAACGTTAAATCAAGCGACTACGCCGGGATGTTATGCGTATGCAGCGGAATGGGAGTCGATGAAGTCAACACGGTTTTTGACGGAATTGCAAGAAGCTGGTTTCGATGTGTATTTTAACGAGAAAGGATTCAAGTCGCAAGGTAAAACATACAGTCCAGGAACATTGCTGATTCCACGTGGAGAAAACAAACGTGTGGACTTCGATCAAACGGTGATTAAAATCGCTAATAAAAATGCGGTGAATTTAACCGCTATGGCTTCTGGTTTTGTGCAGGAAGGCATTGATCTTGGATCCTCTTCTGTGAAAAAAATCCCAAATCATTCCATCGGATTATTGGCTGGTGAAGAAACATCATCGTTGAATGTAGGAGAAATTTGGCATTTCTTTGAGCGTCAAATGGGCAGATCTATTCACTTGGTGTTTACCGATGATTTAGAAGAAGCCTTACCTCAATTAACTGTTCTGTTTGTCCCAGAGGGAGGGATTTCTTTATCCGAAAATCCGAAAGTAAAAGAATGGATTCAAAACGGAGGCAAATTGGTTGTTTTAGGTTATTCCGTTCATGATTTTATAGGAAAGGATGGATTTGATATTGCAACAATCGAGAATAAATCGGACAGCATCAAGAAACCCGTTTCTTTCTCCAAACAGGAACGCGATCAAATTTCAAGTACCATCACTGGTGCGATTTATGAATGTGAATTTGATCCAACGAATCCATTGGCATTTGGTTATGATCACTATTACACGTTACGTCAAGGATCAGATCCAATGAACATCAAAGCCAATAATGTATTTCATTTGAAGAACGATGCAGTTTCCTTAAACGGATTTGTTGGCTCCCGTGTCAAAAAACAGCAGTCGGAGGCATCCATTGCAGGATATCAATCTTATGGAAATGGTTCCATCATTTATTTCATCGATAATCCATTATTCCGCGGTTTTTGGGAAAACGGGAAATTGATGATTGCCAATGCTGTATTCTTCGTGAATGAAAATTAACCGTTATTGCAAGGCTTGGTAGATCACGTGTTGTATGCGTGTTCGAATACTCAAGTCACGAATTTTCCAGTTGTCTTGACTTGGATTCACGCGGTTCGATAGGAAAATAAAGATCACCTTTTGTTTTGGGTCTGCCCAAGCAAGTGCTCCCGTAAATCCAGAGTGGCCAAAACTTTGTTGAGAGGCAAGTTCGTCACATGTTCCACCGCCGCTTGCGTTTGGACGATCAAATCCTGCACCTCGTTTGTTTCCAGGGAATTGTTGTTTCGTGTATAGATTGCATACGGATTCAGAGAAGAATTCCATTCCCGCGTATTTACCTTTATTCAGGAACAGTTGCATGATACTTGCCAAATCGGTTACATTGGCAAAAAGACCTGCGTGTCCGGCAACACCACCGAGCATTGCTGCTCCTGGGTCGTGAACAAAACCATGCAATAACTGCTTGCGAAAAGCTTGATCGTTTTCTGTAGGAATGATGTGAGCCTTATCGAAGTGCTCTAACGGTAAATAACGAAGGTGTCTCAATCCCATAGGACGATAAATCTGTTCCTCTAAATAGATATGTTGTTTTTGACCGATTTGTTTTTCTAATATTTTCTGCGTGAAATAGTAGCAAAGATCGGAATACTCATATTTTTTTGGACCGAGCGTGGACTTTAAAATTTGTGCATACATCGAGTCTGTAAATGAATTTTTAATGTAAAGTCCATTTGCCACTTGTTGTTCAAACCCTGGTTTTTTCGTTTCGCTATAAATGGTTGGATTCCATACGCCATTTTGCATGGTGCGCTTGTAAAAAGGAATAAAAGGCGTGAGTCCAGATTGGTGTGCCATCATATCTTTAATCAAAATATCACCAAATGGTCCGTTTCCAGTCACTTCAGGAATGTATTCTTTTAATTTCTTGTCGAGGGAGTATTTTCCTTTGGTTTGCAAATGCATTGCCAACAACGTGGACGCGGCGATTTTTGTCACAGAAGCAATGTCATAGACATCGTTGTGTTGAACATTTTCTGCTTTTGCGTCGTAGGATTGCTTGCCGTAACATTTCCGCCAAATAATTTGATCATTTACAGCGACAAGAATTTGACATCCCGGATAAGCACCTTTTTCAATTCCCTCATTCGCGATCAAATCAATACCGGCTAATTTTTTTGAATCAATCCCAATTTCTTCAGGACAACTAAATTTTAAGCGCCCATTGGGAATGGTTTTTATTCCGGTTCCAACTGCAAATTCTTGGTCAAGTGAAGATAATTTTTCTTTTAAAACAGCTGTAGTTCCAATTCCACCAAAAATAAGTTGACTCACTCTTTCTTGTGCAATTTCATGGTTTTCTTTCGCCCAGATAACGGCATCCATCCGTTTAGTAGGAATTTTGGATAAAATGGAACTATCTCCAAAGACACACAAAATGACTTTTGAATGATGTGGGATTTCATTGAAAATTGCCGCGTCAAGGGAATCAATCTTGGTTTCATTCGTTGCGTGAATGCTTAAAAATAATACTTGGTGGTTCGATTGTTTCAGCCATTCTTTCAATTCGTGTCCGTGTAAACTTGGACGTAAAAGTTGGTCGTTTGATATGAATCGGTCGAGTCCGTTGTGAAAAGGAGTCGGATTACCGCCAACCGAAATATGCGCGCTTTTCAAGTCCAAATTACCAAGAGGCAGCAGGTTGTTTTTATTTTCAATTAAGCTGATTGATTTTTCGTAAGCCAATGCTTGTTCATGAACTGGTTTTCCATTTAGGGATTTAAATTCTGCCGAATACCACGTTTTGGGCGCGTCAGGAAAAACAGGAGCAAGGTTTCGTTTGGAAGGATTCATGCAAAAGGCAAAGAACAAACCGGAAAATAAAAGAGCAATACTGCGAATCATGTGGTGAAAATTAATTTTTATAAATCTACTAATATTTGATCGGATATTGGAGAATTCTCCTGATTTGAATGTGGTAAGTGTAGCTTTGACACTTACTTTAATATAGTAAAAAAAACGGAATTTTTAAAATTATTTTTTAAACATGAAGTCCTTGTAAGTGTTAGCAAAAACTAATGAAAATCATATTTTTATCAAGCTTCTCAGAGTAATTTTGTGCCAACATTGTGCAACTAAAGTTGTGCCAAAAATAATGGACATGGAATTACAAGGAAAATTTGGGAGAAATGCAGATTTGGCAGCATCAATTGGACTGACGAATTTAGGCGAACAGTTTTGGAATTTGAGTCCAGCTGAATTAGTGGAAGATTGCATTATTCTAGGTGAAGGAATGTTCACGGATACTGGTGCGCTGGCAATTGAAACGGGAGAGTTTACCGGAAGGTCTCCAAAAGATCGTTTCATCGTGCGCGATGAGAAAACGGAGCATGCTGTATGGTGGGGAAATGTCAACATTGAATTCTCTCCAGCGCAGTTCGATGCACTTTACGACAGAATGAATGCCTATTTAAACGGGAAAGATATATACGTTCGCGATGTTGCGGCGTGTGCAGAGGAAAAATACCGAATGAATATTCGCGTGGTAACAGAACTTCCTTGGTCAAGTCTATTCGCACACAACATGTTTTTACGTTTGTCTGATAGTGAAATAGAAACCTTCTTACCTGAATGGCACATCGTATGTGTTCCGAGCTTTCAGGCAGATCCTGCCATAGACGGGACGCGTCAAGCGAACTTTGCGATTTTGAATTTCACGAAAAAAATGATCCTCATTGGTGGAACAGGATATACCGGGGAGATTAAAAAAGGAATTTTCTCTGCCTTAAATTTCATTTTACCTCATGAGAAAAATGTGCTTTCCATGCACTGTTCGGCGAACATTGGAGAGGGTGGAGATACTGCGATTTTCTTCGGATTATCTGGAACGGGTAAAACGACCTTGTCCTCAGATCCAAACCGTCGTTTGATAGGGGATGACGAGCATGGATGGAGCGAGAGCCGCGTATTTAACTTTGAGGGCGGATGTTATGCCAAAACCATTGATTTAAGTCGCGAGAAAGAGCCACAAATATACGATGCCATTCGTTTTGGCGCATTGTTGGAGAACATTGGATTTGTAGATGGATCATCGACACCAGATTACTCGGATGGATTCATTACCGAAAACACACGTGTTTCTTACCCAATTAATCACATTGACAATATTGCTGTTCCATCCATCGGTGGTTCACCAAAAAACATATTTTTCCTTACAGCAGATGCATTTGGTGTATTGCCTCCAATTTCAAAACTAACCACGGAGCAAGCGATGTATCACTTTATGTCGGGTTACACGGCTAAAGTTGCTGGAACAGAAGTTGGAATTACCGAACCAACAACAACATTCTCTGCAGGATTTGGTGCTGCTTTCCTTCCTTTGCATCCAGCGAAATACGCGAAATTGTTGGGAGATAAATTAGCAGGAACAGATATCAATGTGTGGTTAATCAACACAGGATGGTCTGGCGGATCTTATGGCGTTGGAAGCCGTATGAAGCTGTCGTACACACGTGCAATGATTACCGCAGCCTTAACGGGTAAATTGAATGATGTTTCTTTTGAGAAAATGCCCATTTTTGATTTAGCCTTTCCGACAGCTTGCGAAGGTGTTCCAACTGAGCTATTGAATCCAAGAAATACATGGGCTGATAAAGCCGCATATGATGCAACTGCTGCTAGTTTAGCAGAGAAGTTCGTTGCGAACTTTGAGAAATTTGCCGCAGAAACACATGCGTCAATTTTAGCCGCAGCTCCAAAAGTAACGGTCTAAGCCCTTTCCATCAATCAGCAAGAGCTTAGATAAGGCCCCTGACGTTTCAGTCAGGGGCTTTTTATTTTTAAACAATGTACCGCAGGATTTGCAATCCTGCGGTACAACATTCCGATACAGCGAAGCTAAAAGTCTCCGCTTCGCTGCAGTTGTACTGCTGCGATACCTCATTGCTGCATAACATTGCTTAGTAAAAACAAACACAGCTTTTTCTTTCGAAAAGAAAGTTCCTAAGAATGCGGTTTTGCGGCAGTAGTAAATTGGATCATAACCAAAAGTTGGGGAGGGATTTGAATATAATGCTGATTTTTGCATAAAAAAGACCCTTGGATAATTACCTTGACTTATTAAAACTGTTCTTGCCAGATATTTTGGTGGAAC